>NZ_CP114871.1:2412612-3700225 GCF_027474405.1 Caulobacter sp. NIBR2454
AGAAACAGGTCGTTGGAGTAGAGCCGCCGCTCGGCCAGGGTATCGCGCCAACTGGCGTCCAGGCTGGCGGAGAACGGATCCTCCGGCGCGGCGCCGAGATCAGCCTCGACCGGCCGCCGCAGGATGTGGTGATAGATCGCCAGACGAGAACTGGCGGCGCCACGAAACAGGGTCTCGCGCAGTTGCTTGCGGTAGTTCAGCTCGTCATCGTCCCGCGTCTCGAACGGAAAGCCGTCGAGCTGGATCACCTGCACCAGCAGACCGTCGCGGGTCTGGATCGTCAGGTCGTCCACGTGCCGCGCATAGGGCAGCCGGTCGCCGATCCTGGCCTCGCGCGGGGCCATGGCCTTGGCCAGGCTGTTGGTCACATATCCGATCACGGCTGGTAGGTGTTCGAGCCCCAGAAACGATAGTTCCGGACGCGGGGGCAGCGACTGGCGCGGGTGATCCAGAGGTCGAAGAACCGAGGCTCGTTGAGGCATCCCACATAGCCGATCAGATGGATCACCCCGGCCGCCGCCAGCGCCCAGAAGCTCTTGGTGATCAGGAAGGCCTCGATCGTCGCGATCAGGTTGAAGACAGCATAGCTGTAGGTGACGCCGCCGATCATCTGGGGGCGGGTCAGGGCCGCGAAGACAGGGTCGGAGGCGAGCCGGTTCAAGGCTCAGTGCGCCAGGCTGGCGGCGTCGCGCAGACCAGCGACGATGGCCCCTGCGCCGAACACGATGAAGGCGCCAAGCACCACGGTGACGCCGCGCCGCCAGTCGATGCGGCCGGTCAGCATCATGAAGCCCACCGCCGCCACGGCGATCACCGCCGCGGTGGTGGCGAGGTTGCCCAAAAGGGTGCCCTGCACCCACTGCAAGGCGCCCAGGATCGGGCCGGAGCCGGCGGGGTCGGTCTGTGCGTACGCGGGGCGCGCGGCGGCGAAGGCGGCCAGCGCCGCGAGAAGGGTTTGGCGTTTGCTCATGGGAGGGTCTCAGGCATCGGTGCGCCGCCGCCGGACTGGCGGGCGAGCCGGGTCAGGATGGCGGAAACGTAGGCGCGGGTTTCAGGATAGGGTGGCACGCCGCCGTGGCGATCCACGGCGGCGGGGCCAGCATTGTAGGCGGCCAGCGCCTTGGTCAGGTCGCCGTCGTAACGTTGCAACATGCGGCGCAGATAGAGGCCGCCGCCCGTGATGTTCTGGATAGGGTCGCTGGGATCAACGCCCAGCTCGCGCGCCGTCGCGGGCATCAGCTGCATCGTCCCACGCGCCCCCTTTGGCGAGACTGCGGACGGGTTGAAGCCGGACTCGCGCCAGGCCACGGCTTCAAGCAGGGCGGGGCTGAGACCAAGGGCATGAGAAGTCTGGCGGATGCGTTCGCGAACGGCGGACGGCGTGGCGGCATAGGTCCGGGTCACGGCCGGTCGCGCGACCACGATCGGCGCTCCCGGCCCGTCGACCGCCAGATAAACCGCCGGACCGGCCTGGATCGCCACCGCACCGTCGTCGCCGATGCTAAGCACCTGCGCACAGGCGGGCGTGGCGGCCGCTCCAAGGAGCGCCGCCGTCATCAAATCCGCCGTCAAGAAGGGACGACCGCCCCGCCTCCTGGGGAGTCGGCGGAGCGGTCTGACCGACGGCGATGAGGCCGCCGGCCGCCTTGGATCAACCACGGGAGGCAGGCGCTCCCGACTTCATGAAGCCTAGGTCGTGAGTGCTCTGGTTGAAGTTCGCCAGGTTCGGGAACACGGTCGCAAGGTTGCTTCCGTCCACGCCAAACCACCGCCCCAACGTCGCGCCATACTGGTCCACCGAGGTCGTGGGGATCATATGGCCGTCCGTCATGTTGGGGTTGCGGAAACTCTTACTCGCGTCGTCCAAACCGAGGGTCGGATACTGACCGAACATGTCGCCGCCGTTGACCGCGCCGCCCCAGATGAAATGGTGCCCGCCCCAAGCGTGGTCCGTACCCGAGCCGTTAGTGGCGAAGGTCCGCGAGAAGTCCGAGGCGGTGAACGCGGTTACATTGGCGCGCATATCGACGCCGTTGACGTTCTTCAGAGCGAGGTCGAGGTATTGCAGCGAGTGCGCCAGGCGAGCCAGGTTCTCGGGCTCAGCGCTGTTCTGGTTGTAGTGGGTATCGAACCCGCCCAATTGGACAAAGAACACCTGCCGCTTGATCCCCATGGCCTGCGCCCCGGCGATGATCCGCAACACGGTCTGGATTTGGGGCGTCAACGGATTGCCGGCCCCATAGGGATCGATGGGATTGGTATAGGCGGGCGGAGCCGCCACCGCCCTGACGCCGGCGTTGATATCGTTGGCCGCGCTCATCGAGCGTCCGACGACATCCGCATAAACCTGCGAGATGCTGGAAGTGCCGCCAGCACGAATGACGTTCTTGGCGGCGGTCGCCGCCGCTCTCGATCCAAAGAGCGTACTGTTGTCCCGGAGATCGAACTTGAGCGAAACACCTGGGCTGCCGCTGGTGCTGACGGCGTACTGGTTGATGTGCTCACCCGTCAAATAGACGGCGTTGCCCGCGGCCGAGATGGCCGTGAACACGGTTTTGCTGTTCATGCCACGAACCATATCGGCAAGGCGGCCGCCCCAACCCGACTGGGCTCCTTCGGTCGCGCCGGACTGCCAGCTGGATTGCTGGTCGTTGTGCGAGAATAGCTGCCGGGGAATTTCGACAGTTCGGCGCTCATACGCCTCACGGGTGGTGCCTTGGGTAATGAGCGTGCCCACGTTCGCCAGCACCGCAAGACGCGCCGGTTCCTGGACGCCGCCTTCCAGTGCGAGCGGCGGTTGGAACATCGGGATCAACGGCGACAGCATGGGATGAAGCGCGAAGGTTCGCAGCTCCTCGTTCGCGCTGCCAGGCACGAGTTGCGGGGTCGCGGGCGTGATCGGAAGCACTCCGCCCCAGCGCGCCGGCGTCGCGCGGCCGGCGCTCAAGTTCGGGGCGGTTCCCGCGGCTTTTAGCGCGATCGGCTGGTTGCCGGTGTTTCGAGCCTTGTTGTACCGCTCCCAGCTACCCGGGTCGGTCGCCAGGACCATGTTGTTGGAGTCCTGGCCACCGGCCAGGAAGATGCAGATCAGAGCCTTGTAGTCCCCTGCCGACTGCGCAGCAGCGGAGCCTGCGGCAGCCAGTTGCAGGGCGAACGGGGCGCCAGCTCCTAAGATTGAGAAGCCCGCGCTGAGGCGCATGAATTCACGGCGGCTGGTTTCTTTTGTCATTTTCGTATCCTCTCAGCGCTGGACGAGGTATTCGCCGGAAACCATAGAAAGGAAGACCGCCAGCTTCGCCCGCTTAAGCTTGGCGGCGTCGATGTTCGTCTCATTGGTGGCGGGGATCGCGATCGAGTTGACCGCGGCCAATATCTGCTGACGCAGGGCTGCGGACATCTGGCCGTAGAACAGAAGGCTGTTCACGCGATCCAGAAGGGCTTCCGGCGTAGCGGCCAGAGCGACTTCGTCGCGATACTGGCTGACCACGTCGCCCATGGACCAGGTCTTGGGGTTGTACCCAACCCCGGTATCGATCGTGGTTTTGATGAAGTTGAAGTAGCTGGCGGCCGTCAGCTCGCTGACGATCTGAAGCTCTGGAGCGACCAGCCCAGCCTCGCCAAGCGGCGTGTTGGGCGGCGAGTAGCCAGGACGCCAGAAGTTGAAGACCGAAGGCGCGGTGAGCGGCGCCTGCCCCAGCTGCAGCGGCAGGCTGGTGCCCATCATGATCCGGCTTTCGTCGCCCAGGCCGTCGCGGTGGATGATGAAGAAGCCGGTCTTGGAATAGGCCTTGAACGCCCTCATCCAGCTGGTCAGGCGCAGCAACGGCTCCCGCAGCTTGCCGAAGTTTTCATCCCGCTGGGCCGCTTCGAGGTCACGCGCCTCAGGATCGAGCAAGATAGCCTTGATGACGTCGCTCAGTTCGCCGCGCACGCCCTGCCCGTTGTCGTTGAATACCTTAGCCACCCTGGCAACATAGTCGGGGCTCGGGTTGCTGGTGACGAAGCGCTGGATCAGTTGGCGGCCGATGAACGGTCCGACGTTTGGATGCTGGAACAGCGTGTCCAGCGCGATGGCGAGATCGCGCGGCCCGTTTGACGTGGTCGAAGCCGGGATCGTAACGCCCAGGAACTTCTTTTCGGAGGTGGAGTGATGCTCGGGGTAGTACTTCAGCGGGTGCTCGTAACCGCCATTATTCCCTAGAGCGGAGAAGAACGAGCCGACAGCCCAACTCAACCCGCTGAAGACCTTGGCCAGACCCTCGACGTCGTCATGGCTGTAGGCGGGGATGGGCGCGCCGTTCCGCAGCTGCGGCGTGCCGTCCTCATTCAGCATGACCGTACCGATGGTCATGAGCTGCATGACCTCGCGGGCGTAGTTCTCGTCCGGATGGCGCCCCGTCGCCGGATCTTCCTTCTGGCTTTGGACGTGGGTCAGGTACATGCCCATGGCAGGGCTAAGCGTGACCTCTTCGAGCAAACGCCGGAAGTTGCCGAGCGCGTTGAACCCGAGCATGTCGTAGTACTGGGCGGTAGCCTTCCACGCGCCGAATTCCAGGACATCCGCAGTGCGGGAGACCACGAATATCTGCGAAAGCGCCGACTGCATGCGTTGGCGCAGCTGATCCTGGCCCTGGGCGACACGCGTGTAGAAGCTCTCCTGGAACGCTACGCGGGCCTCGGGGAAGAAGGGGTTCTTGTTACTGCTGGTACGCTCAAGAATGTAATTCTTGGTGGAGTACTGATCCGTCCTCGGCAGCTGGCCGAGCGAAATCTGGTCATCCAGCCAGGCCTCGATCCCCATTTCTTTGACGGTCGCGATATCCGCTTCCGTCGCCCCCCACGTCGCTTGCGTCAGGAAGCGTGCAGCTTCGTTGTCGGTGGGCGGCTCGGCCATCTTGCCGACGCCGGTCGACTTCAGCGCGCCGGATGCGGCGACGGCGGCGGTGAGGGCCACCGCGCCGGTCGCGACCAGGACCTTCGTACTTGTTTCCATGAGCGTGCAGCCTCCCAAAACTCGAGGCCGAAGGTGGCGAAAGCTTCGCCTTACAACAAACGACGGTTCTTGATCGCCGGTGAGGAGATTTCACCGATCTCGCGGGCGAATTCGACAGCTTGTGCGATGGATGCCGTTGACGAAGTCGATCGGCCTTTGCGTGCCTTGCGCCAGTTTTCGCACGTCCCGGTGGCGCTTTTACTTGGGGCCGACATCCAGCCCGGGGGAACAAGGCTTCACTCGAAGCTGTTTCCCTCTAAAGCTTGAGCGGCGGGAGGCTTCCTTGGTCAATCTGGTTCGTGAGGATGCGCCGCGTGCGGCGTGGTTGGCGCAGATTCTGGGAGGGGCGTTCGCCCTGATCGGGGCGATCCTCACCATCGGCGGCTTGTGGCTGCTGATCCTCGGCGGCTCTCCCTACTATGTTCTCGCTGGCCTTGGCCTGATGGCCTCCGGCGCTCTTCTCCTGCTCAAGCGGGTGACCGGCGTCTGGGTCTACGGGGCGCTCTTCGTGGCGACCTTGGTCTGGGCGTTGTGGGAGGTGGGCCTGCGCGGCTGGCCCCTGCTGCCACGGGTCATCGCTCCCGCCGTCCTGCTGGTCCTCGCCCTGGCATGCACGCCACTGCTGACGACCTCGCGCAGCGCCCGCCGCGCGGCCTTGGGCGGCTTCATAGGCTTTGTGGCCGTGATGGCGGTCGGGTTTCTAACTCTCTTCGTCGTTGATCGACCCGCCAGTCCGCAGGCCCTCCCCGACCCGCGATTCTCGATGACGGAGCCCTCCCTCCTGTCGGCGGGGGCCGACTGGCCGGCCTACGGCGGCACCTATGGCGCGCGGCGCTATTCGCCCCTGACCCAGATCAACGCCAAGAATGTCGGCAAGCTGGAACGCGCTTGGGTCGCCCATACCGGCGACCTGCCCAGCGAGGCGGCGAAAGGCAAGTACGGCGCGGAGACCACGCCGCTGAAGGTCGGAAACAGCCTCTATCTGTGCTCGGCCAAGAACATCATGATGTCTCTCGACCCAGCCACCGGCAAGGAGCGCTGGCGCTACGACCCCAAGGTCTTGGACGAGTCGATCCCCTATACCGCCGCCTGCCGAGGGGTGGCCTATTACGCTGTCCCCGGCGTCGATCCGGCGGCCCAATGCTCGACCCGCATTATCGAGGGGACCTTGGACGGACGCTTGATCGCCGTCGACGCCCGCACGGGCGTTCCCTGCCCCGGCTTTGGCCAGAACGGACAGGTGAGCATCAAGATCGGCATGACGCCGTCTGCGCCGGGCATGGTTTCGATCACCTCGGCTCCCACCATCGTGCGAGGCGTCGTCGTCACTGGCCACCAGGTTTTGGACGGCCAGATGCGCGCGGCGCCGTCCGGGGTGGTCCAGGGGTTTGACGCCGTGACCGGGACCTTGCGCTGGGCCTGGGACATGACCCGTCCGGACCTCACTGGCTATCCGCCCCCGGGCCAGACCTGGACCCCAGGCACGCCGAACATGTGGACCACCGCATCCGGCGATGAAGCTCTGGGCCTGGTCTATCTGCCCATGGGCAACTCAGCCGTCGACTACTGGAGCAGCATGCGGTCGGAGGCTGAAAAGCGCTATTCGACCTCGCTCGTGGCCCTGGATGTGACCACCGGCAAACCGACCTGGTCGTTCCAGACGGTGCATAATGACGTGTGGGACTATGACCTCGGCTCGCAGGCGACGCTGGTTGATTACCCCTCGCCCGCCGGCTCCATTCCAGCGCTGATCCTGCCCAGCAAGCAAGGCGACATCTACGTCCTGGACCGGCGCACCGGTAAGCCTCTGACACCTGTCGAGGAACGCCCTGCACCCCAGGGCGGCGTTGAACCGACCCAAAGGGCGCGCACCCAGCCGTTCTCGCTGTTCCACACCCTGCGCAAGCCCGACCTGACGGAAAAGTCGATGTGGGGCATGTCGCCCATCGACCAGATGGTCTGCCGGATCCAGTTCAAGCGCGCCAGCTACAAGGGCTTCTACACCCCGCCCACGGTCGATCAGCGCTGGATACAGTACCCGGGCTACAATGGCGGCTCCGACTGGGGCGGCGTGGCGATCGACCCGCAGCGCGGGGTCATCGTCGCCAACTACAACGACATGCCCAACTACAACCGGCTCGTTCCCCGGGCCGAAGCCGACCGAAAGGGCTGGGCTCCCCGCGGCGACGCTCGCGGCGGCGGCATGAAAGGGGGCGCGGAAGGCGCCGGCGATCCCCAAGCCGGAACGCCGTACGGCATCGACGTCAACGCCGGGTGGCGGCTGCCAGTCACCGGCCTGCTGTGCAAGGAGCCGCCCTATGGCGGCATCCGGGCCATCGACATGGCCACCGGCAAGACCCTGTGGGACCGCCCCTTTGGCACGGCTCGCAAAAACGGCCCCTTCGGCGTCGCCTCGCATATGCCGTTCGAGATCGGCACACCCAACAATGGCGGCGCCGTGGTCACCGCCGGGGGTCTGGTGTTCATCGCCGCTGCGACCGACGACCTGATCCGCGCCATCGATCTGAAGACCGGCAAGACCGTCTGGAAGGACGTGCTGCCGGCTGGCGGCCAGGCCACGCCCATGACCTATGAGGTCGGCGGGCGCCAGTATCTCGTCATCATGGCGGGCGGCCACCATTTCATGGAGACGCCAGTAGGCGATGCAGTGATCGCCTATGCGCTACCTGACGGTTCTTGAGGCCGGCTAGAGCCCGGCGCCGGACAGCGCGGCGGCTACCTCCGCGCGCGCCGCATCCATGTCCTGGCGGAACAGCGGGGAGGCATGTTCCGCGGCGAAGATCGCCATGCCGCCGATGATGCCCGCTTCGGCCGCGCTGTAGCTGTGCGCGCCGCAGATATATCGGCTCTCGGCGTACTCGCGACCGCGCGCCAGCAGTTCGGTTTTCCGCTGGGGGGCCAACTCGGCCAGGATCAGGCCGACGTGCATGCCATGGGCCGAGTGCCCCGACGGATAGTCTGGGTTACCGGCCAGGTGATCGCTCTTGGCCTCGCAGATCGGCAGGTCAGTGCCCAGATAGGGACGCTTCGTACCCCAATGCGTCTTCGCCACGCCGACCACCGAGCGGTCGTCGCCCGACCGGTCCAGCAGCGCCGTAAGGATGGGAGCCTGCTCAGGACGAATACGCACGCCAAGGGCGGCGGCGAAGTGATCGTACATGTGCCCATTGACGTCCGACGTCGCCAGGGCCCAGCGAGCGGTTCCCTGCAACGCCCGCGTATCGCGGAAGATGGCCGCGTCGGCCAACGCCTTGGGTGAGCCCGGGGCCGGCGGCTGCGCCATCACGACGGTCAGGTCCGGGCGTTCGGCGGGGGCGAGATAGCCGCGGACCGGCGCGCCCTTTTCAGCTTCGATCGCCAGACCGCGGCACTGGTCGGCGGCGCGAACGGTATTGCAGACCGCCGCCGCTCCGCCCGGCAGGCGCGCGAAATAGCCGCCGGCGAAGCGCGGGTCCGGCCGCATATAGTCGGTGGAGACATACTGCGCGCCGCTGCTGAACGCGGCGCTCCGGCGGCGCGGATCATTGGCGCGCGCTTCCCAGGTGTCTGCGTCGGCGCGCGTGCGGACCACAAAACCCGCCTTCACGGCGGCCTGGATGCGCGCCTGCTCGGCGATGGGATCGTTGAGGGTCAGGTAGGCCGCGGCGGGCGAGGCCTCATCCGTGTTGACGAACATGGCCCGGCCTTCGAGCGACCGGCGCGCACCACGATAGACCGCCACCTTCTCCGTGCTCTCATCAAGCGCGAAGAACACCTTGCCGCGGGCGGCGCCCAAGGTTGGCCAGCCACCGGCCAGCACCGCCTCGCGCAGGGTCGGCTTCTTGCCCTGAACTTGATCGGGCGTGATCAGCTCGGCCTCGGAAAAGACGCTGCGGATTTCGGCGTCCAGCGCATCAAACGCCTTGGCGTCATAGGTCGGCGCGATGACGCCGCCGGGCAGGTTCGGGCCGCCTTCCTTGGCGTTGATCAGGATCAGGATCGGTGCGTGGGTCGGGTTGGCCTTCGACCACGCGCGCACCTCGCCCAGGCAGGCGACGAAGGTCAGGCAGGTGGAGCGGAAATCCACATCCTGCATGTGCAGGACCTTGTAGCCCGGCTTGGCCATGATCGCTGCATTGGCGGGAGAAAGCAGCTCGCCTTGCCCCGTCGCGGTCTTCGGCTTGGCGTAGAGACCGCCCGCCGCATCCTGGGCGATGTCGATCTCCAGCTGGCGGGCGCCGTCGTTGAGTTGGTCCGTCAGCGGCCGGTGGCCGTAGTCGATGCCCAGGGCGCGCTGTCCAGCGGCCGCGACCATGACGGCGAGTTCCTGCGCGGGCAGAGACTGCTTGTAGCTGTTGTGCGTGCCTACGGCCGTCAGGTCATTGAGCTTCAACCCCTGCTCCATGCTCGCGCGGACGCAGGCGTCGTCGGACGACGGACAGGCGGCCGAAGCCACGGCGGCGGCGAACAACAGATGCAGCATTTTAAAGCCCTCCCAGAAGCCAGGACGGCTTAGCCACGCTTCACGACAGTTCGACGACGAACCTAGTTCACGCGGCGCTCTCGACCTTCCCAGTACGGCTCGCGCAATTGCCGGCGCAGAATCTTGCCGGCCGCGTTGCGCGGCAGGGCGTCTACGAAGTCCACGCTCTTGGGCGCCTTGAAGTGGGCGATGCGCGAGCGGGCGAAGGCGATGATGTCGTCGGCGTCGGGCGTGATCCCCGGCTTGGGCGCGACCACGGCTTTCACCGCCTCGCCCCACTTGGCGTCTGGCACGCCGATCACCGCCACCTCGGCCACATGCGGATGGCCATAGACGGCGCTTTCCACCTCCGCCGGATAGACGTTCTCCCCGCCGGTGATGATCATGTCCTTCACCCGGTCGTGGATGTAGAGATAGCCGTCCTCATCCATGTAGCCGGCGTCGCCCGTACGCAGCCAGCCGTCAGCGCCCATGGTCGCGGCGGTGGCTTCGGGCAACTTCCAATAGCCGTTCATGTTGGCGGCCGAGCGGGTCGCCACTTCCCCCACCGTTCCGCGCGGGACCTCGGCGCCGGTCTCGTCGACAACCTTGATCTCCACCCCCGGCATGGGCAGGCCGGCTGAGCGCATGCGCGGCGTGCCGGCGGGGTCATGGTCCTCCGGCGGCAGATAGACGATGGTGCCGCAGGTCTCGGTCATGCCGTACTGCTGAACGAAGCCGCAGCCGAACACCTCGATCGCCTCGCGCAACAGGTCCAACGGGATCGGGGCCGCGCCATAGAGCATGTACTTCAGGCGGCCGTAGTCGATCTCTCGTGCGCGAGGCTGGCGCACCACGATCTGCAAGGCCGCCGGAACCAGGAACAGCTTGGACACCCGGTCATGCTCGATGAAGTCCAGCACCTTGAAGGGGTCGAACTCGCGCGCCACTACGCTTGTCGCGCCGTTGAACAAGCCCACCATGCCCCAGCCGCTGCCGCCGATGTGAGCCACCGGCATCGCCACCAGGCTGACGTCGTCCGGCCCCCACTGGTTCCAGTCCATGGGATTGAGCGTCGCCTCGCGCCGCCCGCGCAGCAGGTTGCCGTGGCTCAGCATCGCGCCCTTGGGCCGGCCAGTGGTGCCGGACGTGTATAGCTGGATCGCCACGTCGCGTTCGCCGATGGCGACGGCCGGATCGGTCGTCGGCTGGGCGGCGCGCCAGCTTTCGAACGACGGCCAGTCCGCCTCTCCGCCTTCCATGGTCACCACCCCGACGCCAACCATCTGGCGCGCGATTTCATGGGCGACCGCCAGGCTCTCGGGCCCGACGAACAGCAGCTTGGCCTCGGCGTCTTCGACCACATAGGCGATCTCGAGCGTGGCGAGCCGCCAGCCGATCGGCACGGTCACCACGCCGGCCTTGGTCGCCCCGACCAGCAGTTCGAAGTACCAGTCGCTGTTCTTGCCGACATAGGCGATGCGGTCGCCCTTTTTCAGCCCCGCGGCGATCAGGCCGTTAGCGACCTGGCTGGTGTGCCGGTCGAAATCGCCGAAGGTGGTCGACCGCCCCTCGAACTTGAGGGCGACGGCGTCCGGCCGCGTTCGCCCGTGATAGCGGGCGACATCGCCCAGGGTCGGCATCTGGTCGAAGTCGATGGCGGTTTGATCGCCCATTTTGTTTCTCTCCCTGCGCTTTTGCTCGCCCTCTTACTGGGGCGTGGCGGGCTAGATCGTCGAGGAGCCCAGCACCGAGCCCCCGTCGCAATCGATGATGGCGCCGGTGATGTAGGCGGCGTTGTCGCTGCTCAGGAACAGAGCCACGTCGGCGATCTCGCGCTTCTCGCCATAGCGGCGCAGGGCGATGTTGTCCTTGATCCGCTTTTCGACCTCGGGCGTCGGCGCTAGGCGCGCCATGCCCTCGGTGTCGGCGATGGGCCCGGGCGAGATGGCGTTGACCCGCACGCCCATTGAGCCCCACTCCAGCGCCAGCACCTTTGTCAGCATGTTGATCCCGGCCTTGGCCGCGCAGACGTGGGCCTGCATCACGCTGGGCTTCACGGCCTGCGGCGCGGTGATGCTGATCAGCGACGCGCCCGGCTTGCGCAGGAACTCGAACGAGGCGCGCAGGACGTTGAAGGTGCCGATCAGGTCGATGTCGACCACGGTCTTGAAGCCGTTGGCCGACATGCCTAGCGCCGGAGCCACGAAATTGCCGGCCGCGCCAGACAGGACGATGTCGATCTCGCCGAACGCCTCGTGCGTCCCTTTCAGAGCCGCCTCGACCGCCGCGTAGTCTCGCACGTCGGCCGAGAAACCGACCGCCGTATGGCCCCTGCCCTTCAGCCCCGCGACCGCCGCGTCGACCTTGTCCTGGCTGCGGCTGATCACGGCGACGTTGGCGCCCTGCTCGGCAAACCGCTCGGCGATGGCCAGGTTGATGCCGCTGGTGCCGCCGGCGACGAAGGCGGTCTTGCCGGCCAGCAGGCCCGGCTTGAAGGCGTCGTTCATGTCGGTTCCTCACGCTTTGCCGGCATAGTGAGGTCGCATTCGACGCCGTGGCAATCGCCGAGCTAGTCGGCCTCCAGACTCGACGTGTCGAAGCCGTGGTACAGCGACAGGAACCGGAACGGGTTCTCCTGCCACGTCCGGTACATAACGTTGTTGATGTCTGACGTTACGTCAAAATACTGCAGTTGCGGTTCGGCGTGGGTGTGCAGGTGATGGCGGCCCAGCATCAACGCCACTTGGTCGATCCACCGCGTCAACACCGGGCGATCCAGCATCTGGCCGAGGTAGGCGGAGACAAAGCGGAAAAACAGGTCGGTGACCGGGGTCGGATAGGCCAGGACCAGATTGGCGGTCAGGCGCGCGCCGGCGTTGAAGCTGTTCTGGTTCTCGTTGAAGACCAGATCGGCGCCCTCGCAGCGCTCCAGCAGATCAGACACGCCACGCTGCAGCAGCAGATCGATATCGGAGATGAAAAGCGGCCGGCCAAGGCGACGCAGCAGGCCGCCCGCCTGAAGAAAGCGGATGGATTGGAAATGACCGACGGGCTTGCTCGCCATTCCCTTGGGCGGGGCGTCATAGACCTTCGTCGTGACACCTGCCTCGTCAAAAGCGTCGCCGGCGAAGATCAGGCGATCATCATGCACATCGACCGTCGTCGCGGACCGCCCCAGGTGCTCCGCTCCGCCGATCACATGCACCACCACCAGGAACGGCACGTCGCAGTGCTTTAGGATCGAGCGAACGTACCAACGGGCATAGAGCTCCACATAGGCTTGGTCGGCGGCCACGAGGAAGACCACCTTGGCGTCCAGCGTGTCGGCGCGCTTTGCGACGTCGTTCCATGTCATCGACTGGCCATTGGCGTCGGCATAGACCGTCTGCGGCTCCGGTGAAGGCGCCGGCGTGGGTCCAAGCACGGCGGGGAGGTCGATGGACTCCAGCAGCAGGCGGTAGTGGCGCTCCCACCCTGGCCAGCCGCTGTCTTCCGGTTCACTGACCTTATGCTGCTCCTGCGCGGCGAGCAGTTTCTCGAGTTCCGCGACAGCCTTGTCGTCAAGCCGCCCGCACAGCAGGCCGCTGGCGACGTCATGGATGTCTTTGAGCCGCACGAGCGGATGCTGGCTCGGCCGGTCCAGCAAGGCGACCCGAGATCTGTGTGCAAGGTCGCCGGCCTGATCGCCTCGCGCCTTGCAGACCTCGGCCATGGTCTCGTGGGCCGAGATGTCTTCCGGATCGAGCGCCAGCAGCGTCTGCGCATAGCGGCCCGCGCTTTCCAAATCCCCGACCGTCTGATTGCAGGTCATGGCGGTTCGCAAGACCAGCGGGTTGTTCGGCGTCAGATCCGCCAGGGCGGAGGCGTAGGGCGCCGCCTGGGCCACGTCCTTTGACCGCATATGCAGGTTGTATCGTTCGATCGCCGGCTGGGTCTGTTCGGCGACATCGCGGGCAAGCTCGGGGCCGTCGGGGTAGCGAACCCGCAGGTCAGCCAGAACCTTCAGCGCCTCCAGGGTCCTGCCCGCAGCGCTGTGGTTATGCATCAACGCGCGCAGGACATCCTCGCGGTCCGGCTGCGCCGCCAGCACATGCTCGAAGATCGTCGCTGCGTCACTCCACCGCCGCTCTTCCTGGAGACGTCGTGCGAGTTCCAGGATGGGGTCCGCGAGGTCCGTCATTCCGCGCCTGAAAAGCGGCTCGGATGCTGGGCGTGTCTGGCAGTCGGATTCATTGGCCGAGCGCCTCAATGTCGGCGGCCGTCCATAGGCGGGTATCCGCCGGCATTGGCCGGCGTCTGTGACGGGCTGCGAGTTGGCTGCGATAGAGTTCGTTGTAGTTGGGCTCGGCCAGAATCTCGCGCGTTTCGTGCTCCAGCCTCACGCCAATCTCCATGTATTGCTCGAGATTGGTGAGATCGGGTTGCGGCACGCGGCCCTGCTGATGCTCGGCGCACATCTGGGCGTACAAATCTTCGAGGCTCGCCACTAGGCGATCCATGTCGAAGAGCACGCAGGTGTGGCGGTTCTCTTCAAGGTGCGTCTTGTAGGCCTGTATTTGGGCCGGATCGCCGGCCAGGGCGACGGCGCGCTCGACGTAGTCCTGCGGGGTGTAGCAGATCAGCTCTTCAAGACCCGCGGCGCGTACCAAACTGCCGCAGACCCGCGAGGCGAAACAGCGCCCCGCCAGCGTCAACACGGGAACACCCATCCACAGAGCGTCCGAGGCCGTCGTGTGGGCCCCGTAAGGCGAGGTATCGAGGAACAGGTCCGCCAGCGGATAACGGGCCAGGTGGAACGGGTTATAGAGCTTTTGCGCGAAGACGATCCGCTCCGCCGCGATCCCTGCCGCGACCGCATGCTCGCGCAGGCGGGCGTTGGTGGTTTCGTTGTGATCGAGCAGCCAGAGCACCGAATTGGGCACGCGCTGCAGGATCTCCATCCAGCGCCCGAAGGTGAACCGGGTGATCTTCTGGGAGCCGTTGAAGCAGCAGAAGACGAAGGCGTCGTCGGGCAGGCCGGCGTCGGCCCGCGTCGGCTTTTCAGGCGCGACGACACGTTTGCGGTCGTTGGCCTGATAGCAGGGCAGCCGAAGCACCTTCTCCGAATAGTACATCTCCATTTCCGGCGGGATGATCCACTCGTCGGCGATGATGTACTGGTGATAGGGCGTGGCCATCGTGCCTGGAAAGCCGAGCCAGTTGACCTGGATCGGCGCGGGCCGGCGAGCGAAGGCGCCAGTACGGCTGTCACGCGTGTGACCGTTGACGTCGATCAGCACGTCGATGCCGTCGTCGGCGATACGACGCGCGGCCTCGTCATCGGTCATGGCCCGGATATCGACCCAATGCTCGACCGCGCCCTGGATGCGGGCGCTGATCGTCCCCGTCGCTGGACCGCAATAATAGGCGAAGACCTCGACCTTGCTGCGGTCGTGGAGTTCGAACATCTCGGACATCAGATAACCGACCGCGTGGTCGCGCAGATCCGACGAGACATAGCCGACGCGGATGCGGCGGCCTGTCAGGTCGATCTTCGCATCCCTGCGGTCGAACGCGTCCAGATCGAAGGTCTCTGGGACCGAGCGTTCCGTATAGGCGGCGGCGGAGGCCAGCTGCAAAAGCGGATCATCCGTATAGGCGCCCAACGACAGAGGATGGATGCCACCCACCAGTCGCTCGCGGGTGATGGTCTCGGACGGAATGACGATAGGCCATTTGCAGCCGCCCAGCCGGCGCGCGGTGTACTGCTCCAGCACGTCATACTGGGTGGGGTCGAGATCCAGGCACTGGTACAGCGGAACTTCCGAATCCAGTCCCAGGTCGTGTTCGCCCAGGACGCGGCCGAGTTGCTTGAGCGCGGTCACCTTGTAGGTAAGGACCATCCCAGTGAGGGGCACTTGGCGATCCACGGCGGTTCGCCATTGCTCCACCGCTTCGGCCACCATTCCGCGCTTTTCGAGCACGCTGCCAAGGTTGATGTACCCGGGCAGGAAGTCAGCATTCACCTCGACCGACGCGCGCAGCGAGGCCTCCGCGGACGCCAGGTCTCCCAGTTGCTGCTGAAGGCCGGAATTGTTGAAATAGGCGACGAAGACGTGCGGGTTCTGCGGATTGAAGGCGATCCAGATCCGATAGAGTTGCTCGGCCATGGCCGTATGTCCCGAACCACCGAGACGACCGGTCGCCTCGAGCAACTCGGTCAGAGGGTAGCCGCCAGCGGTGATCCGCTGAACCGCGGAGACGAATAGAGCTTCGGACATACTGCCTTCGGACACGTCTGGTCACAGGGACGCACGGCGCACACGACGCCGAAACGAGGCGAGTGCAGAACGCTTGCCCGATTCGATCAAGCTGATCTTGGAACCCCATGGAACCGACAACTTCGCAACGAGAAATGGGCCGGTCATGAGGTTATGACCGGCCCATCATTCGTGATCTGAAGCGCCTTAGTGGGGCCCGAAGAGGGCGTCCAGCTGTTCGCTGTTGAAGTACGGCACCTGCGTGTCCTGGATCGCGGCGATCTGGTTCACGTCCATCGAGGCGATGTTCGTGGTCGAGAGCGCTGCGATCTGCGTCTGGGTCAGGGCGGCGATCTGGGTGGTGGAGATCGCGTCGATGTCCGTAGTCGTCATGGCGCCGATCGCCGTGGAGTTCACACCCGCGAAGGCCGTCGCGCTGATGGCGGCGAGCTGAGCCGGCTGGAACTCACGAAGATCCGTGACGCTCAGCTCCGCGGTCTGCTCCTTGGTCAGACCGGCGATCTGGGTATCCGCCAGCGCTCCGATCTGCGTGCTGGTCAGTGCCGAGACGAGGCCTCCACCCAGACGACCAAGCTGCGTCGACGCCAGGGCGCCGAGTTGCGTCGTCGTCAGGTCGCCTGCGTCACCGGTCTGCAGAGCGCCGATCTGGATCAGGCTCAGGGCCTTGATCTGGTCGGTCGAGAGCGATCCGAACTGCGTCTGGGTCAGCGCTGAGAGATTAGCGCCCGACAGGCCCTTGATCTGCGTCGTGCTCAAAGCCGCGATCTGCGTGGTGGTGAACTCGCCCATGTCGGTCGAGGTCAGCGCCAGAAGCTGCGTATTGCTCAGCCCCTGGACCTGCGTCGTCGTCAGCGATCCGAAGGTCGTGCCGTCGATGCTGTTCAGGTTCGTGGTCGATAGCGCTCCAAGTTGCGCGCCGGTCAGTTGCTTGATCTGCGTCGTCGTGAAGTCGGCGAAGTCAGCAACCGACAGACCCTGAACCTGGGCCGTCGTCAGCCCGCCGAGCTGCGTGCTGTCCAACGACCGGATTTGCGTCTCGCTCAACGCCGACAGCGCCGTCTTGCTCAGGCTGCCGATCTGGGTCGAGGTCAGGCCGTCAAGCTGGGTTGCCTGCAGCGACGCCAGCTGGTCGCCCGTCAGGCCGCCGACCTGGGCCGCCGTCAGAGAGCCAAGCTGTGTGCCGTCGAACTCCGCCAGGTCGCCTGCCGTCAGACCATCGATCTGGGCGTTCGAAAGCGCCTTGATCTGATCGGTGGTGAGCGAAGCGACCTGCGTGCTGGTCAGGCCGGACAGGGCGGTCGAGGACAGGGCGCCAATCTGGGTGGTCGCCAGAGCCGCGATCTGGGTGGTGGTGAACTCCTGGACGTCAGCCGCGCTCAGCAGTTGGAACTGCGTGGTCGTCAAGGCCTTCATCTGATCGGCGTCGAACCCTTGGATCTGGTTCGTGTTGAGCGCCGACAGATTGGTGCCTGTCAGGGCGCCAAGCTGCGTGCCCGCCAGCCCATCGATCTGGGTGCTGGTGAACTCGGCCAAATCACCGCCCGTCAGCTTGCTCATCTGCGTCGTGGTCAGACCGGCGAGCTGTGCGGCGTCGAGCGAGCGGACTTGCGTCTCATCCAGCGACGAGAAGTTGGTCGCGCCTATGGCCCCAATCTGGGAGGCGGACAGGCCGTCGAGTTGGGTCGTATCGAGTTCGGTTAAGCCGCCCGACAGCGCACCCAGCTGGGCCGCCGACAGCACCCCAAGCTGCGTAGCCGAGAACTCACCGATATCCGTAGCGCTCAGGACCTGAAGCTGGCTTGTAGTCAGCGCCTTCACAGCCGTGGTCGACAGGGCTGTGAACTTGGTGGCGTCGAGGCCCGAGATCGCGGTGCCGGTCAGGCCGGTCACCTGGGTATTGGCCAGGGAGCCGATTTGGGTCGTATCGAACTTCTGCAGGTCGGTCGAAGACAGAGCCTTCAGCTGGTTGGCCGAGAAGTTCTTCAGCTGCGTCGTCGTCAGAGCGCCAACCTGAGTGGTGTCGAGACCGCTGATCGCGGTGCCGCCTAGGCTCTTCAGCTGCGTGTCGTTCAGGGCGGCGATCTGCGTCGTGCCGAACTCGGCGAATTCAGTGCTCGACAGTGCGCTGATCTGCGCAGTCGAAAGACCGCGAACCTGCGTCTCATCCAGCCCGCGCACTTGGGTCTGCGTCAGGCTGATGAAGTTGGTGGTCGACAGTGCGCCGAGCTGCGAGCCCGTCAGCCCAGAAACCTGGGTGGTCGTGAAATCACCGAAGTCGGCGGCCGACAGAGCCTTCAACTGGGTGGTGGTGACCCCCTGGAGTTGGCCGGCGTCCAGAGCCTGCACCTGAGTCTCGCTCAAAGCCGCGAAGTTGGTCGCGCCCAGTTGCCCGACCTGGGTCGAGGTCAGGCCGGAGATTTGGGTGGTGCTGAACTCGGCGATATCCGTCGCCTTCAACCCAGCCAGTTGCGCCGCCGTCAGGCCGGACAGTTGACCGCCGTCGAGCGAACGAACCTGGGTTTCGTCCAACGAAGCCAGCCCCGATGCGCTAAGCGCGCCGATCTGCGTAGAGGCGAGCCCGTCAAGATTGGTCGTGCTGACGTTCGACAGTCCACCCGCCAGGCTGCCCAACTGGGCGGCCGACAGGGCGCTGAACTGATCAGTCGTAAATTCCCCGATGTCCGTCGCCGAAAGCAGCGACAGCTGCTTGGTCGTCAGGCTTTTGACCGCTTCAGTGGTCAGAGCGGCGAACTTGGTGGCGTCGAGCGCCGACAACCCGGTGCCCGTCAGGCCTGCGATCTGCGTATTGGCGAGCGCACTGATCTGAGTGGTGGTGAACTTGGCGACGTCTCCGCCAAGTTGGGTCAGGGCGGCTGTGGTCAACGCCTTCACCTGGTCGGCGCTCAGGGCGCCCACCTGGGTCGTGTCGAAGGCCTTCAGGGCCGTGCTGGCCAGGTTTTTCACCTGAGTGGTCGTCAGGGCGGCGATCTGGGTCGTGCCGAACTCGGCCAGATCGGTAGCCGAGAGCTTGCTCAGCTGCGCCGTCGTCAGACCGCGCACTTGGGTCTCGTCGAGACCGCGAACCTGCGTCTCGGTCAGGCTGGACAAGGCGTCCGTCGAGAGGGCCCCCAGTTGGGCCGCTGCCAGACCAGCCACCTGAGTGGTGGTGAAGTCAGCGAACTCGGCCGCCTTCATACCCGTCAACTGGGTCGTCTTGATGCCGGCGATCTGGTTGGCGTCGAGATACCCTACCTGGGTGCTGCTCAAAGCTTCGAACTGCTTGGCCGACAGCTTGCCGATCGCATCAGAGCTCAAGCCCTGGATCTGGGTCTGGGTCAGGCCGCTCATCGCGCTCGTCGTCAGACCGACGATCTGCGTCGCCGCAAGGGCGGCGAATTGCGTGGCGCTAAACTCGCCAATGTCAGTGGCGGTCAGATTGCTGAACTGGGCCGAGGTCAGCTTGTTCAATTGAGCCGGATCAAGCGCCTTGACCTGCGTGCTGTCCAGCGCCGACAGGGCCGTCGCGGTGAGCGCGCTCACCTGGGTGTTGGCCAGCGCGCTGATCTGGGTGCTGGTGAGCTTGGTGACATCCGCGCCAAGTTGCGTCAGGGCGGCTGTGGTCAACGCCTTCACCTGATCGACGCTCAAGGCGCCCACCTGGGTCGTGTCGAAGGCTTTCAGGGCCGTGCTGGCCAGGTTTTTCACCTGAGTGGTCGTCAGGGCGGCGATCTGGGTCGTGCCGAACTCGGCCAGATCGGTAGCCGAGAGCTTGCTCAGCTGCGCCGTCGTCAGACCGCGCACTTGGGTCTCGTCGAGACCGCGAACCTGCGTCTCGGTCAGGCTGGACAAGGCGTCCGTCGAGAGGGCCCCCAGTTGGGCCGCTGCCAGACCAGCCACCTGGGTGGTGGTGAAGTCGGCGAACTCAGCCGCCTTCATGCCCGTCAACTGGGTCGTCTTGATGCCGGCGATCTGGTTTGCGTCCAGATAACCCACCTGGGTGCTGCTCAGAGCCTCGAATTGCTTGGCCGTCAGCTTGCCGACAGCGTCCGAGCTCAAGCTCTGGATTTGAGTCTGGGTCAGGCCGCTCATCGCGCCCGTCGTCAGACCGACGATCTGCGTCGCCGCAAGGGCGGCGAATTGCGTGGCGCTAAACTCGCCAATGTCAGTGGCGGTCAGATTGCTGAACTGGGCCGAGGTCAGCTTGTTCAGCTGAGCCGGATCAAGCGCCGTAATCTGCGTGCTGCTCAGCGCCGAGAGCGCCTCGCCCTTCAGAGCGCCAATCTGAGTGTTGGCCAAGGCGCTGATCTGGGTGGTCGAGAACTTCGCCATATCGGTGGCGGTCAGCGCGGTCATCTGCGCGACGGTCAACGCCTTGACCTGATCGGCGCTCAGGGCGCCCATTTGGGTCGTGTCGAAGGTCTTCAGGGCCGCCGTGCCGAAGCCGGAGACTTGCTTGGTCGTCAGGGCGGCGATCTGGGTCGTGCCGAACTCGGCCAGATCAGTGGTCGACAACTTGCTCAGCTGCGCCGTCGTCAGGCCGCGGACCTGGGTCTCGTTCAGGCCTCGGACCTGGGTCTCGGTCAGGCTGGACAAGGCGTCCGTCGCTAGCGCCCCGAGTTGAGTGGCTGCGAGGCCAGCCACCTGGGTGGTGGTGAAGTCGGCGAACTCAGCCGCCTTCAGGCCCGTCAACTGGGTCGTCTTGATGCCGGCGATCTGGTTTGCGTCCAGATAACCCACCTGGGTGCTGCTCAGAGCCTCGAATTGCTTGGCCGTCAGCTTGCCGACAGCGTCCGAACTCAAGCTCTGGATTTGAGTCTGGGTCAGGCCGCTCATCGCGCCCGTCGTCAGGCCCGAAATCTGCGTCGCGGCGAGAGCGGCGAACTGCGTGGCGCTCAACTCCCCGATGTCAGTGGCGGTCAGCTTGCTGAACTGAGCCGAGGTCAGCTTGTTCAGCTGAGCCGGATCAAGCGCCGTAATCTGCGTGCTGCTCAGCGCCGAGAGCGCCTCGCCCTTCAGAGCGCCAATCTGAGTGTTGGCCAAGGCGCTGATCTGGGTGGTCGAGAACTTCGCCATATCGGTGGCGGTCAGCGCGGTCATCTGCGCGACGGTCAACGCCTTGACCTGATCGGCGCTCAGGGCGCCCATCTGGGTCGTGTCGAAGGTCTTCAGGGCCGCCGTGCCGAAGCCGGAGACTTGCTTGGTCGTCAGGGCGGCGATCTGGGTCGTGCCGAACTCGGCCAGATCAGTGGTCGACAACTTGCTCAGCTGCGCCGTCGTCAGGCCGCGGACCTGGGTCTCGTTCAGGCCTCGGACCTGGGTCTCGGTCAGGCTGGACAGGGAGTCCGCCGCCAAAGCGCCCAGTTGGGTCGCGGCAAAGCTGGCTACTTGAGTCGTGGTGAAGTCGGCGAACTGGGTCGCCTTCAGGCCCGTCAACTGGGTCGTCTTGATGCCGGCGATCTGGTTTGCGTCCAGATAACCCACCTGGGTGCTGCTCAGAGCCTCGAATTGCTTGGCCGTCAGCTTGCCGACAGCGTCCGAACTCAAGCTCTGGATTTGAGTCTGGGTCAGGCCGCCGACCGCAGAAACCGACAGGGCGGCGACCTGAGACGCCGCCAAAGCGCTGAATTGGGTGACATCGAACTCGGCGACATCCGTCGCGCTGAGCTTGCCAAGCTGCGCGCTCGTCAGCTTATTGAGCTGGGCGCCTGTCAGGCCTTGCACCTGCGTGCTGCTCAGCGCCGACAGCGCCTCGCCCTTCAGGGCGCCAATCTGAGTGTTGGCCAGGGCGCCGATCTGGGTCGCGGAGAACTTCTCCATATCGGTGGCGGTCAGCGCGGTCATCTGCGCGGCCGTCAGCGCCTTGACTTGCTCAGTGCTGAGGCCACTGACCTGGGTTGTATCCAGGAACTTCAGCGCGGCCGTGCCGAACCCGGCAATTTGCTTGGTGGTGAGCGCCCCCAACTGGGTCGAGCTCAGTTCACCCAGGTCAGTAGAAGACAGACCGCTCAACTGCGCCGCAGTCAGGCCCTTGATCTGGGTAGCGTCGAGGAAACCGGTCTGGGTGCTGGTCAACGCCGAGAATTGCGTCTTCGACAGGCCGCCGACTTGCGTAGCGGTCAGCGATTGGACCTGGGTCTGATCAAGGGTCCCAAGCGCGGTGGTGGACAGGCTGTTCAGCACAGCCGTCGACAGACCGCCAAGCTGGGCCGTGCTGAAATCGTCCAGATCGGTTTGATTGAGACTCTGCGCCTGAGCCGTCGTCAGCCCTTTGAGCTGGGTCGTATCGAGCGTCTGGACCTGGGTGCTGGACAGAGCCGAGAAGTTGGCCGCGCCCATGCCGGCGATCTGCGTGGCCGCCAAGGCGCCGATCTGCGCGGCGTCGAACTCGCCCACGTCGGTGGTGGAGAGGCTCTGCAGCTGAGTAGTGGTCAGCCCCTTCACCTGATCAGTCGTCAGGCTCTTGATCTCGGTCGCGTCGAGATTGGAAAGGTTCGTCGTCGACAGCGCGCCGATTTGGGTCTTCGCCAGACCATCCAGATCCGTGATCGTGAACGCGGCCGCCTGGGTCGTGGTCAGCGCCCCCATCTGGCTCGTGTTGAAGACCGCCAGCTGGCCGCTGCTGAAAGTGACGTTATTGGCCAGGCCCTTGATCTGGTCGGCCTTGAGCCCCTTGATCTGGGTCGCCTCGAGCGCCGCCACCTGGGTGTCCGCCAGAGCCGCTACGCCCGTCGCACCGAGCGCGCCGAGCTGCGTAGCGTTCAGGCCTTTGATGTCGGTGGTTGACCACCCGCGCACCATCGTCGCCGAGGCGGAGGCTAGCTGCGTGGTCGAAAGAGCCGAGGTGAGCGACATGTGACCGTTTTCCTAGTCCAGTAGCGCGAGCGACGTTCTGTGGCCCAAAACAACAGATTCGGGGCGATCACTCCACCTAAGAGCGCTCTCCCCCACTGCCCACTACCCATGCCGTCCTTTCCAATTTGTTACGAAATCAAGGGAAGGCCGCGAAATCGCAGAAAAAGAGGCGTCGTAAAAAAGATACGCGCGCTCGAATCCCTGAGGTTTCTAGGTCGGCGGACCTCATCACCAGACGGCTTCTAATAATATGGGAGGCCGACCAACAATAACGCGCGCGATTGCCCGCCAGAGCGCACAAATTGAGTAAAGCTGTGATTATCCACGCTCGGTCAGAAGCTAGAATTTCCTCAAATCTAAGACGTCAAATCATAGATATCGCCCGTTAACCGTACTCAGACGATCTCATGCCTGCGACGCTTCGACCCCAAGAGCTTCGGCCATCCGCACAAGGTCGGCGACGGAAGCCACCTGCATCTTTCGCATCATGTTCCCGCGATGGATCTTCACTGTGATCTCGCTAAGGCCCATTAGGTGGGCGATCTGCTTGTTCATCAGCCCCGCCGTCACATGCGTCATGACCTCACGCTCCCGCGGCGTCAGGGCGGCGTGCAGGCTGCGTAGATCGGCGACCGCGTCAGCCTGCTGTCGGCGCTTGCGGTCCCGTTCGATGGCCGCGGCGACGGCGTCGAGCATGTCTTGATCGCGGAAGGGCTTGGACAGGAAGTCGACGGCCCCCGCCTTCATCGCACGCACGGTCATGGGGATATCGCCGTGCCCTGTCATGAAAATGATAGGCAATTCGATGTGGAGACCAGCCAACTGCCCTTGGAAATCTAGGCCGCTGATGCCCGGAAGGCGCACGTCCAACACCAGGCACCCCGCCTCCGGTCGTTTGCGCTGAAGAAACTCGGCGGCCGATCCATAGGTCTCAACCGAATGCCCTACCGAGCGCAGCAGGCTGTCCAGCGAGGCGCGCACGGACAGGTCGTCGTCGATGACGAAGACCGGCGTCGGTTCGGAAGGATTGGCGGGACTCAAGATCGCTGCTCTCCGGGAACGCGCAATCTGACCTGAAACCCCTTGGGGGAAAAGGCCCCGACCGCACCGTCGCCGATCGCGGCCCTAAACCGAAGTATAGGTCGATCCTACCTATGCGGTACCTCAAACCCACCTAGGTTGGATGGTGCGACATTCTGTCAAACCGCAATCTCAAGTCATCGAAACCCACCCGGCCCCGCCGCAGGAGATGACGAGATGACCTACCAAGTCGCTGCTTCCACCTTCTCTTCCTATTCGGCCGCCGGCGCCCCGGTGATCGCCGAACTCCTCGCCAACGCCCAAAGGACCCTTGAGTCCGACCTGGACGCCGCCCGCGGCTATGTGGCCCGCGTCGCCGCTCTGCTGAACGGCGAGCAGAGCGCTGAAAAGCGCGCTGCGGTCAGCGGCGGCCTCGCACCCTGGCAAGCCAAGCGCATCGAGGCTTTCATCGAAGAGAACCTCGACAGCACCATCAGCGTCGAGAACATGGCTGGCCTGGTGCGCCTGAGCGCGGGTCATTTCGGTCGCGCCTTCAAGGACAGCTTCGGCGAGACGCCCCACAGCTACGTGATGCGTCGCCGCGTCGAGCGCGCCAAGCGTCTGATGCTAAGCACCCGCGAGCCGCTGAGCCAGATCGCCATCGCCTGCGGCTTCGCCGATCAGGCCCACTTCTCCAACCTGTTTCGCAAGCAGGTCGGCGCGACCCCGAACGCCTGGCGCCGGGCGAATTGGATCGAAACCGGGTTCGCCCAGGCCGCCTGAAGAACGGCCGCCTAGGTGACGACGAAGCCCTTCCAGAACGGATCGGCCTGGTCGATCCAAATCTGATTGAAGCCTGTGGCGATCGCCGAGCCCTCGATGGACGGAATGATCGCCGGCTTGCCGCCCAAATCCGTCGCCGCCTCGACGCGACCGATGAAGCGGCTGCCGATGTAGCTTTCGTGGACGAAGCGGTCCCCCACATTCAACCGCCCCTTGGCGGCCAGGTGGGCCAGGCGGGCGGAGGTGCCCGTGCCGCAGGGACTGCGGTCGATAGCCCGCTCGCCATAGAAAACCGCATTGCGTCCGTCGGCGCCCTCGCCTTTCGGCTTATCGGCCCAGAGGATATGGCTTACGCCCCGGATGGTGGCGTCAAGCGGGTGGACGGGTTCATAAACGTCCCGCACCAGCCGCCGGATCACCGGCGACAGCTCCAGGATCTTCGCCGCGCCCAGGTCGTCCAGGTTGGTGTAGGCGCCTTGCGGCTCGATGATCGCGTAGTAGTTGCCGCCATAGGACACATCGACGGTCAGCGTCCCAAAGCCCGGGACCTCGATCTCGATCCCCTCCGCCGCCAGATAGCTGGCCACGTTACGGATGCGGACCCAGGTGACCTTGTCGCCTTCCCATCCGTACTCGATGTCGATGACGCCGGCCGGCACCTCGACCTTCAGCCTGCCCGGCTCTCGCGGCAGGATCAGGCCGTTATCGAGGCCGAAAGTCATCATGCCGATCGTGCCGTGCCCACACATGGGCAAGCAGCCGCTGGTCTCGATGAACAGAACGCCCACGTCAGTGTCGTGACGCGTCGGCGGATAAAGGAAGCCGCCGGACATCATGTCGTGGCCGCGGGGCTCGAACATCAGACCGGTGCGGATCCAGTCGAAGCGGGCCTGGAAGTCAGCCCGGCGTTCGCTCATGGACCCGCCGCGCAACAGGGGCGCGCCGCCCGCCACCAGGCGGACCGGGTTACCGGCCGTATGGCCGTCGATGCAGAAGAAGGTGTGGCGCATTCGCGTCTCTTAGGCTGCCTTGGAAGCCAGGGTGGGACGAGTCTCGGCCGCGCGCTCGACCATCTTGGTCACCTGATCGCGGCGCGCGCCGGCCAGGGGCAGACGCGGCATGCGCACGCGCTCCGAACCACGGCCCATGATCTGCTCGGCCAGCTTGATCGACTGGACCAGATCGTGATCCGCGTCCAGATGAAGCAGCGGCATGAACCAGCGATAGATTTCTCG
This sequence comes from Caulobacter sp. NIBR2454, assembly GCF_027474405.1. GTDB lineage: Bacteria > Pseudomonadota > Alphaproteobacteria > Caulobacterales > Caulobacteraceae > Caulobacter. Next base: position 2,438,221 of record NZ_CP114871.1, read on the forward strand.
TGCACGGTCCAGGTCGCCGCTGTTGATCGCCGCCACCAGGGCCAGGGATTCCTGCGGGAAGGCGTTAGTCAGACCCGAAACCCAGCCCTGGGCGCCCAGCAGCAGGCCTTCCATGGCCACGTCGTCCAGGCCGGCGAACAGGGTGTAGCGGTCGCCGAACTCATTGATCAGGTCGGTGAAGCGGCGCGGATCGGGCGCGCTTTCCTTGACGGCCACGATGTTCTTCACGTTCGACAGTGAGGCCAACGTGCCCATGGTCACGCTGGTCCGGTATGCTGGCGGGTTGTTGTAGAGCATGATCGGCAGCGAGGTCGCCTCGGCCACCGTGCGGAAGTGAGCGTGCAGTTCGGCTTCCGTCGGCACATAGACCATGGCCGGCAACAGCATGATGCCAGTGGCGCCGATCTTCTCCATGTCCTGGGCGAAGGCCACGGCTCGGGTGGTGGTCAGTTCGGCGCAGCCGGCGATCACGGGCACGCGACCATTCGAGGTTTCGACCGCGGCGCGCACGACGTCGCGCTTTTCTTGCGGCTCCAGGGAGTTGTTCTCGCCCACGGTCCCGATGATGATCAGACCGTTGACGCCATCGTTGATCAGGCCGTCCTGAACCCGCTGGGTTGCATCCAGATCGACCGCCAGGTCGGGGGTGAACTGAGTGGTGGCGGCGGGAATGACGCCGGACCAGTCGCAGGTGGAAGCCACTTGTTTCTCCTTCAAGATCGTCTACCGTATACGATATCGAACAAGCGGCGGATGGCAAGGCGCCTCAGATGGTCAAAACAGCGCTGGTGATCGGAGGGGGTGTCGTCGGAGCGGCCAGCGCCTTCCGTCTGCAGCAGTTGGGCCTGCAAACCATACTCGTCGATCCCTGCGATGGTTCGGCCGCCTCGCTCGGAAACGCCGGCCATATCGCCGTTGAACAGGTGGAGCCTCTGGCCTCCTGGCCGACCATTCGCTCCGCCCCCCGACGCTGGTTCGGGCGCGGGGGCGCCCTTGATGTGCGCGATCCCCTCGCCTTTCTGTCATGGGCCAGGCGCTTCGTGGCCGCCGCGGGGCAAGAGCGTTTCGCATCCGGCGCCGACGCCCTTCGGTCCCTTCTTCTTCATGCCATGCCCGCCTGGCGACGCCTTGCCGATGACCTTGAGCGGCCCGACCTGTTGTCCGAAACGGGTCACCTGCTGGTCTGGGAAAGCCCCGAGAGCGCACAACGCGGGCGCGCTGCCTGGGCCGCCGCAGATACCGGCACGGCCCGCATCCAGCCTCTGAGCGAGGCTACCCTCGACAACCTGTGGGGTCTGACCCGCAATCGTCCCTCAGACGGCATCCGCTTTTCCGGCACCGCCCAGGTCTCCGACCTCGGGCAATTGGCCGGCGCTCTGGAAGCGGCCTATCGCGCCATCGGCGGTGAGCTGCGCGCTACCAGGGTAGAGGCCCTTACACGCGAGAACGGCGTTGCGACGGCGCGCCTGGCCGATGGCTCGAACCTGACCGCCGACATCGTGCTCGTCGCCGCCGGCATCGGCTCCGCCCGTCTCATGGCTGGCGTAGGCCAGCGTCCGCCACTGATCGCCGAGCGCGGCTATCACCTGCGCTGGACCGACCACGATTGGCCCGTCGAACTGTCACCCATCGTCTTTGAAGATCGCTCGATGATCGTCACCCGCTTCGCCGGGGGGCTTCAGGCGGCCAGCTTCGTGGAGTTCGGTGCGCCGGGGCAGAGACCCGACCCCCGCAAGTGGGCCCGCCTGGCCGCGCATGTGAAGGCGCTTGGCCTGCCGGTGCGGGGCGAACCCAGCGCCTGGATCGGCGCCCGACCCACCCTGCCCGACTATCTGCCGGCGATTGGCCGTTCGGAAACAGCTGGCAATCTCTATTACGCCTTCGGGCATCAGCACCTGGGCTTGACGCTGGGTCCCATCACAGCCGAGATCGTCGCCGCCCTGGCCGATGGTCGCGAGCCGCCGGTCGCGCTACAGCCATTTGACCTGAACCGTTTTGAGTCGAAGAAGGCCAAGCGCGCATGACCAAGGGCGTCGGGGGCTCCACCGCACAGACCGAACTGGCCAAACTATCGCCGCCCGCTGAACGCGTCCGCCGGATCGGAACCGACGACCACCTGCAGCGCCTGGAAAAGGCCCGCCGCCTGATGACCGATCAGGGCATCGACGCCTTGATCGTCAACGCCGGCTACAGCCTGCGCTATTTCACCGGCGTGGCGTGGGGGGCGACGGAGCGCCTGGTGGCCATGATCCTGCCGCGCGTCGGCGCGCCGGTCATGATCTGCCCCACCTTTGAGCTCGGCTCACTGGAGGCGGGGCTGAAGATCGAGGCCTCGGTGCGTTGCTGGGAGGAGGACGAGAATCCCTATGCCCTCACCGCCGCGACCCTGTCGGAAATGGGCGTCGATACCGTCGCCCTCGATCCGCTCGCCTCGTTCCTGATCTTCAACGAACTGCGCAAGCAGGCCGGATTGATGACCCTTATGGACGCGTCGCCGGTGATCAATGGCTGCCGGATGATCAAGTCGGCGGCCGAACTTGATCTGATGCGCGAAGCCAAGGCCATCACGCTCGAAGTGCATCGCCGGACCGCCCGCATCCTGGCCCCCGGAATTCGGGCGAGCGAAGTGAAGCACTTCATCGACACCGCCCACCGCGCCATGGGCGCTGACGGCGGCTTCAGCTTCTGCGCCGTGCAGTTTGGCGAGGCGACGTCGTACCCGCACGGGGTCCCCGGCGACCAGGCGTTGGCCGAGGGCGATATCGTCCTGATCGACACCGGCTGCACGGTGGACGGCTACAACGCCGACATCACCCGCACCTACGTCTTCGGCGAACCCACTGAAAACCACGCCCGCATGTGGGAACTGGAGCACCGCGCCCAAAAGGCCGCCTTCGACGCCGTGCGCCCCGGCGTGCCCTGCGAGGAAATCGATGCGGTGGCTCGCCGGGTGCTGGAAGGCGCCGGCCTTGGCCCCGACTACCGCCTGCCAGGCCTGCCGCACCGCACCGGCCACGGCATCGGCCTTTCGATCCATGAGCCGGCCTACCTGGTGCGCGGAGACAAGACACCTCTGGCGCCAGGCATGTGCTTCAGCAACGAGCCCATGATCGTCATCCCGGGCGCCTTCGGCATCCGGCTGGAAGACCATTTCTACGTCACCGAGGATGGCGCGGCCTGGTTCACAGAGCCTTCGCCCTCCCTGGAGGCGCCGTTCGGCTAGTTCCGACGCTTCGGGGGAAGCGTCATTCATCCAAAAGGGGGCGTAATGCTTGGCCGCAGGAAGATCGTAGACACGCTGTTCTCGCACGAGGCGGATCGCAAGCTGATCCCGACCCTGAGTTGGCCGCACCTTATGGCCATGGGCGTCGGCGCCATCGTCGGCACCGGCATCTACACCCTGACAGGCGTGGGCGCTGACCGGGCCGGTCCCGCCGTCATCCTGGCCTTCGCCATCGCCGGCGCCATCTGCGCCTGCGCGGCCCTTGCCTACGCCGAATTGGCCACCGCCCTGCCCGCCGCCGGCAGCGCCTATACCTATTCCTATGTCGCCCTGGGCGAGACGGTGGCCTGGGTCATCGGCTGGAGCCTGGTGCTCGAATATTCCGTCGCCTGCAGCGCCGTCGCCGCCGGATGGTCGGCCTATGTCTCCGGCCTGATCCAGGCCATGAACATCCCCATACCCGACGCCCTTCTCGCGGGACCACATGCGGGCGGGATCGTGAACCTTCCGGCAGTGCTGATCTCTCTGGCCGTGACCGCCCTGCTGGTGGTCGGCGCCAAGGAAAGCGCGACCGTGAACCTGGTGCTGGTGGGCGTGAAGCTGGTAGCCCTGGCCGCCTTCGTCGGCTTCACCATGTGGTACATCAAGCCGGAGAATTTCGAGCCCTTCATGCCCTACGGCTTCGCCGCCCATTCGGTGGATGGCGCGATGAAGGGGGTCATGGCGGCCGCGGCCATCGTGTTCTTCGCCTTCTTCGGGTTCGACGCCGTCTCGACCTCGGCCGAGGAAGCCAAGAATCCTGGCCGCGACCTGACCATCGGCATCATCGGCTCCATGGCCCTTTGCACCATCATCTACATGGCCGTGGCTGCCTGCGCCGTCGGCGCGTGGCCGTTCCAGGAATTCGCCAAGAGCGGCGAGCCCTTGGCCTTCGTTCTGCGCAGCCTGGGCCATCCGGTGGCCGGCACGCTGATCGCCGCCGCCGCGATCATCGCCCTGCCCACCGTCATTCTGGTGATGATGTTCGGCCAGAGCCGCGTCTTCTTCGTCATGGCGCGCGACGGCTTGCTGCCGCGCGGTCTGTCGAAAGTGCATCCCAAGTTCGGCACTCCCACGACCATCACCATCATCACCGGCTGCTTCGTGGCCGCCGTGGCCGGCTTCTTCCGCCTGGATGAAATCGCCGAGCTGTCGAACGCCGGCACCCTGGCCGCCTTCGTCGCCGCCGCGGTCTGTATGATGGTGATGCGCAAGACCCACCCCGACCTGCCCCGCGTCTTCCGCTGCCCCCTGCCGTGGGTCGTCGGGCCGCTGACTATCGCTGGCTGTCTCTACCTGTTCGTCAGCCTGCCGCCCTCGACCATGCTGCGCTTTCTGGCTTGGAACGTGATCGGTCTGGCGATCTACTTCTTCTACGGCCGTCGCCACAGCGCGCTGGCTGGTGCAAAGAAGCCTGCATGAGCATCGTCGTCCGCACCCTCTCCGACCAGGTCTACGGGCTCGTCCGCGAACGCATCCTGTCGGGCCAGATCGCGCCCGGCGGTGTGATCCGCCAGGACGCCCTGGCCGCCGAGCTGGGGGTCAGCAAGATTCCCCTGCGCGAGGCCATGGCCCGGTTGGAGCAGGACGGACTTCTGACCTCTCACGCCAACCGCGGCTTCTTCGTCGCGCCGCTCAGCGCTGGCGAGGCCGAGGAGGTCTTCGCCCTGCGCCTGAAAATTGAGCCGGAGGCAGCGGCCCTCGCTTCGCAACGGGCCGACGACGATGATCGCGTCGCGGCCCGTATGGCCCTGATGGCCATGGGCGCCCAGACCGACCAACAGGCGCCGGAGGCGGTTCACCTGAACCGCGAGTTCCACATGGGCATGGTGCGCCCCAGCGGCCTAATGGTGACCACCCAACTGATCGAGCGGCTGCATGTCTTGGCCGAGCGTTATGTGCGCGTGCATCTGGAGCCCCGGGAGCGTCACCTTCGCGCGGCCGACGAGCACCACGCCCTGCTCGAGGCCTGGCTGGCCGGCGACGCCGTCACGGTCGAGCGCCTAGTCCACGACCACATCGCCGGCGCCCTTACCGACCTGCGCGAGCAGCTCGGGCGGGCGGCCGACTGAATGCTCCAAAACACCTGAAACGGGGACGAGATGAGAAGCTTTCTGAGCGCCGCGGCCATGTCGGCGGCCATCCTGATGTGCGGCACGTCCGTCCACGCCCAGACCGCCGCCGACACCCAGTTCGAAGCGATCTACAAACGCGAATGGGCCTGGCGTCAGGCCGAACTCAGCGGCGAGGTCGATGAGGACAGCCAGGGCGCCGTCTCCCCCCGCCTGCCCAAGATCGACGCCGCCACCCAGACCGCCCGCCTGAAGTACTGGCAGGACGTCGATGCGCAGCTGAACGCGATCAAGACCGCCGACCTCTCGCCCGAAGCGGCCGTGAACTTCGCGGTCTACAAGGCGCAGATCGAAGTGCTGATCGCCAACCAGCGCTACCGGGACTACGAAAAGCCGCTCAACGCCGACACCGCCTTCTGGAGCAACCTGTCGGGGGTCGCCCGCCGGCAGATGAAGACCGAGAAGGACTACCGCAACTACATCGCGCAGCTGAACGACTTCCCGCGCTATTTCGATGAGCAGATCGTCAATATGCGCGCGGGTCTGAAACGCGGCTTCACCCCGCCGAAGGTCACGCTCCAGGGCCGCGATTCCGGCATCATCTCGGTGACCGACGCCAAGTCGGTTGAAGACGTCGCCTACTACGCGCCGTTCAAGACGTTCCCCGCCAACTTCTCGCCGGAGCTTCAGGCCGAGCTGCGGACCCAGGGCGCGGCGGCCGTGAAGAACGGGGTCCTGCCGGCCTACGGCAAGCTGAAGACCTTCTATCAGACCGAGTATGAGCCCAAGGCCCGCACCGAGTTGGGCGCGGTGACCCTTCCGGATGGCCCCGCCTACTACCAGGCCAAGATCAAGGAGTTCACGACCCTCGACCTGACCGCCGACCAGATTCACGAGATCGGCCGCAAGGAGGTCGCCGCGATCAACGCGCGCATGAAGGAGGTCATGGCCCAGACCGGCTTCAAGGGCGACCTGCAGCAGTTCCTGACCTTCCTGCGCACCGACCCGCAGTTCTACGCCAAGACGCCGGAAGAGCTGCTGATGCGGGCGGCGTGGATTTCCAAGAAGTTCGACGGCAAGGCCGAGCAGTACTTCGGCTACCTGCCGCGCAAGCGCTTCGCCATCATCCCGGTGCCGGCGGACATCGCGCCCTTCTACACCTCGGGCCGGGGCGGGCCGGGCGTCTATCTGGTCAACACCTACAACCTGCCGGCGCGAGGGCTCTACTCCCTGCCGGCGCTGACCCTGCACGAGTCCGCGCCGGGCCACGCCTTCCAGATGCCCTTGGCGGCCGAGCAGCAACAGCCGGACTTCCGCCGCAAGAGCTACATCTCGGCCTTCGGCGAGGGCTGGGCCCTCTACACCGAGAAGCTGGGTGAAGAGATGGGCATGTACGAGACGCCCTACGAACTGTTCGGCATGTTGAGCTACCAGCAGTGGCGCGCCTCGCGCCTGGTCGTCGACACCGGCATCCACGCCAAGGGCTGGACCCGCAAGCAGGCCCAGGACTTCCTGGCCGAGAACACCGCGCTGGCGCAGCACGAGATCACCACCGAGGTGGATCGCTACATCGCTTGGCCAGGCCAGGCCCTGTCCTATTATCTGGGTGAGATGGAGATCGTGAACGCTCGCGCCCGCGCGGAGAAGGCCCTTGGCCCGAAGTTCGACATCCGCAACTTCCACGACACGGTGCTGCAGCTGGGCTCGGTGACCCTGCCTGTGCTCAACGCCCGGATCGACCGGTTCATCGCCGAGGGCGGCCCCAGCCCCTATACGCAGGCCGACCTCGACCGGCCCTGAGCCTCTCGGGCACGACAAAAAGGAAGGGCGGAGACTTCAGGTCTCCGCCCTTTTTCGTTGGCTACTGCGCTTCGCTCTGCGCGGTCGGCACCGGCTTGAAGTCCCGCACGAAGCGGTCCAGCAGGCGCACGCCATAGCCCGTCGCGCCCTTGGGCACAGTCGGCTGTTCGCTGTCGGCCCAGGCCGTCCCAGCGATATCGATGTGCGCCCAGGGCTGATCGGGGCTGACGAAGAAGCCAATGATCTGCGCGCCCAGGCCGGCGCCCGGACCCGGCTCGCCGGTGTTCTTGATGTCGGCGATGTCGGACTTCACGCGCTCGGCGTAGGACGGGTGCATCGGCAAACGCCAGACCGCCTCGCCAGAGGTCTTGCCCGCCGCGTCCAGTTGCTCGGCCAGGCCGTCGTGACGGCTGAACACGCCGGCGTAGTCGGAGGCCAGGGCCCCGACCACCGCGCCCGTCAGGGTGGCGACATCGACGATGGCGGCCGGCTTGTAGCGCTTCTCGGCCCAGGCCACGCCGTCGGCCAGGACCAGGCGACCCTCGGCGTCGGTGCTCCAGATCTCGATCGTCTTGCCGGTCATGGTCTTGAGCACGTCGCCGGGGCGGATGGCCGCGCCGTCGGGCATGTTCTCGGCCAGGGCGGCGATCGCCACCACGTTCACGGGTGCCTTGGACTTGGCAAGGGACAGCACCGTTCCGGCCACCGCCGCGGCGCCAGCCATGTCATCCTTCATCTTCCACATGCCAGGGTTCGGCTTGATCGAGATGCCGCCGCTGTCGAAGGTGATGCCCTTGCCCGCCAGGGCGACCGGTGCGGCCGGAGCGCCCGGACCCTTGTAGTGAACCGCCAGCATGCGGGGTGGACGCTTGGAACCCATGCCGACGCCGAGGATGGCGCCCATGCCTTCCTTCTCCATGGCCGGCACGTCGAGAACCTCGATGGTCACGCCTGGCACGCCTTCGAAGGCCTTGCGAGTGCGGGCCACGAACTCTTCGGGATAGAGCGCGTTGGCCGGCTCGGTGACGAGGTCGCGGGTGAAGGCCACGGCCTCGACCAGAGCCTGGCCGTCTCGGTCCCAGGCGGCCTTGGCGGCGCTGGCGTTCGCGGTCACCACCGTCACGGGCGCGGGCTTTTCGGGCTTGCGGTCGGCCGGGTCGGCGGCGGGCTGCTTATAGACGTCGAAGCTATAGCCCGCGAGGCTGGCGCCCACGGCGATCTGGGCCGCGTCGGCCACGCCGTCAGCGGCGATCGAGACGGGGCCTGTTTCCTTCAGCGTCTGCTTGGCGGCGGCGCCGCCCAGGTCCTGCGCCTTGGCCGCCGTCAGCGGCTTGGAGCCCGTACCCAACACCACGATCTGGTCGTAGGCGCCGATCCCGCGCAGGGACAGCACGGCCTTGGGCTTGTAGGTGAACTTGGCGGCGGTCAGCGCCTTGGCCACAGCGGCGCGCGAGGCGGCGTCCAGAGCTGCGCCCCGCGTCTCAAGATCCGCCGCCGAAGACAGCGGCAGGACCAGCGCGCCGGTCGGAGCGGCCTGGGTGGCGAAGGTGACGGGACGGGCCGCTTGCGCGGCGGTGGCGATTGCGGCGACGGCCGCGGCGGCGAGAAGACTCGCCGTCAGGCGTTTCATGGATAGCTCCCAGTATTGTTCAGCAGAGCCCTTTATGGAGCGCCGGGAACAATCAGGGCAATGCAGGTCGTGCGGTTTGGGGGTCTTTAGCGGCCCGAGCGAGGTGTCTTGACCTTGCTGAGAGCACTGAACATGGCCTTCAGCTCGGTACGGGCCTCGGTATTGTCAGCGACCAGCTTGACCACCGGTTCAGGCGCGGGCGCCGGCTCGGGCGACCAGGCCCGCAGCAGCTTTCCGCCGCCGGTCGGCGCCGCGGCCGGAGCGGCCTTGGCCGCTGACGTATCCTCGCGCTTTCGGGCGAGCTTCTTCACGTCGGCCACGGTGGCCGCTTCCTCGTCCTGGAGGGCGAGGTCGAAGCTTTTGTAGCCCAGCTCAGGCTGGGCTATCCGGCGGAATAGTTCGCTGACGTCTTCACTGGCGTCTTTCGCCATTTCGGGGCCTCGCGTCTTCGCTCCACCCTTAAGCGTACCGCGAACCGCGGCAGTTCCCAAGGTTGCGGCTCGCTTCCACGCCATCACATTCCCCTCAGGAAGCCCTGGTCAGGCCTGATCGTCCGGTTCGACCCCATTCAATAAGCACGGCTTTGGCCTAAAGCGCTAGTATTCTCAAACATCTAGCCGCCGCGCTTCATCGTCTCCCGCGCGATCACCAACTGCTGAATCTGACTGGTGCCCTCATAGATGCGGAAGATGCGCACATCGCGATACAGGCGTTCGATGCCGTAGTCGGCGACATAGCCCGCCCCGCCGAAGATCTGCACCGCTCGGTCGGCGACCCGGCCAACCATCTCGGAAGCAAATAGCTTGGCGGCCGCGGCCTCCAGGGTCACCGCCACGCCGCTGTCGCGCTTGCGGGCGCTCTCCAGCACCAGCGCGCGAGCGGCCAGGGACTCGGTCTTGGAGTCGGCGATCATCGCCTGGATCAGCTGGAAGCTGGCGATGGGCTGGCCAAACTGCTTACGTTCGGCGGCATAGGCCACGCAGTCGGCGATCAGGCGCTCAGCCACGCCCACGCAGACGGCGGCGATATGCAGACGGCCGCGGTCCAGCACCTGCATGGCGACCTTGAAGCCCTCGCCCTCCTCGCCCAGCCGCATCTTGGCCGGCACCCGGACGTTGTCGAAGGTCACGTCGTGGATGTGGGCGCCCTGCTGGCCCATCTTCTTCTCGGGCTTGCTGACCGACAGGCCCGGCAGATCGCGCGGCACGATGAAGGCGCTGACTCCCGAACCGCCCTTTGAGTCTGGATTGGTGCGGGCCATCACCGTGAACAGCCCCGCCTTGCCAGCGTTGGTGATGTAGCGCTTGCCGCCATTGAGGATGTAGTCGTCACCGTCCCGCGTCGCCCGCGTCTGCACCGCCGCCGAGTCCGATCCGGCTTCCGGTTCGGTCAGGGCGAAAGAGGTGATCACTTCGCCGGACGCGATCCTTGGCAGCCATTCGGCCTTCTGAGCGTCGGTGCCGAACATGGCCAGGCCCTGGCTCCCGATGCCCACATTGGTGCCGAACACAGAGCGGAAGGCCGGCGAGGTGCGGCCCAGCTCGAAGGCGACCAGCGCCTCTTCCTCCATGGAAAGGCCGAGCCCGCCGTATTCCTCGTCGATGGACAGACCGAACAGGCCCAGATCGCGCATCTCGCCGATCACATCCTCGGGGACCGCGTCGTCCTCGGCCACCTGGGCTTCCAGCGGGCGCAGGCGTTCGGCCACGAAGCGGCGCACACCTTCGATCAGCTGCTCGCGGGTTTCCAGATCCAGGGCCATACGTCCTCCTTCGCTCTAAAACAGGCGTTTGAACTCACGTTAGAGCGCGACGGCGTCAAGGTGAAGGGGCTGCACGCCGCGTCGCCCCCCGAGTCACGTTGCCGCACCGCCTTTTCGTAACGGTCAAGTTTGGTTACTCGGAGTGTGTGGAGGCACAATTCATGCGCAAGCTCATCGCCCTAGGCACCCTGGCGGTCGCCGCCATTGGGACTTCGGCTCACGCCGAGGCCGGTTGGATCTGTCAGTTGCAGTCCAAGGGCGGCCGCAATCCGGCCTATGCCGAATCCCTTCATAAGTACGCTGTGGTGGGCGACCGCCTTCAGCTCATCGAGGATGGCGTCGAGCAAGTCCGCACAGTGCAGACCAGCTACCGCATCGTCGAGAATGACGTGCGCGCCCTGACCGCCATCAACGCCACCGCCTCCATGAACGAAGCCCCCGTCGAAGGCATGCCCGCCGTCGCCATGCGCGGCACGCCCCTGGCCGAGGTGGTCACGCTGAACAAGCGCACCGGCGTCCTGACCCGCGCCGTCATCGTCGCCGACAACACCAATATCCAGGCGCAACGCGGGACCTGCCGGGCCTACTGAGCCCTTGGGGGCTCGACGGAAAGCGCGGCATGAGCCACTGATGACACCGGTTACTCGCGATCAACGCGAGAGCCAGCGTCAGTGGAGGAAGCCATGATCCAGACCCCCGATCGCCGCCAGATCCTGGCCCTGGGCGCTACCGCCGTGGTGGCGACACCCTCCTCCGTCCTCGCTCAGAACTCGTCAGATGCAGCGCTGAAGGGGCTGCTGGACGAGATGGCCGCATCTCCTGAAGCGTTGCGCAAGACGGCCGCCGAAAACATCGCGCGGCTCGACGCCTTTCCGCCGCAGGGCCTGTCGCTATCGGCGCGGCTCGACCGTCAGTCCGTTCTGGACCTACTCGGCGCCTGGGCCGCCACCGACCGGCTGTTCCCGGACGGCGCACCGAAGGCGGGTTCCGCGCGCGGCGTCCATTACACCCTAGCCGTCCGCGCCGCAGGCGGTCCCCGCATCGCCCCCCACGACGTCCAGCGGCTGACTGGCGACCTGATCGGGTCACTTAATGCCGAAGCCGACGCCCTGTTGAAGGCGCAGGGTCTTGGTGATGGTTCGGTGGCCCACCGCCTCCAGACCATGATGACCATGGAGGGGCAGCTTTACCCCGACAGCGACGCCGGCCGCGATCAGGTGGTCGCCGACATGAACGCCAGTCTCGCCAAGGTGCGCTTGCGCCTAGACAGGGCCTTCGATCGCCTCCCGCCCGCAAACCTGCGCGTGTCGCGGATGAGCCCCGCCGACGAAACCGCCGGACGTGCCGGCTATCGCGACGCTGCGCTCGGCGCCTATTTCGTCGATCTCAAGAACGTTCGCGCCCGACCGCGCTGGACCTTGCCGTCGGTCGCCTTCCACGAGGTCAGCCCCGGGCACCTGCTGCAGCTCGCCCAGCCGGCCAATCCCCATCCTCTGCGCGTCCGCGCGGCCGCGGGCTATTCCGAAGGCTGGGCGATCTATGGCGAGCAGTTGGCGGATGAGCTGGGCCTGTACAGCAACGACCCCCTGGGTCGCCTGGGCTACCTGCACTGGATGCTGTTCCGAACCGCGCGCATGGCGGCGGATTGCGGCATCCACAGCCAGGGCTGGAGTCGCGACCAAGCTTTGTCAGAAATGCGCCGCATCCAGGGGCCCGCCATCGCCTTCACGACCTTGGAGCGCGACGTGGACCAGATCGCCCGCAACCCCGGCCAGACGACCGCCCAGGCCCTCATGTGGCGCGAGATGGTCCGTCTGCGCCAAGCTCACAAACGCAGAAAGGCGGGAAGGTTCGAGCTTCCCGCCTTCCATCGCATGATCATCGGCCATGGACCGGCGACAGCGCCGGCCCTGGCGTCAGCCTTGTCCTAGTTCTTGGCGCGGTAGCGGTCGAACCAGGCCAGGATGGCGTTGGTTCTCGCCGCCGACTGCGACGGACGCACCGCGTAGCTGCCGTGGCCGGCGCCTGGCACCTTCACCAAGGTGGTCGGCACCTTCCGCAGTTGCAGGGCGGCGTAATACTGCTCCGCCTCGCTGACAGGGGTGCGCATGTCCTGCTCGCCCACGACCACCAGGGTCGGGGTGTTCACATTGCCGACCAGGGAAAGCGGCGAGCGCTTCCAGTAGCCCTCCGGATCCTCCCACGGCATCTTGCCGAACCAGTACTTTGACTGGGTCACCGCGCCGTCACTGGTCAGGATCTGGCTGGTCCAGTTGATCACCGGCTTCTGCACGGCCGCCGCCTTGAAGCGGTTCGTCTTGCCAATGATCCAGGCGGTGAGCACGCCGCCGCCCGAACCTCCGGTGACGAACAGGTTGTCGGGATCGACGAAGCCCTTGGCGATCGCCGCATCCACGGCGCTGATCAGGTCGTCATAGTCCTGGCTCGGATAGTTGTGGTGGATCAGGTTGGCGAACTCCTCGCCGTAGGAGGTCGATCCGCGCGGGTTGGTGTAGAGCACCACATAGCCGGCGGCGGCGTAGAGCTGCACATCGGTGGCGAACGCGGGGCCATAGGCCGCGAACGGGCCGCCGTGAATTTCCAGGATCAGCGGGTACTTCTTGGACGGATCGAAGTTCGGCGGCGTGGCGAGCCAGGCGCCGACCGGGCGCTGGTCGAAGGACGACTTCACGGCCAGCGGCTCGACCTTGGCCAGGGTTTTGCCGGCGAACAGGCTCTGGTTCAGGCGGGTGAACTGACGGACCTTGCCGCCCTGCACCACCGCGATGTCCGACGGCTGGTTGGCTGTACCGACGGTGACGGCGATGGCGCCGTTGTCGGCGACGCTGAACGCCCCGCCGCTGTAGGGACGATCCATGCCTTCGCCCGTTAATCCCGTGGCTACGGTCGAGAAGCGGCCATCCAGGGTGACGCGGCCGACCTTGGTCATGCCTTCGTCGTCATAGTCCACATAGATGCTCTTGCCGTCCGCCGACCACTGCGGCCCGCCGACGCTGCGATCGAGCGATCCGGTCAGCACGCGGCTGTTGGAGCCGTCGGCGTTCATCACGTAGAGCCGGCGATTGTGATAGCCCATCAGCTTGTCGTCATAGCCGGTATAGGCGATCAGCTTGCCGTCGGGCGATACGGTGGGCTCGTCGTCCGGCCCGTTGCGGTTAGTCAGGGCCGTCAGCGTCCCGTCGGCGGCCGACAGCTTGTAGACCTCCGAATTGCCATTTCGCCGCCAGTCGTCCCCCCGCCGCGCGCTGAGCAGGATCGAGCGGCTGTCCGGCGTCCAGGACAGCGGGCTGCGGTCGTCGAAATCGCCGAACGTAAGCTGACGCGGCGCGCCGCCGTCCGCCGAGACGGTGAATACATGGGTGAAGCCGGTGCGCAGGATGCCCTGGCCGTCGGCCTTGTAATTGATCTCTGTCGTGACCTTCAGCGGCTCCGCCCACTGGGCGCCTTCCGGCTTGGTCAGCGGCGCACCCAGGCGCGGGGCGTCCGACGGCACGAACATGGAGAAGGCTATGGTCTGGCCGTCCGGCGACCATGCGATCGAGCCGGGCGATTGCGGCAGGGACGCCACGCGCACGGACTCGCCGGTGGCGATCCAGCGGACGAAGATCTGAGGGCGGCCGTCCTCCGCCGAGGAGACGTAGGCCAGACGCTTGCCGTCCGGCGACCAGCGCGGGCTGCCGTGCGAACCGGCGCCGGCCACCAGCGGGCTGTGCGCGCCGGTGGCGGTGTCGATGGTCCAGATCGCGCGCTTGGCGCGGTCGGTCATGATGTCGTAGCTGTTGCGGACATAGACGACGGTCTTGCCGTCGGCGCTGATCTGCGGGTCGCCCGCATATTCCAGGCCGAAGATGTCGGACGGCTGGAAGATTCTCGACGGCGCCTCAGCCGGCGCGGCCGCGGCAGGTGAAACGGTGGCCAACAGCAGCAAGGCCGCAAGCGATGCACGACGCATTTTTAGCGTACTCCCCAAGGAACAGGGTGCGGACACTAGATCGTATACGGAACTTGTGGAGTCGGTTTGCGACAGACCGGCGAATAAAACCCCGCTTCGCGACCTACGCGGGCGAAACGCGGTCTGACAGCGTGATGATCATGACCCGCTCCAGCCCCTGCGGCCGATAGTCGGCGAAGGTCTCCCCTCCGAACTCCCTCAGGATGCTGGACTCGATCAGGCGTGAGCCGAAACCTGTTCCGGTCGGCTTAGCCACTTGGGGGCCGCCCTTTTCCCGCCAGACGATCTTCAGCCTGTCGCCCTCCACGGACCACCGCACATCCACCACCCCGTCCAGGGTGCTCAGCGCGCCGTACTTCGAAGCGTTCGTCGCCAGTTCGTGGAACACCATGCTGAGCGTCACGGCGGCGTTGGGGGCCAGATGAATCTTCGGTCCGTCCGCCCGGGCGCGCGCGCCGTAGGGCTCAAGCGTCTGGGTCACCACCCCATCCAGCTCGGCGTTCTCCCACGCCCGCCGGGTCAGCAGGTCATGCGCTCGCGACAGGGCCGCCAGGCGGTCGGCGAAGGCTTCGAACCCCGGCCGATCGTGGCCGCGACCCAGGCTTTGCCAAGCCAGGGACTGCACCGTCGCCAGGGTGTTCTTCACCCGATGGTTCAGTTCGTTGATCATAACCTGCTGGCGCGCATCGGCGGCCTCGCGTTCGCTTTCGCGATCCGCCAGGGCGATCGACGCCTCGCGAAGGGCGTCCCGCACCTCGGCCGTCTCGAAAAGGTCGCGCGGGCGGTTCTGCACGACCCCGCCTCGTCCGATGGCGGCGGCATCGCCCATCAGGCTGACCACCTCGCGCGAAATACGGCGCGACACCAGGACCGCCGCCACGATCCCGACCGCCAGCAGGGTCAGGAACGCCATCGAGAGCAGGGTCAGAGATCGGATGATCGCGCCGTTCAGGTCCGACCGCGGCACCCCGACGATGAAGGCCCAGCCATAGGTCGGCGATCGGGCGAAGCTGGACAGGGTCGGCGTGCCGTCCAGGGTCTTGCTGTAGATCACGCCCTGCTCGGCCTTGCTCATGGCCGCCTGCATGTCGCGGCTGGCCTGACGGCCGAGATACTTTTCCGCATCTTTCGAACGGGCGACCACGGCGGATCGACGATCGACGATCGTCCCCGTCCAGGTGGCGGGCAGCTTCTGGGCGTTGAAAATCGACTGGAAGGCGCTGGGCTCCTGGATGAAACCCAGAGCGTAGAGCTTGCCGTCCACGCGCACCGGCATGCCGATGACGATGATCGGACGGTTAGCGAAGGGGCCCGTATAAAGGTTGGACACCACCGTCCGGCCCGCCTGCAGGATCGGCAGTCCTTGTTGCGGAATGCCGATCATGGGCAGCGGCGCGCCTGGCGGAGCGGCCGTATTGAGTAGTTGCCGTTGCTCGTCCAACAGGATGATCCAGCCGCCTCGCTGCGCCACGGCGGCCCTCGCTTGTCGCTCGAACGTCGCGAAGTCGCCCTCGGCCAGTGCGGGGGATACGGCCAGAGCCTGCAGCGTCGCGGTGCCCTGTGCGATCTGGCGATCGGTGGCGACAGCCAGGGCGCGGGTCATGTTCACCAGCTGCTCTTCGAAGCGACGGCGGCTGTTGTTGTACTCCGTCTGGACCAACAGCCCCATGAAGACGAGCGCAGGCGCGATCAGGCTGATCGTCATCAGCAGGAGACGTCGACGCACTGTCGGCGCCGGCTTGACCTTCTGTTCCGCCACGTCCGACTTCAAAGCTCCCGTCCGACAAGTCGAGCGTCCAGACACACACGCCCAACTTGTGTGGTCAAGGCGGATCAGGCCTTGGCCTGGTCCTGAACCTGGGCGGTGACAAGGGCGGTCATGTTGACCACGCCCCGCGCCGTGACGCTTGGGACCAGGGCATGCAGGGGCTTCGACAGACCCAGCATCAGCGGCCCCACGATCTGGCTTTCCGTCGCCGCGCTCAGCAGGGTCAGGGCGATGTTGGCCGCATCTAGGCTGGGCATGATCAGCAGGTTGGCCGAGCCGCTCAGCGGACTGCTGGTTACGAACCGGCCACGCAGCGCCTCGCTCAGAGCCGCGTCGGCGTGCATCTCGCCATCGACCTCCAGATCCGGGGCCCGCTCGCGGATCAGGCCCAGGGCCTGGCGCATCTTGCGGGCGGTGGGCGAATTGGAGGCCCCGAAGCTGGAATGCGACAGCAGGGCCGCCTTGGGCGTCAGGCCAAACCGGCGCACGGCTTCGGCCGACAGCAGAGTCGACTCGGCGATCTGCTCCGCCGTTGGATCGACGTTCACATGGGTGTCGGTCAGGAACAGCGTGCCGCTGTTGAGGATGATCGCCGACAACGCGGAGACCCGATCCACGCCCTCACGTGCTGGCACGATGGGCAAGGCGTAGGTGACGTGCTTCCACCAGTCGCCCGCGCCGCCCACCAGGGCCGCGTCCACCAGCCCGGCCTTCAGCAACATCGCCGCCGCCACGGTCGGTCGTGTGGCCACGCGGCGCGCGGCGGCCAGAGGCGGCACGCCCTTGCGCGCGATCAGTTCCTGATAGTCCGCCACCAGCGGATCGAACACGTCGCTGTCCGCGCTGGGATCCATGACCTCGATATCGACGCCGATACGGAACCGCAGTCCCAGCGTCTTGGCTGTCGCCTCGATCACCGCGCGACGACCGATCAGCACCGGCTTGGCCAAGCCTTCGTCCACCACGGTCTGAACGGCGCGCAGAACACGTTCGTCCTCGCCCTCGGCATAGGCGACGCGGGCCGGCGACTTGCGGGCGCGCTCGAACACCGGGCGCATCAGCTGGCCGGAGCGATAGACGAACTGCTCCAGCTCATTGCGATAGGCATCGAAATCCTTGATCGCGCGGGTGGCCACGCCGCTGTCCATGGCGGCGCGCGCCACGGCGGGCGCGACTTCCAGGATCAGGCGCGGATCGAAGGGCTTGGGGATGATGTAATCGGGGCCGAACACCGGGGCCGAGCCATAGGCGCCGGCCACCACTTCGCTGGCCTCCACGCGAGCGAGCGAGGCGATCGCTTCGACCGCCGCGGCCTTCATCGCCTCGTTGATCTCGGTGGCGCCCACATCCAGCGCGCCCCGGAAGATAAAGGGGAAGCACAGGACGTTGTTGACCTGGTTGGGATAGTCTGACCGTCCCGTGGCCATGATCGCGTCCGGCCGCGCGGCGTTGACTAGCTCGGGCAGGATTTCGGGATCCGGATTGGCCATGGCCAGGATCAGCGGCTTGTCGGCCAGCAGCGGCAGCCATTCCGGCTTGAACACCCGAGGCGCCGAGAGGCCCAGGAACACGTCCGCGCCGGTGATGACCTCGCCCAGGGTGCGGGCGTCGGTCTTGCGGGCGTAACGCGCCATGTTCGGCGGCATGTTGGCCTGGCGGCCCTCATAGACCACGCCGTCAATGTCGGTCAGCGTGACGTTCTCAGCCGGCAGACCCATGGCCACCAGCAGGTCCACGCAGGCCAGGGCCGCCGCGCCGGCGCCCGAGGTCACCAGCTTGATCGACTTCAGATCCTTGCCCTGCAGGACCAAGGCGTTGCGCACCGCGGCCGCGCAGACGATGGCCGTACCGTGCTGGTCGTCGTGGAAGACCGGGATTTTCATCCGCTCGCGCAGGCGGCGCTCGATTTCGAAGCACTCCGGCGCCTTGATGTCTTCCAGATTGATGCCGCCGAAGGTCGGCTCCAAGGCCGCCACCACCTCGACGAACAGATCCGGGTCGAGGGCGTCCACCTCCAGGTCGAATACGTCGATCCCGGCGAACTTCTGGAAGAGGACGGCCTTGCCCTCCATCACCGGCTTGCCGGCCAGGGGGCCGATGTTGCCTAGGCCCAGCACCGCCGTGCCGTTGGAGATCACCGCGACCAGATTGCCGCGCGCCGTGTAGTCGCGCGCGCTGTCCGGATCGGCCACGATCGCCTCGCATGCGGCGGCCACGCCGGGCGAGTAGGCCAGGGCCAGATCATGCTGGGTGGCCATGCGCTTGGTCGGCTCGACCCTCAGCTTCCCCGGCCGGGGAAGGCGGTGATAGTCGAGTGCGGCCTTGCGGAAATCGTCTTTCATCGTCGCCCTGTCTGACTGCGCCGGCTTCTTGTTCGTCGGTCTGCGCCGACTGTAGCGGTTCCATCGCCGCCCGGCGCCGTTGGGGCAACCCCTCTTGTGCGACTGAACGCCGAAAACCCGGCATTGCCATCCGATACTTATTGCTATCCCATGCCCTCATGCGTGCCGCCTCGACGCTGCACGACGCCATAAAAGCCGTGGGAGGCAGGGTCATGAGGAAGCTTTTTGTGGCGGTCAGCCTGTGGGCGATCGCCGGCGCCGCCAATGCGGCGGTCATCACGGTCACGCCGGACGGCGACGCCCAGGAGAAGGTCCAGACCGCTCTGCTCGACGCCAAACCGGGCGACGTGGTCGAACTGGCGGCCGGCAAGTTCGTCTTCACCGACGGCCTGTCGCTGGACATCGACAACGTGACCGTCCGCGGCGCCGGTCCGGACAAGACGATCCTGTCCTTCGCCGGTCAGAAGGGGGCGGGCGAAGGCCTGCTGATCACCTCCGACAAGGTCACGGTCCGCGACCTCGCTGTCGAGGACAGCAAGGGTGATGGCCTGAAGGCCAAAGGCGTCGACCAGATCAGCTTCCTGAACGTCCGCGTCGAATGGTCGGGAGGCCCTAAGGAAAGCAACGGCGCCTACGGCGTCTATCCGGTCAGCTCCACCAACGTCCTGATCGACCGGGCCGTGGTGCGCGGCGCGTCTGACGCCGGCATCTATGTGGGCCAGTCCAAGAACATCATCGTCAAGAACAGCACCGCGGAATTCAACGTCGCGGGGATCGAGATCGAGAACTGCTATGGCGCCGACGTGTTCGACAACGTCGCCACCCGCAACGCCGGCGGCATCCTGGTCTTCGACATGCCCAGCCTGCCGCAGAAGAACGGCCATTCGGTCCGCGTCTTCCGCAACAAGGTGGTCAAGAACGACGTCGCCAACTTCGCGCCGAAGGGGAACATCGTCGCCTCTGTCCCCACCGGAACGGGCGTGATGGTGATGGCGAACCGCAATGTGCATGTCTATGGCAACGAGATCGACGACAACCAGACCGCCGCGGTCATGCTGGTCGCGTTCCAGAAGGAGTACGACGACGCCGATTATAATCCCCTGCCCCGCGAGGTGGTGGTGCGGGATAACAAGATCGGCAAGAACGGTTTCGCCCCGCAGTTTCCCGGCGGCGCCGAATTGGCCCAGGCGGTCGGCGGTGTGATCCCGCCGATCCTGTGGGACGGCGTGACGACCTATTCCAAGGGCGCGGAGAAGGTCTCCATTCCAGCCAACATGCGCCTGACCGACGGGCCGGTGCTGAACCTGCATCTGGCGGGTCCGGCCGCCATGGACACCGCCAAGCCTGGCGTCGATGCGACAGTCGAAGCAGGCGCCGCCATCGCCGAACCCCCGGCCGTGGTCCTTCCGGCGGAACAGGCCAAGCTCGCCCCGTGAGCCGCCTGCGCGTCATCGTCATCGCCGCCGTCGGCCTGCTGGCCCTGACAGCGGCGAGCCCGCCCGCCCCGGTAGCCGCCGACCTGCTGCTGGCCGAGGCGCCAGCCCAGACCCTTGATGCGTATGGACTTTTCACCGACGCGGCCGCGCGTCGTCCGGCGGCGGGGGTGACGCCCTATGACCTGAACACCCCGCTGTTCAGCGACTATGCCGAGAAGTTTCGATACGTCTTCGTGCCGGCGGGGCGGAAGGTTCGCTATGCGGCGGAGGGAGCGCTGGAGTTCCCGGTCGGGACGGCCCTGATCAAGACCTTCGCCTACCCCGCCGATTTCCGCCGACCCAAGGAGGACATCCGCTTCGTCGAGACGCGCCTGCTGATCCGCAAGGCCAACGGCTGGGTCGCTCAAACCTATGTCTGGAACGCCGAGCAGACCAAGGCCGTGCTCAAGCGCGCGGGCGCCCGCATGGATGTGTCCTTCATCGACGCCCATGGCGCCGCGCAGACCATCGACTACGCTGTCCCCAACACCAACCAGTGCAAGGAATGTCATTCGACGGATAACGAGATCGCGCCGATCGGTCCGAAGGCTCGAAATCTCAACGGAGAATTCGACTACGGCGCCGCCGGTGATTTCGGCGACGCCGGCGACAAGAGCAACCAGCTAGCCCAATGGACGAAAATCGGCCTGCTGGAAGGCGCTCCTCCGCCCGCATCCATCCCCGCCACCCCTCGCTGGGATGATCCCAAGGCTCCGCTGGAAGGCCGCGCCCGCGCCTATCTCGACGCCAACTGCGCCCACTGCCACAACCCGCGCGGCATGGCCTCCAACAGCGGCCTGTTCCTGAACCTGGAAGAGCGACGCGCCAACCATCTAGGGATCGGCAAGAACCCTGTCGCGGCCGGTCGCGGCGCCGGCGGGCTGTCGGTGTCGATCAGGCCCGGCGACCCGGACGCCTCGATCCTTGCCTATCGCATGGCGTCGCGTGAACCCGGCGTGATGATGCCGGAACTGGGCCGCAGCGTGGTCCACCAGGAGGGCCTGGATCTGGTGCGGGCTTATATCGCGTCAATGAAGTGAGAGTGCGCGCTTCGAGACGCGCTATCGCGCTCCTCAGCATGACGAAGGTGGGTTGATCCCTGAATCCGTCATCCTGAGGAGGCCGAAGGCCGTCTCGAAGGACGCAGGGCCTAGTCCTCGAACACCTTGCGCAGCCACCGCGCGGCCTCGGCCAGGGCGGCTTCGGGCGGGATGCGGTCTTCCTCGGCCATCATCTCTTCCAGGCTGAAGCCGAACTCCACCGACAGTCTGACCCGCCGCCAGATCACGTCACGCGGCAGGTGCGGCATCAGGGTCGCATAGACGTCCGTCATCCGGTCGCTGACCAGCCGGTGAGAATCCAGCCGCACGTGCGCCAGCTGCGGCACCGCCCGCAGCGCGCGCAGGGTCCAGATCGCGCCGGGCTCGGTGGCGGTGACCTCGGCGTTGGCCAGGATCAACTCCTCGACATTGGCCGACAGGGCTTCCCAGCCGTTGGGCGAATGACGGTCCAGCCAGCTGAACAGCACCTCGTTCTGGCGCGCCATCAGCCGCGCGCCCAGCGCCTCCAACACCCCGTACTTGTCCTTGAAGTAGCGGTAGAGGGCCGGCGGCGTCATGCCCGCCCGCGCGCAGATCATGTTGGTCGAGATGCGCTCGATGCCCACCTCGCCCAGCAGTTCGCCAGCCACATCCAGTAGACGCTCATAGGTCTGGCGCGCGCGCTCCTGCTGGGGAAGCTGCCGCAGGCTGTTTGACGGCTCGGCCACGCCACCTACTTCCGGGCGGCGGCGGACTGGGCGCGGATCGGCTTGAATTCCGAGCCTTCGTTCCAGTCGGGCCAGCGGTTGGAGTTGGCGACGTCCTTGCCCATCTCGAACAGCAGCTGGACGTCCTGGGCGGCGCCCCGGAAGTCCATGCTCGGGCTCCAGGCGTCGCAGGTCTGGTGATAGCACTTGGCCGTATAGTCGGCGACCCATGCGTCGCCCGCGGCGCGGCCGCCCTCGACCAGGTCGTGCCCGCCGCCCAGGCCCATCAGCAACAGAACCGGCACGCCGCGACGGGCCAGCGAGAAGTGGTCGGCGCGGTAGAACAACGCCCGCTCCGGCTTGGCGTCGGGCGTCACCACGCGGTCCTGCTTCGCCGCCGCCTTGGCGAGATCGGCCTCCAGCTCGTTCTGGCCATAGCCGATCAGCACCACGTCCTTGGCCAGGCCGGCGGTCTGCAGCACGTCCATGGTGTAGTTGGCCGCCGTGGTCTCCAGCGGCAGGGTCGGGTGTTCGCCGTAGTATTCACTGCCAAGCAGGCCGCGCTCCTCGGCGGTCCAGGCGGCGAACATCACCGAGCGATCTGGCGTGGGGCCCGCCTTGAACAGACGAGCGATCTCGATCATCCCGGCCAGGCCGATGGCGTCATCCAGGGCGCCCGGGCGGATGGTCTTGCCGTCGGCCGAAGCCGGACCGATCCCGTAGGCGTCCCAGTGGCCGGCGTACATGATCGACTCATTGGGCCGCTTGGCGCCGGTGATCTTGCCCAGCACGTTCTGGCTATCGACCTGCTCGTGCTTGAGGGCGTAGTCGGCCGAGAAGCTGGCGTCCTTCAGTTCGACGGGTCGGAAATCCTTGCGGCGCGCGGCGACCTTCAGCGCCTCCAGGTCCTGGCCCGAACGCTTCAGCAGATCGGCGCCCGTCTCGCGGCTCAGCCAAGCCTGGACCAGCACCTTGTCCTTAGCCGGGTCGGTGCGGACGACGTCGAAGCCTTCGCCATTGCTGGCCGCCGCCGTGGTCCAGCCATAACCGGCGCCCGGCGTCTCATGAATGATGATCGAGGCGATGGCCCCGCGACGGGCGGCCTCCTCGTGCTTGTAGGTCCAGCGGGCGTAGTAGGTGGCCGCCTGGCCGCCGAACTTGCCGACCGGGTCCTCGCCAGCCTTGGCCTCGAAGTCCGGGTCGTTGATCAGGAAGACCGCGACCTTCCCCTTCAGGTCGACGCCTTTATAGTCGTCCCAGCCGCGCTCGGGGGCCGAGACGCCATAGCCGACAAAGACCAGCGACGCCTTGGCGATGGCCACCTTGTCGACGGGACGCAGGGACAGGACGCTGATCTCCTCGCCCTGGCGCAGCGGCACGGCCTGCCCGCCGACGGAGAAAGACATGGCCGCGTCCTTGGGGGCGAAGGTGTGCAGCAGCGCCACGCGCTGGGTCCAGCCGCCGTTCTCGCCCGCCGGCTCCATGCCCGCGGCTTTGAACTGGGCGATCAGGTAATCGATGGTCGGCTTCTCGCCCGGCCCGCCCGGCGCCCGACCCATGAAAGGATCGGACGACAAGGCCTTGGTGATTTCCGACAGCCGCGCCGGGTCCACCGTCTGCGCCGACGCGCCTCCGGAAACGGCGATGGCGGCGGCGAACGCAAGGGCGGAAAGACGCATATGAAGACTCCGTGACTCGCCGCGACCCTAGGCCCGGCGCGACGGCATGGCTAGCGACGGGCGCGAGGCCCGTCACCGCAGTGCCTTAGTTGTTAGCCGCGGCCAGCAGGATGGCCAGGCCGACGCTCATGCCCTTGAGGCTGGCGGTCTTCTCCACGTCGATCCACTCGTCCAGGGCGTGGGCCCGGCCGGCGGTTCCGCCCTAACCGATGGTGATCCCCGGAATGCCCAGGCTCATGGGCATGTTGGCGTCGGTGGATGAGAACTGCAGCTCCGGCGTCATGCCGTGGGCGCGGATGGCGTCCTGGGCGTTCTTGACCAGGGCGGTGTCGGGGCTGGTCGAACCGCCGGGACGGTCGCCGATCGGCTTGATGTCGGCGCTGATCTTGCCCTGGCGGGTGGAGCGGGCGGCGTTCTCGCCCTCGACCGCGGCCGGAATGATCTTCAGGAACTGATCGTGCAGCTTGGCGAGCTCCTCGGGGCTTTCCGAGCGCATGTCGAACTCCATCCAGACACTGTTGGGGATGGAGTTCACCGAGGTGCCGCCGCCGGTGACGCTGGCCGAATAGGTGACGCGCGGCTTGGCCGGCAGCTGAATCTTGTAGAGATCGACTACCGCCTGGCTCATGGCGGTCATCGGGTTCACCAGGCCGAACGCGCCATAGCTGTGGCCGCCCGGGCCGTTGAAGGTGACTTTGTAGCGCTTGGAGCCCACGCCGCCGTTCACCACCCGCGACGGATCGGTGCCGTCCATAGAGATGAAGTTGCCGATACGGTCCTTGTACTTGCCCTTGGTGAACAGGTAGCGGACGCCGCGCAGGTCGCCGGGGCCTTCTTCACCCACATTGCCCACGAACAGGATGTCGTTCTTGGTTTTCACGCCGGCCTTGTTCATGGCGCGGATGTAGCCGAGCAGCACGGCCAGGCTGCGTGTGTCGTCGCCGATGCCGGGGGCCGACAGCTTGGTCCCCTCGCGCTTGACCTTGATCGGCGTGCCTTCCGGGAAGACGGTGTCCAGGTGCGCGGCGATGACGGTCAGCTTCGCGCCGCCAGCCGTGCCCTTGCGCACGCCCATGACGTTGCCTTCCTCGTCCATCTCCACGTCGGTCAGGCCCGCGTCCTTGAGCATCGCCATGTACGCCTTGGCGCGCTCTGTCTCCTTGAACGGCGGCGCGGGGATCTCGACCAAGGTGATGATCTCGCCGACGATGCGGTCATGGTCAGCGTCCAGGGCGCTGACCGCGGCCTTGTACGGCGCGCTAGCGACGATCTTGTCGGCGGCGGTGGGCGCGGCCAGGGCAAGACCCGGCGCGGCGAGCGACAGGGCGGCGATGAGGCTTAGACGGCTGACGGCGTGACGCATGTTTCTGGACTCCCCCAAAACTGAGGCGTTCTGCTTAACCCACCAATCGGCCCCTCGAAAGCGCGGAGAAGTTTGTAAGATCGCTGACATAAATACGGCATAGGTTCACGATCACAGTTTTGTCGTCAGGGGCGTTTTCATGTTCAACCGTCGCGTGCTGCTCTGCGCCCTCGCGCCCCTTGTCCTGCTGGCTTGCAGCCCGACCGAGCCCTCCGAACAGAAGGTCCTGCGCTTCTCGATCCTCTCCACCGAGAACGCGACGAACCAGGCCGCCAAGTGGCAGCCGTTCATCGACGACATGGCCAAGGAAACGGGCCTGAAGATCGAGCCCTTCTACGCCAGCAACTACACCTCGCTGATCGAGGCCATGCGCTTCAAGCAAAGCGACGCCGGCTGGTTCTCGAACCAGTCGGGCATGGAGGCGGTGCGCCGCGCGGGTGGCGAAGTCTTCGCCAAGTCCACCCACCCCGGCGGCAAGCAGGGCTACAGCGCCCTGATCATCACCCAGCGCGGGTCCGGCATCACGTTGGACAAGCTGCTGGAATGCGGAAAGCGCTATTCCTTCGGCATGGGCGACGCCAAGTCGACCTCCGGCACGCTGGCGCCACTGACCTATCTGTTCGGTCCACGCGACATCGATCCGCAGACCTGTTTCGCTAACCTGCGCTCGGCCAAGCATGAGGCCAACCTGCTGGCCGTGGCCAACGGCCTGCTCGACGCCGCGACCTACAACACCAACGACGTCGAGCGCATGCAGCGCCGCAATGACCCCAAGGCCGACGCCGTCCTCGAAAAGGTCGAGGTAATCTGGACCTCGCCCAAATTGCCCGAGGATCCGATCGTCTGGCGCAAGGACCTCGATCCGGAGATCAAGGCCAAGCTGAAGCAGTTCATGCTGGGCTATGGCGTCGGCAACGATGCGGAGGCCGAGCGCGAGCGGGGCATCCTGACCTCGCTCAACTTCGGCGTCTTCCAGCAGGCCGATGACAGCCACCTGCTTCCGGTCCGCGAGATGGAGGCCGCAGCCAATCTGCTGGAAGCCCAGCGTAAGGGCGACGCCGCCGCGGCCGACGCCGCCCGCAAGGTCATGACCGACCTCAGCGCCCAGCGCGGCGGAATGCTCTGATAGAAGGCGCCGTCAGGTCGCCTCAACGTAGATCGGGTTGCCGATCAGCAGCAGCCGGCCGTCGGCGGCGCGGATGTTCACCCGCACCCAGTGGCGGCCCTTGGCGAAGTTGCGCTCGAACGCGGCCTCGCCCGGCGCTTTCACGCCGTCCGTAACCACCTCGATCCGTGCGCCCTCAACGCCGGCGCTCTGAACGGCGAACCGCACCTTGGTTCCCGCCCGGACGGCCAGGACGCCGCCCATGGCCGCGCTGGCCTCGCCAGCCCGTGCGGTCAGGTCGAGGGTCCGCCCCTTCACTCCATCCATGTCGATGAACACCCGGCCAGCACGCACGCCATCCAGCAGGGCCGGCGTCGACAGTTCGGCCGCCTGGATCACCGTCACCGGCCGGCCGATGGCGCCCCAGCCGTCAACCTGATCGGCGTCGTGGTTGTCGCTGCCGCCGATGGCGGTGAGGCGATAGCCGGCGTTGAGCTGGGTCTCCCAGAAGGCGATGGCCGAGAACATGCCCTCGGCGTCGCCCACCTGTTTCATGGTCCCGCCGTTGACCACCTCGATCGCCTGAACCTTGGCGTAGTCGGTGTCCTTGGCCACCCAGCCGCAGCCCATGCACGCCTCGCCCGACGGCAGGGCGGGATGGTTGATGGAGATCACGCCGCCGGCCGTGGCCACGTCATCCAGCAGCGCGCCGACCGTGGTGTCGCCGGGCGCCAGCTTGAAGTCGATGAAGCGGGTCGGGCCAAAGACGTTGGCATGGCCCAGGAAGGTGGTGATCTCCCGCCCCGGCATCAGCAGCAGGTCGGGGTGCGACGGCTGCAGTTCGCGCATGAAATCGAAGTGGGCGGTGGTGTTGTGGTCGGTGATCGACACGAAATCGAGGCCGAGGCCGCGGGCGCGCTCAACCGTCTTGTAGAGTGGGCATGGGGTGCGCTGACCGCCAACGCCTAGACATGACCCGTCGCTATGTCCTGTGTGCATGTGCAGGTCGCCGCGCCACCAGGCCCGGCCGGTCTTCAGCGGCGTGTCGGAAAAGCCCGCGACGCTTTCGCCGCGCTCGAACCAGACCTTGGCCTCATAGGTGTCGCGGCTGTCCTTGCGCACATTGGGCAGGCCCATCAGCAGGGTCCAGCGACCAGGGCGGATCGGTCCACGCAGATAGCCCGGCGTAGCGTCTTCCGCCGACAGGGTGAACCGGGTCCGCGTGCCGCCGCTCCAGCCGCGGAAGCGCTCGCCGTCCATGACGCCCAGATCGACGACCGTGCGGCGCTCCTTGCCGGTGGCGGCCACCTCAACGGTGACGCGGGTCACGCCCGCCGGCACGTCGAAGGCGGTCTTGCGATAGGTCTCGTGGTCGGCGCCGGTCAGCTCCCCGCGCAGGATCAGGTCTGGGTCGGCCGCCAGGGCGGGCGTGGCGAGAAGGATCGTCAGCAGGGCGAGCAGCAGGCGCATGTCGGACCTCGAATAAGAAAAAGGGCGGCGGCCCTAAGAACCGCCGCCCAGTGCTGGGGTCTCTCTTGGGGGGAGGAGGATAGACCCTAGAAGCGGTACATGACGGCGGCGCGGAAGGCGCGGCCCAGCTCGGGACGGCCGATCCCGTAGAGCGAACCGGACTCGCTGCTGACGATGGCGCCCGCGCGGGGGTTGCCCTCAGTCAGGCCCAGCTCGTTCGTCAGGTTGGTGCCGTAGCCGTAGATCGACAGCTTGTCGGTCACGTTGAAGCGCACCGTGGCGTTCAGCAGGTGGTACTTGGGCAGCACCTGGGTGTTGGCCGCGTCGCTGAAGCGGTCGCCGAAATACTGGAAATCCAGCTCGGCGCGCAGGCGATCGTCCATCAGGTTCACGGCCGGGGTGAGGCGGCCCGAGAATTTCGGGACGCGCACCAGGCGGTTGCCGCTGAAGTCACGCTCGGTCGGCAGATTGTTGACCGTCTCGAAGTAGGTGTAGTCGCCGAACTTCGGGTCCTGATAGGTGCCGCTGAAGCCCAAGTCGAACATCGGGTGCGGACGCCAGGTCCCCTCGACTTCGAGGCCGAAGGTCTCGGTGTCGGTGATGACCGTCTGGTTCACGTAGGAGCCATTGACGAACTGCAGACCGCCGAAGCTAAGGGAGTCATAGGCCGTGTAGAAGCCCGTGGCGTACAGGTCGAGGGTCGGAACCGACAGCTTGTAGCCCAGCTCGGCCAAGTCCATCGTCTGGACGTAAGGCGAGGTGTTGGCCGCGTTGGTGATGTAGTCGCCCAGCGACGGCAGGCGGAAGGTCGAGGTCCAGCGCGCGAAGACGCCTTGACGCTCGCCCACGCGGTAGTCCGCGCCCAGGGTCCAGCCCATGTGGTCGAAGCTGCGATCGACGTGGTCGAACACGCCCGAGCCGGTCAGGAAGGTGTCGTCGGCCTGCGACGGCGACAGGCCCAGGTTGACCGTGGCCGTGCGCTGGCTGTCGGCGACGAAGTTGACCTTCTCCCAACGCATGCCGCCGTCGATGCGCAGCTTGTCGTTCACCTGCCATTCGTCGGACAGGTAGAAGGCGTAGGTGGTGGACTCGCCCTCGCCGTCGGCGAACTCGGCGCCGTAGCGGGTGAAGCCGTTGTCGGTGGCCTTGTAGAGCACCGTGCCGGCCGCGTTGACCGCTACGATGTCCAGGCGACGGGCCTGTTCGCGCACGTCCAGCAGGGCGTTCGCGGAATAGCGGTCGAAGCTCTCTTCACCCTTGGCGAAGTAGAAGCCGATCGAGACGTCGTGGCTCTGGCTGCCGAAGTCGAACTTGTGGCTCAGGCGGGCGTCGTTGACGAACTCGTCCAGGGTCACGGCGACCTGGCGGATCGAGCCGTCGCTGACCAGGCCGTTGCCGTTCTGGTTGGCGACGTTGAAAATCTCCGTCGGCGCCGAGGTGTAGCGCAGTTGCACGTCCGTCGCGCCGGGGACGGCGGCCAGGATCGACGAGCGCACGGCGCTCAGACGGGCCGAGCCCAGCAGCGGCGTGTTCGGGAACAGGCCCTGACGGGCGATGTCCGACGTTCGGTAGCGCATGGCGTTGCGGAAGTTCCAGCCTTCCGCGATCTCGTAGTTCAGCTCACCCGTATAGGCCGTCAGCTTGGCGTCGGTGCCGTCCTTGACGTCCAGATCGAAGGGCTGGCCGTTGCGGCCCATGGGGCGGACGTTAGCCGTGTCCGGACCGATCCAGGTGCCGGTCAGGGCGTCAAAGCCCGGGGTTTCGCTGGGCTTGCCGTTCGCATCGAACTTGATCGGCACGCCAGTGTAGAAGATGGCGTTGTCGTCCAGGTGCTTGATGTTGAAGTGGATGCTGCCGCGCTCGAATTCACGGCCCAGCGAGACACGGATCTGGCCGCCCTTGTCGGCGGTGTAGCCCGGATCGCGGATGCCGTCGGACTCACGGTAGAAGCCGCCGACGCCGAAGCGCCATTCGCCGATCGGGCCGCCGACCCAGCCTTCGACGCGGGCCATGCCGTAGTCGCCGACCGTGGCCTTCACCACGCCTTCCATCACATCGCCGCCCTTGCGGCTGATGAAATTCACGGTGCCGCCCGGAGCGTAGGAAGCGAAGATCGACGACGGTCCGCCGCGCACCACTTCGAAGCGCTGGATCGTCTCGTCCAGACGGAAGGACTGGTCGGCGTTCATCCAGCCGAGACCCGCGTCGTGTTGGATCGGCAGGCCGTCTTCATACAGCGCGACGGCCGCGAAGCCTTCCTGCGGAATGCCGCGGGCGCGGATGTTGGCGCTGGCCTCGCCGCCGGACGCCTCGACCCAGAAACCGGGCACCGACTTCAGGGCGTCGGCGACGCTCATCGGCGCGCGCATGCGCAGGGTTTCTTCGTTGACCGTGGTCACTGCATAGCTGGTGTCCAGACGGGTGCGGGCTTCGGAACCAGCGCGAGCCGTGACGATGATTTCGTCGATGGTGGACGCCGCGTCGGCGTCGCCGGCGGCATCTGCGGCGAAGGCCGGCGAAACCAGGGCGCTGCTGAACAGAAGGGCGGCCACGCCCAGGCGGCGCGCCATGCAATGCTTAGACATTTGAGTGATCCCCAACTCATTGAAGGCGAACTGCCTTCGTGTCGGGGCGGACCTCTAGGGCGGTGCGGTGACGGGGTATCGACGGTTTGATGGAACTATTGTGAAGCCCAGCTTCACCTGAAGCCCGCCTGGGCTTGCAGAGTTTCTAATGGCCGGAGGATCGATTTTTAGCGCCTCCCGACCGCATCTTGGGCTAATGAACCGCCCCTCCCGCAAGGACAGCATCGCTCCGTGATCGAATTCGACCAGGTCCGCAAAATCTATCCCAAGGCCCACGCTCCGGCGCTCGGCGGGGTGAGTCTGCGCGTTGAACGGGGCGAGATTTTTGGCGTCATCGGCCAGTCGGGCGCCGGCAAGTCCACGCTGATCCGCCTGATCAACGGGCTCGAGAAGCCGACCAGCGGCCGTGTGGTCGTGGACGGCGCCGATGTGGGCGCCATGGCCCCCGCCGAGTTGCGCGCCATGCGCCGGCGGATCGGCATGATCTTCCAGCACTTCAACCTGCTGTCGTCCAAGACCGTCGCTCAGAACGTCGCCTTCCCGCTGAAGCTGGCCGGAACGCCCAAGGCTCAGATCGACAAGCGCGTCGCCGAACTTCTGGCTCGCGTCGGCCTGTCCGACCACGCCGCCAAGTATCCGGCCCAGCTGTCCGGCGGCCAGAAGCAGCGCGTCGGCATCGCCCGCGCCCTGGCCACCGACCCCGCCGTCCTGCTTTGCGACGAGGCCACTAGCGCCCTCGATCCCGAGACCACCGAACAAATTCTGACCCTGCTCGCCGACATCAATCGCGAGCTGGGCCTGACCATCGTGCTGATCACCCACGAGATGGAGGTCATCCGCCGCATCTGCCATCGCGTGGCGGTTCTTGAGCGTGGCCTGGCCGTGGAGACCGGCGAGGTGGCCGAGGTCTTCCTGCATCCCAAGAGCGCGGTGACCCGCCGCATGTTGGCCGACAATGGCCACGATGCGACCGACGCGCCGGTCGATGGCTCGGCCCTGCGCCTGACCTTCCGCGGCGCATCGACCTATGAGCCAATCCTGGGCCGCATCGCCCGCGAGACGGGCGTCGACTATTCGATCCTGTCCGGACGCATCGACCGCATCCGGGACGAACCCTATGGCCAGCTGACGGTCGCCCTGATCGGGGGCGATGTCGCCGAGGCCCGCCGCCGGCTCGAAGCCGCCGGCGTTCAGGTGGAGGCCGCACGCTGATGGATAGCTTCTTCGCCAATATCGACTGGGCAGACATCGGCCAGGCGACCCTGGACACCCTGGCCATGCTGGGCGGCTCGCTGGCCCTGACCGTGGCCATCGGCCTGCCGCTGGGCGTGCTGCTGTTCCTGACCGGCCCGCGTCAGTTGCTGGAGCAGAAGGCGGTCAACGCCGTGCTGTCGGTGATCGTCAACGTCCTGCGGGCCGTGCCCTTCATCATCCTGTTGATCATCATGATCCCGCTGACCGTGCTGCTGGTCGGCACCTCACTGGGCGTTGCGGGCGCCATCCCGCCGCTGGTTGTCGGCGCCGCGCCGTTCTTCGCCCGCCTGGTGGAGACCGCCCTGCGCGAGGTCGATCGCGGCGTGATCGAGGCCAGCCAGGCCATGGGCGCCACACCGCGCCAGATCGTCTTCGGCGCCCTTCTGCCCGAAGCTCTGCCGGGCCTGATCGCCGGGATCACGGTCACCGCCATCGCCCTGGTGTCCTACACCGCCATGGCCGGGGTGGTGGGCGCCGGCGGCCTGGGCGACCTGGCCATTCGTTTTGGCTACCAGCGCTTCCAGACGGACGTGATGATCGTCACGGTCGTTCTGCTGCTGGTGCTCGTGCAAGTTCTACAGATGGTGGGCGACCGCCTCGTCGTCCGCGTCAGCCGCCGCTAATTCCAAGGACCTTCCGATGATCGCTCGCCGCGCCCTTCTGATCGCCGCCGCCTCGACCCTGCTGCTGGCCGCCTGCAACCGCCAGCCGCCGCAGAGCGCGGCCGACACCCTGACCGTCGGCGCCACGGCGATCCCGCACGCTGAAATCCTCGAAGTGGTTCGCCCCATCCTTGAGAAGGAAGGCGTGAAGCTGCAGGTGAAGGTCTTCAACGACTACGTGCAGCCCAACATGCAGGTCGAGCAAAAGCAGCTGGACGTGAACTACTTCCAGACCAAGCCGTACTTCGAAGAGTTCAACAAGGCCCGCAACACCCATCTGGTCACGGTCGTCGGCGTCCATATCGAACCGCTCGGCGCCTATTCGCGCAAGTACAAGTCCCTGGCCGAACTGCCCGACGGCGCCGCGGTCGCGATCCCCAATGAGGCCAGCAGCAACGGCCGCGCCCTGCTCCTGCTGCAGAAGGCGGGTCTGATCACCCTGAAGGATCCGACCAATGCGCTGTCCACTCTCAAGGACGTGGCGACCAATCCGAAGAACCTGAAGATCCGCGAGTTGGAGGCCGCCACCCTGCCCCGCGTGCTGGGCGAGGTCGATCTTGCCCTGATCAACACCAACTACGTGTTCGACGCCGGCCTCAATCCGACCCGCGACGCCCTGGCGATCGAGGACAAGCAGAGCCCCTATGTGAACTTCCTGGTGGCCCGCGAGGACAACCAGAATGACCCGCGCGTCCAGAAGCTGGCCAAGGCCCTGACGGGTCCGGAAGTGAAGGCCTTTATCGAGAAGACCTACAACGGCGCGGTCGTCCCGGCCTTCTAGGCCGCTCGGCGCGCGCCGCCGCCGACCGCCGAAGCCACCGCCTCGATCAGCCCGCGGGCGTCGAGGGGCTTGGTGAGGAAGGTCTCGACCCCGACGCGCAGCCACTGCTGGCGATGCTCCAGCAGGGCGTTGGCGGTGAGGGCCAGGATTGGAGTGGCCGCGTTTGGGCCGCCATTGGCGCGAATGCGGCTGGTCGCCTCGATGCCGTCCATGACGGGCATTTGCATGTCCATGAGGATCACGTCGAAGGCCTGGGCGGCAGCTAGCTCGACCGCCTCCTCGCCGTTCTCCGCCACCGTCACCCGGCAGCCCAGCGGCTCCAGATAGAGACGGATGATCTTCTGGTTCACCGCATGATCCTCGGCCAGAAGCACGTCGATCTGCCTCAGGGTGGCGGTGTCGGCGGCCTCGTCCTGGCCATCTTCCAGCGCGCCCTCCTCGCTGCAGACCAGCGGCAACTCCAGACGGAAGACCGAGCCGACGCCCGGTTCGCTACGCACGGTCAAGGACCCGCCCATGGCTTCGGCCAGGTTACGGCTGATGCTGAGGCCCAGGCCGGTTCCGCCATGGCTGCGGCTGACGCCCGGGTTGGCCTGTTCGAAGCGGTCGAAGATGCGGGCGGCGACCTCGGGCGTGACGCCGACGCCCGTGTCCCGAACCTCTACCCACAGCCGCGCCGGCCACTCCTGCCGCCCCGCATGCAGTTCGATGGAGCCCGAGTCCGTGAACTTCACCGCGTTGGACAGCAGGTTGGACAGGATTTGCTGGAAGCGCAGTGGGTCGGTGACGATGCGCGCGGGCACATCTGAGATGTCGGCGGTCATCGTCACGCCGTTGGCCTCCGCCCGTCCACGCCAAAGGTTCAGGCTGGCGTCCAGCTTGGCCGGCAGGTCGATGGCGACCTCCTCCAGAACCAGCTTGCCGGACTCGATCTTCGACAGGTCCAGAACGTCGTTCAGCAGACCCAGCAGGACCTCGCTGGAATGGGACAGCATCTGGACATGCTCAGCCTGGGTCTTGTCCAGGCGCGCGCCCTTCAACAGGGTCGCGGCGGCGACCACGGCGTTCATCGGCGTTCGGATTTCGTGGCTGATGGTCGCCAGGAACGTGGACTTGGCGGCGCTGGCCTGTTCGGCCCGCAGCCGCTCCGCGTCGGCCAGATCCAGAGCCCGTCGCAAGGCGGCGTTGGTGGCCACCGTGCGTCGTACGGCGATGAACAGGTGCGTGCTGTAGAGCGCGCCGGCGACCGTCACGGCCGCCATCTGGCCCATGTCGGCCTCGGGCGTGATCAGCCCGCTGACCAGGGGCAGGCCCAGCAGATAAGCCAGATGCGGAATGGCCGCGCCCAGGAACAACCGCCAAGCCGAATGCATGTGCAGGGCGATGTGCAACAGGCCGCCGGCCGGCTGAAGAATGGCGAACAGCTTGCCCGCCTCGCCGCCCGCGAACCACAGGTAGACGGCGATGCCCGAATAGACCGCCGTGTTGAGCATGGCCGACAGCAGGCAAGCCCAGATCTGAAATTGCGTCGGCTCGCGCTCAGGGTTCTGTCGGATGGGCTTGAAGGCGAACCAGTCCACCGCCTGGGCGAGGCAGACACAGCCGTACCAGACCGCCGGCCACAGCGGACCGGACAACATCGTGCCTACCCCCGCCAGGAATATCGCCAGCGCGAGGCGGGTCGGCAGCTCCTTGGCGCGGGTGATGGCGACCGCGCCGTAGTCCTGGCTCTTCGACACTTCCGGCTCCTCCGGATCAGGAGGAAGCGTGCGCCTCAATGTTTAATCAATGCCGCAAGGATTTGACTAATGGGCGAATTTTTTGAGGGGCTCTGAGCGCTTCAGATGCTGGGGATCAGACCACCGTCGACCCGAACCACCGAACCGGTGACATAGGCGGCCTGGCGGCTGGCCAGGAAAGCGGCGACCGCGCCGTACTCTTCCGGATCGCCCATACGGCCCATGGGGATGGCCCGTGTCGCCTCGGCGGTGACATCCTCTTGCGTCCGGCCCGACGCTTCGGCGCGCTTGCCGTCCAGAAAGCGGATGCGGTCGGTGCCGATCCGCCCCGGCACGATGATGTTGCAGGTGATGCCGTCGGGGGCCACCTCCCGCGACAGGGTCTTGGACCAGCCCACCAGCGACGCTCGCAG
This sequence comes from Caulobacter sp. NIBR2454, assembly GCF_027474405.1. Lineage (GTDB taxonomy): Bacteria > Pseudomonadota > Alphaproteobacteria > Caulobacterales > Caulobacteraceae > Caulobacter. Next base: position 2,473,103 of record NZ_CP114871.1, read on the forward strand.
GGCGTTGGAGATGGCCAGGCCTGGGATCGGCGCCTCGATGCCCGACGACGTGCTGGTGATGATCCGGCCCCAGCCGGCGGCTTTCATCCCCGGCAGGACCCGATCCGTGATGGTGATCACCGACAGGACCATCGCCTGGAATTGCGCGGTCCACAGGGCCGGGTCCTGTCCCTGGGCCGTGGTCGGCGGCGGCCCGCCCGTATTGTTGATCAGGATGCTGATCGGACCGAGCTCCGCCTCAACCCTGGCGATGTTCGGCTCGATCTGGCTCGGATCGGAAAGGTCCCAGGTCAGGGGCAGGCAGCGCACACCCTTGTCCCACGCGCAGCAGCAGGTCTCCTCGACCGCCTGGGTGTTGCGCCCGGCGACGGCCACGTGAACGCCTTCCGCCGCCAGCGCATGGGCGATGGCGCGGCCCAGACCGGCGCTGCCGCCGAGAACGAGCGCCGTTTTGCCGGCGATGCCAAAATCCATAGGAAGCCCCACTCGAACCAAGGGCCGACAAGGAAGCCTAAGCGGCGATCAAGACAAGGCCGTAAAAGCCGAGCGCTCGCCGCGGGGCGACGAACACCGGTCGTTTTACCGCATGGTCGGGATCACGAACGCGGAGTCCTCGCTCTCGCCTTCCGGCCAGCGCGCGGTCACGGTCTTGACCTTGGTGTAGAACTTCACGCCCTCCATGCCGTGCTGGTTGGTGTCGCCAAAGGCGCTCCGCTTCCAGCCGCCGAAGGTGTGATAGGCCACCGGCACCGGGATCGGCACGTTGATGCCCACCATCCCGACATTGACCCGCGCCGCGAATTCGCGCGCCGCCCGGCCGTTGCGGGTGAAGATGGCCACGCCGTTGCCGTACTGGTGCTCTGACGGCAGGCGCACCGCCTCCTCGAAGGTTTCGGCGCGGACGATCTGCAGCACGGGGCCGAAGATCTCCTCCTGGTAGGTCTTCATGGCCGGCTTGACGTGGTCGAACAGCGTCGGGCCGATGAAGAAGCCCTTCTCATAGCCTTGCAGGCTGAAGTCGCGGCCATCGACCACCAGCTCGGCGCCTTCCTCGGCGCCCAGGCGGATGTAGTCGGCCACCTTGGCGCGGTGCGCGCTGGACACCACCGGACCATAGTGCGCCTCGCCGTCGGTGCTGACCCCGACCTTCAGGGTTTCGATCCCGGCCACGATCCGCTCACGCAGCTCGTCCGCCGTCGCCTTGCCTACCGGCACGACCACCGGCAGGGCCATGCAGCGCTCGCCCGCCGAGCCATAGGCCGCGCCCAGCAGGTCCTTCACCGTCTGGTCCATGTCGGCGTCGGGCATGATGATGCCGTGGTTCTTGGCGCCGCCCATGGCCTGGACGCGTTTGCCGTTCGCCGTGCCCTGGGAATAGACGTAGTGGGCGATGTCGGACGAGCCGACAAAGCTGACGGCCTTGATGTCCGGGTGCTGCAAGATGGCGTCCACGGCGGCCTTGTCGCCATGCACGACGTTCAGCACGCCCTTCATGTCCAGGCCCAGTTCGGCGCCCGCCTGCATCATCAGCTCGCCCAGGCGGACCGGGACCGATGGATCCTTCTCCGATGGCTTGAGGATGAAGGTGTTGCCCACCGCGATGGCCACGCCGAACATCCACATCGGGATCATGGCGGGGAAGTTAAACGGCGTGATGCCCGCCGCCACGCCCAGGGGCTGGCGCATGGAATAGACGTCGATGCCCGGACCGGCGCCCTCGGTGTATTCGCCCTTCAGCACGTGGGGGATGCCGCAGGCGAACTCGATCACCTCCAGGCCGCGCTGGATGTCGCCCTTGGAGTCGGCGATGACCTTGCCATGCTCGCTGGACAGCAGTCCGGCCAGCTCGCCCATGCGGCTTTCGACCAGGCGCTTGAACTCGAACATCACGCGCGCCCGGCGCTGCGGGTTCACCGCGCCCCAGGTCCGCTGGGCGGTGACGGCCGCCTGGACGGCCAGGTCCATCTCGGCGACCGTGGCCAGCTGCACGCGGGCCTGAATTTCGCCGGTGTTGGGATTGAACACGTCGCCGAAGCGGCCCGAGGCGCCCTCGAAGGCCTGACCGTTCACGAAATGATGGATGTTGCGCATGGGGCTCCTCCGTAATTCTTGTTTTGCGGGACGAGCTATCAAACCACGCCGCCTTGCGCGAATGATTTTCTCCGAATGGGGCGTGCTTGCGGCGAAGGCTGGCGCGGCGATCCCGAACTCCGGTATCTGGCAGATATGACCGATCAACTGCAGATGTTCGGCGAGACCCGCGTGCTGGTCTGCGCGGCTGAGGGCCGGCCTCTGACCGCCGAGTCCGACGCCAACGAGTTCATGAGCGCGGCCTGGTCGCAGGAGGCGGACTGGATCGCGATCCCAATCTCGCGTCTGGGCCCGGACTTCCTGCGGCTCAGCACCCGCCTGGCCGGCATGGTGATCCAGAAGTTCGTCAACTACCGCCTGCATCTGGCCATCGTCGGCGATATCTCGGCCCAGATCGCCGACAGCAACGCCCTGCGCGACTTCGTCTACGAATCTAATCGGGGCCGTTCGGTATGGTTCGTAGCCGATCTAGCGGATTTTGAACGGCGACTGCCCTAGCGGCCGCGCCAACTTCCCGCCATGGTGAGGCGGCAAGCTTGGCTTGAACCTTCGATTGCAGCCTGCGGAGACAGCGGCATGGCGACGAGTGTGCTTGGCGTAGCGTCCGTCGTCCTGGCCCTGCTCGCGGCGCCCATCGCCGCGGCGGCCCAGAGCCGGCTACAGGATTTCGAGCTCCGCTCCAGCCGCTTCGAAGGCAACCGCATAGGCGTCTCGCCGGTGCGGAAGGTCACCGCCTATCTGCCCGATGGCTACGACGGTTCGGCCCGCCGCTATCCGGTGATCTACTACCTGTCGAACCTGTTCGAGACCAACCGTAGCCTGTTCGACGCCAATGGCGGCCGGACGGTGCTAGACGCGGCGATCAAGGCCGGGACCATCCCGCCGGTCATTGTGGTTTCGGCCGACTTCTCGACGCCGCTCGGGACCTCGTTCTACGCCAACTCGCCGGTCACCGGGAACTGGAGCGACTTCCTGGCCGAGGACCTGCCCACCGCAGTGGATGGCCGCTTCCGCACCCTGCCGACCTCCGCATCGCGCGGCCTGCTGGGCGATCGCATGGGCGGCTATGGCGCGATCCGCACCGCGATGCTGAAGCCCGGCGTGTTCGGCTCGGTCTTCGCCCTGCACCCCATCGGCACGGGCGTCGGCATCCAGACCATGCACTCGCGGCCGAACCTGGAAAAGATGGCCGCCGCCAAGGCCCTGTCCGATCTCGACGGGGACGGCTTCTCCCAGATTTTCACGGCCATGTACCAGGCCTTCCTGCCCAACCCGGCCAATGGCCCGCTGTTCGTCGACATGCCGGCCCGGCGCGAGAATGGTCAGCTGATCGTGGACTCGGCCCTGACCGCCAAGCTCCAGAACGCCTTCCTGCTCGACCGTCTGCTGCCCGCCCATGCCGACAACCTGAAAGCCCTGCGCGGTCTGCAATTGGAGTGGGGCCGCTTCGACGGCACCACCGACCACGTGGTGTCCAACCGCGCCTTCTCTCACCTGCTGGAGGAATACGGGATCGCCAACGAGGCCGAAGAGTATCGCGGCTGGTGGGGCGAGACGCACTGGACGCAAAATGGCCGCGTCGCCACCCGCGCCCTGCCCTTCTTCGCCCGCACCCTGGCCTTTGAGAAGCCCTAGGCCGCCGGGGCGTTCTGCTCGAACGTCGCCAACTGGTCAGCCAGAGCCTTTCTGAAAGCCGGCCGCGCCTGGCAACGTTTGAGATAGGCGTCCAGCACGGGTTCGTCCGCCACCAGGGTCGTATGGCGCAGATTGCGCAGAACCGTCGCCATCAACAGGTCCGCGGCGGTGAAGCGCCCGCCGACAAGATAGTCCTTGCCGGCCAAGACCGCCGCCAGCTCCGCCAAGCGTGTCTTCACATGGGCCTCGGCCGCCGGCCGCCGCTGCGCGACCCAATCCTCGCCCGCATGGAAAAGGTCCAGATCCGCCAGGCCGTCGAAGGCCGGCTCCATGGTGTTGATGGCCGCGAACAGCCAGGTCTTGGTCAGGGCCTGAGCGGCCGCGTCGCCCGGCATGAGGGCGTCCGACCGTTCGGCGATGTGCAGAACGATCGCCGCGGACTCGAACATGACGAAGCCGTTTTCCCGGTAGGCCGGCACCTGGCCGAACGGCTGCAGCGCCCGATAGCTGTCCGTCCCCTGGTCCGCGCTTTCGATCAGCAGCACCTCATAGGGCCAGCCCGCCTCTTCCAGCGCCCATCGCACGCGCAGGTCCCGCACCAGTCCCTGGGCGAAGTCCGGGACCCATTTGAATGCGCTCACCGTGATCATCATCGTCTCTCCATAGGCGCGACCGGCGCCGCCTCGATCCAAGGACGGGTGGACGAGGCGGATTCCGACACCCCCCTTTCGAAACGCCGAGAGCGATCTGAACCGTCTAGCTTGGCCGGCGTTGTCAAAGGGCGTCACCAGTAGATGGGGCTCGAAAGGCGCGACCATGCCGTCAAACCAGTTCCTCGCCGCCCTCCATCCGGAAGATGCGGCCAAGCTCACCCCCCTGCTGCGTATCGTTCATCTGGAGCGTGACGGTCAGATCGCGGAGGAGCACTCGCCGCTGGATCGTATGGTCTTGCCGATCGACTCCATCCTGTCGGTGATCACCGTGATGAAGGACGGGCGGCAGGTGGAGAGCCGCACCATCGGTTGTGAAAGCGGCTATGGACTGCTGCACGCGCTCGGCTCGCCCATCTCGTTCGAGCGGGTCATCGTCCAGATCGGCGGCGAGGCCTACACTGCGCCCCTATCCAGCGTCAGCAAGATCGTCCGCGAAAGTCCCACCCTGGTCGAGGCTGTCGCCCGCTATTCCCAGGCCACCCTGATTCAGAGCGCCCAGTCCACCGCCTGCATGGCGCTGCACACGCTTGAACAGCGCATGTGCCGCTGGCTGCTGATGACGGAAAGCCGTCTCGGCCGCGACGTACTGCCCCTGACCCAGGAGCACCTGTCGATCATGCTCGGCGTGCAGCGCACCACCATCACCGCCACGGCCGGCGCCTTGCAGGAGCGCGGCCTGATCGCCTACAGCCGGGGCAAGGTCCGCTTGCTGGATCACCCCGGCCTGGAGCGCACCGCCTGCGAGTGCCACGCCACCATCGACTGGGCGGCCAAGATCATGACGCTGTCGCAAGGCGGCTGACCGGCCTTGCCGCATGGCCCGAGCATCCGCGATGATGCGGGATGTCCGCGCCCGCCGACCAGATCAGCGACCTCTACGAACGCAACGCCGCGCGCTATGACGCCGATCGCGGCAAGAGCCTGGCCGAGCGCGCCTGGCTGGACCGTTTCCGGTCAGCCATGCCCACCGGCGGCGCCATCCTCGATCTTGGGTGCGGGTCAGGCGAGCCGATCGCCAGATATATGATCGAGAGCGGTCATGCTCTCACGGGCGTCGATTCCTCCGCCAGCCTTATCGCCCTTTGCCGCGACCGCTTTCCTGACAGCGACTGGCGGATCGGCGACATGCGAAAGCTGGACCTGGGCGGGCGGTTCGAAGGGATCATCGCCTGGGACAGCTTCTTCCACCTGCGGCCTGACGATCAGCGCGCCATGTTCGCGGTCTTCCAGGCTCACGCCGCTCCCGGCGCCGCCCTGATGTTCACCAGCGGCCCGGCCGCCGCCGAGGTGATCGGCGAGTATCGCGGCGAGCCGCTGTATCATTCCAGCCTCGATCCATCCGAGTACCGAGACCTCCTAGAAGGCCACGGCTTCCAGGTGCTGCGCCATGTGGTCGAGGACCCCGATTGCGGCGGCCATACGATCTGGCTGGCGAAATTTTCCGGCAAAGCTTGAGCGCGGCTGTCGGATCGCGGCGACCGCGCGCGTCCTTGCACCAGTGACCGCAAGGGGAGCAAGCGATGTCCTTCCAGGCCTATCTCGACGCCGTCCAGGCCAAGACCGGCAAAACACCCGCTGAACTGAAGGCGCTGGCCGCCAAGAAGTCTCTGGTCGGCCCTGGCGTGAAGGCCGGCGACGTCCTGGCCTGGCTCAAGGATGAGTTCGACCTGGGCCGCGGCCACGCCATGGCGATCTTCGCCTTGCTCAAGGCGGACGCCGAGCCCCGCGGCGCCGTCGAAGACCGCATCGACAAACTGTTCGCCGGAAGCCGTTCGGCCCTGCGCCCGCTGTTCGACGGCCTGGTCGAGCGCGCCCGCGCCCTTGGCGACGACGTCGATCTGGCGCCGACCGATACCTATGTCAGTCTGGTCCGGGGCTCGCGAAAGTTCGCCATCGTCCAGCCCGTCGCGAGCCGCCTCGACATCGGGATCAAGCGAAAGGGCGTCACCCCCACCGACCGGTTCGCCGCCGCCGGCTCCTGGAACAGCATGGTCACCCACCGCGCCCGCCTGACGAACGCTGCGGAGATCGACGCCGAGCTGGTGGAGTGGCTCTGGGCGGCCTACGCGGCGGCGACCTAGCCGCCTCGCAACACCCCGCGGGTCAGCATCGCCAGATGACCTTCGATCAGCGTGTCTCTCTCCACCCAGGGAAATCCTGGACGAGCGATCAACAGCGACACCAGCCCGTGCAAGCCCGCCCACAGGCTCTGGGCCAGGGCGACGGGATCATCGCCGATGGTCAGGCCGTCGGCGTGCAGATCAGCGACTCCCTGGCGAAGGCGGTCGAAGGCCTGCATCGCCGGCTTGGCGGCCGGATCGGCCAAGGGTTTCGGCCTAGCCGCGCCCTCGATCATGAAGGCCACACGATAGGCGTCCGGGTTCTGCAGCCCGAAATCCACATAGACCCGCAGGTACTCGGCCAGTTGTTCGCGCGGCGTCGTCGCCACAGGAACAAAGCCCTCAAGCCGCTGAACCAGCAGCAGGAAAGCGCGATCGTGCAGCTCATCGACGATCTCGTCCCGGCTGGCGAAATACTCGTAGAGGCTGGGCTGGGAGACACCCACGGCGTCGGCGATCTGGCGCGTTGAAAGGCCGTGCAGTCCATGCTCGCCGATCAGGCGCAGGGCCGCGGCCAGGATTTCCTCACGGCGCTCGCCGCCCTGTCCCTTGGCTTTCCTGGGAGATCGCTTCGCCGGCGCTTTCACAGATTTAATGTTTCCCCGTTCGACGAAATCTTGACAGTGTTAGGTTGGATCGCGCATGGATGACCTATCACTGATCGGCTATCGGGGGAATAGATCATGCGGACCCTTCCGCTCACCGCGCTTCTGGCGCTCGCGGCGCTTGGCCTCGCCGCCTGCGGCGACGAGAAGCCGGCGGAGACCACCCCTCCCCCCGCTGTTCAGGCCATAACCGCCCCCGCCGGCTCGCAGCAGGCCGCCGTCGTCGCCACCGGCCGCATCGAGCGGCGCCGGGAAATGACCCTGTCCTTCCGCATCGGCGGGGTGATGACCGCCATGAACGTGGAGGCCGGCGATCCCGTCCGCACCGGCCAGGCCCTGGCCAGTATCGATTCCTCGGGCGTCGACGCCGGCCAGGCCCGCGCCTCCGCCGATGTTGAACGCGCCCGCCGCGATCTGGAGCGCGACCGCGCCTTGTTCGAAAAGGGCTATGTCTCCAAGCAGCGCATGGACGATCGCGCCAGCGCCCTGAAGGTCGCCCAGGCCAGCCTGTCCGCCGCCGCCTTCGACCGCCGCTGGGCCAGCCTGACCTCGCCCGTCAGCGGCGTGGTGCTGGAGCGTCTGGCCCAGGCGGGCGAAGTCGTCGCCCCCGGCCAGGCCGTCCTGCGCGTCGCCGATCTCAACAGCCCACTGGTCCTGCGCGTCCCTATCCCGGACCGCGAAGTCGCCCGCCTGCGCGCCGGCGCCCCGGCCCAGGTCAAGCTCGCCGAAGGGGGAGGCCTCCTGACCGGCCGCATCACCCGCATCGGCCAGCAGTCGGGCGCCCGCACCGGCGCGGTGGAGGTCGAGATCGAACTCGCCGCCGCCCCCGGCCTGCGCAGCGGCCAGATCGCCACCGCCGAGATCGCCGCCTCGCCTCTGCCCGGGGCTACCAATCAGATGGTCCGCATCCCCGCCGAAGCCATCATCGAGGCTCAGGGCGCCAGCGCCCACGTCTTCGTCATCGAGGGCGACATCGCCCGCCGCCGCCCCGTCCGCTTCGGCGGCTTCGACGGGGATGACGCCCTTGTCGCCGGCCTGCCCGCGGGCGCCCGCATCGCCACGGCCGGCGCCGGCTTCATCGGCGACGGCGACAAGGTCCGGGTGATCGACCCGGCGGCCCTCAACGCAGCGCCGGTCAAGGCCGCACGCTGATGAACCTCAATCCCGCCGCCTTCGCTGTCCGTCGCTGGCAGTTCACTCTCGTCGCCTTCGGTCTGCTGGTCGCGCTGGGCTTCAACGCCCTGATGACCACCCCGCGGGCCGAGGATCCGCAATTCCCGACCCCGATCTTCATCATCCAGGCGGTCATGCCTGGCGCCGAGCCGGCGGAGATGGAGCAACTGGTCGCCAAGCCGATCGAGGACGTCCTCGCCGGCCTGGATGATGTCAGCGACGTCGCCTCCACCAGCGTGGACGGCGCCGCCACCGTGCAGTTGGAGTTCGACTGGGGCGTCGATCCAGAGCGCAAGTACGACGAGGTCACGCGCGAGATAAACGCCATCCGCCCGCGCCTGCCGGCCGGCATCGTCAATCTGGAGGTCCGCCGCATCCGGACCATCGAGGTGGCCTTCGTCCAGACCGCGCTCGTCTCCGACGTCCTGCCCATGCGCCGGCTGGAGAAGCTGGCCGACCGTTTGCGCGAGCGGCTCGAGCGGGTGCCCGGCGTGCGCAAGGGCGAGTACTGGGGCGCCCCGGCGTCCGAAGTTCGCGTGAGCCTGAACGCCGGCCGCCTGTCCGAACTGCGCCTGCCCGCCAGCGCCGTGGCCGACGCCCTGCGCGCCGCCGGGGCCGACACGCCCATCGGGGCCGTCCACGCGGGCGACCGCCGTTTCAACGTCAAGTCGGGCGGCGCCTTCCGCTCGCTGGAGACCGTCAAGAACACTCCCGTGCGCGAGATTGACGGCCAGGTCGTCCGCGTCCAGGACGTCGCCGACGTCACGTGGGCCCAGGAAGAAGCCAACCATCTCGTCCGCTTCGACGGCAAGCGCGCCGTTTTCGTCACCGCCATGCCCAAGGACGGGGTGGACGTCACCAAGGTGACCGACAACGTCAACGCCGCCCTCGACGAATTCGAGCGCACCCTGCCCGCTGGCGTGAAACTGGAGCGCGGCTTCCAGCAGTCCGACAATATCAAGCACCGCCTGGGCACGCTGTTCCGCGACTTCGGTCTGGCGCTGGCCCTGGTGCTGGTCACTCTGCTCCCGCTCGGCATCCGCGCCAGCGGCGTGGTGATGGTGTCGATCCCGCTGTCCCTGCTGATCGGCCTGGCGCTGCTTCAGGCGTTCGGCTTCACCATCAACCAGCTGTCCATCGCGGGCTTCGTGCTGTCGCTTGGCCTGCTGGTGGACGACTCCATCGTCGTCACCGAGAACATCGCCCGCCACCTGCGCGAGGGCGAAGACCGCACCACCGCGGCCATCAAGGCCACGGGCCAGATCTCCCTGGCGGTGATCGGTTGCACGGCTACCTTGATGCTGGCCTTTCTGCCGCTGCTGGCCCTGCCCGGCGGCGCGGGTCAGTTCATCAAGTCGCTGCCGGTGACGGTGCTCTGCACCGTGGGCGCCTCGCTGATCGTGTCCCTGACCATCATCCCCTTCCTGGCCAGTCGCATGCTGTCGCGGCACGAGAACCCGGAGGGCAACCGCATCCTGCGGGCCGTCAACGGCGGCATCCACCGCTTCTACACGCCGATCCTGCATCGGGCGCTCAGCCGTCCGTGGCTGGCCTCGGCGATCCTGGGCGCCATCTGCCTCACCGCCGTGCCGATCATGGGGGTCATCGGCTCCAGCCTGTTCCCTCCAGCCGAAACCCCGCAGTTCCTCGTTCACATCGAGACGCCCGAGGGCACCTCCATGGAGCGGACCGACAAGGCCCTGCGCTTCGTCGAGCAAAGGCTGGCCAAGGAGCCCAAGATCCTTTGGACCGCCGCCAACCTCGGCCGCGACAACCCCCGCATCTATTACAACGAAGGCCAGAGCGCGGCCCGAGCCAACTATGCCGAGGTCTTCACCGCGCTTGAGAAGTGGGAGCCCGGCGAAAGCGAGAAACTGCTGGACCAGATCCGCGCCGATCTCGCCGACTACCCTGGCGCCAAGATCAGCCTGAGCACCTTCACGAACGGCCCCCCTGTCGACGCCCCGGTGCAGGTCCGCATCCGCGGCCAGAACCTGCAGGTCCTCAAGGCGCTGGCTGATCGCGCCGAGCGGATCATCAAGGACACCCCTGGCACGCGCGACGTGGACAACCCCCTGCGCCTGGCCCGCACCGACCTCGATCTGGGCGTGGACGAGGCCAAGGCCGCCGCCCTGGGCGTGCCAGCGGGCGCCGCCCGACGCGTCACCCGCCTGGCTCTGTCGGGCGAAGAAACCGGCCGCTTCCGCGACGCTGACGGCGACGACTACGCCGTTCGCGTGCGTCTGCCGATGGAGGACCGCAACGACCTGTCGGCCCTGACCGGGATCTACATCCCCACCGCCGACGGCCGCTCCGCCCCTCTGGGCGCCGTGGCCGAACCGACCTTCCGCTCCAGCCCCGCCAGCATCAGTCGCTTCGAGCGCGAGCGCACCGTCTCGGTCAGCGCGGAAGTCAAGACCGGCTACCTGACCTCCGCCGTCACGGCCGACGTGGTCAAGCGCCTGGAGGCCGAACTGTCCCTGCCCCCCGGCTATCGCATCGCCCTAGGCGGCGAGGCCGAGGCCCAGGCCGAAAGCTTTGGCGGCATGGGCGCGGCGATCATGGTCGCCATCGGCGGCATCCTGGCCGTGCTGGTGCTGGAGTTCGGCAAGTTCCGCACCGCCCTGGTGGTGGCCGGGGTCATCCCGCTGGGCATCTTCGGCGCCGTGGCGGCCCTGATGGTCACCGGCAACAGCCTGTCCTTCACCGCCACCATCGGGCTGATCGCCCTCATCGGCATCGAGATCAAGAACTCGATCCTGCTGGTCGACTTCACCGAACAGCTTCGCCGGGAGGGCATGCCTCTGCGCGAAGCCATCGAGAAGGCCGGCGAGGTGCGGTTCCTGCCCGTGCTGCTGACCTCGGTCACCGCCATCGGCGGGCTGCTACCTCTGGCCTTGGAGGGGTCAGGCCTCTACTCACCGCTGGCCATCACCATCATCGGCGGCCTGATCACCTCGACCCTGTTGTCGCGGGTAGCAACCCCGGTCACCTATTGGCTGCTTGAGCGCGGCAAGGAAGACGGCGCGTTCGGCGTGATGGACTGGCTGCGCGCCCGGTTCGCCTAACCCATTCCCGTTCATCCGGCCTCCGCCGGGTGAACGGGATGTAAGTTGCCCCGCCTCGCGCTTTCACCTCAGATGCTCCCTATACGGAGGGGCTTCATGAAGACGATCTGCGCGACGGTGCTCGCCATGGCGGCCGTGACCTCGGCCCACGCCGAAACCACCGCCGCCGAGCGGACGGCGGCTTACCTCAAGAAGATCGCCGCCGAGGACCGCGCCGAGGCCCCCGGCAAGCCGCCGCTCAACAGCGTGATCGCCGTCAGCCCTGTCGCCCTCGATCAGGCGCGCGCCCGCGACGCGGAACGCAAGGCGGGCAAGGCCGTCAGCCCTGTCCATGGCTGGGCCGTTCTGCTCAAGGACAACATCGACAGCACCGAGCTGCCCACCACCGCCGGCTCGCTGGCGCTGAAAGACAACATGACCGGCCGGGACGCGCCCCTCGTCGCCAACCTGCGCAAGGCCGGGGTGGTCATCCTGGGCAAGGCCAACCTGTCGGAGTGGGCCAACTTTCGCTCCACCTCTTCGCTCAGCGGCTGGAGCGCGGTGGGCGGGCTAACCCGCAACGCCCGTGACCGCCTGCGCAACGCCTGCGGCTCCAGCGCAGGCAGCGGCGCGGCCGTGGCGGCCGGCTTCGCCGACGCCGCGGTGGGCACCGAGACCAACGGCTCGATCATCTGCCCGGCGGCGGTCGAAGGCCTTGTCGGATTCAAGCCCACCGTCGGCCTGGTCAGCCGCACCCATGTGGTCCCGATCAGCTCCAGCCAGGACACCGCCGGCCCCATGACCCGCACGGTGGCCGACGCCGCCGCGCTGCTGGACGCCATGGCCGGCTCCGATCCCGCCGATCCGGCCACCGCCGAGGCGGATGCGAAGAAGACCGACTTCGCCGCCACCCTCGACAAGGCGTCGCTGAAGGGCGCCCGCATCGGCGTCGCCCGCTATGCCGCCGGCTTCCATCCCGAGACCGACGCGGTCTTCGAAAAGGCGCTGACCACCCTAAAGGCCCAGGGCGCGATCCTGATCGACGTGAAGGACTTCCCACGCCGGCGGGAGATCAGCCCGCTGGAGAACAGGGTCCTTTGCGTGGAGTTCAAGGCCGGCGTCGCCGCCTATCTCGCCTCCACCGACCCGGCCAAGGTGAAGCCCCGCAACCTCGCTGACCTGATCGCCTTCAACAAGGCGCACGCGAAGGAGGAGATGCCCCTCTTCGCCCAGGAGCTGTTCGAGATTTGTGACCGGGCCAAGGGCCTGGACGATCCCGATTACCTCAAGGCCAAGGCTGACGCGCACCGCATCGCCGGGCCGGAGGGGATCGACGCCCTGCTCAAGCAGAACGATGTGGCCGTCCTGGTCGCCCCGACCATGGCGCCGGCCTATCTGATCGATCCGGTCCTGCGCGGCGGCTACGTGGGCGGCGGCATCGGCGGCCCGCCCGCCGTCGCCGGCTACCCGCACCTCACCGTGCCCATGGGCGAGATCAAAGGCCTTCCCGTCGGCCTGTCCATTGTCGGCACGGCCTGGGACGACGCCCGGGTGCTGAGCCTTGGCTATGCGTTCGAGCAGGCGCGCAAGTAGGTCACCGCCCCGTCGGCATGTCCTTGAACGCCACGTCCTTGTCCACGCGCACGTCGCCCGGCAGGCCCAGGACCCGCTCAGCGATGATGTTCTTGAGGATTTCGTCCGTGCCCCCGGCGATGCGCAGGCCGGGCGCCCACAGCAGGCTTTGCTGGAACGCCGCGCGCATGGGCGCCACATCGGGGTCGGCGATGATGCCGAACTGGTCCTCCAGCTCCACCGCCGCGTTGGTCAGCTCCTGCAGCTGGTTGGCCGAGATGATCTTGCCGATCGAGCTTTCCGGCCCCGGCGTCTGCCCCTTCGACAGGGCCGTCATGGTGCGGAAGCGCGTCAGCTTCAGCCCCTCCGCCGCCACGTACCAGTCCGCCAGCCGCTCGCGGAAGGCGCTGTCGGCCAGGACGCCCGGCGTCTCGCGCGCCAGCTCCAGAATTTCGCCGTAGTTCGGGCCGGCTGAACCACCGACCGCCAGGCGTTCGTTCATCAGGGTGACCAGGGCGACCTTCCACCCGTCGCCGGGCGCGCCCAGGCGCTGGCTGTCCTTGACCCGCAGGTCGGTGAAGTAGACCTCGTTGAAGTCGCTGCCGCCGCTGGCCTGGTGGATGGGGCGCACCTCCACGGCTGGATCGCGCATGTCGATCCAGAACATGGTCATGCCCTTGTGCTTGGGCGCGTCCACGTCGGTGCGCACCAGCAGGATGCCGTAGTCTGAGTTCTGCGCCCCCGTGGTCCAAACCTTCTGGCCGTTGATCACCCAGTCATCGCCGTCGCGAACCGCGCGGGTCCGCGTCGCCGCCACGTCCGAGCCGCCCGCCGGTTCGGAGAACAGCTGGCACCAGATCTCCTCGCCCTTCACCGCCGGGCCGACGAACCGGCCTTTGGTGGCGTCGTCGGCGAAGGCCATGACCGTCGGCACGCACATGCCCAGGCCGATGGTGAAGTAGCCATAGGACAGGCCCGCCTTGATCTCTTCCTGGTTGAAGATCACTTGCTGGATCGGCGTGCCGCCTCCCCCGCCGATGACCTTGGGCCAGGTGATGCAGGCATAGCCAGCGGCCGCCTTCTTGGCCTGCCACGCCTTGGCGGCGGCCATGTGCTCGGGCGTATTGGGCTTGGGCTCGCCCACAGCCTTGCGATGCTCGGCGGCCTCCTTGGCCAGCCAGGCCCGGGCGGCTTCGCGATAGGCGGCTTCTTCGGCGTTGTCGTTGAAATCCATGACTATCTCCTACGCCGCGTTCTTGCGTTCGAGCTGGCTGACCAGCCGCTCTTTCCAGACCTTCGGGGCGCCGGCCACCAGGGCCAGCTGCTTGGACCGCCGATAATAGAGGTGGCAGTCCACCTCCCAGGTGAAGCCCATGCCGCCATGCGTCTGGATGTTCTCCTTAGAGGCGAACCAGTAGGCCTCCGACGCCGCGATCCGCGCCGCCGAGGCCGCGATCGGCAACTCCGGCGCCGAGGTGTTCAGAGCCCACGCCGCGTAATAGGCGTTGGACCGGGCCACCTCGTTCTTGACGTACATGTCCGCCAGCTTGTGCTTGATCGCCTGATAGCCGCCGATCACCCGCCCGAAGGCGTAGCGCTCCATGGCGTAGGCCTTGGCCATCTCCAGGCAGCGGTCGGCGCCGCCCAGTTGCTCGAACGCCAGCAGGGCCGCTGCGCGGTCCAGAACCGCCTGCAGCAACTCCATCCCCTCGCCCGCGTCGCCCAGCCGTTCGGCGGGCGCGTCCTGGAAGGTCAGCTTGGCGATGGACCGTGTGGGATCGAGCGACTTCAGGGTCACCCGCCCGACCGCATCACCCAGCTCGACCAGATAGAGGCCCGCCTTGCCGCCCTCCTTGGCCAGGACCAGGGCCACGTCGGCTACATCGCCGTCCGTCACCGGAATCTTCACGCCCGAAAGCTTGCCGCCGCTCACCGTCGCCTGCACCGAAGCGGCGGTCACCGCCCCCGGCCCCTCGGAGGTCGCGAGGCACCCGATCAGCTCGCCCGCCGCGATCTTGGGCAAAATCCGCTGCTTCTGCGCGTCCGTCCCGGCCAGCATCACCGCTTCCGCCAGCAGATAGACCGTTGAGGCGAAGGGAATCGGCGCGACCGCGCGACCCAGCTCTTCGGCGATGGCGCACAGCTCCACATGGCCCAGGCCCAGGCCGCCGAACTCCTCGGGGATCGCCGCGCCCAGCCAGCCCTGCTCGGCCACCCCGCGCCACAGGGCGGCGTCGAAAGCCTTGTCAGGATCATCCAGCACCGCCCGCACGGCGGGGATGGCGCAACGGGCCTCTAGGAACTTGCGCGCCTCGCCTTTGAGGAACTTCTGGTCGTCGGAAAAGTCAAAATCCACGGGTCGCCTCCTGTCGCGGGCATGTGATCCGCCCGTCTGACCCCACTCACCTTATCGACGTTTACGCGCCGGGAAAGATTGACCTCGCGTCAAGGATTTCAGGTTCTTATGCGCCGCTGAGTTTTGAGCGTGGACGAGTGTGCGATGGCCAAGGCGGTCTTCCAGAAGAACCAGAAGGTGTGGGTGGAGAGCGTCGGCTGCTGGTCGACGATCGAACGCATCGTGCCGACCTGGGCCCGCGGCTTCGACGAACCCGTGCGCATCACCTATGACGTGGGCCTCGGCCGCGAGTTCCACGCCCATGAACTGAAGGCCGAGGATCGCGGCTCCGCCGCCGCCAATCTCGGGGCCAACTGGCGCCTGCTGCGCGCCCGCAACAAGTGGCAGTCGGCCGACGATTGCGCCCACCACCCCTATCCCGGCACCTATCCCGTCGTGGTCACCGACCCCTCCGACTGGGGCGGCTGGCGCGTCCCGGGGGCCGAATACGACCGCGATCCGGTCAAGCTGGAGAAGCAGGCCCGCCTGATCGCCTCTGCCCCCAAGCTGCAGGCCATCGCCCGCGACCTGATCGCAATGGTCGCCGAAGATCCCGCCGACGCCCCGCCCGCCGTGGCCGAACTGGCCGCCAAGGCCGCTATTATCGAACGCTACGTCCAGGAAGTCCCGGCGGTGGCGAAGGCTGCTGATGAGGACGTGGAGGCGGCTTAGGGCCTAACGACCGCGCTTTGCGTTTGAGGTCATGGTCGTACAAGTCACATCGGCCGCGATACGCGTTAAGTTGGCTCCACAGCTCAGGAGCGCCCCATGGCCAAGCCCGTGTTTCAGACCGTCGATCCCGCCACGGGCGAAAAAGGCCGCGCCTATGACGGCCACACGCCCGACGAGGCCAAGGCCATCCTGGGCCAGGTCCACGACGCTTTCGGAACCTGGCGCTCAACATCCTTCGCCGAACGCTCACGGCTGATGACCACCGCCGCCGCCGTCCTGCGCCGACGCAAGGACGAGTTCGCCGCCCTAATGACTGCGGAGATGGGCAAGACCCTGTCCGACGGGCGGGCCGAGATCGAGAAATGCGCCGCCAACTGCGACTACTTCGCCGCCAACGCCGAGCGCTTCCTGGCCGATGAGCCCATGCCGTTCTCGGGCGGCGAGGCCTTCATCGCCTACAATCCGCTGGGCGTGATCCTGGCGGTGATGCCCTGGAACTTCCCGTTCTGGCAGGTCTTCCGCTTCGCAGCCCCGACGCTAATGGCCGGCGATACCGCGATCCTCAAGCACGCCAGCAACGTGCCGGGGAGCGCCCTGGCCATCGAGGACGTGTTCCGCGAGGCGGGCTTCCCGGAAAACGTCTTCCGCACCGTCCTGATCGGCGGGAGCGAGGTCAAACCCCTGATCGAGGATGACCGCGTCGCCGCAGTCACCCTGACCGGTTCGGTCGCCGCGGGACGCTCGGTGGCCGCCGCCGCCGGCGGCGCCCTGAAGAAGGTGGTGCTCGAGCTGGGCGGTTCGGACCCCTACATCGTCCTGGCCGACGCCGATATCGACGAGGCGGCCGGCATCGCCGCCGCCGCCCGCATGGTCAATGGCGGCCAGAGCTGCATCGCCGGCAAGCGCTTCGTGGTGCTCAAGGAAATCGCCGACGCCTTTGAAAAGGCGCTGGTCGAGAAGATGGCCGCCTTCCAGCCCGCTGACCCGACCACCGAGACCGCCAAGTTCGGCCCCATGCAGAGCATCAAGGCCCGCGACGACATCCACGATCAGGTTGTCCGCAGCGTCAAGGCCGGCGCGCGCCTGGTGCTGGGCGGCGAAGTCCCCGATCGCCCTGGCGCCTGGTATCCGGCCACCGTGCTGGCCGACGTCAAACCGGGCATGGCCGCCTATGATGAGGAGGTCTTCGGTCCCGTCGCCGCGATCATCGTGGCTCACGACGAAGAGGACGCCATCCGGATCGCCAACGACACCGAATTCGGCCTCGGCTCCGGCGTCCTGACCCGCAACCTGGCGCGCGGCAGCGAGATCGCCGCCCGCCGCATCGACGCCGGCATGAGCTTTGTGAACCAGAACGTCCGCTCCGACCCCGCCCTGCCCTTCGGCGGAGTCAAGCACGCGGGCCACGGCCGCGAATGCTCCCATCTGGGCATCCGCGAGTTCGTGAACATCAAGACGGTGATGGTCGCGAAGGAAAAGTCGGCGCCGAGCGCGACGGAATAGCGTTCCGCCCTCGCACCGCCGCACTCCATCGCCTAAATCGACCCCATGCGCACCGACACGCCCCAGCCGATCCGCCTGGCCGACTACCGGCCGCCCGCCTTCCTGATCGACGAGACCCATCTGGTCTTCGACCTGCGCCCGCATGGCGCCAGGGTGAAAGCCCGCCTGACCGTTCGGCGTAACGGCGACCATGCCGAGCCCCTGGTCCTGAACGGCGAGAAGCTGCGCACTGTCAGCGTCCTGGTCGATGGCGAACCGGCCAAGGACCGCTCCGTCGCCGACGACCTGCTGACCGTGGCTGGCGTGCCCGACGCCTTCGTGCTGGAGACCGAGGTCGATATCGACCCGGCCGACAACACCACCCTGATGGGCCTCTACATGTCCGGGGGCCGGTTCTGCACCCAGTGCGAGGCCGAGGGCTTCCGCCGCATTACCTGGTTCCCCGACCGGCCCGATGTGCTCAGCCGCTTCACGGTCCGCATCGAGGCCGACCGCGCCTTCCATCACCTGCTGTCCAACGGCAACCTGACCGACAGCGGCCAACTGCCCGGCGACCGTCACTTCGCCGAGTGGAACGATCCCTTCCCCAAGCCCGCCTATCTGTTCGCCCTGGTGGCGGGCGAGTTGGACGTGCTGGAGGACAGCTTCACGACCATGAGCGGCCGCGACGTCGCCCTGAAGGTCTTCGTCGATCCGGGGCAGTCGGCCCGCGCCGCCTACGCTCTCGACGCCCTCAAGCGCTCCATGAAGTGGGACGAGGAGGCGTTCGGCCGCGAGTACGACCTGGACCTGTTCATGATCGTCGCCGTGCGCGACTTCAACTTCGGGGCCATGGAGAACAAGGGGCTGAACATCTTCAACAGCTCCCTGTTGCTGGCCGACCCACAGACCGCCACCGATCTGGATTTCGAGCGGATCGAGAGCGTGGTCGCCCACGAGTATTTCCACAACTGGACCGGCGACCGCATCACCTGCCGCGATTGGTTCCAGCTGTGCCTGAAGGAAGGCCTGACGGTCTTCCGCGACCAGGAATTCAGCGCTGACATGCGCGGCCACGCCGTGCAGCGGATCAAGGACGTCAAGGCCCTGCGCGCGCGTCAGTTCTCGGAAGACGCCGGCCCCCTGGCGCACCCGGTTCGGCCGTCCAGCTATCTGAAGATCGACAACTTCTACACCGCCACCATCTACGAGAAGGGCGCGGAGATCATCCGCATGCTCAAGGCCCTGATCGGGGCGGACGCCTTCCGCGCCGGCATGGACCTGTACTTCGACCGCCACGACGGCGAGGCGACCACGGTCGAGGCCTTCATCGCCTGTTTCGCGGAAGCCTCGGGCCAGGACCTGGACCACTTCTTCGCCTGGTACGAACAGGCCGGCACGCCCAGCGTGACCGTCGCCGCCGACTATGACGAAGCGGCCAAGGCCCTGACCCTGACCCTCACCCAGTCGACCGCCCCGACTCCGGGACAGCCGACCAAGCAACCCCTGCCCCTGCCGGTCGCCATCGGCCTGTTGGACGACCGCGGCGAGGTGCTGCGCGACACCGAGATCGTGGTGCTGGACACCGCCGAAAAGACCGTGCGCTGGGAGAACATCGCCCGCCGCCCTGTGCTGTCGGCCCTGCGCGGCTTCTCGGCCCCGGTGAACCTGACAGTCGCCGCCCCGGCCAAGGACGGCTATGTCCTGCTGGGCTCCGACCCCGACCTCTTCAATCGCTGGGAAGCCGGCCAGGCGCTGGCCAAGGCCCTGATCCTGACCCGCGCCGCCGGCGCCCCGGACGAGGTGGCCGAGACCCGCTTCGCCGAGGCCATGGGCCGCGCCCTGGACGACCAGGCCGCCGAGCCGGCGTTCAAGGCCCTGCTGCTGGCCCTGCCCACCGAGAGCGACCTGGCCCTGGCCATGCAGCCCGCCGATCCCGCCGCGATCCATGAGGCGCGCGAGATGCTGCGCACCCGTATGGCCGTGCATCTGAGCGACTTCCTGCGACGCCTGCATACCGCCATGCAGGAGCCAGGCGAGTTCTCGACCACGGCCGAGGCCGCCGGCCGCCGCGCCCTGCGCAACGCCGTGCTCGACCTGCTGGCCGCCGATCCGCATTCGGAGAACGTGGCCCTGGCCGTGGGCCACTTCGAGGCCGCCGCCAACATGACCTGCGCCATGGGCGGGCTGAACGCCCTCATCGCCATCGGCGGCGAGCCGGCGGAAAAGGCCCTGGCCGACTTCCACGCCAAGTGGCGGCACGAGCCCCTGGTCCTGGACAAGTGGTTCGCCGCCCAGGGCCGCGACCCGCACGAAGGCGCCGCCGGCCGCATCCTGGGCCTGACCGCGCACCCGGATTTCGACGCTCGCAACCCCAACCGCCTGCGGGCGCTGATCCAGTCGTTCTCCTCGGCAAATCCCGCCCGGTTCCACGACGAAAGCGGCGCGGGCTATCGACTTCTTGCCGACCAGATCCTGGGCGTCGATGCGGCCAACCCCATGACCGCCGCGCGTCTGGTCGAACCGCTGGGCGGCTGGCGGCGCTACAAGCCCGAGCTGGCGGCCCTTATGCGACAGCAACTTGAGCGGATCGTCGCCCACGAAGGACTGTCCAAGAACGTCTATGAACTCGCCTCGAAAGCTCTGGCCTAGATTTCGCAAGGCTTAGTCGAGTGACCCCTGACGCCGCGTCGCGTAATGTTTATGGCGCAGGGCGATTTGCGATTCGGCGGTCGTTGGGGGGCGCGGCTTGGCGTTTTGGAAGCGTAGCGGAAAAGGAGCGTCCGGGTCGGACGCCGCCATGCCCGTCGCGTCGTCCGCGGCCCAGCAGCGCTCGTCCCAGATCTTCGTCCGCCTGGCCATTATCGCGGCCCTGGTCCTGCTGGCCGTCTATGCGACCGTCGGGCTGAAATCCTTCGAGGACGCGGCCCGCGGTTCGGAGCAGCAGCGCGCCGCCGCCTCCCACGCCAAGGCCCTCGCCGCCGAGATTGACGGCCATGCCGCGGGCTGGCGCGCCGCCCTGGCCGCCGGCGCGGCGGTCATGCAGCAGCCGCACTCCACCCCCAACGACGCCGCCGATGTCGCCCTGGCCGCCGCTGGGGGCGCGGTGCAAGCCGTGGCGGTGCTCTCAAACGGCGAACTGGTGGGCGAGGTCGGCGCCGCCGCCGGAGCCGACTGGGGCGTGGTGGCCGTGGCGGCCGACGTCTCGCGCCAGCCTCGCTGGATCGGCGCTCCCGCCGGCGCGGACAAGATCTACGCCTCCATCGTGGTCCGTGACGAGGCCGCCCGCCGGGTGCGCCTGATCGCCGCCATCGATCCCCGCCGCCTGCACATCGGCGACCAGGACGGTTCGGCCGTCGCCATCGCCATGCCGGACGGCCGCCCCCTGGCGATCAAGGGGCCGACCGCCGGCGCCAAGGTCATCGCCGCCGGGGGCAAGGAGGACCAGCGGTACGAACGGGCCTCGGCCCCCGCCGCTGACGGCGCTTTGCTAGCCGTGGTCGCCCTTCCGCGCTCAACCCTCAGCGCCGACCTGACCGGCCTGATGTCCCTGCTCACCCCCCTGGGCGTCGGCGGGGTGCTGATCAGCCTGCTGATGCTGCAGGCCCGCCGCATGGACGCCGACCAGCGCAAGTTCGCCGAAAGCGAGACCCGCTTCCGCACGGCGGTCGAGGCGGCCCGCTGCGGCATCTGGGAATGGGATCTGGCCCAGGACCGGGTCTATCTGTCCGACATCACCGGCGGTATCTTCGGCTGGGGTGGCGCGGGCGTCGTCTCCGGCCAGGAGCTGCTGGACCGCGTGGCGCCCGAGCATCGCGACAAGGTCCGCCAGGCTCTGTCCAACGCCGCCGTCTACGGGGCCTTCGACGTCTCGTTCAAGGTGCCCAGCCTGCGCGGCGCCCGCGCCATCTGGATCGACGCCCGCGGCCAGGGCGCCGGCGATCCGAGCAAGGAAGGCTACAGCCGCATCATCGGCGTGGTCCTCGACGTCACCGAAGAGCGCATGGCCCAGGCCCGCGCCATGGCCGCCGAGAACCGCCTGCGCGACGCCATCGAGAGCGTGTCCGAAGCCTTCGTCCTGTGGGACCGGGGCGGGCGCCTCTTGATGTGCAACCGCAATTACCGCCAGGTCTTCAACCTGGAGCCCAAGCTGCTCAAACCCGGCGCGGCGCGCGAGCAGGTCAACCGCTACGCCCAGCTGGCCATCCTGCGCGAGCATCCGTCCGCCGACGGCGCCAAGGGCGTGCGCGAGGCCGAGATGACCGACGGCCGCTGGCTGCATATCTCCGAGCGCCGCACCGCCGAGGGCGGGCTGGTCATGACCGCCTCCGACATCACGGCGGTCAAGAACCAGGAAGCCCAGCGCCGCCGCAACGAAGAGGAGCTGCAGCGCGCCGTCGTCAGCCTGGAGCGCAGCCAGGAGATGCTGGCCGAGCTCGCCCGCAAGTACGAGATGGAGAAGGTCAAGGCCGAGGGCGCCAACCGCGCCAAGTCCGAGTTCCTGGCCAATATGAGCCACGAGCTGCGCACGCCGCTCAACGCCATCAACGGCTTCTCCGAGATGATGCTGGCCGAGATGTTCGGTCCCGTCGGCGACGCCCGCTACAAGGGTTATGTCCACGACATCCACAACAGCGGCCAGCACCTGCTGGCCCTGATCAACGACATCCTCGACATGGCCAAGATCGAGGCCGGCAAGATGAACCTCAAGTTCGAGGCCGTCCGCATGGCCGAGGTCACCGACGACGCCCTGCGCCTCGTGCGCAACCGGGCCGAGACCGCCGGCCTGAAGATCCAGGTCGAGCTGCCCGCCCTGCCCGACATCGAGGCGGACTTCCGCGCCCTCAAGCAGGTGCTGCTCAACATCCTGTCCAACGCCATCAAGTTCACGCCCAAGGGCGGGACCATCACCATCCGCGGCGAATCCTGGCGCGACGTCCTGGGCGAGCGCGTCCGCGTCAGCGTGCAGGACACCGGCATCGGCATCAGCCCCGAGGACCTCACCCGCCTTGCCAAGCCCTTCGAGCAGGTGGAAAGCCATCAGCATTCCAAGAGCACGCAAGGCACGGGCCTGGGCCTGGCCCTGACCAAGTCCCTGATCGAGATGCATGACGGCTCCCTGGAGCTTTCCAGCGAACCGGGCGAAGGCACCACGGTCAGCTTCGTGCTGCCGGTGAGGCAGGGCCTGGATATCGGGCGCAGCGCGGCGTGAGCGCGATCCTGTGGCTTGTCGCCGCCGTCGGCCTGGCGCCCCTGATCCTGGGCCTCGTCCTCGCAAGATCGTCGGCGACCCGCCCGACCGGCCTGATCGCCCACATCGTCCTGTGCGCCCTGGCCTTCAACCTGACCTTCTTCTGGCAGGAGCTGTGGCTGGTCCTGCCCAAGGCCTGGGCCGGCCTTCAACCGACCCTGTTCCACAACGATCATAGCTGGTCGGTCGAGGCGCCCATCGCCGAGCTGCTGCAAGGGACCGGCGCGCTCGGAACCCTCACCAGCGGCCTGGCCTTCACCGCCGCCCTGGCCCTGACGCGCCGCGCGGGGCCGACCTGGCGGGCCTTCTTCTTCTGGATGGCGGCCCAGGGTCTGTTCCAGGCGTTCAGCCAGTTGGCCATCGGGACCATCCTGTCCGGCAACGATGTCGGCCGGGCGCTGACCTATCTTCAGCTCGGCCAGCCGGCCAAGATCGCCCTGCTCGCCGTCGCCGTCGTCGCCATGGCCGCGGCGGGCGCAGTCCTGGCCCGCCTCGCGCCCATCGGCCGCGCCCTGGCCTGGACGATCCCCTCGGCCGCCCTGCTGTCGGCGATCCTGATCGTCCCCTTCCGGATGCCCCGGCACATCATCGAGGTCGGCCTGATCCCCCTGATCGTGAACCTGATCCTGGCGGGATGGATCGTGCTGGGCGCGGCCTTGGTGAAGGGCGCGGCGCGCGAGGCCGGGCCGGTCGGCCTCCTGTGGCCCTCCGCGGCGCTGGTCGCGGTGCTGGCGGTGTTTCAGCTGCTGCTGCGGCAGGGCGTTGGGTTCTAAACGCCGCAACCATTCCCCGCTCATCCCTGTTGCGCCCCGCCCGCCAGCCGCTAGCCTGCATTCCTCACGGGGGATGACATCATGAAACGACTAGTCGCGACTCTCATTGCGGCGCTCAGCATCACGGGCGCGGCGCAAGCCGTGGAGCGCAAGGCGCTGATCGGGGGCACCCTGATCGACGGCACCCTGCGCGAGCCGATCCGCGACAGCGTTATCCTGATCGAGGACAAGCGCATCGTCGCCGTGGGCACGGTCGGCTCCCTGGCCATTCCCGCCGATGCGGAGCGCATCTCGACCGAGGGCATGACCGTCATGCCCGGCCTGTGGGACATGCACGTCCACCTGATGCTCAGCGGCCATTCGGACTATCCGCACTGGCATTCGACCTATGTGGGCGACGTCCAGCGCGACGTCATCATGCCCGCCGGCGCCAAGCAGTTGCTGATGGCCGGCGTCACCGGCGCCCGCGACCTGGGCGCCCCGCTGGAGGAAAGCATCGCCGTGCGCGACGCCATCGCCAGCGGCAAGATCCCCGGCCCGACCCTGTTCATCTCCGGCCCCTTCATCCAGAAGAAATCCCCGCCCGGCGCCGAACACTACCGCTGGGGCGTCTCCTCGCCCGAGGACGCCCGCGCCAAGGTGCGCCGCATCGCCGCCGCCGGGGTCGACACCGTCAAGCTGATCGACGTGGACCAGATGAGCGAGGCCGAGATCAAGGCCGTGGTCGACGAGGCCCACGCCCACAAGCTGCCGGTCGTCGGCCACGCCCACCGCCCGGATGAAATCCGCCTGGGCCTGAAATACGGGGTCGATGTCTTCGAGCACACCGGCCTGGGCACCTCGGCCGAATACCCCGAGGACATCGTCAAGGCCCTGTCCGAGCGCACCGCCCGCAGCGGCGGCGCCGGCCTGCTCTACTGGACCCCCACCGTCTCGATCCTCAACAACTACCCCGCCTGGATCAAGGACCACGAGTTCGTCGACGCCGTCGACTGGCACGAGGGCCTGCCCCCGCAGATCGTCGCCGACATCAAAGGCTCCCTCACCCACCCCGAGCGCATCGCCTATTTCCAGCAGGTGCCCCAGCGCGTCCCGACCCTGAAGCGCAAGTTCGAGCAACTGCGCGCCTCGGGCGCCGTGCTGCTGATCGGCACGGACTCAGGCGTGCCGATGATGTTCCACTCGGGCAGCACCTGGCAGGAGATGGACCTGTGGGTGAACGGCTTCGGCGTCCCGCCCATCGAGACCATCCGCGCCGCCACCTACTGGCCCGCCGTCGCCATGAAGGCCGACAAGGACTACGGCACCATCACCGAAGGCAAATACGCCGACATCATCGCGGTGAAGGGGGATGTGCTCAAACACATGGACCTGCTCCAGCGGGTCGACATGGTGGTCAAGCATGGGAAGCGGGTGAAGTGAGGGAAAGAATGCCCAGAACCTTAGCTAGGCCCTAGTCTTTAGCTGTGGCCTTATGACAGGCAGCTCGCCTAACAAAGGTCTTGCAGGTGGTCACGCAAAGCGATCAAGCTGAAGCTGCACAATCGGGCGGCGAGGCGAGGCGAGCTTGGGCACCTTAAGCAAACTAGATTGGGATTTAATTTCTGCGCGAATTAGGAAAGCGCAGGATGAGCACTCCCTCAAAGGCCCAACAATGGGCGTACTGTGGCTGGCCCTAGAGCAATACTTTCCAAGCCAAGAGACACCATTCCAAGAGATCATCACAGACGGACCAGATGATCGCGGTGTAGATGCAATTCATATCGTGGGAGATGAAGACTCTTCAACTGTATATATTTTTCAAGCAAAACATAGAGAAAGAATTGATAGCAGTGGAAAAACGATAAATGTTGACGAAGTACTCAAAACAACTTCATTTGTTTCAGATTTAGTAAATAAATCCGACGAGCTAAAGCGATGTGGTAACTTACGCCTAAGGGAGGCGATCGAAAGAATTTGGGCGCTTCACGAACAAGGCACTTACTGCTCATACGAGATAATATTTGTTAGCAACGGCGCCGGCCTTGGTGATGCGGCAAAGTCAACACTGGACAGCTTCATATCGCAACATAGCCAAGTTCGATTCTCAGAATATTCATCAGAGAATCTCGTGAGAGATTTCGGTCTAAACCGCGGCGCTCCCGAATCTGGGTATCTTCAAGTTATAGGCCGCGAAATACTCGAACGTACGGACGGGGACGTCCGAGGCCTTATTGCCACCGTAGACGCCGGATCATTCATTGCCCTGATAACTAATCCAGAAGGGAACGCGGTCAAACGTCACCTATTTGATGACAACCTTCGCGTCTTCCTGGGAGTAAATTCTGGTTACAACCCGCAAATTGTAGAAACTGCCATATCTCAGGACAGCCATCTATTTTGGTATCTGAATAACGGCATCACTATAACCTGCAAGAATTTCTCGTACAATAAAGGCCACCCAAATCCGAAGATCAAAATCGACGGCTTCCAGATCGTAAATGGTGCGCAGACATCCCACTCACTTGTCGAGGCCGCCTCGCGCAATCCAGAATCCCTAGCCAACGTCGTCCTAAGCATCCGCGTCTATGCTACAGATCGCGACGACATCGCCGAACGCGTAGCAGTCGCTACCAATAGCCAGGCCAGGATTCACGGGCGAGATTTACGGTCAAATCATCCAGTCCTAAAAAAGCTCGAGATAGCGCTCTTAGATCGCGGAATATTTTTCGAGCGAAAGAGAAATATGCATGCGGACAAAGACTCACACACACGCCTGGATGCCCTAAAGCTTGGACAGATAATACTGTCTTATTATTTAAAGGAACCGGATAGCGCCAGGACTTCTTCAGACACTATATTCGATCATAGATTTCAAAATATATTCAATGATGGATATGACATCGACGAACTTGTTCGCGTAGTAAGATTTTACGCGCTAATCGAAAAGCTTCGGGATGAAGTGATCCATGAATTTGGAGATCATATTGAAAGCATAGGAGATATGCAGTATTTGGTATACGGGCATTGGTATATCTTATTTGCGGCACGCTTACTTTTAGCTAAAGACAACGCTCCATTTCCACCTTCTGAAGAAATGGACGCTCTGGTTCGAAAAGCAATTGGTATTGTAGCCAAAGCATGTGACCAAACCAAGCAGGTAGCGCATTATCAAATGTTCCGAAGTCCCAAAACGAAAGATAAGATCGCCGCAGAAATTAGCGGTAAGCAGCTTGAGCTCTTCGTCTAAAGGGCTACCTGAAGTTGTAATCGCAAGGATACTTGACCCCCTACCCCGCCACCTTCTCCACCAACTCAATCACCGCCCCCTTCACCCGCTCCGGGGCGCGATCAAACGCGGTGAGCAGGCGCGCGCCTTCGGGCTGCTGGGCCAGGGCCGTCAGGCGGCGGGTCTCGGCGGACCAGGCTTCGTCGGGCGTTCCCGGCAGGTCGCCGAAGAAGTCGGCCGGGCTGGCGGTCAGGGCCTGGGCCAGTTCATAGAGCTTTGACGCGCTGATCCGGTTGGTCCCGCGCTCGTATTTCTGGAGCTGCTGGAAGGTGACGCCGCCCGCCCTATCAGGGCGTGAACGGCGCGGCGGTCGCCTAGGGTCCGTCGCGTCTCTCGCCGATCCCGCGATAAGCAAAGACCACAACGGCTATCGCCCCGCCGCAGGCCAAACCGATGATCAACAGGTATCGGTCGAGGACATCCCTAGTCACAAAGAAAGCGGTGGCGCCGCGGCCCAGCTTTATCCGGTGGATTTGGCCCGTTTGGGGATTTGGCGTGTAGGACGATCCCCTCGCGGCCCAGGTGTGCGCGCCCATTGAGACGCCCAGGGCCACGACCGCACAAGTCACCGCCCCAACACGAACGGCGCGTTTTGAGCGCGCCAACCAGGCAAGGGCGGGGCGACGCCTAAGCGCCACCCAGATCTTGCGTAGTAGGGCTAAAAGGACGGACAGACTCTGGGAGAACAGGGGCTTTCCTCCGCCGATGAACGGGCCGATCTGGCCCGTTCGCCGACCACCGGTCAACCGCCTCCCCCTAGACCCCCTCGGCCGCCTTGGCCTGCAGGCGGTCGGCGTTCTTGTCCAGGTCGTCGGCCTGGGCGGGCAGGCGCTTGGACAGGGCGATCAGTTCGGCGTCGGTGACGTCATTGCCGCGCGCGCGGTTCTCGGCGATCTGCTTGGCGCGATAGGCGGGGTCCCTCAGGCGGGCGGCCTCCTCGCGCATCTGCTTGGCGCCGCGGCGCATCTGCTCGGCGCCGTCACGCATGTGGACGCGGGATTCCGCCACGTGGCGCTTGGCCAGTTCCCGGGCGCGCTCGCCCAGTTCGCGGGCCTTGTCGGCTTGAACCCGGGCGGCGTCGGCCTGGATGCGCGCGGCGTCGGCCAAGGCGCGGTCGCCGTCGGCGCGGCGGCGGGCTTCAACGGCCCCGGCGCGGGCCTCGGCGGCGCGGGCCCGTTCCTCGGCGGCGCGAATACGGGCCTCGGCGGCTTCCTGGCGGGCTTCGACGGCGGCCTGACGAGCCTCCTCGGCGCGCTGGCGCTCCTCGGGCGTGGCCTCGCGCGAGGAATAGTAGTGAACGCTCCCCGTCTGGCGCGGCAACGCCGCGGGCGGGGCCGGCGGGGCTGGAGGCGCGGGCGGGGCCGGGATCGCGGCGGGAGCCGGAACAGCGCCGACCTGGGCGACAGCGAACGGCGCGGGGGGAGCCGGCGGCGCGGGCGGCGGAGGCGGCGGGGGCGGCGCGACGCCCAGCTCGGCCAGGTTCACGCCCAGGGCGGCGACCGCCGGAACGGACGGCATTGGGGGCATGGGCGGCAGGGGCGCGATCTCGGCATAGGCCTCGCGGCTGATGTCCAGGGCGGCCAGGGGCGCGGCGGCGGCGCAGAGGGCGGCGACGGTCAGGGCCACGGTCATCGGACGGCGGCGGGGGCGGTTGTCGGCCATGATGCTGGCGATCCTTTTCTTGAGGGTGCGCGCGTCGGCGGCCATGGCGATGGCGGCCATGGGCGCGGGTTGAAGGGCCAGGCGCACCAGCGCCCGGGCATAGAGGCTCTTGTCCACCGTCTCGAGGGCGGCGGCGTCGGCGGCTTCTTCCGAAGCCTCGGCCAGGACGGCGTGCAGCCGCCAGACCAGGGGGTTGAACCAGAACAGGGCCAGGGCCGCCTGCGACAGCAGCAGGAAGATCCAGTCCCCGCGCCGCAGGTGAGCCAGCTCGTGCGCCAGGATGGCGGGGGCCGACTGCGGCTGTGACAGGCTGGCCGGGTCGACCAGGATGGCGCCGGGCGTGGGCCCCCAACTGAGCGGGCTGGCGACCTGCTCGCTGCTGACCAGGCGGGGCCGGGCGGCGTCGGGCGACAGCCGGTCCATCGCCGCCAGCCAGGCGGGGCAGTCCACGGGCCGCCCCTTGCGGGTCCAGCGCGACAGCACGGTCAGGCCCAGGGCGAACCGCCCCGCGATCCCCGTCATGCCGACCAGCCACACGACCCCCGCCACGATGGCGGCCGACGGCCAAAGCAGGGCCGGGATCGGCGCCTGCACCGCCGCGATGGGCCACAACTCCACCGTCACCGATGTCGGCGGCGGGGCGGCGTTCATGGCCGGCAGTAGAGACAACTCCAGAGCGGGCATCAGCAGCATGGCCGGGGCCAGCAACAGCAACAACCCCACCGTGGCCCGCAGCACATCGACCCGGTCGGCCGGGCGCCGCGCCAGCCAACGGGCGGCGGCCAGGCCCGCGCCGGCGATCAGGCTGGACTTGACCAGCAGGGCGAGAAGGAAGGTCCAGCTGATCACTTGCGCGCCCCCGCCTTGCCTTCCAGCGCCTCGTCGATGGCTTTTTCCAGGGCCGCGGCCTCGTCGGGCGTCAGGCGCTGGCCCATGCCCAGCAGGGCGGTGGCGGCGTTGGCGGCCGATCCGGCGAAGAAGGTGTCCACCATCCGGCGAAGGGCGCCCTGCGCCACCGCCTCGGTGCTCTGGACCGGCTTGAACAGCCCGTCCGCGCGGGTGACCAGACCCTTGGCCTCCAGCCGCGTCAGCATGGTGCGCACCGCCGAGTCGCTCAGCGGATCGGACAACGCGGCCCGAACGCCGGACGCCGTGCCGGACTCCATCCGGCAAAGGATCTCGAACACTTCCCTCTCGCGTCGGGGCAGGGATTCGATCACGGCTCGCTCCAGCAGTTCGCTACATGTGTAGCGTTACATGCGTAGCGAATTGTGGCAAGATTGGGGCGGCGAACATGAACTCGCGGTAAGGCGGGTTGGCCCGTCACAACGCAACGGAACACGCGATCCGGCCACCCGTTGAAAGGTTCACTTCACCCCCTCAAGAAGGACCGACGCTCATGGCCGACCTCAGCGCGATCAAGGAACATATGGAAGTCATCGGCGCCGATGGCGTCCACCTGGGAACCGTGGACAAGGTCGAAGGTGACCGGATCAAGTTGACCCGGGCCGACAGCGGCTCGCACGGCGACCATCACCACTACATCTCCGCCGGCCTCGTCGCCGATATCGAAGGCGACAAGATCCGCCTCTCTGCGACCGCCGCCAATGCCGCGCTCCTTGAGGAAGAAGAGGGCGGGGAAGCGATCTCCGACTAAGAGCGCCCTTCGGCGGCCACGTCCTGCAGCCACGCGGCGATCACCGGGACCGGCTGTCTCATCCGCGATACCGCATCGCCTCGACCAGCAGGGCGAAGGCCGGGGTCTGCTGACGGCGGCTGGGGTAATACAGGTGATAGCCGGCGAACGGCGCGCACCAGTCGGTCAGCACCGGCTCCAGCTCGCCCCGCTCCACATATTCGGTCAGCATGGCGTCCGGCAGGCAGGCGATGCCCATGCCCTTCAGGGCCGCCTCGATGATCAGGCCGCCGCTGTTGAACACCAGCTGCCCCTCGACCCGGACCCGCAGCTCGCGCCCGTCCTTGTCGTCGAACTCCCAAGCATAGAGCGCGCCATAGGTCGGCAGGCGCATGTTGATGCAGTTGTGGGCCGTCAGGTCCTGGGGCGTGCGGGGCTTGGGGCGGCCTTCGAAATAGGCCGGCGACGCCGCCGCCATCATCCGCAGGTCCGGACCGACCTGCACCGCGATCATGTCCTTGGCCACCGTGCCGCCAAAGCGAATGCCGGCGTCGTACCGCTCGGCCACGATGTCGGTCAGGCCGTAGTCGACCACCACCTCCACATTGATATCCGGATGCGCCGGCAACAGGCGGCGCAGTGCGGGCAGGATCACCGTGGCCGCCGCATGCTCCGTCGCCGTGATCCGGAAGTTCCCCGCCGGCCGGTCGCGCAGCTCGCTCAGGGCCGCCAGCTCCGCATCGATCTCGTCCAGCCGCGGCCCGATGGTCAGCAGCAGACGCTCGCCCGCCTCAGTCGTGGTGACATTGCGCGTGGTGCGGGTCAAAAGCCGCACGCCTAGCCGCGCCTCCAGCCCCCGGATGGTGTGGCTCAGAGCCGACTGCGAGACGCCCAGATTGGCCGCCGCCCGGGTGAAGCTGCGCTGGCGGGCCACGGCCACGAACGCCGACAGGTCGTTGATGTTGGCCTTGGCCATGGCGGGTATCCGGAACCAGTTATGAATTCACCTCATAACTGCATGCCACATTCTCCGGCTTATCGCAGCAATGGCCAGGGCTTAACTTCACGGTCCGACGACGGGCGACCGCCGTCCATTCCTTTCGACTTCACGCGAGGGCCTCCCCCATGACCACCAAAGCGTTCGGCGCCTACGCCGCCGATAAACCCCTCGAACCCATGGACATCGTTCGACGCGATCCGGGCGCCAACGACGTACAGATCGAGATCGCCTATTGCGGCGTCTGCCACTCCGACCTTCACACCGTCCGCTCCGAGTGGGGCGGCACGCTCTATCCCTGCGTGCCCGGCCACGAGATCGTCGGCCGCGTCTCCGCCGTCGGCTCCGGCGTCGCTAAGTTCAAGGAAGGCGACATCGTCGGCGTCGGCTGCATGGTCGGCAGCTGCAAGCACTGCCATTCCTGCGACGAGGGGCTGGAGCAGTACTGCGTGGGCACGGGCTTCGTCGGCACCTACAACGGCCCGACCAACGACGCGCCGGGCCACACCCTGGGCGGCTATTCGGACCGCATCGTCGTCGACCAGGACTTCGTCCTGACCATCAGCCACCCGACCGAGCAACTGGCCGCCGTCGCGCCTCTGCTGTGCGCCGGCATCACCACCTATTCGCCCCTGCGCCACTGGAGGGCCGGCCCCGGCAAGAAGGTCGGCATCGTCGGCATCGGCGGCCTGGGCCACATGGGCGTCAAGCTGGCCCACGCCATGGGCGCGCACACGGTGGCCTTCACCACCTCTGAATCCAAGCGCCAGGACGCCCTGGACCTGGGCGCGGACGAGGTCGTGGTCTCGCGCAACGCCGAGGAGATGGCCGCCCACGCGGGGACCTTCGACTTCATCCTCAACACGGTGGCGGCCAGCCACAACCTGGACGCCTTTACCGCCCTGCTGAAGCGTGACGGGACCCTGTGCCTGGTCGGCGTGCCTGAACACGCCCACCCCTCGCCCGACGTCGGCACGCTGATCTTTGGCCGCAAGGCGATCGCCGGCTCCCTGATCGGCGGCATCGCCGAGACCCAGGAGATGCTCGACTTTTGCGCCGAGCACGGCATCGTCTCCGACATCGAGATGATCCGCATTCAGCAGATCGACGAAGCCTATGACCGCATGCAGCGCAGCGACGTGAAGTACCGCTTCGTCATCGACAACGCCTCGCTTCAAGACGCCTGACGCCTCAAGCCGCGGCCGCCCCCCTAGAGATACTTCATCCAGGGCTGGCGGCTGCGGCGCTTGACGCCCGCGAACCAGCGGCAGGCGAACCAGCATGGAACGGCGGCCGCCGCCGCCAGCAGCCACAGCCAACCCACGCCAGGCAGGCTGAACACCTCGCCCTGGTTCGGGCCCAGCACGGCAAGCGCCGCGAGGTTCAGCAGGTGCAGGCCGTAGATGTGGATCAGGTAGAAGAACAGCGGCGCACCGCCGAACACGGCCAATAGCGTCACCGCTTTCTCCGGCGCCTTCTCCAGCCCCGCCAGCAGCAACGCGCCGACACCCAGGGTCAGCAGCAGGAAGTCGGCGGACGGCGGATACTTGGTCAGGTTCAGCACGCTCATCACCGTGCGCAGCGGCTCCGTCTGGGCCGCCCAGGGCGTCGGGTCGCCATAGAGGTTGATCGTCCGCAATAGGGCGAACAGGGCCAACATGCTTACCCCGGTCACGACCAGCCGTCGCAGTCGCTCGCCACCTGTCCGCGTGAACCACGGTCCGATGGCGTAGCCCAGGGCCGCCACCCCGATCCACGGCAGCAGCGGATAGGACGTCCGCGCCCGTCCGCCCCACGGCAGATCGATGAAGCCACGGTCATGCAGGATCGCCCAGATCGTGCGGCCGGGCTGGCCCTCGGCGAAGGTAATGGGATCCAGCAGGTTGTGCCCCAGCACAAGGGCCACGCCCACGGCGATCAGGGCCGCGCGCGGCAGATACACCAAACCCGCCAGAGCGATCATCGACAGGCCGATAGCCCAGATCACCTGCAGGTAGATGACCGGCGGCGTGAGCGAGAACGTCCAGGCGAAGTTGACCGCCGTCAGCTCCAGAACCACCAGGAACAGGCCCCGCTTCAGTAGGAACCCCGAGGCCGCCTTCGCTCCGCCCTGCTTGGAGCCATAGAGCCACGCCCCCAGCCCCGTCAGGGCCACGAACACCGGCGCGCACAGGTGCGCCGACAGCCGCGTGAAGAACAGCGCCGGCGAGGTCGTCTCCAGGTTCATCGGATCCGACACCTGGGCGTGGATGAAGAAGAGCTCCCGCGCGTGATCGACCAGCATCAACAGGATCACCAGCCCGCGCAGGGCGTCGATGGAGCGGATACGGCCGGCGGCGACGCCGGCGAGAGGAGCGGTTGACATCATCACAGCCAAGCCAGTAGCTGATATGTAATAACATTACAAATGGAGCTGCCCGTGTCCTTCCTGTCCACCTGCGCCGGCCTGTGTCTGCTGGCCGCCGCGGAGCCGCCGCAGGCCGATCCAGCCCATTCCGTCGGCGAGATCGTGATCCTCGGCCGCAGGGGCGCGGCACGGGACGTGACCTTGAGCGCGGGCGCGGTGACCGAGCGCATGTCGCCCTCGTCCCGCTCTGTGGAGAGCGACCTGCTGGAGGCCGTGGGCGCGACGCGTCTGGCCGATGCGCTGGAGTTGGTCAGCGGCGTCAGCCAACAGAACAACCGCGGCGGCGTCATGGACAACTTCGCCATCCGCGGCTTCCTCGGCACCCCCGACGGCGGCGCAGAATATTATGTCGACGGCTTCCTGGCCAACCGTGGGCTGGCCCCGCCCCGCGATCCGGCCACCGCCGAACGGATCGAGATACTGAAAGGCCCCGCCGGCGCCCTGTTCGGCGACATCGACCCGGCGGGCCGCGTCAACATCGTCTCCAAGACACCCCGCTTCGACCGCGCCTTCGAGGTCACCGCCACCGCCGGCTCCTACGGCCTGCGCCGAGGCGAGATCGATCTGACCGGCCCGCTGAGCGAAGACCTGGCCGCCCGCCTGGTGGTGGCCGCCGAGCATAGCGACGGCTGGCGCGACCACGTGGACCTCGACCGCCTCGCCATCGCCCCATCCCTCACCTGGCGACCGACCGACGACCTGCGCCTGACCTATGTGGGCGAGTTCACCCGGTTCGACACCCCGTTTGATCGCGGCCTGCCCGCTTTGAACGGCGACGCCCTGGCCGTGCCGCGCTCGCGCTTCTTCGGCGAGCCGAATGACGGAACCACCCGTTTCCGCAACGAGCGTCATCAGCTTACCGGCGACTGGCATATCAACGAGGACTGGAGACTGAACGGCGGCCTCGCCTATCGCGAAGGCACGCTGAAGGGCCTGTCCAGCGACCACTCGCGCCTGGTCGGCGACAACCTCTGGCGCCAGCGCCGCCAGCGGGACTTCAGCACCCAGGACATCTCCGGCCGCCTGGAGCTGAACGGCCGCCTCCTGGCCGCCGGGACGCACCACCTGGGCTTCGGCGTGAAGGCCTACACGATGGACTTTCAGGAACGCTGGATGCGGCGCAATCCGACCGCCGCCGCGCCCTATCTGATCAATGTCCGCAATCCTGTCTATGGCGGCCCTCAACCGACCCTCGCGCCGTTCACCGACAACCGGGAGACCCGCGATGTCGTCACCCTCTACGCTCAGGACCTGTGGGAGGTCAGCGACCGGTTCAGCCTGGTGGGCGGTCTGCGCTACGACAACTACCACCAGAAAATCCGCAACAACCGCACCGGCGCCGTGGGCAAGGCCGACGGCGGTCCAGTCGATTGGCGCCTGGCCGGCCGCTATCGCCTCACCAGCGCCTGGACCCTGCACGCCAGCTACGGCCAGTCCTTCGTCCTGAACTCGGGCACGGACCGCAACGGCGCCGGCTTCGCGCCGGAGGAAGGCAAGGGCTGGGAGATCGGGTTGTCCGGCGCCTGGGACGGCCTCGACATCAACGCCACCTGGTTCGACATCGAAAAGCGCAACATCCTCACCAACGATCCGACCGACCCCAACTTCCTGGCTCCGGTCGGGAAGCTGACCACCCGGGGGTTGGAGCTCGATGCCGCCTGGCACCTGGGCGAGACGTGGCAGGTGATCGGCAACTACGCCTGGACCGACGCCGAGGCCGACGACGCCGCCTTCGCCAGCAAGGACGTGCTGAACGTGCCCGAACACTCCGGCTCCCTCTATGCGGTCGGTCGCTTCCCCACCGCACACGGGACGGAATGGTCCCTCACCGCCGGGATGGCCCACATCGGCGACCGCGCCGCCGCGATCGACGGCAGTGGCGTGCGCCTGCCCGCCTACTGGAAGGCTAAGGCGGCGGCCGAGTATGGCGTCACCCAGCGGGTCACGCTGCGCCTCGAGGCCGACAACCTGTTTAACGAGCATTACGCCGCCAGCTCTTACAGCCCGGTCTGGATTTTCCCCGGCGCGCCGCGCACCGTCAGGGCCTCGGTGAAGGTGGCGCTCTAGACGCTCGACAGGGGGCGGCGCGGAACAATCGCGCCGTCGTCCGCTTTCCGTGTTTCGACCGTCGACCGGGCGGCCAGACATTGGGTGAGCGAATGAGCGGAATGGACATCAAGGACGTCGCCAAGACGCTGAAGGACATCGACTTCGTGATGCTGAACACGCACACGGACGGCGGTCAGATCGCGGGCAGGCCGATGAGCAATAACCGCGACGTGGAGTATGACGGCGACAGCTGGTTCTTCGTGGACGAGGAGTCGCGCACCTTCGCCGACGTCAGCGCCAACCCCAAGGTGACCTTGTCGGCCCAAGGCTCGAAGGGCCTGCTGGGCAAGCCCCCGATCTTCCTGTCCGTCGAAGGCGAGGTCGAGATCGTCAAGGACAAGGCGATCCTGGCCGAGCACTGGAACAAGGACCTGGAGCGCTGGTGGCCGGAAGGTCCCGAAACGCCTGGCGTCGCCCTGCTCAAGGTCCACGCCACCCGCATCCACTACTGGGACGGCGAGGATGAGGGCGAAGTCCCCGTCCCCTAACCCACCACCGCCTTCATCGCCGCGTGCGCTTCCTTCTGCGCCGCGGCGATGCGGGTCTTCAGGCCCTTGAGGTCGCGCGCGCCGCCAGCGCGGGCGAGCAAGGCCTGGAACGGCTTGGGCTCCAGCGCCGGGTCGGCATAGTCGTCCAGCGCCACCTTCAGCACCTGTTGCACCGCCTGCTGCAGGTCCCAGGCGGCCTCCAGCTTCGACAGGGCGTCGCTGTCGGCCAGACCCGCCTCGCGCATGGCGGCCAGGCTGTCGGCGATGTTCTGGTTCAGCGGCCCGCCGTCCGCCGCGTGGATCAGTTGCAGGTGCTGGGCGGCGAATTCGATATCCACGAAACCGCCAGGACCAAGCTTCAGATCCCAATCGCCCTTCTGAGGCTTCTCGCGCGCCATCAGGGCGCGCATCTCGCGCACCGCCTTGGCCGTCTTCTTCGGATCGCGGGGGCGACGCAGGGCTTTTTCGATGGAGGCCTGGGCCTGTTGTGCGAAGGCTTCGGAGCTGGCCCACACCACCCGTCCCCGGGTCATGGACATCAGCTCCCAGACCTCTGCCTCTTCCTCGTAATAGCGGTCGAAGGACGACAGGCTCACCGCCACCGGCCCCTTGCTGCCCGTGGGCCGCAGGCGCATGTCGACCTCGTACAGCTCGCCCTCGGCGGTCGGCGCCGACAGGGCCGCGATCAGCCGCTGGGTGAAGCGGCCGAAGAACACCTCCGCCCCCCAACCCTTGCCCGCCGACATCGCCGCCGGATCGTCGGAACGATACAGGGTCATCAGGTCCAGGTCCGAGCGCGCGGTCATCTCGCCCGAGCCGCACTTGCCCAGGGCCACCACCGCCACCTCCCCGCCGGGGAAGGCGCCGCCCTGCCGCACGGTCTCGGCCATGGCGGCGGGCGCCAGGCCCCGGATCACTGCATGGGCCAGATCGGCGAAGGCGTGGCCGCTGTCGGAAGCGCTGACCGATCCGCTCATCACCCGGAAGCCGACGCGGAACGCCTGCTCTCGGTGGAAACGGCGGACGCGGTCCATCGAACCCTCGAAGTCCTCCAGGTTCAGCTTCGGCGCCGCGTCGATCTCGATGGCGCCGAAGAAGCTGGGATCCAGCAGGGCGTCCAGGGCCGCCGGCCGGCGCGCCAGAGTGGTCGCCAGCCGAGGCGTAAACGCCATGACCTGCACGATCAGTTCGAACAGCTTGGGCTGCGCCAGGAACAGCGACTGAATCTGCACGCCTGAACTGAGGCCGGCGAAGAAGTCGCTGAACCGGTTGAACGCCGCATCGGGCGCCCCCGTCGCCTGGGCGGCGTCCAGCAGGCGCGGGCCAAGCCGCGTCAGCAGTTCGCGTCCCCGTTCTGTCCGCGTGGCGGCCACGTGTCCATGGTGCCAGCCCCGGATCGTCTGCGACACCCGCT
The DNA here is from genome assembly GCF_027474405.1 of Caulobacter sp. NIBR2454. Classification (GTDB taxonomy): domain Bacteria; phylum Pseudomonadota; class Alphaproteobacteria; order Caulobacterales; family Caulobacteraceae; genus Caulobacter. The sequence goes on from NZ_CP114871.1 coordinate 2,510,613, forward strand.
CGGGATTGGAGAAGCCCATGCGCTTGAGCGTCTCCAGCGTCGCCGGATCGTCCTCGACCCCCGTGAACACCAGGCTGCCGAACTTGGAGGACAGCTCCTCCTCGCCGGCGAACAGCTTGCCGTAGCGGTTGTTGACGTCCTTCAGGATACGGCCCACCGCCGCGTCGAAGCTGCGCAGGTTCCCGTGCCCCCACAGGGCGGCGACCTTCTTACGCTCGGCGTCGCTCTCGGGCAGCTTGTGGGTCTGCTCGTCGGCGATCATCTGGACCCGGTGTTCAAGGGCGCGCAGGTCGCGATAGGCCTTGGTCAGCGCCGTGCAGGTCTCGCGATCGACCCGCCCTTCCTGCGTCAGAGCCTCCAGCGCCGGCAGGGTGCGCCGCCCGCGCAGGTTCGGCCGCCGCCCGCCCAGGATCAGCTGCTGGGTCTGGACGAAGAACTCGATCTCGCGGATGCCTCCGCGCCCCAGCTTCAGGTTCGCGCCCTTGGCGGTCAGGCGCTCGTCCACCTTGTAGGCGTGGATCTGGCGCTTGATGGAATGGATGTCGGCGATGGCCGCGAAGTCGAGGTTCTTGCGCCAGATGAACGGCTGCAGCCCCTTGATGTAGGCCTCGCCCCGCGCGATGTCGCCGGCCGCGCTGCGGGCCTTGATGTGCGCCGCCCGCTCCCAGTTCTGGCCGACGCTCTCATAGTATTCCATGGCCGCGTCCACGGTCATGGCCGGCGGGGTCGAGGACGGATCGGGCCGCAGCCGCAGGTCGATGCGGAAGACATAGCCGTCCGAGGTGCGGTCCTGGAGGATCTGCGCCACCGCCTTGGCGATGCGCACCGTCACCGTCTCCATCTCAGCGTCCGGGGCCAGCGGCAGCGCCTCGGGCTCGTAGAAGATCGAGAAATCGATGTCGGACGAGTAGTTCAGTTCGAACGCGCCGTACTTGCCCATGGCGATGCAGAATAGACCGGGGACCGGCCCCGCCGCCCCCTCGCCCAGGCCCGTCAGGGCGCCGCGCGCCACCTCCGCCCGCGCCGCCAGGGTCAGGGCCGAGGACAGGCAGGCGTCGGCGAACTTGGTCAGGGCGCCGGTGACCGCGTCCAGCTCCCACACCCCGCCCAGGTCGGCCAGGGCCGTGGTCAGGTGCAGGTCGGCCTTCAGCTGTCGCAAGCGTTCGCGCGCCGGCTCCAGCTCCAGGCTCGCCGCTGCCTTGGTTTCGGCGATGATGGTCTCGACGCACGAGGCGGGATCACCCTCCAGCGCCGTGCGCAGGCTGGCCGGCCGTCGCCGCGCCAGTCCCGCCAGATAAGGCGCGGCCGAGAACACCGGGGCCAGGGACGGCCAGGCGGCTTCCAGCGTGGCGATCCAACCGTCCGCCGTCGCCGCCCGCGCCAGGATTTCGTGGGTCCGCTCGGCCGCCTTGGGATCGACGACCGGCCCGCAGGGTTGGATCAGCTCGACCAGCCTCATGGCGTCAGCCTAGCGGCGGAATAATGAACGCCACTCTCAGTCCGGGGCCGCGGCCGTCGTATTCCCCGGCGCCCTCGGCCAGCTCGATACGGCCTCCATGCGCCGCCGCCACCGCCGAAACCAGCGACAGGCCAAGGCCGGCGCCCGGCTGGTTGCGGCTGCGCTCCAGGCGCACGAACCGTTCGACCACCCGCGGACGGTCGGCTTCAGGCACGCCCGGTCCGTTGTCGGTGACCGAGAACTCGATGTCCCCCGACGAGCGCCGACGCAGGCGCAGCATCACCGCCCCGCCCTCCGGCGTGTACTTGATGGCGTTGTCGAGGATGTTGGCCAGGGCCTGGGCCATGAACTCGCGGTTGGCCTTGATGGCCAGGCCGGGAGTGATCTCGGAGTCGAAGGTCTGGCCCTTGTCCTCGCACATCACCTCGTAGAGCTCGGCCATGTCGTTGGCCAGGTCGGCGGCGTCGAACACGGTTGGATCGGGCGCGGAGCCAGCGGCCTGCAGTCGGGCGATGGCCAGGACGGCGTTGAACGTCTTGAGTACCCCGTCGGTGTCCTCCAAGGCCTGCTCCAGCGCCTTGAGAGGATCGCCCTTGCCGCTCTCGGCCTCGATCAGGGCCACCTCCACCCGCGCCCGCAGGCGGGTCAGCGGCGAGCGCAGGTCGTGAGCGATGGCGTCGCCGGCGTGGCGCAGACCGCCCATCAAACGCTCGATGCGGTCGAGCATGTCGTTCAGGCCCTCGGCCAGTTCGTCATACTCGTCGCGCGTGCCGCGCACCTGGGCGCGAGCCTTCAGATCGCCGCCGCGCACGGCGTTCACCACCTCGGCCAAGCCCGACATGCTGCGGCTGACATTGCGGCTGATAAGCACCCCGCCCGCCAGGCCCAGCACGATGACTAGCGCTCCGGCGCCCCACAGGGCCCGGACGATCTTCATCACATAGGATTCGGACTCGCCGACGTCCGCCCCCACGAACAGGATCTCCCCGCCGTCCAGCCGTACCTGATAGCCCCGCGCCGGCCGTTTGATCTCGGCGCCGTCCAGGTCGGTTTCGGTGACGGTGAAGGTGGTCCACTTCTCGTCGTGGCCCTCGAAGTCCGCGACCGGGCTTTCCTCGATGGAGCCCGACAGTCGCTTCCCGTCCGCCGTCATCAGCAGGTACAGGAACGGCCGCTCGCCTACCGACCGTTCGACTAGGGTCTGGTTGAGCGCGTCGGGCCCGCCAAGACGATAGGCCGCCTGCAGCGACTCCATCTCCCGGCTGATCTCCTTGTCGGCGCGACGGTTCACCTCGCCGGCGGTGGCGATATAGATGTAGCCGAGGAACGCCGCCGCCGCCGCCGCGAACAGCGCCAGGAACAGCAGCGTCAGCCGAAACGGCGTGGTCCGGAGGAGCCTGGGAAGGCGCATGAGCGCCTACCGCCTTAAGCGTCCAGGCGGTAACCCGCCCCGCGCACGGTCTGCAGCATCGGCCGGTCGAAGCCCTTGTCGATCTTCGAGCGCAGACGCGAAATGTGGACGTCGATGACGTTGGTCTGGGGGTCGAAGTGATACTCCCACACCTTCTCCAGCAGCATGGTGCGGGTCACGGACTGGCCGGCGTGGCGCATCATGAACTCCAGCAGCTGGAATTCGCGCGGCTGCAGGTCGATCTCCTGGCCCGCCCGATGCACGGTGCGGCCGATCAGGTTCATCTCCAGCTCGCCGACCTTCAGCGTCGTGGCCACGGCGCCGGTCTCGCGACGGCGCGACAGGGCCTCGACCCGGGCGATCAGCTCGGCGAAGGCATAGGGCTTTACCAGATAGTCGTCCGCGCCGGCCTTCAGGCCCACCACGCGGTCGTCGATCTCGCCCAAAGCCGACAGGAACAGCACCGGGGTGCCGTCGCCTTCGCGGCGTAGGGTCTCAACGACCTCCACCCCATTCATCTTGGGCATCATGCGGTCGACGATCAGCACGTCGAACTCGCCATCGCGGGCGGCGTTCACGCCCGCCTCGCCGTCCGGAGCATGCTGACACTCGTAGCCCGCGTCGGCTAGGCCGCGCTGCATGGCGTCAGCCGCCTCCAGATCGTCTTCGATGATCAGGATACGCATGGCTTGAGCCCCCCAGTGCTCAAAAGGTCGTGGGCGATCCCCTCGCCGATGGATTTACGACGCGGGAGCGACTCACTCCCGCGTCGTAGAAGTCTAGTTCGTAATCCTCAAGGGGAGGTAGAGCGCACGGCCCTGACGAACCACGCCGAGCAACACGCTGGTGCGATTGCTCTTTCGGGCCGCTTCGACCGCACCCGAGACCTCGGCCGCCGTGGACACCGCGCGCGTGTTGACGCTGGTGATCACGTCGCCGCGGCGCAGGCCCAGTTCGCCGGCGTTAGAGTTGGCCGCCACGCTGTCGACGACCACCCCGCGCACGGTCGCGTCGAGGTTGAAGCGGCGACGGGCGCCGTCGTCCAGCGGCACCAGCTGCATGCCCAGCACCGCTTGCGCGGCGGCGGGCGAGTCGGGGGTCGCGCGGCCTTGGCCCGAACCATCGTCCGGCTGGGCGTTCAGCTCGCTCTCGGCCGGGCGGGTGCCCGACTTGACGGTCACCGTCATGCGGCGGCCTTCGCGGAGCACGTTCAGCACGATGCTCTCGCCCGGTTTGGCCTTGGCCACTTCGCGGGTGAGTTCGCCATTGCTCTTGATATTGACGCCGTTGACCGCGGTGACCACGTCGCCAGGCTTCAGGCCGCCACGCTCGGCGGGACCGCCGGGAACCAGGTCGGCGATGATGGCGCCGCGCTGGTCGCCCAGACCCATGGCCTCGGCCGATTCCGCGGTGAACGCCTGGATGGTGGCGCCGATATAGCCGCGGGTGACCTTGCCGCCGCTGATCAGTTGCTTGGAGACGCTCTCGACAAGGTCGGCCGGGATGGCGAAGCCGATGCCCACCGAACCGCCCGACGGCGAGAAGATCGCCGTGTTCACGCCGATGACCCGGCCATAGATGTCAAAGGTCGGGCCGCCCGAGTTGCCCCGGTTGATCGGCGCGTCGATCTGGATGAAGTCGACGAAGTTCTCGCCGATGTCGCGGCCATAGGCGCTGATGATGCCGGCCGTGGCGGTGCCGCCCAGGCCGAAGGGGTTGCCGATGGTGATGACCCAATCGCCGACCCGCGGCTTGGCCGCGTTCTCGAAGCTGACGAACGGATACTTGGCCCCCGCCTTGCCCTGAACCTTCAGCACGGCGATGTCGGTGCCCTCGTCACGGCCGACGACGGTGGCCTTCAGCTCGCCGCCTTCCTTGAGCGTGACGGTGATCTCTTCGGCGTTCTCGATCACGTGGTTGTTCGTGACGATGTAGCCGTCCTCGGAGATGAAGAAGCCCGAACCCGACGACTGCTGGCGCGGCAGGCGCGGTTGCCCCTGCTGGGTCTGGCCCTCGCCGTCATCGTTCTCGCCCTGCGGCTGCTGCGGCAGCAGGAACTGCGGCAGGCCCGGAATACGCTGGGCCAGGGTGCGCGGATCGGCGCGCGAGGTGACGTCGATCGACACCACCGCCGGCGATACCTGTTCGAAGATGTCTGCGAAGGACATCGGCGCGCCCGGGGGCGGCGCGAAGATCGGCGTGGTCGCCGACGTCCTCATCAGCACCGGTCGCGAGTCGGCGGCGGCTGGGGCCATTCGAAAGCCCACGCCAGCCAGGGCTGCGCAGGCCACGCCCGCGCCCGCCACGGCGCCCACGATGATTCCGGTCTTCCTTGCGGCCATTCTCGTCTCTTTCCTCGAACCCGGCTCGGCCGGGCGTTTTGTCTCGCAGAGAACCTAGGTGCGATGCCTCGGGGAGCAAAGGGCTTCCCTGCTAACTTTCCGTCATGCGCGAACGGCGTTTTTGAGGCGCGTTCGTGTCAGTCGGTTTCACTCTTGGTCCAGCAAAGCTTTCAGTCGGGTTTCTTCTTCCACGCTCAGGGCCTCTGCCTTGGGTCGTCGACGCAGAAGTCCGAACAGCAACGCTCCGCCGACCAGCACGATCCCGAAAGGCGCGAGCCAAAGCGCCGCATTTCCAGCCGAGAACGCGGGCTTGAGCAGCACGAACTCACCATAACGCTCGACAAGGAAGCGACGAATCTCCGCATCGCTGCGACCAGCGACGATTTCGTCGCGCACCACCCGGCGCAAATCCCCGGCCAGTTCGGCCTCGGAATCGTCGATGGACTCGTTTTGGCAGACCAGGCAGCGCACTTCCTGGAAAAGCTCCCGCGCCCGCGCTTCCTGGGCCGGGTCCGCCAGACGCTCGGACGGATCCGACGCCGCCGCCAGGCACAGCACGGCGCCGATCATGGCCAAAAGACGCGCCGCGCCCCTCATGACTTCGCCCTCGCCGGCGTCGCGAACCGCAGCCGCCGGTCCGACAGGGAGATCAGTCCCGCCAGCGCCATCATCAGCGGCCCCACGAAGATCAGCCGCACCCACGGATTGAAGTAGCCGCGCACCAGCCAGGCCGGCTCTCCATTGGCGCCCGCCCGGCGCTCGCCCATGACGATATAGAGATCATCCAGCCCCTTGAGGCACAGCGCCACCTCCGAGGTGGTCTGCCCGCCCGCCGGATAGAACCGCCGCTCCGGCTGCGCCCGGCAGACGAGGGCGCCATCACGCGTCACCCGCACCTGACCGCGCTCGGCCAGATAGTTGGGCCCGTCATGCACGGCCACGCTCTCCAGCTGCAGTTCATAGACGCCCAGCTGTAGCCGTCCGCCCTGGGTCAGGGCCTCGGCCGCCTCGACCTTCCAGGTGGTCTCATAGACCGCGCCCAGCACGAACACGCCAAGGCCCGCATGCGCCAGCGTCGTGCCCCACGCCCCGCGGGGCAGGCCGGTCAGGCGCCGCCGCACCTCGGCGCCCGGCGCCTTGAACAGCCGTATCCGCTCGGCGATCTCCGTCACCGCCCCGGCGATCAGCCAGACGCCGACGCCCAGGCCCGCGCTGGCCAGCGCATGACGCGGGCTGACAAGCGCCAGGGCCAGCAGCGCGCAGCCCACGCCGATCGCCGCCGCCAGCATCAGCCGCTGCGCCACGCCCTTGGCGTCGCCCCGCTTCCAGGACAGCAGCGGCCCAGCCGGCAGCACCAGGAAGGTCAGGATCAGCAGCGGCGTGAAGGTCAGGTTGAAATAGGGCGGCCCCACCGACACCGTCTCGCCGCCAGTCGCCTCGCGGATCAGCGGATACAGCGTGCCCAGCAGAACCGTCGCCGTCGCCGCCGACAAAAGGATGTTGTTCAGGACAATGGCGCTCTCGCGGCTTACCGGCGCGAACGCCCCGCCCGGCGCCAGGGTCTGCGCCCGCCATGCGAACAGCACGAACCCCGCCCCCGCGGTGACGCCCAGGATGCTCAGCAGCAGCACGCCCCGCGTCGGATCGACGGCGAAGGCATGGACGCTGGTCAGCACCCCCGACCGCACCAGGAACGCCCCCAGCATGGAAAAGGTGAAGGCCGCCAGGGCCAGGAACACCGTCCATCCGGTCAGCGCTCCGCGCCGCTCGGTGACGACGGCCGAGTGCAGCAACGCCGCTCCCACCAGCCAGGGCATGAAGCTGGCGTTCTCCACCGGGTCCCAGAACCACCAACCGCCCCAGCCCAGTTCGTAATAGGCCCAGAAGGCGCCCAGCCCGATCCCGACGGTCAGCAGGCTCCACGCCGCCAGGGTCCAGGGCCGCACCCAGCGCGCCCACGCCGCGTCCAGCTTGCCCTCGACCAGGGCCGCGACCGCGAAGCTGAACACCACCGAAAAGCCGACATAGCCGAAATACAGGAACGGCGGATGCAGGGCCAAGGCTGGGTCCTGCAGCAGCGGATTGAGCGAACGCCCCTCCACCGGAACCGGAAACAGTCGCGTGAACGGGTTCGACGCGAATACCGTATAGGCTAGGAACAGCACGCCCAGCATGCCCTGCGCCGCCAGCGCATAGGACCGCAGGCTCAGCCGCAGCCCGCGTCCGAACACCGCCACCGCCGCGCCATAGCCCGTCAGGGTCAGGCACCACAGCAGCATCGACCCCTCGTGGCTGCCCCACGCTCCCGCCACGCGATACAGCAGCGGCTTTTGGGTATGCGAGTTGGCCGCCACGTTAGAGACTGAAAAGTCCGAGGTCACGAAGGCGTAGATCAGACAGCCGAACGCCGCCAGCAGGGCTAGGAACGCCGCCCCCGCCGCGCCCTCGCCCGCGCCGCCGATCACCGGCGCCCGCCGCGCGCCGCCCACGGCGCACAGACCCACCTGGGCCAGCGACAGCACCAGGGCCAGCACAAGACAGAACGCGCCCAGTTCAGCGATCATTCGGTCGGCTTCCCATAGGCCTTGTAGTCCGGCGGCGGCGCCCCCTCGCCCCGCCACTCGCCCTGCTCCTTGATGGCCTTGGCCACCTCGCGCGGCATGTAGCGCTCGTCGTGCTTGGCCAGCACCTGCTTGGCCACGAACACGCCCTCCGGGTCGAACGCCCCGGTGGCCACGATCCCCTGCCCTTCGCGGAACAGGTCGGGCAGGTCGCCCTGGTAGGTCACCTTCGCCGAAGCCTTCTGGTCAGCGACCACGAACTCGACCCGGCCGTCCGGGTGTTTCACCACGCTGCCGGCGGTGACCAGTCCGCCGAGTTGCACCGCCCGTCCGGCCGGCACCTGGGCCTCAAGCGCCTGGGCCGGCGTATAGAACAACGAGATGGAGTCACGCAGGCCGTACAGCGACAGCCAGACCGCCAGGGCCAGGACCGGCGCCGCCGCCAGCACCACCATCAGGCGCCGACGCGCCGTGCGGGACTTTGGCCAGAAGCTGAAACTCATCGCGGAACCTCCGCAGCCGCCGTCAGGGCTTCCAGCACCTGCGGCTGATCCTTGTAGCGCCCCCGCGCCTCCGACAGCGCCGCGTCGCGCTTGGCCGTATCGCCCAGCACCGCATAGGCCCGCACCAGCCGCACCCAGCCTTCCGGATCGTCAGGCTGTTGCTCCAGACGCGCCGCCAGACCATCGACCATCGCCTGGATATCGGCCGGGCCGACCTGCGGCTGTTCCTGCACAGGCGCGGGCGCTGGCAACCTGCCGTCCCGCGCCACCGCCGCGATCTCGCTTTCCAGCACCGCGCGGCGCAGGTCGCCGCCGGGAATGTCGGCCAGCAACGCTCGCCATTGCGCCAGCCCTTGGGCGGTCTCGCCCTTCAGTATCCTGGCTCGCGCCAGATAGTAGCGCGGACTTAGCGCCTTCGGTTCGCGCTTCAGCGCCTCGTCGAAGGCGCGCACGGCGTCGTCGCTGATCTCGCCGCGCCCTTCCAGCATGAACGCCTCGCCCAGCGAGGTCCAAAGGTCGGCCCGCTGCGGCGCCACGCGGATCGCCCGGCGCAGGGCCGCCTGCGCGCCCGGCGCGTCACCGGTCGCCGCGCGCACCATGGCCAGATTGCGCAACGGCTCGGGATCGTTCGGCTTGTCCTTGGCCGCCGCCTCCAGCACCGCGGCGATGGCGTCGGGCTCAAGGGTCCGCGGATCGGACGCCCGCCATTCGGCCACCCGCTTGGCGAACGGCTGGTCAGGCTGGTCCGGCGCGCCGACGATCAGATAGACGCCCAGCGCCGCCAGGGGCGCGGCCGCCGCCACGATCAAGGCCGCGCGACGGCCGCCCGCCGTGGCCGGGGCCTCCGCGCCATCGGCCGCCGTCAGCAGCCGCCGGGCCGCCTCGGTCCGGGCCGAACGCACCTCACCCTCGGCCAGCAGGCCGCGCTCGGCCAGCTCGTCGATCTCCGCCAGCTGGCGCTTGTGAAGGATCAGGGTCTCGTCGCCCGCCTGGGCCGGACGCGCCGCGCCACGCAGCACCAGGGCGGCGGCGAGAGCCGAAACGGCGGCGGCTGCGATCCAGAACGCGATCATGCGCGCCTGTTATCGAAAAAGGGTGGGATAAGCGAGGGGAGTTCTAAGCCGCGGCCAACCGCCGACGCACGATCTGCGCGGTCTTTTCGTCGCGGGTGTAGGCGATAAAGTTCGCGGCGATCTCCAGGTACTTCCGCGCCCGCTCGCGATCGTCCACCTCATTGTCGCGCATCACCGCGATCAGGTAGTCGATGTAGTGGTCCAGCCGCTGGTTGGCCTTTTCGATCATCCGGTTGCGGGCGCCCGAGAAACCGCCATTGGCCGCCGCGCTGCGCACCTCGTCGCTGAACGCCAGCAGGGCCTCGGCCCGTTTCACCAGCCGCGCGTCCGGATCATCGCTCATTTTCGGCGCGCCGCGATTGGCGCCGCCCCGCAAGCGCGAGGTCTCCACCGGCAGGGCTGCGTTCACCGCGTCGCCCGCACTGCTGAGGATCCGCTCGACGCACTGGGCTAGGCTTTCCCGCAGCCGCCCCAGCCGACCGCCCCACGGTCCCACCCGCGTCGTCTCGATGGCGCCCTCGAACTCGAACACCTGCAGCAGGGCGCGCTGTACCATCTGCCCCGCCTTGCGGCCGGCCTCCACCCCGTCGTCCGCTTGGAACTTGCGCACGAAGTTGGTGCATTGCTCGATGTCGTCCAGCGTCCGCTCGCCGAAGGTGCCGAGCTCCGACTCGCTCAGATAGCTCTCGTGCGGCCGGTCCATGACCGCCGAGATCACCCGCAGGATCAGCCAGGGCTCCGGCAGCGGCGCGGCCAGCATCTCGAAGAAGCGCGGCCCCGCGTCGGGCGCCACCTCCAGAGTGTCGCGATAGGCCAGCCGGACCGACACCGTCCGCTCCATCGTCATGCGGCTGACCCATTCGCTCAGGCGCGCTAGGGCGCCCCGCGTCATGGGCGACAGATCCAGGCAGTTGCCCAGGGCCGTCGCTCCTCCGCCATTGGGATAGGCGTCGCAAAGCTCGGCCGCCGCGGTGAAATCGGTCTGGGTGCGCTCGCGCAGCCCCTTGGCGGCGATGGCGCAGAGCTCGTTCAGGACCGACGGGCTCTCCAGCTCCGCGTCCCACGGGCCGCAATGGGCCGCCGCCTCGCGGATCAGCTCCGGCGCCGTGGACTTCAGCCCACGCCACATCAGCGCCAGGGCCCGGGGCGGGAAATACAGCTTGCTGTTCGAGGCGCCGAACAGCGCCTTCACCGGCGCGAACACCGCATTGCGCACGAAACGGTCGGCGGCCTCGGTCTCGACCAGTTCGCGCACGGCCGACAGCGCGCCCGAACCGCCTTCCGCCGACAGCGCCATTTCAAGACTGCGGATAGCCGAGTCCGGAGCCGTTTCCACGATTGTCCGAACGATCTTCAGCTTGCTCGGAGAAAGCGCGGCCATCGCCCTCGGCTCATTCGCCCCAAATGGAGCCAAACTTAATCATGCCGGAAACGAGGTTAAGAACGTGAAAACGACGTTGTGCGGCTCATGCGCACAGCTTTTGGCTCAGGTCTCCGCCATCGGCAGGGTCAAAACCACGCGCAAACCGCCGATCGGGGCGTTGTCGAGCTTCACCTCCCCGCCATAGGCTCGCGCCAGCTCGTCCACGATCGACAGCCCCAGGCCAGAGCCCGGCGCGTTCTCGTCCAGCCGCGTCCCGCGCTTCAGAACCTCGTCCCGACGCTCGGCCGGCAGACCGGGCCCATCATCATCCACCGTCAGGGTGAAGCGGTTGGACGCCACGGGCTCGGCCGTCACCTTCACTCGTCGCGTGCTCCACTTGCCGGCGTTCTCGATCACATTGCCGGCCAGTTCCAGGAAGTCCTGCTTCTCGCCCAAGAAGCAAAGGTCGTCCGGGCACCGCCAGTCGATCTCCAGACCCTTGTCCTGGAAGATCCGCTCCAGCGCCACGGCCAGGTCGTCCAGGACCGGCGCCACCTCGGTCCGCTCGCCGCTGGTCTGCGACCGCGCCGCCGCCCGCGCCCGGCGCAGGTGGTGGTCCACATGGCCGCGCATGGCCTCGGCCTGCCGCGACACCACGTCCGCCAGCGGCCCCGGCTGGGCCTGCGCCTCGGCCAGCATCACCGACAGCGGCGTCTTCAGCGCGTGCGCCAGGTTGCCCACGTGTGTTCGCTGCCGCTCCACCACTTCCTGGTTATGGGTCAAAAGCCCGTTCAGTTCGTCGGCCAGGGGCGCCAGTTCGACCGGATAGCGCCGGGCCAGCCGCTCGGCCTTGCCCTTGCGCACCTCCGCCACCTCGCGGCGCAGGGCGAACAGCGGCGCCAGGCCCACCTGCACCTGCACCAGCACCGCCACCATCAGGCCCACGCCCAGCAGCGCCACGGTGATCGAGGCGGTCACCGCGAACCGCCGGGTGTCGCGCTCCACCGGCGAGCGGTCCTCTGCGGCCATGAACACTACCGGCTTGGAGCGTCCCGGCAGCATGGACTCCAGCGCCGCCCCGCGCAGCGGTTGGTCCAGCGGCCCCATGGTGTCGAAATAGACCGCCTTGCCGCGCTCGGCCGTCATCTTCTTGAGGGTGTCGCCGTCGACCTTCAGCTCGGCGTCGAACAGCGACCGCGAGGGCGTCAGCACGCGCAGGCCCCCGCGCCCGTCCGGCTCGGCGATCTGCCAGTAGCGCCCAGAATACACTCGCAACGCCTTGGCGTCGGTCAGGGGCGGCGCGGTGACCGTGCCGCTATAGTCCACGGACGAGCCCGCATAGAGATTGTCGATCAGCTCCGACAGGCCGGTGTCCAGCCGCGCGATCGCCGCCTGGCGGAAGAACGCCCCCAGGCCCAGGCTCGCCACCACCAGCGTCGCCAGGCTCCAGCCCGCCGCCAGCAGGACCAGCCGGCGGACAAGGGATGGCCGCGCCAGGGCTTCAAGGACTCTCAAACGTCAGGCCTCGCCCTCCAGGGCCGCCAGGCGATAGCCCAGCCCCCGCACGGTCTCGATCCGCTCGGCGCCGACCTTCTTGCGAAGACGCCCGATGAACACTTCGATGGTGTTGCTGTCGCGGTCGAAGTCCTGATCGTACAGGTGCTCGACCAGTTCAGTTCGGCTGATCACCCGCCCCTGGTGCATCATCATGTAGTGCAGCAGCCGGTATTCCAGCGAGGTCAGCCGCAGGGGCTCACCGTTCACGCTGGCCCGCGCCGCGCGTGGATCAAGCCGCAGCCCGCCGCACGACAGGCTGGGGGCCGCGTGCCCGGCCGATCGCCGCAGCAGCGCGCGCAGACGCGCCAGCAGCTCCTCGGTGTGGAAAGGTTTGGTCAGGTAGTCATCGGCCCCGGCGTCGAAGCCCGAAACCTTCTCGCTCCAGGCTCCGCGCGCGGTCAGGATCAGCACGGGAGTGGCCACGTTTTGACGCCGCCAGCGCTCCAGCACCGAAACCCCGTCGATCTTGGGCAGGCCCAGGTCCAGGATCACCGCGTCATAGGGCTCGTTCTCGCCCAGATACTGCGCCTCCTCGCCGTCCGCGGCGTGATCCACCGCATAGCCGGCGTCGCCCAGGGCGGCCTTCAGCTGCCGCGACAGATCCGGATCGTCCTCGACCAGAAGGATGCGCATATGATCTCCTGAACTCAGTTCCCGCTGACGATCTGGCCGCTGGTGGCGTCGACGATGAAGTCGATGCGCCGCCCGTCCGCCGCCGCCCAGCGCACGCGGTAGTATTGGCCTTCCAGCCCCGCATCCAGCGGACGGCCGGGCACGCGGCGAGCGATGTTTTGGATCACCCGCTCCAGCGGCACCAGCCGGCCCTCACGGGCGCCGGAACGCGCCTCGTCCTGCCGCGGACGCCAGTCGGCGCCGAGGCTGTCGGGGCGGCCCTGCGCCTGCGCCAAGACCGGCAGGGTCATGGAGACAAGAGCGGCTGCGAATATGGCGGCGAAGCGCGTCATGACCCCCTTGTGCATGGTCGCGGCTGAATAGCCCCTGAACGGAAAGCTTTATGGAGCGACAGGTTCACCCTGTCACGTTGCGGCGTTATTTCCGCTTAGGCGTATAGGGCCGATCCTTGCGCCAAGCCTCCGCCAGCTTCTGCAGTTCGGGGTCCACCGTCTCGGGCAGGGTGACGACCAGCCGCGCCAGCAGATCGCCGCGCACGCCCTTGGCGTCCGCCATCCCCTTGCCTTTCAGCCGCAGGGTCGCGCCACTGTTGCTGCCCTTGGGCACATTCAGGTTCACCGGCCCGTCCGGCGTCGGCGCCTCGACTTTGCCGCCCAGCACCGCGTCCGGCACCGAGATCGGCAGGTCCATGACCAGCACGCCGTTCTCCTGGCGATACAGCCTGTGCGGCTTGATATGCAGCTCGATAAGGGCGTCGCCCGCCCCGCCGCGGCCCTGCTGTCCCTGACCTTTCAGACGCAGCACCTGACCCTCGCTCGCCCCGGCCGGGATCGTCACGTCCAGGGTGCGCCCGTCGGAGAAAGCCACGCGCTTCTTGCCACCGCGGATCGCCTCTTCCAGGTCGATATCCAGCCGCGCCCGCACGTCAGAGCCCTTGGCCGGCTGGGCCTGCCCTCCGCCGAATCCACCGAATCCGCCACGACGACCGCCGCCTGCGCCGCGCCCGAACATCTCGCCCAGGATGTCGTTCAGATCGACGCCCTCGAACTCCGCCTCGCCGCCCCGGGAGGTTCCGCGCTGGCCCCAAGGGCCGCGCCCGCCGCCAAAGCCCGCGCCGCCGAACGTCTCGCGGCCGTCGGCGTCGATCTGGCCAGCGTCGAATTTCTTGCGCTTGGTCTCGTCGCCGACGATGTCGAACGCCGCCGACACGCGTTTGAAGCGTTCCTCGGCCGCCTTGTCCCCCGGATTCTGGTCCGGGTGGTTCGCCTTGGCCAGCTTGCGGAACGCCTTGCGGATTTCATCCGCGCTCGCGGTGCGCGAAACGCCCAGCTCGGTGTACGGATCGTTGGCCAACTAAAGGTCCCCGTTAGAATGACGGCTCTCAGTTACGCCATTCCCCGCCCCGTTCAAGCATTGTCCCTAGCTTAAGGCTGTTCAAAGCCCCATCTGGGCGGCTCGGCCGCCAAGCTCGGCCTTGTCCCACGTTTTTCGGAGTCTCCATGACCCTTTCCATGCACCAGGCCTCCGCGCCGGTCTTCACCCAGGGCCTCAAGGGCCTGGCCGGCGTCCTCACCAAGGCCGCGGCCCATGTTGAGGCCAAGAAGCTCGACCCCAACGCCCTGCTCCACGCCCGTCTCTACCCAGACATGTTCCCGCTGGTGCGTCAGGTGCAGATCGCCACCGACTTCGCCAAGGGCTCCGTCGCCCGCCTCGCCGGCGTCGAGGTCCCCGCCTGGGACGACAACGAAACCACCTTCGAGGAGCTGATCGCCCGTGTGAACAAGGCCATCGCCTATGTGGCCAGCTTCGACGCCGCCCAGATCGACGGTTCCGAAGACCGCGACATCACCCTCGTCCGCCGCGGTGAAACCAGCGTGGTCAAGGGCCAGGCCTACCTGCTCCAGCAAGCCGTCCCCAACTTCTACTTCCACCTCACCACCGCCTACGGAATCCTTCGCAAGGGCGGCGTCGAAATCGGCAAGCGCGATTACCTCGGCGCGGCCTGACACAAAGACTCGCCTCTCCCCCTCAGGGGGAGAGGGTAAGGGTGAGGGGGCTGCTGAGCTTCAACCCGCAAGGCGCCGGCCGCCCATCCGCCGAAAGCCCCCTCACCCAACCCTCTCCCAGCAAGCGGGGAGAGGCGATTATTCAGAAGCTGACCTCCGCCACCGCACCCCATCCGACCCGCATGGACAGCTGACTAACCCTCACCGTCCCGGCCCCGGCGCCATCCGTCGCCCGCATCGCCGCGCTATAAATCCACCCCGGCGCAGCCGCCTCGACCGTCCGCACCACCGCCCCGCCGACGACCACCTGTACTCGGTACCGCTCGACCTCCTCGCCCAGCGGGACCTCGAAGCCGTCCCAGCCGTCGCCGCCGGTCCGCGCACAACGAACCCAGCTCACCACAACATCCTCACCGACCCGCCGCGCCCTCAGATGCGCCGGCGCCCACGGCCGCAAAGCCGCCCCGCGCCAGGCGAACTCCGCCTGCGTCATGGCCAGCCCGCCCGGCGGCCCGCCCGCCGGCGCGGCGCGCCAGATCAGCGGCAGTCCGAGCTCGGCCTCGAAGACCTCCAGCCGCACCAGCGCTTCATCCAGCATCACCACCGCCGCGCCGGCCGCCACGGCCTCCGCCGCCGCGCCACCCTGACCGCGCAGCAGATTCGACAACCGCCACACCCCGGCCTCGACCAGCTCCGCCTGCGCGAACTGCACGATCTCCCAGCCCCCGCCGCGCCTGACCGCCAGCCGGTTGGCTCCGCCCAGCACCGCGCTTTCCGTCCGGTTCTGCGGCGGCACGCCCGACAGCCGAACCAACAGACTCGACGCCCTATCCCAGCGATGCTTCGGCCCCGCCGCCAGGTCCTCCACCAGCACGCCCACCGACGCCGGCTGCTCTGCCCGACCCCGCACGGTCAGCCCCTGGACGCTCGCCCCGCCATGCACCTCGAACGGCCGCCACGGATCGGTCGCCAGCGCCGCCAGCGGCCGCTCATCTCCCGGCAAGTCCAATAGATGCAGAACCGGCGGCCCGACAGGCTCAATCACCGGCGGCGGATTCCATTCCGGCGGCGCGGCGACCGGCGGCGGTCCCGCCATCACGATCTCCAGGTCCGCCCTCGGGCGCTCGTCCAGCGACAGCCGCGTGACCCGCCAAAGCCCGCCCTCGAAATCCACCCGGTCCCCGACCTCCAGCCGCAGGGCGTCGGTCATCGACAGGTTCGCGCTCGCCGTCCGCCGCACCGACACGCTTCGGTCCATCCGTCGCCGCGCCGCCTGCTCGCACACCCCCGCGACGCAGACGATGGGAAGGTCCAGGCTCTCCACATCGCCCTCGCCCGCCGGATCGCGCCGCACGCTCAGCGCCCCGGTCTGGTAGTCCGCCGTCTCGTCGATGAACCGCGCCCGCACCGCGTCCGTCGGCGCCTCCAGCCCGCGCGAGGCGCTCACCGCCGCCTCCCGCCCGTCCGGCAAGGCCAGCACGCCCAGCGTCCCCGTCGCCGCGCCGTCCTGCGCCACCAGCGACGGTACGCCCGCCCGCTCCCGCGCATCGAACCCGAACGCCAGCGACAGTGGCCCCAGTGCATCGCGCACGCTCATCGGCCGGTCGATCACATAGCCCGTCACCTGCCCGGTCACGTCGCCCGGATCGATGACCACACCCGCCCGCGCCCCTATGGCCGTAACCAGATCACCCAGCGTCGATGTTCCCGCTCGCCCCGTCAGCCAGTGCCCCAGCTGCCAGTTGGGCGCGTCCTTCCACACCGCCGCCCGCGCCGGAAAGTCCGGATAGGGCCGCGCGTCCCAGCACCAGGCGCTCGCCCCGGCCACCATCGGCCCGCCATAGACAGGCGATGTCGGATTGTTCGCCGGACTGTCGAAGTGCGCCAGCACAGCCTCCAGGCATCGCCTCTGCCCCAGGTCGTCCCGCAGCCCGTTGCTGAACGGCGGCAGGAAGCTCTCGCTGCTCTTGGGATCGATGAACAGGTTCGGGCTGTTGGCCCCCTTGTCCACCGCCGGGCAACCGAACTCGATCAGACGGATGGGCTTGCTCATCGGAACCCACGCCGTCGGCGTCGCCGACCGCACCCCGCCCGGCCGGTCATGATGCCGGTTCGACCACCAGCTCTTCAGGTCCTTGGACCGATAGACCCACGGCTCCCCATGCGTCGCGTCCGTGATCGGCGTGCGCCGCTGCGCCGCCCGATCCTCCGGGCTCGCATAGAACCAGTCGAAATTCTCCCCGCCCGCCTGATGCGCGGCCAGATAGGCCGGCGAATACGGCCCGCCCAACGCCGCGTCCAGGTGCCCCGCCCCGTCGCGCCAGTCGGCCATGGGCGGGTACCAGTCGATCCCCACCACATCGACCGCTTCATCCGCCCACAGCGGATCGAGATGGAAATGCAAATCGCCAGACCCGTCCGCCGGCTGATGCCCGAAATACTCGCTCCAGTCGGCCGCATAGGTGATCTCCACCTCCGGCCCCAGGATCGCCCGGCAGTCCCCCGCCAGGTCCCGCAACTTCGTCACCGCCGGATAGGAATTTCCCGCCCCGCGCACGGTCGTCAGCCCGCGCAGTTCCGAGCCGATCACGAACCGCTCGACCCCTTCCTCCGCCGCGAGCCGGGCGTAGTGCAGCACCATTCGCCGCAGACCCCACTCCCTGTCGAAGAACGCCGCCGCCTGTTCCGCCGCCGCACTCGTCCCGTCCGGCGATCCCGGCCGTCCCGCCGCCGGGTGGCAGGTGATCCGCCCGCGCCAGGGAAACTTCGCCTGCTCTGGTGCGCCCCAGGGATCAGGCAGCCCATTGCCCGGCGGCACGTCCATCATCACGAACGGATACAGCGCCACCTTCCAGCCTCGCGCCTTCAGCGCCGCGATGGCCTGCCGCACCGACGCATCGCTCGGCGTCCCGCCATAGACCGGTCCTGCGTCGATCCGCGAGATCACGTGCGCCTCGCCCCGCCACAGTCCGGCGACCCGCCAGGACACCGGCAGCGTCTCCTTGTACGTGCTTTCGACCCCCGGCTTGATCTCGCATTCCCCGCACCGCAGGTCGGTGCCCATCCACGACACCACCAGCGTCACGCTCTCCAGGTTCGGAAACTGCGCCGCCAGCTGGTCCAGGGCGATCGTCATGTCCGGCACGCCGCTGGCGTTGTTGACGTTCTCGGCCTTGTAGCCGAGCTCATCATCCTTCCTCAGCACCGTCTCGCCGGCATAGACGAACTCCCCCGCCCCGGGGATCAGGCACACGCCCTTCAGCTTGCGCTCCAGCCCCGCCCCCGGATTATTGAACACCTCAAACGACAGGCTTGGCGGCCGGTTGCCGAACGGCGCCAGCGACAGATCCTCGAACACCACATAGGCCACCCCGCCATAGGCCGGCGCATCGCCTTCCACCGCCACGATCAGCGGGTCCGGCGCCTGGTCCTCGGCGCCGTGATGCAGCCGCATGGTTACGCCGTTCATGTCCAGCGGCTTGCCGTCGGCCCAAACCCGTCCGATCCCGTCGATCGGCCCCTCACAAAGCGCCACCGCGAACGACAGGCTGTAGCGGTAGCTCTTGGTCTTGGGCGTCTTGCCCCCGCCGTTGTCATCACGGTGCTCCCTAAATCGGGCGGCCCAGATCACCTGACCCGCCACCCGCGCCTTGCCGAACACCGCCGGCAACGGTCCGCCCTCCGCCGTCGACCGCATCTGCAGCTCGGGAATGCGCGGCCCCACCTGCTGGCGCGGCGCCAGCAGGTTGCTCAGGAACCCGCCGACCATCCCCATGGCCAGCGACCCGACGACGTTCTTCGCCGCCCCCAGCACCACCTGCGACATCACTCAGCTCCCGGAAAACAAAAGGCGGCCGCCAATCGCGACCGCCACCACCGACCCAGCCAGCTCTCAACCACCGCCCGCCCCCAATAGGCGTGGACCATCCGGCCCTCCCGCCCTCCGCCCGGATCGGCGATCAGGATCGCGCAGTGCTTGGCCGCCGCCTCCGGCGCCATGCGAAACACCAGCACGTCGCCCGCCTTGGCCTTGTCCAATGCGACGGGGCTCATCCACCGCCCCAGCGCCTCGACCAGCAGCTCCCCGCCGCCGATCTCCGCCCAGTCCGGTCGATAGGGCGGCGGCCGTTCAGGTTCCGCGCCCACCACCTCCCGCCAAACTCCGCGCACCATCCCCAGGCAGTCGGCCCCCGCCCCCTTCACGCTGGCCTGATGCTGATACGGCGTGCCGATCCAGGAGGTCGCGGAGGTGATGACGCTCATTCGCCTCTCCCCACTCGTGGGGAGAGGGTAAGGGTGAGGGGCCTTCTGAGCTTCAACCGGCAAAGCCTCGGCAAGCTGATCCGCCTCAGCCCCCTCACCCAACCCTCTCCCCCCGAGGGGGAGAGGCGAGCTATCCAAACTCACCGCGCCACCCCCGCACCGCACCGCGTCCCCCCATCATGCCGCTCCCCGTCAGCGGGGTGCGCCAGGATGAAGTCGTCGCCCGGAATGGTCGGAAAGCCCCGGAACCTCACGAAATTGCCGAACCGCTCGCGGCAGGTCGCCGCCCGCTTGTCGCAGCCCTGGCCCAACGCCGGGTGATCCGTCGCCACCCGACACCCGGCGTCGCCTAGGTTCGCGTCGCACAGCCGCCCGAATGTGCGCCCCGCCATGCGGTCCAGCTGCGCCAGCGGCCCTTCCAGCTCGGCCAGGAACCCCGCGCCCTCGCGTCGGATGCGCGTCACCGACGCCCGCCACAGGAGCACCCACAGATCCAGCCGCGTCCAGTCCACCCGGCGGCACTCCACCGTCGCCCCGTCGTATTTCCCGGCCTCGATGTCGGCCTCCGTGATCGCCTCGCTGTCCAGACCGCCGGCCCCAGCCGCCGAGCCCGGCGCGAAACCCAGCGCCTGCTCCACCGCCCCGGCGGTCCAGCCGCTGGCGGCCCGGCACGTCACGCCCTCGACCGGCAGATCCCGATCATGGTCGGTGAAGCCCAGCGTCTCCCCGTCCCGCCGCCGCAGGATCCAAACATGGCAAAGCATCGCCTCGCCGTTCTCGATCCGCGCGATCAGCGCCTCCGCGACCGGACGCATCAGACCCGCACCTCGATCAGCGGCACCGCCACCACCCGCCCCGCGTCGAACCCCTCCAGGGTCACCTCGATGCGGTCGCTGTCGAAGCGCACCGGCGTGTCGAACTCGAACCCCGCCCGCACCTCGGCCCCCGCCGCCGGCGCGGCCGCCAAGGTCACCATCCCCGTCACCGCATCGACGCTGAACGCGCCCACCCCCAGCGCCACCGCCCCCACCTGCACCTTCACCGTGCCCGGCGCCGGTTTGGCGATCGGCCGCAGAGCCGCCCCCGGTCCCTCGCCATAGGCCTTCACCAGGTGGAATTGCGTCCGCGTCCCGTCCCCGACGCCCAGCAACTGGTCGCCCGCCGCCGGCGCACCCGATGGCGCGCAGGACTTGAAGTCCGAGAAATCCTTGAACCGGAATCCATGCAGCCGCCCGCGCCGCGCCTCGAAGAACGCCACCAGCGTCGCCGCGTCGTCCAGCGACCGCACTCCGGCCCCGATCAGGTACCGCCGCCGTCCTTGGCTCCAGGGCGTTGAACGCTGCTCGAACCCCGACGCCAGGGTCACGATCTCAGTCCGCCGCTCAACCCCACCGGTAGTTCCGAAACCCAGTCGCGCGGGCAGGCGCGCTTCATGAAAAGACATGGTAAAGCTCTCCGCAGGGGTGGAGGTCCCGGCCGCGACGGCCAGGATCGCTAGGCGCGCGCCGATCACGGGCGCGCCGTTTGGATGACGAGGGGCTCTGCATGGATTGGAAGTTTTTGTTCGTGTCGGTCGATGGACGCATCGGCCAGAAGGATTTCTGGATCGGCGCCCTGCTGATCTTCGTGGCCGGCATCGTGCTCGGCTGGATTCCGCTGATCGGCTGGCTCGCCAGCCTGGGCCTGATCTGGTGCTGGATCGCGATCTCCGCCAAGCGCCTGCATGACTTCAACAAGAGCGCCTGGCTGATCGCCATTCCCCTGGCGGTCATGATGATCCTGGGCTTCATCAGCGTGATCTTCGCGGGCATCGGAATGGCCATCGGATCGCTGCTGGACGGCTATCCGGAAGCCGCCATCGCCGGCGGCATGATGGGCATGTTCGGGATCATGTCCCTGTCCAGCCTCGTCGGTCTGGCCTTCCTGCTCTGGGTCGGCCTGTCCAAGGGCGACGCCGGTCCCAACCAGTACGGCCCCGCGCCAACCCGCAGCCAGTTCGACGGCAATACGCCGCCGCCTCCGCCGGCCGACGTTCCGCCGACGGTCTGATCCTTGCGTCCTTCGAGACGGCCTTCGGCCTCCTCAGGATGACGAGAGTGATTGCTCACTGAATCCGTCATGCTGAGGAGCGGCCCCGGGCCGCGTCTCGAAGCACGCACTAAGCTCTTCGCGCGCCCAAACTCACCGCCCGCGCCAGGGCCTGGGCGATCTGCGCTTCCGAGCGGACGAGGCCCTCGGCCCCGCCGCCCTGCACCATCACATTGACGGTCATCCCGCCGCCGGCGCCCAGGGGCTCCACGGTCCCCGCGCCGTGCGGGCGGAACACCTCCGGCCCACGCTCGCCGACCAGATAGGCCCCGCCGCCCACCACCGGTCCGCCGTCCGCCCGCGCCCCGCTGAACAGTCCGCCTAGCGTCCCCAGGATCGTCTTGCCAAGGCCGCCCAGCTTGTCGCCATAGGCCGCGCCCACCGCGCCGATCACCGCCTGGGCCAGCTCGCCCATGCTGATCTTGCCGTCCCGCGCCGCCCGGCTCAGGGACTTGCCCATGGCCTCCGCCGCCTTCTCGAAGGCGGTCTGCACCCGCTTGCCGGCCTCCTCGCCCTCCTTGCCGATCTCGTCCAGATCGCCGGGTTGAGGAAGACAGCCACCGGGGCCCTTGCCTTCGTCGAAGACATCACCCCCGCCGCATCCGCAATCGCCCTTGATGGGGCCAATCGTCATCACCGCACCTCGTCAGGAAACCGCGCCAGCAAGGCCTCCAGCCCGCCGCGCGTCATCGGCTCGCCCCCGCCGCCTCCGGTCAGGGCCCGCCATTCAGCCAGGGACAGCCGCCAGAACGCCGCCGGCGCGATCCCCATCGTGATCGCGACCCGCAGCATCCCCGGCCAGTCCGTCACGCCGCCGCCTCGAACGCCGCCGCCACGGCTTCCGCCGCCTCCGCCGGTCCGGCCTTCTCGGCCACCGCCGCGTCCTCGCCGCCGCCGCGCAACAGCGCCGCCAGCACCACCGCCAGGTCCGACGCCGACAACCGCCCCAGCCGCTCGCCCATGGCCGCGCCCGCCACTCCCAGCGCCGTCTCCATCTCCGCCAGCGCGCCCAGGGTCAGGCACAGCCGCCTCGGCTCGCCCGCCAGCACGACCGACACCTCACCCCGCGCCCCGTTCACCTCAGATCCCCGCAAAGCTCACCGCCCCCGCCGAGGCCAGGCTGATCGCATAGGTCGCCTCGCCCTCGTGCTGCCCGGCGTACTCAAGCGCCGCCACCAGGAACGGCCCTTCCAGCGTCCCGAAGTCCGGGATCACCAGCCGCCACGTCCGCCCCGCCTGATCAAAGAAGGCCTGGCGGATCATCGCGTCCGCCGCCGCGTCGCGGAACACGCCCGCGCCCGACACCGCCGCAGACTTGGCCCCCGCACCGGCCAGCAGCTCACGCCACCCGCCGACGCTGTCGCCGTCGGTGACGTCCACGCTCCTGGCGTTCAGCGAGATGGTCCGCGCCCTCAGGCCCGCCACCGTCTCGAAACGCTCCGGCGACCCGCCATCGCCGATCTTCAGCAGGAGATCCCTGCCCTTCTGCGCGCCCATCGGCGTCTCCTCTATTCCGCAGCCTCAGTCACCACCCGCACCCGCAGCACCCCGAACACGCTGCGTCGGTCGGCCGCCCGGAACACGTCGGCGAAGGTCGTGGTCAGGTTGACCACCCGCCATCCCTCCATGGCCGGCGACGCCCCGTGCAGCACCGCCCGCAGGGCCGCCGTGATCGCCTTGGCCTCTTCCGTCCCGTCGAAGCGCGACACGCAGGTCAGGGTCAGCGAATGCTCCAGCCCGTCGTCCACGCCGCCCCCATATTCGGGAAGAGCCCGCACCTGCGACCGCCCAAGAGCCAGATACGGATAGGTCGGCTTCTCCGGCGTCGCGTCGAACACCCGCACCGGATCTCCCAGCAGCGGCTGCAGCCCCGGCGCCTCGCGCAACAGGGTGATCAGCGCCCCTTGCAGGGCCCGTTCAGCGTCCATCAGTCCTTCTCCAGATGCAGCGTCATCAGCCCCATCTTCGGCGCGTCCCGGACCAGGCGGACGACCCGCCACCTGTCCCCGTCCACCACCAGCCGCTGGCCTTGGGCCGCATCGGCGTGATCGCGGCACACCGCCTCGCGTACGTCGGTCGTCACCGGCGTCTCCGCCGGCCCGCCGCCGCTTCTTGTCCTCGGGATGGTCAGGTCCAGCCACACGCTTGCGACCTCGCTCCAGGTCGTCACCGCGCCCCCGAACGGCGTCTGGGTCACGCTGGGCGCCTGCAGCCGCCCCAGCTTGCGAAAGGCCGCGATGCTCAAAGCCGCACCGCCCGCCACGGCGCGATCCACGCCTCCACCAGCCCCATGGGCGGCTCGCCGCTTTCGCGCTGCTCATAGGCGTGGGCGACCAGCCGCATCACCGCCAGCCGCACGGCCGCCGGCGCATCGGCGTCCACCGCCACGCTCACCACCGCCGCGATCCTCTGCGCGGCGGCCTCGATCATCAGCCCGATCAGGCCGTCCTCCGCGTCATCCGTGACGCGCAAAAACGCCCTCGCCTCGGCCACCGAGACGGGTTGGGTCATGTTGAAATCTCTCTGATTAAAAGGGGTCGCCTCTCCCCCTCGGGGGAGAGGGTAAGGGTGAGGGGGCTACGGCGTTTCAGCCTGCGTTCGCTTGGGCCGATCGACCCTCAGCAGGCCCCTCACCCAACCCTCTCCCCACCTGTGGGGAGAGGCGAAGTCGTCAGCTCACCGAAAACTTCAGCAGCTTCACGGCGTCGAAGTTCTGCATCCCGCCGCCCACGCGCTTGGTGGTGTAGAACAGCACGTGCGGCTTGGCGCTGTATGGGTCGCGCAGCACCTTCACCCCGGCCCGGTCGACGATCAGATAGCCGCGCTCGAAATCCCCGAACGCGATCGCCAGGCTGTTGGCCGCCACGTCCGGCATCGCCTCGATCTCGGTCACCGGATAGCCCAGCAGAGTCGGGGCTTTCCCTGGCTCCAGGGAAGCATTCCAGATGTAATTGCCGTCCGCGTCCTTGAACTTGCGCACCGCCGACACCGTGCGCCGGTTCATCACGAAGCGGCCCTTCTGGCGGTACTGCACCTTGGGGCAATAGATCAGGTCGATCAGCTTGTCCGTCGGGTTCGCCGCCGGGAAACCGCCCGCCACGCCCGTGGCCAGATAGCCCATCTGCCCCCAGGTCGCCGACCCGTCCGCCGCGGCGGTATAGGACAGCAGGCCCTTGGGCTTGTTCACCCCGTCGCCGGTGATGAAGGCCGTGGTCTCCTGCGCGGCGAAGGCGTCCTGCACCTCCTCGGCCAGCCATTCGTCGATGTCCACATAGGCGTCGTCCAGCAGCGCCTGGGTGGCCGCTGGACAGGCGTACAGATCGGCCGCCGGGAAATCGATCACGTCCAGGGTCGGGGCCGTGGTCTCCGGCCGCGCCGCCGTCTCACCCACCCACGCGGCGACCGCGCCAACGGTCGAGACCGGCTTGCGGAACACCCCGCCGCCGATGGTCCGCACCTGGGCGATCTCGCGCATGGGGCTGGTGGTCTGAAGGCGACGAAGGATCGCCCGCTCCAATTGCGCAGGCGCCACATGACCGCCAGCGCTGGGCGTGCCCTCCGACAGGCCCTTGGCCTCCAGCCCAAAATCGGCGCCCGTTTTCAGATATCGGTCGAACGCCGCCTTGCGCTCGTCCGGCTCCGCGCTTCGCCCGCCCTCCAGCATCGGCCGACGCCCGGCGGCCAGGGCCCGGTCCACCCGGTCCTGCGCCGCGTTCAGGCCCGCGTCGATGCGCGCCACCTTCTCCTCCAGCAGCACATCGCCGCGCCGGCTCTCCAGCCCGTCCAGCCGCTCGTCATTGGCCGCCTTGTAAGCCTCGAACGCCGCCATCACCTCATGCAGCGCCGCACGCGCGGCGGGGTCCGCCGCCGCGGTCTTGGTCTCTTTCATCCGGTTCTCCTTGGTTTCTCCCCTCCAAGGGGAGGCTCAGCCGAAATCTCGGCCGATCTTTCAAAGCCCTGTCCCGCAAGGCCTTAAGCGCCGCCGCACGCTGGACAGAGCCCGCGATCCGTGCGCCAATTCAGGTCATCAACTTCCGATGGAGCCCGCCATGCGCGCCGCCGCCCTGTTCGCCGCGTTCGTTCTTCCGCTCGTGACCCTCGGCGCCGCGACCGCGGCCGAAAAGGCCTCGGTCCGCAGCATCACTTTCAAGGTGGTCTCGGTCGAGTCCGGCCCCAACGCGGTCTGGCTGAACTCTCAGGCCGACTTCCGCAGAAGCGACAACCTCAGCGCCAAGATCGAGCCCGCCGTGGCCGCACAGCTGGCCCGCCTCTACGACCAGCCGCTCCACAGCGTCCTCAAGGGCAAGACCATCAAGGTCGAGCAACGCTTCGGCGGCACGCACAGCACCGCCGAGGTCCGCTTTCCCGACCAGATCCAGGTCGTGAACTAGCCGGCGATTTCCGCCAGCCCCGCGAACCACTCGCTCAGCACCGCCGACAGGGCGTCCGGCGCCTCCATCGGGATCATGTGTCCCGAGCCTTCGATGACCTTCAGGGTCGCGCCGGCAATGCCGTCCGCCAGCTCCCGCGCCTCATCGAGCGTGCGCAGCTGGTCCTGCCCCGCCGCCACCACCAGGGTCGGACAGGCGATCTCGCCCAGCCGCTCCAGGTCGTCCTCGCGAACCAGCAGCGACTGCCGCCGGAACACCTCGGCCCCCAGCCGCCGGCTCATGGCCCGCACCCGCTCTACCTGCGCCTCGTCCGCGCCTGGCCGCAGAGAAGCGGCCACCGCCCCGTGGCTCAGGCCCTTGAACGCCTCGGGCTTCATCTGGCCCGCCACCGCCGCGCGGCGCGCCGCCTGTATGTGATTGTCGCCCCGCGCCGAGGTGGCGATCAGCGCCAGGGCCGACACGCGCTCGGGCGCCAGCCGCGCCGCCTCGCGGGCCACATAACCGCCCATGGAGAAACCGATCAGCACGAACCGCTCCGGCGCATCCGCCACCAGCCGCCGCGCCATCTCCTCGACCGTATCGTCCCGCGTCACGTCCGCATGGCTCACCCGCCCGACCCGCTCCAGCGCGGGAAGGACGTCGGTCCACAGATCCGCGTCGGTCATGTAGCCGGGCACAAGGACGACGGGCATGGAGGCCATCAGGCTACGCGCCCCTCATCCGCGCGGAGGGTCAGCACCCGCACCCCGTCTGCGGTCACCGCCACCGTGTGTTCGAACTGCGCCGACAGCTTGTTGTCCGTGGTCACCACGGTCCAGCCGTCGTCCTCGGTGCGCACCGTCCGGCGGCCCTGGTTCAGCATCGGCTCGATGGTGAAGACCATCCCCTCGCGCAGCTTCAGGCCCGTGCCCGGCTTGCCGAAATGCAGCACCTGCGGCGCCTCGTGCATCTCGCGCCCGATGCCGTGGCCGCAGTATTCGCGCACCACCGAATAGCCCGCCCGCTTGGCGTGCCGCTCGATGGCGTGGCCCACATCGCCCAGCCTCGCGCCCGGCCGCACCGCCCGGATGCCCTTCCACATGGCCTCATAGGTGGTCTGCACCAGCCGCCGCGCCGGCGCCGCCACCTCGCCGATCAGATAGGTCTTGCTGGAGTCGGCGATGAAGCCGTTCTTCTCCAGGGTGATGTCGAAATTGACGATGTCGCCGTCCCGCAGGATCTCGTCCGCCGACGGCACGCCGTGGCAGACCACCGCGTTGCGCGAGCTGTTCAGCACGAAGCCATAGTCATACTGCCCCTTGCTGGCCGGCCGCGCGCCCAGCCGCTCGACAATGAACGCCTCGACCAAGTCGTTGACCTGCATCGTGCTCATCCCCGCCAGCGGCAGCCCGTCCAGGTGCGTGAAAACCGAGGCGAGCAGCCGCCCCGACTCCGCCATCAGCTCGACCTCGGCCGGCGTCTTGGTCATGCCGCCGCGACCTCATCGTCCACGGCCTCGACCCCGGCCTCCTTTAGCTCGCGCGCCACCAGCTCCTGAAAGGTCAGGCCCGGATTCAGCTCGCACAGCATGCCGATCTTGATCCAGAACGCCGCCTGGCCGTTGATCGACCGGAACGACGCCTTGCTCGCCCGGCGCAGCTGCTCATGCAGCTCATTCTCCAGATTGACGATCCCCACCGGGCGCTCCTGCATATACGTTTCGTATATGTTTTATATGTTCGCGCCCGAACCGGCAAGCGACAACCGCGCCCCGGGCAGCATCGGAAACGTCACCAGCGACACCTCCCACAGCTCCACCTCGCTCAGCACCCGTAGGCGCTCATCCTTCCTCGCCTTGATGGTGCGAAAGCCGATGGACAGCCCGTCCAGCGCCCCGGCCCGCACCAGCGAGCCGACCAGCCGCCCGCGCGGCGTGGTCTCCAGCACCCGGCCGCGCACGAACAGCCCGCGTTCGTCCTCGGCGATGTGCTCCCACACACCCACCGGCTCGGCCACGTCATGCTGATGCAGCATCTTGACCCCTTCGGCCCCGGTCCGCGCCAGCGACCGCACGAACGCCCCCTTGGCCGCCACGTCGTCGTTCAGGTCCGCCGTCCAGAACAGCGACGCATAGCCTTCGATCAGCAGGCTCATCGCGGCGTCTCCATCGCCTCTCCCCCGTCTGCGGGGGAGAGGGTAAGGGTGAGGGGGAGCGGCGCTTCAGCCCGCAAGCCGCCTGCCGGCCGATCCGCCGCAAGACCCCTCACCCCACCCTCTCCCCACGCGTGGGGAGAGGCGATCCTTTGACCGCCCCGCTCCGCCCGCCGCTCCAGCTTGTCTTCGATCCTGTTCAGGGACTCCCGCGTCAGGGCCGCCTGCTCCTCCAGCCGCGCCAGGCGCTCGGCCACCGTGGCCTGGGCGTCCACGCGGTGCTTCAGCTCGTCGATCCGCGCCGAGGCCCGCCCCGCCCACATGAATCCCCCCGCCGCCTGCAGCAGCAGGGTGACGATCAGCGCCGCCGAAACCTGCCGGTCAAGCCGCCATACGTTCTTCTCGCCGGGATCAGCCACGATCCACCCCCGCCATCTCGCGCCGCTCCTCGTCGGTGAGGAAGCTCGCGCCCGCCAGCCGCGCCCACAGCGCCTCGCGCTCGGCGGTCAGGGCCGGGATCTTCTCCAGGTCGCAGGCGATGACGCAGCCCTCGAACCGCGCCTCCAGCCACCCGGTCATGGCCCGCGCCGCGCGCTCCGCCAGGGGCAGCACCGTCTGTCGCCAGAACGCCCCGTTGGCCTCGCGATAGTTGGCGTAGGTCGCGTCCCCCGGAATCCCCAGCAGTTGCGGCGGAACCCCGAACGCCAGGGCGATCTCCCGCGCCGCGGCGTGCTTGCCGCCGATGAAGTCCATCTCCGCCGGGCTCAGCGACATGGGTTTCCAGTCCAGCCCGCCCTCCAGCAGCAGCGGCCGCCCCGCCGCCGCGGCCCCGGTATGGGCGTCCGACAGCTCGGCCTTGAGCTGGTCGAACTGCTCTTGGCTCAGCCGGTCGCCCGCCTCGCGCCCGGCATAGACCAGCGCCCCGCTCGGCCGCGCCGCATTATCCAGCAGCGCCTTGTTCCAGGCTCCCGACGCGTTGTGAACGTCGATGGCGAAGGCCGCCGCCTCCAGGGGCGAGGCCCCGTAATAGTCATCCGCCGGATTGAACAGCTTCAGATGCAGCACCGGCAGCCAGCCATCCGCCGCCCGCCCGATCCGCGTCTTGCGCCCGCCCGCGGCATACTCATACGCCTCGGGCCAGCCCTGCCGCCCCGGGATCACCGTCATCCGGTCGGGGCGCAGAGCGTACAGCTCCTTGGCCCCCTCTCCCGCCTCCAGATAGGCGTTGCCCGCGATCTGCAGACCCCCGAAGAACGCCTCCATCAGGTCCGGCCCGCCCTGCTCGGGATTGGGCCGGTCCAGCAGCTTGCGCAAGGGATGGTCGTCCCCGACCTTGGTCCCCTTGGCGAACACCGCCAGCGGCACGCTCGCCGCGGCTTCGGCGATCATCCGCACACAGCGATAGGCCACCGGGTTCTTGGCGAACCCCTCCCGCGCCAGGGCTTCATAGTCGCGCGGCGTCCACTGCGGCTTGCCCGCCGTGGTCAGGGCGATCAGCCGCCGCGCCTGGCTGTCCTTGATCTCAGGCGCAGTGACGCGCCGCCGGCCGAAGGGCCGTCGCAGGAAGGTCATTTGGATACTCCTCAATAATGAACCCCTCTCCCTCGATGGGAGAGGGGCAGGGGTGAGGGTGACGCTGAGGTTCAGCCGTGCGTGCTTCGAGACGCGCTTGCGCGCTCCTCAGCATGACGAAGGGGGTTTGCTGCTGAATCCGTCATCCTGAGGAGCCGGCTCAGCCGGCGTCTCGAAGGACGCACCCCCCTCATCCCCGACCCCTCTCCCATCGAGGGAGAAGGGAGCTACAGAACCCGCACCCGCGGCCCCGCCCCGCGCCGTCGCAGCATCAGCTCCCCCAGCGCCCAGACCAGCGCATCGGCCCGATCCGGGCTCCCCGCCTGCGCCGCCGTGCCCAGGGCCAGCATCTCTTCCTCCAGCGCGGCGAAGTGGCCGCAATGGACCACCCGCCCCTGCTCATAGAGCGCCGCCACCGGCTCGGCTCGCGTCCGCTTGCTGCGGCTGGCGTGGACCAGTTTCACCGGCCGGTCCGCCCCGCCGATCTCCAGGGTCGAGCGCACCATCTCGCCGCCCTGGTTGGCCTCGGCCACGATCAGGTCGGCGTCGAACTCCCGCGCCGCGCCCGCCGCCCGCGCGGCCCAGCCCAGGGGCGACAGCCCCCGCACCGACCGGTCCGCCAGCACGAAGCCTCGCCCCTCCGACAGGCCGCAGACCACGATCCCGCAGGCGTCGCCCGTGGCGGTGACCGGCGGGTCCAGCCCGACGACCACCCGCTCGAACCGCGCCGGCGCCAGGCCGCGCGCCCGCGCCAGGTCTTCCGTCCGCCACAGCGCCCCTTCCAGGTCCTCGACGATCAGCCCGTCCAGCTCCTGCGCCGCCAGCCGCGTGCCGCCGTACAACGCCGTCAGGTCGGCCACGAAATCGGGCGACAGGTTGTCGGCGTTGATCGTCGTCGGCGCCCGCGACGTCACCGCTCCCGGCTCGGCCATCAGGCGCTTTAGGGCCGGGATCGGCCTTGGCGTCGTCGAAATCATCAGTTGCGGCGCCGTCCCCAGCCGCAGGCCGAAACGCAGCATGGCCAGGGTCTCGTCCGGCTTCTTCCAGGCGCAGAATTCATCGGCCCAGGCATGGGTGAACTGCGGCCCGCGCAGGCTGTCGGGGTCCTCGGCCGAGAAGGCGTAGGCCACGCCCCCGCCGTTCCACACCAGCCGCCGCCGCGACGCCTCCCACCGCACCCCGCGCTCGCCGCTGATGGTCATCAGGCCCGAAGGCCCCTCGATCATCACCTCGCGCACGTCATGCAGCGTGGGCCCGACCAGCGCCAGGCGGGCGCCCGCCGTCACCTTGCTCAGCGCCCACTCCGCCCCCGCCCGGGTCTTCCCCGCCCCCCGTCCGCCCAGGAACAGCCAGGTGCGGTAGGCGTCCGTCGGCTCCAGTTGCAGGTCGTGCGCCCGCGTCACCCACGCCTCCGCCAGCCGCTCCGTCTCGCGCGGGGTCAGCTTCTCCCGCCGCTCGCTCGGGCTCATACCGGCGGCGGATGCGATCAAGACCTCGATCGATGGCTCGGTGTTTCGCTTCGAGCGCGACGGGGTCGATCTGCTCATCCATCTCGTCTTCCGTTTCCTGTGGGGAGACCCGCTTGGCGGCCTTCAGCTCCAGCGCCTCCAGCCGGTGGATCGACGCCATGCTGCGGGCGATCAGACCGATGTCGGTCAGCATCCGCCGGTGCTCCGTGGCGTCGTTCGGCTCGAATTCGGTCAGTATCTGCGCCGACACGACCGCCTTGGCCGCCAGCCGCTCGGACCAGCCCGCCATCACCGCCGCCGCCCCACCCGGTTCTCTGCTCATGCCACAAAGATACGAGACCACCGGGCGCCGCTGATCCTTTGCCGCGACAAAGTGCGATGCGCTTGTTTTCGCTAGGTTTCAGGGTGGGATATTCGACGGAGGCGGGCGCACATACGCCCCCTTCTCCCTCGATGGGAGAAGGGCCGGGGATGAGGGTGAAACCGCTTCAGGATGTGGCGCGGCAGCGCTGAAGCCCGCCGACGCCGCCCCCTCACCCCTCGTAAGGCTCATCCCCACGGTCCCGGTTCAGGTCCCACGCCGCGAAGTCCAGCGCGTCCTCGGGGTCGTCCAGGGCGTCCTCGGTCACCGTCTGCCCGCGCACCGACACGCCCGCCTTGTGGATGCTCTCGGGGTCGCCCGTGACCAGCGGATGCCACGCCGGCAGCGTCTTGCCCTCATGCAGCCGCCGGTACGCGCAGGACGGCGGCATCCACTGCAGGTCCTCGATATTGTACGGCGTCAGCTTGATGCAGTCGGGCACGTAGTCCTTGCGGTTCGCATAGTCCTTGCAGGTGCAGCGCTCGCTATCGAACAGCTTGCAGTGGACCCGCGTGGGGATGACCTCCTCGGTCTCCTCGTCCTCGAACCGCACCAGACAGCACAGCCCGCACCCGTCGCACAGGCTCTCCCACTCGGGGACGGTCATCTGCTCCAGGCGCTTATGCTCCCAGAACGGACGGGTGGTAGGCTTCAACGACATGGCCGGGGCAATACCCCACCGAGCCGTATTTGTCCCGCGCAGGGGTGACGCGGCCTCCCCTTCGCCTCTCCCCCTCAGGGGGAGAGGGTTGGGTGAGGGGGCCGCTGAGCGTCAACCCCAACCCACGCCGGACGCCGACCCGCCCAAGAACCCCTCACCCTGCCCTCTCCCCACGGGTGGGGAGAGGCGAACCCCTATCCACCCCCGCCCAACCCGCGATATAGTTCACACACAAAATAACTGAGCGCAGGAAACGCCCATGCCCGCCTACGTCGTCGCCCAGGTCCGCTTCACCGACGAGCCCGCCTACCGCCGCTACCAGGCCAGGTTCCCGCAGGTCTTCGCCGGCTCCGGCGGCCGAGTCCTCGCCGCCGACGAGTCCCCCCGCCGCCTCTCCGGCGACTGGCCCTTCGACAAACTGGTCATCATGGAGTTCCCCGACGAAGCGACCGCCGACGCCTTCCTGAACAGCGAGGCGTACCGCGAGATCAGCAAGGACCGGGACGCGGGGGCGGAGACGGTGGGGGTGTTGGTGCGGGGGATAAGAAGCTAGGCGCTCCACCTTTCCGCGAATCAGAAAGGTAGCGCCATATACAGCTACACAACGCTAGTCGCGCCAAGCTCAGGCTTGCAGCGTGAAAGATGCGGAATAGAGCAATGGCTGACGAACAAGATTTGGAAGATCTAAAGCGCGGTGACGTTGATATGGCGCGCCGTGATTTTCGCAATACGGAGCTTTCTGGTTTAGATCTCAGCAATAGGGATTTTTCCGGTGCCCATCTTGAGCGGGCTATAGCCACCGGTGCAAATTTCACTAATGCAAAACTTACAGGAGCTCACACCTTAGGCCTGAATGCACAAGGTGGAGATTTTTCCCGAGCTACAGCGATAGGAAGCGTATTTCATTCCGTCGATTTTCGGAACGCATCCTTCCGAGGAGCGAACTTTAGTCGATCGCATTTTTCCAAGACCAATCTTGCGGGTGCCAACCTTGTCGGCGCCGATTTCACAAAAGCAGTCTTCAACGATGGGACCACTCTTGAGGGGTGCGAAGTAGATGAGACGACACGGTTTGATGGTGCCAGAATATTCCGCCCTTTAGCGCGCCAACCCGCTTTCAGATTTTATCACGTTGATCGTGGTGTGTTGGTTCGCAACCCCATGACTACTGACGCCGACAAGCCCCACCAAGCCACTCCAGAGCCTGTTCCCGCGCCTCATTTCGAAGATGAGCAGGGTTCGTTTGAAGTAGATTTTCGAGCACATAATGGGAGAGTTTTTCTGGGGTCGGGAGACTGGCTCTTTGAAACGAAATGGACCTCTGCTGGCAGCAGGTCCGTCCATGCCTACAATGACCCGCCGTCCATCAAAGGAATAGCGGTAGCGAGGGGTGTAAGCTCTATCGAGGAGGTTACCGCTGAAGCCTTCTCCACGGCTGATTTCTCTTCGCGGACCAGGACGCCAAAGGTCGGCGAAGTACTCTTGCTGGAAAACACCCAAGGGCGCGCCGCCGCTGTGGAAATCTTAGACATAAGGATCACACCGGAATCGCAATCTGGAACTCTACTAAAAGCCCGTTATCGAATTCTATTGGACGCTTCTCGCGATTTCAGCGGAGGCGCTCAGCCAGCTTCGGTTAACCAACTCAAGGTGGCCGTAGAAGCCGCACTTGCTGCACTCGATGGCGTCGTCGCTTATCCCAATACCGAAGGGCAAGCTTCGCTAATCGGCCATAATAATCCTCCTCCGGAAGCAGCATTATCGGAAGAGGATTATCAGTCGGTACGAGCTACGCTTATTGAGCTGGGCTCCATTGAAAGAAAAATTCCCGAAAACAGCTTTCTTGAGAAAGCAAAAATCGATCTAACAGCAATAAACCAAAGCATTATGGATTGG
This sequence comes from Caulobacter sp. NIBR2454, assembly GCF_027474405.1. GTDB lineage: Bacteria > Pseudomonadota > Alphaproteobacteria > Caulobacterales > Caulobacteraceae > Caulobacter. The sequence goes on from NZ_CP114871.1 coordinate 2,544,352, forward strand.
TCAGGGAGAAAATTTGCACAAGTTCAGGAAGGATTTTTTACACAACTTGGCACATCGTTGGCTGATCCAAAAAATCTTCTTGGCGCGTACTTGGTTTTGAGCGGCAAACTGGACGTTGTCATAGCCGCCATTGTTACGATGGTTGCTGGATAACATTTAGCTCACCCAAATGATCATCTTCTCCGTCCTCTACCCCGCCACCCCCGGCGCGAAGTTCGATGCGGACTACTATGCGTCGGTCCACATGCCGCTGGTGCGCGAGGCGTTCGCGGCGACCGGCTATGTGTCGGATCAGGTGCTCTACGGCCAACCGGGGCCGGACGGCGCGCCCGCGCCCTTCGTGGCCATGGTCCACGTGACCTTCGAGAGCCCCGAGGCCATGCAGGCCAGCCTGAACGGCCCGCGCGGGGCCGAGGTGACGGCCGACGTCGCCAACTACACCGACATCGCCCCGATCATTCAGTTCAGCGTTCCGGGCTAAGCCGCCTTCGCCCGGTCTCGCAGCGACAGGCAATAGCCGAAGGTCACCGCGATCCCCAGGATGATGGCGCCGCAGCCGCCCACGACCGCCACCTGGATGGGGGCGAAGGCGAACAGTCCGGCATAGACCAGCCCGCTCAGCACCAGGGACCAGGCCGCCACCCGCCGGGCCTGCCGGGCGCCGGCGCTGGGGACGAAGGTCTTGGGCAGCCGGTTGCCGTACCAGGCGATCATCAGCCCGTTCAGCCCGATCACCACCCGCGTGACCGTGTCGCCGTCCACATAGCCCAGCTTGCGCGCCAGGCTGGCGCCCAACGCCACGGCCAGGATGCCTCCCGCCCAGGCCAGACTGCCCACCAGTTCCTTGTTCATCGCGCGGTCTCCTCCTTGGGCTCCGGCGCTTGCGCATCCAGGCCGAATGAATGGACGAACCCCAGCAGCGCCTCTTCCAGCACCGAGAGCTTCAGGTGATAGATCACGGACTTTCCGGCCTTTTCCGTGTGGACAAGGTCGGCCTCCTTCAGCACCGAAAAGTGCGCCGACATGGTCGGTTTGGAGACGTCGAACTGGTCGCTCAGCTCCCCCGCGCTCATCGGCCCCTGCCGGAGCAGCAGCAGCACCCGCCGGCGGGTCGGATCGGAAAGGGCTCTGAAGACCTGGCTCATGATGTGATGATTAGCTAATCATCGAATTGAGTCAAGCGGAGGTCAAAAACGCCCGTCACCCTAGGCCTTGTGCCTAGGGCCCAGAAACTCCGCATCCACCGCAAGAACACAGCTGCGCCGCCCCACGAACCCCAGACCTCAGCCGTTTCTGGATCCTCGCCACGAGGGCGAGGAAGACGGATGAAGAAGCGGGGATAGCCAGACCACCGTCCGCGCCGATAATCTCCCCGCCGCACGGAGCCCCGCCCCATCCCCCCTTCCCCGCCTCCCTTCCGCGCCGACCTGCTGGTGGCCGAGCTGCGCGCCGCCGCCGCCGACCGGCGCGTCCTCGCCCTCATCGCCGGCGCCGTCGCGGCCGGGCTGCTGGCGGGGGTCCTGATCTTCTGGGTCTGGTTCCTGCGCGATCTGCCGAAACTCCCCGACGCCGAGGGGCTGATCGTCCACGGCCGCCCCGCCGCCCTGCGCCTGGTGGACCGCAATGGCGAGCTTTTGGCCACGCGCGGTCCCATCGTGGGCGAGCGGATCGACGCCGCCACCCTGCCCCCGCACGTGGTCCGCGCCTTCCTGGCGGCCGAGGACCGGCGCTTCTACGAGCACCACGGCGTGGATATCCGGGGCCTGCTGCGCGCCGCCTTCGTCAATGCGAAGGCCGGCGAGATCGAGGAAGGCGGCTCCACCCTCACCCAGCAGCTGGCCAAGGGTCAGTTCGACCGCCCCGCTCGGACCCTCAAGCGTAAGGTGCAGGAGGCGATCCTCGCCCGCCGGATCGAGCGCCGGTGGACCAAGGACCAGATCCTCGGCCTCTACCTGAACCGCATCTATTTCGGGGAGAAAGCCTATGGCCTATCGGGCGCCAGCCGCACCTATTTCGGCCGCGCCCCCGCCGACCTGACCCTTAGCCAAGCCGCCCTCCTCGCCGCCCTGCCGCAAGCCCCCTCACGTCTCCAGCCGACCGAGGCGCGGGAGGCGGCGCTCAAGCGCTCGCGCCTCGTCCTCGACCGCATGCGGCGCGAGGGCTGGATCACCGAGACCGAGCGCGCGGACGCCGCCGACCACCCGCCGCGCATCGTCCTGGCCCGCAAGCCGCACGACGGCGACCTGGGCTGGGCGCTGGACTTCGCCGCCGCCGAGGCCCGCCGCATGGTCGGCCGCCCCGACGCCGACCTGACCGTGCGCCTGACCCTCGACACCGCCCTGCAGACCGACGCCGCCGCCATCCTGCGCGCCGAAATTCCCGCCCGGCGGCAAGGCGCCCTGGTGATCTTGGGCCAGGACGGCGCCGTCCGCGCCCTGGTCGGCGGCCGCGCCTACACCCCCGCCGCCTTCAACCGCGCCACGGTGGCCAAACGCCAGCCCGGCTCGGCCTTCAAGCCCTTCGTCTATGCCGCCGCCCTCGAAGACGGCGTGCGCCCCGGCGACCTGCGCTATGACGAGCCCATCGACATCGCCGGCTGGAGCCCTGAGAACTACAGCCAGCGCTTCACGGGCGAGGTCACCATCGCCGACGCCTTCGCCCGCTCCCTCAACACCGTCGCCGCCCAGCTGGCCCAGGACGTGGGCGGCCGCCAGATCGCCGAGCTGTCCAAGCGCTTTGGCCTCTCGACCCTGCCTGACGAGCCGAACCTGTCGGTGGCGCTCGGCAGCTACGAGGTCACCCTGCTGGAGCTGACCGGCGCCTATTCGGTCTTCCCCCGCGCCGGCTTCCAGGCCCGCCCCTGGGCGGTGTCCGAGATCGTCGGCGCCGACGGGGCGGTGCTGTTCCGCCACCAGACCACGCAGGTGCGCGTCTATCCCCCCGACCTCGCCGGCCAGATGGTCGGCATGATGCGCGGCGTCATCGACCACGGCACCGGCTTCCGCGCCCGTCTGGACCGCCCCGCCGCCGGCAAGACCGGCACCAGCCAGGACTACCGCGACGCCTGGTTCGTCGGCTTCACCCCCGACTTCACGGCGGGGGTGTGGATGGGCGATGACCGCAACCGCCCCCTGGACGGCGTCACCGGCGGCGACGTTCCCGCCCTGCTGTGGAAGCGGGCGATGGTGCGGGCGCACGCGGGGCTGCCCGCGAGAAACTTTTAGCTCCGACCTTCGCCTCTCCCCCTCGGGGGGAGAGGGTTGGGTGAGGGGGCCGCTGAGCTTCAACCCCAAACCAAGCCAGACGCCGACCCGCCAAAGGCCCCTCACCCTACCCTCTCCCCACAGGTGGGGAGAGGCGATAGACCTCTCCGCCAAACGATCGGAACCCCCCCATGCCCCACGTCACCCACCGCGGCCAGCGCATCCACTACACCGTCGACGGCGCTGGCCCGCTGGTGGTGCTCCAGCACGGCCTGTTCATGGACGCCGCCAGCTGGAAGACGAACGGCTTCGTCGACGCCCTGACCGCCGCGGGCTTCCAGGTCGCCTGCGTCGACAGCCTGGGCCACGGCCTCAGCGACCGCCCCCTCGACCCCGCCCTCTATGTGCAGCAGCAGCGGGCCGGCGACATCGTGGCGGTGATCGACGACCTGGGCGCCGAGCGGGCGCACCTGATCGGCTACTCCATGGGCGCCTGGATGTCGGTGGGCGTGGCCAAGCATCACCCCGGCCGCCTCGCCTCCCTCACTGTCGGTGGCTGGGACCTCGTGAACGGCGTGCCGCGCATGCCGGGCGGGACCCTGACCTTCGACGTGTTCATGGCCTTCTCCCGCGCCGTCGCCCCGGCCCTGGTCAGCTGGGTGACGCCGGACATCGAGCCGGCCATCCGCGCCTGTTTCGACAACCTGGCCGACCTGGACGGCGCCGCCGACGCGGTCCTGAACGGCGGCTTCCCGATCCTGCTGTGGGACGGCGTTAACGACCCCTACCACAACCCCAGCCAGGCCTTCGCCGCCGCCAACGGCCTGCCGTTCCTGTCCACCCCCGGCGATCACCTGGGCGCGATCCTCCAGCCTCAGGCGATCGATGGGGTGGTGGGGTTTTTGAAGGGTTCCAACTAATCCCGCTCATCCCCGCGAGATGAGCGGTTCGCTGGAAGCGGTATAAAAGCAATGACATAGCGATCGGCTCACTGCCTGTGTAGGAGTTGTGCAGGCCGATCGGTAACTTAGCCGACCGCGATCGCTGTCTAGTTTCTGGCTTAAGCGCAAATACTCGTGCTCGTGGCGACGGCGCTTGGGTTGTCGTCGTTGAGGCTATGCTTGATCTCCTAACGGAAGCGCTGTTGGACCAGAAATTCCCGCTGGCACGACACGTTTGGGCGGGCGGCGCTGTTCGACGATCAAGCGTAAGAACGCGACGCGACAAAAGCGCGCAATACGAGTGTGCATCCACTCTTTCCCTCGACGCGAGCAAAGCTTCACCATAGGCAACCTCGAAAGGAAGGTCGGGGAGGCCCATGCGGCACTGTCATGGCTAATTTTTTCGAGATCGATTTTCTTAGCGTCGAGACAAAGAAAAGCGGCGACGCAATTACTATCCGCTACGAGATAGACGGCATGACCCGGATCCACGTCGTTGATGGCGGTTTCCAGTCTACGGGTCTCAGCGTCGTTCAACACGTCAAACAGCACTACGGCGTGGACTCCTACATTGATCATGTCGTCGTCACCCACCCGGACGGCGATCATGCCGGCGGGCTGCGGACGGTGCTCGAGGAAATGAACGTGGGCGCCCTCTGGATGCTGCGCCCCTGGATACATGCCGCAGAGCTCATCGATCGCTTCGAGACCTACAATTCAATCGAGCGTCTCGCTGGCCGCCTTAAGTCCGCATATCCGAATCTGTCTGCTCTTGAGGAAATCGCGGAAAGGCGCGGCATACCGATCTACGAGCCATTCCAAGGCGAGCGCATCGGGGATTTCGCGGTCTTAGCTCCCACTAAGAGGCGCTATCTCGACCTGGTGGTTGAGTCAGAAAAGACACCTGAAGCCGTTGAGGAGGAAGCAAGCGCTACGACAAAGGCAGAGTCGTTTTTCGAGAGCGTCCTGGCCAAAGTGGTCAATCTCGTCAAGGCAGCATGGGGCGAAGAAGTCTTCTCGACCCAAGAAACTAGTGCTGAAAACGAGATGAGCGTCATTCAGTACGCAAATCTCTGCGGGAAACGTGTGTTGCTGACAGGCGACGCCGGCCGTGGTGCGCTCGCGGAAGCCGCAGACTATGCTCCGTTTGTCGGTCTTCAGTTGCCGGGTATCGACCGTATTCAAGTCCCGCACCATGGCTCGCGCAAGAATGTATCGACCGAACTGCTTGATCGCTGGCTGGGCCCGCGTCTTTCCGCAAAACCCAGCGAAGGACAGGAGACGTTCACAGCGATTGTGAGTTCTGCGCTTGAGGACAAAGACCATCCCCGGAAGTCCGTTGTACGGGCTTTCGTGCATCGCGGGGCAAAGGTGATCGCGACCGAGGGGCAGAGCACGCGAACAGGGCACAACGCACCCGCCCGGGAGGGTTGGGTCGCGGCAAAGCCCATCGCGTACCCCGACCAACAGGAAGACTAGGCTTCGCTTGCATGGCAAAGACTCTCAAGCATGAGAACCGTCCAATGCTCGTGCTGGTACTTCTGGCAAACCTCGCCTTGTTTGCGCTGGTGCTGAAGACAAACTCGATCGTGTTCGCAGATGTCGTTGCCGCCACGAAGGAATGGCAGAGCCTGCTTCCGGCGGGACTGGGCCTAGTGGTCTGCGGAATTGTCAATGAATTGCTCTCGCCCGCCCTGAAGGCACGTCTAGTATTCTGGCGCTGGCGGAATCCACTCCCCGGCAGCGAGGCGTTCACCCGTTATGCTACGGCCGACCCTCGGGTCGATATGGAACGGCTACGAAAGAAATTGGGAAAGTTGCCGACCTCACCGGAAGAGCAAAACGCGGCTTGGTACCAACTCTACAAGAAGGTTTCTGGAACAGCGCCCATTACCGACGCGCACAGAGCCTTTCTCTTCTGCCGTGACTATGCGGCTATGGCGGCGCTGCTGTCCGTCGTACTCGGGGGTGTCGTCATCTGGCAGGTTAGGCCATTGCAGACCGTACTCGTCTATCTGCTGGTCCTAGCGACGCAGTACTTGGTCGTCCGCATAGCTGCCGCGAACGCTGGGCGCCGTCTCGTCACCAACGTGCTAGCGACAACTTGAGCAGGTGGGCGATGATCTGGTTCGCGAGGTGAGCTGTTGAATCGTCGCATTTCCAGTGCTTGGCCCGAAGTACCGCAGGCCGTCGCCTTCAGCTCAGACCTAGCTCAGCCCACCCTAGTAGCTGGTTGGCCTCCGGAAATTCATCCGGCTCGATGAGAGCCCTCGCGACCCGCAAGCAGGCTAGCGCAGCTTCTGGATCGGTGGGCTCCCGGTCCATCAATCTCTCCAGCAAAGCCATTCGCTCTTCCCGGTTCGCCTCAATCCGCGCCCACATGGCGTCGAGCCGTCGCCCTTCCGGTAGCGACTGCGTTTGATCGTTGGAGAGGCCCGCCGCCTTCAGCATGTCCCACACCTTGCTCTCCAAGGTCGGGTAGGCGTCGTAGAGCCACTCGGCTTCCTCGTGCAGGACGAGGTACTGCCGGCAAAGGTCAAGGCAGGCGTCGCCGCCGACGGCGGGCAAGGCGGGCGCTACGGACGCCGACGAGCCGCCCGCAAGGATCGACCGCCGGGACATGGCCAGCCCCGCTGGACTATGGCTCCGCGACCGGCTCATGACGGCCCTCCGATCACAGCGCGGACCAGCCCGGCGGCGTGCCGCCAGTCCGCAGCCGTGAAGAGGCTACTCGGGAACCGACCGAACTCATGGTTGGCGTAGTAAGGCGTGAACAATGCCGCCACCGCCGCCATGCCGGCCGGCGGCTCGATGAGGCCTGCTTGGCGTGCGCAACGCAGCGCCTTGGTCAGGTCATGGCGAAGGTGCCTGCGATTCCAATCGTCGCTCACCCCGGACGCCAGCAGACGGCTCTTCAGGGCCAACTCCATGGCGATGGCCGTCATGTGCGCAGCTTCCTGCGGATGGGCCTGAGCGATCTCCTCCACCCCGCTCACGAAGGTGGCGGCGTTGTCTCGGAACACTGGCGCAAGATAACGGTCAGCTCCGTCCATGGGTCGCCTGATGACGCGGCTCATGCGACGACCTCCGCTGGAGCCAGGACACTCAGGACGCGTCGGAGGATGAGATTGGCTTCCTCGCTGTCGTCCTTGGTGATCAGGCGCAATAGGACCTTCAGCGAGGCGATCGCCGCCGCCCAGGTGGTCGGCGGCGTGGCGAGCAGCACCTCCAGCGCCACGCGCTCGTTTTCGTGGGCGATCTCCTCCCGCGCCTCGATCTCAGCGAAGGATTGGGCGGCAGGATGCGCCCGCTGTTCTTCATCCGACATGGCGATCCAACCGATCGCTCGGTTCAGATGGCTCTCAAGCTTGCTCCAGGAGGCGTAAAGCTCTGAGGTTTCCGCTCCGGCGTTGAGGAAGGCCTCGCAGGCCTTTAGACCGAGATCTTCGCTCCGCCGGACAATCGGAGGCATCAACGGCAATGCTGACGTACCGGCGAAGATAGCTCGCCTGGAGAGCGATAAAGGGCGCGGGAGGTCGTCTCCCGTCTTTAGACGTGAGGTCATGGGCGCGACTCGCTATGGTGGCGCTGCGCATCGGGCGATGTCAGCGAGCGTGAAAAAGTAGCATATGCGAGAAAAAGTTGCAATAACTGCCGCGCAAATTCGTGCGGCTCGTTCGCTGCTAGGCTGGAATGGCGCGCAGCTCGCTGAAGCCTCACAGGTTTCGGTCGCGACTATTCGACGGATGGAGAGCGCAGCGGGTCCTGACCGCAGCTCAGCAGCCAACATCAGCGCCGTGCGCCGCGCACTCGAAGAAGCGGGTGTTATCTTTCAGGATGAAGACCACGCGGCCGGGGTCGGCGTCCGCCTTCGGAAATAACCTCAACCCGTTGCGCCGCCCTCGGCGACCCGCTTTACTCGCACAATCCAAAGTTGTTGCGCGCCTTCCCGTGCTGGAGCCGTGCGAGTAGAGCGAGCGTCCATGCGGAAACCCGCCAAACCCGTCGATTGGGACTACGCCGTCGATCTGTGGATCGAGATGGTCAACGGCACGCTAGAGGAAGCCAAGGCGGAAGCTCTGCGCGTCTCGAAGAATTGCAGGCGGCTCGGGTTCGCCTATGAGGCCAAGGCGATGAAGCGCACCGCCGAGCTGATCGAGAAGCGCATCAATCTTGACCCGACCGTCCACTGACGGGCGGCGCGATCTCCACCCGACAACGCACCGCCTCACCGGCCTTGGCCGCCGCCTCGGCGCACTGGTCCAGCACCTCACGATTGACAGTGACCAGCTTTGATCCCCGCGCCACCTCCGCCCAGGCCTGCGGACTGGCGGACGCCATCAGCCGCTGCCCCGCCGCCCACCGATCCAGACCTATCGTCCGCGCCGCCAGCCGCTCCGGCGCATGCCACCGCGACGGCAAAGCGCGCGCGAGGGGACCCGCGAGCCCGGCATAGAGCGCGATGCCGGCGGCCACGCCCGCAAAGCCGACGCCCGCCAGCCATCGTCGCTGATCTTTCGCGGTCCGCTCCCGCCGAGCCGCCATCTCGATCCGCTGTGTCGCCTGCCGAAGCGCCGTCTCGGCCTTGCGCAGATCGTCCTGCGCCTGGCGCCCGGCCTGAGCGACCGCCGCCTCTTGACCTGCCGCCCAGGCCCCTGGCGTCATCGCCAGGGCCGGGGAGGCAGCAAGGTCCTCCAAACGCGCCTCGATCTCTCCAAGGCTCTTGGCCATGGCCCCAAGCGTCGGCGAATAGTCCACGGCGCCGGCCGGCTTCTCCGCCGCCAGACCTTCCACGGCGCGCTGCATAAGCGCGACCTGGGCGCGCAGCGCCTCGAACGCCTCTTCGGCCGAACGGGGGTCGTCCCGGCTCACCGCTCCCAACCTCGATCTCTTTCGTGGCCTCGCTCAAGTCCCGGATCCCGCTCCGGCATGCCCGGCCGCTCCAGAGCCGCCATTGCGGCGGCGGTGCGTCCACGCTCTGCCGAGGCCGCAAGCTCAGGCTCGGCGCTGAACGCGACGGCCAGGCGCTCCGAACCGCGCTCGCGGAACTGGTCGATCCGCTCCGACGCTGCCTCGAATGCCTTGGCCTGATGCGGCAGGACCGGCAGGCCCGCCTCGCGCATCCGCTCAGCGTCACGCCAGGCTCGCGCGAACGCGGTAACCGCCCGATGGGCGCCATCGTCAGGCTCCAGTGCTGGTCGTGTCTTGGCGGTCGGCGTGAACCCTTCGAATCGCCCTCGCTCTGAGGCCGGCGCCTCCCGCGCGTTCGGATAGTCCAGCGCCCTGTCCTTCAGCCGCTCACGCCCCATGATACCGGCCAGATGGCTCTCGCTTGAGAACTGATCCCTGGCCCAATGCAGGGAGAGGCCGTCCCGATGTCGACTTAGCGCCACATAGGAGGCGTGCCGGTCGAAGACGTTGCTGGCGAGGATGTGGGTGCGGTCCACCGTGACGCCCTGCGTCTTATGGATGGTCGCCGCGTAGCCGTGCTCAAGGGCGTTGTAGTCCTTCAGGTCGAACCGCACCTTGCGCCCGTCATCCAGCCGGACCTCCATCGCGCTGGATGTGGCCCGCTCCAGCGTCCCCAGGGTGCCGTTCTTGACGCCCAGGGACCGCTCGTTGCGCAGGAACATCAATCGCTCGCCCGGCGCCATTGGCCGGTCGCCGCGCTCGGTCTTGTAGGTCCGCTCCTCTCGAAGCTCGCCGCCCGCCTTCAGCCGCTCACGGGCGAGGTCGTTCAGGGCGCGCACATCGGCGCGCTTGTAACTGAGCATGATCTGTGAGGCCTCGGGGAGATCTCGCCGGATCCTCGCCCATTCTTCGACGACCGCTTTGCGGGCGAGATCCTGAGTCTCGTGCGCATGGACCATCCCCGCTTGAGAATAGGCGTCCAGCGCCTCGGCCGTCCGCTCGGTCGCCAAGGCCCGCGTGGCGGCCCGCTGCCAGTCCTCGCGCTGACGCCTGATCTGGCTGATCTCCACCGCCCCGTGGCGCTCGGCCAGCGCCCGGAATGCTGCTCCTGCCTCGATGGCCTGGAGCTGCTCCACATCGCCCACAAGGACCACCTTGGCGCCCGCGCGATCGGCGGCGCCGATCACCCGCTCCAACTGTCGCGTACCTACAAGGCCCGCTTCGTCGATGACCAGCACGTCGCGATTGGTCAGCGTCTCGCGTCCTCGGTTCCAGGCGTACTCCAGGCTCGCCAGGGTGCGCGAAGGAATGCCCGATCCGCCTTCGAGGTTCTCGGCGGCTATGCCCGAGAGGGCCGCGCCCCTGACGGTGTATCCCTCGGCCTCCCAGGCCTCTCTGGCGACCCCGAGCATGGCGCTCTTGCCGCCGCCGGCGTAGCCGACCACCACAGCCAGATCGCGCCCCTCCACCACATAGTCGAAGGCGGTCCGCTGCTCGTCGCCCAGGTCGAGGCCACGCGCCCTGGCGTTGATGATCGCGTCGCCCTGGGCCATCGGGCCGACACTATGCCGACGATGCTCGGCGAGGCTGTCGCCCGCCTGCTCCAGGCGCTGCTCGATGGCGATCATCTCGCGGGTGGTGAACCGCTCCTGGCCCTTGCCATCGCGCCCTAAGGCCACGCGCTCGTCGCTCATGCGGACCGCGCTCATGGCCCGGTCGAACTGCGCCTTGTCGTCGGTATGCGAGTGGGCGAACCGCGCCACATCGAGGTCGGTGAACGTCGCCTGATGGAAGGTGATGGCGGTGAGTGCGATGCGCGGATCAGCGATGATCCGCTCGCCGTTGCGCCGGGCGATCTCGTGGTGGTCGGCGGCGCGCTGCGCCTGTTCGCCGCGATGCTCCCTGCGCGAGCCGGCGGGGCCGATCTTGTCCTGGGGCTCAAGGTCGATGCCCTGATCCTTGAAGCTGCGATGGTCGATGCGGACGTCGAGATCGCGCAGAGCCAGCCGTTCGTTGACGTGCTCGGCCCAGGCCTCGCGCCAGTGCAAAAGCCGCTCGCCGGCGTTCCATTCGCGGACCTTCTGACCAAAGCCCGCAGGCCCGGCTTCGCGCATAGTCAGCATGACATGCGCATGGGGTTTGGGGCTGCCGTCCTCGGCCTTGTCCCAATGCACATTGAGGTCTGCGACCATGCCCTTGTCGACGAACTCGCGCTGCACGAACGCGCGCGCCAATTCGATGCCGTCAGCCTGATCCAGCTCACGCGGAATGGCGAACTCCACCTCGCGCGCCAACTGCGCATCCTTGCGCTTCTCGAAGGCCTCCACCTCGTTCCACAAGGTGGCGCGATCTAGCCAGCGATCGGGCGTGTTCTCCGACGCCATGACCTCCGAATGGATGACGCCTGCCTTGTTGGTGAAGTCGTGCGCGCGGTCGAGCCGCTCGTCATGCAGGCGGCTTGCGGCGCGGTAGGCGGCGGCGGCCACCGCGCTCGATCCATTGGCGCGGGAGATCACTTTCGCCGAGAAGTGATAGATCGCCATTCTGGCGCTCCGTCTTTGCACTTCCTTCGAGCACGTCGGCACGACGTATAAGCGCGCACTCCGATCAAAGATCGGCGATGACGACGTGTCCGTGCTGACCGTGACTCCGATTGAGCGCTGGTTCAACCTGCGATAGCATCTTGCCTGGGTGGGGCTCCTTTGGAGAGCGGACCCGCATGCGCAAACCTCGTGACATCGACGCCGAGCTTGCCGCTCTGGCTAGGCGCACCAAGACCCTCAAAGCCCGCAAGGTCGTCCAGCTCGGCGAGCTGGTGGTCTCCACCGGCGCCGACACTCTGGACGTCGAGACCCTGGCTGGCGCGTTGCTATCTGCGGTGAAAGCGGCTGACGGCGAGCGGGAGGGTTGGCGCCGGCTGGGCGCCGACCACTTTCGCAAGGGACGTCAGAGCGCTCGCCCTGGCGGGGCGGATCGCGGCGGACGGCGCTCGGCTGTCGAAGGTCACGGCGCTCACGCATCGCGCTGAAGCGGCGCGGGCGCGTTCCGATACGAGGGCCTGGGTCGTGGCGAGACGTGAGCGCACCCATCACCTGATCGAGCTGGGCGGGCTCGTCCAGAAGGCGGGTCTTGTGGACCTCGCCGAAGACGATCGCGCGGCCTTGCTGGGTGCCTTTCTGTCGCTGGCTGATCAGCTCGGCAGCGACGGCCGGCGTGACATCCTCGCCCTTTGGCGGCGTCGTGGGCAGCGGGCGTTCGGCGCCGATCGGCGGGTCGAATGAAGGACGCGCCGACGCGCCTGACCCTGTTCGACATCCTGAAGGTCGGCAGCGGCCTCGGACGGGTGACCGCCTTTGGGATCGGCGCCGGATGGCGCTGGGTGAGCCGGGGCGTCAGCCTCGGGGCGCGGGTCATCGCTGTCCTCGTCGCCTTCGTCCTCGGCTACGCCATTGTCAGCATTCCGGTGGCGGCTTGGGAGGCGTTCGGGTCACCGCTTGGCGGATGGCGCTACGGGTTGATGGTGATCGGCGGCCTGCTCAGCGGCGCGGCGGCGGCGCTCCGGTTCTGGGAGCAAGCGCTGGTCTCGGGCGACGGCGTGCATGGCACGGCGCGATGGGCGACCAGGGGCGAGATCAACCGCACCCTGGGCGGTAAGGATGGGATCATTGTCGGGCGCGGCTCAGATGGTCGGCTGCTGCGCTATGGCGGGCCGTCGCATCTGCTGACCATCGCGCCGACACGGTCGGGCAAGGGGGTCGGGGCGATCATACCTAACCTGCTGCTCCTAGAGCGCTCGATCCTCTGCGTCGATCCCAAGGGTGAGAACGCCCGCATCACCGCCGAGGCCCGGCGGCGGTTTGGGCCGGTGCATGTGCTCGATCCGTTTGAAGTCTCCGAGGAGCCGAGCGCGTCGTTCAATCCGCTGGCGGCGCTCGATCCGATGAGCCTCGATCTGGCCGAAGAGGCGGCGGCCATCGCGGAGGCCCTGGTCTATGACCCGCCGCACCAGGTGGGCGAGGCCCATTGGAACGAGGAGGCGCGGGCGCTGATCACGGGGGTGATCCTGCATGTGGTCACCTCGGAGCTTCCCATGCGGCGGACGCTGGTGACCGTGCGCGAGCTGCTGACGGCGGCGCCGGATCAGCTGGGCGCCACGTTGAAGGCCATGCAGCGGTCTGGGGCGGCGGGTGGCCTAGTAGCGCGAGCGGCCAATCGGCATCTGGCCAAGACCGACCGCGAGGCCGCAGGGGTGCTGTCGGCGGCGCAGCGGCACACCCACTTCCTTGACAGCCCCCGTATGGCGCGGGTGCTGGGGCGCTCGGACTTTGCGTTCGGCGATCTGAAGGACGAGGTCGCCACAGTGTTCCTCGTCTTGCCGCCGGATCGGCTGGCCACCCATGCGCGGTGGCTTCGGCTGCTGATCGTCCAGTCGGTCAATGCTCTGTCGCGGCGGCTGGCGGATCGAGACGCGCAGCCGGTGTTGTTCCTGCTCGACGAGTTTCGGTCGCTGGGGCAGCTGGAGGCGGTGGAGCGGGCGTTCGGCCTGCTTGCCGGTTACGGCGTGCAGCTATGGCCGTTCGTGCAGGACCTGCATCAGCTTCGCGGCGCCTATGGCCAGGAGGCTGGGACATTCCTGTCCAATGCTGGGCTGGTGCAGGTGTTCAACGTGGCCGATGTCGATACGGCGAGTTGGGTATCGCGGACGCTCGGGTCACGGACGGTGCGCTATGAGACAGCGGGCGGCAGTTCGACAGCGTCGCCCGGGCAGTGGGGCGAGAGCCACACCTCGTCCTCCAGCGATCATCTCAGCGGGCGGCCGTTGCTGACGGCGGATGAGGTGATGGGATTTGACGGGGGGAAAATGATTCTGCTGAGGCCGGGGGCGCGGCCAGCCTTTGTGTGGAAGGTCCGTTATTGGGATGACGCGGAGTTCAGAAGCGGACAAAGCGCTGGTCGCGGGCGAGAAGAGCGGCGCAATTATCGTCGCGGCTGAAGACGAGACGGTCGAAGCCTTCGCGAGCGCTGGGGCCGGGTTAAGGAGGACGGATTACTACCGCCCTCCTTCCGCAATTTACTTCCGCTCGACGGGGGCAGCGTACGAGCTCTTGTTGAGCTCGATCGACCGATCGCAGTCCGCTTCGGCAACGTAAGCCTCGCTAGACATCGAGATGATCTTGCCATTGACCGTGGACTTGAGACGCCAGCGCCAGCCGTCGGTCTTGTACTTCTCGTACTTCAAGTTCGTGTTCGACATAACGTCGCTCCTTAAGGGCGGCTTGACGGAGATCGAGCGAACGACGACTTTAGACATGTCCATCCAAATCGCGCCGTGGCCCAAGCCGCAGTGATAGGACCCACGGGCTCGGTGTTGCTGCACCGAGCCCGTTTCGTTTCCGCCCATTAACGGTACGATAGAAAATATCCCTGTCAAATCGAAAGAGGCGGTCTCATACGATTTTTTTTGTATGAGCTGGCCTCTAACGATTTAGTTGCGCCAGGCAGACGACCGGCGTATTTCACCGGCATGCCCAGACTGGCCGATCTTGCGTTGATTGTGACTGGCGTCGCTCCGCCAAGCCAAGCCGGTGGTGTGTGCTTCATCCAAATGAAGGATCTGGACCCTGATCGCCGCGAGTTGGTGCGCCGAGCGGCTCCGACGGCGGGACGAGCAACTCCGGTCAAGCGCGGTGACGTCCTTATTCCGTCCCGGGGGGAGCGCAACCTAGCAATCCGGCCCGATGCTGAGCTGCTGGGTGCCTATCCGTCACTCGATGTGTATCTGCTTCGGCCCGACGAACTCCGGCTGGACCCAGACTATCTCGCGGCCTTCTTGAGCCTGCCGGAAGTCGGTGCGGCGCTTCGCGCCTCCACGGCTGGCGCAAGCCTGCCCAGGATTCCAAAAGAGGCGCTCAGCGAGCTCGCAGTTCCCACCCCGCCTCTGGAGCGTCAGCGCGCCATCGGCGGTCTAGCTGCCTGCGCGCGGGAGCACTCGCTGCTCGCAGCACGCCTTCGTGACGCCGAAGCGCGGCTGGCCGCCGCCTACATCGCGTCCGCGTTTCCAACCATCGAGGCTTAAATGACCCCTGCTCGACCCGAAGATGTGCGCAACGTTGTATGGTCTGCCTGCGACACCTTCCGTGGCACTGTGGAGGCGGGTCAGTACAAGGAATACGTCCTCGCCTTCCTTTTCCTGAAATATATCAGCGACCTCTGGAAGGCGCATGCCTCTGAACATCGCCGCGAGCTTGAGGCCCGCGGCGCCGACCCAGATACGATCGAGCTGCGGGTCACCCGCTACATGGAGCGGGAGAGATTCAAGCTCCCGACCTACGAGCTGCGCGACAAGGGGGGCCAGGTCGTCGAGACATTCCTGGCTACTTTCGACAGCCTCTATGCCCGGCGGACGGCAGACAACATCGGAGAATTAATTAACGAGGTTCTGGAGGCCATCGAGGCGGCCAACGATCCTAAGCTGAAGGGCGTCTTTAGGAACATCGACTTCAACTCCGAGAGCAATCTTGGTCAGACCAAGGACCGCAACCGGCGTTTGAAGACGCTGCTGGAGGATTTCGCCACTCTGGAACTCGGAGGTGTCGGAGAGGATGTCATCGGTGATGCTTACATTTTCCTAATCGAGCGGTTCGCCGCTGACGCTGGTAAGAAGGCGGGCGAATTCTTTACGCCGCGCCAAGTGTCGAAGCTGCTGGCCCGCTTGGCGGGGCCGAAGCTGGGTGACGAAATCTGCGATCCGGCATGCGGTTCCGGCTCCTTGCTGCTGCGCGCTGGTGAGGAGGTTGGCGGCGGCAACTATCGGCTCTATGGCCAGGAATCCAATGGCCAGACCCGCGCCCTGGCGCGGATGAACATGTTCCTCCATGGGCAAGACGGTGCCGACATCCGCTGGTGCGACACGCTGAACGGTCCAACCTTGATCGAAGGCGACCACCTGAAGCGGTTCGACGTGGTGGTGGCCAACCCGCCATTCAGCCTGGACAAGTGGGGTGCCGAGAACGCGGAAAGCGACAAGTATCGCCGTTTCGTTCGAGGTGTGCCGCCCAAGAGCAAGGGCGACTACGCGTTTATTTTGCATATGCTTGCCATCGCGCGTCCCGGCGAAGGCCGGGTGGCGATGATCGCACCGCACGGCGTCCTTTTCCGGGGAGGCGCCGAAGGCCGCATACGGGAGTCGATCGTCCGCGACAACCTTCTGGACGTGGTCGTCGGATTGCCCGCTCAACTGTTTCCTACGACAGACATCCCGGTGTGTATCCTCCTGTTCGACCGCGCACGCGAGAGCGGCGGACGACGAGATCACGAGCGCGACGTACTGTTCATCGACGCCAGTCGCGACTTCGATCCTGGCAAGAAGCAGAATCGTCTGCTGGACGAGGACATCAATCGGGTAGTCGCGACCTATCGTGAGCGGCGCGTAATCGATCGTTACTCCCACCGCGCCGATCTGGCTGAGATCGAGAAGAATGGCTTCAATCTGAACATCCCCCGATACGTTGACACCTTCGAGCCAGAGCCGGAGATCGACCTGCAAGCGGTGCAGGTTGAAATCCGCGAGCTGGAACGCCAGATCGCTGAGAACCGAGGGCGGATGAACGCCTACCTGCGGGAGCTCGGCGTTGACGCGTGAAGTGTCAGCGGCTCCGCCGCGAGTTCGGTTTGGCCAAATCGCCGAGTTCCGCAATGGCTTGAACTTTGATTCTGCTGGCACAGGTCAACAAGTAAAGGTCGCTGGTGTTGGCTCCTTTCTCCAGCGGTCCCGGCTCGACGATTTTTCAGACGCCGCGATAGTCACGGTCCGAGGCGAGGTTCCGGAGGAGAGCCTGCTCAAGGATGGCGACCTGCTCTTCGTGCGCTCAAACGGGAGCAAAGACTTGGTGGGCCGCTGCGCTGTAGTCTTTCCAGGCAGCGAGCGGGTGGCCTTCTCCGGCTTTACGATAAGAGCCCGGATCACGAGTGACGACGTGGATGGCAGCTATCTTCTGGCGGTAGCACGCTCGGAGCTCTTCCGACGTGAGCTGCACGAGAAAGGGGCTGGCAGCTCCATCACTAACCTAAGCCAGGAGCTGTTGCGTGAGGTCGAGGTGCCGCTGCCTGACCTGCCGGTACAGCGCAGGATCGCTTCGGCACTGCGGGCGTGGGATGACGCCATCGATCTCACAGAGCGCCTAGTCGCCGCCAAACGTCGGCGTGTGCGCGAAGCGCTAAGACTTCTAGTTTTTGGAAACCGGCCCGCTGAAGATGGAGGGCTATCGCTTGCCGAAAGCCGCGTTGCCGGAACCGGCCGTTGGCCTATGGGCCGCATAGGCGACTTTGCCTCGGAGAAGTCCCGCCTTAACAGAGCTCAACGCCCATTGCCTGTACTCTCCTGCACGAAACATGCGGGGTTGGTGCTCTCCCGTGAGTACTTCGGCGGACGCCGAGTGCATTCTGAGGACACGTCAGGTTACAAGATCGTCGAACGCGGAAATTTTGCCTACGCCACCAACCATCTTGAGGAAGGATCGATCGGTCTTCAGGATATTGTAGAATGTGGCCTTGTCTCGCCCATGTACACGGTGTTTGAGGTCGATCCAGTCCGCGTCGATCGACACTTTCTCATCTCTGTTCTAAAAACCGAGACATACCGGAGGGTGTTCGAAATGAGCACCTCATCCTCCGTCGATCGAAGAGGAGGCTTGCGCTGGGCGGATTTCGCCGCGTTGCCCTTCGCACTGCCGCCCATTGAACAGCAAAGACGGATATCGGCGATCCTCTCGGTCATCCAGAACGATCTTTCTGCCTCGATTAGTTCGCTCGACTGGCTCCGCCTTCAGAAGCGGGGCCTGATGCAAAAGCTGCTGATGGGAACCGACCCACTTACCCAGACATCAGAGTTCAGATCCGAATGACCCGCGCTCATTCCCCTGATTTTACGCTGTCTGAGGCTGGTGGTACCCAACTGCAGGCACTACACACTTTGTCGGCATTGGGTTGGCGTTACATCCCGCGCGCAGAGGCCGAGCGGCAGCGCCATGGCCGTCGATCTTCGGTGCTGCTCGAAGACGTTCTGGCCGAAAGTCTGTCCCGACTAAACGCCATCCGCCGCAGCGGCAAGGCGCATCCCTTCTCCGATTCGAACATCGGTGAAGCGATCGCGAGACTGAAGGAAGTCCGATTCGACGGCCTGCTGCGCACCAACGAGAAGGTTACAGACCTGCTCCAACTGGGCACCGCCTTGCCGCAGCGGGTCGAAGGCGAAATGCGTGAATGGCAGCTCCGCTATATCGATTGGGACGACTGGCGCGCCAACAGCTTTCACATGACGGCGGAGTTCCCTGTCGAATGGCCCGACGGCGGGGCCATCAGGCCCGACATCGTTCTCTTCGTTAATGGCATTCCCTTCGCCGTGATCGAGGTGAAGCGGAGCCAAGAGGAGACTGCCCAAGGCATCAGCCAGCACCTACGCAATCAAAAAGCCGATGTCGGCGCGCCAAACTTGTTCTTCTCCGCCCAGCTACTTATCGCCGCCAACGCCCATGGCCCGCGCTACGCGACCGTGGGAACGCCAGCGAAATTCTGGTCCGCTTGGAAGGAGCGGGATGACGATCCTGCCTACGCCGGACAGGTCGTAAATCGCGAGCTGGACGCGATCGAATCGCAGGGAATATTCGCCGACTTCAGCCTCCATCAGGCGAAGCATACCGGCTTGATGAGGTCGGGTGGACGGATAGCGACCTCGTTGGACGAGATGTTGGTGAGTCTCGCTCGCCCGGAGCGGCTGATCGAACTTGCCCGCCGCTACGTGCTTTTCGATGGACCATTCAAGAAGATTGCGCGTCACCAGCAATTTTTCGCGGTGCGTGACCTACTAAGACGCGTCGAACGACGTGATGCCCATGGGCGGCGCGAAGGCGGCGTGGTCTGGCACACGCAAGGTTCGGGCAAGTCGTTGACGATGGTCATGCTCGCTAAGGCTGTGGCCATGACGATTCGGGACGCGCGATTGGTACTCGTCACCGATCGAACTGACCTAGACAAGCAGATCGCCGACACCTTCCGCGCCACCGGAATGGAGCCTGATCGCGCCCGTAGCGGCGATCACTTGGTTGAGCTGGTTGAGAAGCGCACGGCAGTGATCACCACAGTGATCCACAAATTCCGTGCCGCGCTTTCGAAGCGCCAGTTTTCCGATCTTGGATCGGACATCTTCGTCTTGGTCGACGAAAGCCACCGTAGCCAATACGGCGACCTGGAGAGCCTGCACGCTCGGATGCGTGAAGTGTTTCCGAACGCCTGCCTGATCGGATTTACCGGTACGCCAATCGCCAAGAAGGAACGGAACACTTTCCTGAAATTCGGCCGGTTGATTGAGCCGGCCTACAGAATGCGCGACGCGGTGGAGGATGGCGCGGTTGTCCCGCTGCTCTACGAAGGGCGCCACGTCGAGGAAGACCTCGACGAAGGCGCGATCGACGCTTGGTTCGACCGAGTCACGCGCGGGCTATCTGACGCCCAGAAAGCCGATCTCAAAAAGAAGATGAGCCGGCCGCGCGTAGTGATGGGCGTGTCCGCGCGACTTCGCTGCATCGCTTTCGATGTGACCCGTCACTTCGCCGATAACTTCAAGGGTACCGGCCTCAAGGGCCAAGTGGTCGCGCCGTCCAAGCGCGACGCGAGTGTGCTGAAAACCTTGCTCGACGAGTTCGGCGAGGTGACCTCCGAAGTCATCATCTCGGCTCCCGACGACCGCGAAGGCGAGCGGGCTGTGGATGAGGAGAACGACGATGAAGTCGTGCGCTTCTGGCGCAAGATGATGGAGCGCTGGCGGGGAGAGGAGAACTACAACCGGGGCATCGTCGACGCGTTCAAGGCCGGCGGCGATCCCGATCTCCTCATCGTTGTCGACAAGCTGCTGACAGGGTTCGATGCGCCAAGAAATACCGTCCTGTATCTTGCGCGGCCTCTGCGAGAGCACTCGCTGTTGCAGGCGATCGCAAGAGTGAACCGCGTGTTCGATGATGACGACGCGCCGCCGAAGCCGTTCGGCTACATCATCGACTACAGCGGTGTGCTTCAGGATTTGGGCGAAGCCTTAACCGCTAACGACGCGCTTCGAGGTTTCGACGAAGCGGACATCAGTCGGGCCATCACGTCGATCGCTGATGAGGCTCGGACCTTGACGGAAAGGCACGCGGCGTTGCTCGACTTGTTCGCCGGCGTGTCCAATCGTTTTGACGAGGAGGCTTATGCCAGGGCCCTAGCGGACGAGGCCTTACGCGACGAGTTCTACCGCGCCCTATCCGCATTCTCGCGAACTCTCACGGTTGCTGTTGCCTCGCAAACCTTCCTTGACGAGACTCCCCCCGAGCGGCTGGCGCGGTGGAGGGCCGACGAGAAGCGCTTCATCGCGCTGAGGGCGCATGTGAAAGCCCGCTACGCTGAGTCGGTCGAGTGGTCGGACTATGAGCGGCGCGTCCGGGATGTCCTTGACCAGCACATCACCGCTCACGAGGTTATCACTATCGTAGAGCCCCTGTCGCTCTTCGACGATGCGGCAATCGAGGCCGCTCGCGCCGAGGGGCATCGCTCCGACGCGTCGATCGCCGACGAGATCGCTCACCGGACTCTGCGGTCAATCGAGGAGAAGTGGCAACAAGATCCGGTCTTCTTCGACCGTTTCTCCAAGCTGATCCGTGAAGCGATTGAGGCCTTCCGCAAACGTCGCCTGGACGAGCAGGTCTACCTTGAGCAGGTCCGCACCCTCCGAGATCGGATCGAAACAAGAGACGATGATGCTGACCCGACCCCTGCGGCGATCAAGGGCAAGGGAAACGAAACGGCATTTTGGGGCATCGCCCAGCGGGAGCTAAAAGCTGCGGGCATAGCCGACGGCGACCTCGCTCTTCATGTCGCCCAGTCCGCGACTGAGATCATCGAGAGCCACCGATCAGTTGGCTGGCAGCATGACCGGGATGTTCAAAACCGCATCCGCAACGCCATTGACGACTTCTTCTTCGACGATGCGCGCTTGGCTGCGGGAGGCACGCTCCGGCCCGAGGTGATCGACGCGATCACAGAATCTGTGCTCGCGGCTGCGCGGGTCAGGATGGCGGATGATGGTCGGCTCCGCTGATCTCGAAATCACTTGGGGCCGTCGCTCGCTTCCCTTCACCGTTGTTCGCCAGGACCGAGCCACCCTGCGGATCAACGTCGTCCCGGAAGGCAAGGTGATCGTCTATGCGCCGGCGCAAGCCAGCGCTGACGAGGTTAAGGCGCGCGTGGCAAGGCGGGGTGGCTGGATCGCGCGCCAGCTAGCACACTTCGAACAATGGCGGCCCCGAACCCCGCCCCGGCAGTACGTCAGCGGAGAAACTCATCTTTACTTGGGTAAGCAGTATCGCTTGCTAGTCATAGAAGCGGAAAAGTCCGGAGTGAGCCTCGACGGCGACAGGATGCGCATGGAGACTCGTTCCGAAGCTACCTACGCCCACCGCCACGCGATCCTGCGTCACTGGTACAAACTTCAAGCCCATCGTGTCTTCCCTGTCCGCATCGGCGCGGTCTGGCCAGCCTTCTCATCGAAGTTCGACGGGCGCCCCGGCTTAATCATCCGCGAGATGAACCAACGCTGGGGAAGCTTCACGCCGAGGGGACGACTGGTCCTCAATACAGAGCTTGTCCGGGCCTCTCCGGAGCTCATCGATTATGTGGTAACTCACGAACTGTCCCATGGATTACACCCGGACCATGGCCCGCTCTGGCAGGCGCTGATGTCCGAGAAAATGCCGGACTGGCGCGATCGAAAAGCCGCGCTCGAACGACAGCTGCTTTGAGTCATGCAGTCGACGGGGCGATCTAAACAAGTAGTTTGGAACCTTCGACTCAGTGAGCCGTGAGCTATTGCGTCGTGGCTAAACAACTGCTCCTCGAACGTAGCCGTATGTAGCCCCCTCGCGCATCTGCGCCAAAAGCAGCCGCCGGGAGGCGGCTTTGATCCGGCAAGAGCGTCCTCGGACGCGCCGGACCAGTGAAGTGGATTAGCGGCGACGGCCCTTCAGGCCGCCAGCTTCGGCCGTCCTGGCCTTCGCTCCTGGTTTTTGCAGCGCCTCGGCGCTGTCGGCTTCGTCCTCGCCGACAGCTTCGGCAAGATCCCAACCGCCCATTCCCTGAAGAACGAGGTTGGCGTGCTTGACGGTGTTCACATGGCCATAGTGCTCCTCGATCATCTTCACCGAGGTGCCCATTTGTTCCGCCAGGAAATAGACGTCCACGCCTTCGGAGAGCCTGAACGTCGCGTAGGTGTGGCGGAAGCAGTAGGTGGAGCGCGGCACGCCTGACGCGCCTTCTCTCAAGCCGGCGTTCAACAGCATGTCCTCGATCAAGGCCTGATAGAGGGATTTGGCCGGCTCCCCAGTGATGGTGGTGAACACTCGATCTTCTGGGCCAAAGATGATCTGAGGCTCCACGCCCTCGGGCGCCGCCTGCTGACGGTAGACCACCGTGGCTTCGCGGATGCGCTCAAGGTAGTCGCCGACGCTGGGCGGCGCGACCAGGTTGCGGGACTTGCCCTTGCCCTGAACGAACAACACGACCACCTCGCGCCCGTCGCGATCCTTGGCCATGCTGATATCCCGCCAGCGCAGGTTCTTGGCCTCTGATGGACGCATGCCCGTGTTGCACATGATCAGCATGAAGTTATAGGCGACCGTCCGATACCAAAGGCTGGACGGCCTTGGCGCATCCTGGACCCACGCGCGGGCGGTGGTGTGCAGGTGACGGTATTCCTCGCGATTGAACTCATCGCGTCGGACGGTCTTCAGCTTGGGGCGATCATCGAACCGCTGGCTCGCCGGCACGTAGCGCTTCTTGATGGCGTAGTTCATCACCGCGCCGAAGATCGACATCTCAAACCGGATCGTGGAATCGCTGATGAACGCCACTGTGCTGCTCTGGTCCGCCGACGCCTCTGACCTCGGAGGCCGCAGCTTCTTGAAGCCCC
The DNA here is from genome assembly GCF_027474405.1 of Caulobacter sp. NIBR2454. GTDB lineage: Bacteria > Pseudomonadota > Alphaproteobacteria > Caulobacterales > Caulobacteraceae > Caulobacter. The sequence continues at coordinate 2,567,400 of NZ_CP114871.1, forward strand.
GAGTGCCCATCGCCTTCACGCGGGCGGCGGCATCACGTGCGGCAAAGCCGGCGGCCTGTTCGGCGGAGACTTCTCGAACGCCATTGCGCCGGTTGCGGCCCGCGCCGTTTTCACGGCGCCAGCCGGGATAACCCGTCCAAAGCTCGTCGCCGATCCGATGCACCTGGATGGAGCCCACATAATCCTCAAGCGCGCCCTCGATCACGGCCTTGAGCTTCTTGGGCCGCGCCTTGCTGATCTCGCCTCGGCGCGCCCGCGTCTCCTGGGTGGCCAGGTATTCCTTCGCCACGGCGCGGAAGGGGTGGTTGAAGACCGGGATGTCGCTTTCGAGGCGGACCCGGACCTTGATCTCCTCCTCGCCGGCCAGATGGCGGGCGACGCCCACGTCGGCGGTCTTCAAGGAGATCGTCTTGTAACGGTCCGCCTTTGGCACCTTGATGCGGCAGTAGAAATTGCGGTGGTCGACATCGCCGCGCCGGAAGATGATCAGGCCCGGCTTCAGCACTTCCTTATCGGTCACGAACGGCATCGGAACCTCCACGTTTGTGCAGGTTCTGTGCAGATCGCGGCGCTAAGTCATTGATTAGCCGTAGGTGTGCATGGAACGTGCGGGCCAATCATAACAAAAATACCAATTAAAAACAGATATTTATATAATATCTGTCATCCCGGCGAAGGCCGGGACCCAGATTCATCCACGACGTCAGCAGGCTTCATCTGGGCCCCGGCCTTCGCCGGGGTGAGCGGATGATGTAAAGGCTGGCGCCCGATCCGACTTGTGAGTTCAAAGCCTAGATGCGTCCCCCCGTCCTCGCCCTGAAAGACGTCCGTCTCGCTGACGGCGCCAAGATGCTGTTCGACGGCGTGGACCTGTCGCTGGAGCCGCGCGCCCGCGCCTGCCTGGTGGGCCGCAACGGGGCCGGCAAGTCGACCCTGCTCAAGATCCTCGCCGGCATGGTCGAGGCCGACGCCGGCGACCGCGCCGTCACCCCCGGCGCCCGCATCAGCGTGGTGGCCCAGGAGCCGCCGATCACCGGCGAGACCCTGCTCGACTACGCTGTCGCCGGCGGCGCCGCGCATTACGAGGCCGAGGCCGCGCTCCAGGCCTTCGGCATGGACCCGGCCAAGTCCGCTCAAGGGCTGTCCGGCGGCGAAACGCGCAAGGTCGCCCTGGCCCGCGCCTTCGCCGAACAGCCCGACGTCATCCTGCTGGACGAGCCCACCAACCACCTGGACATCTTCGCGATCCAGATCCTGGAGGAGCAACTTCTGGCCTGCCGCGCCGCGGCCCTGATCATCAGCCACGACCGCGCCTTCCTGACCCGCGTCACCCAGCGCTGCTTCTGGCTGGAGCACCGCAAGGTCCGCCGCCTCGACCGCGGCTTCGCCCACTTCGACGAGTGGGCCGAGCAGATCCAGGCCGCCGAGGACGACGAGGCCCGTCGTCTGGACAAGGCCATCGAGCGCGAGAACCACTGGATGGCCCGCGGCGTCACCGCCCGCCGCGCCCGCAACGAGGGCCGCCGCCGTCGCCTGGTCGCCATGCGCGAGGCCAAGACCGAGCGCCTGAAGGATCAGCGCGGGACCCTCTCCATGGGTCTTGAGACCGCCGCCGTTTCCGGCACGCGGGTGATCGAGGCCAAGAAGATCAGCAAGGCCTTCGGCGAGCGCGTGCTGCTGAACGACTTCTCCACCCGCATCCTGCGCGGCGACCGCGTCGCCATCGTCGGCCCCAACGGCGCCGGCAAGACCACCATGCTCAAGATGCTGCTGGGCGAAATCCCGGTGGACTCGGGCGAGGTGAAACTCGGCTCGGGGCTCGAGGTCGCCTATCTGGACCAGTCCCGCGCCGCCCTGTCCGGCGACGAGACCCTGTGGGAGATTCTGGCGCCCGGCGGCGGCGACCAGCTTCTGGTGCGCGGCTCGCCCCGCCACGTGGCCGCCTACGCCAAGGAGTTTCTGTTCAAGGACAGCCAGCTTCGCCAGCCCGTCGCCAGCCTGTCGGGGGGCGAGCGCAACCGTCTGCTGCTGGCCCGCGCCCTGGCCAACGCCGCCAATCTGATGATCCTGGACGAGCCGACCAACGATCTGGACATGGACACCCTCGACCTGCTTGAGGACCTGCTGGCCGACTATGACGGCACCCTGATCCTGGTCAGCCACGACCGCGACTTCATCGACCGCCTGGCCACCTCGACCATCGCCCTCGACGGTCGCGGAAACGCGGTGGAGACCCCCGGCGGCTGGTCCGACTTCACGCGCCAGAACCCGACCTTCTTCGACGAGCCCAAAGCCGCCGCCGCGCCGAAAGCCGCCGCGCCCGCCGCCCGCGCCGAGCCCAAGAAGTCGGTGAAGCTGTCCTACAAGGACCAGCGCCGCCTCGAAGAGCTCGAAGCCCTGGTCGCCAAGCTCCCCGGCGACATCGCGGCGCTGGATGAAAAGCTCGGCGATCCCAACCTCTACACTCGCGACCCCGCCACCTTCGACAAGACCATGAAAGCCGCCGACGCCGCCCGAGCCCAACTCGCCGCCGCCGAGGAAGAGTGGCTGGAGTTGGAGGAGAAGCGGGAAGCGCTGGCGGGAAGCTAGAACCCCTCTCCCTCGATGGGAGAGGGGCAGGGGTGAGGGTGACAGCGCCGGCCGACTGAATATCCCTTCGCCTCTCCCCCTCAGGGGGAGAGGGTTGGGTGAGGGGGCCGCTGAACTTCATCCTGCAAGGCGCCAGACGCCGATCCGCCCAAGCCCCTCACCCTGCCCTCTCCCCACAAGTGGGGAGAGGCGAACCCCCTACATCTCCAACTCCACCACCACCGCCACCCGATCCCCCGCCGCGATCCCCGCCGCCCGCCGCACGGACGCCTTCACCGGCAGCAGGAACGCCCCCGACTTCCCGCCCGGGAAGATGGACGTGGACCACACCACCTCGCCGATGCTCGCCCGCACCCGCATGGACCCCCAGCCGCGCGAGTTCGGCCCTCGCAGGGTCTTTATCCCCGCCGTCAGCTCCTGTGGCAGACTGACGAAATGCCAGGTCGCCTTCTCCCCCGGCCAGATCCAAAGCTCCGTCTCGAATTCGTAGCGCACGCCTCTATCCCCTTTGGTCAGTTAGCGTCGCGCTGCTTCGAGCACGCGCCCCAAGGCCTCGATCACCACGCCCGGCTTGTCACGCTGAATGAAGTGCTTGGCCTCCGGAACCACGATCATCTCGCCGCGGCTAGATCTAGCGGCCAACTCGCGATGGCCGGCCCGCCAATGTTCAACAAACTCGGCGTAGCCTTCGTCGCTATGGGCTTTCTCCCTGCCGACCACGCCAGCGCTGAGGACCACCACGGGCATGTCGCCGAAGGACCGCCGCGCGGCTCTCGCCTGTCGCCAGCTAAGCGGTTCTTCGCCGACCTTCGACGGGAAGTAGTTGCGCGACTGGCTAGCCTCCGCCTCGTACCAGGCCGGCCGACTATGCATGTGCAGAAGATAGGCCTTTTCCGCCGGGGCCCGGTTCGGCGGTATCTTGAAGCATCCGTGGGATGCCTCTTCGCTGAGCTCCCCTCGACGGGCCTTTTCGGCGCAGCCAGCCAACCAGTCGTATCCCGAATTAATCGCCGCCAGCTCACGACGTCGCTGCTCTGGATCACGAGGATCGAACTGCCCGGCGAAGCCCGGATCGACTAGCACCAGCCCCGCAACCTCCCTCGGGAAGCGGCTGGCGTAGAGCGTGGCGTAGAACCCGCCCATGGAGTGGCCCACGATGATGATCGGAGTCTTGATGCCCGCTTTGCGAAGGAGCACCCGTAGATCGTCCGTGGCGTTCAGGCCGTTGACCGGCTTCTTCGGCGGATCGCTGAATCCGAAACCGGCCCTGTCGTAGAAGCAGGTGCGGGTCAGCTTCGAAATCTCAGGCTGGAGCTCGCGCCAATTGACGATCGCGCCCTCGCCGCCTTGTTCGAACACTACGGTCGGCGACCCCGCGCCCACGCAATTCAGGTTCAGCCGCCGACCGTTCTCCAACTCGACGTAGTTGGGGCCGAGGACATCGGCGATCTCTGCATTGACGGTCGTTGGACCAAGGACCAGCCAAGCGAGGAACGGTAGGGCGAGCCGACGCAGCATAAACGATCTCCAGTTGGATCAGGGCCACTCCAAGGGCCGCACGCTCTCCCGTCAATCGCGCGCTCAAGTCTGATTTCAAAATCATCTTGCGGTTTGGTGTTATAGTTGAATATAACACCACATCGGCTGCGACATTCCATGCGGCCTCTCGGAACGGACGATGAATCCAGAATGGAACGACAGCCAGCCGATTTACCGGCAGATCCGCGACCGGGTCGTCGCGATGATCCTCGACGACCTGCTCAAGGAGGGCGATCCCTTGCCGTCCGTGCGTAACGTGGCCGCCGACAGCCGGGTCAATCCGCTGACCGTGCTCAAGGCCTATCAGGGCCTGGCCGACGAGGACCTGGTCGAGAAGCGCCGGGGGCTCGGCATGTTCGTCAAAGCCGGCGCCCGCGACGCGCTGCTCGAAGCCGAACGCCGCAAGTTCCTGACCGAACAGTGGCCTGAAATCCACGCTACCATCCAGCGCCTGGGCCTGACCCAGGACCTGCTCAACGTCGCCCCCTACACACGCAAGGGAGGCTGACCCATGGCCTGCATCCAAGCCCGCGGCCTGCGCAAGGCCTACAAATCCACCGTCGCCCTGGACGGTATCGACCTGACCGTCGAACAGGGCCGCATCTTGGGCCTGATCGGCCCCAACGGGGCGGGCAAGAGCTCGGCCCTGATGGCCATGCTCGGCCTCATTCCCTTCGAAGGCTCGCTCAAGGTCCTCGGCCGCGATCCGTGGACCGAGCGCGACGCCCTGATGAGCGACGTCTGCTTCATCGCCGACGTCGCTGTCCTGCCCCGCTGGATGAAGGTCACGCAAGCCGTCGACTACATGGCTGGCGTCCACCCCCGCTTCGACCGGGCGAAGGCCGAGGCCTTCCTGGCCAAGACCACCATCAAGCCGGCCAGCAAGGTGCGCGAGCTGTCCAAGGGCATGGTCGCCCAGCTGCACCTGGCTCTGATCATGGCCGTCGACGCCCGCCTGCTGGTGCTGGACGAGCCGACGCTGGGACTGGATCTGCTCTATCGCAAGGCCTTCTACGACAGCCTGCTGAACGACTATTTCGACGGCGGCCGCACCATCATCGTCTCCACCCACCAGGTGGAGGAGATCGAGCACATCCTGACCGACGTGGTGTTCATCGATAAGGGCCGCATCGCCCTCGACAGCCCCATGGAGGACCTGGAGACCCGCTTCCACGAGGTGATGGTCGCCCCCGACAAGGCCGACGCCGCAAGGGCCCTTGGCCCTATCCACGAGCGCCAGGCCTTTGGCCGCAGCCTGATGATCTTCGACCGCGCCGACCGCGCCAAACTCGCCAAGCTCGGCGACGTGCGCACGCCCGGCCTGGCCGATCTCTTCGTAGCCATCATGACCCCGCGCCCCCGTGCGCAAGGAAGCGCCGCATGAGCCTCCCCCTCGACGACATGATCCCCGAAGCTCCGCGCTTCGGCCCCCTGCCGGTCCGCCCGTTCCTGTGGTCGCTGCGCCGAGAGCTTTGGGAGCACAAGGCGATCTGGATCGCCCCGGCCGCCGTGGCCGCCCTGGTGTTCCTGGGCTTCGTCCTCGGCTCCTTCGGCCTTGCCGAACGCGTCCGCGAGGCGGAGGCCGGAAGCACCGGCGCCGCCAACCGACTGATGCTGCCCTACGCCGTCTCGGCCGGGGCCAGCTTCGTGGCCGCGCTTCTGGCCGGCGCCTATTATTGCCTGGGCAGCCTGTACAACGAACGCCGCGACCGCAGCATCCTGTTCTGGAAATCGCTCCCGGTCTCGGATCTCACATCGGTCCTGTCGAAGGCCGCCGTGCCTCTGCTGGTCCAGCCCGTGGCGGTGTTCGGCATCATCCTGGCGACACATCTGGCCATGCTGATCTGGGGCACGATCGCCGTGCTGCTGTCCAACACCAGCCCGGTGCTGTTCTGGACCAACGCCTTCCCCGGCTTCATGTGGCTGGTGACGGCCTACAGCCTTCCGTTCCTGGCGCTGTGGAACGCCCCCATCGTGGCCTGGCTGATCCTGGTCTCGGCCTGGGCCAAGCGCGTGCCCTTTCTTTGGGCCATCTTCCCGCCGGTCATGCTGGGAATCCTGGAGCGGATGGTGCTCGACACCAGCCACGTCCTCCACTTCCTCAACACCCGCCTGTTCGGCGGCATGGCCCACACCTTCAGCATAAGCGGCGCTGGCGCCCGCCCCATCCGCGGCATGGAAGACGTCAACATCACGTCCATGCTGGCCGACCCTAACCTGTGGATCGGCCTCGTCCTCGCCGCCGCGATGCTGGCTGGCGCGGCCTGGCTGCGCCGCCATCGCGAACCGATCTGATCCGAGCTGGAGGGGGAGCAACTCATGGACCAGCGACTTCAGGCCATCCTTTTGGCCATCCACATCGCGGCGGGAAGCGTCGGCCTCGTCTCTGGTCTCTTCTCGATGACCGCTCGAAAGGGCGCCCGCATTCACCGTCTGGCCGGGCAGGCGTTCTTCGTCTCCATGCTGATCATGGCCGGCTCGGGCGCGATCCTCGCCCCCTTCCGGGAAACGGGCCGCTGGACCAACACCATCGCGGGGATCTTCAGCTTCTATCTGGTGGCCACCGCCTGGGTCGCGGCCCGGCGCCGCCCCGGACAGGTCGGCCGCTTCGAGATCGCCGCCCTGGCCGGTCCGGTCGCCATCTTGGCCGCGGCGGCATGGTTGGCGGCGACCGTCGGCGGGTTTCAGATCGTCTATATCTTCGCCGCCCTCGCCCTGATCGCGGCGGTCGGCGACCTCAACATGATCCGCGCCGGCGGCCTCACGCCTGGCGGCCGGCTGGCCCGGCATCTCTGGCGGATGGGCGTCGCCTTCACCCTGGCGATCCTGGCCTTCTTCGTCGGCCAGCAGGAGTATCTGCCCAAGCCCATACAAGGCACCGTCCTGGTCGGCGTTCCTGCGATCCTCGCCCTCGGCGCGACCCTGTTCTGGCTGATCCAGCGCACCTGGCCCCGTCGGCGGCGCGTGGCGGCGGCGTAGGGGTTGAGGGCCTTTGCCGAACGCCTATCGCGCGGTCACCGCGGCGGCTTCGACGCGGTTGTCCAGCGGGCGTCCGGCCTGGGCGTCAGACAGGCTTTGCAGGGTGGTCTCGGCGATGGCCGACAGGGCCTCTTCGGTCAGGAACGCCTGGTGCCCGGTGACGAGGACATTGGGGAAGGTCAGCAGCCGCTGGAACAGATCGTCTTGGATGATCTCGCTGGACAGGTCCTCGAAGAACAGGTCGGCCTCCTGCTCATAGACGTCCAGGGCCACGCCCCCGACCTTGCCCGCCTTCAGCCCGTCGATCAGGGCCGCGGTGTCGATCAGCGCGCCCCGGCTGGTGTTGACGATCATCACCCCCGGCCGCGCCCGCGCGATCATGGACGCGTCGATCAGGTGGCGGGTTTCGGGGGTCAGGGGGCAATGCAGGGTGATGATCTGCGAGCGCTCCAGCAGCTCGGCGCGGTCCACATAGGTCACGCCCAGCGCCTCCAGCTCCGGGTCGCGGCGGATGTCGGCGGCCAGCACCTCGCAGCCGAAGCCCAGCTTCAGGGCGCGGGCCACCAACGCCCCGATCCGGCCGGTTCCGACCACGCCCGCCGTGCGGCCATGCAGGTTGCGGCCAATCAGGCCGTCGAGGGCGAAGTTGTTCTCGCGCACCCGCGCCCAGGCCCGGTGGATCTTGCGGTCCATGGACAGCAGCAGGCCCAGGGTGAACTCGGCCACCGCATGGGGCGAATAGGCCGGCACGCGGACCACCGCGATCCCCAGACGCTCGGCGGCGGCGAGATCGACATTGTTGTACCCGGCGCAGCGCAGGGCGACGATCCGCACCCCCTGCCCCGCCAGCAGGGCCAGGACCTGGGCGTCCAGGCGGTCGTTGACGAAGACGCAGACCGCCTCGAACCCCCTGGCCAGGGGAACGGTGGCGGCCTCCAGGCGCGGCTCCAGAAAGGTCAGTTCATGGCCGAACCGGTCGTTGGCCTCGGTCAGGAAGCGATGGTCGTAGGCCTTGGCGCTGAAAACGGCCACGCGCATGTTCAACTCCCTGCCGGAAAGACGTCGAGTAAAGGGGGGTCAGGCCGCGGGGGCAACGCCTCCTTGGCCAGGCAGGTCAAAGACCTCCAGCCCTGTCGGGCAGGCCAGGGTCTCGTCACCCTCCAGCCGGGCCAGCAGATAAGCCACCGCCTTGACCATCTCCTCCGGGCTGTAGGGCTTGGGCATGGAGCCGATCGCCACGGTCTGCGCCGAGCGAGCCCGGCTGACCTGTCCGCTGATCAACAGCACCGGGATGTTCAGTTCCTTGAGGCTTTCGGCCAGGGCGATACCATCGTCACGTCCCGCCAGCCGGATGTTCACCAGCGCGAGGTCGGGGCGATGTTCGCGCGCGCTCTCCAAGGCCTCGTTGTGGCGGTCGGTGAGATCCAGCACGCGATAACCGGCGGCTTCCAGTTCATCCCTGAGGGTCATGGCGACGAGAACCTCGTCCTCGACGATCATCAGGGTCTTGCCACGCCGGGCTTCCGGGTGAGCCTTCATACGCTGTTACTTTCCGTCACTCTGGGCAGCCGACTAAGCCGCCGGCCGTTCAAGCGCGACACCGGACGGGGCCGCGTCGTCCGTCTCGCCGAGAAGGGCGATCTGGGTATGGTCGATGGAGACCCTGACGCCCGGGGCCGCCGAGCCGACTTCGACCGTCGCCTCCAGCTGCTTGGCCAGAGCCTGGACGATGCTGGTTCCGAGGCCTGGCGTGACCAGCGACCGGTCGGGCGGCATCCCCACGCCGTCATCCGAGACCGAAAGCGTCCAGTTGGGGCCGCGCGCCTGATAGGCGATCGTGACCTTTCCCGGCCGGCCGGGAGGGAATGCGTGCTTGAGGGCGTTGATCACAAGCTCGGTGACGATCAGGCCAAGGTTGATCGAGATGCGAGACGCCACGACCCCGCCGCCCGTGACCACCAGGGATATGGGATCGCCCTCGCCGATCATCGACCCCGCGATGCTGTCGCACAGCCGGGTGAAGTAGGCGCCCAGCTCGACATCCTCCTCGCCGCCGGTCTCCGCCTCGGACAGCTGGCGCTCCAGGGCGGCGACGGACATCACCCGATGATGCGCGTCCTTCAGATGACCCCGCGTCTCGTCCGACTTGGTCCGTTTGGCGTTCTGAAGCAGCACGCTGGAGATGATCTGCAGGCTGTTGGCCACCCTGTGCCGCACCTCGCGCAGGAGCACGCCGACCCGCTCGATCGCGGCGTCCTTCTCCCGTTCGCCGGCCCGGGCGTCGGTGATGTCGGCGACCGCCACCAGCAGCCGCTGCTGGGTGAGGTCCTGATAGATCAGGCTCCGCGCGCGGATGATGAGTTGGCGGGTCGGGCGCCCCCGCCGCTTCAGCTCCATCTCGTAGGCGTCGACCTCGGCCGCGCCGGCGGCGGTCGCCTCCAGCAGGGCGCGAAGCTGGACCACGTCCCATTCCCCCGCGCCGAGCGCGAAGATCGACTGATCCGCCGTGGTCGCGGGGTCGAGGTCAAAGGCGTCGCAGAATGACCGGCTCGCGGCCACGACGCCCAGAGCTCCGTCCAGCAACAGCAGGGGTGACGGCGAGGCCTTGAGGACAGCCATGGTCAGGCTGAGCGCCGCGTCTTCCAGCTCGATCAGGGGTCGGCCGGTCATAGACGGCCTTTCAAACAACCGGAGGCCCGCGGATCGCGAACCGTAGCCGGGGCCGGGGCAGATCGCGCAAAGAGAGCGTGCCCTTTACTGCACCAAGGTAGCACGGTCTTCGCGCTGGTCGTCAGCTATTCGCGGAAGCTGCGGTGAAGCTTGCTTTCTATCAAAGGTTGCGGCCGAAATCGAAGGGATAAGGCGCGCGAAAGCAAACCTGTGGACAACGTTAAGTTTTTGGAAAGATTTGTGAATTGGCGGAATTTCCCCGCCTTTTCCACAGCTTGCGCACCGAGTCCTGCACAGCGGCACGGTTTCGGGCGGTTGCTACATACCCGGTCCCGGAGCACAGTCAACCCGTCGAGAGGCACTGACGGAGCCGGAGACGACGGGGCGACCCGGAGACTTCGAAACCGCCAGCCGGACCGCAAGAGCACGGAACCTGAAGGGCGCAATCCCGGACGGAACCCGCTTCCCAAGGAACGGACTTCGAGACGGAGACCAAGACGCCTTCGGGCGACGCGGCGACCGCCTCGCAAGCAGCCCCCTCTCGGTGCAGGTCTTTCACGGGACCTGGGTTAAGGGGGCGACGCCGCCGGGCGACCGGAAGCGCCGCCCCCTTGCTCATTTCAGGCTGCCGTTTTCCCAAATTCCAGCGACCTAGGGCGCCGCCGGCCTCGCCGCGAAGCTGGCCCTGCGTTCGTCCTGCGCGCGCCTTCAAAAATCGTCGGGATGTTAACCGGGCGGCGCCCTTTCGGAGTCATTCTCCCGCCTGAAAACGAGGAATGGCGCGTCCATGGCCGCATGGCTGGATCTGCAACGGGATGAACGGGAGCAGGCTGTCTGCGCATGCGCGCTGGCGGCCGTTTTCACTGTGTCCGCGGTCCTGACCAAGGTCATCAACGACGTCACCGGGGTGCCGACCATCTGGCTGGGCAACGGCCTGCTGATCGGCGGCCTGCTGGCCCTGCGGCCCCGCTGGGGCCTGGTGATGCTGGTCCTGTCGATGTTCGGCGACGTGATGGTGGACCTGTTCACCGGCCGGTCGCTGAAGGCGATGATCGTCTATCCCAGCCTGGACCTGATCGAGACCCTGATCGCGGTGTGGTTCGCGCGGCGGTTCTGCAGTTCGGCGCTTCGGCTGAAAAGCATCCGTGACGTGCTGGTGCTGCTGGCCTTCGCGGCCCTGCCGGCGGTGGCGATCGTCGGGGCCCTGGCGGGGGTGGCCAATGTTCTGTTCTTCGGGCGCGAGTTCCTGATCTCGTACCGGGTGTGGTTCTTCGCCGACCTGCTGGGGGTGTGCATGACCCTGCCGGCGACCATGGTCATCCTGAACACGCGCCATAACCGCGACTTCGCGCGGTCCATGGGCGAGCACCTGGCCTTCTATGCGGGGCTGGCGGGGGTGGTGTTCCTGGCCTTTCTGGAGTCGGACTCGCCCCTGTCGTTCCTGATCTTCCCGGCCCTGATCCTGGCCACCTTCCGCCTGGGTCCGCGCGGGGCGGCGTTCGGCGCCGCGGTGGTGGCGGTCGTGGCCCTGCCCATGACGCTGCAGGGGGCCGCGCCGGCGCTGCTCAATGACCGCTGGGCGCTGGTGGATCGCCTGCAGGTGCTGCACCTGTTCATCGTCACCGTCTTCATCACCAGCCTGGCCGCCGCGCTGGAGCTGGCCAAGCAGGCGTCGCTGCGCCGGCTGCTGGTGCGCCGCGACCGGATCGCCCGGGCGGCCCGCGCCAAGGCCTTGGCCGCCAACGAGGCCAAGAGCCAGTTCCTGGCCAATATGAGCCACGAGGTGCGCACGCCGCTGAACAGCATCCTGGGCTTCGCCCGCCTGCTGAGCGACCGCAACGACCTGCCGGCGGATGTGAACCGCCAGCTGGACCTGATCGATCAGGCCGGCGAGTCCCTTCTGACCGTGGTCAACGACGTGCTGGATTTCTCGCGCATGGAGGCTGGCCAGGTCGAGCTGGACCTGCGGGCCGTGGACCTGCGCCGCCTGATGGAGGACAGCGTCGCCATCATCGCCGCCGACGCGCGGGCCAAGGGGCTGGAGCTGCGGACTGATTTCCAGGGCCTGCCCGACCGTGTCCACCGCCTGGATGACCGGCGCGCCCGCCAGGTTCTGTTGAACCTGCTCAACAACGCCGTGAAGTTCACGGCCAGCGGATCGGTCACCCTGCGCGTGCGGGTGACGCCTTACGACGACATGTTCGACGACGTGCGGGTCGAGGTGATCGACACCGGGGTCGGCATCGCGCCGGGCGCGCAGGAGAACCTGTTCCGCCGCTTCTCGCAGGCCGACAGCTCGGTGGGCCGCTCGTATGGCGGCACGGGCCTGGGCCTGGCGATCTGCAAGGGGCTGGTGGAGCTGGCCGGCGGCAAGATCGGGGTTATGAGCGAACTGGGCGCAGGATCGACCTTCTGGATCGACTGGCGCGCCAAGGTGGCCAGCGTGGCCGCCGACGCCCCGCCGGAGCCCGCGACCATTCCGGCCAGCGCCCGCCTGCTGCTGGTGGACGATCACCCCATGAACCGCGAGGTGGGGGTGGCCCTGCTGTCGGCGGCCGGCTGCGTGGTGGACACCGCCGCCAGCGGCGAGGAGGCCGTCGCCCTGGTGGCGGCCAAGCATTACGACGCTGTGCTGATGGATGTTCACATGCCCGGGATGGGCGGGCTGGCGGCCACCCGCGTGATCCGCGGCCTGGACGGACCGGCGGCGGGCGTGCCGATCATCGCCATGAGCGCCGACGCCCTGCCCCAACACGTAGCCAAGTGCCTGGAGGCCGGCATGGTCGACCACGTGGCCAAGCCCATCCGCCGCGAGGACCTGTTCAGCAAGGTGGGGCGGTGGATCGCCGCGCCGATGAAGAGCGAAGCTTCGGAAGCGGCCTAAAGCCCCCTTTCTTCGCCTCTCCCCTTGGGGAGAGGGTTGGGTGACGGGGCGCAGCGCATCAACCCGCCAGGCCGTGGAAGCTGATCCTCTGAAATCCCCTCACCCTACCCTCTCCCCACAAGTGGGGAGAGGCGATAACGTCGCGCCACGCATGGGAGGGGTTTGTCGATGAAGCTGCTTGGAATGGTCGCGGCCGCTGTCGCCGCCCTCGCGCTCGCCGCCTGTTCGCCGGGTGACAAGGGTGAAACCAAGGATGGCCGCACCACCATCCGTTTCGCCACCGACTGGAAGGCCCAGGCCGAACAGGGCGGGTTCTATCAGGCCATGGCTACCGGCGAGTACGCCAGGCGCGGGCTGGACGTGACCATCATGCAGGGCGGTCCCGGGGTGAACGTGCCGCAGCTGATCGCATCCGGCGCGGTGGAGCTGGGCATGGGCTCCAACAGCTTCATCGTCCTGAACCTGGCGCAGGAGAAGGTGCCGGTCAAAGCCGTCTCGGCCTTCATGCAGAAGGACCCGCAGGTGCTGATCGCCCACCCTGACCAGGGGTTGAACAGCCTGGCGGACCTGAAGGGGCGGCCGATCCTGCTGTCGGACGCCTCGACCACCGCCTTCTGGGTCTGGCTGCGCGCCAAGTACGGCTACACCGACGAGCAGGTGCGCAAGTACACCTTCAACGCCGCCCCGTTCCTGGCCGACAAGCGGGTGGTGCAGCAGGGCTATCTGACCAGCGAGCCCTATACGATCGAGAAGACCGCCGGCCTGAAGCCGCAGGTGTTCCTGCTGGCGGACGAGGGCTTTCCCGGCTACGCGGCCATGGTGCTCGCCTCCGACAGCCTGATCGCCAAGAACCCCGACGCGGTGCGCGCCTTCAACGAGGCGTCGGCCGCGGGCTGGCGCTCGTACCTGTTCGGCGACCCGGCGGCGGGCGATGCGCTGATCATCAAGGACAACCCGGAAATGACCCCCGACATCCTGGAGCAGGCCCGCGCCAAGATGCGGGCCTACGCCATCGTGGGCGAGCCCATCGGCGCCATGACCGACGAACGCTGGAAGGCCTTCTTCGAAGTGGCCGCGAGCCAGGGCGTGTACGCCAAGGACCTGGACTACAAGGCGGCGTATTCCCTGCAACTGCTGCCGGCGACGAAGTGAGGGGTTGCTCCGATCCGATCGCCTCTCCCCCTCGGGGGGAGAGGGTCAGGGTGAGGGGGCCGCTGAGCCTCAGCCCACAAAGGATGTTCAGGCTGCATAGCCGCAAGGCCCCTCACCCTACCCTCTCCCCGCGGGCGGGGAGAGGCGAGAGGCCATGTCGATGATCGCTTCCCTCCATTCCGCCGAGGTCGACTACCCCAACCGGGGGCGTGCCCTTGGCCCTATCGATCTCGACATCGCGCCCGGGGAGCGGGTGGCGCTGGTGGGGCCTTCGGGGTGTGGGAAGTCGACGGCTTTGCGGCTGCTGGCTGGGCTGGAGGCGCCGACGCGGGGGAGCGTGAGGCGCGCGGCGGACCGGGGCGAGACGGCGGTGGTGTTCCAGGCCCCGACCCTGGCCCCGTGGCTGGATGCGGCGGCCAATGTCGCCCTGCCGCTGGAATTGTCCGGGACGCACCGCGGCGCGGCGCGCGCGGCGGCGATCGAGGCCCTGGCCCGGGTCGGCTTGAAGGACGCGGCGAACGCCAAGCCCTGCCAGCTGTCGGGCGGCATGGCCATGCGGGTGTCGCTGGCGCGGGCGCTGGTGGTGCGCCCTCGCCTGCTTTTGCTGGATGAGCCGTTCGCGGCCCTCGACGAGATCACCCGCCGCGCCCTGGCCGATGACGTGCTGGCGCTGCAGGACGAGTTCAAGCCGGCCATGGTCTTCGTCACCCACAGCGTCGAGGAGGCCGTGTACATGGCCGAGCGCGTGGTGGTGCTGAGCGGCGCGCCCGGCCGCATGGTGGGCGAGACGCGCCTGGCCGGCGCCTGGCCGCATCCGCCCGGCTGGCGCGCCTGTCCCGAGTTTCGCCACGCGGTGGAGTGCATTTCCGATCAACTGGCGGCGGGCATGGGAGCGGCCGCATGAACGCCGCCCGCGCGCTGGCGCCCGTGATCCTGGCCGTCCTGCTGCTGGCGGGATGGGAGGCGGCGTGCCGGATCATGGCGATCCCGGCCTATTTCCTGCCGCCGCCGTCGGCGGTGCTGACGGCGCTGGTCACGGACGGGCGCAGCCTGCTGGCGTCGGCCTGGGCCACCCTGTCCATGGCGCTGATCGCCCTGGCCATCGCCGCCCTGATCGCCTGGAGCCTGGCCCTGGTCACGGCCCTGAGCCGCACGGTGGAGCGGGCGGTCACGCCGCTGGCGGTGCTGTTGCAGGTGACCCCGGTGGTGGCCATCGCCCCGCTGGTGGTGATCTGGGCGGGGGTGGAGCATCCCCAGCGGGCGGTCACGGCCCTGGCGGTGGTGGTGGCGTTCTTCCCTATCTTTTCCGGGGCGCTGACGGGGTTGAAGTCGGCCGACCCCGATCTGGGCCGGCTGTTCGCGCTGTATGGCGCGAGCCCCTTGCAGACCCTGCTGCGCCTGCGTCTGCCGTCGGCGGTCCCATTCCTGCTGGAAGGGCTGAAGGTCGCCGCCGGCCTGTCGCTGATCGGGGCGGTGGTGGCCGAATTCGTGGCCGGGTCCGGCGGGTCGCAAGGCCTGGCCTGGCGCATACTGGAGGCCGGCAACAGGCTGCAGACCGCCAAGATGTTCGCCGCCGTCGCCCTGCTGGGCCTGATGGGCGCGGGTCTGCACGCGCTTTTGCAGGTGGTGGAGAAGAAAGCGCTGATCTGGTGGCGCGGCCGTTAGGCGGGGATTAAGCGAAGGCCCGCTACTGAAGATTGTCCCGTCAGTCTTCCCGCAGGCCATGGCCCAGTCGTCCCGTCTCAGCGAACTGATCAACCTGGCCTACGAGCCCTCAAGCGAGCGCCGGCGCGACCTGCTGCGCAGCCTGACGGACCTGTTCTTCTGCTACGATAGCCACGGCGCGGCCGAGCTGGACCTGTTCGACGACGTCATGACCCAGCTGTCGGGCGAGATGGAGCAGGCGGTCCGCGTGGAGCTGGCCGGCCGCATGGCCGACGCCGCCAGCGCGCCCCTGGGCCTGGTTCGCGGCCTGGCCGCCGATGAATTCGCCGTGGCCGAGCCTATCCTGGCGCGCAGCAACGCCCTGACCGAGGACGACCTGCTGCAGGTGGCCCGCACCCAGGGCCAGGATCACCTGCGGGCCATCTCGTCGCGCCAGAGCGGCGTGACCATGGCCGTGTCAGACGCCATCGTGGAGCGCGCCGACGACCAGACGCTGGGCGTGCTGGTCCGCAACGAGGCGGCCGAACTGTCGCGCGGCGCGCATGAGACGGTGGTCGACCGCGCCAACGCCAATCCGGAGCTCCACGAGGCCGTGGTGTTCCGCAAGAGCCTGCCCATCGATCTGCTGAACGAAATGTACTTCGTGGTCGAGGCCCGCCTGCGCGACCAGATCATGGAGCGCAACGCCCAGCTCGACCCCGCCGCCCTGGAAGCGGCCCTGAGCGCCGGCCGCAAGCACGTGGCCGCCAGCGACGGCGCCCTGCCCGCCGACCACGCCCGCGCCGAGCGCGAGGTCCGCCGCCTGATCATCGACGGCGCCCTGGACGCCCCGGTGCTGGCGGCCATGCTGCGCAACCGCGAGACCACCAAGTTCCTGGTCGCCCTGGCGGAACTGGCCGACATCGACTTCCACACCGCGCGCCGCATCCTGGAGCGGCGGGAGCTGGACGCCCTGGCCATCGTCTGCAAGGCGGCCAAGTTCGACCGCACCCTGTTCCTGACCTTCGCCGTCCTGATCCTGGGTCCGGAAGCGGACGCCATGGCGCGGGCCAAGGAATATGGCGACCTCTACACCCAGCTGCCGCACGACGCGGCCATGCGGACCCTGCGCTTCTGGCGCATCCGCCGCCAGACCGGCGACGTGCAGGCGGCTTAGGGCCGCTTTCCTCGATCGATCTTCGCGAGGCTCTTTCCAGGGGCCGCTTCGCTTGCAATGGTAGCGATAACATTCGCCGCGTGAAGGCGAAGCAGACGCCGAGGAAGCCCGTGCCCCACCTGACCCGCCGCACCGCCCTGCAAGCGCTGTCGGCCAGCGCCGCCCTGACCACAGCCGGCTTTTCGCAAGCGTCCCCGCAGGCGAGCGAGGCGATGCGCCTGTGGTACCGCCAGCCGGCCAAGGAATGGGTCGAAGCGCTGCCGGTGGGCTCGGGCCGCATGGGGGCCATGGTGTTCGGGGGCGTCGCGGTCGAACGGCTGCAGCTGAACGAGAACACCCTCTGGGGCGGCGGCCCCTATGACCCGGTAAATCCGGAGGCGGCCGGCGCGCTGCCCGAGATTCGGCGCCTGATCGAGGCCGGCGACTATGCGGGGGCGACGGCCTTGGCGAACGCCAAGTTCATGGCCAAGCCCCTGCGCCAGATGTCGTACCAGACCCTGGGCGAGCTGAAGCTGACCTTCCCCGGTCTGGAGGAAACGGCGACGGACTATCTGCGCGAGCTGGACATCGACGGCGCGATATCGCGCGTGCGGTTCGCCCGTGGCGATGTGACCTTCCAGCGAGAGGTGATCGCCAGCGCCCCGGATCAGGTGATCGCCGTGCGGCTGAGCGCCGACCGGCCGGGCGCGATCTCGCTGGACCTGTCGTTCGACAGCCCCCTGCCCGCGCAGGTGCAGGTCGAGGGCGATACGCTGGTGCTGAACGGCATGAACGCCGGTCTGCACGGTATCGCGGCGGCTTTGAAAGTCGATTGCCGGGTCAGGGCCGTAGCCAGTGGCGGCCGTGTCGGCGGAACGGGATCGACACTGTCGGTGACGGGCGCTGACGAGGTTGTGCTGCTGATCGCGGCGGGAACCAGCTATCGACGGTTTGACGATGTGTCCGGCGATCCGGTCGCCGCCAACCGTCAGCGGCTGGACAAGACCGCCCGAAAGCCGTGGACCAGCCTGCTGAGCGCGCATCAGGCCGATCATCGGCGGCTGTTCCGCAAGGTGGCCGTGGACTTCGGGACCACCGCCGCCGCCCAGCGCCCGACGGACGAGCGGATCCGCCTGTCGCCGACCGTCGACGATCCGGCGCTGGCGGCGCTGTATTTCCAGTACGGGCGCTATCTGCTGATCGCCTGCTCGCGCCCAGACGGCCAGCCGGCCAACCTGCAGGGCCTTTGGAACGACAAGATGAACCCGCCCTGGGGCGGCAAGTTCACCATCAACATCAACACCGAGATGAACTATTGGCCGGCGGAGCCGACGGGTCTGGCCGAGTGCGTCGCGCCGCTGGTGGCCATGGTCCGCGATCTGTCGATCACCGGAGCCCGGACGGCCAAGGCCATGTATGGCGCGCGGGGCTGGATGGCCCACCACAACACCGACCTGTGGCGCGCCACCGCACCTATTGACGGGGCCAAGTACGGCGTGTGGCCGACGGGGGGCGCGTGGCTGTGCAAGCACCTGTGGGACCACTACGACTATGGCCGTGACCGGGCGTATCTTGCGCAGGTCTATCCCATTCTGCGAGACGCGGCCCTGTTCTTCGTGGACACGTTGGTGGTCGATCCCAAGAGCGGGCGGCTGGTGACCAGTCCTTCGATCTCGCCCGAGAACGACCATGGCCATGGCTCGTCCCTGGCGGCGGGCCCGACCATGGATCAGGCCATCATCCGCGACCTGTTCGACAACGCCATCGCCGCCGCCCGCGTCCTGAACCGCGACCCGGCGCTGGCGGCTGAATTCGCGGCCACGCGAGACAGGCTGGCTCCCTACAAGATCGGCAAGAACGGTCAGCTTCAGGAGTGGATGGAGGATTGGGACGCCGACGCGCCCGAGCAGCAGCATCGCCACGTCTCACACCTGTATGGCCTCTATCCGTCCGAACAAATCAGCATCGACACCACGCCCGAACTGGCCGCCGCCGCGAAGAAGACGCTGGAGACCCGCGGCGACCTTTCCACCGGGTGGGCCATCGCGTGGCGACTGAACCTGTGGGCGCGGCTGGGCGACGGGGATCGGGCGCACCGCATCCTGCGCGCCCTGCTGGGACCTGAGCGGACCTATCCCAACATGTTCGACGCTCACCCGCCGTTCCAGATCGACGGCAATTTCGGCGGCGCCTCGGGGATGGCGGAGATGGTGCTGCAGTCGCGGAACGGCGCGGTGCATCTGCTGCCCGCCCTACCCTCGGCCTGGCCCACGGGATCGATGACGGGCCTGAGGGCGCGCGGCGCCTTAGGAGTGGACGTATGGTGGCGCGAAGGCCGCCTGGACCGGGCAGTGCTCAAGGCCGGGATCGACGGTCCCCAGCGGGTCGTGCTGGGCGGCCGTACGCTGGAGCTGAAGCTGCGGCGGGGCGAGACCAGGACCATACGGGTCGTCGATGGGGTCCTGGCCGCCTCCTAGTCAACTCGTTCCCGCGAAACGGGGAGGAGAAGATCAGGCCAGCGTCTTGCGGCGCTCCAGTTCGGCCTCGCTGGGGGTCTCCATGGCGAAGGAGCCGGTCTTGACCTCGCCGTCGGGGACGTAGGTGGCGACCACCACGCCGCTGTCTGAAACCTTCGACTGGATCATCTTCAGACCGGCGGGAACCACGCCGTCGCCGAAGAGGCGTTTGCCCTTGCCCAGCAGCAGGGGAAAGACGAGGACGCGCAGTTCGTCGGCCAGCCCTTCGGCCAGCAGAACCTGGATCAGTTCGGTGCTGCCCTGGACGATGAGGTCGGGACCGTCGCCGGCCTTGAGCTCGCGGATCGCATCGGCGCCGTCCAGGCCGTGGCTGTTGACCCAGGTCAGGCCGTCTGGCCGATGGGTCAGGACGTACTTGTTGATGCGGTCGAAGCTGTCGCCCATCTGCGCCGCGCCCTCGTCATAGTCGGCGGCGGCGGGGTCCTTCTGCACGAAGGGCCAGTGGGCGGCGAAAATGTCATAAGTGCGCCGGGCAAGCAGCAGGTCGAATTCGCGCCCGAACAGCTCGCCCATGGCGGCGTTGAGCGTGTCGTCCCAATGCTGGGTTCCCCAGCCGCCGTACTCGAAGCCGCCGGAGGGGTCCTCTTCCGGGCCGCCGGGCGCCTGCATGACCCCGTCCAGGCTGATGAAGGCTCCGATGATGATGCGTCGCATTGGGGGGCTCCTGTGAGTTTGACCCTAAGGACGGAGGAAGGACCGTGGGACCGACAGGGGAGCGGAAAAATTCTCCCTTCTCCCTCGATGGGAGAAGGGTCGGGGATGAGGGTGATGCTGCGGCGACGCCAGCTCCGGCGGAAAGGCCGTGGTCACCCTCACCCCTGCCCCTCTCCCATCGAGGGAGAGGGGAGTCTCTTTGCTTACTTGATCCGTATCTGGACCGGGACTTCGACCACTTCGCCGGTGCGCAGGCGGCCGTCGGGGCCGAGGGGGTCGAGGCGGTACTGGGAGGACATCATCAGGGCCGCTTCGCCCACGCCCATTTCGGAGGGGCTTTCAGCCATCACCTTGCAGCCGGCGAGCGCCCCGTCACGCTGGATGACGCAGGACAGCAGGGCCACGGCCATGGTCGGCTCGCTGACACGCTGGACGCGCATTTCCGTAGGTTGAGGGGCAGGCGCCAGCGTCGTGGCGGCGGCGAGGATAAGCGACGCGATCAATGTTTCACTCCCGATTGAACTTCTTTGTTGGTGCGGGCGGCGCGCAGGCGCTCCAGCCCCTGGGCGGCCATGTCGGTCATCGACCGGCAACCGTGTTCGGCGAAGACATCGAAGGCTCCGGCCAGGGCCGTGGCGGCGGCGGCCAGGCGGCCGTCGTCGCGGCCGGTGATCTCGGCGCGGGCTTCGTAGAGGCGGGCCAGGTTCATCTGGGTGACGGCCCAGGCCAGCGGGTCCTTGCGGGGCGTGCCACCGACCAGCTCGATGCGCAGACCGGCCTCGGCCACGTCCAGCACGGTCAGGTCGCCGGTCAGCTCGGCGCAGCGCGCCAGGCAGACGGCGCGGTTGTTGGCGGCGGCGGCCCGCAGCGGCAGGGTCGGCGCGTTCTTGAGCAGGCTCAGCGCCCGGTCGAAGGCGGTGACCGCCTGTTCGAACAGGTGCTCGGCCGTGGTGGTCTCGGCCAGGATCTGCAGGGCGCCGCCCAGCAGCACCTGTCCGCGCGCCCAGTCCAGCGGGCTCTGCTCGGGACCGAAGTCCTTGGCGGCCTGGACCAGGGTTTCGACACCCTCGGCCATCAGGCCTGTATCGAGCAGGAGTTCGCCCAGCAGGGCCTGGGCCGAACCCCGCGCCATGGCGATGCGGGCCAAGGTCAGGGGTTCATAGGCGGCGTCGAGCGGGGCCGCGGCGGCGTCGAGGGTTTCGATCGCGCGGTCCAGCAGGGTCGGTTCGGCGCGCTGACCGGCGCAGCCGATCAGCAGGTCGGCACGGGTCAGGCGATGCTCGGCGGCGGCCAGTCGTGCGGCGGGCGAGCGGCGGCTGAGCACATCCAGGGCGGCCAGGGGTTCATCAAAGGCGCGGGCGGCGATCAGCACCGCGCCGGGCGTGCCGGCCGACAGGGCGCGGCGGCCCTCAAGTCCGGCGGACAGGGCGCCGGCCATGGCGAGGTTGGCGCCGCCAACGGCCTTGGCCCGCGACAGCACGGTTTCGGCGGCGGCGTTCAGACCCTCGTCGCCGAACAACTCGGCGCCCAGCATGGCGCAGGCGGCCTGTTCGCAGCGGGCGCGGGCGGCTTCCTTGAGGCGGTTCTCGCCTTCCAGGGTTTTGACGGCGGCCTCGGCCTGGGCGGCGGCCTTGCGCAGGGCGGCCACGTCGCCGGTGCGGCGGGCGACCTCGCGCCAGATCACGGCGGCCTCGATAAGGCGCGCGCCCTTGTCCTTGGCGCTGATGCGGCCGGCGGCCACGTCGGCGCTGCGAGCCTCGGCGCTCAGCATGTCGATGTCGAGCAGCTCCAGCAGCGAGACGTCGCCGCCGGTCAAGCCGTCACGGGGCGTCTGGAAGCCAGCTTCCGCGGCCTTGCCGAAGACCTTTTTCCATTCCCGGCGAAATTCGAACATCGCACCTGCTCCGCTCAGTTGTCCCACGTCGGAACAGCCGACGAGGGGTCAACGCCCTAGGAGCAAAACCGGGTCCGCGAATTTTAACAAGTCATTAAGCTTAACTAAGCGACCATTAACTATAAATAATCACAATGAATGCAAATACGCCACGCGGTTAACCATGAAAGGTGGTTCAAACCGAGACACGGCGGGATTGGCGACCCGCCGGCGTTAACTTCTGTCCCGGCGAATAGTTAAGAAAAGAAAGTGGTGAGTCGGGCGCCTCCCCCTTCTGGAGGATCGATCGGCTGCGGGCCGCCTAGGCGTTTGGCGGCGGCGAGTAAGGCACCATCACACCCGCATCGTTGCGGACGAAGAGGTAGAAGCCGACCACCTTCCACTTTCCGTCTTCGGCGAACATCTGCACCGCCTCGTAGATCAGCCGTTCCTCCTTGGCGAACTTCGTGCGGAAGCCGACGGACTGGTAGTGGCCCGGCGGCGCGCCCGGCGGATTCACGGCTCCAGATGTCGCATCGAGCGTCCGGCTGACGACCGGATCAAGATTGGCTCGCACGCCATCGACGACTGTCCGCACATCGGCGAGGGCGTTCTTTTCGCGGAAGGCGCCAGCCATCTCGGTGTAGGCTTGATCCAGCTCGCCCGCATCGACCTTTTGCAGCCAGGCTTCGGCGACCGCGCGCGCATTCTCAGGCGGCGGAGGCGGTAGAGGCGAAGTGATGGGGGAAAGGCCCGCCGGGGCGACGAAATAGACCACCGCGAAGAGGGCCAGAGCGCCGCCGGCGCGCAGCCACCCGCGGAAGGTCACCTCCAGAAAGCCGGGCAGCACCGCACCGACGCCGGCGGCGGCCAGCGCGATGACGATGCGGAAGATGGTGTAGCTGAACTGGCTGGGGTTCGGCTGCAGCACGGCGATCAGCAGGATCACCGAGACGAAGACCACGCCAAACCCGAAGGCCAGCATCTTGTCCACGTTGGATAGATGTGCTCTGGTTGTCATGGTTAAGCTTCCCCAACTCAAAGTGGCATAAACCGTTGGCCGCGTCGAGCGGTCACGTTTCCGGGGCTGAACACATGCGTCTGCTTGCTCTTGGACTATCGCTGGCGGCTGTCATGGCGGCATCCGCACCACCGGCCGGGGCGCAGACCGTCTACCCGCCGGGCACATTCCGGATCGATGGCTTGCCCGTTTCGTGCGGGCCGACGGTCTTCGTGCTCAATCCCAGCCTGCCGGATGTCGGCATGGCGCAGCCGGGGATCATTCACATGAACCCCAACGTACTCTGGTCGATGCCCACGTCGATGAAGCTGTTCTGGGCGTCGCACGAATGCGGCCACCAGATCGTCGGCGCCAATGAAACCGCCGCCGACTGCTGGGCCATCCGCCTCGGACGGAACCAGGGCTGGTTTCCGCCGAGCGAGTTTAATCACCTGATCTGGATGTTCCGGCACAACACCGGCGACATCACCCACCCGCCCGGCCCAGTGCGGGTGAACAACATGATCGCCTGCTACAACAGCTAGACGGCGCGGGCGTCAGCCCCGCTCTTTCGTGCGCTCGAAGCGGACCTTGGGGAAGCGCTCGCCCACGTAGCCGATCTCCCACGACGACTTGGCCAGGAAGACCGGCTGATCGTCGATGTCGCGGGCCATGGCCATTTTGTGCTTGCCGGCGAAGTCCTCGAGATCGGCGCGCTCGCCGCCGAGCCAGCGGGCTTCAGAGAACGGGGCGGCCTCGAACATCACCTCCAGCTGGTATTCGTTGGCCAGGCGGTCGGCCATGACCTCGAACTGCAGCTGGCCCACGGCCCCCACGATGAAGTCGGCGCCGATCTCGGGGCGGAACAGCTGGGTCACGCCCTCTTCGGCCAGGCCTTCCAGCGCCTTCTTCAGGTGCTTGGCCTTCAGCGGGTCCTTCACGCGCACGCGGCGCAGGATTTCGGGCGCGAAGTTGGGCAGGCCGGCGAATCGCAGAAGGCCGCTCTCGCTCAGGCTGTCGCCCACGCGCAGGACGCCGTGGTTGGGGATGCCGATGACGTCGCCGGCATAGGCGTCTTCCGCCAGCTCGCGGTCCGAAGCGAAGAACATGATCGGCGCGTTGACGCTCATCTGGCGACCGGTGTTCTGGGCCTTCAGCTTCATGCCGCGGGTGAACTTGCCGCTGGTCAGGCGCAGCATGGCGATGCGGTCGCGGTGGTTGGGGTCCATGTTCGCCTGGACCTTGAAGATGAAGCCGGTGACTTCCTTGTCGCCGGGCTCGACGGCGGCTTCGACGCCGGCCTTCTCCGCCTTCATGGTCTTGGGCGCCGGGGCGTAGGCGCCGATGCCGGCCAGCAGTTGGGCCACGCCGAAGTGGCGCAGGGCCGAGCCGAAGAACACCGGCGTCATGTGGCCTTCGAGGAAGGACTGGACGTTGAACTCGGGATAGCCGCCGGCGATCAGCTCGGCCTGCTCTTCCAGCTCGGCCTTCTCGCCGTCGTCCAGGAACTGGCTGATGGAATTGCCCGCGAACTCGACGGGCTCGGGGTGGCCCTCGTC
The DNA here is from genome assembly GCF_027474405.1 of Caulobacter sp. NIBR2454. Classification (GTDB taxonomy): domain Bacteria; phylum Pseudomonadota; class Alphaproteobacteria; order Caulobacterales; family Caulobacteraceae; genus Caulobacter. The sequence continues at coordinate 2,591,636 of NZ_CP114871.1, forward strand.
CGGGTCCTGCGAGCCGCCGGTGCGCTTGGCGTAGGGGATGAACTGGCCCGAGCGCATGTCGAGCATGCCCTTGAAGCGACCGCCCGAGCCGGCGGGCCAATAGAGCGGCGACGGGTCGAGGGCGAGCTTCGACGCGATCTCGTCCAGCAGCTCGATGGGGTCCTGGGCTTCCCGGTCCATCTTGTTGATGAAGGTGATGATCGGGATGTCGCGCAGGCGGCAGACCTCGAACAGCTTGAGGGTCTGGGGCTCGATGCCCTTGGCCGCGTCCAGCACCATGATGGCCGCGTCGGCGGCGGTCAGGGTGCGGTAGGTGTCTTCGGAGAAGTCCTCGTGGCCCGGCGTGTCCAGCAGGTTGAACATCTTGCCGTCGTGGTCGAACGTCATGACCGAGGCCGAGACGGAGATGCCGCGCTCGCGCTCGATCTTCATCCAGTCCGAACGGGTCCGCCGGTTCTCGCCTCGCGCGCGGACGGCGCCCGCCGCCCGGATCGCCCCGCCGGCCAGCAGGATGTTCTCGGTCAGGGTCGTCTTGCCGGCGTCAGGGTGGCTGATGATGGCGAAGGTGCGTCGGCGGGAGGCTTCTTGCGCGGTCGTGCTCATGGGCGCGGCTGGTAGCGCGCCGCGCTCGATTGGGCAAACATTCGTGGCGTTTGGAGCCGATTACTCGGCTGGACGGGTGTGGCTGTCTTCCAGCCGGTCGAGGTCGCGCTTCATCTTGATCGCGAAGATACCGACCACGAAGGCCAGCGGCGTGAAGATAGCGAGCATGGCTTCCAAGGGGGTCAAAGCTTCTCTCCTCTGGGCGCAATGTACCACGCGAGGGCGTGCATCGCCACGGCGACTGAGATCGCCAAGACATTCGCCCAGTTGAACGCCTCGCCCTTGATGTAGGGCTCGACCAGCGCAGCGCCAGTCAATGCGTAGGCGTAGGTGGTGAAATTGCCGGTCAGGAGCTTGAGGCGAGCCCGAAGGCGCGCCTCTCGTGTTTCGATGTGCTTCTTGGCCTGATCATAGGTCTTCACAAGTGAAGCCTAGCGGCTTTGCATTGGCTCGTCAGCCCCCCACCGCCCCCGGCAGTTCGCGCACCAACGCCGCAAGGGCTTCGGGTTCGCGCACGGCGATTCTCGCCCATTGGGGGTAGGCGTCGCCGAATTGGCGCAGGAGGACACCCTTTGTTTCCAGGCGCTTGAGGATGCCCGCCGCGTCCGGTCCGAGGTCGGCCCAGACGTAGGACGCGACGGACGGCAGGGTGCGCAGGCCGGCGGCCTTGCAGGCGCCTTCGATGATGGCGCGGCCCTTGGCGGTCGTGGCGGCGGCGGCGGCGAGGTAGGGGCGGTCCTTGTAGGCGACCTCGGCGGCGACCAGGGCCGGGGTGTTGTGCGAGGTGGCCAGGACGCTGCGGATCTTCATGGCCCGCTGGGGCGTGGCCAGGGCGTAGCCGAGGCGCAGGCCGGCGAGGCCATAGGCCTTGGAGAAGGTGCCGGCGACGATGACGTCGTGGCCTTCGCGCACCAGGTCGGCGACGCTGTGGACCTCCGGGTCCGGCAGCAGGTCGATGAAGGCCTCGTCCACCACCACCGGCACGGTCTTGGCCGTCTGGCGGCACCAGGCGCGCAGGGCGGCCGGGTCGGCCAGCAGGCCGGTCGGATTGTTGGGGTTGCAGACATAGGCCAGCTTCACGTCCGGGCCGAGCCCGGCGGTCATGGCGGCGAAGTCGATCTGGAAGTCGGCGGCCATGGGCGCCCGGCGGTTCGGCAGACCCTGGCGCGCGGCGTACTTGGCGTGGGTGTCGTAGGTCAGGGACGGCAGCAACTGCACCCCACCCTGAGTCCAGAAGGCGGTGATGAGGGACAGCATCTCCAGCGAGCCGGTGGTGATGACCACGTTCTCGGGTTTCAGGCCGTTCTCGGCGGCGATCTTGGCGATCAGCCGCGTCTCTTCGGCGTGCGGGTAGTTGGCGACGGTGTGGACGACGTTCCGCGCCGCCTCCACGGCCCGGGCGGGCGGACCGTGAGGGTTTTCGGTGATGTTGAGCGGCCCGACGACGGGGCCCGCAGCCGACGCGGTCTCGGCGAACATAAGCGAGCCGGCCAGGGCGCCGGTGGCGGCGAACAGGCCAGGAAGATCGCGACGGCTGCAGGTGGTCATGGTGCTTAGAACCTCACGGCGAGGCGGGCGTAGTAACGGCCGCCGTCGGTGTCATAGACCGCGTTGCGCGAGTAGATCAGGCCACGCGAGGCCTGGAAAGTCGCCTCGTCCGGATACTGGTCGAACAGGTTCTCGGCGCCGAGGGTCAGCTTGACCCCTTCGCGCAGCTCGGCGGTCACCGCCAGGTCGATCAGGGCCTGGGCCCCGAAGTCCTGGATCAGGTTCTTGGAGTCCTGGAACTGGGCGTCGGTCCATTCGCCGAAGTAGCGGACCCGGCCCATGATGTTGAACCGGCCGAAGGTGTAGTCGGCGGTCAGGTTGCCGGTGTGCTGCGGCAGGCCGTTCTCCAGGTTCTGGCGGGTCAGCTCGGACACCGCCACCACCGCCTTTTCAAGCTTGGTGTCGTTGTAGTTGTAGGCGGCGGTCAGGGTCAGATCGCCCGGACCGACCGGCATGCGGTAGGAGCCGACGACGTCGAGGCCTTGGGTCTTGGTCTCGGTCGAATTGACGAAGTAGCTGATGGTGGTCAGCACGTCGGCGCCGGGGACGTTGGCGGCGACCAGCTGGGCGCGGATGGCCGGGGTGACGGTGAAGTTGGGCGAGCCGGCCAGACGGTCCTTCACCTCCACGCGATAATAGTCGATCGAGCCGGTGAAGCCGCCCCGGCGGGCGGTGACGCCCAGGGACAGGTTCTGAGACTCTTCGGGCTTCAGCGGCTTGGCGCCGAAGAACACCGCCACCGGATCCAGCGGCGACAGGCGGCCGGTGGTGAACAGACGAAGGGTGGTGGTGTCCAGGCCCTGCGACGTGCGGCTGGAGAACACCTGGGCCGGGGTCGGGGCGCGGAATCCGGTGGAGAAGGCGCCGCGAACGGCCAGGCCGTCGGTGATGTCGTAGCGAGCGGCGACCTTGTAGTCGGTGGTCGAGCCGAAGGTGGAGAAGTCCTCGTGGCGGATGGCCACGTCGGCGGTGAACTGGTCGGTGATCGGCATGTCGAGGTCGGCATAGACCGCCCAGCTGTCCTGGTCCCATTCGCCGGCCTGGGTCGGGCTGTAGCCCGGGAAGCCGTTGGAGCCGGACGGCAGGCCCGCCGCCGCGCCGGGTCCGATCTGCCAGGAGAACGGATCGCCCGCCTCGATCTTGTAGGTCTCGACCCGGCGCTCGGCGCCGAAGGCCAGGTTGGCGGGGGCCGCCAGCCAGCCCATGGCCAGGGTCTTGTTGAAGTCCAGATTCAGGTTCTGCTCTTCCTGGATCAGGGTGCCCGGCTTGAAGTTCCGCGGCGACTGCGGGCCGAAGGAGGCGTTGATCGAGTTGTCCAGGAAATAGCTGATCTCGTCCCGGCCGAAGGACGCGCTGGCGTCCCAGGTCAGGCCCATGCTCTCAAGCTCGCCGCGCAGGCCGCCGTTGAGCTGGAAGTCGGTCTCGTCCTGGCCGAACTGCGGCGCGAAGCCGGTCGGGTAGATCGAGCGCAGGTTCCAGCCCGGGAACAGGGTCGTGGTGCGGTACGCGGTGTCGGTGGCGGGGTTGCGCCAGTTGAAGTCGTTGACACCCCAGCTGTCGGCATAGGTGCCGAAGCCATACAGCTCCATGGTCTCGCCCACCGGCAGCATCAGGTTCAGCGCGCCGCGCAGGACCTCGCGTTCCGGCTGGCCCCAGCGCTGCACCGGGTTGGGTACGGCCAGGGTCGGGTTGGCGTTCTGGAAGGCGATGGCGTCGGGGCGCTGGCGAGTGCGCGAGGTGGCCTCGCCGTCCGCATAGGTGACGCTGGCCACCAGATGGCCGCCATCGCCGATCTTCACGCCATAGCGGGCGGCGGTCTCGATCAGGCGGCCGTCGCCCTCATAGTACTGCGAGCCCTGGACCGTGCCGTAGAAGCCTTCCTCGTCCGACAGGATCAGGTTGATGACCCCGGCGATGGCGTCCGAACCGTACTGGGCCGAGGCGCCGTCGCGCAGCACCTCGATGCGGCCGAGCGCGATGGACGGGATCGAGGCCAGGTCCGGCGCCTGAACGTTGCCGCTGAGAAAGGCCGAGCGGTGGAAGCGCTTGCCGTTGACCAGCACCAGGGTGTGGTGCGCCGCTAGGCCGCGCAGGGTCGCCGGGCGCACGTACTGCTGGCCGTCGGCGGTGGGGTTGCGCAGGACGTTGAAGGACGGGGTGATGGCCACCAGCTTGTCGGTCACCTGGTCGGAGACGACGTTGGTCAGGGCCTGGGACGAGACCACGTCCACCGGGGTGATGGCGTCGAAGGCGGTGCGGTCCACCCGGCGCGTGCCGGTGACGATCAGCTCGTCCAGCTGGCTCGCGCCCTCGGCGGCGGCGATTGGCGCGGTCTGGGCGAAAGCAGGTGTGGCGATCGCAGCGGCGAGTGCCGCCCATGCGGCGGTGGTCTTCAAGGTCATGGCCCATCCCCGGGGTCTGTTTGGAATGGGCGCGAGACCTAGACCGCCTCGTCCGTCGGTTCCGTGACGGTTAGGGCGTCGGATTGGTGAAGATCCTCGGTCGGTGAAAAGGGCACCGGGGGCCGCCTGAAAGGCGCCCTTCCCCTCGCAGCGTTCACTGAGGCATGCTCGGCGCATGACCAAATATCTGATCTCATTTCCCAGCGAAGCCATGGTCGTCAGCCCCGAAGAGCTGCCCGTCGTCGGCGCGGCCGCCCACGCGGTGGTCGAAGAAGCCAAGGCGGCCGGCGTCTATGTCTTCGCCGGCGGCATTCACGAAGGGGTCGACCCCGTCCTGGTCTCCGGCGACGGCGAGGTCTCGACCGAGATCTATCCCGGCAGCCGGCTCAAGGGCGGCTTCACAGTGCTGGAACTGCCCACCCGCGAAGACGCCGTGGAATGGGCGAGAAAGATGGCCGCCGCCTGCCGCTGCTCCCAGGAACTCCGCGAGTTCATGTACGACCCGGCGAGTTAGGGGAGCGGCGCGACGATGGCCGCAGACGCTGACAACTGGGTGTTCAGATCATCCGGCGGCATCGACCGTATAGAGGCGCGGCTCAACGGCACGGCCTTCGCGCCGCATCGGCACGACACCTATGCCATCGGGATCACTATCGCCGGGGTCCAGACCTTCGACTATCGCGGCGCAGCGCGGCATTCGCTTCCGGGACAGATGGTCGTGCTGCATCCGGACGAGCTCCATGACGGACGCGCGGGCGACGGCATGCCGTTCCAGTACCGAACGGCCTACGTCGCGCCGGCCGACATCCAGCGAGTTCTCGGCGGCCGGGCGCTTCCATTCATTCAGGATGGCGTGTCTGACGACCCGCGGCTTCGTCGGGTCGTCAGTGAGCTGCTTGACGACCTCGACCGTCCGCTGGACAGCCTTGAGTATGAGCAGGCGGTCACGGACATCACGACGGCCTTGTTGCAAGCCGCCGGCATCGAGCCGCCCCGCAATCGCGCCAACCACGCCGCGGTTTTGCGAGCACGCGATTTCATCGAGGCGAATCTCGAAGGCGCCCCGACGCTCGCCGACCTTGAACAGGCCGCGCAGCAAGACCGCTGGGGGCTGTCGCGGGATTTCCGCGCCCTTCTGGGCTCAAGCCCCTACCGCTATCTCATCTTTCGGCGGCTTGATCGGGCGCGTGAGATGATGGGCAAGGGCGCTGAACTCGCCGATGTGGCCCAGGCCAGCGGATTCGCCGATCAGAGCCATTTCACCCGCCTTTTCAAGAAGGCCTACGGCATGACGCCCCGGACCTGGGTCGCCACGCACAGACGTTCAAGATCAGACTGAGCCGCCTACTCTATCCTGACCCGTCCCGACAACGGAGCCAGGCATGACCCCCACGATCAATCCCGCAAGAACGCCGGCCTCCGCCAAGCAGGAGCGACCGGACAGCGCGGCGAAACCTTTGATCGACCGGCGCAGGGCCGCCGCTGAGCTGGCGGTCTTTGGTTCGCTGGCGCTGGTGCTGCGGATCGCCTTCGACCCGTTCTTCTGGCGGTTCGCGGGCCCGACGTCGCTCATCGCGACCCTCGTCTGCCTAGCGCTCTACCTGCGGCGACGGGGAGAGGGATATTCGTCGTTCGGCCTAATCGTACTCAATGGCGTCAAGGCCAAGCTGATGGTCTTGCCACAAGCCTTGCTGGTCTTCGGATTCTTCGCCGTCGCCGTTGCGAGCGTCCTGCATGGCGCAGAGGCGCTCGGGTGGGACTTTATGAAAGTGGTTCCCGAGGGCGTCGAGGATCGCTGGGGCGACGTCCAGGGCAATCTTCCGGTCTTCCTTCTATGGCTCGGGATTGTCTGGACCGCTGCGGCGTTCGGCGAAGAAATGTTCTTTCGCGGCTTTCTGGTGACGCGCGCCGCAGCCCTGTTTCGCGGTGTTCCTTTCGGCGTGGTGTTCGCCGTTCTGCTTCCCGCGCTTTTGTTCGGCCTGGGACATTTCTATTATCAGGGGCTTCGGGGACTGGTGACGACCACTGCTATCGGCATCGCTTTTGGAGCGGCGTTTCTCTTGTTGAAACGCAACCTCTGGCCGCTCGTGCTTGTTCACGGCGTCGTCGACACGATCAACTTCACAGCGTTGTACCTGGGGCTGGAGAACTAGGTCTTCACTGATGTTCAGCTTGGGAAGCTGACGCTCCAGCGCCGGCCTTCCGGATTGACCGAGATCACCGCCCCCTCGGCCTCCACAACCGGAGCCCCCACGCCGACCATCTTGGTGACGCGGTAGACGCCTGAAGGCGGGAGCGCCATCACGCTGGTGCTGTAACCACCCGCCCGCGAAGACGCCGTGGAATGGGCGAGGAAGATGGCCGTCGCCTGCCGCTGCGCGCAGGAACGGCGCGAGTTCATGTACGACTCGGCGAGTTAGGGGGAGTAGTGGCGTTGGACTGACTCAATCACCCCACCATTCGTGATCACAATCACCGAAGAACCAGGCAGCCATAGGCTCCCCGCCCGACGTCGATCGATAGTGTACGACAACCGCTCGGAGAGACGGGTCACTATTCGGCTCTATGCTTGTGGACTTGAATTGAAGGTGTCGAGCGCGCTCGTCTCCTTCCGCGACCTTAGCTTCGAGCATTTTGTTTGCTCTGGATACTGCTTCGTCCTCCGTCATCGCGGCGCAGGCCGTCGATGCGGGCCTCATCGCGCAATAGGCAAAAAGACCCAGCAGGCTGAAGATTATCCCGTTGATTATCAGGATACGGCGGGTAGCTCTCTTGTCCACGCGGTTCGTTCCCTTCCTCGCGAAGGCACCAGATTCGGTCGCGCGAAGCAACGCCAGAGGCACACTACGGCAGCCGCTGAGCTTCCGGACACAATCACCGTAGTCTGCTTCTAAGCTCGCGGCTGACCGTCCTCGTCCATTCGCCGCGCTAGCCGTTGAAGGAAGTCCCGCACGACGCGTAGCAGATGCTCCGCCTCCTCATGCGTGTACTTCTGCTCAAGATGCATGGTGGCATTCCGCCAAGGATTCTGCATCGCCGCAAGGGCAGCATAAGCATTCTCAAACAACTGTCCGTCACCCGACATTCGGGCCGGCGACCCCTTGGGCCAGCGCTTGTCCATTTCTTCCGCAATCTTGCGGAGCAGCGCTCCCCAGTTTCGGTCTGCCCCCTTGAGTGGATCGGGAATGGCAAGGCATCGGGACATCGCCATGATGCCACCTTCGACACAGCGCAACGAATGAAATGCACTGGCGGTAGAGCGACTAAGGGAAAGGCACTTTGCAGCCTCATCGAGGTCGTAGATCAGGCTGGGAAACTTCGCCGCGACGTCTTCCCCATACATCGACGCGCCTCCTTCAAAGTAAGCGAGGAGGCCGGTTTCCACCCATAGGAAGTGCGTTCCCGTCAGTTCGTCTTCGAGGCGCGAGTAGATGCTATGATGCTTCTGACGAAGCGTACCCGCGTCGCACTTTCCACTATTCAACAGGCCCATCAGCCGTTCGATGTCTGCGATCGCTGTTTTGGCACCAATGGGGGCGGCCAATTCGTCTCGCATGGACTCGAGATAGGGTAGGATAATATCTCGAAAACCATCCGGCACCTTCACGGTCTCGGCCTGCGGGGTGAGCTTTGAGACACCCGGGTCCAACATTGCTGCCACCTGACCAGCGGCATATCCGAGCTTTACCCAGCTAGTGGCCGAGAGCTTGAGCATATCGATTGGGCTCATAAGTCGCCCACGAGGAATTCGCGGGCTTGCTCGGTTACTATAGCCAATCGTTGGGCGGACCGAATCCAGCAAGTTAGCAATCAAGAACCGCCAGCAGGCCTGAGCCTTCGCCCTCCCCGCCGGAACGGTGACGCTAGACGAACGCTAGGAGAAGGCTGGGGCGTTCCAGTCGGATCGACGGATGGCGTGACGTGGACACTGAGGGCGTGATTTCGGAGCTGAGCACCCTGGACGAGGCCAGGCTGCTCAATATCGGCGGCAGCATCCTGACCCTGGGCGGGCTGGTGTCGGGGGCGGTGATCGTCGCACTGGCGATACTGATCTCCTGGCTGCTGACGCGGGGCGTGCGGCGGATGCGGCTGAAGGCGCATCGCAGCGCCCAGGCGCTGTATCTGCTGGAGAAGCTGGCCGGCTACGGCATCGTCATCATCGGGGTCTTCGTGGGCCTGTCGGCGGCGGGGCTGAACCTGTCGTCCCTGGCGGTGTTCGCGGGGGCCATCGGCATCGGCGTGGGCCTTGGCCTGCAGGGTGTGGTCAAGGAGTTCGTGTCCGGCATCTTCCTGATCTTCGACCGGATGGTTTCGGTGGGCGACTATGTGGAGCTGGAGGGCGGGACCCGCGGGGCCATCGCCGAGATCGGCCCTCGCGCCACGCGCATCCGCACCAACGACAACGTCAATGTCATCATCCCCAACTCGCACCTGATCGAGGGGCCGGTCACCAACTGGACCCTGAAGGGCGATACGCGGCGCATCCACATTCCGTTCTCGGTGGCCTATGGCGCCAACCGGGGCCAGGTGCGCGAGGCGGTCCTGGAGGCGGCCAAGGCCTCGCCCTTCACCCTGCCCGAGACCGAGGCGCGCAAGAGCCAAGTGTGGCTGGTGGGATTTGGTGACAGCAGCCTGAACTTCGAGCTGCTGGTCTGGCCGACCCAGGAGGCGGTGAAGCGGCCGGCCGCCATGCACGCGGCCTACACCTGGGCCATCGCCGACGCCCTGGACGCCGCCGGCATCGAGGTTCCGTTCCCGCAGACCGACCTGCGCATCCGCAGCGTGCTGGGCCGCGAGGGCGATGATGCGCTTAAAGCCCTGGGCCTGTCCGAACACCTGGCGGCGACGAAGCGAGAGGCCCCGGCCGACGGCGCCCCTTCGCCCGCGCCGACGGTCAATGACGCGGCGGCCGACCTGCTGGACCCCGCCATCGATCCGGTGGAAAGCCCCGAGGGCTAGCCTGCCGTCGCCAGGCCCTTGGTCACCGGCAGGATCAGCACCAGACAGCTTCCCCGGCCCGTCTGCTCCCAGGCGACCGACGCCCCGATGGCCTCGGCGCGGCTGCGCTGGTTGGCCAGGCCGCGGCCGGTGGAGGGCCGGGTCGGGTCAAAGCCCTTGCCGTCGTCCTGCACGCGGACCAGGACGCGGTCGCCCTCGGTGCGGACGGTGACCGCGATCTCGCGGGCGCCGGCGTGCTTGAGGATGTTGGCGAAAGCCTCCTGAAGGATGCGCAGGATGTGCAGGGCGTGGCGCTGGTCCAGCCACTCCAGGGGCGGCACCTCGCCCGCGCGCCAGGTCAGCTTGACGCCGCCGGCCTGAAGGCGCGGCTGAAGACGAAAACGCAGGGTCGCCAGCAGCAGCAGCAGATCGGTCTCCACCGGCTCCATGGAGTCGATGGTCAGCTTCAGGTCGTCGATGCAGCCGTGCAGGATGGCGACGGCGTCGATGTCGGCGGCGCGGTCGCTCTGGAAGGCGCGCAAGGCGGTGACCAGGCTGGAGCCCAAGCCGTCGTGCATGTCCTGCATCAGTCGCTGGCGTTCGTGGTGCAGCAGTTCGCGGTGCTCGATCTCGCGCAGCTGGGCGTGGCTGGCGGTCAGCTCCGCCTCGCGCTGGGCCAGGCGTCGGGCCAGGTCGGCCTTGGCCTGGGTCGCGGTCTCCAGCGCCTGGGTGTAGCGACTGAACATGACGTACCAGAACAGCAGGGTGAACCCGACGCCCGTGAAGTTGGTCAGGAACACGCTCTCGATGTTCACCAGGTTCTGTTGCAAGGCCACGTCATAGAGGCCGGCCACCACGGTGACGATGCACCAGACCGACAGCAGCAGCGCCAGGTACGAGCCGCCCTTGATCGATTGGCGCACGCAGTTGATGCCGACGATCATGCCCAGGGCCAGCATGTTGAGATAGATCGGCGCCGCGATCAGGGTGGGGTCCAGCAGGCCCGGCAGGGTGGCGATGCTCCAGGCCCCGCCATTGGCCAGGATCGCGCCCGTCAGTTGCGGCTGCGGCATCCGATGCAGGGCGGCCACGAACAGATGCAGGGTCAGCATCATCCAGAAGGTCGAGTTGACCGTCACCCATCCGAACCAGGCGTCGGAAATGAACAGCGGCTGGGTCCCCACGAAGGTGTGCAGCATCCGCAGGAAACAGGCCGCCGAGGCGAGGAAGTACAGCAGGTAGATCGGCTCGCTGCGCCGGCTGAACCAGACGAACAGGGCGAAGATCCCGGTGGTCAGGAAGGCGACGGAAGAGAAGGCGGGCAACTGCACCTGGAAGAGGTCGCGCATGTAGTAACGCGGCGACAGCTGGCGATAGTCGCCGATCCAGACCGACGAGAACGCCCCCCCAATGCCGCGCACATGCTGCAGCCGCAGATCCAGCCGCGTCGGCGGCTGCGTGGCGTCGCTGCGCGGCAGGGCGATCCACAGGGGCTGGTTGGAGCCGTTCCATTGCAGGTTGGCGTGAGACTGATGGACCAGCCGCCCGTCGGCGTAGATCGCCAGCGTGCCGTCCGACTTCCAGCGCGGGATGTAGAGATAGAGCTGACGGCCGTCATGGGGCAGCGGCGGGACGGTCAGGGAATACCAAGTGACGCGGGTGGCGATGCGCTGGGGCGAGGCCTCGGTGCTGGGGGTCCAGTCCGGCTGCGGGGAATGGGGCAGGGTCACGGCCGCGCCGCCCCTCCCGACGCTCGGCGGGACCACGGGCGGCGGGGCCTGATAGCCGACCGTATCGACGGCGGTCAGGCGGGCGGCGGTGATCCGCGCGCCGCCCGCCCGCGCCTGCACCGCCGCGGCGGTAGCCAGCAGGGCCAGGATCGCCACGCCCAGGGCCGCCCACGGCAGCCATTGGAGCAGCGGCCTAGAGAAGGCCATAGGCGCGGGCCTCGAACACCGCCTCGGTCTTGGAGCGAACTTCCAGCTTGGCGTAGATGCGCCGCACGAAGGTCAGCACCGTGTTGCGCGACACGCCCATTAGCTCGGCGATCTCCTCGAAGGAGAAGCCGCGGGTGATGAGCTGCAGGGCTTCTTTCTCGCGCTCGGACAGGCTGGGGATGCCGGACTTGGCCTTGGCCTCGGCCTCCTCCGCGGCCGCCCGTTCGTCGGGGCGGAAGCGCATCAGCACCTGACGGGCGATGCGGGGGCTGATCGGACTGCCGCCGGCGTGCAGGACGCGAATGTCCTCGGCGATGGTCGGCAGGGGGCTGTCCTTGAGCAGGTAGCCGCTGGCCCCCGCCTCGATCGAGGCGATGACGTGCCGCTCGTCGGCGAAGGTGGTGGCGACCATGATCGCGCAATCGGGCCAGCGGGCGTGAGCCTCCCCGATGATCTCGATGCCCGAACCGTCGGGCAGGCCCAGATCGACCACCAGAACATCGGCGGGCGCCTCGCTCAGCAGGGCGCGGGCCTCGGCCAGGGTGGACGCGACGCCGGCCATGGCCAGGTCCGGTGCGGCGGCCAGGGCGGTGCGGAACGCCTCCTGAAACGCGACATCGTCCTCGACCAGGGCGATCCTGAGCGGCGCGGGCGAGCCGACCTCGTTACTCATCGTGTTTTTCGCCCCCCGCGAACCCTTGTGCTGACAGCCTTCGCAGACCTCGCGCCGGGCCGCGTCATCACATCTAGCGACAGGGCGAACATTGCTCTGCCGAAGCTTGCACGGCAACTAGAGCACATCAGGGGGCGGCGCACGACTTGCGTCCAGGGACAGGGAGGGCGTGGGGTGAACGAAGGGCGGACCAGCACCATCACGCACCTGGCGGATCATCGCGACAGCCCCCTGCCCGAGGCGCCGACCTTCTTCGCCTCACGGGTGGTGAGCGAGGACCGTCAGACCCGGCTGGTCGAGTACTGCGCCATGGACATGGCCGGCGGCGTCAAGCTGATGGTGACGGTGGGCTGGAACGCCGACCCGCTGCATCCGGGAGTCTGGACGCCCACCAGCTCGGCCCTGGCCGCCGTGCTGCTGATCGACCAGGTGCTGGATCACGAACGGGTGGTGGTGGCGCATCAACTGGACGACGAGGTGATGCAGCCGTTCCGGCCCGAGGCGCGCGACCTGGAGCTGATCGAGATGCGCGAGTTGCTGGGCCGCCGCGACCTGCGTTTCAGCGCGCCGGACCTGGACGACCAGATCGCGCTGCTGCGCTTCGACCCGACCCGCCCCAACAGCGCCTATGGCGACGCCATGCTGCTGAAGACCTGCTGGACCTTCATCGACGGGCACCTGCGCAAGGGTCCGCCCATCATGGGGGCGACGCGGCCCGCGCCGATGGCCACCCTCTCGTCGTCTTCCACCATCGCCATGCCAAGACGGACCCAGGTGCCAGGCTGGTTCTGGGGCCTGGGCGCGGCGATCGCCTTCCAGATATTGGCGCTGACCGCGCCGTGGGTGTTCTCGGGGGGTTGATCGCGGGGCGGCGGAAAGACACGCTGGCGGGCGATGATCCAGCCCCTTGTCTTCACGCCTTCGTGGTCAACGTGACGTCGTATCGCGTCCGACTTCCTGGATTGCAGGCTCTCAATCGGGAAGAGGCGCACGACGCCTTAAGCTCGCGCATCGCCCAGGCGTTGCCGGACTTCGCCGCCGACGCCAAGACCGCCGGCGCTGACCTAGACGGCTGGTTCGTCGAGGGAACGTCCGCGAACCCCAAAGCCTCGACCATCCTCAAAGCAGTGGGATATCAGGTCGAAGTCCTGGCCGATCCGTCACCATTTCCGTCCCCACGCGGCCTAGCGGCGCGGTTACTCTTCGGCGACTGACGACCCCACCCGCTTGGCGAAGCTTTGCCGCGCGGATAGGTTGTTTGAGAACGCGGTCGGTCAGAGCACACCATGCTGAAGCGCTTACTGTTGGGGCTGCTCTTTACGGGGGCCACGCTGGTTCAGCCTGGGCCGGCGCGTGCGCAACAGGCGCCTTTCGAGCACCTGCCCGCCCTGAGGGGCGACTATTTCAAGATCGCGGCGCGGGAGCTGAACCGCGACTTCCACGTCTTCGTCCGACTGCCTGAAAAGTACGAAGAGCGAACCGCCGAGCGCTTTCCAGTTGTCTATGTTCTCGACGGGGACTCGCTGTTCCCCATCCTTGCGGCCAACCATCTCTTTCTGACGTTCGACGATGGCCTGCCAGAGGCGGTGATCGTGGGCTTGGCCTACGGCTCGTTCGACCCAGCGAAGAACTTTCGGGGCGTGGACTTCGCGGCCACCGCGACAGATGGCCAGCCTGCCGGCGCGGCTGCGTTTCAGCGCTTTCTGTCGGATGAACTCATCCCCTCCGTAGAGGGCCGGTTTCGCGTCGATCCGCAGAGGCGAGTGCTTTTCGGGCAATCGAGGGGCGCAAGCTTTGTTCTCTATTCCGCCTTCACTCAACCGGACCTGTTCTGGGGTCGTATAGCGAGCAATCCTGCGTTCGAGCCTGATCGCGACCTGTTCTTCGGCACGCCTGAGACGGCACGGCGAAAGGACCTGAGGCTGGCGGTCGTCAGTGGGACGCGCGACCGTCCCCAGTTTCGCGCCGATGCGACTGCCTGGTTCGAGGCCTGGCGTAATCGCAGCAACCTGCCCTGGTCTCTCCGGACCATCGACTTCGAAGGCGGAACGCACGCGGCCGATAGCACCAACGCTTACAGGGCCGGCATGCGGTGGCTTTTTGAGCGCTAGAATCGAAGCGAACACCGTCCGACACGCCCCGCCTTCCACCACCCCGTCCCGCATCCTATAAGCCGCGCTTCTCAACCGGCCTGGACCCGCCGCCCATGAAGCTCAGCGATCTTTTCCGCCGCAAGCCGATCGTGGCCGAGGCGGACAGCCTGCATCGGACCATGGGCCTGTTGCAGCTGGTCATGCTGGGCATCGGGGCGACCATAGGGACGGGGATTTTCGTGGCCCTGACCACCGCCGTTCCCGAGGCCGGGCCGGCGGTGACGGTGGCCTTCGTGCTGGCGGGGATCACGGCGGGGCTGACGGCGCTGTGTTACGCCGAGCTGGCCTCGATCATCCCGGCGTCGGGATCGGCCTATTCCTACACCTACGCGACCCTGGGCGAGTTCGTCGCCTTCGTGGTCGGGTCATGCCTGCTGCTGGAATACGCGGTCTCGACCTCGGCCATCGCGGTGGGCTGGGGGCAGTATCTGAACGAGCTGTTGTTCGACCTGTTCGGTACGCGGATGCCCGACGCCATCGCCCAGCCGCCGGGGGCGGGCGGGGTGTTCAACCTGCCGGCGGTGGTGCTGGTTCTGCTGTGCGCGGTGCTGCTGCTGCGCGGGGTCAAGGAGAGCATGCTGGTCAACGCCATACTGGTGGTGGTCAAGCTGGCGGTGCTGGTGTTCTTCGTGGTGATGGCGTTCACGGCGTTCTCGACCGAGAACCTGCGGCCCTTCGCGCCGCTGGGCGTGGCCGGGATCGGGGCGGCGGCCAGCTCGATCTTCTTCTCCTATATCGGCATCGACGCGGTCTCGACGGCGGCGGAAGAGGTCAAGGACCCGGAGCGCAATCTGCCGCTGGGCATCGTGCTGTCGCTGGTGATCGTCACCGGCATCTACATCCTGGTGGCCCTGGCGGCCGTCGGCGCGCAGCCCTGGACCCAGTTCGAAGGGCAGGACGCGGGGCTGGCGGTGATCCTGCGCAACATCACGGGGGCGTCGTGGCCGTCGCTGGTGCTGTGCCTGGGGGCCATCGCGTCGATCTTCTCGATCACCCTGGTGACCATCTATGGCCAGACGCGGATCCTGTACGCCATGAGCCGCGATGGCCTGATGCCGCGCTTCATGCAGAAACTGGATAGCCGCGGCGCGCCCCGGATCAACACCATCGTGGTGGCCATAGGCATCGCCACCCTGGCGGCGCTGGTTCCGCTGGACGTGCTGGTCAACCTGACCAGCATGGGCACCCTGATCGCCTTCGGGATCGTGTCGGCCTCGGTGCTGATCCTGCGGCGGACGCGGCCGGACCTGCCACGGCGGTACAAGGTTCCGCTCTATCCCCTGCTGCCGGTGGCGAGCGTGCTGTTCTGCCTGTACCTGATCGTGAACCTGCCGTGGGACACGTACCTGCTGTTCGGGCTTTGGATCGCGGTCGCCTGCGCGTTCTATTTCGCCTACGGCCTGCGCAACTCCAAGCTGGCTGGTCCGTCGGTTTAAACAACCCTCTATGCAGGAGGGTTATTTGGAGTCATCGTTCGGTCATTGGAAGAGGTCCGACAGAGACCCGCCAACCGGAGGAACGACATGGCCTATGTGCCGCACAACAACCATCTGGCGCCCCGCCGCAAAGGCGATCTGCACCCATCGGCCTGCCTGGTGCTGGGCTTCGCCCTGCTGGCTGGCCTCGCCCTGACGGTGCATTACGCGTTCGAGCTGCTGCTCTAGGCCGCGAAGCGCTGCCAGACGGCCTTGTCGGCGTCGACGTTGGTTAGGACGCCCGCCTTCTGGCGCGCATAGAGGCCGGCCATCATCTCAAGGCCCAGGGACGCGTAGCGCACGGCCACGTCCTCGTGCGGCACGCCGCGAGCCAGGGCCACGAACAGGGCGGCGTTCACTTCCGGCTGCATATAGACGATCAGGGCGGCCAGGCGGTGGGCGCGTTCGATGCTTTTGCGCTGCAGCAGCGGCTCTTCCGAGAACAGTTCCTGGCCCAGACGGCTGACGGCCTGGAGGTTCAGCGCGCCCAGCTGGGCGGCCGACAACGGCGGCGCGAGATCGGCCGCGTCCAGGCTCAGGACCACGTCGTTCATCAGGAAAAGCATGGGCGGACCATGCCCCGGACAGACTTTCAGTCCGGTTTAGGAAGGCGGTTAACGCGCCTCCACAGGTTCGACCAGAAAGTGGCGCCCCTCCGCATCCTCGATCTCGATGACCCAGATGTCGGGGTCGATGCGGGCGGTGCGCTCGATATAGGCGTCCAGTTCGGGCTCGGCGGTGGAGGCGACCGGCTGCATCCAGACCCGCTCGCCGTCGCCGCGGGTGGCCTCGCTGTACAGCCGCGCCTCGCGGGCCCGCAGGTTCACCGCCTTGACCAGCACGGCGCCAGCCTGGGGGTCGCCCTTGCGGGAGACGGCCGCGAAGGCGCCCTGCTGCTGGGCCCGGCGGATCAGGGCGCCGACCCAGATGTCGGTGGAGAGAAGCATGGCCTATCGCGATCCCGGCGGGACCGGTAAGCAGGTCCCTGTAAGCCCCAGCATACGGGAACACGCCGCCCCATGACGAGCCCGCGCCGCATCCTCGCCCTCGCCGCCCTGGTCGCGGCGATCTCGGGAGATGCATGGGCGGCGTCGGCCATGGACCTCTACTACGAGCGGACGGTGATGGTGGCGGCGGACGGACGGTGCCGACTGTTCACGCCGCAACTACGGGCGGCCCTGTCGTCGGGTCAGGCCCAGGCGCGCGGCGCGGCCCTGCGCGCGGGGGCGAGCCCGGACCAGATCGCGGCCACGGGCCGGCGGGCCCAAGCGGCGGCGGGACGCGCGGCCTGCAACTCGCCCGACATCACATTGGCGGCTCGGCGAGTCCGCGAGGGGTTCGAGGGTTACGCCCGTCTGCAGATGCAGCGCTTCCCCGGCGAGATCGCCAGCTGGACCGCCGACCGGGCGATCTCGCAGCAACAGGCCGTGTGGCGGCTGTCGCAGCCGGCCAGCTTCGGGGCGGACCGGGCGATCTTCGGCCTGTCGGCCAATGTGGGCGGGAGCCGCACGGCCCTGACCGCGGTCGTGGCCTTCGCCGACGAAGCCCAGCCCTTCACCGCCCGCATCGTCATGCGCGACATCGGCAAGACGGGCGGGGCTTACCTGAGCCGAGGCGGCGCGCGGGCGCCACTGGCCACCCGCCTGCCCCCGCGCACGGCGACGCGGGCCTTCCTGGCGCAGGCGCGGGGCGGAGCGGAGAAGTCGCTGCTGCCCGCCGGCGCCAAGCGCGGCATGAGCTTCCGCTTCCCCGAGGCGGCGGCCACGGCCATCGAGGCCCTGGACCCGCGCGAGGCGATCGCCGTGGAGTTCCTGTTCGCCGGCCCGCGGGGCGACGTGGTGCGCACGGCCTATGTCGAGGTCGGCGACTTCGCGGCGGGGCGGGCGTTTCTGGTGCGGTGAGGTCCCGTTGTCAGATCACCCGGCGCCGTAGATGCTCGCGCCGTCCGCATCGACGGTGAGATCGTCCAGGCTGATGCCGACCAGCTTGATGTAGACGTCGTCGCCCGCGCCAGCGTTGTCGCCCGACGAATAGACGTAGACGCCCGAGCCATCCGCCGCGTCAAACATCGTGAAGCGGTCCGCCACGAAGCCGGTGTTGAGGGCCGCCGCCGCGGTATCGAACCGGGCCTTGTCGGTGGCCCCGCTCCCGCCGGTGAAGGCGCCGGGCGCCATGGCCAGGTAATCGCCGTCCACCACAACCAGCGTGTCATCGTCGAGATCAAAGTCGGTGACGCCGGTGACCGTCTTCAGATCACCGCCCGTGGCGTTGAAGCTGATGTTGCTGTCGCCCGCGAAGTTGTCGAATTCGAGGGTGTCGTAGCCCGCGCCCAGGGTGACCACCGCATCGCCCTTCCCGTCACCGACGACCAGCCGCAGGGTGTCGTCGCCGCCGCCCAGGCGGAGGGTGTCGGTGTCTTCGGCGCCGGTGGTGTAGCGAAGCGCCAGATCTTTTTTGGTGACAGCCGTCAGGTCGACGAGACGCTCATCGCCCGTCAGAACGACGTCGCCGAGGCGGGCCGAGAAGTCGCCCTTCACGACCAGGGTCGAGGTGGCGTCCTCGGCGAAGATGCTTTGAAGCGTCACGGCCCTGGTCAGGACAACCGTCAGGGTCTCGACCCCCTCGACGATCAGTTCGGAGGTGTTGCTGGTGGCCAAGGTCACCGTCGCCGCATCGACATCGTCATAGACCAGGGCGGTGTCCCAGGTTCCCGTGCTGCGGACCTCGACGGCGACCGCCTCGGTCAGATCGGTGATCTTGAGCGCGCCGCCATTGGCCGAGGCGTTCACTCTTGTCACGCCGGTGAAGGCGTCGAAGTCCACCGTCCGGGTGACCCCGCCAGTGGTCCGCAGGCCGACCGTCTCAAAGCCCTCGACCTGCGTCACCGCCGAGGTGACATCCGAACTGAGCGTCAGGTTCAGGGTGTCGCGACCATCGCCGCCATCAAGGTGGATGCTCTTGCCGCCTTCGGTGAACTGGATCAGGGCGAGATCGATGCCGCCGCCCATGTCCAGAGAGACGGTATGCGCGCCCGCTGCGGTCAGCGTGGCGCTGATGCCGTCGAAGCCGTTGCCGGCGTCCACCGTGACGTCGGCGCCGTTGGCGGCGATATCGCCCGTCGCATTGTCAGCCCTGGTGGTGAAGACATCCGCGGCGCCCAGCGCGCCCTGCCCGTATGATTTGTCCTGCACAAGAACCAGGGTGTTTCCTGGCGGGGCCGCGATGGGCGTGAAGCCTTCGAGATCGACGCTGTGGGTGCTGAATTCGTCAGCGAACAGATACTCGTAGTAGGCTTTCAGGCCGGAGGGGTAGGCGCCGACGGCGGCCTTCACGGCTTCGGCCATGATGTAGCCGACCACGGCGGCCTTGGCGGCCAGGTCACGGTCGGCGGCGGTGATGCCCGCCTGAGCCACCACCGAGTCGAAATAGGCCTTGCGGCCGGCGATGTTGGCGACCGCGGCGTTGACGTCGATGCCGGCTTCGGCGGCCTGGCTGTCGCCGATGATCCGGTTGTACGCGACCACCACGGTCTCGGCGAAGGTGAGCGGGCTGTAGATCTGCGAGAACCCCGCCCGCCCCTCACCGGCCACGCCCAGGTTCACCGCGAAGTTGATGTAGCGGTTCTCGGTGTTGAAGCCCTGATAGGCGGCGTCGTTGAGATCGTTGGCGTTGGTGGTGCTGTTCACCAGATAGTCCAGGCCGGCTTCGGTCGGTGTCTTGCCGGTGAAGAACTGGTAGGTCAGGGTCGCGACGCTGGTCGTGCCGGCCGCCTGATCGAAGATGTACTTGTAGGCGGCGTCGTCGGTGATGATCCCATTCTGGGAGCGCACCGCCATCTCCTGGAGGATCAGGCTCTGGGCCGCCGAGGGCGCCTTGCGGTTGATGAGGGCGTAGATGTCTTCGAGTTCACCGATGGTCGCCATGCTGCAACACTCCCCTAATCGACGCGGAGACGTCGAATTCGGGAGGATTCGCTAGATCAGGGCTTGACCATGCTCCACGGCATTTAGGTCACGCGCCAACCATAAGATGTATAGGCGTCGAACATTGCTGCGCCGGGACCGGGAGCGGCGCAAGTAATGCTTGGCGTATTTGGCGTAGCGGGACTTATCGGCCCGGCGTGAAGGCCACGACATTGCCGCCCATGGTGGGTGCGCCGGGCGCGCGCAGGGCGATGGCGACGGGCAGGCGGACGGTGACCGAGGTGCCCGAGCCGACCACGCTTTCCAGGTGCATCTCCCCGCCGTGCAGTTCGGCGAAGGCGCGGACGAGGGACAGGCCGAGGCCGGTGCCCTGGGCCTTGCGTTCGTTGTCGCCGGCCTGTTCGAAGGGCTTGCCCAGGCGGACCACGTCCTCGGGCGAGATGCCGACGCCGCTGTCGGCGACGATCAGTTCGAACATGTTCTCGTAGATGGCGGTCGAGACGGTGACCGAGCCCTTCTTGGGGGTGAATTTCAGGGCGTTGGAGATCAGGTTCAGGGCGATCTGCTTGATGGCGCGGCGGTCGGCGTCGACCTCCATCACCTGGGCCGGCAGGACGCCGCGCAGCTTGACCCCGGCGCTGTCGGCCTGGACGCGCATCAGGCGCAGGGCGGCGGAGACAGCCTCGCGGGCGTCGAAGATCTCGCGCGTCAGCTGGAAGCGCTCGGCCTCGATTTTGGACATGTCGAGGACGTCGTTGATCAGGTCCAGCAGGTGGGCCCCGGACTCGTGGATCAGCTCGCTGTACTCGGCGTAGCGGTCGGGCAGCGGACCGAACATCTTGGCGCGCATGATGTCGGAGAAGCCCATGATGGCGTTGAGCGGCGTGCGTAGCTCGTGGCTCATATTGGCCAGGAAGCGGGCCTTGTTGGCGGCGATGGACTCTGCGTCGGCGCGGGCCTGTTCCAGCATCGCCTCGCGGGCGCGGTCGGCGGTGGCGTCGCGCAGGCTGGCGACCAGCCCGCCCTCGCGGCCCACGCGGACCGAGGCGATGATGGTGCGGTCCATGGCGGCGGCGGGGCTGAACTCCAGCTCGGCCTGGCCTTCCGTGAGGGCGCGGCGCAGGGCCGCCTCCATGCGGGGGCGATCCTCGATGGCCATGGACAGGGCGAGCCCCCCGGCCAGCAGGGATTCCGGTTCGACCCCGTCGAGGGCGTCGCCGAAGGCGGCCTGGACGCGGCCGTCGACGTCGAGGGCCAGGATCAGGTTGGGCTGCGCCTGCATCAGGGCGTTGAGGCGATAGGCGGTGGTGAAGTCGCGCTGCCCCTCTGCGGTGAGCCCGCGGCCGTGAAGGATCAGGCCGGCCGAAAAGCCGAGCGAGATGGTGCCGAGCGTCAGGGCGCCGAGCCACAGGCTGCTCACCCCTGGCGGGACGATGGGTGCGAACCCGGCGAGCGGGGCGAGGATGGCGAGGGCGGCGACCATCAGCGACAGGGACGCGCCCTGGGCCAGGCGCGCGGGGCCGCCGAGCAGGGCCGCGGCGGCGGCGGGAGCCAGGCACCAGGCGGCCAGGGGGCCGGATGCGCCGCCGGTCAGCAGGACAGCGACCGCCGCCCCTAGCGCCCAGATGCCGAGAAGAGTCGTGCGCAGGCGCGGAGTGTCCATCCAGGCCAGGGTCAGGCCCGCAAGGGCCGGAGCCGCGCCGCCGGCCAGGGCGCACATGAGCCAGCCCGCCGCGCCGGGCGCGCCCGCGATCAGGGCGACGCCCGCGATGACCACGGCCGCGAGCCATACACCATGCCAGACAGCCGCCCGCGAGCCGGCGACGGCGGCCGCCCGGCGAACAGGTCCCTGGATATGGCGAGGATGGTCTTTCACAGCACCGTGTCGATTAGAGAGCTAAACCGCCGGAGAGTAATCATTTCGGGCGGATTCTGCAGGGCGCACAACCCCGGAGCGATCGGCAGAACCCTGCTTTGCGACTTCTCTTGTGGACGGAAACGGATTCGTAAGCGCGAGGGCGCATGGTCGCATCAATGATTAACGGGGGCCAGCACGGTCCATGTCTGAAAAAGCCGCCGTCGCGGCGCTGACCCAGGGTTTCGAGGCCCCCGCGCCCGCCGAGCGTCCGGCGGACAGCGCGGCGGCGCGCCTGCAGCGCATGAGCGCCCGTCGCCAGGCCGCCCTGGACGACCAGAAGCGCTCGTTCCTGCGCATGGTCAGCCATGAGCTGCGCACGCCGCTGAACGCCATCATCGGCTTTTCCGAGATCCTGTCCTCGGAACTGTACGGCCCGATGGGCCAGCCGCAGTACCAGGAATACGCCAAGCTGGTTCACGAGAGCGGCCATCGCCTGCTGCGGCTGGTGAACCAGATCCTCGAGATCGCGCGGCTGGAAGGCCATGTGGTCGATCTGAGCGTGGACACCGAACCCCTGGCCCCGGCCATGGAATACGCGGCCGAGAGCCTGCGCGACGAGCTGGCCGCCCGTCAGGCGCGCCTGGAACTGGTGGGACTGGACGAGGCGCTGGAGGTCCGCGCCGACGCCAAGGGCTTGCGCACCATCCTGGGCAACCTGTTGCAGAACGCCATCGCCTATTCGCCCATGGGCGCGCCAATCATCCTGCGGGCGAGCCGCGACGGGGACATGGTGGAGATCTCCATCGAGGACTGCGGCGAAGGGGTCGATCCGCGCGATATTCCCCGCCTGCTGCGGCCGTTCGAACAGGGCGAGAGCACGCTCAGCCGGGCCGCCGAGGGCGCGGGCCTTGGTCTGCCCATCGTGCAACTGCTGTGCGACGCCATGGGCGGGACCCTGCGCATCGTGTCGGCCAAGGGCGAAGGCCTGAGGGCCGTGGTGCGGTTGCCGGGGGCGTAGGTCTTGCGTGCTTCGAGACGCGCTATCGCGCTCCTCAGCATGACGAGGTTTGTCGCTTTACTGAATCCGTCATCCTGAGGAGCAGCCGAAAGGCTGCGCCTCGAAGGACGAGCGACCTTGCCCCCGCCGCCCTCGCCGCTTAAGTCGCGGCCATGAGCGGTATCGACCAGACCCTGAACGAGATCGTCGAGGAGTTCGAACTCATCGGCGACCGCGACGCGCAGTACGAATATGTCATCGAGCTGGGCAAGGCCCTGCCCCGGCTGCCAGCTGCCGAGCAGACGGAGGCCAACGCCCTGCGCGGCTGCGCCTCGCCGGCCTGGCTGGTGACCGAACGGCGGGCCGACGGGACCCTGGTGTTCCGGGGCGACAGCGAGGCGGTGATCCCGCGCGGCATCATCGGGGTGTTGCTGCGTCTCTATTCCGGCCGCACGCCGGCCGAAATCCTGGCCTTCGACGCCCGCGAGGGGCTGGCGCGGCTGGGCCTGAGCAACATGCTGTCCATGAGCCGCGCCAATGGGTTGGCGTCGATGGTGTCGCGGATACGGAGTGATGCGGAGCGAGCCTGATCCCCCTTCTCCCTTGATGGGAGAAGGGTCGGGGATGAGGGTGATGCGGCGGTGGACGAGGGTGCGGCGGAACGGTCGCGTCATCCTCACCCCTGCCCCTCTCCCATCGAGGGAGAGGGGTTCATCTATAGAGTCACGCCGGCAGGCGCTGATCGTATTGGGGTTTGAGAACGGCGACACGGTCCCAGAAGGGAGCCGGGGTCTTGCCGCGCGCCTTGGCTTCCAGGACGTCCAGGTGCGCGTGCCAGCCGGAGCTGACGCTGAGCAGGGTGGAGCGGTCGGGGACGCGGCTGTGGACCAGGGTCAGCAGGACCTCGTCGCCCTGAGCCTGAAGCTCGAAGGAGACCTCGCCGTGGGCGCCCCAGGTGATGGCGAGTTTGCGGGGCGGGTCGAACTGGGTGATGCGGCTTTGCATCCGGTGTTCGTCCGCCATGCCGTCGGGGCGCTTGCCGGGCGGGTCGGTGAGTTCATCGTTGCGCCAGACGAACTCGAAGGTCGTGTCGGCGCCCTTCTGCATGTCGCCGGCGGCCAGCCACTGGCGGCGCAGTTCGCTGTCGGTCAGATAGGCCCAGCAGCGCTCGATGGGGCCGGGCAGCAGGCGCTGGATCTTCAGGGTCGCGGGCTCGATCAGCGCGCCATAGGCGTCGAGAGTGATGGCGTCGGTCATTGGTCTTCTCCTTTGGGGACGGGCGTTTTGCCCGCGTCGGCGTCACGGAGCAGTTGCTCGAGAACATCCAGACGTTCGGTCCAGAAGCGCTCGTAGAAGCTCAGCCACTGCTGGGCGCTGGCGAGGGGGCCGGGGTCGAGGCGGCACATATGGGTGCGGCCCCTCACCTCGCGGCGGATCAGGCCGGCGTTCTCCAGCGCCTTGATGTGCTTGGAGACGGCCGCCAGCGAGATTTCGAAAGGTTCGGCCAGCTGGCTCACCGTGCGCTCGCCGTCCGCGAGGTCGCGGAGCATCCGGCGACGGGTGGCGTCGCCGAGGGCGTGAAAGACGGTGTCCAGCTGGGGCGCTTCTAATTCAACCATGTCGTTGAATATGAGAAACGCACGGAAAGAGTCAACCGATTGGTTGAATATTTTTCAGGCCAGCCCGTAGTGCTGGGCTAGCCGGTCGAGGGCGAGGGTCAGGACCGTCTTGCCGGACCGGCGCGGCAGGCCAAGCGCGCGCTCGGCGGCGTCGAGGGCGGAGCCGGCGCCGCAGACCCGCTCCAGCATTTCCTTCAGGCCAGGACCGACGGCGTCGAGGGCGCGGGCGATGCGGTCCTTGGCGGCGCGGGCGCGTTCCGCGGGTTCCAGGCCCGGGCCGCGACCGCCGCTGCCGCGGGGGCCGGCGTCCCAGGCCATGGTCAGGCGGCCCAGGGTTCCGGCGCGGTGAAAGTCCTCGCGCAGCTTCTCGCCCGCCGCGGCCTGGATCGGGGTCAGCCAGGGGCGGCCTTGCGGATCACGGCGGCGGGCCAGCCAGGCGATGGGGGACTCGCCCAGATTGGCGCGGCGCGCGACAAGGCGGCCGTCGGGCTCGGCTGTCGTACGCTCGCCCTCGATGAAGCCAGGGCGGGCGGCGGCGGAGGGCGCAGGCTGGGCGACGGCGGTGCGGGCAAGGACGTAGCCCCCCTCCCCGCGCGGACGCAGGCCCGGCTCGCGGACCAAGGCGTCGAAGGCCGCCTCGTCCAGCCACATCATCGGGCGCCTGCGGCGATCGGCGGTGGCGCGCAGCAGATAGACGCCGCCGCTGGCCTCCAGCCAGGCGCCCGGGCGGGCCAGCAGGGCGGCGGCGCGGTTCACGCGGTCGCCCAGGTGTCGGCGGGGGCCTGGCGCAGGCAGGCCTCCATCTCGCTCAGCCGCGCGTCGAAGGCGGCGTCATCGCGCAGGTCCTCGATGCGATGGCAGGCATGGCTGGCCGTGGTGCGGTCGCGGCCAAAGGCGGCGGCCACGCGGGCCATGGGCCAGGCGAAGGCCACATGGGTCAGGTACATGGCCATCTGGCGGGCGCGGGCGGCCTCGGCGCGGGCGCGGGTGCGGGCGGCGATCTCGCGCGGCGGCACCCCGGTGGACATGGCGACGAGGCTGGTTACGAAGCCGGCGGCCAGGCGGTCCTTCTTCGGATCGCGGCCTGCTTCGAGCAGTTCGTCATAGGTTTGGGCAGTCATTTCCTTGCTCTCTCCTCGGCCCGCACGCCTTTTTGCGTCGAGCCACTCCGCAACCTTAGGTCGCGAGGGGAAGGGCGAGGATAACTTTCCTATTGCTATCCACAATAGGAATAAAAGCCGGATACGTCCGACTTTGACGTCAGGCCGCGCGGATGCCGCTGGACGCCAGAACTTCAGGCTGCATGCCCACCACGGCGTCGTAGCCGAGGATCATATCGACCTTGCGACCATCCGAGGACAGCGGCAGGCGAAGCCACAGGATCGACAGGTGAGCGGCGCCGCGCCAGGCCAGATTGTGGACCCCGACGCCTGGCTTGGCCTCGTCGACCACGCGGTCGAGTTCATGGCGCCAGTAGTCGGCGGCGGTGGAGTTGTAGACCTCGCCCAGGGTGCGGCCGGTGATCTCGCGGCCATAGACGGTGTAGAGACCGGTGCCCGCTAGGCGCAGGGCGTAATCGCGTCCAGTCCCGCCGCGCCCGTCAGGGACCACATCGATCAGACTGACCGTCGGCAAAAGCCGCTTCATGCTGGAAGGATCGATGTCCGCGCGACTGGGCAGCTTGGAGCCCCGACGCAGCGACGCCCAGTAGGCGAACATCTCTTGGTGAGCTCTTGCCGCCGCGGCGGGAGCGCCCAATTGCGCGACCATCTCCAGAGTCCCGAACAAGCCGTTGGAATCACGACAATTAACTATCGCTCAACCAACGAATCGGGAGCAAGCGGAAAAGGGTTAACGCGCGCAAAAAGGCGCCAGAACGGCACAACGGCGTTGCTCCGAAACGACAGTTTCGGCCCGCCTGCCCCATGCTTGAGCTTTAAACGCAGAAACGCCCGCCGTCCGATAGGACGACGGGCGCTTCAAAAGACCGGGTCGGCTGAGGTCTAGCGACCCTTGCGGGCGGGTTTGCGGCCGCCTTGGCCCAGACCCATCTGCTTGGCCAGGTCCGAACGCGCCTTGGCGTAGTTCGGGGCGACCATCGGATAGTCCTTGGGCAGGTTCCACTTGGCCCGATATTCCTCGGGGCTCATGTTGTACTTGGTCCGCAGGTGGCGCTTCAGCGACTTGAACTTGCGGCCGTCCTCCAGGCAGACGAGGTGGTCGGGCGTGATCGAGCGCTTGAGCGGCACGGCCGGCTCCTTGGGCGCGACCTCGACCGGCTCGGCGCCGGTGGCGATCTCGGCGATGGCGCGGTGGATGCTCTGGATCAGGGCGGGCAGGTCGGACGCCGACACGGAATTGTTGCCCACGTAAGCGGAAACGATATCCGCCGTCATCTCGATGATTTCTGCTTTATCGTCCATGTTCGTCTTATTCTGCTGAGGGCGCGCGACGCCGCATCAATTGTTGATTCCGAAGTCAGGAGGCTCGTACTTATAGAACGCCGCTCATTCAGACAAGCGTGGTGCATGATCTTTGTCTCGAAAACAAAGATGCTCATAAATGTGGTAACCGCGCCGAGTTTTTGACCTTGGAAGTCGCCAAACACTAGATCAGCGTTCATCCGACGCGGCTACAGATCGAGCGGCGGCGGAAATACATCCCAATAGCGAAGAACCGTCTGCGCCCGATCGATGGCCAGACCGTCAAACAGCTCCACCAAATCTTGCTTCGAACCCGGCCGCTGCAGGGCGGACCAGAGCGTGACCAGGGCGTCGCGCGGCAGCCCCGCCGCCTTGACCAGGACCACCAGGGCCTCACCGCCCGGATCGTCGAAGATCCGCCGCCCGGTCTGAGGCTTCACCCCGGCGAGACGGGCGATCTCGTCAGTCATGGACGGGGTGACGCCGAACCGCGCCGCCTGGATGGCCGCTTCAAGGGTCGGAAATAGGCCGGAATGGGCGCGGTCTCGCTGGCGGCGGCCGACAAACTCCAGGGTGCGACGGGTGAGCCGGTCGGCCCATCCCCCGGCCTTGGCGACGGGATAGAGGTCGTCCACCGCCTCGCGCAGTTGAGCCCGCGGGGCGGCGAAGCGGCGCAGGACCTGCGCCCGCGCCGCGGGGTCCGCGGACCAGAACAGGTCGAAGGCCTGGCCGGGGGTCAGCTCGCCGCGCGCCAGGAGCGGCGCCACCAGCTCGGGCCGAGCGCTGGCGGCGGCGGTGAGGATGGCGAGCGCGCCCTGCCCCAGGCGCGCGTCGCGGTTGATCAGCAAGACCTCGCCCGCCGCGATGTCGCCGGCTTCCAGGATGGCGTCGGACACCACCTCGCTCACACCAGGCCGGGCGGCGATCAGGGCGCGGTGCTCGTCACTGGCGCGGCGGGCGCAATCGACCAGTTCGGCGTCGCCCAGATGAGCACGGGATTCCAGCAGGGGCCGGGCCACGGCCACGGCGTCGCGCAACAGGACGCGGACCAGGGCCGCCGGCGGGGAAGAGATGGCCGACAGACGCTGGGCCACGCGCACCCGCTCGCCCTCGGCCGCCTCGCGCAGGGCCTCGATCAGCAGATCGACGGCCACGGCCTTCTGATGCGGGTCCGTGCGCTCGGCGGGAAGACAGACCAGATCGGCCAGCCGCTTGAGCAACGCCGCCCGCAACCGGGCGGCGGCCTCTGGCGCGGAATCGGCGGCGGGCTGGCTCACAGGGAGAGTAGTTCACTCTCTCCCCTGCGGTGCAACGCCCGGCTTAAGCCGCTTCCCCCGGCCTTGTGCCTGGGGTCCCTACATCCGCACGCACAATGCGAACCGTTTGGCGCGGCATCGGCGGACATAGGGACCCTCGCCACAAGGGCGAGGGAGGCGCGTATATTCGCTATTTAAACTCCGGGCGATCCCAATGCTCCCACACGTCGGGCAGGTCGGACGAGACCTTGTCGGGATAGTTGGGCGGGCGTTTTTCCAGGAAGGAAGTCACGCCTTCCTTGGCGTCGCCGGAAGCGCCGCGCGACTGGATGGCCCGGCTGTCGGCCATGTGGGCCTGCATCGGATGGACAGCGCCGGCCATGCGCCAGATCAGCTGGCGCGACAGGGCCACCGAGA
Source organism: Caulobacter sp. NIBR2454 (assembly GCF_027474405.1). Classification (GTDB taxonomy): domain Bacteria; phylum Pseudomonadota; class Alphaproteobacteria; order Caulobacterales; family Caulobacteraceae; genus Caulobacter. The sequence goes on from NZ_CP114871.1 coordinate 2,619,858, forward strand.
CCGGGGCGGTGTTGTCGGCGATCTCGCGCGCCAGGGCGGTGGCGGCGGGCAGCAGGTCCTCTGGCGCGTGGAGCGAGCGGACGAGGCCGCGATCCAGGGCCTCCTGCGCGCCGAAGACGCGGCCGGTGAAACACCATTCCAGGGCGGTCTGCGGCCCTACCAGACGCGGCAGGAACCAGGACGAACAGGCTTCCGGCGTGATGCCGCGCTTGGCGAAGACGAAGCCAAACTTGGCGTCGGTGCTGGCCAGGCGGATGTCCATGGGTAGCTGCATGGTGACGCCCACGCCCACGGCCGGGCCGTTCACAGCGGCGATCACGGGTTTCAGGCTGTCGAAGATACGCAAGGAGACCCGGCCGCCGCCGTCGCGATAGATGTCGCCGACCTTGCCCTCTTCGCGTTCCAGCGCCTGGGGCGAGGTGCGGTCGAAGGTGGCGCCGCCGCCCGACAGGTCCGCCCCGGCGCAGAAGGCGCGGCCCGAGCCGGTGACGATCACCGCGCGGACGGCGTCGTCGGCGTCGGTGCTGTCGAAAGCCTCGATCAGTTCCTTCATCATGCGGGCGGTGAAGGCGTTCAGCTTCTCCGGCCGGTTCAGGGTGAGGGTCGCGACGCCGTCGCGGACGTCGTACAGCAGGGTCTCGAACTTCGGCGCGGACATGGTGGTCTCCCTTGTTTTGCGGGGATGATGACCGCTACAACGCTACGAAACAATCGTTTGAATAGGGAGAAGCCCGCATGAAGAGCGTCACTTTCGCCGACGTCGCCAGCCTGGTCGGCCAAGAGGTCGGAGTGTCCGACTGGGTCGAGATCACCCAGGAGCGGGTCAATCAGTTCGCCGAAGCCACCGGGGACCACCAGTGGATTCACGTGGATGTGGAGCGCGCCACCCGCGAGATCGGCGGCCCGATCGCCCACGGCTACCTGACCCTGTCGCTGATCCCGTTTCTGGGCGCGGGTCTGCTGAACGTGTCGGGCGTCACGCGCGGCATCAACTACGGCACCGAGAAGGTGCGCTTCACCAACATGGTGCGGGTCGGTAAGCGCGTACGCATGCGCCAGAAGCTGACCGGCGTTGAGCCCAAGGCCGGCGGCCTGCAGCTGAAGAACGAATGCACCATCGAGATTGAGGGCGAAGAACGCCCCGCCTGCGTGGCCGAGACGATCTCGATCATTTACGGGGGTTAGCTCCCTTAGCGCCTTACATAGTGCGCTTCCCCAGGCCTTGTGCCTGGGGTCCCTGCATCCGTATTCGCGGCGACCGACCGTTTGGCGCGGCGGCGGCGGACACAGGGACCCTCGCCACAAGGGCGAGGGAATCTATTCTTGAGGCGGTCGAGAAGGCGGTGCGTTAGGGGACGCGCCGCCTTCCCTCCCCGCTCACGCCGTCCTCAAGCAGCGAGGGCGGCGCGATTGGCCAGGAGCACGGCGCTGCCGTGCGGTTTGGCGGCGGCGCGTTCGGCGGCTAGGGCTCGCGCCAGATCACGGTCGCCGCCGCGGATCGCGGCCTCCAGCAGAGTCAGGTCGATGATGTCGCGCTGGGCGTGGCTGCCGCCGAAACGGTAGGCCCGGTGGCGGATCGGCCGCAGCAGCGACACGGCGTTGCGATAGTCCCCTGCGGCGAAGGCGGCCATGGCCTCGGTGGCGGCGTGGCCGACCTCGTTGAGGAACTCGCGGTTGTCGCCGACCGTCTCGCGGGCCGAGGACTGCACGGCGCGCACCAGGCGCACGTCTTCCTTACGGTTGGCGGCGGCGAAGGCCATCATCGCATGCATGTCGTTGAAGGCGTAGGCGCTGTCGGCGGCGCTGAACGACCAGCCATCGGCCACCGTCGTCCAGCGATCGCCCACATCGACACCCAGCAGCTGGAGCCGCCACAGCATGGCCGAGGCGTCGACCAGATCGAAGACGATCGGCGAGCGGGCGCCATGGATGGGGCCGTCGAACAGGCGCAGCACCTGCTCGTAGTCGCCCAGCTCCAGGTGATATAGCGCCAAGTGCCACCAGTTATGAACGGCCAGCAGGTTGTTCTCGGCCCAGGCGGGGGTGTCGGCGGTCATGAAGCGCACGCCCTCCTCCGCGCGGCCCTGCATCTCCAACACGTGGGCGACGGCGTGCTTGGCCCAACTGTCGCGGGGCTCGATCTTGAGGGCGGCGAGGCCCTGTTGCTCGGCGCGGGCGTAGTCGCCGGTCTCCTCCAGCCCGAAGGCGTGCATGGCCAGCATGGCGTGCCAGCCCGGCGTCGTCGCGCCCCAGGCCGGCATGGCCCGGGCGATGCGGTCGCGCAGCATGCGGCTGTCGCCCAGCAGGAAGTCGACGAAGTGGCCGCCGCGGACGGCGACCATGTCGAGGGGATAGGTGACGGCGATGTCTTCCAGGGTGCGGGCCGCCTCGCGCCAGCGGCCCTCGACCATGGCGCGGATGGCCAGGACGTGGGCGGTCTCGCGCGGCGTGCCCTTGGCCCCCTCGGCCTGGGCCAGGTTGGGCAGGATGGCGGTCACGCCCATGGGGTCGGTGCCGCTGAGGTGCAGGTGGGCGCGCAGGACGTGCGCCATGATGAAGTCGGGGCTGTCGGCGAGGGCGGCGTCCAGCTCGGCCACCGGATCGAGGCCGAAGCGGTTGTAGAGGGCCAGGGCGCTTTCAAAGCGCTCCAGGGCGAAAGGGCTGGCGCCGGTGACGGCCAGCCCGCGGTGATCCTTGAGGGTCATGTGCGTGCTCGTCTGAATGCGTTCCGGCCAGCGGCCTGCCGACCCGGGAGGGGGGAATAAGTATAGGCCGCCCCAAAGCCCCTCCAGCCGACGCATGGTGCAGTCGCGAATTTGAGGCTGAAACGCCTGCAAACACTGGTATTTCACGCGCGAAATATGTTACGAACTGTGTTATGTTAGCTGTTATCGAACCCAAAACCGCACCATTGGTGCAGTCCCCGCCCCTGTCCAAGGGCGCGGCGACGCGCGCGCGGATCATGGACCTGGCCTATGACCGCATCATCGACAAGGGCTTCGCGGCCACGTCGATCGAAGAGCTGGTTGAGGCCGGCAGCATCACCAAGAGCGGGTTCTTCTACCACTTCAAGGACAAGAACGACCTCGCCCGTCAGCTGATCGACCGCTTCGTGGAGCAGGACGAAGCGCTGCTGGACAGTCTGGAAAGCCGCGCCCGCAGCCTGCACGAAGACCCGCTGCATTCGTACCTGATCTTCCTCAAGCTGACCGCCGAGGTGATGGACGAGTACATGAAGGTGCGGCCCGGCTGCATCGTGGCGGCCATCGTCATCCAGGACAGCGCCTTTGACGCCGGGGTGCGCCAGCGCGGGGTCGAGATCGTCCTGAACTGGCGGCGGCGTTACCAGGCGTGGCTGGAGGAGATCGCCGCGGTCCATCCGCCTAAGGCGCCGGTCGATCTGGAAACCGTCGCCGACCAGATGACCGTCATCGTCGAGGGCGGCATCCTGCTGTCCAAGGGCCTGCGCGATCCGCACCAGGCGGGCCGGCACATCCTGTTCTACCGCGAGACGATCAGGCTGTTGTTCAGCTGATCCCACTCCTGCCCCGTAGCGAAGCGTACGGGGGAGGTGGATCGGCGCGACAGCGACGAGACGGAGGGGGCGCTTCTTCCGGCTCAGAGCCCAGTCAGCGCCCCCTCCACCACTTCGTGGTCCCCCTCCCCCGCAAGCGGGGCAGGAGAAGAGCTACTTCAGCCCATGCCCACCGACGGGGGTGGTTTCGATGTGGGTGTCGAAGCCGGCGATCAGGGGGCGGCCCTTGGCGATGGCGTCCTTGACCGACGGCAGTTGCAGCGAGGCCTTGTGGCTTTCGGCGCTGTCCCACACCTCGGTGATCCAGATGGCGTCGGGATCGTCGGCGACCTTGGCCACCACATAGGACTGGCAGCCCGGCATGCCGGACACCCCGTCCAGCAGAATGGCGATCAGCGCGTCGCGCTTGCCGGGGGCGGCTTTCATCTTGCCGATCAGGCCGTACATGGCGGGGGCTCCGGTAGCGTTGGTTGCGCCCGCGAGGCTCAGGGCCAAGCTTCCAGTCACGACATCGCGGCGGTGGGGCGTCATGGGCGAAGAAGTAGCGTAGCGCGGCATCAGAGCAAAGCTGGACCTTGATAGGTCACTCAATGAACACCACTTCGAGAGCACGGGAGAAACAAATGACGTTTGTTCTTAAGGTCAAATACCTGACTTCCTCCACCGAACCCGCCTTCGAAGCTTCAGAAAGCTTCGACTTCGAGTCCCGAGCTTTGGACGGAGCAAGGGCGTTGTACAATGACGAAGACAAACGCCGAAAGAAGTCACCCCATCAAGGGCCGGCGCTAGTTGGCCTCATTCTAGAACGCGAGGACGGAACATCTCTCGAGGGAGCGGCTTTGCGCCGACACGCGCACAGCATACACGACTAGCTATCACTCCGCGGCCAGCGGCCGTCTTGCGGCCTCCACGTCGCGGGCCGGGGGCAGGCCGTAGAGGCGGCGGTATTCGCGGCTGAACTGTGAGGGGCTTTGATAGCCGACGCGGAAGCCGGCGGTGGCCACGTCGGCGTCCTCGACCAGCATCAGGCGGCGCGCCTCGTGCAGGCGAAGCTGCTTCTGATACTGCAGCGGCGTCATGGCGGTGACCGCCTTGAACTGGTGGTGCAGAGAAGACTCGCTCATGCCCACCGCCTCGGCCAGGGCTTCAATACGCAGGGGCTGGTCGTAGTTGTCGCGCAGCCATCCAACGGCGCGAGCCACGCGGCCGCCGCCAGCCCCCTCGCCCGCCGTTATGTGCAGCAGGCGCGCGGCGTCCGGCCCGGTCAGCAGGCGATAGAGGATCTCGTCCTGGATCAGCGGCGCCATGGCGGCCACGTCCTGCGGCCGGTCCAGCAGGCGCACCAGCCGTAGCACGGCGTCCAGCAGGTCCGGCCCCGCGGAATTGACCGCCAGGCCCCGCATGGCGTCCGCCGCCGTGGCCGGACGGGGTACGCCGATGCGGCGGATCAGGTCGCCCAGACGCACCACGTCGATAGCCATGCCCAGGCCGATCTGCGGCTTTTCCGGCGTCGCTTCGATCACGCAGGAGGCGACGGGCATGTCGAGCGCCACCAGCAGATAGTCGCCGACGCCATAGCGCAGGGTCTCTTCACCCACGCGCACGACCTTGGCGCCTTGGACCACCAGGGCCAGGCATGGCCACTGGGCGGTATGCAACGGCATGCTGGGCGAGGTCTTGCGCGCCAGGAACAGGCCGTCGACGGCGGTCTCCACATGCCCGTCCTCCGGCGTGAACCGGGTGATCAGGGAGACCAGCTCCGCATAGGGATCGGCAGACGACATCATGAAATCACCCTAGCCGCCCCTACGGCAGGCGAAAGGCGCGAACCCCGGTTTTTGCAGGATCGTGCATGACTCCTGCGGGATTGTTTCTGTCGCCGCGGCTGGAGGGCATGTCAGGTTAGGGCTCGGGGACGACGGAGCGCGGCCAGCGCCCGGCCTCCCCCGCCCGCATGCAGGATCGCACAGGAGACCGCCATGGCCCGAGTCATCGACTATTCCCCGCAGACCGGCGCGTTCCAGCCGGAGCCCATGATCCTGGAGGCCGTGGAGATCACCACCTTCCGCCTGCGCGGCTGCACGGTGGCGCAGTTCATCGACGCCAACGCCGGGGTGGACGCCTGGCTGCGCCGCCAACCGGGCTTCCGCTCGCGCCGCATCGCCGAGCAGGCGGACGGCTCGGTGGTGGACATGCTGGTCTGGGCGGCGGTGGCGGACGGCCGCGCGGCGGCTGACGGCCTGATGGATGAACTGGCGGACTCGCCGGTCCACGACCTGATTGATCAGCGCACCGTGTGCTGGAGCGTCTCGCCGGTACGCCACAGCATCGGCTGAGGCCGCGCTAGTCGATCGTCCCGGCCTCGACCGCGTTGGCGGCGACCTGGGTGGCGGGCAGGACCTCGGCGACCTTGGAGGTGCGGATCGGGATCACGCCGTCGAGCATGTTGACGGTCTCGCGGATGAATTTGGCGTGGGTGACCACGCCGATCTCCAGCCGCTCCTTATTCAGCTCCACCTGCTGGGTGAGCATCCCAGCCACGAACTGGACTTCCTGGGCCTCGCCCGCGCCGGGGCGACGCCGGGCGGCTTCGGCCATGAACACTGGGCCGCCGGAGTTGCCGGGAAACACCGAGAAATCGAGCAGGAAGGTCGGCGAGTTGTCGGCCGGGCCCAGCGGATAGGACGCCACGCGCCCCGAGCGCAGGATGGGGAAACCCGCGCCATTGGCCGCCAGCCCGCGTGGGAAGCCGAGCGCCATCATCTCGTCGCCGGGGCCGAGGGCCACCTTGCTGAAGGTCTCGTCCGCCGCCAGCCAGGCCAGGGGGATCGCCGCCTTGGCGAATTCGGGGGGCGCGACCACCTCGATCGCCGCCACGTCGCGGGTCGGGTGCTTGGCCCAGGCCGGGTGATCGATCGTGTCGCGGATGGTCAGGGTCTGAGGATCGTAACGCCAGACGCCGTCGCCGCCCTGGACCCGATAGCCGATGCGCGCGCTGGCCTTGGGCATGCGCTCCAGCACGTGGCCGGCGGTGACCAGCACCGTGCGAGGCCGCCCGTCCGGCGTGGGCGCGTCGATGAGAAAGCCGGTGCCGACCGTGCGGCCGCCGTCGGGCAAGGCCTGTTCGACCTGCACCGTCGCCTGAATGAGATCGAGAGATAGATCCCAGGCCATGGACGCCCCTTGATTACGCGACTCACTACGACCCATTTGACCTGCGCCGAGTCCCCGTCACAAGCTGGCGTCCTGCCGCACCCTCCAATTTAGAGAGACTGCATGAAAACCCGGCGCGAACTTCTGGCGTCCACGGCCGCCCTGGCCGCCTCCTCCGTCCTCATTCCTGGTGAATCCATGTCCGCGTCCCCCACCCTGCCAAAGCCTCCCGTCGCCAAGAAGGAGCCCAAGCGCATCGAACAGCTGGGGCGCGTGCGGACCGACGACTATGCCTGGATGAAGGACGACAACTGGCAGAAGGTCCTGCGCGATCCGAGCCTGATCAAGGCCGACGTCAAGGCGCACCTGACCGAAGAGAACGCCTACACCAAGGCGATGCTGGCCAAGACCGAACCGCTGCAGAAGGCGATGTTCGAGGAGATGAAGGGCCGCATCAAGGAGGACGACGCGTCCGTCCCAGCCCCCGACGGCGTGTTCGAGTATTACACCCGCTACAACATCGGCGCGCAGCACCCGATCTACGCCCGCAAGCCCCGGGCCGGCGGCGCGGAGGAAGTGCTACTGGATGCCGACGCCCTGGCCAAGGGGAAGGCCTATTCAGAGGTCGGCGCGGCGGATCACAGCCCCGACCACAAGCTGTTCGCCTACGCCGAGGACGCCCAGGGCTCGGAGGTGTTCCGCATCTTCGTCAAGGACCTGGCGACGGGTCAGGTGCTGGCCGAGCCGGTGGAGAGCTCGACCGGGGACTTCACCTTCTCGCCGGACTCCCAGTGGCTGTTCTGGACCCACCGCGACGACAACGGCCGGCCGGACAAGATCTATCGCCGCCCGGCCCGCGGCGGCGCCAAGGACGACGTGCTGATCTATGAGGAGGCCGACGAGGGCTATTTCATCGGGATCGGCCGCGTGGCTTCCGACCAGTTCCTGGTCATCAGCGCCGGCAACAACGACAGCTCCGAAGCCCTGATCATCCCGGCCAGCGACCCGACCGCCAAGCCCAAGGTGGTCGAGCCGCGCAAGGTCGGCGTGCGCTATGACATCGAGCACTGGGACGGCGACTTCATCATCCGCACCAACGCCGACGACGCGGTGGACTTCAAGCTGGTGCGGGCGCCCGTCTCGGACCCGTCGGCCAAGAACTGGAAGGAATGGGTCGCCCACCGTCCGGGCACGCTGATCGTCGGGACCACCGCCTATCAGAACCACTTCGTGCGGCTGGAGCGGGTGAACGCCAACACCCGCATCGTGGTCACCGAAAAGGGCGGCGCCGAACACCCCATCGTCATGGACGAGGAGGCCTATGTCCTGTCGCTGGAGGGCGGGTACGAGTTCGACACCCCGGTGATGCGCTATGTCTACCAGTCGCCGACCACGCCGCGTCAGTGGTTCGACTACGACATGGCCAAGCGCACCAAGGTGCTGCGCAAGACCCAGGAAATCCCATCCGGCCACAACCCGGCCGACTACGTCACCAAGCGGCTGTATGCCAAGGCGTCCGACGGCGCCGAGGTGCCGATCACGGTGCTGATGAAGAAGGGGACCAAGCTGGACGGCTCCGCCCCGCTGCTGCTGTACGGCTATGGCAGCTATGGCATCCCGATGGACCCCAGCTTCTCGATCCGCAACCTCAGTCTGGTGGACCGGGGCTGGATCTGGGCCACCGCCCACATCCGCGGCGGGTCGGAAAAGGGCTGGGGCTGGTTCCTAGACGGCAAGAAGTTCAAGAAGAAGAACACCTTCACCGACTTCATCACCTGCGCCGAGCACCTGCATTCCAACGGCTATGGCGCCAAGGGGCGCACGGTCGCCTATGGCGGCTCGGCCGGAGGGCTGCTGATGGGCGCGGTGACCAACATGCGGCCCGACCTGTGGGCCGGCATCATCGGCGCGGTGCCGTTCGTGGATGTGATCAACACCATGAGCGATACGTCCCTGCCCCTGACCCCGCCCGAGTGGCCCGAATGGGGCAACCCGATCGAGGACGCGGAAGCCTATGACTACATGTACAGCTACTCGCCCTACGACCAGGTGTCGGCCAAGCCGTACCCGGCGGTGCTGGCCACCGGCGGCCTATCGGACCCGCGCGTCACCTATTGGGAGCCCGAGAAGTGGGCCGCCAAGCTGCGCGACCACACCACCAGCACCAATCCCATCCTGCTGAAGATCAACATGGAGGCCGGCCACGGCGGCGCGTCCGGCCGGTTCGATTTCCTGAAGGAGATCGCGCTGGATTACGCCTTCGCCGTGTGGGCGGTGGAGAAGGGCTGGGAGAAGGCCTGATGAAGATCACCGGCGGCTGCCTCTGCGGCGCGGTCCGCTACGAAGCCGAGGGGCCGCCGGACATGATGGGGTGCTGCTATTGCGCCGACTGCCGAAAGGCGTCGGGCGGGCCGTTCATCCCCTTCATGAACTTCCCCGCCTCGGCGGTGCGGTTCAGCGGCGCGACGCTGAAATACCGATCCCGCGCCCTCCGCGGGGGCGAGGCGCTGCGCAACTCCTGTCCGTCCTGCGGCGGCCTGGTATTCGGTGGCGAGGTCGGCCACACGGACTCCCACACCGTCTATGCGGGCAGCCTGGACGACCCCAGCCTGTTCAAGCCTCAGATCGCCATCTTCAACCGCGACCGCCCCGCCTGGGCGCCCCTGCCGCCCGGCGTCGTGGTCTTCGACACGATGCCGGAGTGAGAGCTGATCTCACCGCGTGCTTCGAGACGCGCTTTGCGCTCCTCAGCATGACGAAGGTGGTTTGCTCTCGGGGTTCGTCATCCTGAGGAGCGGTCGATAGACCGCGTCTCGAAGGACGCACGCAGTTTAGAGCGCCTCCCTCGCCCCTGTGGCGAGGGTCCCTGCATCCGCATTCGCATCGGCAAGAAATCGACCACGGCGGCGGCGGATACAGGGACCCTGGGCACAAGGCCCAGGGAGGCGGTTTGGTTGACCTTGCTCTCGGGCAGGGATGTCGTAATCACCTCCCATGAACATCCGCCCCGCCACGCCCGCCGACGCGCCGGCCATCGCCGCGATCTATGCCGACGCCTGCCTGAACGGGTTCGGGACGTTCGAGGAGGTTCCGCCCTCGGCGGATGAGATCGTCACGCGGATGGCCAATGTGCAGTCGCGGGGGCTGCCCTATCTGGTGGCCGAGGAGAACGGCGAAATCCTGGGCTACGCCTATGCCGGGCCGTTCCGCCTGCGGGCGGCGTATCGCTACACGGTGGAGGACAGCGTCTATGTCTCGCCCAGGGCCAAAGGCCGGGGCGTGGGGGGCGCGGTGTTGACCGCCGTGCTGGACGCCTGCGCGGCGATGGGGTTGCGGCAGGTGATGGCGGTGATCGGCGACACCGGCAACGAGGGCTCCATCGGCCTGCACAAGGCGCTGGGCTTTGCGCCCGTGGGGACGTTCAAGGACGTGGGCTACAAGAAGGAGCGCTGGCTCGACATCGTGCTCATGCAGAAGAGCCTGAACGGCGGTGCGCAGACGCCGCCTGACGCGCCCGGTTTGAGCCTGAGCGGGTTCTGAACTTCAATCCGCATCACATCCGTCCAAGGCCTGACGCAATTTGCGCGGCATGATCCCCCGGCAGCATCCGGCTGACAGGGAGAGACATCATGGCCTTGAAGATCAAGCGGCGCGGTTCGGTCGTATGGGGCGGCGGCATCAAGGACGGCAAGGGCGCGATCTCGACCGAGAGCGGCGCGCTTAGCCAATACCCCTACGGCTTCTCAAGCCGGTTCGAGGGCCAGCCCGGGTCCAACCCCGAGGAGTTGCTGGGCGCGGCGCACGCGGCCTGTTTCACCATGGCCCTGTCGCTGGTGCTTACCCAGGCCGGCTTCACCGCCGACAGCCTGGAGACCAGCGCCGAGGTGACGCTGGAGCAGCAGGACGACGGCTACGCCATCACCGCCGTCCACCTGACGCTCAAGGGCAAGGTCCCCAACATCGACGCCGCGACCTTTGACGACCTAGCCGGCAAGGCGAAGGTCAACTGCCCGGTGTCCAAGGTCCTGAACGCGCAGATCACGCTGGACAGCGAACTGGTCGGCTGAGCATCGAACTCCAGAGCTTTTCAAGCCTAACAACGGCCCGCTGACAGATCAGCGGGCCGTTTTCCTATTCACCTGGGGTCCGAAATTCATCGAAACGTGATTTACCGAACAATTACACGCAAAATCTGCGGATAATTCTGCAGGCAATACATGCAATTCCGGAACGACTTCTTCCGTTCATCTCGCCGTTAAGGCTTTTGGAAGCATTCTCGTTGAGCGCGCATCCCGCGCTCGCCTACGCCCCCCGGCCGCGAACTCGTCTCGCGATCACTCAGTCCCCCGGGGTAATCCATGGCTTCCGTCATCCAAATCAGCCGCGTAGGCGCGCAAAGCACCACCGCCAACACTGTCCAGTTTCGGGTCGCGTTCGACGAAGCCGTGAACGGGGTGAGCGCGTCGGCCTTCGCCCTGGCGGGGGAAGCCACCGGGACGATCGGTGCGCCGTCACTAGTCAGCCCCGGCGTCTACACCGTCACCGTCAGCGATGTGGCGGGCGAGGGCAATCTTCGTCTCAACCTGCTGGCCGGGGTCGTGACGGCGGCGGACGACAACGCGGCCATCCCAGCGTTCACGTCCGGGCAGGCCTTCTATATCGATCACACCGCGCCGACCTTCCTAGGGGCGGAGGCGCCAGGACCGTACGCCTATGGCCTGGTAGACGACGAGATCAACTTCCTCCTGAGGTTCAACGAGGACGTCGTCGTCGATACGACCGGCGGCGCGCCGCGCATCGCCATCAATGTGGGCGGGCGGGCGGCCTGGGCGGAGTATAATCCGAGCCAGTCCGGCTCCAGTGACGTGTACCTCACCTATCGCGTCCAGCCCGGCGACAATGACAGCGACGGCATCGAGTTCGGCGCCTTTGACCTGAACGGCGCCGTGATCACGGACAAGGCCGGCAACCCCGCGGGCGCCTTTACGGTCGGGACGGCGCCGCCCACCCCCGAGGTGACGGTCGACACCACGGCGCCGACGGTGGTCTCGACCACCGCGCCGGCGGCGGGGATCTATATCCCGGGCGATGACCTCATCTTCACGGTCACCTTCAGCGAAGTGGTGGACGTCAGCTTCACGCCGGTGCTGGAGCTGGATATCGGCGGCCAAACGGTCGAGGCCCAGTATTTCGAGGGAAGCGGCGCCAACACGCTTAGCTTCCGATATCAGGTCAACTACGAGGACCTGGATCTGAACGGCATCGTCGTCGGCGGCACGATCAAATTTGGGGACATCGAGGACGACGCCCGCAACGCAGCCGACTTCACCAACCTGTCCTTTGACACCAGCGGCGTGAACATCGACGGCGAGGGTCCGCAGGTGGTCTCGATCACGCGCCTGGATCCGAACAACACCACCGCCACCAGCGTCCGCTGGCAGTTGGTTTTCGACGAACCGATCGATGACGAGCTGAGCAGCTGGGATGTGTATACCGATGGCGTCGGCACGATAAATGGCGACTTCGACATCGAGGATACGGGCGACCACAAGACCTGGATCGTGACTCTCGAGAACATCACCGGCAGCGGAACCGTCCGCCTAGCCTACGATGGCGGCTCCAACGATGTTCGCGATGTGTACGGCAACCTGTCCGACACCCCGTTCGATGCGGGCGAGTCCTATACGCTGAACTCGACCGCGGCGGTGGTCGAGTCGGTGAGCGCTCCGGCGAACCGCACCTATCACGTCGGCGAGCACATCGACTTCACCGTCCATATGGACAAGGCGGTGACCATCCTGGGCGGGACGCCGCGCATCGCGATGGAGGTTGGCGAAGCCCTCGTTTACGCCACCTATGTCAGCGGCAGCGGCACGGCCGACCTGGTCTTCCGCTACACCGTCACCAATGGCCGTCTGGATACCGATGGCGTCGAGGTCTACTCCCCGATCGATCTGCGCGGCGCCACGATGCGCGGCGGCGATGGGGTTGATGCGGAGCTGGCGCTCAACGACATCGCCGCCACCACCGGCCTGCTGGTCGATGGCGTCCAGCCGACGATCACCGCCAATACGGCGCCGGCCGCCGGCGTCTATGGCGAGGGCGACGATCTCACCTTCACCGTCACCTTCGATGAAACGGTCGTCGTCGATACGACGAACGGCACGCCCTATATCGGCCTGACCCTGCCGAGCGGCGGCTACGTCCACGCGGACTATGTCGGCGGCTCGGGCAGCTCGACCCTGACCTTCGTCTTTACGATCCCCGACGGCGCCGAAGCGCTAGACGGCGTGTCGGTCTCGTCGCTGATCACCAGCGGCGGCGGCACGATCAAGGACGCCGCCGGCAACAGCGCGTCGTTGAACGGACTCACCATCAACGGCTCGGCCGTGATCGTCGACGCCGTGGACCCGGCGGTGCTGTCGATCTCTCGTACGGGCGACGAGACGACCACGGCGTCGAGCGTGATCTACACGGTGGTCTTCAGCGAAACCGTGACCGGCGATCTCGACGCCTCCGATTTCGTCCTCCACACCACGGGCTCGATCAGCGGGGCGATCGTGTCGAATGTGTCCGGCAGCGGTTCGATCTTCGCGGTGCAGGTCAGCGGCTATACCGGCGAGGGCACGATACGCCTTGACCTGAAGGACTCGGGAACGGGCATCACCGATACGGCGGGCAACCCCATCGCCGGCGGATTCACCACCGGCATGACCTATACGATCGACACCACTGTCCCGACGGTGACCTCGGTCACGGCGCCGGCTCACGACACCTATCAGGCGGGTGACGTACTGACCTTCACGGTCACGATGAGCGAGGCGGTCACTGTGGACACCACGGGAGGCACGCCGCGCATCGCACTGACCATCGGATCCAGCACCGTCTACGCCACCTACAGCGGCGGCTCGGGGACCGATGAGCTGACCTTCGCCTACACGGTGACGGTCGGACAGTCGGACGCCGACGGCGTCGCGCTGGGAGGCGCGATCGAGGCCAATGGCGCAACCCTGCGCGACGCCGCGGGACAGAACGCCACCCTGACCCTAAGCGGGGTCGCGACCACCGCCGGGGTTCTGGTGGACGCCAGCAATCCGGTGATCGCCACGACCAGTTCGCCAGCGGCGGACACCTACGCCATCGGCGAGCACCTGGATTTCACCGTCACCTTCAGCGAGGACGTCACGGTCGACACCAGCGGCGGCACGCCAAGCATCGCGCTGACCCTGGACACCGGCGGAACCGTCCAAGCCGAATATGTCAGCGGCTCGGGCGGCGACACACTCACCTTCCGATACGCGGTGACCGCGGGGACGCTGGACAGCGACGGCGTGATGACCGCCGGGGCCATCGCCTTGAACGGCGGCACGATGCAGGATGCTTCCGGCCTGAACGCCGTCGTCACGGGCCTGAACTTCACCGGGCTCGCCGGTGTGCGCGTGGACGGCATCGCGCCGACCGTGACCTCCATCACCCGCGTGGGTGCCGCGTCGAGCAATGCGGCGACCCAGCATTACACCGTGACCTTCGGCGAGGCCGTCGATGGCGTCGATCCATCCGACTTCGTGTTGACCGCTACGGGTACCGCCGGCGGGACTGTGACCGGAATCTCGGGCAGCGGCGCGACCTACACAGTCACGGTCACCGACATCACCGGCGACGGCGACCTGCGCCTGGACCTGAAGAACACCGGCACGGGCGTCACCGACTTGCACGGCAATGCGATCACGACGGGTTTCACGGCCGGCCAGACGGTCACCTTCGATCACACCGCGCCAGCCGCGCCCACCATCGCCACGGTGGCCGCCGACGACGTGATCAGCGCCAACGAGGTCAGCGGCCTGACCGTCACCGGCACGGCCGAGGCCGGCAGCATCGTGAAGCTGACCATCGGCGGCGCCGTCCGCACCGCGAGCCTGAGCGGCACGACCTGGACCTACGCCGTCACAGCCAACGACCTGCGGGCCATGGGCGCCGGAGCCGAGACGCTAAGCGTCACGGCGACGGACGCCGCCGGCAATGTCAGCACGCCCGCCACCCTGCCGATCACGGTCGATGCGGCCGCCGTCCCGCCGGCGCCGTCTGGCGGCGGGAACCCGGGCCCTGTCACGCCGGACCTTGAACCGGAGGACGTCATCGCCGTCGCTGGCGATGCGGTCGGGGTCGATCTGACCTCGGCCAAGGCGACCTCGCCGACCATCACCCTGGCCAATGGCCAGGTGGTAGCCAACCCGCTGTATGCGACGGCCCAGGCCGCGGCCAAGCTGCAGGCCGACCTCGCGGCCGGCAGGATCACGGTTGAGCAGGCCCAGTCCGGGCTGGTGGATCTGGCCATGCCGACCACCGGCGTGGCCCACGACGTCTACAAGTTCTTCACCGGCGCGCCGCCCACCGAAGCGGGCATGACGTGGCTGATCGACTCGCCCACCAACGCCAACGACCTGACCGACGCCTACTACGCGGCGTTCAGCGTCGAGAACCGCTACATCAACTTCGCGGTCAACCTGGGCAAGGTGGGCGAGGGCCGGGCCGGCTTCGAGGCGGCCTATGGTTCGCTGAGCTTCTCGGAGTCGGTGTCCAAGGCCTATGACGCGGTCATCGGCTTCGACGACGCCACCGAGGCCGGTTTCGACGTGCAAGGCGCCCTGCGCTACATCGAATCCCAAAAGGCCTATTTCGACGCCCTGGGCGGCGACGCCATCGGCGCCAAGGCGGCCATGGTCGGCTACGTCGTCAGCCTGGGCGGCAGCTTCCATGTGGGCGAGTACTACGAGGCCCTGAAGGAGCACGTGATCGAGACCATCACGGACAGCCTGAGCTCCGCGCCCAACGCCGGCTGGGACCTCGTCTAACGCCCGCGCCCAGCGGCGAACAAGGGACGGCCCGCGAACAGGTTTCGCGGGCCGATTCCCTTTGGATCACGCCAGATCGGAATTCGCCCAGGTTCAGGAAAAGCATAATTGGCGAATACTGAAGCCAAAATAGCTCGAAATGCACATGTCGTGCATGGCGTAAAGCCCGCACATTCGGCTTTCACTGCCGCTCATCTAAATATTGCTTCGCTTCATCGACATTCGATTGAGGCGCGAGCGCCACGCCCCCTACCCACTCTGGCCGCGAGCCGCGTCGGCTTCGCAATCATTCAGTGTTTCGGGGAAGTATCATGGCTGTCGTCTCGAGAATCCAACCATCGGGCGCTGTTCGCACCAATGCGGACACCGTTTCGTTCACCGTAGAATTCGACGAAGCCGTCACCCATCCAGTGGTAGGAGACTTCGGGCTGACCGGCCTTGCGACAGGCACCATCAGCAGCGTCACCAACGTTCAACCCGGCATCTATACCGTCACACTCACCAATGTGTCGGGCGACGGACTGCTGGGCATCGAGCTTGTCTCCTCCAACGGCGTCACGACCATCGACGACGCGACGCCTATTCCCGCCTTTAATGGCGGAAGCTCCTTCACCATGGACAACACCGTCCCGACCGCGCCGGGGATCGACATCGTCGCCGGCAACGACATCATCAACGCTGCGGAAGCCGCCGGGACGCTCACCTTGGAGGGTACAGCGGAAGCCGACGCCGAGGTCCGCCTCAACTTCGGCGGCGGCGTGATCCGCACCGTCACCGCGGACGGTGGCGGCATCTGGTCCTATGACCTGACAGCCGGTGACTTCACCGCCCTGGGCCAGGGCGCCAAGACCTTGTCGATCACGGTTGAAGACGAGGCGGGCAATGTCAGCCCGGCCACCGTCAAGAACTTCACCATCGACACCGTCGCCCCCGGCGCGCCGGTCATCAACGCCGTCGCCGGCGACAACGCCATCAGCGCCGCCGAGGCGGCTGGCACGGTGATCATCACCGGCACGACCGAAGCCGGCGCGACCGTCAATGTCAACCTGGGGGGTAATGACCGCTTCGCCACGGTCAACGGCACGACCTGGTCCTACACCCTGACCGCAGGCGACTTCACCGACATGGGCGATGGCGGGGAGACAATCACCGTCACGGCCACTGACACCAATGGCAATGCAAGCATCGACGCCACCCGGGCGATTGTCATCGACACCTCGGTCCCCGCAGCGCCAACCATCAACGCGATCGCCACCAACAACATCATCAACCGGACGGAGGCGACGGCCAACGTCACGATCACCGGCACGGCGGAGGCCGACCTAGAGGTCCAACTCGACTTTGGAGTTGGCCTGACCGACACGGTCACCGCCGACGGCAATGGCGATTGGTCCTATGAGTTGGAGTGGGCAGGTTTCCAAGCCTTGGGAGAAGGCGCCAAAACCCTGTCGGTCACCGTCATTGACAGTGGCGGCAACGTAAGCCCGCCCGCCACCCGGAACTTCACGGTCGATACTGTCGTGCCAACCGCACCGGTCATCAACACCATCGCGGGCGATAACGTCATCAACGCGGCCGAAGCGGCTGGCACGGTGACCATCACCGGCACGACCGAGGCGGGCTCCACCGTCGAGATCAACCGAGGCGGCAATTTCCAACCGACCACCGTCACCGGAACCACTTGGTCCTATACCCTGGCCGCCGGGGACTACGCCGCCATGGGTCAAGGAGCGAGGGCGATCTTTGTCGTGGCTACGGACGCCAACGGCAACCAAAGCACCAACACCTCTCAAGCGATCACCATCGACACGGTTGTTCCGACCACGCCGACCATCAACGCGGTGGCCACGGATGACATCATCAGCGTCGGCGAAGTGAGCGGCTTGGCGATCACCGGGACGGCGGAAGCCGGCAGCACGGTGCGGCTGACGATCGGCGGAAGCGTGCGCACCGCCAATCTGAGCGGCACGACCTGGACCTACAGCGTCACAGCTGACGACCTGCGGGCCATGGGCGCCGGTGCTGAGACTCTCAGCGTCATCGCCACCGACGCGGCGGGCAACGCCAGCACGGCCGAAACCCGCGCTGTCACGCTCGACGCGGCGGCCGTCCCCGCGCCGCAGACGCCGCCGACCGACCCCACGCCCACCCCGCCGGTGCTCGAGCCGGAAGAGGTCATCGCCGTCGCTGGCGATGCGGTCGGGGTCGATCTGACCTCGGCCAAGGCGACCTCGCCGACCATCACCCTGGCCAATGGCCAGGTGGTAGCCAACCCGCTGTATGCGACGGCCCAGGCCGCGGCCAAGCTGCAGGCCGACCTCGCGGCCGGCAGGATCACGGTTGAGCAGGCCCAGTCCGGGCTGGTGGATCTGGCCATGCCGACCACCGGCGTGGCCCACGACGTCTACAAGTTCTTCACCGGCGCGCCGCCCACCGAAGCGGGCATGACGTGGCTGATCGACTCGCCCACCAACGCCAACGACCTGACCGACGCCTACTACGCGGCGTTCAGCGTCGAGAACCGCTACATCAACTTCGCGGTCAACCTGGGCAAGGTGGGCGAGGGCCGGGCCGGCTTCGAGGCGGCCTATGGTTCGCTGAGCTTCTCGGAGTCGGTGTCCAAGGCCTATGACGCGGTCATCGGCTTCGACGACGCCACCGAGGCCGGTTTCGACGTGCAAGGCGCCCTGCGCTACATCGAATCCCAAAAGGCCTATTTCGACGCCCTGGGCGGCGACGCCATCGGCGCCAAGGCGGCCATGGTCGGCTACGTCGTCAGCCTGGGCGGCAGCTTCCATGTGGGCGAGTACTACGAGGCCCTGAAGGAGCACGTGATCGAGGCCATCACCAGCAGCCTGAGCTCCGCGCCCAATGCCGGCTGGGACCTCGTCTAAGGCCCGCGCCCAGCAGCGAACAAGGGACGGCCCGCGAACAGTTTCGCGGGCCGTTTTCTTATTCGGTCCAAGCTGCGCTTGATCGGCGGAACCTCCATGGCTCCGGTTGATTTAGCCATCGGTGGCTAAGGGCGGCCGCCAGGAGATTCCCATGCAAGGCAGACGCGTTCCCGACGTGGTCTTCAAGACGCGCGTGCGCGATGAGTCGATCGGCGGCGACAATCCCTATCGCTGGCAGAACCGGTCCAGCGCGGAGGTGTTCGGCGGCCGACGGGTGGTGGTGTTCGCCCTGCCCGGCGCCTTCACCCCCACCTGCTCGAATGAGCAGTGCCCCGCCTTCGAGCGGATGCACGACGATCTGATCGCCGCGGGTGTGGACGAGGTGATCTGCCTGGCGGTCAACGACGCCTTCGTCATGCACCAGTGGAAGACCAAGCTGGGCGCCAGGAAGGTGACCTTCCTGCCCGATGGTTCGGGCCGGTTCACGCGGCTGATGGGCATGCTGGTGGACAAGGACCATCTGGGCTTTGGTCTGCGCAGCTGGCGCTATGTGATGGTCGTACGCGACGGGATCATCGAGCAGATGTTCGAGGAGCCCGGGATCAACGACAGCGGCGAGGACGACGACCCCTACACGGTCACGGATCCGCAGGTCGTCCTGGATTACCTGCGGTCCACCGCCGCCTAGTCGAGAGCGACCGCCAACTTCCAGGCGGCGTCGACCACGGGACGGATATCGTTTTCTTCCACGTCCGCCAGATAGAGGCGCATCACGCCAGGCCGGCCCGGTATGGACTGGCAGGCGGCGTAGCGGCGGATGAACGCCTCCTGCTCGCTGGCCGGCACCTTGACGGTGATCCAGCCGTCCTGCGGCCAGCCCCAGGTGGCGAAGGCGCGGTCGCGGACACGGTATTCCCGGGTACCTAACACCTCGCGTTCCCGCGCCCGCGGAAAACTGAGGACCAGCTTGCGGAAGGCTTCGGGCGTCATGGGTCGAGGCTAGGCCGCGATGGGGCAGTAGCGGTTGATGAAAGCCTGGTGCGAGGGCATGCGCTCGACCGCGCGCGCGATGTTGCCCTTCAGGTCGGTGAGCGCCCCGCGCAGCTGCTCTGGCGGCATCAGATGGCCCATATGGTGATAGGCGCGCGGCTCCAGCCGTTGGCCCAGCATCACCTGCAGCCAGGAGTCGACCTGGAACAGCTCGCCCGGCGCCTGGAAGACCTGACCGCTGTCCCTGAACAGGGCCAGACGGTGGGCCAGGGTGTCGGGAATCTCCATGGTCCGCACGTGGTTCCAGTACGGGCTGTCGGTGCGTTCGGTCACGTTATAGTGCAGCACGATGAAGTCCCGGATCTTGAGGATTTCGTCGTCCGCCAGGTTGTTGAACCGGTCGCTGAGGGCGTCGTTGCAGCCCTGGAACGGGAACAGCTGAAGCAGCCGGTGGACCGCGATCATGATCATGTGGATCGAGGTCGATTCCAGCGGCTCGATGAACCCGGCGGCCAAGCCCAGCGAGACGCAGTTCTTGTGCCACGCCTTGTGGCGGCGGCCAGCGCGGAAGCGGATGAGCTTGGGCTCGATCAGCATCTCGCCCTCGATCATGTTTTCGAGCTGCTGCAGGCCTTCCTCGTCGGTCATGTATTCGCTGCTGAAGACCAGGCCGTTGCCGACCCGCTGCTGGAGCGGGATGCCCCATAGCCACCCCGCCTTGTGGGCGATGGCGCGGGTATAGGGGCCGGGCTCGACCGTCGTGCTGGTCTGGACAGCCCAGGCGCGATCATTGGGCAGCCAGCGGCCCCAGTCCTCGAAGCCGATCCCCAGGGCGCCGTTGATCAGCAGGCCGCGGAAGCCGGTGCAGTCGATGAAGAGATCACCCTCGACCACCTCGCCCGACTCCAAGACCAGGGCCTCGATGAAGCCGTTGTCGGAGCGTTGCCGGACCTCGACGATCTTGCCCTCGACCCGGCGAACGCCCTTGTCCTCGCACTTCTGGCGCAGGTAGCGGCCGTAGAGGGTCGCATCGATATGGTAGGCGTAGTTCAGCGACGCGTTGTCGTCGGTATAGAAGCGGTGCTGCTCGGCCGCCTTCAATTCAAGGCAGTAATCGCCAAGGTCACCGCCGAACCCCTGCGCCTTGGCCGCCAGCCACATGTGGTGGAAGTGACCCAGCCAGGTGGATTTGCCGACCTGCCCGAAGGAGTGGATGTAGCGGTCGCCGATCTCGCCCCAATTCTCGAACGAGATACCGAGTTTGAAGGTCGCCTGGGTCGCGCTCATGAACTCGCGCTCGTCCAGCTTGAGCAAGGCGTTGAAGGTGCGCGCGGTGGGGACGGTGGACTCCCCCACCCCGACCGTGCCGATCTCGTCGGACTCGACCAGGATGATCTCCAGCAACGGCCCCAGTTGCCGCGACAGGGCGGCCGCGGCCATCCAGCCGGCTGAGCCGCCGCCAGCGACAACGACCCTTTTGACGACCTGTCCGTTCATGGCGATCTCCCGTCAGCGGTTGAGGCGATTGAGCAGTTGGGCGCGCAGGCGGCGGGCCTGTATCGCGTCCATGGGTCCGAGGGGGCCACGCATCTGTTCAGGCAGGTGTGCGCCAGCACGGTCAGAGGGGCCGAAAAGGTAGTAGTCGAACAGCCGGCGCCAGGCCTGCTTCTCGAAGTCGGGGCGGTCGCGCAGGCTGAGCAGCCCGTGCAGCAGGGTGTTCATGGGGGTGTCCATGAAGCCGGGCGCGGTGTTCCACCAGTAGTTGACCAGCACGTTGAAGGGATCGAGCGCCTGGACGTGGTGCCACCACAGGGCGGGGTAGATCAGCACGTCGCCCGGCTCCAGCTCGGCCATCTGGGCGGCGGCCATGGCGTCGGTGAAACGAGGATGACGGTTGAGGTCAGGGTTCTCGAAATCGACCATGCTGACCACCTGACCGCCGGGGGTCGGCTCCAGGGGGCCGGGATAGAGATTGGCGACCTGATCGGGCGGAAACAGGGTGAAGCGGCGCCGGCCGACCGCGCAGCAGGCGATATTGTTGGACATGTCATAGTGGGCGGTGGCGGTGGTGCGGTTGCCCAGCCAGATGCCGACCAGCGGCCCTTGCTCGCCGAACACCGCCGAGGGAACGGCCAGATCGTTCTCGGCGCGCAGACCCGGCAGGTAGGTGTCGATATCGGTGGAGCCGACATAGAGCGACGGCGCGTCGGGATCGTCGAGGTGGGTCGCGATCCGGTCCATGAACTCAGCCAGGCGCACGCGCCCGGCCTGAAAGTTCATGCCGCCGCGGTCCTCGTCATAGAAGAAGCGGCCCCTGATCGCCGGGTCGCCTTCATAGGCGACGACGGGCTGGCCGCTGTCGTGGGTGGCGATATAGGCCATGGCCGCCTGCGGCGACTTCAGGCCCTCGCGCACCAGCGGCCAGTCGCGGGCCATGCCCTTGAAGACCTTCGGCTGCTGGCCGTGCAGGATGGCGTCGAAGTCGATGTCCTGGGGCGCCACACCCTCGACGACCTCGGTCCGGCGCACGACGTCGATCATCACGCGGTCGCCCGCTTGCGGTTCTTCAGCTCGATCAGGCGACCGATATTGCCGAGGGACGACATGACGCTGTGAGCCAGCCGCAGCAGACCCGACTGATGAACCTGTTCAAGGTCGGCGCCGGCCAGGCGGGCGAGCCGCTCCTGATCGATGGTCAGCAGGCCAGGGACGTCGTACTCGACCGTTTCGTCCAGACGGATTCCGACAGCGACCGGCTCGATCAGCTCCAGCCGTTCGAAGACGGCGAACATCGCCTTGCTGGCGTCGAGCCCTTCGTAGAGCGCGCCCAGGGTGCGGGTGATCTGCTGCAGGTAGGGCGCATTGCCGCCGGCGGGCAGAAACAGCGGCTCGCCCTCCGTCCGGCTGATGCGGGGATGGGCGACATCCACATGGATCATCGGCTCGGCCGACCCTTGCTGGACGCCGATGGAG
Source organism: Caulobacter sp. NIBR2454 (assembly GCF_027474405.1). GTDB lineage: Bacteria > Pseudomonadota > Alphaproteobacteria > Caulobacterales > Caulobacteraceae > Caulobacter. Next base: position 2,642,255 of record NZ_CP114871.1, read on the forward strand.
AACGGGCCGCGCCGATGGACGGCGGGAACGTAACGGGCCTGCCAGGCGTCGCCGTCCAGGAACAGGTTTTCGTCGCGATCCAGGCCGAGCAACACGACGGACTGCAATTGGCCGTTCGCATCGCGGCGGAAGAAGATCGGGTATTCGCGCTGGAGTTCGTCGAACTCGGTGGGAAAGACCAGCGCCTGGTTCACGGCGTCGCCGTACCGAGGCCCGTGCCGGGTGATCACCCGCAGGTCCATGTGGTCGATGTTGTTGAGCAACATCAGGTTGGTCATGTTCGCCATTCCCGCACTGTCCGTCCGCGCCACGCCGGAGGCAAGAAAGGGGCCGCTGTGGGAGCAGCGGCCCCTCCCCTCACCTTGGACGGGTCCGACTAGAAGCGATAGCGGGCGCCCAGGAGATAGCGGGTGTCGAGTTCCTGCGCGTACCAGAGCTGGTTGGGATCACGAGCGTAGGTCCGCAAGTTCTCCTTGGTCAGGTTGATGCCTTCGAAGGAAATCGCCAGCTTCTCGGTGACGTCGTAGCTGATGTTGAAGTCCAGCTGGCCAAAGGGTTCGACAAAGACCGGGTTGCGCCCTTCCCCGCGGTTCGTGGCGGACAGGTACTTGGCCCGCCAGTTGTAGGCGATCCGGGCCGAGATCCCGTTCTTGTCGTAGATCAGCGTGGCGTTGGCCGTATCGCTGAGCCCGAGCAGGGCGAACTGGTCCTCGCTGGGGTCGGAGCCGATGTCGAAGCCGACGTCGCCATCCACCATGGTGTAGGCCCCCGCGACGCCGAAGCCGGTGTCGCCGAAGAAGTGCTGAGCCGCGATTTCGAAGCCGTGGATCTTGCCGGTGCGGTTGTTGATCGGCTGGGCCACGTTGAAGCTGTAGAGCGGATCCGCGGCGTTGGCCTCGATGTCGACGCTCGACAGGATCTGATCGACGAAGGCCTGGTTGAGATCGCCCCCCGGCGCGCGGTTGGCCTGGAACTGGGCGCGGGCCGCGTCGGCTGAACCGGTGGTCTGGAGCAGCGCCGTCATGGTGAAGAGGTTGACGTCGGTCTGGTCGGCGCCGAGCCCCGTGAGCAACTCTCGCGCCGTGCCCGATCGGGTGCCCGGCAGGCCGGTGCTGGGATCGCGCAGGCCGAACAGGTTGCGCTCGATGGTGCCGGTGCCGACGAAGTTGTTGACCCGCTTTTCGAAGAAGCCGGCCGAGATGTAGCTGGACGGCTTGTAGTACCACTCCAGCGACACATCGAAGTTGTCCGAGATCAGCGGGTCGAGATCGGGGTTGCCCGACGTGCCCAGAGGCACCGCGCCGTTGGCGGTCGGCCGGTTTGGCTGGTTGGCGGCGGCGGCGGCGAACAGATTGCCAAAGTCCGGACGCGCGATGGTGCGGCTGAACGAGAAGCGGCCGACCAGGTCATCCCGCAGGTCGATCGAGAAATCGAGCGCCGGCAGCAGGTTGTTGTACTTGCCCGAGCCGGAGATCGGCTCGTAGGTGTTCGAGGTCGCCACGGCGAAGTCGTTGTCCGCGGTCCACAGGATGGCGCGGGGGGCGCCGCACCAGCGAGATGGAGTCGACCTTGGTCTGCTCATAGCGGACGCCGGCCACCAGGGTGGCGTTGCGGCCGCCGATTTCGCCACGCCAGGTCAGCTGGCCATAGACGGCCCAGATGTCTTCATCGACGCGGTTGTCGTTCTGGCCGGTGACGCCCACCGCGTTGCCGCGGGCGGCGTAGACCGGAGACAGGGCGTCGTACAGATCGATGGCGTCGGCGCGGAAGGCGACGAGACCGGCGCCGGACTGGCCGGCGTCGAACTTGTCGAAACGGCAGGCCAGGCAGAAGCTTTCGACCAGATTGCCGGCGTACTGGCTTACATCCCGCGGATTGGAGATGCCCCAGCTGCCCAGATCCTGCTGCGTCGAGAGGGACTCCTGGCGCATCTTGGAATTGCGATAGTTGGCGCCGAAGTCGAAGCGGCTGCCATTGTCGTCCAGCTCATAACCAGCGTCGACGCGGATCTCCTTGACCTTCTGGGTCTGGGACTGGGACCAGGTCCGCGCCACCTGAGAACCCAGATCGCCAATGTCGAGGGTTCCATTGCCATTGGCGTTGCCGGTGCGGTCGTTGATCGTCACCGACTGGATCGGAATCTTGCCGCCGTAGTCGACCGAGTGAGACGAGATCACCGGCGCGCCGATGGCCACCGCCGTGGAGCTGGCGCCGTTGCGGGCGTCGGGCAGGCTATCCGACTTGGAGATGTGACCGTCCAGGGAGACCGTGAACCGGTCGGTCAGCTCCCAGGTGGCGTTGCCGGCGTAGGATTCCAGCGTGTCCTTGTTGGCTCGGTATTGCTGCTCGAAACCCACATCCTTCACGCCCGACAGGTTCTCCTGCAGGAAGACCGCCGTGGCCACCACCGGATTGCTGTCGAAGGTCACGCGGTCAAAGGGACGGTTGAACCAGTTGCTCTGGTCGTTCCGACGCTCGAAGGACGAGTTCTCGGCGTAGAGAGCGTCGGCCGTCAGGGTCAGGGTGTCCGTCGGCTTCCACTGCAGGGTCAGCTGGCCGTTGACCCGCTCGCGCTCGCCTTGCGAGAAGTGATAGCGGCTGTCGTTGGGGATCGCGACCAGTGTGCTGGCGTTGGACGGCGCGTTGGTGATCTGGGTGGCGTTGTTGGCGCGCACGAAGCCGTTGGCCGGGTTGATGAATTCGCCATACGTGCGGATGTTCCACTCGTTGGAGGTGGCGCTGCGGCTGGTGAAATTGCGCTTCTGATAGCTGCCGAACAGAGCGACGCCGAAGGTCTCGCTGTCGTTCATCCAATTGATGAGGCCCGACAGTTCCGGGGTGATCTTGTCGGCGTCCTCAAGCTTCTCGTCGATGCCGGTGTCGTACAGGCCCTTGACCCCGACGCTGCCGCTGAAGCCCGGTTCGCGGGCCTCGAGCGGGCGACGGGTGCGGACGTTGATGCTGGCGCCGATGCCGCCCGACGGGATCGCCGCGCGGCCGGTCTTGTAGACCTCCAGCGTGCTGACGCCTTCGGAGGCGAGGTTGGAGAAGTCGAAGGAGCGACTGGTGCCGCCGGCGAAGTCCGCCGACTGGTCGCCGCCCACCGTGCGGACGTTGGCCGTAGGCATGGAGCGGCCGTTGACGGTCACCAGATTGAACCCGCCGCCAAAGCCCCGGACGGTGACTTCCGAGCCCTCGCCGTTGGTGCGGTCGATGGCCACGCCCGGGATGCGCTGAAGCGACTCCGCCAGGTTGGTGTCGGGGAATTTGCCGATGTCCTCGGCGGCGATGGCTTCGACCACGCCGCTGTTCTCACGCTTGATCGCCAGAGCGCGGTCCAGGGACGCGCGGATACCGGTCACGATGACCGCATCGACTTCGGTGCCGGCGTCCTGTGCGGATGCATGACCGGCCGCCAGCAGGGCGGCGGACATGGCGAACAAGGACGCGGATGTCTTCAGGCTGTGACGCCTAATCATGGTCGTTCCCCCAAATTTGCGCCCTTTGGCCCGGGCTTAGGTTATTTTTGACGTCGAAGTCAGTTTTACCTCGGGCGACCCTAATTCGAGTCTGAAAGGCGACAACTTAACGGCGACTGAGGTACCGGTAACATTGCGAAATGTGGCCGGTCAATGCGCGAAAAGCGCTTTTGACAGCGCTGACATCACTTTTTGTGACCGCTAACATTTCCCCCAGCGGTTGTTTTGCCGCAATGGTCAAAATGACACCGGGATCATCTTGAATGACACCGGGGTCATTTCGCCAACCGCGGCTGTCGTCGCTCAGGGCAAAAAAATGGCGGGGCCTGGATAAGGTCCCGCCATTTGGAGCTGATTATTGAGGCTAGGTTCAGCTGGCCGGGGTCGGCGCGGCTTTGCTCTGGGCGATGAAGTCGTCCATCTCGTCCGCCAGGGCCGGAAGGGTGGCGACACCCAGGGCCAGGAAGCGGTCGTGGAAGGCCTTGATGTCGAACTTGGGCCCCAGCTCCGCTTCGGCCTTGGCCCGGATGCGCAGAATCTCGATCTCGCCCAGCTTGTAGGCCAGGGCCTGACCCGGCCAGGTGATGTAGCGGTCGATCTCGGTCGCCACCTCATGGTCCGACAGGGCCGTGTGGTCGCGCAGATAGGCCAGGGCCTGGTCGCGAGTCCACCCCTTGGAATGGACGCCCGTATCGATCACCAGACGTGCGGCGCGCCACATCTCATAGGTCAGGCGGCCGTAGTCGTCGTACGGCGTCTCATACACGCCCATCTCAATGCCCAACTTCTCGGTATAGAGGCCCCAGCCCTCGCCATAGGCCGAGATGTAGGTCTGGGTGCGGTACGGCGGCAGGCCCTTGATGTCGCGCTGGACCAGACCCTGGAAGGCGTGGCCGGGGCTGCACTCATGCACCGTCAGGGCGGCGAGATTATACTTCGGGCGCGACGGCAGGTCGTAGGTGTTCAGCTGGCACGAGCCGTTGCCGCCGCGACCGGCGGTGTAGAACGGCGCGATGTTGGCCGGCACCGGGATCAGGGTGAAGGGCGTGGGCGCCAGCTTGCCGAAGAAGCGCTCCAGCTGGCCATCGACCTTCTTGTTGATCCAGGCCCCGTACCACAGCAGGTGCTCAGGCTTGTCGAACTTGAACTGCGGGTCGGTCTTGAGGAAGGTGTTGAAGGCCTTCAGGTCGCCCTTGAAGCCGACCTTGTCCTTGATCACGCCCATCTCCGCTTCGATGCGGGCGACTTCCTTCAGGCCGATCTGGTGGATCTGGTCGGGGGTCAGGTCGGTGGTCGTGTATTGCCGGATCTGCGACTGGTAGAAGGCCTTGCCGTCCGGCAGCTCGCTGGCGCCCAGGGTGGTGCGCGCCTTGGGCATGTATTCAGTGCGCATGAAGGTCAGCAGCTTCTGGTGCGCGGGAATCACCGCCTGGCCGATCACCGTCTCGGCCTCGGCGCGCAGGCGGGCCTGGTCGGCGGCCGGCACATTCCGGCTCATGTTCACGAAGGGCTCGTAGAACAGGTTGGCCTTCGGATCGGTCACCTCGGCGACGGTGGCGATCGAGACGTCACGCCCGGCCAGGGCGGCGCGGGGCTGGCTGAAGCCGCGCTTGAGGCCCGCGCGCATGTTGTCGATCTGATCGTCGTAATAACGCGGCACGCCACGCAGGCGCGACAGGTACTGCTCGTAGTCGGCGGTGCTGGTCATGGCCCGGCGGGCTTGGCCCGCCACCCCGGCCCAGAACGAGCTGTCGGCGTTGAACGGCATCTCGTGCAGCTTGAAGCGGCCGTCCTCGACGAAGTTGTCGATCTGATGCTTGTAGACCGCATAGGTCGTGCGCTCGGAGATCGGCAGCACCGACGGATCGATGGTCTTCAGCTGCTTTTGCACCTCGATCCAATAGGCCAGGCGGCGCGCCTCGGCGGCGGCGCTGACGTCGGGCAGCATGGGCGAGCCGCGCTGCGGCGTCTCCTTCTGGCGCCAGGCCCACTCGGCGTCGGCGATCTTGCGGAAGGCGGCGGTGGTCGAGGCCGCCGCATCGGCGGCGGGCGGAGCGGCCGGCGCCTGGGCGCTCGCGGCGCCGCAAAGCGCGGTCAGGCTGACACTGGCCGCCAATGCGGCGGCGAAAACGATGCGGTTGTTCATTCAATCCCCCAGGACCCAAGGGCGCGATGTCAGTCGCCGCCGCGCCGATGGTCAAGACGAGATTGGAATAACGCCGGCGCCGCAGCGGGCGTGACGATCATCTGAGGAAAAGGAAGTGGCTGGGGAACTAGGACTCGAACCTAGAATGACGGTACCAAAAACCGCAGTGTTACCATTACACCATTCCCCAGCAGGAACGGCGAACACCCCTGGGGGGCGTCGGCGAGGGCGTGGGAATAGCGCAGGCGATTTGCGGATGCAACGGGGCTGTGACGGCCTTTTGCGGATTTTATCCGTCGGGCTTCTCCGTCGCTTGCAGAGGCAAGCGCCCTCCCCTATAAGCCCCCTCCTCAAGTCGGAGTGTGGCTCAGTCTGGTAGAGCACCGCGTTCGGGACGCGGGGGTCGCAGGTTCGAATCCTGCCACTCCGACCATCTTCCCCCCAACATTTGCACATTGTGCTCCCCTCGCCCGGGGAGGCGGCCGTCCATGGCCATTTCTTAATCCGCCGGGCCATTTCCTGTTTGGCGAATTCCGTTAGTTTGCGGCGCAGCAGACAGGACCCTTGATGAAACAGTTTCTTCTGACCGTCGCCGGCGTGTTCGTGGGCCTGGCCCTGTTCCTGATCGGGATTCCATTCCTGCTGATCGTCTTGGCCGCTGGCGCGGCGGCGCCGCCGGCCACGCCGACCCACGCCGTGGTCTCGCTGGACCTGCGCCAGGGGATGAGCGACCAGGACAGCATGACCGCCCTGGCGGTGCTGGGCGGGCGTCCGTCGGTCATCTCGACCATCGAGACCCTGCGGCGCGCCGAAAGGGACGACAAGGTCGAGGGCCTGTTCGTGCGCCTGCCCGAGGGCGGCATGACCCCCGCGGCCGCCGACGAGCTGCGCGGCGCGTTCAAACGCCTGCGCGCCGCCGGCAAGAGCGTGATCGTCCACAGCCAGGGGCTCTATCCCTCGGGCATTGTCACATCGACCTACATGGTCGGCGCGTCGGCCGACGAACTATGGATGCAGCCGGGCGCGCCGTTCCAGGCGACGGGCATCTTCGCCGAGGACGTCTTCCTCAAGCGCCTGTTCGACAAGTATGGCGTCAAGGCCGAGTTCGCCCAGCGCTCGGAATACAAGACCGCCATCAACCCCTACCTCTACGACGACTACACCCCCGCCCACCGCGAGTCGCAGCTGGGGTGGATGACTTCGGTCTATGAGAGCGCCCTGACCGCCGTCGCGGCGGACCGCAAGAAGGACGTCGCCGTCCTGCGCCGCACCATCGAGGCCGGCCCTTATATGGCCGCGGACGCCCTGACCCTGGGTCTGATCGACAAGGTCGGCCAGGTGAAGGAAGCCGAGGCCCAGGCCCTCAAGCGCGCCGGCAAGGGCGCTGTGCTGGTGGAGTTCGACGACTACGCCGCCCGCGCCCGCCGCAACGCCCCGACCCTGGGCGGATCGGCCATCGCGGTGATCGGCGCCGAGGGTCCGATCATGACCGGCACCGGCGACCGGGGCAGCCCCTTCTCGACCGATCAGGTCATCTATTCCGACGACGTGGCCAAGGCCTTCTACCAGGCCATCGCCGACGACGAGGTCAAGGCCATCGTCTTTCGCGTCTCGTCGCCCGGCGGGTCCAGCACAGCGTCCGAACAGATCCTGGCGGCCGTGCGCGCGGCCAAGGCGGCGGGCAAGCCGGTGGTGGTCTCCATGGGCGCCTATGCGGCGTCCGGCGGCTACTGGATCGCGTCGGAGGCCTCGTCGATCGTCAGCCAGCCCAGCACCCTCACCGGCTCCATCGGCGTGTACGGCGGCAAGTTCGCCGTGGGCGAGGGTCTGGCCCGCTTTGGCGTCGACGCCCGTGAGCTGACCGTCGGCGGCGAGTACGCCGGAACCAACGCCATGGGCGAGGCCTGGAGCCCCGCCCAGCGCGCCGGCTATGAACGCTGGATCAGCGGAACCTATAGCGACTTCATCGAGCGGGTGTCCCGTGGCCGCAAGCTGCCGGCCGACCGCGTGGCGGAGATCGCCAAGGGTCGCGTCTGGACCGGCGCCCAGGCCAAGGACCTGGGTCTGGTCGATCAGATCGGCGGCTTCTATGACGCGGTCGAGCAAGCCAAGACTCTGGCCAAGCTGAAGGGGGACGTGCGCCTCAAGCGCGTGGGCGGCCCCAAGAGCGCCTTCGAGGCCCTGGAGCGCGCCTTTGGCGTCAGCGCCGACAGCGCCCGCGCCGTGGCCGCCGCCGGCTGGCTGCTGGGCGACCCGCGGGCCGAGGCGGTCATGGACCAGATGCTGGACGCCCGCCTGCGCGGCCAGGGCGCGACCGTTCTGGCCCCCCGGATGGTGGACTGACGCCCATAAAGAAAGCCGGCCCAGAAGGCCGGCTTTCCCACCGTGGCGTTGAGCTAGGGGACCCGCCGCCCGATGTCAGCGCCATTCGACGCTGGTCTGGGACGGCGGTCAGGCGCCGGTGATGGCGTCGTCGGTGATGCGAAGCTCGTCCAGCGAGACGCCGACGAGTTTGACGTACCAGTCGTCGAAGGCATTGCCGGCGGTCGCGTTGCCGTAGATGAAGACGCCGGAGCCATCCGCGGCCTCAAAAGCGGTGAAGCTGTCGTTCGCCTGCCCGGCAAGCTCCTCATGCACCTTGGCGAATTGCGCTTCGTCGGTCTCCGCAACGCCGATAAAGAAGCCGGCGGACAGGGCGCGATAGCCGCTGAAGGCGGACATCACGATCGCGTCTTCATCGACGTCGAAGTCGGTTATCTGGGTCAGCGTTTCAAACATGCCGTCGGCGCCGAACTCGCCGATGTTGAAGCTGCTGTCGGCGTCGATAGTGACGGTGTCATCGCCAGCGCCCAAGGTTACCGCGACCTGGCCGTCGAAGATTAGGCCCAGGCTATCGTCTCCGCCGCCCAAGAGGAGCGTGGTCTCCGTCTCCTGGGAAGCCACATAGAAAAGGCTGACGTCCTTGTTGACCGCCGACAGGTCGATGGTCCGCTCGTCGCCGCCCAACTCCACTATGCCCAGGTTGAGCGAGTAGTTTCCCTTCACCACCAGCGTGGACGCCGAAATGTCGATCCCGCCCACGGTGGCGGCGCGCGTTGCGACCAGGGTCAGCGTGTCTTCGAGATCGCCGGCGGCCGCGATCCGGCCAAGCTTTGAAGCGCCTAGGGTGATCGCGCCGCTTTCGGAGGCGTACTCGATGAAGATACCGCCCTCGCCCGCGAAGGTGACGGCCACATCGTCGTCGAGATTCAGGACCTCGATCTCGCTGGCGGCGTCAGGCTTGATGGTCAGCGTCTTCACGTCGCTGAACGAGTCGAAGTCGATTGTGGCTGTGCCGGTGTCGATCACGACGTTTTCGAAGCCGCGGATGGTGCTCCAGTCGCTGACGGACCCATCCAGCGTCAGGGTGTCTGTCCCCGCGCCGCCGTCGATGATCGTGGTCTCATGCTCGCTCAAAAGAATCCAGGCGTTGTCATTTCCACCGCCGAGGTCGATGGCCAGGGTCTTGCCTGGGAAGCCGTCCACCTGGACGAAATCTGTCGCGGTCCCCAGTCTGTCGGCACCATTGCCGGTGTTCAGGAAGGTGTCGCCCAGTGCGCTCGGCCCGAACTCACCGGTGGCTGTGTCGTCATTGTCTGTGAATTGACCCGGCGCCACGTCGTACGAGGCGTCAAAGTCCAGCACCACCGCGTTCCCCGGGATTCCCGGGCCGCCGCTTCCGCCGCCGCTGGTGACGTAGTCGTTGAGATCGGCGTTGAAGTCCGCCTCGCCGTCGTCGGCCAGGTCCAGGTAGAAGTTGCTGACGCCGTTGGAGTAGACGCCGACCTTGGCCTTCACGGCCTCGGCCATGATGTAGCCGACCATGGCGGCCTTCACCGCCAAGCCGTCTTGTTGAGGGATCGGCGCACCGGGCGGCGGGGCGGGATAGACGATGCTGGCGAAGTAATTCGCGCGGCCGACGATGCTGCCGATCGCGGCCTGCACATCGATGCCGGCGTCCTGCGCCTGGGCGATGCCGATGATCTCGTTGTAGGCGACCTCGACCGCCTCGCGCATGCTCAAGGCGCCGTACTTGGCCTGGAAGGCGGTCTTGCCCTCACCATTGATGCCGAGATTGACGGCGAAGTTGATGAAGCGGTTCTCGAAATTGAAGCCCTGGAAGTAGGCGTCATTCAGGTCCGAAACGTTGTCCGTGCTGCTGACCAAGTAGTCGAAGCCCGCCTCGGTCGGCAGCTTGCCGGTGAAGAACTGGTAGGTCAGGGCCGCCACCGTGGTCGTGCCGTCCGCCTGCTTCAGGACATAGGCATAGGCCTGGTCGTCGGTGATCACTCCGTTCTGGCTCGCGACCGCCATGTCCGACAAGATCAGCTTTTGCGCCGTGTTCGGCGGGGTGCGGGTGACGACTTCGTAAGCGGCTTCGAGTTCGGCGACGGTGGCCATGGGGAGGTCTCCGGGGCAAGAAATGCACGCGCGAAGAACCCCGCGCGAACCGGAAGCTCTAAATGGATGCGCCCTGCGCAGACCACGGCATTTAGCGCACGATTATCCTTATATTTCAGCCGCTTGATCTATCGTGCGCAAAGCCTGCGCCGGTTGCGCTGGAGCGGCGCATGAAAACGGCGGGCCCGTTTGGACCCGCCGTTCCAAGGCGTTCGTAGCGCTGGCTTAGAACCGCAGCTTGGCGCCCACGAAGTAGTTGCGACCCACGATGTCGTAGGTGTTGGGGTCGGTGTTGCCGTCGTTGGAGTTGTCGAACACCGGAGGCTTCTTGTTGGTCAGATTGCGGATGCCGCCGGTGAGCTCGACCTTCTCAGTGACGGTCCAACGGGCCGAGACGTCGTGGTAGATGTAGGTCTTGACGCCGCTATAGCCGCCGTCCTCGAACTCCGGAATGTTGCCCTGGTTGTCGAGGGAGTCGATGTACGTGCCCGTATAGGACAGGCGAACCGGACCCACATCATAGCCCATCCGCAGAGAGGCCTTCCATTCCGGCAGGGTGGTCGAGATGTTGTAGAAACCTGTGGTGCCGGAGTAGTCGATGCCGTCCAGAGACCAGTCTCGCAGCCAGGTCACATTGAGATCGAAGGCCAGCTTTTCGCCCCAGATTCCACCAGCCCACGGCACGTTCCATCCGTAGTTGACGGCGAAGTCGACACCCTTGGTCCGCAGTGCGGAGACGTTACCGGTGGGAGCCCGGACCTTCAGCTGGCTGGACGCGTCACGATAGATCAGCGGCAGGCCGAGCGCCTGGCTGAAACAGGCGTCGGACGTCAGGTCGGCGCTGTCGAAACAGGCCCCGACGATGCCGCTGACGCCGCCGCTGATGGTGCCGATGAAGCCCTTCACCTCGATGTCGTAGTAATCGACCGTGGCGGTCAGACCAGGAGCGAAAGTGGGCTGCCAGACAAGGCCGGCGGTCAGGGTGTCGGACTTCTCCTCGTCCAGGTCCGGATTGCCGAACGAGAAGAACTCGGTCTGGGTGTTCTGGTTGACGAAGCCCACGGTCACCGGATCGAAGCCCAGCTGCGTGGTGCAGAAGGCGCGGACGGCCGGTGTCAGGGTCCGCGCCGCGCCGGTGGTCAGGTTCACGGTCGAGCACGGGTCGGGGCTGTTGGAGAAGCCTTGGTCGCCGGCCTGGAACTGTTCGAAAACCGACGGCGCGCGGCTGGCGTGCTGGAACATGCCGCGCACGCGCAGTTGGTCGATCGGCTTATATTCCAGTCCCACCTTGTAGCTGTAGACGCTGCCCACCGACGAGTAGTCCGAATAGCGTGCGCCTAGCTCCAGGCCCAGATATTCGACGCCGGTGACGCCGGACACCAGTGGGACCATGGCTTCCGCATAGAGTTCCTTGACGCTAGTGCTGCCGCCCACCGGCTTTTCGGCGTTGAAGCCGAAGATGTCGCCAGCGGCCTTGGCCGCGTCGGGCGTGTACTGCAGCTCGTCCTTGCGCCATTCGGCGCCGATCGCGACGGCGAGGTCCCCCGCCGGCAGTTTGAACAGCGGGCCGGAGACGAAGGCCGAGGCGGTGTTCCGTTCGAACACCGTCTTGTCGGTGAAGTTCAAGCGGATGAAGTTCGCGGCCGCCGGGGTGATGGTCCCCTCCCCGAACATATTGAGCGGCACACAACCGGGGAAGATCGCCAGTGACGACGGCGCGCATGTCGTGGCCGTGCCGCCCGCGGCGATAGCCGCCGCCACCTTCGAGCGTGAGACGTCGTTCTGGATGCCGGAGCGGAACTCCGTGCGGCCGTGGCTGTAGAAGGCTTCAGCCCGCCAGTCCGAGCCCAGGTCGGCCTTCAGCCCGACATTGGCCAGGTACATGTCGGAGTCGCGCTCGTCGATACGCGGTCCGACCTCGACCATGCGGCGGTCGAAGAACATAGGCGCGGTGGGGTTTGGACGAGTGGCCAGCAGAGTGGCCAGTTGCGGCGTGACGAATGCGTTGTTGTACGGAATCTGAATTCCGGTCGCGGGCGTCGGGGCCAACTGCGCGGCGTTGCGGCTGTCGGTGTAGAAGAGCTCGCCCACGAACTCGATGCTGTCGGTCAGGTCATAACGGCCCATGACAACGGTGTTGAAACGCTTGCCCGGCGACAGGATGTTATTGACCGGCGTGAAGTCGTACCGGTCGCTGGTCGGGCCAAGGCCGAAGTCGTTGACGAACGGACGTGGCGTGCCGTTGCTGTTGAACGAATAGCGGATGTTCTGGGCGCTGCCGGTCGAGCCGCCGAATGGGTTGGTCGCGATAGCGTTCAGGCCCCCGCGGATGCCCGTCCCCGAACCGCCGGCGTTGGAGGTCGTCAGGTAGGGCCGGTCGCTGTTCGGCAGGATGCGGTTGCGGTCATAGAGGTTGACGTAAGCCGTGACATTGCCGCGACCATCGGGGGAATTGGCCCCGACCATGACATAGGCGTTGGTGGTCTCGCCGTCGCCAAACTTGCTGACGCCGTACTGGCCGCCGACCTCGACCCCTTCGAAGTTGTTCTTCAGCACGAAGTTCACAACACCGGCCAAGGCGTCGGAGCCGTACACCGCCGAGGCGCCGCCCGTGACGACCTCAACCCGCTCGATCAGGGCGGTGGGAATGTTGTTGAGATCGACCGCGTTCAGCTTGGTCGCCGGGTTCATGCGGCGGCCGTTGACCAGCACCAGGGTCCGCGTCGAGCCAAGGCCGCGCAGATCGACCGTGGCGGTGCCGTCGGACGGGTTATTGGAGGCGGCGGACAGGCCCGGCACCACCTGCGGCAGGCGGTTGAGGAATTCCTCGGTCGTGGTCGAGCCGACGGCCTGGATGGCTTCGGCGGTGACCGTCGAGACCGGGCTGTTGGCGATATAGTCCTGACGCGCGATCCGCGAGCCGGTGATGATCACCTCCTCGACCGTGGCGTCCTGGGCGAAGGCCGGGGCCGAGAGGGCCGCGACGGCGCAGATCATCGACGACGCCAAAAGGCGCGTGCGCATGGTGTTGTGTTGCAAGTTCTTGATCCCTCCGGCGGCCGGTCGCCCGGGCCGCTCCCCTGTTGAGGCGGAGCACGAGGCCCCGCCGAAGCACGAAGGGACAGGCGCGGAACGCCTACCCTGCAGGGAGGGCTAAGACCTTCACCAGCGCCGGTACACGGCATTGGCGACACATTTAGTCATATATTTGAAGCACTTGACTGATCTTGCGCTGAATATCGCCATCGAGCGCAACGAGCCTTCGGCAAATAAAAAGGCGGCGGATCCGAAGATCCGCCGCCCAAAACCGACCTTGCGGTCAGCCCGTCTTAGAAGCGCAGCTTGGCGCCGACGAAGTAGTTCCGCCCGATGATGTCGTAGGTGTTCGGGTCGGTGTTGCCGTCCGGGGCGTTGTCGAACACCGGCGGAGTTTCGTCCGACAGGTTCCGCACGCCGCCGAACAGTTCGACGTTGTCGGTCACGGCCCAGCGAGCCGAGACGTCGTGGTAGAAGAAGCTGTCGGTGCCGACATAGCCGCCATCCTCGAAGTCCGGGATGTTGCCCTGGTTATCCATCGAGTCGATGAAGGTGCCGGTGTACGACACGCGGACCGGGCCCAGATCGTAGCCCAGACGCATGGAGGCCTTCCATTCCGGCAGCGCGGCCGAGATGTTGTAGGCGCCGATCGTGCCTTTGTACTGAACGCCGTCCAGCGTGTAGCTGTCCAGGTAGGTCACGTTCACATCGACGTTCAGCTTATCGCCCCACATGCCGCCAGCCCACGGCACGTTCCAGCCGTAGTTGACCGCGAAGTCGACGCCCTTGGTGCGCAGAGCCGACACGTTGCCGAGCGGAGCACGGGCCTTCAGGGCGCCGGCCGCGTCACGATAGATCAGCGGCTGGCCGATGCCGGCGTTGAAGCAGGCGTCCGAGGTCAGCGAACCGCTGGCGAAGCAGCCGTTCACGATGCCCGACACGCCGCCTTCGAGGGTGCCGATGTAGTCCTCGACCTTGATGTCGTAGTAGTCGATCGTCGCGGTCAGGCCCGGGACGAAGGTCGGCTGCCACACCAGGCCGGCGGTGATGGTTTCAGACTTTTCTTCGCTCAGGTTCGGATTGCCGAAGAAGAACGATTCCGTCTGGGTGTTCTGGGCGACGAAGCCCGTGGTCACCGGATCGAAGCCCAGCTGCGTGGTGCAGAAGGTGCGGGTCGCGGCCGACAGGGTGCGCGCGGCGCCCGTGCCGGGGTTGACCGTGGTGCAGGGGTCGAGCACGGCCGGGAAGCCCTGGTCGCCCGCCTGGAACAGTTCGAACACCGACGGGGCGCGGCTGGCGCGCTGGTACATGCCGCGGACGCGGAGCTGGTCGATCGGCTTGTATTCCAGGCCGACCTTGTAGCTGTAGACGTTGCCCACCGACGAGTAGTCGGAGTAGCGGCCGCCCAGTTCCAGGCCCAGGTACTCGGCGCCGGTCACGCCCGACAGGATCGGCACCATGGCTTCGGCGTAGATTTCGCCGACGCTGGAGGAGCCGCCCACGGCGCGTTCGGCGTTGAAGCCGAAGATGTCGCCGGCGTTCTTGGCCGCGTCCGGGGTGAAGTCGAGCTTGTCTTCACGCCATTCGGCGCCGATGGCCACCGACAGGTCGCCGGCCGGCAGCTTGAACAGCGGACCCGACACGAAGGCCGAACCGGTGTTGCGTTCGAACACGGTCAGGTCGCTGAAGTTGATGCGGATGAACTCAGCGGCCTGCGGCGTGATCGTGCCTTGGCCAAACATGTTGAGCGGCACGCAGTTGGCGAAGATCGCCAGCGACGACGGAGCGCAGCTGGTGGTCGTGCCGCCGGCGGCGATGGCCGCCTGCACCTTGGAGCGCGAGACGTCGTTTTCGACGCCGACGCGGAACTCGGTGCGGCCATAGCTGTAGAAGGCTTCAGCGCGCCAGTCGTTGCCCAGGTCGGCCTTCAGACCCAGGTTGATCTGATAGAGGTCGGAGTCGCGCGTTTCGACCCGCGGGCCGACTTCCGTCATGCGGCGATCGAAGAACATCGGCGCGGTCCCGTTCGGACGCGTGGCCAGCAGGCTGGCCAGGGCCGGGGTGACGAAGGCGTTGTTGTACGGGATCTGGATCCCGGTCGCCGGCGTCGGGGCCAGCTGCGCGGCGTTGCGGCTGTCCGAATAGAAGAACTCGCCGACGAACTCGAGGTTGTCGGTGATGTCGTAGCGGCCGAGGACCGCGGCGTTGAAGCGCTCACCCGGCGACAGCAGGTTGTTGACCGGCGAGAAGTCGTAACGGTCGCTGCTCGGGCCAAGGCCGAAGTCATTGTTGAACGCGCGCGGCGTGCCGTCGGCGTTGAACGCGTAGCGGATGTTGGCCGGGCTCGAGGTGGAGCCGCCGAACGGGTTGGTGCCGATGGCGTTCAGACCGCCGCGCTCGCCGGTGCCCGAACCGCCTGCGTTCGACGACAGCGACCAGGCACGGTCGCTGTTGGGCAGGATGCGGTCGCGGTCATAGTACGAAGCGTAGGCGGTGACGTTGCCCTTGCCGTCCGGCGAGTTGGCGCCGAACAGGATGTAGCTGTTCGAGGTCTTGCCGTCGCCGAACTCGCTGATGCCGTACTGGCTGGAGAGTTCGACCCCTTCGAAGTTGTTCTTCAGCACGAAGTTCACAACACCGGCCAGGGCGTCCGAACCGTACACCGCCGAAGCGCCGCCGGTGACGACTTCGACGCGGTCGATCAGGGCGGTCGGGATGTTGTTCAGGTCGACCGTGTTCGAACGGGTCGACGGGTTCATGCGGCGGCCGTTGACCAGCACCAGGGTCCGCGTCGGGCCAATGCCGCGCAGATCGACGGTGGCGGTGCCGTCAGACGGGTTGTTGGACGCGGCGGTCAGGCCCGGAACAACCTGCGGCAGGCGGTTCAGGACGTCTTCGGTCGTCGTCGAGCCGGCGGCCTGGATGGCTTCCGAGGTGACGGTCGAGACGGGGCTGTTGGCGACATAGTCCTGGCGCGCGATACGCGAGCCGGTGATGACGATCTCTTCGACCGTCGCTTCGTCCTGAGCGTACGCCGCGCCGGACAGGGCCATGAAGGCCGCGCCACAGATCATCGACGACGCCAGGAGGCGTGTACGTGTGGTTTGGTTTTGCAAGATTAATCCTCCGGCGATCGGGCGCAACGCGCGGGACCGCTCCCCTTACTGTTGAACCGAAACGCGAGCGCTTCGATGCGGGCGACTATCTGCCGCTCAAAGAAAGGGTCAATGGAGGTCGAATAGCGAAGCTTAATACGACAGCACATCTGTCGCATTTAGGTCACATAATAGGCATTCCCAACCTAGGGTCGCCGAACGCTGACAGGTCGCCTGAGGCAAAAATGGGCGAACGCTGCTTTTCAAGATCGGGCGGCGGGCTGTAAAGCCCGCCGCCCTTTCTCGAAACTACGCTCTTAGTACTTGAGCGAGGCGTTGATGAAGAACATCCGGCCCAGGACGTCGTACGTGGCGGGGTAGCCATTGTTCGACGGCGAGGCGTTAGCGCCCAGGATCGGGTACTTCTCTTGGGTCAGGTTACGCACGCCGCCCGTGAAGGAGACGCTGTCCGTGGCCCGCCAGTCAGCCGACAGGTCGATGTAGTTCTTCACGCCGATCTTCTCGACGACGCGCACAGCGGCGTTGTCGTCGTAGACGTCATCGATGAAGTTCCACACCAGGTTCAGGCCGTAGTTCTCATAAGACCAGTTGACCGAGGTGCGGACCTTGTGGCGCGGCGTCGGGTTGCCGCACGACGGACCGAAGCGATCGGCGCACTTCAGCGGCGTGGAGATCTCATCGGCCTGGAAGGTCGACTTCCAGGTGTTGGTGTACAGCGTCTTGACCGCGATACCGCCCACTTCCGGCAGGCCCAGGTCGGCCAGGTCGAAGCGGTAGGAGACGCCGACGTCCAGACCTTGCACCTTGTTGGAGGCGACGTTCTGGTTGGTCAGCGACACGAAGTCGATCGAGCCGTTGGCCAGACGACGGATCGCTTGGCAGTAGGGCGAGGTCGGGCTGCCGTTGACCGCCGCGCCGTAGCAGATGTTGAACACGTTCTGGGTCGAACCACCGAACGACGCGATTTGGTCGTCGATTTGGATGTCGAACCAGTCGACCGTGATGGCCAGACGCGGCAGGAACGACGGCTGATAGACGGCGCCGATCGTCAGGGTGTCGGCGACTTCCGGAGCTAGGTTCGGGTTGCCGCCCGTGAGCGTTTGGGTCTGCTGGTTGGCGTTGATCACGCCGATCGCAGCCGCCGGAACGCCAGCGTTGAGGCAGGCTTGACGACGTTGAGCCGCAACACCGGCCGACAGGTTGGCGAAGCCAGGAGCCGAGCACGGGTCGGTCGAGGTCGGGAAGCCGTTGCCTTGCGGGGCGAACAGTTCACCAACCGACGGCGCGCGAACGGCGCGGTTGTAGGACGCGCGCAGACGCAGGTCGTCGTAGATTTCCCAGTCACCAGCGACCTTGTAGGTCTTGGTGATCTTGTCTTGCGACGAGTAGTCCGACAGACGGCCGGCCAGTTCCAGGTTCACCGACTGAGCGAAGGGCAGGTCCTTGAGGACCGGGATCAGCAGTTCGCCGTAGAGCTCGTAGGTGTCGAAGTCACCCGAGACCGGCGGCGAAGCGTTGAAGCCGGTCAGGTTGCCGACGGCCAGATCCTGCGACGGACGGAAGTCGAAGCCTTCGTACCGGTACTCAGTACCGACAGCGAAGCCGATACCGCCGGCCGGCAGGGTGAAGAAGTTGTCGGTGTTGCCCGAGAAGAACGCGGACGCGACCAGTTGCTCGTAGTCCTGCGAGGACTCGATGCGGGTCTTGATGAAGTTCGCCGCGGCGGCCGAAATATTGCCGCGACCGAACAGGTTGACCGGGACGCAGCCGTTCGACGGATCCAGGCAGCCCGTGCCGGTGGCGTTCAGCAGCAGGCCCTGCTGGATACGTTGCAGGCTGGTGTCGCCGAGCAGCGAGTTGGAGCCGTGGGTGTTGCCGTACTGGATGTACGTCTCCCAGGAACCGTTGATGAAGTTCAGATCGCCCCGCAGGCCCAGTTGAGTCTGGAAGCCGTAGAAGTTGAACTCGCTGACACGCGGGCCGACTTCCGTCAGGCGGCGGTTGAACACGCCGGTGACGGTGTCGAAGATACCGTCGCCGTCAGAGTCGACGTCGGTGTAGGTGCCAGTAGCCCAGGGCGAGCTCGACGGAATCGAATAGGAAGCGGTCGAACCCAAGGTGTTCAGACCAGCCTTGCCCGCAGCGCTGATGAACGGGTTGTTGTCCAGCGTGAAGCGGAAGATCCGCGAGCCGACCGGCGTTTCAGCCAGCTGGGTCGTGACCGCCGAATAGACGAAGTTGCCCTTGGCGAAGGCTTCGATGCCCGGAGCGATCTCGTAGTTGCCCAGAGCCGTGACCGAGTAACGCTCCTGCGGGGTCTGCAGGTAGTTGATCGGCGCGAAGTTGTAGGTGTCAGCCGCGGCGTTGTAGAGACGCACGCCGCCGGTGTTGGTGAACAGACCCAGGTTAGCCACGTTGTTGGCCACGCCCGGCAGGGTCACGAATGCGCCGCTGGCGAAACCGCCGACGGTGCCGTCTTCCTGCGAGCCCGAGCCCGAGGGAACCAGGCCGGTGAGGCCGGCGGCGCGCTGAGCGGCCGACGGTTCGCCGTAGGCTTGCGACAGCAGACCGCCGCGCTTGCCTTGAGTCAGCGGCTCACGGTCGTTGTAGCCGAGCGACAGGACGACGTTGCCTTTGCCCTCATCGAACGAGGCGCCCATGGTCGCGTCGACCGAATAGATCGGGGCGTCCAGGTCGTCGGTGTTCTGATAGCCGGCGGTGAACTGGAAGCCTTCGAAGTCCTTCTTCAGGACGAAGTTCACGACGCCGCCGATGGCGTCCGAGCCGTAAACGGCCGAGGCGCCGCCGGTGACGACTTCAACGCGCGAGATCAGGGCCGGCGGGATCAGGTTCAGGTCGACGGTGCCCGCTTGGGTCGTCGGTGTCTGGCGCTTGCCGTCAACCAGCACCAGGGTGCGGTTGGAGCCCAGGCCGCGCAGGTTCACGGTAGCCGCGCCGCCCGAACCGTTGTTCACGGTCGAGGTGATGCCCGGAACCGCTTGCGGCAGGGTGTTCAGCAGGTTCTCGGTGTTCACGACACCCGACTGCTTCAGTTCCTGTTCGCCGACGGTGGCGACGGGGCTGGTCGAAACCAGGTCCGGACGCGCAATGCGCGAACCGGTGACGACGATCTCTTCGACCGCGACGTCATCTTGCGCGTAGGCGGTGGTTGCAGACATCGCCATGAAGGCCGCGCCGCAAATCATCGAAGACGCGAGCAGGCGCTCACGCGTGGACTTGTTGATCAAATTCTTATCCTCCAGCAGCCGCACTAAACGGCGTGCCCCCAAAAAATGGAGGAAGGTACGGGTCTCGGATTTATCGTAGAATCCCGCAACTCATCCCCCGAGACGGGACTACATCAAAGCCGGAGATGGTTGGGAATTGCTGTTTGCGCCATTTCCACCGCAATTTACGACTTGTTGCAGAAATGTTTCACCAACCGTCGTTTCCCTACCACTTGCAAGCGCCCAATCACGACCGACGTGAGCGTTGCGGCGCAAGGCCCGACGGGGGTATTCCTTGGAAAACAAGGAGTCCTCATGAGCCGGCTTGGACTTTCGGCCCTCGCCGCAACCGTTCTGGTTGCTGCCTCACCCGCTGCCTCACAAACAGGCGCCGTTAACCTGGATGCCCGTCCGGCCGTCCTCGACGCCCTTGCCGATTGCCGCAAGATTGGTGATCCGACCGAGCGTCTGGCCTGTTTCGACAAGACGTCGGAGCAACTTGTGACAGCTCAGGCCACGGGGGACGTGGTCGTGGTCGATCGGCAGGAGATCAAGAAGGCCCAGCGGTCGGCCTTCGGCTTCAACATCGCCCTGCCTCAGGTGTTCAAGAGCAGGGGCGACAAGCCCGAAAAGCAGGACAAGGACGGGCCGGCGTCCGAGCAAGCCTCTGAGACGGGCGATATCGAGGCCATCACCGCCATCGCCAAGCGCGTCTGGCAAAGCCCGGGCGGGGCCTGGAACTTCGAGCTTGAGGATGGCGCTGTCTGGAAGCAGACCGATTCCCCAGACCCGACCCGCAACTTCAAGAACGGCGTCACTGTCGAGATCAAGAAGGGCAAGCTGGGGAACTATTTCCTCAAGGCCAAAGGCGCCCTCATGCGCGCCCGTCGCGAAAGCTGATCCGCACCATGAGCAACTTTCGACGTGTGACCGACACCATCTCGGTCAGCCCGCAGATCACCTCCGAAGACGTGGCCGCCGCCGCCGCCCAGGGCTTCGTGCTGATCATCAACAACCGTCCTGACGGCGAAGACCCCACCCAGCCGGACGGCGCCGACATCGCCGCCGCCGCCGAGGAAGCCGGCCTGTCCTACATCTATATCCCGGTGCGCGGCATGCCGACGCCGGACCAGGTGGAAGCCGTCCGCGAGGCGGTGGAGGAAGCTCCCGGCCCCGTCCTCCTGTTCTGCCGTTCGGGCACCCGCTCGATCGTCAGCTGGTCCCTGGGCCAAGCGCTTTCGGGCGCCAGCAGCCGCGAGGAGCTGGTGGGCCTGGGCGAGGCCGCGGGCTACGATCTTTCGGGCGTCCTGCCGAGATAAAGGCCCCGCCCGTGATCCCTTTCGTTCGCGACCTCGAGTTCCAGTACGGCCGCTGCGATTGGGTCTCGCCCCTGATACGGCGGGTGATCGCCGACAATCCCGGACCGTTCACCTATCTGGGCACCGGCACATACATCGTCGGCCAAGGCGAGGTGGCGGTGATTGATCCCGGTCCCGACCTGCCCGCGCATCTGGACGCCTTGCTGGCCGCCATCGGCGACGAGCGGGTGACGCACATCCTGGTCACTCACGACCACGCCGACCATTCGCCGCTGGCCGCGGCCCTATCTGCGGCGACCGGGGCGAGAGTCTGGGGCCGCTCGCGCCGCACCGTGACGCAGGCGGCGGGCTTCGACGACGATCACGACGAGGCCTTCCGCCCCGATTTCGAGGTCAGGGACGGCGAGCTATTCGACGGACCAGGCTGGACTCTGGAGGCCGTGCCGACGCCGGGCCACACCTCCAACCATGTGGCCTATGCCCTTAGGCAAGAGAACGCCCTGTTCAGCGGCGACCACATCATGGGCTGGTCGACCACGGTCATCAGCCCGCCCGACGGAAACATGGCCGACTACTTCGCCAGCCTGGAACGGGTGAAGGCCCGGGGCTTCTCGACCCTGTGGCCGACCCACGGCCCGCCGATCACCGAGCCGCAGCCCTTCATCGAGGCCTACATCGCCCACCGCAAGGCGCGGGAGGCGCAGGTGCTGGCGTCCCTCGCGCAGGGGCCGACAACGATCCGGGCCATGGTGCCGGTGCTCTACGCCGCAGTGGATCCCCGCCTGCATCCGGCGGCCGCCCATTCCCTGCTCGGCCACGTCGTGCAGCTGGTGGACGAAGGCCGCGTGATCAGCGACGGGCCGCCAGGCGTTGAGGCGACGCTGCGCCTGGCCTGACGGCCGAGGCTCAGGCCGTCACCTTGCTCTGCGAGGGCAGGACGTAATCCTTGAACGTCTCGCGGATGCGCTTCTTGTCGATCTTGCCCGTGGCGCCGAGAGGGATGTCGTCCACGAAGACCACGTCGTCGGGCATCCACCACTTGGCGATCTTGCCTTCCAGGAAGGACAGATAGTCCTCCTTGTTGGCGGTCTCGCCTTCCTTCAGCTTGACCAGCAGCAGGGGACGCTCGTCCCACTTGGGGTGAGCGACGCCGATCACGGCGGTCAGGGCCGCCGTCGGGTGGCCCACGGCGAAGTTCTCGATATCGATGGAGCTGATCCACTCGCCGCCGGACTTGATGACGTCCTTGGCGCGGTCGGTGATCTGCATGAAGCCCTGGGGGCAGATGGTGGCCACGTCGCCAGTGTCGAAGAAGCCCTCGTCGTCCAGCACCTCGCCCTGGCCCTTGAAGTAGCCTTTGACGATGATCGGCCCGTTGATCATCAGGCGGCCGAAGGTGTGGCCGTCGTGCGGCAGGCGGTTGCCCTGGTCGTCCACCAGCTTCAGATCGACGCCCAGCGGCACACGGCCCTGCTTGAGGCGATAGGGGATCTGCTCGTCGAACGGCAGGGCCGCGACCTTGGCGTTCATGGAGCCAAGCGTGCCCAGCGGCGAGGTCTCGGTCATGCCCCAGGCGTGGATCACCTCTACGCCGTAGTCGTCATGGAAGGCGCGGATGATGCTTTCCGGACAGGCCGAGCCGCCGATCACCACGCGCTTGAGGGTCGAGGGCTTCAGGTTGTTGGCCTGCATGTGCTGCAGCAGCATCTGCCAGACGGTCGGCACGGCGGCCGAGAAGCTGACCCCTTCGGTTTCCAGCAGTTCGTAGATCGCCTCGCCGTCCATGCGGGCGCCCGGCATGACCATCTTCGAACCGACGCCCGGCGCGGAGAAGGCCGTGCCCCAGGCGTTGGCGTGGAACATCGGCACCACCGGCAGGATGGTGTCGCGCGCCGACAGACCCATGACGTCGGTCTGCAGGGTCAGCAGGGTGTGCAGGTAGTTTGAGCGGTGCGAATAGAGCACGCCTTTGGGATCGCCCGTCGTGCCGGAAGTGTAGCAGAGGCCGCAGGCGGTCTCCTCGTCGAAGCCGCCCCAGCGCACGTCGGTGGAGCCGGCCTCGGCCAGTTCCTCGAAGCAGAGCACCGACTTGAAATCCAACGCCGGCATATGGGCGCGGTCGGTCATGACGATCACATGCTCGACCATCGGCAGCTTGGGCAGAATGGCCTGCAGGATCGGCAGGAAGGTCAGGTCGGTGAAGATGATCCGGTCTTCGGCGTGGTTGGCGATCCAGGCGATCTGCTCGGGAAACAGGCGCGGGTTCAGGGTGTGGCAGACGGCGCCGATCCCCATCACCGCGTACCAGGCCTCGATATGACGGGCGGTGTTCCACGCCAAGGTGGCGACGCGCTCACCCGGCTTGATCCCCAGAGAGATCAGCGCGCTGGACAGGCGCTTGGCGCGTGGGACGATCTGGCCATAGGTCGTGCGGACGATCGGACCTTCGACGGAGCGGGTCACGACCTCGCGGTCGGCATGCCAACGACCAGCGTGCTCGACGATCTTGTCGACCGTCAAA
This sequence comes from Caulobacter sp. NIBR2454, assembly GCF_027474405.1. Taxonomy (GTDB): domain Bacteria; phylum Pseudomonadota; class Alphaproteobacteria; order Caulobacterales; family Caulobacteraceae; genus Caulobacter. The sequence continues at coordinate 2,665,539 of NZ_CP114871.1, forward strand.
GACCCATGCTGCATCAGCCCAAGCATCGACATTTCCTCGTGTTATCGTTGTTTAGTCGAACGGTAACGGCGGATTGTGCGGTGCGCAATCGGTGCGGCGCAAATGCAATGATGCGCTAGCGCAGCATCTCCGCCAGGGCCTTGGCCTCGCCTTCGAAGGCGGCGTCCGACTGTATGCGACGCCAGCCGTCCAGCGCGCCCGGATCGCGGGTCAGCTGAGCCTCCAGCACTTTTACGTCCGCGTCGGAGGCGTCGCCCGTCCGGGCGTCCACCCGCTGGCGCAGCAGCTCGGCGGGGGCCTGCAACCAGACGCCTTGGAACGGCACGCCGGCGCGGGCCGCGAGATCGGCGGCCTGCTGGCGCTCCTCGGGCTTGAGGAACACGGCGTCGAGCACGACCGAGCGACCGGCCGCCAGGACAAGCGCCGCCTCCTCGAACAGGCGGGCATAGACCTTCAGGCCAAATTCGGGCGTGTAGGCCTCGGCCGGCAACTTCTCCAGCGGGGCGGCGCCCCACAGGCGCTTGCGCAGTTCGTCGGAGCGCAGGACCACGGCGCCCGGCGCGCCGCCCAGGCCAGGCGCGGCGGCGCGGGCGAAGGTGGACTTGCCCGAACCCGACAGGCCGCCCACGGCGAACAAACCGGTGCGCTTGGGCTCCAGATGCGCCAGGGCGGCGGCCAGATAGGCCCGGGCCGCCTCGTCATCGCCGCTATAGGCCTGGACGTGGCAGCGGACCGCGGCGCGGACCGACAGCATCAGCGGCAGGGCGGCCAAGCCGTGGAACAGGCCATCGCCAAAGCTGCGGGCGGCCTCGTCCAGATAGGCGTTCAGCACCCGGTTGGCCGCGTCACGTCGCCGACGGAAATCCAGGTCCATCAGCAGGAAGGCCAAGTCGTACTGCACGTCGATGTCCGACAGCACGTCATTGAACTCGATGCAGTCGAACAGGATCGGCCGCCCGTTCTCCAGCAAGATATTTCCCAGGTGCAGGTCCCCGTGGCAGTGGCGGGCGAAGCCCTGGCCAGCGCGGGCGTTCAGCAGGTCGGCCTGGGCGGCGAAAGCGCGGTCGGTCTCGGCCACCAGGCGGGCGACAGCCGTCTCGCCCAGGCGCGGGCCAAGCCCGGTCAGCAGACCGGCATTGGAGCGGATGGTGTAGCCCAGCGCTCCCACGCCGCCGCCGTTGGGCCTCAGGGCCGAACCCAGGTGGAAGGCGGCGATAGTGCGGCCCAGGCTCTCCTCGACCAGATCGTCCACGGCCCAGGGCTGGGCGGCCAGCACGGCGTTCTCGTCGAAGCGGCGCATCTCCAGCGCATGCTCGACCACCTCGCCCTCCCCGCCCAGGGCCAGCGAGCCATCGGCCAGACGCACGATCGGCGTGACCGAACGATAGATGTCCGAGGCCGCGGCGCGGTTGAACGTCAGCTCGCGCTCAAGCGCCCAGCGCCGCAGTTCGAGGGTGGAATAGTTCAGGAAGCCGAAATCGACGGGACGCTTCACCTTCCAGGCGCTGTCGCCCAGCAGGAAGACGCGGGCGCAGGAGGTCTCGATGACCCGCTCTGCCTTGGCCCCGAACCACGTGGCGATGTCGGCTTCGTGGGCCAGCTCCGAAGGCGTGGTCATGGATAGAGCCGCCGGGTGCTCCAGGCCGCATCAGGCGCGTCCCGCTCAAACACCAGGCGCTCATGCAGGCGGAACGGACGATCACGCCAGAATTCGATGGCGATCGGCTTGATGCGGAAACCCGACCAGTGCGGCGGGCGGCTCACCTTGCCCAGGCCGAAACGCAGGCCGACCTCGGCCACGCGCTTTTCCAGGGCGAAACGATCCGGCAGGGTCCGCGACTGGTCCGACGCCCAGGCGCCCAGCTGGCTGGGGCGAGCGCGAGTGGCGAAATAGGCGTCAGCCTCGGCGTCGGTCACCGAATCCACAAGACCGCGCACGCGGACCTGTCGGCGCAACGACTTCCAGTGAAACAGCAGGGCCGCTTTCGGATTGGCCGCCAACTCACGCCCCTTGGCGCTTTCAAGGTTGGTGTAGAAGACAAAACCCTCGGCGTCGAAACCCTTGAGCAGAACCATGCGCAGGTCCGGCAGGCCGTCCGCGTCGGCCGTCGCCAGGGCCATGGCGTTGGGATCGTTGGGCTCGGACTTGTCGGCCGCCCTGAACCATTCGGCGAACAGGGCGTAGGGGTCGGCTTCGGGCAACAGCGGCAGGGGCTCTGCGCTGGTCACCTGGCGGACGTATTCGTCCTCGGAAGGGCTGGGCGGGATGAGGGGCTGATCGCTCATGCCCGCCCTATAGCGCGCCTTGGCTTTCTAATCAGCCTTAACAGGAAATTGACCAAAACAGCCGAGGCTCCCTCGGTGACTACTCGCGCCGTCATGACCGCCGCCACCGCCCGCGCCCTTCTGGGCGTGGAGCGCGGGGCTGACGCCCAGACGCTCCGAAAAGCCTTCCGGGAAGCGGCCAAGCGCGCCCACCCGGACCGGCCCGGAGGCAGCCCCGCTCTGTTCCGCGACATGCTGGCCGCGCATCGCGTGCTACAGACCGAACTGGCGTCTCCCATCGCCTTCCCGCCGGCCGTGCAAGAGGCCGCCGCGCCTCCCGCCACCGGCGTGACCATCACTCCCCTGATCGCGGTCGAAGGCGGCCAGGTGGAGATCGACAGCGAAGGCCGCCGCCTGCGCATCACCCTGCCCGCGGGCCTGCGCGAGGATGACCGCATCCGTGTCGATGGCCTGGTCCTGTCGGTCAGCATCAGCGGCGACGCCGAAACGCTCGTGCGCGGCGACGACCTTTGGCTCACCGCCGCCATCGATCCGCAGGTGCTGGCAGATGGCGGCCGCGCGGTGATCGACACGCCGGTTGGCCGTCGCAGCGTCTGGATCACCCAGAAGGCGGCCGAGCGCGGCCTGATCCGGGTCTCCGGCCAAGGCTTGCCCGCTCGGGGCGATCATCCCCAGGGCGATCTGTTCCTGCGCGTCGAGCGCGCGCCCGAACGCGCCGAAAGCCCGGCACGAATGCTACTGAAGCGCTTCACGGCGGCCTGGGCGGCTTAAGCCAGCAAAACTGTCATAGCGTCGGAGTATCGCGAACCTCCCCGTGCTGGAGTTCGCCATGTCCCCGCTTCTCGACCTACGTGACCGCCCCTCGCGCCGTCTGCTGCTTCAGGGTTTGGCTGGCGGTCTGGTGCTGAGCGCCGGCCCGGCCTGGGCGCAGCCGAAGATCGGCGGCTATCCCTTCTCGCTCGGCGTGGCGGCGGGCGACCCCGCCCCCGACGGCTTCGTGATCTGGACGCGCCTGGCGCCTCGCCCGCTGGAGATCGGCTACGGTATGCCGGCCCGCATCGTCGAGGTGGACTGGGAGGTCGCCGCGGACGAGGGGTTCCGCAACATCATCCGCAGCGGCAAGGACATCGCGCGACCGGAACTGGGTCACTCGGTGCATGCGGAGGTCGGCGGCCTTGAACCGGCGCGCCCCTATTTCTATCGTTTCACGGTCGGCGGGGAACGCAGTCCGGTGGGCCGCGCCAAGACCACGCCGGCCGCCGGCGCCCCTGTCCAGCGGGTACGGTTCGGCATCGCCGGCTGTCAGGACTACGAGTCCGGCTTCTACACCGCTCATCGCAAGCTGTCGGAAGAGGACGTCGATTTCGTCTTCTGCTACGGCGACTACATCTACGAGGGCCGCAGCCGGGCGCTGCAAGACCGCACCGCCAAGGCCGCCCGCCTGCACAATCAGGACGAAATCTACAGCCTCGACGACTATCGCCGCCGCTACGCGATCTACAAGCTGGACCCCGACCTGCAGGCCAGTCACGCTTCCGCCGCCTGGTTCTCGGTCTGGGACGACCACGAGACGGACAACAATTGGGTCGCCGACATCGATCAGGACGGCACAGAGCCGGCGATCTTCAACCTGCGCCGGCAGATGGCGGTCCAGGCCTGGTACGAGAACATGCCGGTGCGGCGCGGCGCCCTGCCCCGCGGGACCGAAATCCAGATCTTCCGCCGCGCGTCCTATGGCCGCCTGCTGGAGCTGAACCTGCTCGACACCCGCCAGTACCGCACCGACCAGCCCTGCAACGACGGCTGGGGCAAGGTGTGCGACGAGCTGGAAAATCCGGCCGCCCAGGTGATGGGCCTGCGGCAGGAGGCATGGCTTCTGGACGGTCTGTCGGCCTCGCAGGCGCGCTGGAACGTCCTGGCGCAGCAGATCATGGTCATGGATCTGGATCGCATGCCGGACCCGGCGCTCTATGCGGTGAACTCCGACAGCTGGGCCGGATACCGCAACCCGCGCAACCGCCTGCTGAGCGCCCTGCGCAAGCGCAAGATCGGCAACCCGGTCGTCCTGACGGGCGACGAGCACCAGAACTTCGCCGGCGAACTCTATCTGGACGGCCGCAACATGGTGGGCGACCCGATCGCCGCCGAATTCCTGACCACCTCGATCACCTCCAGCGGCGACGGCGCCGACGAGCGCGAGGACATGATGAAGATCATGGCCGTCAATCCGCAACTGAAGTTCACCAGCAGCCAGCGCGGTTATGCGATCTGTGACGTGACCGAACGCAGCTGGATCACCGAGTTCAAGGCGCTGGACCGCGTATCCACGCCGGGCGGCACCCTGCGCAGCCGCGTCAAGCTGGCCTTGGAGCCCGGCTCCTCGCGCATCCAGAAGGCCTAGGTTTGCGCCCCGCCCCCCATGGGCTAAAAGCGCGGCCATGTCGCACAACACCTTCGGCCACCTGTTCCGCGTCACCACCTGGGGCGAAAGCCATGGGCCGGCGTTGGGCTGCGTGGTGGACGGGGCGCCCGCCGGGATCGGCCTGACCGCGTCCGAGATCCAGGTCTGGCTCGACAAGCGCAAGCCCGGCCAGGGCAAGTTCGTCACCCAGCGCCGCGAACCGGACGAGGTGAAGATCCTGTCCGGCGTGTTCGAGGACGACCGCACCAACGGCCAGGTGACCACGGGCACGCCGATCAGCCTGCTGATCGAGAACACCGACCAGCGGTCCAAGGACTATTCGGAAATCGCCCAGGCCTTCCGTCCCGGCCATGCCGACTACGCCTATTTCGCCAAGTACGGCGTACGCGACTATCGCGGCGGCGGCCGTTCCTCGGCCCGCGAAACCGCGGCCCGGGTGGCGGCGGGCGCCGTGGCGCGCAAGATTCTCGACGGCGTGACCATCCGCGCCTGTCTGGTGCAGATCGGCCCGCACGCCATCGACCGTTCGCGGTTCGACTGGGCCGAGGTCGACAACAACTCCTTCTGGTCCCCTGACGCCGCCATCGTGCCGGTGTGGGAGGAGCATCTGGAGACGATCCGCAAGGCCGGCTCATCCACGGGCGCCATCGTCGAGGTCGAGGCGACGGGCGTACCCGCCGGCTGGGGCGCGCCGATCTATGGCAAGCTCGATAGCGAACTGGCCGCCGCCCTGATGTCGATCAACGCCGCCAAGGGCGTGGAGATCGGGGCGGGCTTCGCCTCCGCCGCCTTCACCGGCGAGGAAAACGCCGACGAGATGCGGATGAAGGACGGCCAGATCGAGTTCCTGGCCAACAATGCCGGCGGCGTTCTAGGCGGCATCTCCACCGGCCAGCCGGTGGTGGCGCGCGTGGCGTTCAAGCCCACCTCCTCCATCCTCACACCGCGCCAGGCGGTGACCGAGGCGGGCGAGGAAGTCGATCTGCGCACCAAGGGACGCCACGACCCGTGTGTCGGCATTCGCGGCGTTCCGGTGGTCGAGGCCATGACCGCCTGCGTCCTGGCCGACGCCTTCCTGCGTCATCGCGCCCAGACGGGCGGCGGCGCTTTTGTCCCAGGCTCGACCGGACGCTTCTAGGCTCGGCCTATTCCGGCTTGGCATTGCCAATACGGCCCGCGCCCCCTAGAAGCTGCGACTAACTTTCAATCGCACCGTTGAGCATGAAGCCGCAGACGATCCGCGCCTGGTACCTGGTTCACAAGTGGACCAGCCTTGTCTGCACGGCCTTCCTGCTGATGCTGTGCGTCACCGGCTTGCCGCTGATCTTCCATGAGGAGATCGACAAGGCCCTGGGCGAGGGTGTGAAGGTCGAGGCGATCCCCGATCAGTCACAGATGAAGACCCTGGACGAGCTGATCGCCCTGGCGCTGGAAAAGCGGCCGGGCGAGGTCCCGCTGTTCATGAGCTTCGACGAGGATCGCCCCGCGACCAACGTCACCACCGGCCCGCGCCCTGACGCCCCCGAATCCCAGATGAAGCTGCAAACCCTGGATCGCCGCACGGGCGAGCACCTGGGGTTCATCAACGAGGAAGGCGTGATGGCGGTGATCCTGCGCCTTCACGTGGACATGTTCGCGGGCCTGCCCGGGATGCTGTTCCTGGGCTTCATGGGACTGCTGTTTTTCGCATCCGTGGTGTCGGGCGTGGTGGTCTACGGCCCGTTCATGCGCAAGCTGGCGTTCGGCACGGTGCGCACCGGTCGGTCGACGCGGCTGAAGTGGCTCGACTATCACAACCTGCTGGGCATCGTGACCCTGGCCTGGGTCAGCGTCGTGGGGCTGACGGGGGTGATCAACACCCTGTCCACCCCGATCATCCAGCTATGGCAGATAGGCCAACTCGCCGAGATGACCGCGCCTTACAAGGACCAGCCCCCGCCGCAGCCGGGCAAGATGGCTTCGGTGCACCAGGCGGTCGAAACGGTGAAGGCCGCGGCCCCCGGCATGCGGGTGCAGTTCATCGCCTTCCCCGGCGGCTTCTTCTCGTCCAAGCACCACTATGCGGTCTTCCTGCAGGGCGACACGCCCCTGACCAAGAAACTGCTGACGCCTGGACTGGTGGACGCCAAGACCGGCGAGCTGACGGCGATGCGGTCCATGCCCTGGTACGCCCAGGCCCTGCTGCTGTCGCAGCCGCTGCATTTTGGCGACTATGGCGGCCTGCCGCTGAAGATCCTCTGGGCCATCCTCGACGTGCTGACCATCATCGTGCTGGGCAGCGGGGTCTATCTGTGGCTGGGCCGCCGGCGCGCGCCGGTGGAGCAGCGGCTAGCCGAACTGCAGAGCGGCGGCACGGTCCTGGCTCGGATAGCGCCCGCCGAATGACCAAGCGCCCCTCGACCCTCAACGCCTACACGGTCCCGCTGGTCATCGCTCTGATCAGCATGGTCGGGCTGGTCGCCGCCCTGGTGGCCGACGGCCCCGGCGACTGGACCTCATGGATCGCCCTCTTCGCCCCGATCGCCGTGGTGGTCTGGGCCTTCATCTTCCGGCGGCGATAGCTGCACTTCTCCCCGAAACTTCCCGGAGTACTGACTTGACCAAGCTCATCGGCCTGCTCGCCACGGCGGGCGCAGCCGCTCTCATCGCAGGGGCCGCCAACGCCCAGACCGACGTCGACGCCCTGATCGTCACCGCGCCCGACTACGTCTCCACGGGCGGTCTGGCGGCCAACAAGAGCCCGGTGCCGCTGGTCGAGACGCCGCAGTCGGTGACGGTGATCAGCCGCGACCAGATCGACCTGCTGGATTGGAACAATCTGAGCCAGACGGCCCGCTACGTGGCCGGCGTCACGGGCGAGAACTACGGCCCCGACGAACGGGTCGACTGGCTGACCCTGCGTGGCTTCAACCCGGTTCAGTACATCGACGGCCTGCAGTCGGCGATCGGCTCGATCACCAACACGGGCCTGGACCTGTACGGCTCGGAGTCGGTGGAGATCCTTAAGGGCCCCTCCTCGGCCCTGTACGGCACCACGCCGCCCGGGGGCATCGTCAACCTGACCAGCCGCCGCCCGCAGGACACGTTCGGCGGCGAGATCGAGGTTCAGGCCGGCAACCGTGACCATCTTCAGGGCAACCTCGACCTCACTGGCCCGCTCAGCGACACGGTCTCGGGCCGCCTGACCGCCCTGGTGCGCAGCAAGGGCACCCAGACGCGGGGCGTCGACTCCGACCGCGTTTACGTGGCCCCCGCCCTGACCTTCCGCCCCACGGACGCCACGCGCATCACCCTGCTGTCCTACTATCAGGACGACGAGGTGACCGGCGACGGCGGCGGCTTCCTGCCGGCTTACGGCGTGCTGCTGCCCAACCCGCTGGGCGAGGTCAGCTCGACGATCAATCTGGGCGAGACCAGCTACAACCGCTTCAAGCGTGAGCATTATGGGATCGGCTACGACGCCGAGCACAAGCTGAGCGACACCCTGACGCTCAGCCAGAACCTGAAGTTCAGCCACCTGGACGGCGACCAGCGCGGGGTCGGCGGCAACGGGCTGGTCGACAACAACTTCGACGGCGTGCCGGACGACTACCGCACGGTCAACCGCTACAGCTTCTCGTTCGCCGAGGACGTGGACGTGTTCGCGGTCGACACCCGCCTGAACGGCACGATGACCACCGGCGGCCTGACGCACCAGTTCGTGGGCGGGGTCGATTACCGCCGCTATGACTACGTCGGCTCAAGCGCGTTCGGCTTCGGCATTCCCAGCATCGACCTGTTCCAACCGGTCTACGGCCTGGCCATCCCGGCCCTGCCCCCGGTGACATTCTCGGACCAACTGCAGACCCAGGCGGGGCTCTACGCCCTGGACCAGATCAAGGCCGGCAAGCTGATGGTCAACCTGTCGCTGCGCCATGACTGGGTCGAGACCAAGGACCGGGCCACGGGCGGCAAGGTGGACGACGCCGAGTTTTCCTACCGGGCGGGCCTGTCCTACGAGATCGCGCCGGGCCTGATCCCCTATGCGGCCTATTCCAAGTCGTTCCAGCCGGTGGCCGGGACCGACCGCGGCGGCAGCCCGTTCGACCCCACCACGGGCGAGCAGATCGAGGGCGGGATCAAGTTCGAACAGCGCAGCGACACCCGCCAGCTGTTCGCCACGGCGGCGGTCTACAAGCTGACCCAGCAGAACGTCCTGACCCCTGACCCGGCCAACGGCGCGGGCCAGAGCTTCAACATCCAGACCGGCGAGGTCGAGGTCAAAGGCGTCGAGCTGGAGGCCGTGGCCCGCTTCAACGAACGGCTCAGCCTCAACGCTTCGTACAGCTACACCGACAGCGAGGTGACCCGCAGCAACGGCCCGGACCTGGGCAACCGCCTGCCGGTGGTGCCCAAGCACAAGATCTCGGCCCTGGCGGACTACACCTTCCAGGACGGCGCCTTCCGCGGCCTGGGGGGCAGCTTCGGCGTCCGCTACACCAGCGACACGGCGGGCAATCTGGCGGCCAGCTATCAGCCGGTGGTGTTCATCAACCCGTCGGTCACCCTGTTCGACGCCAGCGTCCATTACGACCTGAACGACTGGCGCCTGGCGGTCACCGCGTCGAACCTGTTCGACAAGGAATATGTGGCGCGGTGCTACAGCACGGCCAACTGCTTCTTCGGCGTTCGCCGGGTGGTGGTGGCCAGCGTCACGCGCAAGTTCTAGGCCTGACGGAGGGGGCGGAGGGTGACCTTCGCCCCTCTTCGCAGGGCTGGTGAATCGGCCGCAAAAGCTGGAAGCGAACAGCTCAATCCTTCCCACAGTTAAGCCTAACGCCGTTTTTCGCGTTGACCGCCAAGGTTTTAGGCCATTATGGAGCCTGCGCGCCGAAGGCAGGATTGCCCTCGTGTGAGCGGACACAGGGGCAACATTCCGGTCGTGCGGTTCGATTTCCTGAAAGTTCTTCTGGTTGATGACAACCAGAACATGCTGCTCCTGCTGACGGAGATTCTCCGGGCGATCGGCGTGCGCCAGGTCTATGAGGCGCTGGACGGGGGCGAGGCCTTCGAGGTCATGCGCCGCAACGCCATCGACATCGTCATCACCGACCTGACCATGGCGCCGATCGACGGCATCGACTTCTGCAACCTCCTGCGCAACAGCCCCGACAGCCCCAACCAGCTGGTGCCGATCATCATGGTCACGGGCCACTCCACGCCCCGCAAGGTGAAGGAAGCCCGCGACGCCGGGGTCAACGAGTTCCTGGCCAAGCCGGTGACCGCCCGCAGCGTGATCCACCGTATCGGCCTGGTCATCGAGCAGGCCCGGCCGTTCATCCGCTCGTCCGACTATTTCGGCCCGGACCGCCGCCGCCGCGACGACCCCAACTACACCGGCCCCAAGCGCCGCGAGACCGACCAGCTGTCGGACGACGAGCTGTATTGAGACCCTGCGTCCTTCGAGACGGCCTGAGTTTATTCTGAGCGACGCCGCAGGCGGCGTCGAAGGGGCCTCCTCAGGATGACGGGTTCAGTTGGCATATTAGCTTCGTCATGCTGAGGAGCGCATAAGCGCGTCTCGAAGCACGCACGGACCATCCGCTGAAATCTTCCGTTGAGAACCGGCGTGTAGGCTGGAGGCCTCAAGTCGGAGCTCGTCCCATGCATCCCTATCGTCTGGCCGCCCTGTCGGCCGTGATCGCCAGCGCGCTGGTCCTGCAAGGCTGCCTGGCCGTGGCGGCGGGCGGGGCCGTGGTCGGCGCCGGCGCGGCGGTGGTCGGCGGAACCGCCAAGGTCGCCGGCAAGGCCGTGGTCGGGACGGGCAAGCTTATCATCCCCGGGGATGGGGAGAAGAACTGAGGCCTTCCCTCATCCGCTCATCCCGGCGAAGGCCGGGACCCAGATTCATCCGGTGAGCCAGCAGGGCTTCACCTGGGCCCCGGCCTTCGCCGGGGTGAGCGGGTTATTTTGACCGCCTTACAGCGCCAGCTCGCACCGCTCGCCGATGGTGGGGCGGGAGACGACGATGCGGGACAGGCCGGGGAAGCGGGGCTTGAGCTTGCCGGCGAAGTGCAGGCACAGGCGCTCCAGCGTGGGCGTCTCAAGGCCGGGGTGATCGTTGAGCAGGCCGTGGTCCAGCTCCTCGGCCACGCCTTTCAAGGCCTTGTCGAGGACGTCGAGGTCCTCGACCCATCCGGCGGGCTGGGCGGCGCCCTTCACGCTGGCCTCCACCTTGAAGGAATGGCCGTGCAGCCGCCGATAGCGATGCTCGGCGGGGCCTTGCTCGATGTAGTGGGCGGCGTCGAAGGTCGCGGCCTTCGTGATTTCGAAGACAGGCTCGGTCATGGGCTCGAAACTTGTGTGCGGGGCCTGGGAGGGCTGCACGTACTCGGCGAAACGACCGAACACGCTCCTCAGGGCAGGCCCAGATATTTGTGCGTCTGGACGCTTAAACGCCACTTGGGGTGTGAAAGGCAATAGGCCACGGCCTTTTGCGTGTTCTCAAGCTGGTCCGGCCCGTCCATGGGCTGGAGGTAGAAGCGCTCGAAATCCAGGTCCGCGAACCGCGCGGGGTCGGCCAGCGGCTGGGGATACACCAGCTTCAGCTCCTGGCCCCGGGTCTGGACCACGGGGGCGTCGGCCTTGGGGCTGACGCAGATCCAGTCGATCCCCTCGGGCGCCGGCAGGGTGCCGTTGGTCTCCACCGCGATCATGAAGCCCCGCGCGTGCAGGGCGTCGATCAGGGGCGTATCGAGCTGCAGCATCGGCTCGCCGCCGGTGATGACCACCAGCCGGTCGTCCAGCCCGCCGGTCCAGGCGGCCGCCACCGCATCGGCCAGGGCGTCGGGCGTGGCGAACTTGCCGCCGCCCACCCCGTCGGTCCCGACGAAATCGGTGTCGCAGAAGGTGCAGACGGCCTTGGCCCGATCCTGCTCGCGCCCCGTCCACAGGTTGCAGCCGGAAAAGCGGCAGAACACGGCCGCCTTGCCCGCCTGGCCGCCCTCCCCTTGCAGGGTCAGGAAGATCTCCTTGACGCTGTAGGTCACAGGCTGGGCCGCCCGTCGCCGACCCAGGCGTTCCAGCCCATGGCCCGCAGGTCGCAGGCCGGGCACGCGGCGCAGCCATGGCCCCAGTCGTGCAGCACGCCGCGCTCGCCGCGATAGCAAGTGTGGCTGTCCTCGACGATGATCCGCACCAGGGGCTCGCCGCCCAGGGTCTTGGCCAAGCTCCAGGTTTCGGCCTTGGTCAGGCGCATCAGCGGCGTCTCGATGGAGAAGTCGCGGTCCATGCCAAGGTTCAGCGCCGTCTGCAGGGCGTCCAGCGTGTCGCGGCGGCAGTCGGGATAGCCGGAAAAGTCCGTCTCGCACATGCCGCCCACCAAGGCCCGCAGGCCCCGGCGATCCGCGAGGGCGGCGGCGTAGGTCAGGAACACCAGATTGCGGCCCGGCACGAAGGTGGACGGCAGGCCGCGCTCGTTGATCTCGATCTCCCGCTCGGCGGTCAGGGCGCTCTGCGCCACCTCGCCAAAGCCGCGGATGTCGAGCACGTGGTCCTCGCCCAGACGCGAGGCCCACTGGGGGAAGGCCTCGATCAGGCGGGTGCGCACTTGCTGGCGGGCCTGCATCTCCACCGAATGGCGCTGGCCATAGTCGAAGCCCACGGTCTCGACCCGCTCATAATGCTCAAGCGCCCAGGCGAGGCAGACGCTGGAGTCCTGACCGCCGGAGAACAGGACCAGGGCGCCTTGGGACGGCGGGGAAGCGGGGGCGATCGACATGGCGCCTGCTCTACATCAACCGCGCGCCGGGCGGAACGGCGCAGGGCGTCGCGGGGCGGTGGTCGGGTCATGATGATGTCTCCCCTGTCTTCAGTATCCGTCGTCGCGTCGCCCGGTGACTTCGGCGACGGCGCCGGAGACGACGGTGACTCCATTGTCGCTCCGTGGGCGGAGGTGGGGATAAGCGGCTGAAACCAGCCGTGACGGCGGGATCGCGGGCGGGGGTTGGGGATTTGGGCGGGGCGGCGGGGTGGTCGGCGGAGGGCGGGGGCGGAATGTCTACGGAGTCTCGCGGAAGGGTCCCGGAGTGGCGGGAGTATCGGTAGCGGGAGTCTACTGGTGGGGCGGGCGCTATCGGCTCGTTGCGGAACTTCCAGTGACCTGCCTCCAAGCCGAGGCGGTGACTAGACTAGAAACACGCCATCGAACTGGGCGTCGCCATCGACCGCCGCCAGATTTCGCCCTGTTTTTCATCAATTGGAATTGTCGCCCATTTCCGAGCTTGAAATCCGAGCCCGAAATTCGCGCAATGATTGCTTCGAAAGGCTAAAAGCAATTAAAGGTAGCAACAATGGGTCTTCGCGGTGAATTTGGCGCTGCGGCGCTTTCGAACGACACCCTCGTCTCTCAGGTCGTGGTCCGCGCTGATCTTGGTCAAGCGCCAACCACATATTGGCGTTTTCGAGGCCCGACGGCCGGCGACCCTGCTTACCCCCATATCCTGGCTCTGGGGCAGGTCCGTTCCGAGGCGCGCTGAAGAAGTATCCCGTCACCGAACAGGAGTGGGAAGCGGCTATCGACCTAAGGGCCGCCATCGCCGCCCAACTGATCGAAACCGCTTCCGTCGATGGGAACGAGTACGTCAGCATTCTCTATGTAACCGCCGCTGGTAATGTGATGAACACTACCCCTGTCCAACTCCCTCCAGACGGCGGAAGCTTCGACATCACTGTTCCGGTAAACAAGATCGTCGGTATCGTACACAACCATCCAGATCTCGCGCCTTGGGAGAAATTTCCGTCCGCCGCAGATTGGCAAACATACGATAATCGCGAGGCCGAAACCGACTATCCTGACCTGCTGCGTCAATACGTGATCAACAATGGCATCAACTATGAGTATCGAGGGGATGACCGGGATATCCAGGTGCCGGGTGTAATCAGTCCGATTGGCAGCGCCGACTTTTGGGACGGTTCATGGTGAAGCTATCGCCGGCTATAGTCATATTATGGGGCGCAGCCGCCTTTAGCTCCGCATCGGCGCAATCTGCAGGACATTTCCGGCGGCCGGAGATTGCTGTCTATCGTGTCTCGGCCGTTTGCCCGAAGGGCGAGGTGGTCGTCGAAATGCAAAATGACCGCGCGACGGGACCAAAGATCACATTGATCAAAGGCGCAAACATCGCGCCCGGTCACGAAACAGCGGTCACGAACATCCTGTCGCCTCTGCACGTCTCGTCCGCTCCGCTCGTGCGCTGCGGCCAAGATTCAGCGGAGCTCGCCTTCGTTGGCTTCTCAAAGGCCACGGGAGATTTAGCTTATCGGCGGGTGGTCATCACTGGAGCGCAGATAATGGACATGAATGAGTTGCCGAAGGCCGTGAAACCGCAATGACCTATGACGGCAAGAAACCGGGGCAGCGTATTCGCCCGCTCGTTGTTTGCTTTTCCTTGCAGACCGGTAAATCGCCTCCGCGATCCTCATGTCCCGCAGCCCCTACTCGCCGGAGACGATGGGTTCGGCCCCCGTCTAGGCCCCTTTGGCGACATCGCCGAACTGAGCGAAGCGGGAGTTTCACCGACGCAGCAAATCCCGGCTGATGCGATCGAAGAGGCGGGCCATCGCTTCCTCGGTTTGGAGATCGGGCGTGCGGTTCATCAGGACGACGATGGCGTCCCCCTTCGCCGTATCGAAATAGAGGCTGGTGTAGACGCCCTGGTCCGAACCCGCGTGGCCGGTGAGGCCGTTGCGATCCCGCCAGAAGAAGCGCTGCCGTTCATCGATGCTGGCGGGCAGTTGTGGCTTCAGCATCTCGTCGAACGATGCGGCGGACAGCAATCGGCCGCTGCTCGTTTCGCCCCGCGCCAGAATGCTCTGCGCCAGAGCGGTGAGGTCTCGCGCTGACGCGTTCACGCCGCCGTCCGGGTAGTTGGGATTTCCGAACTGAGGATAGGCGTCAAAGCGTCGGTCGCCGCTGGCGGGGCGGAAAACCTTGCGGATGAGGAAGTTGCGCTTCGGCTGTTCGGTACTGGCGCAGAGACGGGTGAAGGGAAGGCACTGGACCACGTCGTATCGCGTCGCCAGTTGGCCCGGGCGGTAGTCCGCCAGCAGCCAAGAGGAGTTGGTCATCCCGAGCGGCTCGAACACGTTCGCCTTGGCCTGGGCCGCCAGCGGGGCGCGGCCGACAGCCTCGGCCACGGCGCCGGCGACGCCAGCGCCCAGATTGCTGTACTCGCGCGCGGCTCCGGGCGCCGTCTTGAGATAGTGGGCGCCGCCGTCATAGCGCGCGCCTTCCGGAGTCAGGAGGCCGCGAAGGTGATCGACCAACGGCGTCGGAGAGTCGGCCCCTGGCTGGTAGTCCGCGACATCGTAGAAGTCCGCGATGCTGGACGTATGGGTCGCCAGCTGGCGAACGGAGATGGGCTGGCCGTCGGCGTTGGGATTGTTCACCCGGAAGGGCAGCATCCGGTTGATGTCGGCATCCAGGTCCAGCAGCCCCTTGTCGTGGAGCTGCAACAGGACGATCCCCAGAATCGGCTTGCTGATGGACGCGATGTTCATGGGCGTGTCGGCGGTCATCGGCTTGCGCGACGCCACGTCCGCGAACCCGTAGCCCTGCATGTGGACGACCTGGCGATTTCTCACCACCGCGATGGCGAGGCCTGGAATGGCCTCTTCCTCCATCAGGGCGGGCACGAAGGCGGCGAAGTCCCGCGCGCTTTCGGCCCATATCGACTGCTTGGGCGAGGCGAGCCAATAGCACAGCAGGGCCGCCAGAACGGCGCCCAGGGCGATGAGTGCTTTTCTCACGATTGATCTCCAGCGACAGGGCGGGGCGGGAAGCGCTCATCCATCGGCCGGGCGTCGAGGGCCGCCATGGCGTTATCCAGCAGGTCGCCGAGATCGGCGCCGATGTCGGTGTCCAGACCCTCGAAAACCGCGGCGGCTTCGATGTTGTATTGATGCAGAAGGTCGGCCTGGGCCGTGCCGAACGCCGTCAGGAAATACTCCGTGCGTCGGCGGTCCGCCGGGTCGGTCCGCTTTTCGATGGCGCGGAGCTTGCTGAGCGTGGCGAGGTGTTGCGCCACCGTCTGATGAGGGTGCTGCAACGCCCTTGCGACCTCCGTCACGGAAGCCGGCCCGCTCTTGCTGAGATGCAGCAAGGTGGACGAGCAGGAGACGGGGAAGACCATGCCCTTGCGGGCGTAAACCTGCGTCACCTGGCTCTGAATCAGGAAGGCGAGGTCCAACAGCTTCTTGGCTGTGTAGGCCTTCCGCACAACGGCGCTGTCGTAGAATTCACGATGGATCATGCTCCCTCATAGCAATGCGCAGCCTATTGCGCAATATATTGCGCAATAGGCTGCGGGTCTCCCGCCTCGACCTGCGGGGAGGGTCTAGGCCCTCCCTACAACCGCACCGCCCTGCCCTCCCGCGCCGAGCGGTAGATCGCCTCGATGATCTTCATGTCGCGCAGGCCTTCCTCGCCGGAGACGATGGGTTCGGCGCCGGTGCGGATGGACTGGGCCATGTGGTCGAGCTGGCCGGCGAACTGGGTCGGGGCAGGTCCGGGCGGGGGCGTGATCTCCTGGGCGCGGCCGTCGCGGCCAGTCCACATCCGGTTGCCGTCGTAGCGGGTGGCGGGCTCCAGCTCGATGCGGCCCTTGTCGCCCATCAGCAGCACATGGTTCTGGTTGCCGCTGTACATGGACAGGCAGCTGGCGATGGCGCCGGAGGGGAATTTCAGCAGCCACTCGATCATGTCCTCCACCTCGGCGAAGCGGGGGTCGGAGCGGTCGGTGGACTCGCGGGCCGTGACCTCGATCGGCTCCTCGCCGGTCATGTAGCGGGCGGCCTGGAGGCTGTAGACCCCCATGTCCATGAGCGAACCGCCGCCGGACAGGGCCCGCTTCAGCCGCCACTTGGACGGATCGCTCTGGATGAAGCCGTGCTCGGACCGCAGGTAGCGGATCTTGCCCGCCGCGCCGGTGCGGGCCAGGCGCATGGCTTCCAGATTGTAGGCCTCGAAATGGCAGCGGTAGCCGATCATCAGCTTGCGGTCGGCGGCCTTGCAGGCGGCGATCATGGCCTCGGCCTCGGCGACGGAGACGGCCATGGGCTTTTCGCACATGACGTGCTTGCCCGCCCGCGCGGCGCGGATCGTGTACTCGGCGTGCATGGAATTGGGCAGGCAGACATAGACGATGTCCACGTCGGGATTGTCGGCGATCTGGTCGAAGGTCTCGTACGAATAGATTGAGCGCTCGGACACGCCATAGCGGGCGGCGGCGGCGCGGGACTTGGCCGGATCGCCGCTGACCAGGGCGGTCAGGCGGCTGTGCCGACAGTTGGCGAACTGGGGCGCGATGACGCCCAGGCCATAGGTCCCCAGGCCGACGATGGCGTATCCCACCGGGCGGTCGGCGGCGAGCGCCCTGCCCGCGGCCGAAGTCACGGCGAGGGAGGCGGCGGCGAGCAGCAGGTCGCGGCGTTCGATGGGCATGGTCGTCATCTCCCGGTGCGCGGCGACGGGGGCCGCCTTGCGAAGGGCGAGGATCGGCGACCTCGCCGGGCTTGGCTACCGCGACGATGGTCATAAGGCGCACCGAGAATGTCTCCCCTGTCTTGCGTATCCATCATCCACCCGCCCGACGACTTCGACGACGGCGCCGGAGACGACGGTGACTCCATTGTCACCCCGCCGGTCGGGGTGGGGATAGGCCGCCGAAACCAGCCGTGGCGGCGGGATTGCGGGCGGGGATTGGGGATTTGGGCGGGACGGAGGGGCGGTCGGCGGAGGGCGGGCGGAAATGTCTCCGGAGTCTCACGGAACGGTCCCGGAGTAGCGAGAGTATCGGTCTCGGGAGTCTACTGTTGGGCGGGGCGGGATGCAGCGGCCTAACTTACAGCCACAAACTTTCGCGCCGCTGCCGAACGATCTTGAATGAGCGAAATGCCAAACGCGCCTTGAAGGTCGAAACGCCGTTCGCCCCATCGCCTAACGCTGCGGCCAACTCGCTGCGCGTCACAGTTGATTGGGCACCGACGACGACTTCCACCAGCCGCATGTCTTCGCCAAAGGGGTGAAAGGACAGCGCGCCATCACGCGGCTCAGTCTGCAAATCTAAAAACATCCTCACTTCCTGCTCATATCGCCAGTGCGAATACTTTGTTGTCAGCAGTTGCCTTACAGCGCCTTCACCTGGTTCCTGTTGGCCTGCCGCCTGACTGACGAGGTCCGGCAGCACGGCGGAGCGATAGCGAACGGGCATGAGGTACTGCTCGTCCACATCAAACCCCAAGCACAGCCCCGCGTGCTTCTGAGCGTAGTGGCTCCATTGGACAGGGTTGCGCCAACTCTTACTGAAACAGAGGAGGCCTATCTGACGGCTGATGTCTCGGCGCCATGAGGCAATGGCCCACCGCTTGTGCGCGTCGGTGAGAGCCATACCGCGCAATTCGAAGGGGTCATTGAGGTCTTCGATGGTCGCAATCTTGAGACGACGTTGACGTAAATCGTCCAGGCCGAAGTCCCGACTAATGAAATGATACAAACGCTGAAATGCCATCTGCGGGTGGTTCAACCGTTTCGCCGCGCATGCGATTGTTTTGCCAGTTCTGCCAAGCGCGCGACATCCTGAGGCCCCTTCACCCATCCACGCGAATAACTGTTCTGGTCTTTGAGCAGGAACTCACCCGCTTCATACGTCTGCGGGTTGCCATAGAGCGTGAAGGCGAGGTTTCCGGCGCGAGGTTGAGACTTTAGGGTGAACGTATTGAGCGGGCGGTTCACCCAACGACCACCACCGCCCTCGACCAGTTCCCCCTGAACGCCCGCTTTCCGGATGGCGGCGACCGTTTGCGCAGCGAGCTTCGCTAGTGCAGGCGCATTTTTCTCCACTTGTGCGATGAAAGCCGCGTCACCGACATCTTGCATCGCGTCGTTTGGCATCTCATCAGGCAACAGGATCAAGAGAGCGTTCGACCAGTCGCCGTCCGTCAATGCGACGACGTCCGCAGGATCGACCATGCCAGCTTGCATGCCGACAATCATTGCGGCCCTTCGTGCCACGAGAACGGCTGGCGCTTCTGCTGACCGAGACCGCAGCTTCTCCACGTCTGTGGGATTTAGGCTGACACGCTGCACGTCAAGCGCACCGCCGCGCCTCGTTTTGAACGCTATCGGATATTCCATCTGCAGCTCAAAATCTCTTTATTGCAATTATTACTGCAGATTTATCTGCAACTCAGATCGAGCGCAAGGGGGCCGCCTCCCCAGGCGCACATGTAACTTGGCACCCGGTCAAATACCAACTGCACGAATATCGACTTGGCAATCCGCACGCCCCAATTTTTGACGACATCGCCAAAACTAGCTTCACGTGACGCTACGTCACGGTGAAAAGGCGTAAGTTATCGCCGTTCTCTTATCGAGCGACCGGTTGACAGCCTCATGTGTCACGTATGCAATTCCCTTACTGCGTGTGGGGAATGCCGGGATTCCGACACGACTGACAAAAAATCTCGGCGCTGAGGAACGACGACGCGCGCAGGTTCAAAAGGACCGCGGCGTTGGGAGGGAAATCAAATGTCTCAATCTTCGCGCCTGCGGAGACTGCTCGCCATGGGTGTGTCCGCCGCGGCCATGACCGCCGTCGCCGGACCCGCGCTAGCCCAGAGCGTCATCGAGGAACTCGTCGTCACCGCCCAGAAGCGCGAGGAAGCGCTGCAGGACGTGCCTATCGCCGTCTCGGCCTTCAGCCAGGACTCGCTGGAGGCGCAGAAGATCGACGGGGGGCCGAACCTGCAGACGGCCATTCCGAACGTGACCTTCTCCAAGACCAACTTCACCGGGGCCAACTTCCAGATCCGCGGCGTCGGGTCGAAGGTGGTGTCGGGGGCGTCGGACTCCGGCGTCGGCGTCCACCTGAACAACGCCCCGCTGACCGCCAACCGCCTGTTCGAGGCGGAGTTCTATGACGTCGAACGCGTCGAGGTGCTGCGCGGGCCGCAGGGCACCCTGTACGGCCGCAACGCCACCGGCGGCGTGGTCAACGTGATCACCGCCAAGCCGGTCGACATCTTCGAGGCGTCGGTGAGGGGCGAAATCGGCAACTACAACACCCGCAAGGTGCGCGGGATGGTCAACCTGCCCATCGTCCAGGACAAGATGGCGCTGCGGGTGGCCGGCTCCCTGCTCAAGCGCGACGGGTTCGGCGAGAACCTGACCACAGGCAACGACGTGGACGACCGCGACCTGTGGGCGGCGCGCGCCACCCTGTCGTTCAACCCCACCGAGGGCATCCGTTCGTGGCTGTCCTATGAGCACTTCGACGAGGACGACAAGCGGGCCCGCGTGGGCAAGCAACTGTGCGTCAAGGACAATGGCCCGACCTCGGTCGGCCCTGTGCCGGTCAGCAACCCCTTCGCCCGCGCCCTGCTCAGCCAGGGGTGCAAGTCCGCGCCGATGGGCGATCCGTCGTCCCTGGGCACGGTGAACGGGGCGGCGACCCTGGCGGGCATTCCGTCCATCGTCACCGGCATCCTGTCGGGCGATCCCTATGCCGGGAAGGTGCAGAACTCCGACCTGCGCAAGATCGAGTCCTTCCAGGACCCGCAGTATCGCGCCAAGTCGGACGTGTGGATGTTCAACCTGGAACTGGACATCACCGAGAGCCTGACCCTGACGTCGCTGACCTCGTTCAACAAGGACAGCTACTTCACCTTCCAGGACTACAACCGGATCACGCCGGTGGCGAACTTCAACCCCACGCCGCTGACGCCGGGCGGGTTCTTCACCGACCCGCAGCTGGGCCGCCTGAACCAACTGGCCACCTTCGACATCTCGTCGTCGGACAGTGAACAGTTCAGCCAGGAAATCCGCCTGCAGTCGAACTTCGAAGGGCCGCTGAACTTCAACATCGGCGCCATCCACCTGAAGCTGGACCAGGACACCAACTACTACGTCATGTCCAACGGACTCACCGCCGCCGCGGTGGCGGGCTTCCCGGCGCCGGGGGTCTATGTGGACCCCAGCTTCCCGCCGGCGGGCGATGGCCACAACTACTACCGCTCCGCCGGCCCGTACTTCCTGGACGCCACCGCGGCGTTCGGCGAGGTCTATTGGCAGGTGATGGAGAACTTCAAGGTCACCGGCGGCCTGCGCTACACCAGCGACGAGAAGCGGGTGGACAGCCTGCCCAACGTGCTGCTGTCGCCGGGCCGCGGCGGTCGTCCGACCATTCAGCGGGTGCATTTCAAGGAGACCACGGGCCGCTTGGGCTTCGACTGGAAGCCGGACCTGTCGTTCACCGACGACACCCTGCTCTATGCGTTCTATTCCAAGGGCTACAAGGCGGGCGGCTTCAACCCGGCCTCGGCGGCCGGGATCGCGGGGATCGAGACCACCTTCGCCCCCGAGTTCGTCAACGCCTATGAAATCGGCGTGAAGAACACCCTGCTGGGCGGCAGCCTGATCCTGAACGCCACGGGCTTCTACTATGACTACCAGGGCTACCAGATCTCCAAGATCGCGGCCCGGACCTCGGTGAACGAGAACATCGACGCCAAGATCAAGGGCGTGGAGCTGGAGTCCATCTGGGAGCCGGTCCGCAACCTGCGCTTCAACGCCACCTTCGGCTATCTGGACACCGAGATCACCGGCGGCTCGTCGGTGGACACCCTGAACCGCACGCAAGGCAACCCCGCCCTGACCCTGATCAACGGGGCCCTGGTCGGCGCCAACTGCGTGGCTCCGACCGCGCAGGTGGCGGCGGTGGTCAGCCTGATCAACAACGGCTTCCCGGCCGCCGGCGTGCCGCCGGTGAACCCGGCCTATCTGATCAACGCCTGCGGCGGGGGCTATCGCACCGGCAGCACGGCGGCCACCAACCCGCTGGCGCCGCTGGGCATCTTCCTGGACACCACCGACGGGGTTCCGGTCAGCCTGGACGGCAAGGAGCTGCCCAACTCGCCCAAGACGACCTTCTCCATCGGCGCCCAGTACACCTGGGAGTTCGGCGGGGCGTGGGAGGCGACGCTGCGGGGCGACTACTACCGCCAGGACGACAGCTTCGCCCGGATCTACAACACCGCGGCCGACGCGCTTCCGTCCTGGGAGAACGCCAACCTGTCGCTGAGGCTGTCGAACAACGAGATGGGCCTGGACGTGGAAGCGTTCGTCAAGAACCTGACCAACGAGGAGGCGATCACCGACGCCTATCTGACGGACGACTCCTCGGGCCTGTTCCGCAACATCTTCCTGAACGAGCCGCGCACCTATGGGGTCAGCGTCTCCAAGCGGTTCTGATACAGAAAACCGCATTGCGATGATTGGGCGGCGGGGAGCATTCCCCGCCGCCTTTTCTTATGGCTAACGGCTTGGTGACCTTGTTGCTTAACGGCTACGCAAGCGTGAGGTCCCAATAGTGCGGGCTGTACAATCGCCGGTTGGACCCAGCCACTTATGACCAAGAAGACCGCCCCACCTGCGACCGACAAGGTTTCGAGCGGTCTCGTCGAGCGGCTGGGCGCGGACGTGTCTCGACGTCTGGAAGGTCTGGCCAGCTTCGTGGAGCGCCTGGGTCGTGAACCGCTCGGCCCCGACGGCCAGGCCTGCCTGCGGGCCATCGACGAGACCCTGACCGACGTGCGCGAGTTGCTGGCCCGCGCCACCGACCTGAACGCCGCCCGCCTGGGCGCGCTTTCCATCCAGCCCCATCCCCAGCCGCTGCGCGTGCTGATGGACGACATCGCCGCCCGCTGGGCCGCCGAGGCCGCCGCCGTGGGCGCGACCCTGCTGGTCAGCTATGACGGCGCGCCGGACGCCGCCGTGATGGCCGACGGTCGCCGCATCGGCCAGATCTTCGACGCCCTGATCGGCCGCGCCCTTGGCGACGCGGGCCGTGGCGCGGTCGAGGCCAGCCTGAAGGTCCGCGAGACCGCGGCCGGCACGATGATCGAAGGCAGCGTCCGCGATAACGGCGACTGGACTCCAGACCAGGCCGCCGGCGTCTTCCGGGCCGTGGTCGAAGATGAGCAGATGAACCTTTCGGTCGGCCTGGGCATGGCCCTGGCCCGCCGACTGGCCGAGGCCATGGGCGGCAAGGCGGTCGCCGAGGCCAATGTCGGGCCGGGCGTGACCATCACCTTCCAGATCACCCTGCCCGCCGCGATCATGGGCGCCGAGCCCGCGCCGGTCGCGGGCGCCCACCGCGTGGCCCATGTGCTGATCGTCGACGACAACGCCACCAACCGCATGGTGGTCGAGGCCCTTTGCGAGACCTTCGACTGCACCTCCGAGCAGGTAGAGGACGGGGTCGAGGCCGTGGAGGCCGCGCGTTCGGGCCGCTTCGACGTCATCCTGATGGACATCAAGATGCCGCGCATGGACGGCGTCGCCGCCACCCGCGCCATCCGCGCCCTGCCCGGCAAGGCCGGCGCCGTGCCGATCATCGCCCTGACCGCCAAGGCCGCCCCCGCCGACATCCAGTCCTACCTGTCGGCCGGCATGCAGAACCTGGTGGAGAAGCCCATCGCGCCCGAGCGCCTGCTGGACGCCATGAACACCGCCCTGGCCGCCGCCGAGAGCGTCGCCAACGATAGGGTCGTGGCCTAGGCCAAGGTCGGAACCAAGCCCGCGCGGCCCGGTTCTCCACCCGTCATCGCCCCCCAGATGACGCGTTCAGGAGAATCGCCATGACCGACGTCCAATCCAGCAAGCTCAGCGGCAAGAAGGTCGCCATCCTCGCCGCCGACGGCTTCGAGCGCTCCGAGCTGTTCGCGCCGCTCGAGGCGCTGCGCGCGGCCGGCGCGACGGTGGATATCATCTCCGAGAAGACCGGCGAGCTGCAGGCCTTCGAACATCACGACAAGGCCGACACCATCGCCGTCGACAAGACCTTCGACCAGGTGAGCGCCAGCGACTATGACGCCATCCACATCCCGGGCGGCCTGTTCAGCCCCGACAAGGTCCGCGTCACCGAAAGCGCGCTGAAGATCGTTCGCGAGGCCTTCGACGCCGGCAAGGCGATCGGCGCGATCTGTCACGGTCCGTGGGTGCTGATCAATGCGGGCGTCGCGTCCGGCCTGACCCTGACCAGTGTCCAGAACATCCGCATGGACCTTGAAAATGCGGGCGCCCAGGTGGTCGATCGCGAGGTGGTGGTCGATGATGGCGTCGTCACCAGCCGCACGCCCGAGGACCTGGAAGCCTTCTGCGGCAAGCTGGTCGAGGAGATCGCCGAAGGCCGCCATGACCCGCGCGAACGCCGCGCCGGAAACACCACCATGGCCAGCCCGCCGGACGAGCCGCGCAGCTTTGCGTAACGGCTCCCTTCTGCCATCACGGGAGAGGGGCTCTAGAGGCCCCTCACCATCAGCCCCAGCGCTGTCCCGAGGCTGCGGTCGCGCAGGATTTCGCGGGCGGCGTTGCGGCCGGGATTGCCCGATACGCCGCCGCCGGGGTGCGTGCCGGAACCGCACTGATAGAGCCCCTTGATGGGGGCGCGGTGGCTGGCGCTGCCGATGAAGGGCCGGGCCGCCCATAGCTGGTCCAGGCTCATGCAGCCGTGGAAGATGTCGCCGCCGGTCAGGCCGAACTTGCGCTCCAGGTCCAGCGGCGACAGTGCCGTGCGCCCCACGACAGAGGTCTTGAAGCCGGGGGCGTGCGCCTCGACCGTATCGAGGATCAGCTCGGCGGCGACGTCCCGCTCGTCGTCCCAGGAGCGTCCGTCGGGCAGCGTCGGCGCGAACTGCTGGCAGAACAGGCTGGCCACATGCGCCCCGGCCGGCGCCAAGCTGTCGTCCAGGGTCGAGGGGATCAGCATCTCGACGATCGGCTGTTTCGACATGCCGGTCGCGCGGGCGTCCACATAGGCGCGGTCCATGTAGTCCAGGCTGGGGGCGATGATGACGCCGCTCTGGTGATGCTCGGCCATCTGGCGGCCTGGCAGGGCGGTGAAGCTGGGCAGTTCGCTGAGCGCCACGTTCATGCGGAACGTGCCCGAGCCGTTGCGGTAAGCAGCGACCCGGCGGCGGAAGTCGGGCTTCAGATCGCCCTGCTCCACCAGTTTTCCAAACAGCAGGGAGGGGTTGAGGTTAGAGGCGACAATGCGCGCCGCGAAAGTCCGGCCGTCGGCCAACTCCACCCCCGTGGCGCGGCCATCGTCGGTCAGCACCCTGGCCACAGGCGAGTCGGTCAGGATCACCACCCCCAAGGCCTCGCAGGCGCGCGCCATGGCCTGGGTGATGGCGCCCATGCCGCCGATAGCGTGGCCCCAGGCGCCCTTCTTTCCGTTCACTTCCCCGAACGTATGGTGCAACAGCACATAGGCCGAGCCGGGCGTGTCCGGACTGGCGTAGGCGCCGACCACCGCGTCGAAGCCGAACACCGCCTTGACCGGGTCGCTCTCGAACCAGCGGTCCAGCACGTCGCGGGCGCTTTCGGTGAAGAAGTCGAGCAGTTGCCCCTGCCGTTCGCGCGACAGGCCGAGCAGAGTCGAGCCCTGGCGCAGGGCGCGAAGGACGCCGGGCAGGCCGTCGCCGAGGTTCGGCGGCGTCTGCTGGGCCAGGACGCGCAGCACGTCGCCGATCTCGTCCAGCATCTCGTAATAGGCCGGCAGGGCGTCGGCGTCCTTTTGCGAGAACCGCGCGAACTCCCGCTGTGTGCGCTCCAGCCCGCCGCCGAACTTCAGGTGGCCGCCATTCTCCAGCGGCAGGAAGTTGGACAGGGGCCGCTCGACGATGCGCAGGCCGCGCTCGTGTAGGCCCATCTCGGCGATCACCGCCGGGTTCAGCAGGCTGACCGTGTAGCTGGCGACGGAGTTGCGGAAGCCGGGGTGGAACTCCTCGGTCACCGCCGCGCCGCCGACCACGCCCCGCGCCTCGCAGACCGTGACGTTCAGACCGGCCTTGGCCAGGTAGAAGGCGCAGACCAAGCCGTTGTGCCCGCCGCCGATCACCACCGCGTCGCGGAGAAGCGTAGCGGTCACGGGTCAAACCGCTGTGATGGAGGAAATCAGCGCGAACGTTCGCGCTTTTTCAGCGTCAGAACGTCCGCCTGATCGCCGAGGCCATGGGCCGTGTAGTCGAAGTCCGACTTGAAGGTCGCAGCGTGCTTCACGGCCGTCCGCGAGGCGAAAGCCTTGTGCGCCAGGGCGACGATGACGATGAGCATCCCGCCCGCCATGGCGGCGGTATTGAACATCTCGAGATTATTCATCGGAAGCTCCCTGAGGGAAGGCGAACACCATGGCAAGATGGAGAACGATCGCCATGAGGGCAAGGCCATAGGCCGCCGCAGTCGCCTTGTTCGGCTGGCCCAATCCGTTCGCCGCGGCGCCGATCCAGAGCCCCACGCCATAGGTTTTGAGAAGCCATCCCCAAGCTCTGGTCTGCGCCGCCGTCATTCATCCTCACACACAATGATCGCAGCGTTAGATAACGTTGGTTTTCGAGAGCGCTCAAGCCTTCACATCGGCAAGGTAACCGGTATCATCGTATAAAATCACAGGACCGGACGCGATGATCCGGCCATAGGGGAGATGCCGATGACCACGTTTGATCGCCGCACTGTGCTGTCCGCGGGCCTCGCCGCCGCGGCAATGGCTCCCCTGCCCGCCTTCGCGGCGGTCAAGGGCGGCGCGCCCGTCGCCCGCACCACCGCCGGCCAGGTGCGCGGCGCCACGGACGGTGGCGTGGCCGTGTTCAAGGGCATCCGCTATGGCGCCGACACCGGCCCGCGCCGGTTCATGGCCCCCACCGCGCCGACGCCATGGAAAGGCGTGCTGGACGCGACCGCCTATGGCGCCGCCTCGCCCCAGCGCTCGGACCAGCCGGGCCAGAGCGAGGACTGCCTGTTCCTGAATGTGTGGACGCCGGGCCTGCGCGACGGCGCCAAGCGGCCGGTGATGGTCTGGATCCACGGGGGCGCCTACTCCAACGGATCGGGCGCGCATCCCAGCAATGACGGGACCCTGCTGGCCCGCCGCAACGACGTGGTAGTGGTCAGCATGAACCACCGCCTGAATGCGTTCGGTTACCTCTATCTGGAGCGTATCGGCGGCAGCGCCTTCGCCGACAGCGGCAGCGCCGGCCAGTTGGACCTGATCCTCGCCCTGCAGTGGGTGCGCGACAACATCGCCGAGTTTGGCGGTGATCCTGGCAACGTCATGGTGTTCGGCCAGTCCGGCGGCGGCGCCAAGATCGCCACCCTGATGGCCACCCCCGCCGCGCGGGGCCTGTTCCACAAGGCCGCGACCATGAGCGGCCAGCAGGTGACGGCCCAGGGGCCGCTGAACGCCACGACCCGAACCTATGCCCTGCTGGACGCCCTGAAGCTGAAGCCCGATCAGGTCAACCAAGTGCGGACCGTACCGACCGCCCAGATCATCGAGGCGCTGAACGCCAAGGACCCGGTGATCGGGGCCGGCGGCGTCTATATGGGGCCGGTGATCGACCGCACCCTGCCTCGCCATCCCTTCTATCCGGACGCCGCGCCGCTTTCGTCGGACATTCCGATGATCATCGGCAACACCAAGGGCGAGACGCGCGGCCTGATCGGCGGCGGCGATCCCAAGACCTTCGACCTGACCTGGGACCAGGTCGCGCCCCTGCTGGCGCGGCACATGCGGGCCGACATCGCGCCCGAGGCGGTGGTCGCCGAGTATCGCCGGCTCTATCCGGCCTATTCGCCGTCGGACGTGTTCTTCGCCGCCACCACGGCGGGGCGGTCCTGGCGCGGGGCGGTGATCGAGCTGGAAGAGCGGGCCAGGGGCGCCAAGGCCCCGACCTGGGCCTATCAGTTCGACCTGGGCGCGCAGGCGGACGGCGGCAAGTGGGGCGCCAGCCACGGCTATGACATCGCCATGGTGTTCGGCACGTTCGCCGACGGCGGGCGCTACACCGACACGCCCGACACCCGCGCGGCGTCGGCCCATATGAGCGACGCCTTCGTGGCCTTCGCCCGCACCGGAAACCCGAACGCCAAGGGCCATCCGGAATGGCGGCCCTATGGACTGGAGAAGCGCGAGACCATGGTCTTCGACGCCGTCTCGCACCTGGAGTCCGACCCGCGCGGAGCTGAGCGCCGCCTGTTCGCGGCCGTCCCCTTCGCCCAGCAGGGCGGCGAGTTCAGCGTGGCGCCGCAGCGCTAGGTCCGGACATGCGAAAGCTCACCCCGGCGACCGTCGGGGTGAGAGGAGAGGATGGAGTGGGGCTTTGAGCCCTAAGCGCCTTCGCGCTCGGCCCAGACCTCGCCGATCGTCTGGGCGGCGCCCAGCCAGCCAAGGGCCCCGAGGAAGGCGTTGGCCACGGCCACCACCAGGATGACCGGCTCGAACAATGCGCGCATGTGTAAGCCTCCCAGACTGTTCTGGATGCCTAATGCTAGCGCTTCTGTTTCGTTCCCGGAATGACAGAACGATGACGCTTCCGTGACGCGGTCCTTGGGAGGTCGAGAGCGCCGTTGTCCGCGACGCCCCGCCGCATATGGCCCCGCTCATGGCTGTGCTTATTACGACACATCGGACCGCGGCGAACGAGCCGCGGGCCGGAAAGGTCGGGCGGGGACTCCAGGGCTCCCGCCCGACCCGACTGGGGGGCGTCTATTCCCAGGGGCCGCGGACCCATGGCTTTGCAAGAGCCGATCCCCGCGGCCCAGCGCCTGTTTGACGTGGCGCCGGCCGATATCTCAGGAAATCGGAAGTCCGTGCTGGTAGCTGGAGGCGGGATCGAACCGCCGACCTGTGGGTTATGAATCCACCGCTCTAACCATCTGAGCTATCCAGCCATAAGGCGTTCGCCCAGCACGAAGAGGCGGCGTTATAGGGTCCCTCCTTTTGAACTTCAAGCGGCTTGGGAAACCTCGGCGTAACAGCTAGGTTCGCCGCCGATGAGCGCCCTGCATCTTCTGGGTTCGGCCGCCGATGGCGGTGCGGAGACCTATTTCCTCAGCCTGGTGGGGGCCCTGCGCCGCGCGGGGCTGAGCGAGGCGGCTCTGATTCGCCCTCACGCCCACCGTCAGGCGGTGCTGGAGGAGATGGGCGTCTCGGTCAAAACCCTGGATTTCGGCGGTCCGCTGGACCTGTTCAGCAAGCCCAAGGCCGCCGCCTTCGCCCGCCAGCAGAACGCGCGGGTGCTGATCGCCTGGATGAACCGGGCGGCGCGGCATACGCCCAAGGGGCCGTGGGCGCGGATCGGGCGGTTGGGCGGCTATTACAAGCTGAAATACTACAAGGGCTTCGACGCCTTGGTGGGCAACACGCCCGACATCGTGCGTTGGGCGATCGGCCAGGGCTGGCCCGCCGACCGCATCCGCTGCATCCCCAACTACGCGGCGGCCGGGGTCGGCAAGCCGCTGGACCGAGCGCAGTTCGATACGCCGCAGGGCGTGCCCCTGCTGCTGGGCATGGGCCGGCTGCATACGTCCAAGGCCCACGACGTCAGCCTCAAGGCCCTGGCGCAGATTCCGGACGCCCATCTGTGGATCGCCGGGACCGGGCCGCTGGAGACACAGCTGAAGGCCCTGGCCGACGCTTTGGGCGTCTCGGACAGGGTGCGGTTCCTGGGCTGGCGCAACGATGCCCCGGCTCTTTACCGCACGGCGGACCTTTGCCTTTTCCCGTCGCGCTACGAGCCGCTGGGCAATGTGGTGATCCAGAGCTGGGCGCATGGCCTGCCCATCGTGGCCGCCGACGCGCGCGGCCCGGCGGACCTGATCCGCACAGAGGAGGACGGCCTGCTGGTGCCCATGGACGATCCGGACGCCCTGGCCGAGGCGGCCAAGCGCATCCTGGGCGATCCGGTGCTGCGGGCCGGCATGGTCGCCGCCGGCAAGCACCGGGTGAAGGACGATTTCAGCGAGGCCTCCGTGGTCGAGCAGTGGCGGACCCTGTTCGCCGAGCTGGAAGCCCGCTGATGTGCGGCATAGCCGGGGTGCTGGGGGATGAGGCCTCCGCCGCGCCCCTCATCACGACGCTGGCCCATCGCGGCCCAAACGGCATCCGCACCGAGGACGGCCCGGGCTGGTCAGTGGGTCACGCGCGGCTGTCGATCATCGACCTGGAGGGCGGCTGGCAGCCCCTGCACGCGGCCGGCGGCACGGTGATCGGCAATGGCGAGATCTACAACTATGTCGAGCTGACCAAGGAATTCGGCCTGGCTGACCGGCTGGCGACGGGGTCGGACTTCGAGCCTCTGCTGCACCTTTATGCTCAGGAAGGGCCGAAGGCTTTCGAGCGGCTGCGCGGGATGTACGCCTTCTGCCTGATCGGTGGGGATGGACGGACCTGGCTGGTGCGGGACCGGTTCGGGATCAAGCCGCTTTACTACACGGCCGGTCCCGACGGCGTGCGGTTCGCGTCCGAGCCGCGGGCCCTGGCGCGCGGGCCGATGGCGGTGGAGCGGGCGCAGGAGCTGCTGGCGCTGAACTACACCCTGGGCGAGGACACGATCTTCGCGGGGGTGAAGCGGCTGGCGCCGGGGCAAGTGGTTGAGGTCAGGAACTGCGCGATCCGATCCTCCCCTCTTGGGGGAGGGGGACCGCGAAGCGGTGGAGGGGGCGCCGCGAAGTCAGCAAGCCTCTTCCGTCCCTTTCGGACACCTCCCCCAGAGGGGGAGGATCAGTTGCTGCGAGCCCTCGACGCCGTGCTCGAAGACAGCGTCATGGTCCATCAGCGGTCGGACGTGCCGTATGGGCTGTTCCTGTCGGGCGGGATCGACTCTACGGCCATCGCGACGCTGATGAGCCGGCTGAATGAGCGGCCGGTGACCGCCTTCACCTGCGGGTTCGATGTGGCGCAGGCGCGGGACGAGCGGGCGCAGGCGGAAAAGGTGGCGCGGGCGCTGAACCTGGACTGGCGCGAGACTACGTTCACCGAAGAAGACTTCTGGCGGCTGGCCCCTCAAGCCGCGTGGGCGCTGGACGATCCGACCAGCGACTACGCCATCCTGCCGACCCTGAAACTGGCCGAAGCGGCCAAAGGAACCCTGACCGTGGTGCTGAGCGGTGAAGGCGGCGACGAGCTGTTCGCCGGCTATGGCCGCTATCGCCGGGCGCTGCGTCCGGGCTGGCTGGGCGGGCGAGCCGCCGAGCCGCAGGTGGATGCGCCGATGCTGGCCGACGGCGGCGCCGGAGCCCTGTCGCGCTGGCGGGCGACGACGGCTGGGATCGAGGGAAACCTACTGAAGCGGTCGCAAGGCGCGGACATTGCCACCTGGCTGCCCAATGACCTGCTGCTGAAGCTTGACCGCTGCCTGATGGCCGTAGGGCTGGAAGGGCGCACGCCGTTCCTGGACCCGCAGGTCGCCGCCTTCGCCTCCGCCTTGCCCGACCGGATGAAGGTGCGGGGCCGATACGGCAAATGGATCCTGCGCAAATGGCTGGAGCGCGCCTGCCCCGCCGCCGATCCGTGGGGCAAGAAGAAGGGCTTCACGGTCCCGGTCGCCGCCTGGATCGCGCCCCGCGCCGCCGACATCGGCCCGCGCCTGGCGCAACTGAAGGCCGTGCGCGAGGTTTGTGACCTGGACGCGGTCCGCGCGACGTTCAGCGACGAAGCCCAAGCCGTCCAACGCTGGCCCTTGCTGTTCTTCGGGCTCTGGTCCCTCATCCATCTTGAGGGGGCCAAGCCCAACGAAGCCCTGAAAACCCTGCTCGACGACTAGGAGGAATTCCCCCATGCGCCTGATCGCTCTTCTGGCCGCCACGACCCTGCTGACCGCCTGTGGCGGCGCGGGTGAAACCACCACCGCCAACGCCGCCGCGCCCAAGGGCCCGCCGGTCCAGACCGGTCCCGCCAACACCAACTTCAAGCCCGCCTTCGAGGGCCAGACCCGCGCGCCTGAGGTGAAGTCCAACGTCGCCCTGAAGGTCGAGGTCGTCACCGACGGCCTGACCAACCCGTGGGGCCTGGCCTTCATGCCGGACGGCCGAATGCTGGTGACCGAAAAGCCCGGCCGCCTGATCATTGTCAGCCGCGACGGGACCAAGAGCGCGCCGATCACCGGCCTGCCGCCAGTCAGCGCGGTGCGTCAGGGCGGCCTGCTGCACGTGGCCATCGATCCGGCCTTCTCGACCAACCGCCTGATCTACTGGACCTATGCCGAGCCGCGCGAGGGCGGCAACGGCACGGCCGCCGCCCGCGGACGCCTGAGCGAGGACGGGACCAAGGTCGAGAACGTCCAGGTCATCTTCCGCCAGACCCCGACCGTGAAGTCGGACCTGCACTTTGGCAGCCGCCTGGCCTTCTCGCCCGACGGCAAGCTGTTCATCGCCCTGGGCGAGCGGTCGATCATGGAAGGCCGGATGCAGTCCCAGCGTCTGGACGGGACCCTCGGCAAGGTGGTGCGTATCAACGCCGACGGCTCGATCCCCGCCGACAATCCGTTCGTGAACACCGCCGGCGCCCGGCCGGAAATCTGGGCGATCGGTCTGCGCAACGTCCAGGGCGCGGCGATCCACCCCACGACGGGCGAGTTTTGGACTGTCGAGCACGGCCCACGCGGCGGCGACGAGCTGAACATCCCGCGCAAGGGCAAGGACTACGGCTGGCCGACCATCAGCTATGGCATCGAATATTCCGGCGGCCCGATCGGCGAGAGCCAGAGCCAGAAGGCCGGGATGGAGCAGCCGCTCTACTACTGGGATCCCGTCATCGCGCCGGGCGGCATGACCTTCTACACGGGCGAGATGTTCCCGGCCTGGAAGGGCAACGTGTTCATCGGCGGCCTGGCTTCCAGCGCGCTGGTGCGCCTGGTCATGGACGGTGAAAAGGTGGTGGGCGAAGAGCGCCTGCTGACCGAAGAGGACAGCCGCATCCGCGACGTGGTCCAGGGCCCGGACGGGGCGCTGTACCTGCTGACCGACGACCGCGGGCAAGTGCTGCGGGTTTCGAAGAAGTAGAGGGCCAGCGTCCAACTCGCCTCTCCCCGCGAGCGGGGAGAGGATAAAGGTGAGGGGTCCGGCGGCGCCGTCGGCAAGGGGGTTGCAAGCTGATGCTCGGCAGCCCCCTCACCCACCCCTCTCCCCCTGAGGGGGAGAGGCGAAGGTTCAGGCGGTCTTCCCCTCGACCTCCCAGCGCGCCCAGAGGGGCGCGGCTTCGGCCAGGGCTTTTTCGACCGAGGCGTCCTTGATGTGGCCGAAACCGCGGATCATCTGCGGGATGACCACGATGCGGCTGGCCAGGGTCAGGTTATCGTTGGACAGACCGGCGGCCAGACGGTCGACGCCCGCGAGGTAGTCGTCGCGCAGCTTGCGCTCCATCTTGCGCTCGGCGGTGTAGCCGAAGATGTCCAGCGGCGTGCCGCGCAGCCCCTTCAGCTTGGCCATGTTCGGGAAGGCGGCCGACAGCATCCAGCCGCCGAACGCCATCTTCTTGGGCTTGCCGTCGTCGCCCTTGCGGGCCAGCAGCGGCGGAGCCAGCCACAGCTTTTTCTTGCCGCCCTTGAAGGTCTGGCCGAGCGTGGCGGCGAAGCGGCCGTCGGTATAGAGGCGAGCGACCTCGTACTCGTCCTTGTAGGCCATCAGCTTGTAGAGATTGATAGCCACGCCACGGGTGACGGCTTCGGAGCCGAACGGCGCCTCGGCGGCGGCGATCTTCTCGACGGCCTTCAGGTAGCGTGAGGCGTAGGCCTCGTTCTGATAGGCCTTCAGGTCCTCGGCGCGCTTTGCGATCAACTCCTGCAGGGGCATGGATTCCGGCAGGACGGCTTCCGGCTCGCGGCGCTTGCGGAAGTTGGGGTCGTGGGCGGCCTTGCGGCCGACCTCAAAGGCCTGAAGATTGGCCTCGGCGTCGACGCCGTTCAGCTTGATCGCGCGATAGACGGCGCGGCTGGACAGCGGGATCAGGCCCTTCTGCCAAGCAAAGCCCAGCATGATCATGTTGGCGTAGATGGCGTCGCCGAACTCGGCCTCGGCCAGATGCTGCGCCGGGCATGCGTCGAACACCTTGGACGCCGCCGCGATGCGGCGGGTCATGGCCCCGCTGTCGAACAGCACGTCACGGCTGGTCACGAAGTCCGCCGTGGGGGCGAAGTCCGAATTGCCCAGCGCGTGGGTGCGGTCCTTGGCATAGAGGGACAGGGCCTCGGGGCTGGCGGCCACCAGCACGTCGCAGGCGATCAGCACGTCGGCGCTGGCCGCCGGCACGCGGCCGCCGACCACGGTGTCTTCCGTCTCGCCGATCTTGACGTGGGAGAAGACCGAACCGCCCTTTTGCGCCAGACCCGTCATGTCGACCACGCTGGCGGCGCGGCCGTCCACGTGGGCGGCCATGGCCAGGATCGAAGCGACCGTGGTCACGCCCGTGCCGCCGATGCCGGTGAACAGGATCTTGCGGACCCCGACCAACGGCTGAAATTCCGGCAGCGGGGTGGAGTCGGCGGTCAGGGCCGGCATGCCCTTGGCCTTGGCGCTTTCGGCCCCGGTCAGGGTCACGAAGGACGGGCAGAAGCCCTCCAGGCACGAATAGTCGGCGTTGCAGCTGGACTGGTTGATCTTGCGCTTGCGGCCGTACTCGGTGGCCAATGGCTCAACCGAGACGCAGTTGGACTTCTTGGAGCAGTCGCCGCAGCCCTCGCAGACCAGCGGGTTGATGAAGACCTTCTGTTCGGCCTTGGCCATGGAGCCCCGCTTGCGCCGGCGGCGCTTTTCGGTGGCGCAGGTCTGGTCATAGAGCAGGACGGTGACGCCCTTCTCCTCGCGCAGCTCGCGTTGCACGGCCATCAGTTCGGCGCGCGGGCGAACGACCACGCCGGGGGCCAGGTCGTTGACGCCTTCGTAGCGCTCCAGGTCATCGACGACGATGACCGTCTTGGTCACGCCCTCGGCGGCCAGCTGGCGGGTGATCTGGGCGGGGGTGAAGCCGCTTTCGGCCCGCTGCCCCCCGGTCATGGCCACGGCGTCATTGAACAGCAGCTTGTAGGTGATGTTCACGCCGCTCGCGATCGCGCCGCGAATGGCGAGCGAGCCGGAGTGGTTGTAGGTGCCGTCGCCCAGGTTCTGGAAGACGTGCGGCTCGCTGGTGAAAGGCGCCGCGCCGACCCAGGTCAGGCCCTCGCCGCCCATGTGGGTGTTGAGGTCGGTGTTGGGGTCGTTGAAGGCCGCCATGTAGTGACAGCCGATGCCGGCCAGGGCGCGCGAGCCCTCGGGCAGCTTGGTCGAGGTGTTATGCGGGCAGCCCGAGCAGAAGAAGGGCTTGCGCTGCTGGTCCGAGGCCAGGGACACGGCGGCGACGCCGGCGGCGGAGACGCGGTCCATATAGGCGCGGGCGCGGTCCATGTGCGGGCCGGGCGGCAGGCGGTCGGCGATCGCCATGGCGATTTCGGCCACCGACAGCGAACCCAGCTCCGATAGCAGGGGCAGGCCGCGTTCGTCGGTCTTGCCGATGATCTTGGGCCGGGCGTGGTCGGGCATGTCGTACAGCGCGGCGCGGGCCTGAGGCTCGATCATGGCGCGCTTGTGCTCGATGACCATCATGGTCTCGAGCCCGCCGGCGAAGGCGCGGATGCCCGTCTGCTCCAGCGGCCAGGGCATGCCGACCTTGTAGACGGCCACGCCCAGGGCGGCGGCCTCCTCCAGGGTGATGTTCATGGCCTGGAAGGCTTCGAGCACATCCTTGTAGGCCTGGCCGGTGCAAACGATGCCAAAGCGCGGGCGGGCGGCGTTGACCACCACGCGGTCGATCTTGTTGGCTCGGGCGAAGGCCATGGCCGCGGGGAGCTTGTGGAGCCGCATGCGCCGCTCCTTCTCCATGGGCTGGTCCTTGGTGCGGATGCCCAAGCCGCCGGGCGGGGTGGCGAAGTTTTCCGGAATGACGATGCGGTG
The DNA here is from genome assembly GCF_027474405.1 of Caulobacter sp. NIBR2454. GTDB lineage: Bacteria > Pseudomonadota > Alphaproteobacteria > Caulobacterales > Caulobacteraceae > Caulobacter. The sequence goes on from NZ_CP114871.1 coordinate 2,701,046, forward strand.
GCGGTCCAGGGACACGTCGATGGTCACGCCGGAGTCCATGGTGTCGGCCAGGGCGATCATCCCGACCCACAGGCCCGAGAACCGCGACATGGCGATGCCCATCAGACCGTAGTCGAGGACCTCCTGCACGTCGGCGGGCGACAGCACCGGGATCTCGAAGTCCATGAAGGCGAAGTCGGACTGCGACGGCAGGGTCGAGGACTTGCAGTTGTGGTCGTCGCCGGCCACGGCCAGCACCCCGCCCTTGGGGAAGACCCCGGCGAAGTTGGCGTGCTTGAAGACGTCGCCGGTACGGTCGACGCCGGGCGCCTTGCCGTACCACATGCTGAAGACGCCATCATACAGCGCGCCCGGGAACAGGTTGGCCTGCTGGCTGCCCCACACGGCGGTGGCGGCCAGATCCTCGTTGACGCCTTCCTTGAAGGTGACCTTGGCGGCGTCGAGGAATTTCTTCGCGCGGCCAGCTTGCTGATCGAGGCCGCCCAGGGGCGAGCCGCGATAGCCGGAAACAAAGCCCGCGGTGTTCAGTCCGGCCTTCTCGTCGAGGCGACGCTGATCGAGCATCACACGGATGAGCGCCTGCACGCCTGTAACGAATGCGCGGCCATCCTGGAGCAGATATTTGTCGTCGAGCGTCACTTCAGCGTGCCGCATTGAAATATCTTTCCTTCCCAGTTTTCTTTTTGTATCTGCACGATCATACAACCGTGGGGGAATTGCTTGCCAAAGCCATGCCCATCACACGGCCTTTAAAGGCAAGAAGAACGCCCGAATGGGGCGAATTGGGGGAGTAAATTTTGCCCGAAGCGCTTGATGCCGTTGACGCCAAAATTCTAGACCTGATCCAGCACGACGCCGCGCTGTCGGTGGCCGAGATCGCCGAGCGGGTCGGCCTGTCGTCCAGCCCGTGCTGGCGCCGGATCAAACGCCTCGAAGACGCGGGCATCGTCCAGCGCCGGGTGACCATCCTGGATCGCGAACGCCTCGGCCTGAATTTCGAGGTCTACTGCACGATCAAGCTGTCCCTGCCGAGCAAGGACAACCTCGATTCCTTCGACGCCGCCGTCCAGAAGTGGCCCGAAGTGGTCCAGTGCGCCACCGTGACCGGAGCCGCCGACTACGAGCTGCGGATCGTCACCCGCGACATGCACGCCTTCGATGAGTTCATGCGCGAGAAGATCCTGTCCCTGGGCCTGGTGTCGAACATCGAGAGCCGGATCGTCATCCGCCCGGTGAAGAACTCGACCGCCGTGCCGCTGGGCCTGGTCAGCCCGTACATCAGCCCGCACAGCTGAGGCGATGAAGGCCTACCGTTACCTGACCGGCCCCGATGACTCGGCGTTCTGCCATCGGGTCACGGACATGCTGAACAAGGGCTGGGCGCTGCACGGCTCGCCCACCCTGACCTTCGACCCTGTGCAGGGGCGGGTCATCTGCGGCCAGGCGATCACCAAGGACGTGGACGGAGTGGACTATTCCCCGGAGATGAAGCTCTCCGAGCTCTAGCGTCCAAGACACGTCGCAAAAACCCAATATCATGGAGGCCTAGTCTGGAGGGCCTCCCATGATCGAACTCATCATCGACCAGCGCCGCAAGGATCTCGGCGGCTTCGAGGTCGGGCGCGTGCTGCCCTATGCGCCGCGCCGCATGGTCGGGCCGTTCATCTTCTTCGACCACATGGGGCCCGCCGCCTTTGAGCCGGGCTTTGGCCGCGAGGTGGACGTGCGTCCGCATCCGCATATCGGGCTATCGACCCTGTCCTATCTGTTCGACGGCGAGATGACCCATCGCGACAGCGTGGGCTCGGAGATCGCCATCCGCCCGGGCGAGGTCAACTGGATGACCGCGGGTTCTGGCATCACCCATTCCGAGCGGTTCGAGACCCTGCGCCGCGACGGCGGCAAGATGGACGGCATCCAGACCTGGCTGGCCCTGCCCACCGACAAGGAAGAGGTCGATCCGGCCTTTTCGCACCACGCGGGCGATACCGAACTGCCCTTCTATTCGGCCAACGGGCTGAGCGCGCGGCTGGTGGCCGGCGAGGCGTTCGGGGCCAAGGCCAGCGTGCCGGTGTTCTCGCCCCTGTTCTATGTTCACTGGGAGATGGCCGCCGGGACGAAGGCCGGCCTGCCCGCAGAGTATCCCGAGCGGGCCGCCTATGTGGCCAGGGGCCGGGTCGATATCGCCGGCCAGGATGTCCACGCCGGCCAGATGGCGGTGTTCGCGCCCGGCGAGACCATCACCTTCACGGCCATCGAACCGTCCACCGTCATGCTGCTGGGCGGCGAGCCGGTGGGCCAGCGCTTCATCGAATGGAACTTCGTCTCGTCGTCCAAGGACCGCATCGAGCAGGCCAAGGCCGACTGGCGCGAGGGGCGCATGAAGCTGCCCGACCTGGACCACGACGAGTTCATCCCCCTGCCCGGCGATCCGACGCCGCCCGCCAACCCCATGTCCTGAGGGCCGGCGAGCTGTGCTGAACATCGCGCTTGCCGACTCCAAAGTTGCAAGTCATTCTCAATATCGACTTGAGAAGGAGATGGCGATGGTCCTTCGAGCGGTAGGCGCGGCGGCGCTGGCGAAACTGATGAAGGCCGACCGGGAGACCGATCTGGACAGCGAATGGCTGCTGTTCGGACCGACCGATCCCGAGGTCGTGGATGAACCCGAGATCCCCCTGCTGCTGGCGGCGGAGTAGCTACTTCGCGATCAGGGCCTTGTGGGCGGCGTTCCAATACTGGACGCCGGTGATGATGGTGACGATGGTCGCCAGCCACAGCAGGCCGTGGGCGATCAGGATCACCGGGTTCAGGATCGCCGGATCGGCCGGCAGATCAAAGCCCGGCCAGGCCATGACCAGCATCTCGGCCGCCAGGGCGGTGAGCTGCAGGGTGGTCTTCCACTTTGCCAGCAGGGTCACCGGCAACTTGACGCCCTTGCCAGCCGAGATCTCGCGCAGGGCGCTGACGGTGAATTCCCGGAACAGGATGAGGCCGATGGGCAGGACGATCGTCGGCTGACCACCCAGGCCCAGCAGGCCAAGCGCCGCGCCGCAGACCAGCACCTTGTCGGCGATGGGGTCGAGGATCGCGCCCCAGACGCTCTCGGCGTTCATCTTACGGGCGAGCCATCCGTCGAAAAAGTCCGTCACGGCCGCCACGACGAAGGCGTAGAGCGACCAACGCAGCAGAGCGAACTGCATCTCCGGCGTCAGTTGATCCGACACGCCCGGCACGCCCCCGGCCGCCGCGGTCAGGGCGGCGAACATGAACAGGCAAAGGATAAGGCGGGCGCCGGTGAGGATGTTCGGGAGCGACTTCATGAGTCCCCTTATGGCTCAGAACCGTGACATCAACCTATAGCGTTCGAAGCGTCAAAGGGCTGCTTTCGTCGCAGGCCGCGCTTCGCAAGCATCCGCAGGTACAGCAACTACTGTTCAACGACGCGAAGAATGCTATGGCCGTCGCGCCACCTAAGGATTGATCGATGACGACCAACGCAACCGAGCAGCGCAACATCCTCATCGCGGTCCTCGCCTGCGTCGCGGCAGGCGTGGTGCTGTTCGGCTACATGTTCGGGTTCGACTTCATGATGGCCGGCGCGGCCTTCTGGAAGAACCCCGTGAACGACATGTCGGCCATGACCGCCGGCTTCGAAGCGTTCATTCGTGACCCCTGGACGTTCCCCATCACGATCACTCACAGGTTGGGCGAGAGCACGCCCATCACCTATACCGACAGCATTCCGTGGCTGTCGGTGCTGCTGAAGGCGCTGCACCTGGGCGGGGTTTTCAACCCGCTGGGCCTGTTCCTGCTGATCAGCTACGTGCTGCAGCCGATCGCCATCGGCGCGGTGCTGAGGAGCCTCGGCGCCCGCAATCCCACGACCTATCTGATCGCCGGCCTGCTGGCCCTGGCCTTCCCTGCGTGGATCGCCCGCCAGTTCGGGCATATCGCCCTGTGCGGCCACTTCGTCCTGATCTTCGGGCTGGCCCTTTCCATCAGCTCGGCGCGCATGGGCCTGACCACCCGCCGCGCCGTCCTGTTCGGCGCCCTGGCGGTATTGGCGACGGGCATTCACGCCTATCACCTGCTTCCGGTCGGCCTGCTGTTCGGCGCGGCCCTGACAGCCGAACTGGTCCAGAAGGGCAAGAGCGCGCTCCTCAGGGTCCTGCTGAGCGGGGCGGCGGTGCTGCTGTCGGTGATCCTCAGCGCCTGGGTGCTCGGCTACATGGAGGGCGCGGGCGACTCCGGCGGGGTCGGCTCGATCGGCTTCTATTCCATGAACATCCTGGGGCCGGTCTATCCCCAGGCCTCGGCACTGGCCGGACAGGTGTGGAATGGCGGCTGGTTCACGGGCGTGATGGACCCCAACGGCGGACAGCAGTTCGAGGGATTCCAGTATCTGGGCGGCGGCATCCTGGCCGCCATCGCGCTGGGCCTGGGCCTCACCCTGTGGGGCTGGCGAGATCCGGCCACGCGGCCAGACAAGGCGCAACTAGCTCGGTTCGCGCCGCTGGTCGCCGCCTGCATCATCCTCAGCGTCTGGGCGGTCGGGCCGAAGGGCTATCTGATCACCCACCTGCTGTTCGACGTCCCTGTCGGCGACGGAGCGTTCGTCCAACTGCTGAGCTATTTCCGCTGCCACGGCCGCCTGTTCTGGGTGGTCGGCTATCTTCTGCTGGCCGCGTCCATGGTCGGGATCGAGCGCGGGGCGCCACGCCGGGCGCTGCCTGTCCTTGGCCTCGGCCTACTCGCCTTGCAAGCGTTCGACACCAGCCCGCTGCGGCAGGGGGTGCGCACGATCTACGCCCAGCCCGGCGCCTACTACTATCCCAAGGACATGATGAGCGCCGCCGTCGTGCAGGGCCGTCCCTGGATCTTCGAGCCGGAGTACTTCTGCGCCAACGACACCATGGACCGCCTCGCGATCGCGCAGCTGACGCTTGCGGCGGTCCGGGCCGGGGGCACCTCGAACACGGTCGCCACGGCGCGCAACACGGGCGAGGACTGCTCCATCCCGTCCGATCTCTTGAAGACGGCCGCGCCTAACGATCCGCGCATCCTCGTCGTGCTCGACAAGGGCCGAACTTCGGGCGGACGGTTCGCCGCGGTCGCCGCCCGCACCGACTGCCACCGGTTCGTGCGCGGTTTTATCTGCGGCGCCGGCCTGACCGGCCTGCCGGGCCTGGCCCCGGTGAGCCGCGCGGAGATGGTCGGTCCGCGCATCGCCTCCGAAACCCTGGTGCCCTTCAATGTCGCCGCGAAGTCGCCCCTGCTGGCCTCGGGCTGGTCGATGCCTGAACCGCAGGGCGTATGGTCCGACGGCGCGTCTGGAGTGATCGAGATCCCGGCGGCGATGCTACCGACCGGTCCCCTGGCTCTGGAAGTGACCGCCCTGGCCTTCGGCCTTCCGCCGAAAGGCGATCAGAAGGTGCCGGTGTTCATCAACGATGTCCCGCTGGGCGTCCGGCAGATCGAGGTCAGCGGCTGGCGCCCCTACCTGATCTACGTGCCGGAGCAGGCCCGGCGATCGGCTGGGCCGCTGCGGCTTCGCTTCGATTTCCCGGAGGCGGGCTCCCCGCCTGGGGATCCGCGCAAGCTCGCCATGGCCGTGCAGTCGCTCAGGATTCTGGCGCTGGCCGAATAGGCGGCCTTACGCCGCCACGCGGGCGGCCGGAAACACCCAGTAGCGGCTGAGCAGGAATAGAACGACGGTATAGACGCACATGCCTGAAAGCTGCGCCGCGATCTCCGCGAGGGGGCCGTCGGGCAGGATGGCGTGAGCCAGGAACAGCACGCCCTGGTTCAGGGCGAAGCTGAACAGCACCGAAGCCAGGTAGCGCGGCCCGGCCTCGCGGACCGAGCGCCCCTTGCCGAACACATAGCGGCGCTTGAGCACGAAGCTAACCATGACGCCCACGGCGTAGCCGCCCGCGTTGGCCAGGTACGGGTTCACGCCAAAGCCCTGCTCCAGGCCGATAATGATGCTGAAGCCGACGAGCGTATTGACCACCCCCACCAGCCCGTAGCGGAAGGCGTCGCGGACGAAGTTTCGCAAGCTCACGAGCGGGCGTCTTTGCGCGCCGCCACGACGATGGACATGCCGAACGGCAGAGCGCCGCCGGCCACGACAGGGGCCTCCAAGGCGAAGATCGACTGCAGGAGGCTGTTCAGGGCCTTGGGCGGCATGGCGTCGTCCGGACTGTCGTCGCGCCGCCAGCGCTTGATCTGACGCTGGGCGAGAGCGGCGGGGAAAAGAAGCGTGTTGAAATAGGTCGCCTTGCCTATCGTCAAGCCCGCGTCTTCGATCATCCCCCTGTACCGAGGCAAGGTGTAGCGCCGCTTGTGATGATGCAGCTCGTCGTGGCGGCTCCACAGCCACTGGTAGGCCGGCACGGTGGTCAGCAACAGGCCGCCCGGCTTGACCAGGGCCGCCAGCCCGCGGATCGCCCCGACGTCGTCGTCCACATGCTCCACCACGTCGAAGGCGCAGACCAGATCGAAGCTGTCAGGGGTGTAGGGCAGGCCGTCGGGCAGCAGGCCGAAGCTCACCGCCACGCCGGTGCGCTCGGCGGCGCAGGCGCGGCTTTCGTCGTCGGGCTCCACCGCCTCGACCTGGCCGTGCTGGAGCAGCATGGGAATATTTCCGCCCGCGCCGGCGCCCACTTCCAGGATGCGGGCATGCGGCGGCAGATCAAGGCTGTCGATCAGCCGGCTGAGGATGCGCCGCCGCGCGACGAACCACCAGTGCTCACCGTCGAGGTCTCGGAGATGGTCGTAGACGACTCTTTCCATGGGCCCTCGAAGCCATAGCGGCCCGCTATGATGTACAGCGGCCGCCCCTTCACCTCTTGGTATATCCGGGCCACGTACTCGCCCAAAGTACCAATCGCTAGCATCTGAACGCCGAAGCTGAGCAAAAGGATCACGACGATCGAGGGATAGCCAGGGACGTCGCGTCCGAAGAGCAAGGTCCGCACCACGATGATCGCCGCGAAGACGAAGGCCAGGACGGCGGCGCCGAAGCCGACATAGCTCCAGATGCGGATCGGGGCGCTGGAGAAGGACGTGATGCCGTCGAGGGCGAAGTTCCAAAGCTTCCAGTAACGCCAGGTGCTGGACCCAGCCGCCCGCTCGGGCCGCACATAGTCCACGCCGACCTGGTTGAAGCCGACCCAGGCGAACAGGCCCTTCATGAAGCGGTTGCGCTCGGGCAGTTGCTTCAGCACCTCCACCACCCGCCGGTCCAGCAGGCGGAAGTCGCCGGCGTTGTAGGGCAGCGGCACGTCCGAGACGCGGTTGAAGAAGCGGTAGAAACCTTGGGCGCTCAGGCGCTTGGCCGTGCTGTCGGCGCTGCGGTCGACACGGACGCCATAAGCGACGTCGGCGCCCTTCTCCCATTCGGCCAGGAAGTCGGCGATCAGTTCGGGCGGGTCTTGCAGATCCACGTCGATGGGCACGACCATGTCGCCGGTGGCGGCGTCCAGGCCGGCGGACAGGGCCGTCTCCTTGCCGAAGTTGCGCGACAGGTCGATCACCTTGATGCGGCTGTCGCGCTGCTGGGCGGCGATCAGAACGGCCAGGGTGGCGTCGCGGCTGCCGTCGTTGACGCAGATGATCTCGTAGTCGACGCCCAGCCCCTCCAGCACCGCTTGGATGCGGGCGAAAAACATTTCCAGCACCGCCTGCTCATTGAAGCAGGGCGCGACGATGGACAGGCGCTTGCCGGAGCGCGAACGGGTGACTGCGGGAACGGAGGTCATGACGGGTCCTGCGTAAAGGTCGGCGCGGCGTGTGGAAAGTCCGATCGTGCGCCGCAGGTCCAGGTTCAAGCTCAAGCTTACGGCGGTTTCACGTGACTGGCAGACCAGCGTTAGCTAGACGGGGCGGAAATCGGAGACTTCACATGCTAACTCTGTTCCGCACCGTCGCTTTCGGCGTCGCCATCTCCACCGCCGCGCCAGCCGTCGCCTACGACGCGGCGCCGTTGATCGAGGACCTGCGGCAGGTGAAGTCGATCCTAACCAGCAACCACTACGCCAATCTGGAGTGGCTGATCGGTGAGCGGGAGGCCGATCTCGACGCCGTGTTCCAGGTTGGCGAACAGAGGCTGGCCGCGGCGGCCAACGAGGCGGAGGCCAAGGCGCAGTTCGAACGCACCGTGGTGAACCTGGGCGACGGCCACCTGCGGGTGAAGTGGAGCGCCGACCGGACCGCGTTGCACGCCGGAGACTCCGGCCGGCCCTGCGGCGACATGGGAAAGGTCACTCCGATCCAGCCGATCGCCGCCCGGATTCCAGGCTGGCGGCCGGTGGACGGCGAAGCCGCCGCCGATTTTCCGGCGGGCGTCGTCGAATCGGGCGGCAGGAAGGTCGGGGTGCTGAAGATCACCCTGTTCATGGCCGATCCGGCGGTCTGCGAGGCCGCGGCGAAAAAGCTGAACCTCCCTCTGGACAAGCCCTGTGACGAGGCGTGTGGAAACGAGCTGGACCGCGAAACCTATCAGGTGCTGACGGACCGTCTGGCCAGCCGCCTGCGGGACCTGAAGGCTGCTGGCGCCGAAGTGCTGATGATCGACCTGGCCGGCAACGGCGGCGGCCGCGAATGGGCCGAGGTGGTGGCCCGCATGGTCACCGCCAAGCCTGTGAAGGGCGCTCGCGTCGATCTCGTCCGGACGGAAACGACCGCCAAGGTGCTGGAGCAACGCGCCGCGGACCTGGAAGGCTACGCCCGCAAGGCCAGGGGCGCCGACAGGGCCCTGTTGTCCAAGACGGCTTCCGACCTGCGGGCGACCGCAGCCGAGGCCCGCCGCGCCTGTGACGCGACCCCATTCCTGAAACGCGAAGCCTCGGGCTGCGCCTGGCTGGTGAAGGGCGGCTACTCCACCGGCCTGGTGGACACGCTGGACCCCGCCTTGGCGGATCGCCCCTGGGCGGCCGATCTCTACAGCCCGGCCAAGATCAAACATGAAGCGGGCCTGTGGTCGGGGCCGCTGATCGTCCTCGTGGACAACGGCTCCGCATCGGCGTCAGAAGAACTGACCGCCGAACTGCAGGACGCACGCGCGGCGGTGATCCTGGGTTCGCCTACTTTCGGCGCGGGTTGCGGCCACTCCACCCCGGCTAAGCCCATCGCGCTGAAGAACAGCGGCGGCTTCCTGTCCCTGCCCGATTGCGCCCGCCTGCGCGCCGACGGGTCCAACGAGATCATGGGCGTGGAGCCGGACATCCTGATCGGCCTCCGCAGGACCGACGGCGACGTCCGCAAGGCCAAGCGCCTGGAAGCTAAGCTGCCGGAGGCGGTGGCGGCGGCGATCCGCTAGGTCTTGCGTGCTTCGAGATGCGCTAGCGCGCTCCTCAGCATGACGAGTTTGTTGCTACTGAATTTGTCATCCTGAGGAGCCGGCCCAGCCGGCGTCTCGAAGGACGCGCTCACCCCTTTCGGAAGAAGGCGTGGATGCGTTCGGCCAGGGGGACGCTCACGCCGTCGACCTTGATCAGGTCCTCGACGCTGGCGCGGGAGACGCCGCGGGCGGAGCCGAAGGCGTGCAGCAGGGCCTTCTTGCGGCCGGGACCGACGCCCTCGATCTCGTCGAGGGGATTCTTCTTGATGTCCATGGCCCGTCGCGTGCGGTGGGTGCCGATGGCGAAGCGGTGGGCCTCGTCGCGCAGGCGCTGCAGGTAATAGAGGATGGGCGACTTGGGTTCGAGCATGAACGGGTCCCGGCCGGGGATGAAGAACCGCTCCAGCCCCGCGTCACGATCCGGCCCCTTGGCCACGCCCACCACCGGGATATCGTCGACGCCGAGGTCCGCCATGACCTCCAGCACCGCATCCAGTTGGCCCTTGCCGCCGTCGATGAGGACCAGGTCGGGACGGACGGTTTCGGCGCCCTCCTCCTCTTCCTTGACCAGGCGCGAGAAGCGGCGACGCAGCACCTCCTTCATCATGCCATAGTCGTCGCCGGGGGTGAGTTCGGTCCCCTTGATGTTGAACTTGCGGTACTGGCTCTTCTGGAAGCCTTCCGGCCCCGCCACGATCATGCCGCCGACGGCGTTCGTGCCCTGGATGTGGCTGTTGTCGTAAACCTCGATCCGCTCGGGCTGACCGTCCAGGCCGAAGGCCTCGCACACGCCGGCTAGCAGTTTCGACTGGGCCGAGCTTTCCTCCATCTTGCGGCCCAGGGCCTCGCGGGCGTTGGTCAGGGCGTGATTGACCAAGTCGCGCTTTTCGCCGCGCTTAGGGGTGCTGATCTCGACCTTGCGGCCGCTCTTGATGCCAAACGCCTCGGCCAGCAGGGCGCATTCGTGCGGATCGACGTTGGTCAGCATCAGGCGCGGGATCGGCTGGTTCTCGTAGAACTGGCCCATGAAGGCGCCGAGGATCAGCGCCTCCTCCGAGACCCCCTCCTCCTCTGCCGCCGTCGAGACGCGGGGGAAGTAGGCCTTGTTGCCCCAGTTCTGGCCAGCGCGGAAGAAGAACACCTGCACGCAGGCCTGGCCGCCCTCTACGTGCAGAGCGAAGACGTCGGCCTCGTCCACGGTCTCGGGATTGATCTGGCTTTCCTGGGCGACGCTGGCCAGGGCGCGGATGCGGTCGCGCAGGCGGGCGGCGCGCTCAAACTCCAGGTCGTCCGAGGCGGCCTGCATCTCGGCCGACATGCGGCTCATCACCGCCCGGCTCTTGCCGCGCAGGAAGGCCTCGGCCTCGTCGACCAGCAGCTGGTAGTCGGCCTTGGAGATCAGGTCGGTGCAGGGCGCCGAGCAGCGGCGGATCTGGTGCAGCATGCAGGGGCGCGTGCGGCTGTCATAGACGCTGTCCGAGCATGACCGCAGCAGGAACGCCTTCTGCAGGGTGTTGAGCGTTCGGTTCACCGCCCAGGCGCTGGCGAACGGCCCGAAATAGTCGCCCTTGATGGTGTGCGCGCCCCGATGCTTGCGCAGTTGCGGCGCGTCGTGGTCGCGGCGGATGACGATCTCGGGGAAGCTCTTGTCGTCGCGCAGCAGGACGTTGAAGCGCGGCTTCAGCTGCTTGATCAGGTTGATCTCGAGCAGCAAGGCGTCGGCCTCAGTCCGCGTGGTGACGAACTCCATCGACCGCGTGGCGTCGACCATGTGGGCGATGCGGTTGGTGTGGAAGCGGCCTTGGGCGTACTGCACCACGCGCTTCTTCAGGCTCTTGGCCTTGCCGACATAGAGGACCTCATCGTCCTCGCCGATCATGCGATAGACGCCCGGCCCGTCGGGCAGGCGCTTCACCTCGTCCTTGATCAGGGCGGCGCCGGTCAGTCGTGTGGCTGTGGTGTCGGTCACGGGGGCAGATATAGGGCGGTTCGGGGCGTTTTGTATTCACCTCGCGCGGTCTGAGTTAGAAGGCCGCATGACCCTGCGCCCGCTCTTCGTCACGCACCTCTACGAGGCCACCCTGGCCGGCGACAAAGGCTTCGACGCCTTCAACGCCGAGCTGGAGGACGCCTGCCGCATGATCGCCGACGAGGACCGGGCCGGCCGCGCCTGGGCCAAGCAGCACGGCTATGCGGGTTACACCTCCTACGCTTCGCTGGACGACCTGCCGATGCGGGCCACGGTGTTCGAGGACCTCAAGAAGAAGCTCGACAAGCACGCCGCCGCCTTCGCCCGCGACCTGATGCTGGACCTGGACGGCAAGAAGCTGCGGCTGGACAGCCTGTGGATCAACATCCTCAAGCCCGGCGGCGCCCACAGCGGCCACATCCATCCGCATAGCGTGCTGTCGGGGACGATCTATATCTCCACCCCGCCTGGAGCCTCGGCCCTGAAGCTGGAGGACCCGCGCCTGGCGATGATGATGGCCGCCCCCCTGCGCGAGGCCGACGCCCCGCAGGACCGCCAGCCCTTCGTCTATATCGCGCCGCGGGCGGGCACGGTGCTGATGTGGGAAAGCTGGCTGCGCCACGAGGTGCCCGCCAACGCCGCCAAGGCCGAGCGCATCAGCGTCAGCTTCAACTACGGCTGGCGATAGGCTCGGCGGCGAAGTCCGGCGTCGGGTCCGCCGCCTGGCGATGCAGGGCCCAGGCGGCGACGCCCAGCCACAGGATGCCAAGGAAGGCATGAGCCCTCTGCCACAGGCCCACGTCCGAGCCGGTCCGCACGTTCCAGACCCCGATCAGCAGAGCCAGAACCAGCAGCAGGGCGAAGAACCAGACGATCGACAGGGCGGTCAGCAGGCCATAGCCCGGCCGCCGCCACAGGGCCCAGGCAGCGAACAGCGGCGCGAACTGGATCGCCAGTCCCACGCCACAGGCCCGGTGCAGCGGGTCTGGCCAATGGAACAGGCCGCCGAAGACCGCACCCAGGCCCGTGAGCGCCACCCACAGCCCCGCAAAGGCGGACACCACGCGTCGGCCGCTCGCCGCCTCCAGCGCATGGGCGAATCCGCCGCCAGCGAACATGCCCGCCATGCCGCCGATCAGCATGCCGATGTTGAAGACCAGGGGGTATGGCGCCTTGGGGCCGCCGAGTTCGCTGATGAACTGGGAGCCGGCGTCGAAGCCCGGAAACAGCGCCTGGGCGACCAGGACATCGCCGACCAGCACGCCGGGCGCGAACATCCCAATCTTCAGGAGCTGGTTGGTGGTGAGCACGCGCACGGTCCTCTGAACTGACCGCACAGTCCCGAAAGCCCGGCCGCCGGTCAATGGGGCGAGACGTCGCCGACAAATCGTCCACAGGCCGATCGGCGCACGTTAACCGGACTTTTACGCGATGCCTTAACCGCGATGTGCGATTCGGTTGGCGAGGAGCCGAAGACCATGGACGTCTATACCGTCGCCGCCACCGGCATGCAGAACGCTTTCAAGCGCCTCGATTCGAGCGCTCAGCGCGTCGTGCGCTGGGGCACGCCCGAAGGCGAGGACGTGGATCTGGCCGAAGAAGTCGTCGAGCTGAAGAAGGCCGAGACCGAACTGGCGGCCAATGCGGCGGTGGTGAAGACCGCCGACAAGATGATGGGCTCCCTGCTGGACATCAAAATCTAGGGTTCCCCGGCGCGGCAGAGGCTGGGGTGTGGCTTTTGTCGCACAGGTACAAGCCGCGCGCGAAGTGTACATCAAACGCATATTGCATTTTTACTGTACAGCCATATACCTCCGATACAGAGCGCTCCATGACGGAGGCCGCCGATCGGAAAGCCAAGACCCATGGACGCCTTCACCCACGCCGCTTCGGGCTTCATCGCCCAGCACAGCGCTTGGGCGGGGCTTGCGCTGGGGCTGCTGACCTTCGGCGAATCCATGCTGCTGATCGGCGCCTTCCTGCCGGCCACGGTCCTGCTGTTCGTGGCGGGCGGACTGATCGCCGGCGGCGTGCTCGATCCTGTTCCGGTGATCGCCTTTACGGTGGCCGGCGCGATCATCGGCGACGCCGTTTCCTACAGCCTTGGCCGCGCGCTGGGCGAGCCAGCCCTGAACCACCCGTGGCTAGCCCGCCACAAGACTGTTGTTGAGCAGGCACGCCGCGCAACCGTGCGCCACGGCGTGATCACCCTCTTTGCCGGGCGCTTCGCCGGTCCGTTGCGCGCCTTCGTGCCCGTGCTGACCGGGGTGGCGGGCATGCCGCCTGTGCGCTTTCATTTGGCCAATGCGGCCTCGGCCGTGGTCTGGGTCGCGGCCTTCCTGGCGCCGGGTTATCTGGCCGGACGCGGGATCAGCCTGAGCGGCATGACCGGGACGAGCGCGCTCCTGGCCCTGGGCGCCCTCGTCGCGGCCGCCCTCGTCACCATCGCCTTCATCGCGCGGCCGCAAGCGGCTGACCGCGCGGCTCAGCCCTGCGGCTAAGGCTGCGCCCTCCCCCGAAGGGGAGGGCTTGGCCGCCTATTTGCGTCCGAACAGATTCCCGAAGAAGTCCCCCGCGTTCCAGGCCGGACGTTCGTCCATATTGGCCAGCTCGCGGGCGATTTCGTAGTTCAGCTTGGCGAACTTGGCGCCGGCCGCATAGTCGATGCCCTGGTCCAGGTCGTCGGACGGCTTGTGGTAGCGCTCGGCCAGGAACTTGGTGAAGGCCTCGCGGCCCGGTCCCTCGAAGCCGGTCATCAGGAACACCGACGGCACCCCCTGCTCGACGAAACGATAGTGGTCCGAGCGGGTGAACAGTCCCTCTTCCGGCAGCGGGTCGGCCGACAGCTTCACACCCATACCCTCGGCGGCGCGTCGGACGGCCGGGCCGAGGTTGGAGCGCTCGGCGCCGAAAGCGATCACGTCCTGGAAAGGATAGGTCAGGATCGGCATGTCGAGATTGACGTTGGCCGCCACCGAGCCCTTGGGCACGGTCGGGTTGTTGGCGAAGTAGTCGGCGCCGACCAGCCCCTTCTCCTCGGCGGTGACCGCCAGGAACATCACCGAACGACGCGGCGCCTCCGGGCTTTCCACGAAGCCGCGGGCGACTTCCAGCATGGTGGCGATGCCAGAGGCGTTATCCATGGCGCCGTTGTTGATCTTGTCGCCGTTCTTGTCGGCCTTTTCCGAAATCCCCTCGTGGTCGAGGTGGGCGGACAGGACGATCACCTGATCGCGCAGGGTGGGATCGGAGCCCTGAATCACCCCGGCGACATTGGCGCTCTGGACGTTCTGGATCTTGGAATCGACGGCGGCCTGAACGCGCAGCGGCAGGGCGAAGGTGGGCATGCGGCCATCCGGATCGGCGGCCATGCGCATGATCTCTTCGTAGCCATAAGGCGCGCCGAGCATCAGCTTCCTGGCGCCCGCCAGGCTGAGCGTGGCGATCGGCGGCGCCGAGGCGCCGGGGAACGACACCGCGCCCGACGTTTCGCGCCAGCTCATGGAGCTGCCCTGCCAGGTGGCCACGCCGCGAGCGAAGGGACGGACCTTCTCGCGCATGGGTGTGTAGAGCGTGATCAGGCCGACGGCGCCGCGCTTGGCCGCCTCGACCCGCTTGGTCTTAGCCCCGGCATAGTGGGCGCGTTCCTCGGTCTGGAAGGCGCTGGGCGCACCGGTCAGGACGACGACGACCTTCCCCTTCACGTCGATACCGGCGTAGTCGTCACGACCGCGTTCCGGCGCGACGATGCCATAGCCGACGAAGACCATCGGGGCGTTCACCGCGACCTTTGCGGACACTGGCTGGGCGCCGGGCAGATAGTCCTCGCCGAACACCAGGGGCTTTGGCTTGGTTCTGGTCTTGGCGCCGGTCTGCAGGACGATGCGCCCCTTGGTCGCCGAAGCATAGGACACCAGCGGCGTCTTCTGCAGATAGGAGGCGTAGTCGCCGGCTGGCTTCAGGCCCAGTTCCTCGAACCGGCTGGCGACATAGGCGGCGGCCATGTCGTAGCCGCGCGTGCCGGCTTCGCGTCCTTCCATCATGTCGCTGGCCAGGAAGGTCATGTGAGCCTTCACCGCTTGGGCGGAAGGCTCGAACACCGGCGGCGGCGGCGGAGCGAGCGGCGGAAGCGGGTCGGAGGGGGGCGGCGGAGCCGGCGCGGTCGTGATCGAAACGCAGGCTGACAGAACAAGCGCGCTGCCGCACAGGGCGACGGCCTTCAGGAATTTAAGCGCCACGCGGCGACTCCCCCAAGGATATGAAAACGCCGGCACTAGGCCTGCGTCGTCATTGATCCGTCAAGCGTGGGCTCCGTACGCGCGCTCAGGCGTTAGGCTTGGACACCCCTTATCAGCCATCAACGGAGGTGCTCCATGACGGAGCTCGTCGCCGCGATCACGCGTCTGTTTGCCTGGACGCCGGCCTGGGCCATGAGTCTGGCCATTCTGGGACTGTCGGCCGTGGCCGCCATGATCGCTCATGCGGTGGCCGTGGCGGTCGTCGCCCGGCTCGTCCGCCGACGGGACGAATTCTGGCGTTCGCTCGTCAGCCGCATCGCCAAGCCGAGCCGGCTAGCCTTCCTCATCGCCTTTCTCGCCATGGGGGCCGCCTTCGCGCCGCTCAGTCCGGGGCAGGCGGGGCTGCTGCGCCACAGCCTGCTGATCGCCTTCATCGCCTTTGTCGGCTGGTCGGCCCTGACCGCTCTCGACACGGGGGCCAAGCTCTACTCCCGCAAATTCAGCATCGACGAGACAGACAATCTCATCGCCCGAAAGCACCTGACCCAGGTCCGCATTCTGCAGCGCGCCGCCGAGACCTTGATCGTCCTGCTGACGGCGGCCCTGGCCCTCATGACCATCCAAGGCGTGCGCCAGTGGGGCGTCAGCTTGCTGGCGGCCGGCGGCGCCGCCGGCATCATCGTCGGCCTCGCGCTACAGCCGCTGCTGACCAACCTGATCGCCGGCATCCAGATCGCCATCACCCAGCCGATCCGCATCGACGACGCGGTGATCGTCGAGGGCGAGTGGGGACGCGTCGAGGAGATCAACGCCACCTATGTGGTCGTGAAGATCTGGGACTGGCGCCGCATGGTCCTGCCGCTCAGCTATTTCATCCAGAACCCGTTCCAGAACTGGACGCGGGAGAACGCCAGCCTGATCGGCACGGCCATGCTGTACGTCGACTACGCCGCTCCGGTCGCCGCCATGCGCGCCAAGCTGGAGGAGATCGCCAGAGCTTCGGCGCTATGGGACGGCCAGGTCATCAACCTCGCCGTCACCGATCTGAAGGAGCGGGTCATGGAGGTCCGGTGCCTGATCAGCGCGCCCGACGCCGGCAAGGCCTTCGATCTTCGCTGTGAGGTGCGGGAGAAGATGACCGCCTTCCTTCAGGCCGAGCATCCCGACGCCCTGCCCCGCACGCGCCTGGACATGCCCGCGGCGGCCTAGCCGCCGTAGACGAAGTCCGGTCGCCAGTAGCCCTGCAGAGCGCTGAGCAGGTCGACCGAATAGGGCGCGCCGCCGTCGGCCAGGTCGGTGAGCCAGGCGGCGTTCGCCCGGGCCATGGAGCCGAGGTCGGCCTTGACCGCCTCGGCTAGCAGCCAGCCGACCATGGCCGCCTTGGTCCCGATGCCTTCCTTGCCGTCGCCGCCATAGGAGGCGAAGTAATCGACCCGGTCGTCGACCAGCAGATGGAGCTTCTCGTCCGTCGGCGCGGCGCCGAAGATGGTGCGGTAGGCCTCGCGCGTGGCGTCGAACAGGCTGAGCGCGCCATAGCTCGTGGCGAAGGCGGCCTTGCCCTCCCCGTCCCGGCCCAGGTTCACGGCGAAGTTGATGTAGCGGTTCTCCAGGCTGAAGTTCTGGAAATAGGCGCTGTTGAGGTTGTTGGGATTAGGCCCCTCGGCGCCGGCCAGATAGTCCAGCCCGTCGGAGGCGGGAACGCGGCCGGTGAAGAACTGATAGCTCATGGTCGCCACCGAGGTTGTCCCGTCGGCCTGGGCCACGATCTGGGCGATGGCCGCGTCGGTGGACAGGCCGCCTTCGACCTTGGCCGCCATGTCGCGCGCGAAGCCGGCCGCCGCGTCGGTCCAGTAGAAGGACCGCAGCACATTGCCCATGGCCTGATGCACGGCGTTGGTCAGGCCCACATCGATCACCACCGTGCGGTCGGCGAACTGCAGCTTCTCGACGCTGATCAGGAAGTCCTCGCCCTCCGACGCCTTGATGTCGCGCACGGTCCAGCCGATGTCGGTGAGCTTCAGGGCGTAGTTCTTGGACGTGCCGGCATATTTGGCGACATCCACGCCCGCGCCGCCAGCCAGGGTGTCATTGCCGCCCCCGCCGATCAGTATGTCATCGCCCGCGCCGCCGTTCAGGCTGTTGACGCCGGCCGAGCCCGTCAGCTCGTCGGCGAAGTCAGAACCGACGACGTTCTCGATGTTCTTGATGGTGTCGCTGCCCTCGCCCGTCGGCTGCGCGCCGGTCTTCGTCAGGTCGACCTTCACGCCGACGGTCGCCCGAGAGAAATCGATATAATCGACGCCGTCGCCGCCATCGAGGGTGTCATTGCCCAGCCCGCCGCTGAGGAAATCAGACCCCGCGCCGCCCTCGATCTTGTTGGCCTGGGCGTCGCCGACGATGCTGTCGTTCCCCGAGCCGCCGATCACGTTCTCCACCCCGATCAGGGTGATGGTCGAACCGCCGACCTCCTGGGCCGCCGTTCCGCCCATGATCAGCTGGACGCGGGTGGTGAAGGCCGCGAAGGAGATGGTGTCGATCCCGTCGCCGCCTTCGTAGCGGTCCGAGCCCGCCGAGACGATGAAGGTGTCGTCGCCCGCGCCGCCGAACAGGGTGTCGTTGCCGGCCCCGCCGTCCAGGGTGTCCTTGCCCGCGTCGCCGTTCAGGACATCGCCGCCGTCACCGCCGTTGAGGATGTCGTCGCCAGCCTCGCCGTAGAGGATGTCGTTGCCGTCCCCGCCGTTGAGCGTGTCGTTTCCGTCGCCGCCATAGAGGGTGTCATTACCCTCGTCGCCGAATAGCAGGTCATTGCCAGCCCGGCCGTTCAGCTCGTCGTCGCCCTTGTCGCCATGCAGGCTGTTGACCTTGGAGTCGCCCTGCAGGATGTCGCCGAAGATCGAGCCGACCAGGCCCTCGATCCCGACCAGGGTGTCGTTCCCCTGACGGGTGTTCTGGGCGGTGAGGATGGCGAGATCAACGGTGACGGCGACAGTCGCCGAATAGAAGACCGCCAGGTCGTCGCCCACTCCCCCATCCAGCGTGTCGTCGCCCGCGCCGCCGTCGAGCTGGTCATTGCCCCCGACGCCCTTGAGGATGTCATTGCCGCCCAGGCCCTGGATCAGTTCGGCGTCAGCGACGCCGGTCAGGGTGTCGGCGGAGGCCGTCCCGGTAATGGTGATGGCCGGCGCGCTGACCGCCGCCGCGGCTCCAAACACCAGAACCGCCAGATTTTCGTCGTCCACCACGCACCCTCACATCGCCGCCGCGCGGAGCAGATCATGGTGAACAAGGGTTAACGCCGGCCTAGCCCCCGAAGATGAAGTCGGGGAGCGCGGCCGAACAAAAAAGGCGGCGGTGATGATCACCGCCGCCTTTCTGCATAAGGGATCGCGCGCTTAGCGGGCGAACTTCTGGAACTTGATCCGCTTGGGGATCAGGCTGTCGGCGCCCAGGCGGCGCTTCTTGTCTTCCTCGTACATTTCGAAGTTGCCTTCGAACCATTCCACGTGGCTGTCGCCCTCGAAGGCGAGGATGTGGGTGGCCAGGCGGTCCAGGAACCAGCGATCGTGGCTGATGACCACGGCGCAGCCGGCGAACTCTTCGAGCGCCTCTTCCAGGGCCTGAAGGGTTTCGATGTCCAGGTCGTTGGTCGGCTCATCGAGCAGGATCAGGTTGCCGCCGGTGGCCAGGGTCTTGGCCAGGTGGACGCGGTTGCGCTCACCGCCCGACAGCAGGCCGACCTTCTTCTGCTGGTCCGCGCCCTTGAAGTTGAAGCTGCCGACATAGGCGCGGGAGTTAATCTCGCGCTTGCCGACCACCATGATGTCGGTGCCGCCGGACACTTCTTCCCAGATGGTCTTGTTGGGATCGAGGGCGTCGCGCGACTGATCGACATAGGACAGCTTGACGGTCTCGCCGACCTTGACCGTGCCCTTGTCGGGCTGCTCGCGGCCGGTGATCAGCTTGAACAGGGTCGACTTGCCGGCGCCGTTGGGGCCGATGACGCCGACGATGCCGTTGGGCGGCAGCTTGAAGGTCAGGTCCTTGAACAGGACCTTGTCGCCGTATTCCTTTTCGAGGCCGGAGACTTCCAGCACCACATTGCCCAGGCGCGGGCCAGGCGGGATCTGGATGTGGGCCTGGGTCTGGGCGGCGCGGGCGTTCTCCTGCGCGGCGACCATTTCCTCGTACGACGCCAGACGGGCCTTGGACTTGGACTGGCGCGCCTTGGGCGAGGAGCGGACCCATTCCAGTTCGCGGGTGAGCGCGCGCTGGCGGGCGTCCGATTCCGACTGCTCCTGGACGACGCGCTTGGTCTTCTGTTCCAGCCAGCCCGAATAGTTGCCCTCGTAGGGCACGCCCTTGCCGCGATCGAGTTCCAGGGTCCACTTGGTGACCTGATCCAGGAAGTAGCGATCGTGGGTCACGAGGATGACGCAGCCCGGGAATTCCTCCAGGTGGTGCTGCAGCCAGGCCACGGACTCGGCGTCCAGGTGGTTGGTCGGTTCGTCGAGCAGCAGCATGTCCGGCTTGGACAGCAGCAGGCGGGCGAGCGCGATACGGCGCTTTTCACCGCCCGACAGGCTTTCGATATTGGCGTCGTTGGGCGGGCAGCGCAGGGCGTCGATGGCCATTTCGATCTTGGAATCGATGTCCCACAGATCCTTGGCGTCGATGATCTCCTGGAGCTTGGTCATCTCCTCCATCAGCTCGTCGGTGTATTCTTCACCCAGCTGGACGGCGAGCGCGTTGTAGCGATCGAAGACGTGCTTGTCCTCGCAGTCGGCGATGACATTGCCCCAGACGTCCTTGGTCGGATCGAGCACCGGCTCCTGGGGCAGGTAGCCGCGCTTGATGCCGTCAGCGGCCTTGGCCTCGCCCGAGAATTCCTTGTCCAGGCCGGCCATGACCTTCAGCAGGGTGGACTTACCCGAGCCGTTGACGCCGACCACGCCGATCTTGGCGTCGGAGTAGAACGACAGCCAGATGTTCTCGAACACCTTCTTGCCGCCGGGGTAGGCCTTGGTCAGGCCCTGCATCTGGAAAATGTACTGCTGGGCCATGGGGGCGCCGTCGCTCGCTTCTTCTGATTTTCGGAGTTGCGCTCAGATAGCGGTGCGGAGCCGCAAGCGCAACGTATGCGGCGCTTTGGACACAGTTATGAACCGTCGTTCGTCCATGACCTTTGGGTCGTAAAAGCGTGGCCGTAACGTCATAGACCACTGCTAGCTCACGCACCCGATAGGCGGCGCGCCTCCCTGCGCCGTCCTGCAAGTCGGGGATTCCATGAAAAACCATCTGATCGCCAGCGCCGCCGTCGGCGCCCTGCTCAGCTTCACCGCCGCCAGCGCCTTCGCCGCCGAGGCCGCGGACGCCGCGGCAGAGATCGAAGAAGTCGTCATCCTGGGCCAGGGCCAGTCGCGCCAGGTCCAGACCGTCAAGGCCGAGGAGCTGGCGCTGGAAGCCGCCGGCACCAGCCCGCTCAAGGCGCTCGAGAAGCTGCCAGGGGTCAACGTTCAGTCGGCCGACGCCTTCGGCGCCTATGAGTGGTCGACGGGCATCTCGATCCGCGGCTTCAACCAGGGCCAGCTGGGCTTCACCCTGGACGGTGTGCCGCTGGGCGACATGAGCTATGGCAACCACAACGGCCTGCACATCAGCCGCGCCATCACCAACGAGAACGTCGGCCGCGTGGACCTGTCGCAGGGCGCCGGTTCGCTGGCCACGGCCTCGACCTCGAACCTGGGCGGCACGCTGCAGTTCTTCTCGCGCGATCCGTCGGAGACGTTCGGCGGCATGGCCAGCCTGACGGGCGGTTCGGAGAACATGCACCGCGCCTTCCTGCGTCTGGAAAGCGGCGCCATCGCGCCTCTGGGCGGCCTGCGCGCCTACGCCTCCATCGTCGATCAGAAGACCGACAAGTGGAAAGGCGGCTCCGAGCAGAAGCAGCGTCAGTACGACGTCAAGGCCGTGCTGCCGATCGGTGAAGGCAAGCTGAGCGCCTTCTACAACCACTCGGAGCGCCGCGAGCAGGACTACCAGGACATGTCGTTCGAGATGATCAATCGTCTCGGCCGCGACTGGGACAACACCGTGCCCAACTGGGGTCTCGCGATCGCCGCGGCGGCCGCCTACAACACCGGCCGCCCCCTGCCCGCCCCGTTCGCCACGGTGGACGACGCCTACTACGCCGGCGCCGGCATCCGTGACGACAGCCTCTACGGCGCCAGCCTGGACATGCCGGTGGGCGAGAACCTGGACATCCACGTCCAGGGCTATGGCCACACCAACGAGGGCCAGGGCCTGTGGTACACGCCGTATCTGGTGTCGCCGGGCTTCGGCACGCCGGGCTCAAACGCCGCCCCGCTGTCGATCCGCACCACCGAGTATGACATCGACCGCAAGGGCTTCATCGGCGGCCTGACCTATCGCATCGCCGGCCATGAGATCAGCGGCGGCCTGTGGCTGGAGAAGAACGACTTCAACCAGGCTCGCCGGTTCTACGCCGAGACCCTGTCGGCCCCGTCGCGCGACGCCCTGGACTTCCAGTCCAACCCCTTCGCCACCCAGTGGCAGTACAAGTTCGAAACCACCACCACCCAGGCCTACATCCAGGACGTCTGGACGGTCACCGACGCACTGAAGGTCAACTTCGGCTTCAAGTCGGTGAAGGTGGAGAACGAGGTCGCCACCATCGTCGGCTCGCCGCTGGCCGGGACCATCGAGTCCAAGGACAACTTCCTGCCGCAGGTGGGCGCGGTCTACAAGTTCACCCCCGACCTGGAAGTGTTCGGCGGCTACACCGAGAACATGGCCGCCTTCGTTTCGGCCGCGACCTCGGGCCCGTTCGGTTCGCAGAACCAGGCGGCCGTGAACTACATCGCCGACAACCTGGACCCCGAAACCTCCAAGACCTTCGAAGGCGGCCTGCGCTATCGCAACAGCCGCTTCCAAGGCGTGATCGCGGCCTACAAGGTGGACTTCAACGACCGTCTGGTCAGCGCCCAGACCGCCTCGCCGATCCTCGGCCTGCCGGCGGTGCTGTCGAACGTGGGTTCGGTGGAGACCAAGGGCATCGAAGTGGCGGGCGAGTTCCGCATCACCGACGACTGGTCGCTGTACGGCGCCTACAGCCTGAACAGCTCCAAGTACCAGGACAACGTCATCAACGCGAACGGCTCGGTCGCCTCGGCGACCAAGGGCAAGACCGTGGTCAACACGCCGGAAAACAGCGTGAAGGCCGAGCTGTCCTATGACAATGGCGGCCTCTACGCCAAGCTGTCGGGCGTCTATACGGACGAGCGCTACTACACCTACGAGAACGTCGGCGGGAAGGTCGATGGCGCGCTCGTGGCCGATCTGGTGATGGGCTACCGCTTCTCGGGCGGCCCGCTGCTGGAAGGCCTGGAAGTGCAGGCCAACGTCACCAACCTGTTCGACAAGGACTACATCTCCACGGTCGGCTCGGGCGGTTACACCAACCGCGACCTGGCGGGCACGACCATGACCCTGCTGCCGGCGCCGCCGCGCCAGGTGTTCTTCACCATCAAGAAGAGCTTCTGATCCAGGCGATCACAGCGAAGGCCGGGGAGTTCGCTCCCCGGCCTTTTCTATTGGAGTCACGCACATGTCCGATCTGAACCGCCGCTCCGCCCTGGGCCTTGGCGTCGCCGCCGCGGCCGTCGTCAGCGCACCGACCCGCGCCGCCGACCGCACCGATGACCGGCCGCTGACCCGCATCGCCTTCGGCTCCTGCGCCAACCAGGACAAGGACCAGCCGATCTGGGACGCGGTGCTGGCGGCCAGGCCGGACCTCTTCATCTTCCTGGGCGACAACATCTATGCCGACACCCGCGACCCGGCGGTGATGGCGGCCAAGTACGCCAAGCTGGCTGCCAAGCCGGGCTTTCAGAGGCTGAAGGCCTCCGTCCCGCTGATGGCGATCTGGGACGACCACGACTACGGCGAGAACGACGCCGGCGGCGAATATCCGATGAAGGAAGAGTCGCGTCGCCAGTTCTGCGACTTCTGGGGCGAGGCGGCGACATCGCCCCGCCGCACGCGCGAGGGCGTTCATACGGCCGCCATCTTCGGTCCCGCCGGACGGCGCGTGCAGATCATCCTGCCGGACCTGCGCTGGAACCGCACTCCGCTAGAGAAGATCGATCTGGCCGGCGCCGACTACAAGGCCTGGGCGACGGCGAAGGCCGATAAGGGCGCCCCGGTCCCCGGCCCCTACGCCCGCAATCCGGACCAGGCGGCGACCATGATCGGCGAGGCGCAATGGCGCTGGCTGGAAGAAGAGCTGGCGCGGCCGGTCGACCTGCGCATCCTCGGCTCCAGCCTGCAGGTGCTGGCCGATTTCGCGGGGTGGGAGAGCTGGGTGAACTACGCCCGCGACCATCAGCGGCTGTTCGAGACGATCCGCCGGACACGCGCCGAGGGGCTGTTCTGCATCAGCGGCGACACCCACTATGGCGAGATTTCACGGCTGGACGTGAACACCCCCTACCCCCTCTGGGACATCACCTCCTCAGGGCTGACGGAGGTTTGGCCGGTCACGCCGCCCAACGCCCTTCGCCAGGGTCAGGTGCTTCGCGAGCAGAACTTCGGGCTGATCGAAATCGACTGGCGGCCCGCCCGGCCGACAGCGCGGATCGAGGTGCGCGATGTGACCGGCGCGCCCCGGCTTTCGACCGTCATCGACACCGCCGCCTTGCGCATCCGCTAGGGTTTTTGGGAACGAGGCCGGACCGAAGCCGTTGAATCTCCGAGTTTTAACAAGGAGATGCCGTCATGCATAAGGACGAAATCAAGGGTTCGGCCACCGACGTCAAGGGTAAGGTGAAGGAAGCCGCCGGCAAGGTGACCGGCAACGAACGCCTCGAAGCCGAAGGCCTCGCCGATCAGGCCAAGGGCAACGTCCAGAAGGGCGTCGGCTCGATCAAGGAAGGCGTCAGAGACGTCCTCAAGAAGTAGAGTTTAGGGCCCCTTTCGGGGCCCTATTCATGTGGCGCCTTGCGGTAGGCCTCCACGTCGATCTCGTTCTCGAAACGGGCGACGGTGGTGGCCACCGCCAGGTTGCACGTGGCGTTCGGCACGGTGCGGATCATGTCCAGCAGTCGGTCGAACGGCAGGATGAAGCCGACGATCAACGCGGTTCGCTCATCAGGAATACCCAAGGTCGACAGCACCGCCGCCAGCATGAACAGCGACGCGCTCGGCACCGGCGCGGTGCCCAGAGCAACCAGCGTCGCCGTGATCAGGATCATCACATACTGCACCGGCCCAAGCTCGACCCCGAGCACCTGGGCCGAGAACATGGCCAGCAGCCCGACATAAAGCGCGGTGCCGTCGCGCCCGATGCTGGCGCCCAGCGGCAGGACCGTCGAGATGATCGGCTTGCCGAGCTTCAGATTGCGCTCGGCCACCGTCATGGCCACGGGCAGGGTCGCCGAACTCGACGCCGTGGAGAACGCCACCACGATGGCGTCCAGGATGCTCAGATAGAACGGCGTCACCGGCAGACGCGCCACCAGCCGCAGTAGCAGGCCGTGGACGATCAGGCTCTGCACCGCCGAGGCGATCACCACGCATAGGGCCAACAGGCCGATATTGATGAACACCGCCGGGCCGTTGGCGCCGATGGCCGTGGCCACTAGGCCGAAGACGCCGAAGGGCGCGACCTCCATCACGAACTTGACGATGTGCAGCATCACCGCCGACGTGGCGTCCAGCACCGCCGCCAGGGGCGCGGCGCGCGGGCCGGCGACCAGGATTCCCGATCCCACGAAGATGGCGAAGACGATGATCGCCAGCATGTCGCCGTCGGCCATGGCCTTGACCGGGTTGAGCGGGATCAGGCCCAGAAGCTGGTCGCCTATGGTGCGGCCAGGATCGATCAGCTGCGGCGCGGCCTTGGAGATATTGGCGCCGAAGCCCGGCTCGAAGATCGTGCCGACCCCCATGCCCACCGCCACCGCGACGGCCGCCGTGCAGACAAACAGGGTGAGGGTTTTGGCGCCCAGGGAGCCCAGCCGCCGCGAGTCCGCCAGGGAGGCGACGCCAGCGGCGATCATGGTGAAGACCAGGGGCGCGACCACCATGCGGATCAAGCGCACGAATATGTCGCCCAGGACCTTCACGTGGACGGCCTGCTCGCGGAACACGAGACCGACCGCCACCCCAAGCACCAGGGCCACAAGAATGCGCTTCCACAGGGGAACCGCGAACCACCACTTCAGCATCGGTCTAAGCCCCCGACCGTGTGCATAACACTGGTCACAGTAGCGGTTGGTTTCCTGACCGACGCAAGCGGCAAGCTAGGTTAATCCCCAGCTTGCCGCGCGTGAGTTCAGCGCGCCGGGCAGGCGGCGCCGCCGGGGCTGGGGACCAGCTCCACCTTCGAGAACGAGAAGGCGAACCGGCCCTCGGCGTTCACAAACAGCGGCGCGGAGACCTTGGACACGTCCAGGCCGATATCGCGGAAGCAGGACAGCTTGATCCTGGTGGTGGTCCACTGCCCGACCGGAGCCGCCTTGGCCGCCGCGGTGAAGTCGAAGGCCGCGCCGCAGCTGTCGCCGCAACCGACGCCGACGCTCACCTTGCCCTGGGGCTTTTCGTCCTGGCGCCAGGTGATGGCCAGGGCCAGGTCGCCGTTGGTCTGGCGGGTCAGGTCAATGGGCGGACCGGCGAAAACCAGGCGGCCTTCGCCTGGGCCGCTGAAGGTCACGCCGCGCGCCGATTCCTGGGCCTCGCCGTCCACCGGCTTGATCTCGGACAGGCCGCCGGGGCTCTTGGTGGCGCCAACGGCATTGGCTGTGGCCAGGCCCGACGGATCGCCGATCTGCACGATCCAGGGGGTCAGGACACGGCCCGCGCCGAAGAAGGCGTCGGTATTGATCTTCACGTCCGGGACGCCCGACACTTCCGACAGCTTGGCCACATTGGTCTTGGACGCGTAGGTCAGGCCGTAGCCATAGGCGAACTGCGGGTCGTAGCCCGGCTCACCGACGTTCGGGATCTGGGCCGCGGTCTTGGGCCAGGAGAAGGACAGCTTGCCCTTGAAGTCGTGGTTCACCGAACCATCGGCCTTGCGCAGCAGGACGTCGGCCACGCCGCCGCCTTCCGTGCCCGGCAGCCAGGCGGCGACGAAGGCGTCGGAGGCGTTGATCTCGGGGTTGGTCCACATCGGGCGGCCCGACAGGAACACCGACACCACCGGAATGCCTTGGGCCTTCAGCTTCTTGAGCAGGGCCAGGTCGCGGGCGTCGCCCGGCTGGTAGTCCAGGGTCGGGATGTCGCCCTGGAACTCGGCATAGGGATTCTCGCCGAACACCACCACCGCCACATCGGGCTTGGTCTTGAACGAGCCGTCGGCGCTCAGCTCGGCCGAGCCGCCGGCGGCCTTGGCCGCTTCGGCGATGCCGCCATAGATCGACTGGCCTTGCGGGAAGTCGGCGTTGGTGTTGGCCGCGCCCTGCCAGTCGATGGTCCAGCCGCCCGACTGCTTGCCGATGTTGTCGGCGCCGTCGCCCGCCACCAGGATCTTGGCGTTGGCCTTCAGCGGCAGCACGCCGCCGTTGTTCTTCAGCAGGACCAGCGACTTGCGCACCGCCTCGCGGGCGATGGCGCGATGCTCCGGCGCGGCCAGGCGCTCGAACTTGCCCTCGACGCCTTCGTAGTGGCCGGCGTCGAACAGGCCTGACTTGACCTTCACGCGCAGGATGCGGCGCACGGCGTCGTCGATGCGCGCCATACCGATCTCGCCCGACTTCGCCTGGGCCAGGGTGTTGTCGTAGAGCTCCTTCCAGCTGTCGGGGGCCATGAACATATCGAGGCCGGCGTTGATCGCCTGCGGGCAGCTGGTGGTGGTGCAGCCGGCCACCTGGCCGTGGGCGTTCCAGTCGCCGACGGTGAAGCCTTCGAAGCCCATCTGCTTTTGCAGCACGTCGGTCAGCAGCGACTTGTTGCCCGTGTGCTTGACGCCGTTCCACGACGAGAACGAGACCATGACGGTCAGGACGCCCTCGTTGATCGCCGGGATATAGCCCTGGACGTGATCGCGGATCAGCTCGGCTTCGGTCCCGACGAAGTCGCCCTGGTCCTTGCCGTCCTTGGTGCCGCCATCGGCCAGGAAGTGCTTGGCCGAGCCGGGGATATGGCCCTTGGCCAGCGACTGGCCTGCGACCAGCTTGCCCTGCAGGCCCAGCGTCATAGGACCTGCGTAGGACAGGACGATCTCGGGGTTCTCGCCATAACCCTCATAGGCGCGGCCCCAGCGGTCGTCGCGGGGCACGGCCAGGGTCGGGCCAAAGGTCCAGTCGGCGCCGGTGACGGCGACTTCGTCCGCGGTCGCCTTGCCGATGCGGCCGATCAGCTCCGGATCACGGGCGGCGCCCAGGCCGATATTGTGCGGGAAGACGGTGGCCCCGACGACGTTGTTGTGGCCGTGAACGGCGTCGATGCCGAACATGATCGGGATCGGAACGTGGCCGTCGCGCTTTTCCAGGGCCACGGCCCGGAACTCGCGCAGGAACTCCATCCAGCGCTGCGGCGTCGCGCGCTCGTTGGCGTCCGGGGCCGAATTGCCGCCGGCCAGGATCGAACCCAGCGGGTACTTGCGAAGGTCTTCCGGCTTGATCCAGCCGATGTCGGCCTGGACCAGTTGGCCGACCTTTTCCTCGACGCTCATCTTGGCCATCAGGTCGGTGATGAACGCCTCGGTCTTGGCGTCCGTGATCGAAGCCGGGCTCTTGGCCTTGGGCCACAGGGCCGGATTGGCCGTGGCCGGACCCGAGGGGGTCAGCTTCTCGGCGGCGACAGCGGCGGTGGAGCCGGCGGCCAGCACGAGGGCGAGCGCAGTGAGGCTGGGGGCGAGCTTCATGGACGTATTCTCCCGGGAGCAGCCGGCGACCCGGCTTTCTTTGTGGCGTCAAGCTATGCGCGGTATGACAACGCTGTCAACGCGAACTGGCGCTATCGTTTCGACTGAAGCGTATCAGGCCTTCAGCGGCTTTGTGGAATCGCGGACGACCAGTTCGAAGTCGAGCAGACGATTGGCGGGCGAGCCGTTGTCCGTCGTCATCTCGCCGCTGATCAGCAGATCGGCGGCGGCGGCGGCCATGTTGGCGATGGGCTGACGGATGGTGGTCAGCTGCGGCCAGACCATGCGGGCGCTAGGGGTGTCGTCGAATCCGGCCACCGAAAGGTCGTCGGGCACGGTCAGGCGAAGCTGGTTGGCGGCCGCGATGACGCCCAGCGCCATGTCGTCGTTGGAGGCGAAGACGGCCGTCGGCCGCGCCTTGGCGCCCAGCAGAACCTTCGACGCCTCGAAGCCCGACTGGAACGAGAACCAGCCCTGCACGACCCAGTCCTCACGGACGCTCACGCCGTGCTTGCGCATGGCCTCGCGAAAGCCCTCCTCGCGCAGATGCGAGGCGCCGTGGTCGGGGTGGCCCTTGATGAAGCCGATGTCGCGGTGGCCCAGGTCGATCAGATGGCTGGTCATCTCTTCGGCCGCGCGGCGATCGTCCATGTAGACATAGGCCGCTCGGTCGCGCTGACCATCCGGCGCCACGCGGACATAGGGAACCTGCGCCGCCTCCAGCGCGTCGAGCAGCACCGGGTTGTCGCAGACCGGCGGCGTCAGCAGCACGCCGTCCACCCGCAGGGTCGCCAGCATGGGGATCAGCTGCGCGCCGAAATCGCTGGCGGTGGAATCCAGGGGTTCGACCAGCAGGTGATAGCCCTCCTCCCGGCAACGCAGCACCGCGCCCAGATGGACGTCGGCGTTGTAGGCCGGGCTGGGGTTATCGAAGAACACGCCGATCAGATAGGAGCGCGATCCCGCCAGGCTGCGGGCCGAGACATTGGGCTTGTAGTTGAGCTCGGAAACCGCGGCGAGCACCCGCTCGCGCGTGTCGTCCTTGACGTTCGGCTCGCGGTTCAGGACCCGCGAGACGGTCTTGATCGAGACGCCGGCCTTGGCCGCCACGTCGTTGATTGTGATCGACCGCACCTACCAAACGCCCCCGCTGAACGCCCCCGCTGAACGCCGCGAAGCTATGAAGGTCAGGCCGCCCCGTCAATCGCTCCGGCCAAGCTTAGCCGAGGGCGAGCAGCCGCGGCGCATGCGCCGCGCCCAGCAGAGTTGCGTAGGGCCGCAGGATGACCTTGACCGGAATGGCTTCCAGATAACCCCGGAATCGACCCTTGTCCTCGAAGCGCTCGCGGAACGGGCTGGCGTCCAGGATGTCCAGCATTCGCGGGGCGATGCCGCCGCCGATATAGACCCCGCCCTGCGCCCCGAAGGCCAGGGCCAGGTCGCCGGCCACCGAACCCAGAATGGCGCAGAAGCGGTTGACCGTGCGCAGGGCCGATGCGTCGCCTTCGACCGCGCGGCGGGTGATCTCGGCCGGGTCGCGATGCGGCGCCCCATTGCCGTCGATCTGGCACAGGGCGTCGTGCAGGTCGCACAGGCCCGGACCCGACAGGATGCGCTCGGTGGAGACGCGGCCGTACTTGCGCATCAGGATGCGCAGGATTTCGATCTCGACTTCATCAACCGGGGCGAAGGCCACGTGGCCGCCCTCGGTGGCCATGGCGGCGTGACCCGTCCCGTCGCGGCCCAGCGCCGAAACGCCAAAGCCCGTGCCTGGGCCAAGCACCGCGATGGTCTTCTGGTTCGAGACAATGGCGGGCCCGCCGATCTGATGCGTGTCGCCGGCCTCCAGCAGCGGCGCCGCCAGCGCCAGGGCGGCGTAGTCGTTGAGCAGGCGGGCGTCGTCGAAGCCCATGTCCACCAGGCCAGTCTCGGAAAGCTCCCAGTCCAGGTTGGTGAAGCGGATGGCGCCGTCGACGATCGGTCCGGCTACGGCGATCACCGCCAGGTGCGGGGGACGCTTCAGCCCGACCCGCTCCAGATAGGCGGCGACCGAATCCAGCGAGCGCGGATAGTCGCTGGTCAGATAGCCATGGGCGTCGAGGATTTCGGGCTTCTCGACGCTGAGGTCGACAAGGCCGTAACGGGCGTTGGTGCCGCCGATATCGCCGACCAGAGCCAGCTGCTCGGGGGCACGGTCGGACATGGTCTCACGAACTCGATCAAGCATGGCTTCGGTCATCAAAACTGGTCGAAGAGGCATAGCGCCGTGACTCGGCGTTCAAGGGGGCTCTGGGACACAGCCTTGGTGTTCATCATGGACGTTTCCCGCTGTCCCGTCTTTGTCGTACTTATGACAGCGCTGTCACCCATAACCGGGGCGCGGGAGCTAGGCCAGCAAAACTTTTACCCGCCCCGCTGGATCGACACGACGTTCGAAATCGCGTCAGCAGAACCCAGAATGGCCTCGATTTTGGCCGCCAGTTCGCCGTCGCGGAACGGCTTTTGGACGATGCGATCCTCGCCCGCGTCCTTTAGCGCGGCGAGATCGGCGAAGCCGGTGATGAACAGCACGGGAAGGTTCGGGCGCATGGCCCGGGCGGCGCGGGCCGTGTCCATGCCGTTCATGCCGGGCATGGCGTAGTCGGCCAGCAGCATGTCGATCCCCTCCTCGCGTTCGAGCGCGTCGAGGGCGGCTCGGCCGCTCCCGGCCTCGATCACCACGCACCCCAGTTCGCGTAGGATGGTGGCGGTCACTTCGCGCACGGCGCTGTCGTCGTCGACGACCAGAATCTTGCGATTCGCCAGGCCGTCGCCGCGGGGGAACACCGCTTCGACAGCGGCCGCGCGAGCGGCCTGCGAGGCGCGGGGCAGATAGACCTTCACGGACGTGCCCTCGCCCAGCTTGGTCTCGATGCGCACGCCGCCGCCCGATTGCTTGGCGAAGCCGAACACCTGGGCCAGACCCAGGCCCGAGCCCTTGCCCACGTCCTTGGTGGTGAAGAACGGCTCGAAGGCGCGCGCCAGGATGTCGTCGCTCATGCCCGTGCCGGTGTCGGACACCGAGACCATCACATAGTCGCCCGGCGTCGGCTCCTCGGGCCGCAGCGGGGCGTCGACCAAGGTCACATTGGCCGTCTCGACCGTGACCGAGCCGCCGACCTCCATGGCGTCGCGCGCGTTGATCGCCAGATTCAGCAGGATCATCTCGATCTGGGTGGGGTCGACCAGGGCTGGCCACAGACCCGCCTTCAACACCGTCTCAAGCCGCACGCTGCCGCCCATGGTCGATTGCAGAAGGCCCCGCATGCTGCGGGCGGTCTCGTTCAGGTCGACGGGCTTGGGCTCCAGCTTCTGGCGGCGCGAGAAGGCCAGCAACTGGCTGGTAAGGGTCGCGCCCCGCTCGGCGGCGGTGCGCATGTCGTTAAGGCGACGGCGGACCTTGTCGTCGATGACGCCTTTCTCCAGGGCGCGTTCGACGAAGCCGACATTGCCCAGGATCACCGTCAGCAGATTGTTGAAGTCGTGGGACACGCCCGCGGTCAGCTGCCCGACCGCCTCCAGCCGCTGCATCTGGCGCAGGGTGTCTTCAACCCGCTCGCGCTCGGCGATCTGCTCGGAAAGCTCGCGGGTGCGATTTTGCACCGCCTTCTCCAGGGCCTTTGCGTGGTCCTGCAGCACGTGCTCGACGTGCTTTTCCTCGGTGATGTCGCGCAGCACGCCCAGAAAGCGCTCGCAGACCCCGTCGCGGAAGACTGTCTGGCCGCGCGTGCTCATCCAGCGTTCCTCGCCGTCCGGCGTGATCACCCGATATTCGTCGGCGAAGCTGTCGCTCTCGACGCTGACCGCGCGCTGCACGGCGGCGTCCATTCGGGCGCGGTCATCGGGATGGCAACCGGCGAGGAAGGTCTCGTAGGTGACCTCGGCGTTGGGATGCAGGCCGAACATCACCTTGCAGCGGGCGTCCCAATGCAGCTGACCGGTCTGCGGACGAAACTCCCACAGACCCAGGCCCGCCACATCGACCGCCAGGCGCATCCCCACTTCGCTCTGCTGTAGGGCGTCTTCCGCCTTTCGGCGATCGGCGCGTTCGCGCGCCTCGTTCAGCGCCCGCTCCACGGCGGTCGGCAGCCGCGAGAGGTTGCGCTTCATCACATAGTCGGTGGCGCCCCGCTTGATCGCGTTGGTGGCGAACTCCTCGCCCACCACGCCCGAGACAAAGATGAAGGGCACGGTCGGGACCAGTTCGCGCGCGATCGTCAGGGCCGACAGGCCGTCGAAATCCGGCAGGGAATAGTCGGCCAGGATGATGTCGATATCCTCGACCGCCAGGCTTTCCACGAACGTGCGGCGATTGACGACGCGCACGATCTCGAACTCGAACTCGGCCCTCTCCAGATGGCTGGCCAGCAGTTCGGCGTCGATCGCGCTGTCCTCCAGCAGGAGGATGCGTAGCAGATTGGACCGGGTCTTTTCGCCGTCAGCGGGCATGCACACCCCTGGGCGGCGGCTCGTTGAGAATCGCCCAGAACATGCCCAGGTCCTGGATCGCCTCGAAGAACCGGTTGAAATCCACGGGCTTCACCACGAAGGCGTTCACGCCCAGCTCGTAGGAGCGGACCAGGTCGCGCTCCTCGCGGGAGGACGTCAGCATGACCACCGGCACCTGCCGGTGTGCGGCGTCGCCCTTGATCCGCTCCAGAACCTCAAGCCCGTCGATCTTGGGCAGTTTCAGGTCGAGCAGAACCACGGCGGGATCGCCCGGGTCGCGATCCGCGTGAACACCCGTCTGGTGGATATAGTCCAAGGCTTCCTCGCCATCGCGGGCGATGACGATCTGGTTCGCCAGCTGGCACTTGGCCAGTGCGGCGAGGGTCAGTTCCAGGTCCTTGGGGTTGTCTTCAACCAGAAGGATGGGTCGCAGGTCGGCCAAGACTTTCTCCGCTCAGCGTTTTGGTAGGACGAAAGTGAACGTAGCTCCGCCGTTCGGGGTTCCCTCCGCCAGGATCTCGCCGCCGTGGCGGTCGATGACCCTTTTGGTCAGGGCCAGGCCGATGCCGGTACCCTCGAAATCCTCGACCCGATGCAGCCGTTGAAACACGCCGAACAGCTTGCCCACATAGGCCATGTCGAACCCGACGCCATTGTCGCTGATGCGATAGAGGGTGTCGCGGCTTCGTTCTTCGCCGGTGATCCCGATCTTAGCCGGTGTCGCGTCGCGGGTGTACTTGATCGCGTTGTCGATCAGGTTGACCAGCACCTGCCGCAGCATGGGGCCATCGCCCCAGGCGGGCGGCAGGCGATCGATCTCCCACTGGATGTCACGGCCGGCGGCGTCGGGCTCCAGCGACATACGCACTTCGCGGACCAGCTTGTCCATATCGACGCGCGTCATCGTCAGGCTGGCCCGGCCCATCTGCGAGAAGTTCAGCAGGTCGTCCACCAGACGCCCCGCCGAAAGGGCCGCATCCTTGATGCTGTCCAGATAGTGGCGCGACTTGTCGTCCAGCGACTGTTCGCGGTCACTCAGCAGCTCCGCATAGCCGACGATGTGGCGGAACGGCGCGCGCAGGTCGTGCGACACCGAATATGAGAAGGATTCCAGCTCCTTGTTCGTGCGCTGCAGCGCCTCGGTCAGCTCGGCCTTCTCCTCGGCGTTCTTCAGGACGAAGTTGACGATGGCGTGACGGAAGTCGCGGGCCGTTTCGATCTCGGACTCGCGCCAGGGCGCCGAGCGCAGGCGGACCTTTTCCTTCCAGGTTTCGAAGGAAGCCCGGGGGCTGAGCGGCTGGTGCGGATCGACAGGTGTTTTGCGCGGATCGCCGCCCCAGGCCACCGTGCGCACCACCTCCTGGCGGAACCAGACGATGTAGCTAGGGTGGATGCGCGAGATCGAGATCGCCAGCGCGCCCGCCGCCGTCTCCGACAGCAACTCCGCATCCGGCCAGTGCTGGGACAACATGTCGGTGACGAACACCTCGTCCACCTTAAGGCGCTTCAGCCATGCGGCGAGACGAACCAGATGCTCCATCGGAGGGGTGTCGCCCGCCACCAGAATCTCGCCGTCCGCGATCACCGCCGCGCCCGAAGCGCCGGTGAGGCCCAACCAGGCGGCCGGGTTCTCTAGCAGGCCCGCCTTGTAGTTTTCCGCTCGGGCCAGTTCCGCCAGCAGCCCGGCTTCGACCTTCTTCAGCTCGATACGCTCGGCGGCATGAGCGGCGCGCTCGCGAGCGCCGATCTGGAGCGAGACGATCTGGCCCAGGAAGTCACACACCGCGCGCGCCTGTGCGTTCAGCCGCTTGGGTTCGGCGTTGTGGCAGGAGATCAGCCCCCACAGGCGCCCGTCGATCAGGATCGAGATCGACATGGACGCCAGGGTGCCCATGTTGCGCATGTACTGCAGGTGGATCGGCGACACGCTGCGCAGCGCCGCCAGACTAAGGTCCAGCGGCTTGCCGTCCGCCGGGCTGATGGCCGGCTCCAGCGCCGCCGGGACGTAGTTGGCGTCCGGGATCAGACGCAGACGATTGAGGTGATAAAGCTCGCGCGCTTGGGCAGGGATATCCGAGGCCGGAAATCGCAGGTCCAGATAGGACGGAAGCACGCCGTCGCCGTCTTCGGCGATCACCATCCCGTTCCAGTCTGGATCGAAGCGGTAGATCATCACCCGGTTGAAGCCCGTCAGCTCCCGCGCCAGCCGCGCGGTGTGCCCGGCGATAGCCTGGACGTCGTCGGCCGGGGTGATCTCGTCCATGAACGTCCGCAGACGGGGATACAGCGCCTCGAACGTCTCCCGCTCCGAATCCGGCGGCGCCTCGAATTCCAGGATGACGCCTTGGGATGTCCGATGTCCGAGGACCTGCACGGTCCGCTCGCCCATGTCGCAGGTGCGCAGGAACGCGCCCTCCTCCTGCTCCGTCCAGCGGGCTACGTCCTGGGCCAGGGCCTCGCCGCCGACGATGTCCTGCAGGCGCGCGGGGTTCGTCACCCCGGCTTTGAGAGTCAGAAGACTGGTCAGGTTGGCGCTGGCCTGCAGCACCGACAAGTCGCGCGGCGCCAGGACGAGCATCGCCCCATGGGGCTGGATTCCGCCGGGTATGCGGATGGGCTCCTGAGCGCAGGCGTCGCTATCTAGGGTCGCGTTCAAGCGCGGTCTCCGGTCAGCCACGCGGTGAGCAGGTCGAAAGTCTCCCCCGCCGCCGCAACGACCGCATCCGTTGATCGCGCGCCTTCGCGTTCGATGAAGGCGCGGGTTTCGCGCCATCGGACGCCGGTCTGGTCGCCATAGGGATCAAAGTAGGAAAATCCGCCTGATGGCAGCCAGGCCTGGCCCGCCAGGGCGCGAGTGATCACCTTGCCCCCCAGGCTGGAGCCCTCCAGCACATAGGCCGCGCCCAAGACGCTGGCGGGATCGCGGGCCAGGTCAGCCGCCGCCTTGCAGCGTGGCAAGGCGTCGATCACCGTTTCCGACAGCCCCAGAGCGGTCAGGTCGCGATTGAGGCAGGCCAGTCGACGCCGCGGCAGCAGGAAATCGGCGAACCTCGTCGCCGCCGCCGGCTCCCAAACCACATGAAAGCCGTAGAACCCTTCCAGGACGCGCCGGAATCGATCCGGCGAAAGCGGCGGCTCTAGGAGGGCGAGGCCCGCTTCGAGCGCCTCGTGACGAGTTGCAGTGTCGCTTCGGAGCCGGTCGAGGAGCGGGTGGGCTGTCTCGATGACTCCATGCATGGGCGCGTCTCCAAAAGAGCGCGAACCCTAGTGTCCTCAAGCTTCGGAGCCAAGCTGGACCATAAAATATTCAGGTCGGTCATCACGCGTTTCCGGCTGTCCCCATGACAGCGCAGACCTCGTAGAGGCGACGCTCCACGGCGGCCGGGCCCTCCTTGTGCTCGATCTCCACCAGACGCCGGGTGACGTTCAACAGGACCGCCCGCTCCCGGCGGCTGAGACGCGTATGGTACTCGGCCAGGGCGCGCAGCTCATCGCTGCTGATCGCATCCGGATGCGTCAGGGCGTTGGCGGCCAGGCGCGTCATGGCCGCGCCAGAGAAAGATCCCCGAACCGACATCAGCGAGCCTCCATCAGCTGCGGCGTGCGGACGGGCGCTTCGCGGAAGCGCCGCAGCAGGCGGGAGTCCTTCTCAGGGTCCTGCAGCTTGCCCTGCGGCGCGCCGAAGGCGGCCATCATGCGCTCGAGCCCATCGGTCGAGGCGGTCATCAGATAGGGATACGAGAACGGGTCGCCCGGCGCGAAGCGGATCGGCGCGCCCAGGGCGTCCACCGCGAAGCCCTGGCGGATCAGGGCCTCCAGCGACGATTGGTAATAGACCCCCATGGTCTGGGTCCAGCCCATGTCTTCGGCCAGTTCGCCATGCGAGATGTAGAGGTCGCCCATGATCGCCGTGCGCTCTTCGCGAGACAGCGACAGGTCCACGCAGAAGCGCGAGCTTTCGACGATCTTCGATGACCGCGGCAGGGGCGCGCCGATCTGGGCCTGCAGCACGTCGCAGGTGACGTTGGGCGCGTCCGACGGCGTCAGTCGGCAGGTGCCGACAACCTGCCCCGCGTCGTTGACCGCCACCAGATGATGCACGGCCGGGGTGAAGTCGAACTGGTCGATCTCGCGCTCGCCGTCGCCCGCCAGATCGGGAAGCTTCCAGCCAAGGGTCTCCATGAAGATGCGGCGGCGAAGACGGAACGCCTCATTCAGCAATCCCCCGAAGGCGCTGCGGTGATGGGCGCGAATGACGATGGCCATGGCCTGCTCCAGTACGGTCGAAGTCCGACGGGATGCAGGATGAGGCGGCGCCTTCCCTGGCGGCAGTCCCCCAAAACGGGGACAGGGACACCCTCAGGTTGCTAGGGCGCGATCTGGCCGGACCAGATGCCCACCGCCACGGCCTGGGCGCGGTCGTCGGCCTGGAGCTTGGCGAAGATGCGCTTCCAGTGCGTACGCACCGTTTCGGGCGAGATTTCCAGGTCCAGAGCGATGACCTTGTCGCTCTGACCCAGCGAGGCGTGGTTCAGGATACGGCGCTCCTGCGGCGACAGCGTCTTCACCGCCGGCTGCAGCCGCACCTCGCGCAGGTGCAGCAGGCGCTGCATGAAGGTGCTGGCCACGAAGGACATCACCCCCTGGTCCATGTCGGTCCAGTGGATGGTCGGTCCCGATACGTTGACCACCGCCGCGTTGAGCAGGCCGCCGGTGCCCACCGGCTGGGTGAAGCCGTCGGCCAGGCCGAACTGCCGCGCGTCACGGAACAGCTCGGTGCTGGCCTGGGACGTGGTGCGCGAGATGTCGGCCCAGGTGAAGCCGCCCGGCTGGGTCAGGGCGCGCTGAACCACCGGATCGACCAGATACTGCTGCTTGGCCAGATAGTATTCTGTCCACTCGTCGGCCCAGTTGGAGACCATGCCCAGACGCGGGTCCATCCGCTCGGGATTGGCCAGGACCCAGGTGGAATAGGTGCGGGCGCCGAACGGCTCGATGGCGCGTTCAAACGCGCCGATGGCGGCGCTGACAGACTGAGCGCGCGTCATCACCCCGATCTGGGCGAGTGCTTCTTCAACGCGGCTCATGGCGCCCTCACAACCCCGACGACGCTAGACCTCATCGCGACGCCATGAAAGACGCCTATTGTCACAGACGTCCGACAGTACAGAATCCAAACCCATAAAGGGGTTTCATGAGCCAAGTCGATCTTCTGGTCATCGGCGGAGGCGTCAAC
This sequence comes from Caulobacter sp. NIBR2454, assembly GCF_027474405.1. Classification (GTDB taxonomy): domain Bacteria; phylum Pseudomonadota; class Alphaproteobacteria; order Caulobacterales; family Caulobacteraceae; genus Caulobacter. The sequence continues at coordinate 2,739,206 of NZ_CP114871.1, forward strand.
GGCGCCGGCATCGCCCGCGACGCGGCCGGCCGCGGCCTGAGCGTTGTTCTGTGCGAACGTCGTGATCTGGCGGGGGCGACTTCGTCCGCCTCGTCCAAGTTGGTCCATGGCGGGCTTCGCTATCTGGAGCAGTACGAGTTTCGCCTGGTTCACGAGAGCTTGGCCGAACGCGAGGTCCTGCTGGCCGCCGCCCCGCACGTGATCTGGCCGCTGCGCTTCGTCCTGCCGGTGCATCAGGGGCTGCGGCCGCCGTGGATGCTGCGGATCGGCCTGTTCCTCTACGATCACATCGGCGGCCGGCGCAGCCTGCCCGGGACGCGGACGATCAGCCGGCGGTCTTCACATCGGCTCGATCCGCTGCTGGACCGCTACCGGCTGGCCTTCGAATATTCCGACTGCTGGGCCGACGACGCCCGCTTGACCGCCCTGTGCGCCCGCGACGCCGCCGATCGTGGTGCGGAGATCCTGGTGGGTTGGGAGGCGACATCCGCCCGGCGGCAGGGCGCGTCCTGGCTGGTCGATCTGCGGTCCGACGACGGCGCTGCGCGGCAGGTCAGCGCCCGCGCGGTAGTCAACGCCGCCGGTCCCTGGGTGGGCGAGACCCTGAAGCTGTCGGGGGCGAAGGCCCACCACGCCCCGCGTCTGGTGAAGGGCAGCCACATCGTGGTCCCCCGCCTGCACGATGGCGACCAGGCCTTCACCTTCCAGAACAGCGACGGCCGCATCGCCTTCGTCATCCCCTACGAGCAGGACTTCACCCTGATCGGCACCACCGACATCCCCTATGACGGCGATCCGGCGAAGGTGGCGGCCAGCGGGGACGAGACCGCCTATCTGTGCGAACTGGTGTCCGAGTACCTGAAGACACCGGTCACCCCGGCCGATGTCGTCTGGACCTATTCAGGCGTGCGGCCGCTGTATGACGACGGCGGGGTCAGCGCTTCGACCGTCACCCGCGACTACGTCTTCGACATCGACGCGCCGGAGGGGCAGGCGCCCATGCTGTCGATCTTCGGCGGCAAGCTGACCACGCACCGCAAGCTGGCCGAACACGCCATGGAAAAGCTTCAGCCGCTGATGGGGTTCGAGGCCGGACCGTGGACAGCCAAGGCGATCCTGCCCGGCGGCGACATCGCCGACTTCGACGCCTTCGCCGCTGAACAGGTGCGCAAGCACAGTGACCTGCCCGAACCTGTCGTCCGCCGCCTGTGCCGCGCCTACGGCACGATGATCGACGCCATGCTGGCGGACGGCCCGGGCGTCCAGATCGCCCGCGGCGTGTTCGAGGCTGAACTTCGTCACATGCGCGATAACGAATGGGCCCGCTGTGGCGAGGACGCCCTGTGGCGGCGGTCAAAGCTCGGCCTGCACCTCACTCAGGCGGAGCGGGACGCCGTCACCGCCTGGTTCGGTCGCTGATCCTCTAGGCCGCGCAGGTGGCATGCCGGCCGACCACCCGCTCGGTCGACGCCGGGTGTCTAAGCAGCGCCGCCGCCGGCCGCACCGGCCGCCGCACCAGTTCGCCTGCGCAGTTGGGACAGACCCCGCCCAGCCGATTGTCCACGCAATCGGCGCAGAACGTGCATTCAAAGGTGCAGATGCGCGCCTCCAGGCTCGTCGCCGGCAGATCGCGGTCGCAGCATTCGCAGTTGGGACGCAAGCTGAGCATGGGTAGGGTCTCCTTCCCGCTCCTGATGCCAGAGGCCTCCGATAGCTGAAATGACGAACTTCCCTCGTTTTCCGACATTGGCCACCTTCGCCGTCTCGGCCCTGCTCGCCACCTCGGCCCTCGCCGCCCCGGCCTATGATCTGGTGATCCGTGGCGGGTCGGTGATCGACGGCTCCGGCGCGGCGCCCTTTACCGGCGACATCGGCATCAAGGGCGAGCGCATCGTCTATGTGGGGCCAAAGGCGCCCGGCGCGGGGGCGAAGGAAATCGACGCCACGGGTCAGGCCGTCTCGCCTGGCTTCATCAACATGCTCAGCTGGGCCACCGACAGCCTGATCGCCGACGGCCGTGGCCTGTCCGATCTCAAGCAGGGCGTGACGCTCCAGGTCATGGGCGAGGGCTCGTCCATGGGTCCCCTCACCCCCGCCATGAAGGCGGCGGAGCAATCGCGCCAGGGCGACATCAAGTACGACATCTGGTGGAACACCCTGGACGAATACCTGGTCGGCCTGACCAAGCGCGGGATCGCCCCCAACGTCGCCTCCATGCTGGGAGCCGAGCAGCCCCGCGTCATGATCCTGGGCGAGGGCGACGTGGACCCGACGCCAGAGCAGCTTTCGGCTATGCGCCAGATCGTGGTCCAGGCGATGGAGGACGGCGCCCTGGGCATCGGCTCGTCCCTGATCTATGCGCCGGGTACCTATGCGGAGACCGACGAACTGGTCGCCCTGACCACCGAGGCCGGGCGCTGCGGCGGCGTCTATCTGTCCCACATGCGCAGCGAGGGCGATCGCCTGGTCGAGGCCGTGGACGAGCTGATCGAGATCAGCCGCCGCGCCGGCGCCCCGGCCGAGATCTGGCACCTCAAGGCCGCCGGCCGCGACAACTGGGGCAAGCTCGACACCGTCATCGCTCGCATCGAGGCCGCCCGCGCCAAGGGCCAGCGCATCACCGCCAACATGTACAACTACACCGCCGGCTCCACCGGCTTCGACGCCGCCATGCCCACCTGGGTCCAGGCCGGCGGCCGCGAGGCGTGGATCGAGCGGCTGAAGGACCCCGCCATCCGCGCCCGGGTCCTGACCGAGATGCGGGCCGCAAAGCCCGACTTCGAAAGCCTGTACCGCCACGCCGGCGCCGAAGGCACGCTTCTGGTCGGCTTCCGGTCCGAAGCGCTCAAGCCCCTCACCGGCAAGACCCTGGCCGAGGTCGCCAAGGCCCGCGGCGTCAGCCCCGAGGATGCGATCATCGACCTGATCATCGAGGACGGCAGCCGCGTCCAGGTCGTCTATTTCCTGATGAGCGAGGACAATGTCCGCCGCCAGACCGCCCTGCCCTGGATGAGCTTCGGCTCCGACGCCGCCGCCCTGGCGCCGGAGGGCGTGTTCCTCAAATCCTCCACCCACCCGCGCGCCTACGGCAATGTCGCCCGCCTGCTGGGCAAGTACGTGCGCGAGGACAAGGCCCTGCCCCTGACCGAGGCGGTCCGCAAGATGACCAGCCTGCCGGCCCACAATCTCGGCCTGCGCGACCGCGGCGCCCTGAAGGCCGGCTACTACGCCGACGTGGTGATCTTCGATCCGGCCACCGTCGCGGACAAGGCGACCTACGAGAACCCGCGCCAGTTCGCGGTCGGCGTACGCGATGTGGTCATCAATGGCGGCCTGGCCCTCTCCAACGGAGAGCCCACCGGCGCCCCTACAGGCCAGGTCGTCCGAGGCCGCGCGTGGAAGGGCTGGAAGGACGGCGGCTGCAAGACAAGCGCCGCCGATTGGAGCTGGTGAGCCGGGTTTGACAGCACGAAATCCTGTCTGAAAGTTCACTGGATTCCGGCGTTATCCCGCGCGATCAGACGGTCATGAACCTGACCTACCGCACCAAGCGTCTGATCAGCTGCGCCGTCGCCGGCTGGATTTCCGGGGCCGTCCTGGCCGCCGCCGCCCTGCCCGTCCACGCCGCCCAGCGGGCGCCGGTCGAGGTGATGATCGTCGGCGCCTTCCACATGTCCAATCCGGGCGCTGACATCAACAACGCCACCTATGAAGACGTGCTGACGCCCAAGCAGCAGGCCGGCGTGGTCAGGACCGTCGATGCTCTGGCCAAGTTCAAGCCCACCCGCATCGCGGTGGAATGGCCGCAAAAGATCACCGCCGAGCGCTACACCGAATACCTGCAGACCGGCCTCAAGGGGCACCGAAGCGAGCGCAACGAGGTGGTCCAGCTCGGCTACCGCCTGGCCAAGCAGACCGGCGCGGTGATCGAGGGCGTCGATGTGGATGGAAACTTCCCCTACGGCCCCGTCAAGGAATACGCCGCGGCTCACAACCAGAACGCCTTCCTCGACAGCCACATGGTCGGGATCAAGGCCCAGATGAAGGCGCAGGAGACCCTGTTCGCCAAGGGCGGAACGCCGGCCGTACTGCGTCATCTGAACACACAGGACCAGATCAGGGCAGGTCAGGACTTCTACCGCCAGATCGGCCTGATCGGCGGCGGGGACGAACAGCCCGGCGCGGCCCTGCTGACGGGCTGGTATGAGCGCAACTTCAAGATCTGCGCGCGCATCCTGCAACCGGCCAAGCCAGGCGACCGCATCGTCGTTATCTATGGGGCCGGCCACAGCTTCCTACTGCGCCAGTGCGTCATCGAGACCCCCGGCTTCAAGCTGGTCGAAGCGAACGCCTGGCTGCCCAAGTAAGACCGCGCCGGCCTGTCCACAGGCCGAACAGGCGTTCATCATCTTTCCCGACTCTGCGTCCTTGCGCGGCGGGTCACTCGTCTCTAAACGACCCCCTTAACCTGCAATCTGACCTAAGGGACGGGCGCGCCGCCGCGCGACCGCCCTTGCGCGCGAGACCGACATGCCCAAACGCACAGACATCAAATCCATCCTGATCATCGGCGCGGGCCCCATCGTCATCGGCCAGGCGTGCGAGTTCGACTACTCCGGCGTCCAGGCCTGCAAGGCCTTGCGCGCCGAGGGCTATCGCATCGTGCTGGTCAATTCGAACCCGGCCACGATCATGACCGATCCGGACGTGGCCGACGCCACCTATATCGAGCCGATCACCCCCGAGATCGTGGCCAAAATCATCGAGAAGGAGCGTCCCGACGCCCTGCTGCCCACCATGGGCGGCCAGACCGCGCTCAACACCGCCCTGGCGCTGGAAAGCATGGGCGTGCTGGAGAAGTTCGGCGTCGAGATGATCGGCGCCAAGGCCGACGTCATCGACAAAGCCGAGGATCGTCAGAAATTCCGCGACGCCATGGACAAGCTGGGTCTGGAAAGCCCCCGCTCCAAGGCCGCCCATACGATGGAAGAGGCCATGGAAGGCCTCGATTTCGTGGGCCTGCCGGCGATCATCCGCCCGTCCTTCACCCTGGCGGGCACCGGCGGCGGCATCGCCTACAATGTCGAAGAGTTCAAAGAGATCGTCGAGCGCGGCCTCGACCTGTCGCCCACCACCGAGGTGCTCATCGAAGAGAGCGTCCTGGGCTGGAAGGAGTATGAGATGGAGGTCGTCCGCGACAAGGCGGACAACTGCATCATCGTCTGCTCCATCGAGAACATCGACCCGATGGGCGTCCACACCGGCGACTCCATCACTGTCGCCCCGGCCCTGACGCTGACCGACAAAGAATACCAGCGCATGCGCAAGGGCAGCATCGACGTGCTGCGTGAGATCGGCGTCGAGACCGGCGGCTCCAACGTCCAGTGGGCGCTGAACCCCAAGGACGGCCGCATGGTCGTCATCGAGATGAACCCGCGCGTGTCGCGCTCCTCGGCCCTGGCCTCCAAGGCCACGGGCTTCCCGATCGCCAAGGTCGCCGCGCGCCTGGCCGTCGGCTACACCCTGGACGAACTGGCCAACGACATCACCGGCGGCGCCATGCCCGCCTCGTTCGAGCCGTCCATCGACTACGTCGTCACCAAGATCCCGCGCTTCGCCTTCGAGAAGTACCCGGGCTCCGAGCCGTACCTGACCACCTCCATGAAGTCGGTGGGCGAGGTCATGGCCATCGGCCGCACCTTCGCCGAGAGCCTGCAAAAAGCCCTGCGCGGTCTTGAGACCGGCCTCAACGGCCTGGACGACATCGAGATCGAGGGCGCCGAGGACCCCGACACCGGCAAGGCCGCCGTGGTCCGCGCCCTGGGCAACCCGACGCCGGACCGCCTGCGCGTCATCGCCCAGGCCTTCCGCCACGGCCTGACCGTCCAGGAGATCAACGCCGCCTGCTCCTATGAGCCCTGGTTCCTGGAGCAACTGGCCGAGATCGTGCGCCAGGAGGGCCTGGTCCGCGCCGGCGGCCTGCCCAACAACGCCGCCGACTTCCGTCGCCTGAAGGCCATGGGCTTCGCCGACGCCCGCCTGGCCAAGCTGACCAACCTGACCGAGGCCGAGGTCCGCAGCCAGCGCCACGCCCACGGCGTGCGCCCGGTCTACAAGCGCATCGACACCTGCGCCGGCGAATTCCGCGCCGACACCCCCTACATGTACTCGACCTACGAGACCGGCGCCCTGGGCCAGCTGCCCGATTGCGAGAGCGAGCCCACCGGCGCCAAGAAGGCGGTCATCCTCGGCGGCGGTCCCAACCGGATCGGCCAGGGGATCGAGTTCGACTACTGCTGCTGCCACGCCGCCTTCGCGCTGGACCAGATCGGCATCGAGTCGATCATGGTCAACTGCAACCCCGAGACCGTCTCCACCGACTACGACACCTCCGACCGCCTGTACTTCGAGCCCCTGACGGCCGAGGACGTGCTGGAGCTGCTGGCGGTCGAGCAGACCAAGGGCACCCTGCTGGGCGTCATCGTCCAGTTCGGCGGCCAGACCCCGCTGAAGCTGGCCAACGCGCTTGAGCAGGCCGGCATCCCGATCCTGGGCACCAGCCCCGACGCCATCGACCTGGCCGAGGACCGCGAGCGCTTCCAGCAACTGCTGCATGAGCTCAAGATCGCCCAGCCCAACAACGCCATCGCCCGCAGCGCCGAGGAAGCCTTCGCCGGCGCGCACAAGGTCGGCTACCCCGTGGTCATCCGCCCCTCCTACGTGCTGGGCGGCCGGGCCATGGAGATCGTCTATGACGATGAGCAGCTGGACCGCTACATCCGCACCGCCGTGCAGGTGTCGGGCGACAGCCCCGTCCTCATCGACCAGTACCTGAACCGCGCCACCGAGGTGGACGTCGACGCCCTGTGCGACGGCGAGACCGTCTTCGTGGCCGGCGTCATGGAGCATATCGAGGAAGCCGGCGTCCACTCGGGCGACAGCGCCTGCTCCCTGCCGCCCTTCTCGCTCAAGCCCGACACCATCGCCGAGCTGAAGCGCCAGACCGAAGCCATGGCCTTCGCGCTCAAGGTCCGCGGCCTGATGAACGTGCAGTTCGCCATCGAGGAACCGCACAGCGAAAACCCGCGCATCTACGTGCTCGAAGTGAACCCCCGCGCCAGCCGCACCGTGCCCTTCGTGGCCAAGACCATCGGCCAGCCCGTGGCCTCCATCGCCGCCAAGGTGATGGCCGGCGTGCCCCTGGCCAGCTTCGGCCTGACCGACAAGCCCTACGACCACATCGCGGTGAAGGAGGCGGTCTTCCCGTTCGCCCGCTTCCCCGGCGTCGACACCGTGCTTGGCCCCGAGATGCGCTCCACCGGCGAGGTCATGGGCCTGGACTGGCGCCGCGAGGGCGAGGACTTCATGCCCGCCTTCGCCCGCGCCTTCGCCAAGAGCCAGCTGGGCGGCGGCGTCACCCTGCCCCGCTCGGGCTGCGCCTTCGTCTCGGTGCGCGAGGCCGACAAGCCGTGGATCCTGGAGCCGACCCGCCTGCTGATCCAGGCCGGCTTCCGCATCCTGGCCACCACCGGCACCGCCGCCTACCTGGCCGAACAAGGCCTCAAGGTCGAGGTGGTCAAGAAGGTGCTGGAGGGCCGCCCCCATATCGTCGACGCCATGAAGAACGGCGAGGTCCAGCTGGTCTTCAACACCACCGAGGGCAAGCAGTCCCTGGCCGACAGCTTCGAGATCCGCCGCTCCGCCCTGATGTCGAAGATCCCCTACTACACCACCGCCGCCGGCGCCCTCGCCGCCGCCCAGGCCATCGCCTCGCCCATGGCCGAGACGAGCGCCCTGGAGGTCCGCGCCCTGCAGACCTACGCCTAGGGGGATCAAGAGCATGGCGGTGCGTCGGATCATTCTGGCCACCGCCGGCTCCCTGGGCGACCTGCATCCCTTCCTGGCCCTGGGCAAGGCGCTGCACGCCCGGGGCGCGCGGGTCGAGATCGCCACCCAGGCCGAGTACCGCCCCAAGGTCGAGGCCGAGGGCCTGGTCTTCCAGGACGCCAGCCTCAACCTGGCCGACTTCCAGTCCGAGCTGGGCCTGGATCTGGCCGGCATCACCCGCAAGATCGCCGCCTCCGACTTCTGGTTCTACGAGCACGTCGTCCTGCCCAACATGGCCGCCGGCGCACGCCGCCTCATCGAGATCGGCGAGGGAGCCGACATCATCGCCGGCGCCCCCTTCGCCATGGGCGCCCTGCTGGCGGCGCAGCGCCTGGGCGTGCCCTTCGTCTCCGTCGCCCTGTCGCCCATGCTGTTCATGTCGGCGCACGAGCCGCCGCCCCTGCCCGGCGCGCCGTGGCTGAGGCCCCGGACCAGCCGCGCCGGCCTGGCCCTCAACCGCGCCACCCTGGCGCTTGGCCGCCTGCCGACCGCCCGCTGGACCCGCCGCCTCAACGCCGCCCGGGCGGAGCTTGGCCTGCCCCCGACCAAGGACAACGTGATCTTCGACGCCCCCTGGCGCGCCGACCTGATCCTGGGCCTGTTCTCGCCCCAGCTGGGAGGCCCCCTGCCCGACCATCCGAAGAACACCCACATCACCGGTTACGCCGCCTATGACAGCGAGGCCGGCGGCCCGCCGACCCTGCCGCCCGACCTGGCCGCCTTCCTCGACGCGGGCGAGCCGCCCATCGTCTTCACCCTGGGCAGCGCGGCGGTCCACATCGCCGACGACTTCTATGCCCAGGGCCTGGCCGCCGCCCGCGCCTTGGGCCGCCGCGCCGTGCTGCTGGTCGGCCCGGACGGCGACCAAAGCCTGACCCAGGGCGCGACCGACGCCATCGCCGTCCCCTACGCCCCCTATTCCCTGCTGTTCCCCCGCGCCGCCGCCAACGTCCACCAGGGCGGCGTCGGCACCACCCAGCAAGCCCTGCGCGCCGGCCGCCCCCAACTCGTCGTCCCCCACCTGGGCGACCAGCACGACAACGCCGCCCGCGTCGCCGCGCGCGGGGTCGGCGCCGTCCTCAAACGCGAGCGGTTCAGGGCGGAGGCGGTGGCGGCGGTGCTGGAGCGGTTGCTGGCGGACGCGGCCATGGCGGAGAGGGCGGCGGAGGTGGGGAGGCTCAGCGCGGGCGAGGATGGCGCGGAGGTTGGGGCAGGGTTGGTGATGGGACTGGCCGCCCGCTCAACGCCAGAAATCTAGCTATGATTTCATCAGGGGTTTCAACACGATCCATCAGCTAAGGCATAGCTGCTGGAAATTCGCGGCTTCCGGAGTAAGCGGTGCCCCGAAGGAGGTCATCACCTTCAATCTCGCTAGCCGTTGCAGGTTCATCCACTGCCTTGGGCTCAGCCGCGCTCCAATCGACACCGAAAGTGAGCATAGCCTCGGTTGTAGTGCCCCTAGCATTCGGGGAACCAGATAGAACACTCCTCCTAGAAACCGAACTATACTCTAGAATATCTTTATAAAGGTCGCGCACGGATTGATGATCCGCGTTTGTCATTATTATAGCACAACCCCTTTTAGTGGCACGCTCAACCGAGTCGCGCAAGCGAACTTGGTCGCTCCATTTAAATAGGTTCTCGTTATACTTTATAAATCCATTCGCATTATGCATTACAGTATATGGTGGATCAATAAATGCCACGTCGCCAAATCCACAGCCATCAAGCGTCACCTCGAAGTCCTGCACAATTATTTCGGCGGAGGACAACGCAGAAGCGTAGGTTATGAAATCCTCACCCGGAAAAATTACCGACGCCTTTGTACCTATAGGAACATTAAATTCACCCTTCAAATTAACCCTATACAGACCATTGAAGCAGGTTCTATTGAGGTAAAGGAACCTGGATGCCCTATCTATTCTATCTAACGGGCGCTCTGATCTAATTCTATAATAGTACTCTTTGTTATGAGAAGCATGGTGAACACACATCCTCTCATAGAGCTCACAATGCGAATCCTTCATAACGTTGTAAAGCTCGACTAGCTCTTCATTTACGTCAGATAAGACCGCACTCTTTGGCATGCTATGAAAATATATTGCTCCACTTCCAAGAAATGGCTCAATGTATCTATCGAATTTAGCTAGCGAGGGAAGCTCTTCGCGATCAGCGAGCCAGCGTTTTCCGCCAGCCCATTTTAGAAACGGTCGCACTATAGAGCCTCATTCGCAGCTTGAAGCCGCGGGAGCGCTTCTGACCTAACCCAATCCAAGAATGCGAGGTCATCGTCCGTATACGTTCTCAGTGAATTTTTGTGGGCGGCGATCTTCCGAATGTCGTTAAAACGAGCCATCCAGCCAGTGTACTTGCCGCCCTTCTTTTCCCCCGGCGAAGCGAGACTGAAGGTCGATTGAAAGTGCGGCCAATTGTTCGGCTGCTCCACTATTTCCTTCATGTCGATGAGGTCTAAATATGCCTCCTTACGCCTCCGTCGCTCTTGCGGCTCCTCCTGTTGCCTCTTGTACGCCTTTTCTTTGGTCACCGTTTTGGCGATCCCAAGCTCCCAGTACGCAGCATCTCCCGAGTCCAGAGTGTGAGCGCCATGGATCGACTTCAGCGTCTTCAGAACCACGTCAGTTAGCAACTCCGATATATGCATAATATCTTTGCTAGCTTCAGCGATCGTATCAGAAGCACGCTGCTCTATCGTCTTCTTAAACTCTTCTGAGCCGAAGTCCGGAAACTCCTTCGCAATGATCTCGCAGAGCTTATAGAGATAGTCCTTAACTCCCCCCTCACCGAAGCGACGGGAAAATGCATCACGAACCTGCTCATCACTGGCGGTATGCACGAAATCGCAAATGGGCTTTGCGACCGAATTGATTTCGGCAATCACTTCGTCTTCCGGCGCGCTGGCAAAATCGATCCCCCTTTTAAGAGTGAGGTACGCCATGATCTCGGGCAGGAGCATAAGATGCGCACGTAGACCAGGGTTGACGCAGATGTACGCGCTTGCGCCCGCAGCCCACCGACCGGGGTTTGCCGACGCAATAGGCTCGAAGTAGCCGTTTAAAATTTTGCGCGAGCGCTCGATGGTCTCCACGTCGTTTGCCGCTGAAAATGCGGCTGGCGCGATCGCCTTAGACATCACTTTGCCGAGCAGCGCGGCGCGGTTTAACCCATTGACCGCTTCAGAGATCGTCAAGTTCTGCTGCATAGTCGGCGGAACGTCAGGCATACGAAATCGCTGGAAAAGCGGACTAGTCTTGTCGGCATTTAGAGCTCTGACAACAGCCGACGCCAACGCAGAGAGCGCAGTTTTGGGGTCGGCATCTCCCATTTTCAGGTCCGCAAGCAACGCCACGAGCAGCCCCTTAGGCACACTCTTTTGCTTGTGGTTTATAGTTATGAAAAGATCCGCCTCTTTAACTTTTGCCAGGCCGGAGAAGGCAATGACAGTTATGTTCTGATCAAGATATTTTTCGTCCAGGCCCGAAAAACCATACAAACGATGCTGACCATCGATCACCCATGCCGATCTATATTTTGACGGCAAAGTAAGCCAGCCGAACTTTGCGGTCGGGTCTGTATTTAGACTATTGTCTAAGAGTGAGAATTTAGGATTATCAACGAAATTTAACAGTATATTCGTCGGAAAGAACCCCCCTGATCGAATAAAGTCGCCAATTGCCTTCACTCGACCCGGGGAAATCATACGCTGATAGGCAGGACTTCCATCAGGGTGGTTGAGCGCTTGGTGATTTACAAACGCTATTCTGAGGAGATTTCGCGGCGTTGTGACGAATGAGTAGAAAGTTTCACCGCCCAATTTACCTCGGATTGCAGGCACCGTTTGCGTCGGTATTCCTGGGATCTTTTGATCGCTCAAAAACTCCCCTAGGAGCTGGTATCTACCTGCAGCCCCCATATGCCCGATAAACGTCTCAAAATATGCAAGCTCATTCTCAGTGACAATGTATATTCCAGCGCGCTCAGCACGCTCCACGTCCCCTTCAGACCATATTATATTGTTAGTTACATAAAGCCATATGATCTTTGGCTTTGATGGATACTTCTTGTGAATTTCACTTCTGATATATTGTTGAAGAGATTTCGTTTCGGATATTTCTTTTGACAGCCCTCTACGCCCCCTCTCTTCTTTAGATATACATTCAGCAACAATCGCGGTTTCGTCATCTACTGCAAACGCGTCTATTTGCTTCGTGCCGTCACCGCCCGAGTGACGTGTAAATTTGATCGGCAGGCGTTTGGCGCCGAGGTGCCTGTAGCCCATTCGATAGAGGAGACACCAAGTGCGATCGTCGAGCGCCTGATTGTGAGGCTTCGCCTGCCGTAGACGATGCTGCCGCTTCCCCCGACGCGCCACCTCCCATCCCTCGGCGATGGCTTCAGCCGCGTCAGCGCGATGGACGCTTTTGTAGTTAAAGGGGGAGTTTCGAAGCCTAAACTCAGATGCGACCTGAGCTGCATCCTCCAGCAAGTCGTTGAGTAGCGCGGCGTCGCTCTCTACCGTGAGAACCTCCTGTGCCGCCGTAGCTCCGTCCATGCCGCCCCCGCGCCAAAGTTGACCCGGGCGAACGGTACTACCGTTAAGGTGATGCTCAAGCTGATTTTATTTGAAGCTGCACCTTTGTCGCGGACAGCATGTTTTTCCACGCCGCCTATCCACCCCGCGCATAACCCCCACCCTATCCACCCCCTCCTCACCCCGCCGCATACTCCCCTCATCCCGTCGCGGGAGAGGACGCGTGGTGTCGGCCTGTCGGCCTGGGCTCTCAACAGCTCAGGCCGGGCCGCCTTCTGACCAGGAGGGCGGCCGCGGCGGCGGGTGCGGTTGAGCGGGTCAAGCGCCGGCGGTCGAAAGCCGTCGGGGCGAGGGCGGGGGACGTAAGCCCGCCTATCGGGGACGCCGATACGTCTCCGCCCGTCCGGGGGTCGCCTGGGAGTGAAGGGCCTAAGACGTCCGCGCGCTCCCGTCTCCGGTCAAACAGCCGCGCGGGGCGTGCGTCCGCGTCGAAACGGTATTGAACTTTTCCTGCTCCGGGCGCGGCCCGGACGCCCCGCGCCTCTCCATCCTCCGCCGCCCGACGGGCGTCGGACGTCTCATCATGCGTGGATCAAGGAGCGCGCCCATGGACGACGACTATCGCCGCAATCCGCAGAGCGCCAAGCGCTGGCGACAGCGCGGGCCGGCGGGCGAGGCGGGCCTCAATCTGCCCGTCCTGATCCGGCGGGCGGCCTATGAATTCAACTATTACCGGGGCTGTCCGGTGGACTCCCACCCCGAATATCTGGCCACCATGCGGCGGCTGAAGGCCTGGTGGATGGATAACCAGCCCCATCTGGTGGACTACACCCCCGGCCCGCTGAACCTGTAGGCGGCTCGCGCGCCGGGGGCGGGGTCGATCCTTAGCGCTTGCGAATGAAGTTTCGGATGTCGCTGGACAGCTTCTTCAGGTCGTCCTCGCGCACGTACATCATGTGGCCGGCGTGGTAGTAGTGCCACTCGATCCGGCCGTCATTGGGGATGCCCGTGCGGTTCAGCGAATACTCCGCCCCGAAGAAGGGGGTGGCGAAGTCGTAATAGCCCTGGCCGGCATAGATGCGCAGGCCGCTGTTCTCGCGCAGGGCCTTGCCCAGGTACGGGGCGACGTTGAGGTAGCCCGAGCCGCCGCGCGGGCCTGAGCCCAGGTTCCAGTCCCAGTCGCCGACGGCGCCGATGGACGAATAGACCACGTCGGGCGAGTACTTCAGCGTCTCGCGCGAATAGGCGTTCATCGCCGTCGTATAGGCGCCGTCGATGCCATAGAAGCTGGGGTCGTTGTCGGGCCGGTCGCCGGCGTTGTCGTAGTCGACGCCGGTATAGCGGGTGTCCAGGCGGCCGATGGTCAGGCCCTTGTCACGCAGCAGCTCCTTGTAGAAGCGGCTGGGCGACAGGCGCAGGTTGGCGTTGCTCAGATAGGCCTGGGACACGCCGGTGAAGCGCGACAGTTGCGGCAGGATCGCGGCGCGTTCCTCGGCCGTGATCGAATTGCCCTTCAGCAGAGCCGTGGCGTAGGGGCCGATGGCGAAGGCGCGGGCCTGGGCGACGAATTCCTCGACCGTGGCCGGGCGGTCGGCGACCTTGTTGTGGTACCAGGCGGTGGCGGCCATGGACGGCAGGTTGGTCACATAGCCCAGCTCGTTGCCGGGGGTGTCGGCGGCCTGGCTGAAGTCCAGGATCGACGAGATCAGCAGGATGCCGTTCACCGACACGTCGGTGTAGCTGCCCTCAAGCTCGTTGATCACCGCGGCGGCGCGGGTGGTGCCATAGCTTTCGCCGCCGATGTACTTGGGCGCGTTCCAGCGGCCGTGCTCGTTCAGCCACAGGCGGATGAACTGGGCCATGGACCGGGCGTCCTTGGTGACGCCCCAGTAGTCCTTGGGATCGGTCTTGCCGAGCGCCCGGCTGAAGCCGGTGCCGACGGGGTCGATGAACACCAGGTCGGTGACGTCCAGCAGGGACTCGGGGTTGTCGATGATCGGGAACGGCGGGGCGCCGTCGTCCTTGGCGTCCGACGGCACGACCACGCGCTTGGGCCCGAACGCGCCCATGTGCAGCCACACGGAACCCGAGCCCGGGCCGCCGTTCCACAGGAAGGTCACCGGCCGGTTGGGGTCCGTCGGACCCTCCTTGAGGTAGGTATAGGAGGTGATCGCCGCGAGCGGCTTGCCGTCCTTGTCCTTCAGATAGGTCTCGCCGGCGATGGCGCGGTAGTTGATCCGCTGCCCGCCGAACGTGCCGCTGTGCTTGGTGACCGAGACGACCGGGGGTGGGATGCCCGCGTCGGACCTGCGCTCGGCGGCGGCTTCGGGCTTGGGCCCGTCCTGCGCGAAGGCGGCCGGTCCGGCCAGGGCGAGCGCCGATACGGCGAGCGCGAAAAGCTTCTTCATCTCAAGTCCCCCACTGTCGTCTTTATGGGAGGTAGTGGGAGGGAAGACCGGCCGAATGTAAACGGGGGTTTGAAGGGGCGTTTCCTGAATAATCCCCGGCCAATCGCCCTCTGTCCGAATGAAATTCAGCGACCAACGGTCATCGCGCCGCAACGCCGCCGCTTCCCCCCGCCCGGCCCGTGAGGCACAGTGAACTGAACAACGATCAGGGAACCGCCATGCTCACCGTCCACCACCTCAACAACTCCCGCTCCCAGCGCGTGCTGTGGCTGCTCGAGGAGTTGGGCGTCCCCTACGAGGTCAAGCACTACCAGCGCGACGCCAAGACCATGCTGGCCCCGCCGGAACTGCGGGCCGTCCACCCGCTGGGCAAGTCGCCCGTCATCACCGACGGCGACATCACCGTCGCCGAGACCGGCGCCATCGTCGAATACATCCTGGAGCGCTACGGAAACGGCCGTCTGGTCCCCGCCGCCGGCACGCCGCAAAAGCTGGCCTATACCCACTGGCTGCACTTCGCCGAGGGGTCGGCCATGTCGCCCCTGCTGATGAAGCTGGTGTTCGGCGTCCTGCCCGACCGCGCGCCCAAGCTGCTCAAGCCCATCGTCAAGGGCATCTCGGCCAAGGCCCAGGCGGGCTTCGTCGATCCCCAGCTCAAGGCCCACCAGGCCTATTGGGAGGACACGCTGTCCAAGTCCGAATGGTTCGCCGGTCCGGAGTTCTCCGGCGCCGACGTCATGATGAGTTTCCCGATCGAGGCCGCCGCCTCCCGCGCCCCGTTCGGCGACGACAAGCCCAAGCTGAAGGCGTTCCTGGCCCGCATCCACGCCCGCCCCGCCTATAAGAAGGCGCTGGAGCGCGGCGGGCCGTACGCCTACGCCTAAAGCCGAACCTTCGCCTTGGTCGCGCGTTGTGGGGGCATGAAGCGCATCCCCCTCGCCGGCGGCCTTATACTGGCCGTGGTCGTCGCCCTCGCGGCGATCGTCGTCCTTGGACTCTTCTATGTTCTGGGGGCCGCCATCGGCGTGGCCGTCTTCGTCGCCTTGGGAATCGGTCTGATCGGTCTCATTGTTTACGGCTCGGCTCGCCTGGGCCGGCGGCCAAAAGTTGAGGAAATTCAACCTCCGGCCAAGCTTCCCTGATCAACTCTTGATCCGCGGGGCTTGGCCCCCTATCCTCTCAGCCCCCGGACGTCTGCGCCCGCGGCCGATCATGCAAACCCAGGGCGACCCGAGCTAAATCCGCAATGGAAAAAGTCCCGATGACCGCCGGGGGCTATACCGCCCTCGACGAAGAATTGAAGCGTCTCAAAACGATTGAGCGGCCGAACGTTATCGCCGCCATTTCGGAGGCGCGTTCGCACGGCGATCTCAGCGAGAACGCCGAGTACCATGCCGCCAAGGAGCGTCAGGGCTGGATCGAAGGCCGTATCGCCGAGATCGAGGACAAGATCGCTCGCGCTCAGGTCATCGACGTCTCCAAGCTGTCCGGCACTCAGGTGAAGTTCGGCGCCACCGTCAGCGTGGTCGATGAGGACACCGAGGAAGAGGCTCGCTACCAGATCGTCGGCGAGCACGAAGCCGACGTGAAGGCTGGCCGCGTGTCCATCGTCTCGCCCATCGCCCGCGCGATGATCGGCAAGGAGAAGGGCGATGTCGTCGAGGTGAACACCCCCGGCGGCGTGAAGGCCTACGAAATCCTCAAGGTCGAGTGGATCTAGCATCCGCCAAACCGTCCGAGCCGCTCGTCATCTGGGCGGTTTCGGACGGGCGCGCCGGAATCGAGGCCCAGGCCGTCGGCCTGGCCGAGGCCATCGCGCGCCAGACCCGCGCCCGCATCGTGGTCAAGCGCGTCGCCTATCGCGGCGATTGGGGAAAGCTGCCCTGGCGGCTGCATCCCTTCCCGCGCTCGACCCTGACGCCGCAAAGCGACATCACCGGCCCCTGGCCCGACATCTGGATCGGCTGCGGCCGAGCCAGCATTCCCCTGTCGATCCGCGTCAAGCGCTGGTCCAGGGGCAAGACCTTCGTGGTCCAGCTGCAGGACCCCCGCGCCCCGGTCCGCCTGTTCGACCTCGTCGCCCCGCCCAAGCATGACCGCCTGACCGGCGACAATGTCGTGCCGATCATCGGCTCGCCGCACCGGGTCACCCCGGCCCGCCTCGCTGCCGAACGCAAGGCCTTCGGGCGCAAGCTGGACCGCCTGCCCCATCCCCGGGTCGCCGTGCTGGTGGGCGGCAAGTCCAAGGCCTTCGACCTGTCCCAAACCCGCGCCGCCGCCCTGGCGCGCGAACTGGTCCTGCCGCTTGAACTCGAGGGCGGCTCGCTGATGGTGACCTTCTCGCGCCGCACCCCGCCCGAGGCCGTCGCCCTAATGACGTCGCGCCTGCGCCACCTGCCCGGCATGATCTGGAACGGCGAAGGCCCCAACCCCTATTTCGCGTTCCTGGCCGCCGCCGACTTCATCTGCGTTACCGAGGACAGCACCAACATGGCGGTCGAGGCCGCCGGCACCGGCAAGCCGGTCTTCGTGCTGAAGATGGACGGGGAGAGCCGCAAGTTCCGCGCCTTCCACCAGTCCCTGGAAGACCATGGCGCCGCCCGCCCCTTCGGCGGCCATTTCCACGGCTGGACCTACGAACCCCTGGCGGAAACCGACCGTCTGGCGAGTGAAGTGCTGGCGCGGATGGGCGTCTCTACCCAGGCCTTCTGAGCCAGACGGCCTCCCAGACGTGGCGCTCAGTATTCGCGTTGCGCCAAAGCTCGGTCCGCTCGCTGTTGAAGACCTCAAAGCCCGCTTCGCCGACTAACTCCAGAATCTGGTCCCTTTCCAGGAAGAGAAACCGCCCGCCGGCATGCTGCGGACTCCGCTCGTCGATTTCGACCAAGCCATCCGGCCGCAAGACGCCCGATTTGGAGAACGAAGTGTCCGGGTGGCGGAAGTTCGCCCACATGGCTCCGCCGGGCCGTAGCCAATCCGAGCATCGTTTCAGTTGAAGCTTCAGTTCTTGGATAGGCTGCAAATACATGACGCCGCATGCGAGGATGACATCGAGCGGACTTTCGAATTCGGCCGCCTCGAACGCCGAGAGCATCAGCTCCGAATCAATGCCGGCCGCTTGGCAGAAACCCCTGGCGGCGGCGATGGCGTCCTCGCTGACGTCAAGACCCATCGGCGAGTATCCGAACTCCTGAAGGGTGAGCAGATGTCGCCCGCCGCCGCAGCCGAGATCCAGTCCCCGTCCACCAACAGCGCCATCCCGCTTCAGTCGGCTCAGGAAACGGACGACGCCGACATCAGGATACAGTGCGTAACCCAGTCGCATGAGCCGGTCACCAAACCGGCGATTGACCTCAATGCTTTCGCGTACCGCGTCCATCACCGCCCCAACGTCTCATCCCGACATCAAGGTATTCGGATGATAGAGAGCAAAGTTACAGACAGGGGTTTCGGCCTTAGGCGGTTGGCTTCCTCAGCCAGTAGTTGTTCCAGACGTGGCGCTCCTGGCGATCAGCCTTGAGCAGGGTGATCCCCTCGCGGTTCACGATCTCGAACCCTGCATCCGTCACCAGCCGCTCGCACTGGGCTTCGTCGAGGAACAGATAGTTGCTCCCGGCATAGGCCCCAGCGCGGTCGTCCAGAGCGTAGAAGCCTTCGCCCAGCTTTTCACCCAGGCCGAAGAACCAGCTCTCTGGATCGCGGAAGTTGATCATCAGCGCTCCGCCGGGCTCCAAAACCTCATAGGCGCGGGCCAGATCAGCCGCCGCGGACTCTATAGAGGCGATGAAGAACACGCCGTAGGCGATGACGACCGAGAGGCTTTCCGGCGCGATGTCGGCGTCCTGGAAGGGCGCTTCTATGAGACGCACGTCCGTCACGCCGCGTTCGGCCAGGCCCTCGCGAGCGGCGGTCAGCGCATCGGCGCTGAAATCCAGACCCACGGGCGAAAAGCCATAGTCCGCCAGCAGCAGGAGATGCCGCCCGCTACCGCAACCGATGTCCAGCGCAGGTTTGCCGGCGTTCGCCGTACGGTCCGGGACCATCCGGGCCATGAAGCGGATCACTTCGCTGTCGGGATAGAGGAGCCGGTTCTTGCGGACCGCATTGCTCCAGAAGTCGCGACTGCGCTCAGCGAGGTTGGTGTCAGACGCGCTCAATTTCAATCTCCAGGGCCGCCAGGGCCGCCTGTGCGTTGGCGAGAGCTTCGTGCGAGTCGCCGCCGGTCGTCATCAGCCAGCCCCGCGCCATGGCGTCGGTACCGGTCCTCAGCGGCGCCAGCCGGTCGCCGACCGCCATGCGGACTTCGATGTCGAGCAGGCCCGGTGTCTTGGGAAGCGCTCCGACCGAGACCACCCGCCCCGCCGGCGTCGGCAGGAAGGCGAACACTACCGGCCGCCCCTCTCCCGGATGGGCCAGCGGCCCGCCCTCCCCCAGCGCAGTCAGAGCCGCGCCGATCAGGTCCGATCCGTAGATGGCGGGGTAGATTCGCGTCGTAATGTTATTGCCCGGGGCCCGGCCCGAAATCTCGATCAGGCTGGCCCGCCCGGCGGCGTCGACCATGACATCGGCGTTGATCAGGCAGTCCGTCAGGCCGATGGCTCGCGCGGCGGCCTCGACGACGTTTAGCACCGCGACGGTCGTCGCCTGCGGCGCCCGCGGCGGATGGATGTAGGTCAGCTCCTGTCGGTCAGGCGGGGGGGTCATGACCTTTTCGCGCACCAACAGACCGGTGAAGACGTCTGCGTAGATGGCCGCGTCCACACCGTACTCGGTCCCCTGCAGCGCCGCCTCGACCAGCCAGGACTCGCCGAGCGCGACATGGCCGGACGGGGCAAGGGCGAGCGCCTGATCAGTCGTCGCGCACAGCGCCACGCCCCGGCTGCCAGACCCGAAGGCCGGCTTCACCACACAGGGCGCGCCGACCTTGGCCACCGCTTCCGGCAGTTGAGCGGGATCGTCGATAGCGATCTGGGCCGCGACCGGAACCCCGGCGGCCGACAGGATGTCGTGCGCCAGGCGCTTGTCGGCGCAGGCCGCCGCCGCCGCCGGCTGCACGCCGCGCAGGCCCAGCGCGGCGTTCACCGCCGCCACTGTGGTCAGAAACCTTCCGATCGGGGCCGGCAGCGCTGCATCCACGCCGACCTCACGCGCGAAGGCGATCACCGCCGCCTCGTCGGCCACGTCGATGGGCCGCCAGATATCCGCCAGCGCGAACCCCGGCGCGCCGGGGTCGCGATCCACGGCCGCCACTTGCAGGCCCATGGCCTTGGCCATGCGGATGGGGTGAAGTTGTTCGGGGCCCGCACCCACGGCCAGCACCCGGCGGATCATCGGACGTCCTCCGCCATTCGCCGCAACACCTGCGCCACGCGCACCGCGCCCCTTCCATCCAGGGCCTCGAAACCGGCGGCCGCCAAGGCCGAGAGTTTGGCGCCGTCCTCGGCCAGCGCCAGCAACGCCGGGGCGGCGCATTCCAGCGGACCCAGGTCCGCCGCCACGCCCGCCGACGCCAGCCGCGCCACATAGGGCGTCATGTTCCGCCAGGAGACACAGGCTGTCGGCCGCCCAAGCACCATCGCCTCGTAGCTCGTCAGACCGCCGAGGGTGACGACTAGGTCGTGCGCCAGAATCAGCTCGGCCATGTCCTCCGGGGCCTCGATAAAGCTCACCCTGCCAGTATCCGCGCGCAGCGCATCCTTGCGCGCCCGTGGCATGGCGGGCCCCAGCGCCGCTGTCGCCGCGAACGGCGCCTCGGCCAGCCCCGCCGCCAGAACCTCGGTCGCCAGGGCCGGGTCCGCCCCGCCGAAGGTCAACAGAACTCGCGCCGCCCGTTCGCCGCTCCAGGGCGACGCCGGCCGCGCCGCCGCCACGTCAGGCCGCACCATGTGCCACTCGGCCCCGGCCAGCAGCCGCACCCCCGCTGGCGCGACCGCCGACGGCGTCACGTCGGTGTCGATCAGCAGGTCCGCGCCATAGTCGCCGAGGCTATCGTTGATGTGGACCAGCGGGCGAAGGCCCAAGGCCCGCGCCCGGTCGGAATCCCGTTTCGACAGACCCAGCAGATCGGTGACCAGCACCCCGCCGCGTCCTTCCAGAAACGCCCAGGCCTGGGCCCGCCCGGCGACGCGCATCACCGGACAGCCAGCGCGATCGAAGAATCCGTCATAGTCCGCAGCCGCCTCGACCAGCAGCACCGGCTGCTCGCCCGCCGCGACCAGCGCCTGGCACAGGGTCGCGCAACGCGACAGGTGCCCCACGCCAAGCTCCGGGCCGGCCGCACACCAGACGATCATGGCGCGGGCTTGAGATCGTCCCAGGTCAGCACCTGGCCGGCCGGCAGGTCGCGGCCGGGGGCCAATCCCACCACCGCCTCCGCCTGCATGGGATTGATGCCCCAGCCAGGACGAAGCGCTGTCAGATCCGCATCCGTGATCGCCTGACCAGCCTTGATGGGTCGCGCGGTGACCAGCGAGCGCACGGCGTTGCGGCGTTCCACAATCTCGCTCTCGGTGACGCCCAGGCGAACACCGCCGAGGGCCGCCTCCATCTCGCGCACGCCCCGGACAAGAGCAGCGAACTCCGCGGGGTCGGCGCTGAACCAGTGGTCGGGTCCATCAGCGGCCTTGTCGTAGGTGAAGTGCTTCTCGATCATCCGTGCGCCCAGGGCCACGGCCCCAAGCCCGGCCGTGACGCCGATGGAATGGTCCGACAGTCCGACCGGCGCATCGGGATAGATCCCCTGCAGGGCGGGGATGGACCGCAGGTTCATCTCGTCCATGGGCGCGGGGTACTGGGCGATGCAGTGCAGCAGCACCAACTCCTTGCAGCCGCCCCTGCGCAGACGGCTGACCGCGGCGTCCACCTCAGCAAGGGTATGTTTGCCCGTCGACATGATCACCGGCTGGCCCGTGGCCGCCAGGGCGTCGAGCATTCGGCCGTATTGGATGTCGGACGAGGCGATCTTCCATCCCGGCGCGCCCAGCCCGCTCAGAAAGCCGATGCCGTCCAGACTGAACGGGGTGGAGAAGATGGTCACCCCCAGACGCTTGGCCTCGGCGAAGATAGCGGCATGCGCGTCGCGCGGCAGAGCCAACCGGTCGAACAGGCCGCCGATGGTCTCGGACCGCTCAAGTCCCTCCGGACCCCAGGTGATCACCCGCTCGGGGTCGGCCACCAGTTCGGCGGCGGTATAGGTCTGCAGCTTGACCGCGTCGGCCCCCGCCGCGGCGGCCAGGCGCACCAGTTCCAGGCACTTGTCGGGATCGCCGTCGTGATTGGCCCCGATCTCGGCCACGAGATAGCAGGGCTCGCCCTCGCCGATGTGCCGGTCGCCGAACTTGATCCTGGCCATGAACTTCAGCGCCTCCCGGGCCGCGACCTTCCCCTGAATCGCCAAATCAAACCAGCGAGCAGGTTTGCAGATTGCAAACCTGGGCCGCATACCTTGATCCCATGACCACGGTCGCCATCACCCAGGCGCGGATGACCTCCGAGCGCCTGCCCGGCAAGATCCTGCTGCCCCTGGCGGGAGCCCCCCTGCTAGCCCGCCACCTTGCGCGACTGGCCAGAGCCCGAAGCCTCGACCGGGTCGTCGTCGCCTCGCCGACAGGTTCAGTCTCCGATCCGATCCGCGAGCTATGTGCTGGTCTCGGCTTCACGGTCATCGACGGTCCCGAAGAGGATGTTCTCGCCCGTTTCATGAACGCCGCCCGCGCGACCCAGGCCGACATCATCGTCCGTGTCACTTCCGATTGCCCGTTCATCGACCCCGAACTGGTCGATCTCGTCATCGCGCGCCGGGCCGAGGCCAACGCCGACTACGCCACTCTGGACGCCCCCGGCGTCTACCCGCGCGGCCTGGACGTGGAGGTATTCACCCGCGCGGCGTTGGAGGCCGTTGGCGCGGAAGCGGTCGGTCGTCACGACCGCGAGCACGTCACCCCCTTCATCCGCAACCAGCCGGACCGTTTCTCGACCCTGCGTGTGGCGGCCGAGGGCGCGGGCGGCGATTATCGCCTCTGCGTGGATACGGCGGCCGATCTAGCCCTCGCGCGGACGCTCTATGAACACTTCGGCGGCGATGATTTTAGCTGGCGCGACGTGGTCGCGATCCTCGACGCCCGCCCCGACTGGGCGGCGCTTAACGCCGACGTGATCCAAAAAGCAGTGTGACGCCGGACCAGCGTGACTCCAACGGCGAAGAATCTTCGCTACATAGAGCCCATGTCCGACCCTCGCACCACTCGCTGCCTGATCATTGGTTCAGGCCCCGCCGGCTACACCGCGGCCATCTATGCCGCCCGCGCCTTGCTCAAGCCCGTCTTGATCGCCGGGATCCAGCCCGGCGGCCAGCTGACCATCACCACGGACGTGGAGAACTATCCGGGCTTCGCCGACGTCATCCAGGGTCCCTGGCTGATGGATCAGATGCGCGCCCAGGCCGAGCACGTGGGCACGGAGATGATCAACGACATCGTCCTGTCCGTGGACCTGTCCAAGCGCCCCTTCCACGTGAAGTGCGACAGCGGCGCCGAATGGCTGGCCGAGACCCTGATCATCGCCACCGGCGCCCAGGCCAAGTGGCTGGGCATCGAGAGCGAGTCCAAGTTCCAGGGCTTTGGCGTCAGCGCCTGCGCCACCTGCGACGGCTTCTTCTATCGCGGCAAGGAAGTGGTCGTGGTCGGCGGCGGCAACACCGCGGTCGAAGAAGCCCTGTTCCTCACCAATTTCGCCAGCAAGGTCACCCTGGTTCACCGCAAGGACGAACTGCGGGCGGAAAAGATTCTGCAAGAGCGCCTTCTGGCCCACCCGAAGATCGAAGTGGTCTGGGACAGCGTGCTGGATGAAGTCACCGGTGACAGCGACCCCATGGGCGTCACCGGCGTACGCCTTAAGAACATCAAGACCGGCGAAACCCGCGATCTGTCCTGCGACGGCGTGTTCATCGCCATCGGCCACGCCCCGGCGTCGCAACTCTTCGCCGGCCAGCTGGAGATGGACTCCAGCGGTTATCTGAAGGTCAAGGCGGGCACCGCCTCGACCGCCGTCCAGGGCGTCTACGCCGCCGGCGACGTAACCGACGACGTCTATCGCCAGGCCGTCACCGCCGCCGGCATGGGCTGCATGGCCGCGCTGGAGGCCGTGCGCTTCCTGGCCGAGGAAGATCACCTGAAGGCCAACCACCCTATCAGCCATGCCGAGGCCGAGAAGATCGGCGCCTGGTAGCTACTACGGCTTAGGCGGCGCGGTGCTGACCGGCGCGTCAGGGTCGACGGGGGCCGCCGGAGCGGGGCGCATGCGCTCCTCCAGGGCCTTCAGGCGCGCATTGATCTGCTCCATCTCCTCCGGTGTCGCCTGACGACGGCCGGCGATGGTGCTGCGGACGCGGGTGCGAAGACCGTCGGGCGCGGCGGCGTCGGGGACCTGCACCACCTCGATGCGCCCGGTGGGGCCCGGGATGGTCACCGTCTTGGTGGTCACCACCTTGCCATCGACGATCAAGCTGTCCGGCGTCGGATTCTGGGTGCGTGGGTCGAATCCGGTCAGCACCGCCGCGCTCAGCTTCAACTCCCCGCCGGCATAGCGGCCGGTGAAGGCCGCCGGCTCACCCGACGGTCCCGTCCAGCGATAAAAGATGTGCGCCCCGATTTGGCGCAGCTTGACCAGGGTCGGCGCCCAGTATGGCGCCACATAGTCGGCGTGATAGTGCGTGGCCGTCCCGACGCTCTTCAGCACGAAGCCGCTCAGGGCCCGGCGAGCCACGGCCTGCGCCTGGGCGTAGATGGTCGGATTCAACGGCCGGGACAGCGACCCGTCGCAGGTGAAGCTGAACTGGCAGCCGGTCACCCGTTGCGAGCCTTCGAACACCACCCCGCAGACCGACTTGGGATAGCCAGGATGGCGCATGCGGTTCAGCACGGTCTGGGCCACCGCCTGCTGCCCCTCCAATGGCTCATAGGCGGCCTCGAAATAGACGGCTTGCGACAGACATTGCAGAGCGCGTTCCCGCTCGGCTCCGCTGGCCTTGAGCACGAAGGGCTTGGCCGGGGCCAACGGCAGGGGCGAGGCCGCCTTGAAAGCGTTGATCTTGCGGGCGGTGTCGAAATCGACCTGGGTCAGGGCCAGGGTCGGCAGGGTCTTCAGGTCAAGCCGTTCCCAGCCCGGCACTCGACCCCAATAGTCCAGCTTGGGTAGCGGGTCATGCCGTCGGGCCACGGCCAGAGCGGCATCGTCCATGTCGGCGGTCAGACGGCCGAACGCCCGGTCTGACAGACCCCGCGCCGTGGCGGCCACGCCCTCGGCCTTGCCCGATCCGCGGGCGAGGTAATAGCGGCTGGCGCACGCGCCCAGCCCCGCCACGGCGACGACCGCCGTGGCGAGTGCGAGCCCGCGGAGCAGGCGCGCGCGCAGCAGCCTACTTCCCGTCGAGGGTCGAGCGGAGCATCCAGGCGTGCTTTTCATGCGCCGCCAGGCGTTGGGTGATCAGATCGACGGTGGCCTCGTCGCCTGCTTCTTCCGCCGGCTCGACCGCCGACCGCAGGGTCGCGATCAGGGTCTCGTTGTCGGCCAGCAGTTCCTTGAGCATGGCTTCCCAGCCGTTCTCGGGATCTCCGTCACGAATGGCCGACAGGTTGCCGAACGCGCCGTAGCCCATGGGCGCTGCGACAGCCAGGGCGCGCAGGCGCTCGGCGATCAGGTCCAGGGCCGCCCACTCCTCGGTGTACTGGCCCTCCAGCAGGATGTGCAGCGACTGGAAATACGGGCCGCGGACGTTCCAGTGATAACCGTGCGTCTTCAGATAGACCGCGTAGCTGTCGGCCAGCACCTTCGACAGCGCCTCGCCGATAGCCTTGCGTTGAGCGTCGGTGAACCCGGTGTTGATCTTGGCCGGCATGCGTATCTCCTCTGTTGCATCGCTAAGGTATGGTCGTCCATCTTGGTGACAAGATGTAGCAGGGTTCACGACGCGCTGTCGGAGGTACAACGACCGGATGTCGAAGGACGGCGCTCGCAAGCTCAGCTTTAGCCCAGAACGCGTAGCCATGCGCCTGGCGCCCATAAGATCGCCAGGTTTCATCGGTGGCTTCGCCGTGACGGCCGCCGCGATCGGCGGCGCGGTCCTGCTCTATCTGGCCGTGGCGAATATCTCGAAGGAGATCAGCCCGACCCAGGCCTTCTTCCCCGCCCTGATCCTGGCGACCCTCTATGGCGGCTGGCGTTGGGGGGCGGTCTGCATCGCGGCGGGCGTCGCCGTCACCTGGTGGCGGTGGGTCGGAATGAGCGGTGACACGCTCACGCCGCTACGGCAGGGCGCGCTGGTGCTCTATCTGCTGGCCGCGGCGCTCACCGCCGGGGCGGCGGAGGCTCTGCGCGCCACCATCATCCGCCTGGACGAGGCCAACCGCGCCCGAGCCAAGGCGGAACAGGCCCTGACCGCCAGCGAGGCGCGCTTCGGCGCGGCCCAGGCCGCCATCGGGCTGGGCGTCTGGGAATGGGATTTGGCGACCGGCGACATCTACTGGTCCCCAGGCTTTCGCCGCAATATCGGCATCCCCGTCCAGGAGAAAGCCAGCTTCGAAGGTTTCCTGAGCCATATCGACGCCGAAGATCGGGAGAATGTCCGGACGGTAGTGCTCGAGGCGGCCCAGAGCGGCGGCGTCTATGAGGTCGAGTATCGGCCGGCCAGATCCGAGAACGCGCCCGAACGCTGGCTGCACAGCCGCGGCGAGATCGTCACCGATCCCGATGGGAGCCGGCGCCTGATCGGCGTGAACTTCGAGGTGACCGAGCGCCGCGCCGCCGTGGGCGCCCTGCGCGAGAGCGAGGCCCGCTTCCGCGCCCTGGCCGACAGCGCCCCGGCCCTGATGTGGGTTTCCCGCTTGGGCGGCCGACGCGAGTTCGTCAACCGCGCCTATGTCGAGTTCGCCGCCCTCGACTTTGAAACCGCCCTCGACCTGGATTGGCGCGACGTCCTGCATCCGGAAGACCTGCCCCGCATCCTCAAGGAGCAGATCGCCGGCGAAACCTCGATGAAGCCCTTCTCGCTGGAAGCGCGCTACCGCCGCTCGGACGGCGAATGGCGCTGGTTGAAATCCTACAGCCAGCCCCGCTATGGGCCGGGCGGCGAGTTCATCGGCTTCATCGGCATCGGCTTCGACGTCACCGAGGCCAAGCAGGCCCAGATGGCCCTCGCCCAGGTCAACGTCTCCCTGACCGAGCGCACCGAAGTCGCCTTGGCCGAGCGCGACGCCGCCCAGGCCGCCCTCATCCAGTCGCAGAAGCTCGAGGCCGTCGGCCAGCTGACCGGCGGGGTGGCGCACGACTTCAACAACCTGCTCACCGTGGTCATCGGCGCGCTCGACATCGTCCTGAAGAACCCCGAAGACGTCCGTCGCCGTGACCGCCTGCTGGACGCCGCCATGTCGGCCGCCCGTCGGGGCGAGCGCCTGACTCAGCAGTTGCTGGCCTTCTCCCGCCGCCAGCCCCTGCGGCCGGAGGTGCTGCACGCCGACGCCTTGATCACCGAGCTGGAGCCCCTGCTCCGCCGCGCCATCGGCGACGCCGTCAGCCTGGAGCTGAACCTCGCGGCTGAGGCCTGCGCCGCCCGCATCGACGCCAGCCAGTTCGAGGCCGCTCTGCTGAACATGGCCGTCAACGCCCGCGACGCGGCGCCCAGCGGTCACATCGTCATCGGCACCGAATGCATCGACGCCCCGCCGACAAGCGACCTTCCGGACGGCAAGTATCTGAAGGTCTATGTCCGTGACGATGGCGAGGGCATGGATTCCGAAACCGCCGCCAGGGTGTTCGAGCCGTTCTTCACCACCAAGCCCGTAGGCAAGGGCACCGGCCTCGGCCTCAGCCAGGTCTATGGCTTCGCCAAGCAAAGCGACGGCGCGGCCCTGATCGACAGCGTGCCCGGACAAGGCGCCACCGTCTCGCTGCTGCTGCCCGTGGTTTCCGATCCCGTCGACAAGCCCGAGACGCCGCCCGCCCCGGAGGCGCCGCCCGTCAGCACCAGCATCACGATCCTGCTGGTCGAGGACGACGAGGATGTGGGCGAGTTGGTCGAGACCATGCTCATGGAACTGGGCCACCGGGTCCTTCGCGCCGATCAAGTGGAAGCCGCCCTCAAGATCGCGGGCTCTGATCCCAGCATCGGCTTGGTCCTGACGGACGTCATCATGCCAGGCGGATCGAGCGGCGTTGATCTGGCCAAGGCCCTGGCCCGCTTGCGGCCCGGCTTGCCGGTCATGCTGTCGTCGGGCTACACCGGCGAGGAACTGGCCCTGGCCGAAGCCGCGCCCTGGCCCCTGCTGCGCAAGCCCTTCACCCTGGATGGCCTGGCGGTCGCCATCGCCCACGCCATCGAACAGCCCGCCGCGATCGCCAAGGCTCCGGCCTAGCCACTGCAAGCTTTTTCGCCATGCCCCTTTCCGTTGCCCCGTTTGAGGTCTATATGTCTTAAGCGACTTTTGCTCACTTTCAGCATAAGTCGGGCGCCGGCGCTCTTCGGCCCGGCGTTTTTTCAGGCTCCACTAATGCTCATTTTGAGCATAAGGAGGATTGAGTGGCTGACGGTTCCGCCCATCTGGTCTTCACCCCCGAGGTCGAGGCCCTCACCGCTCCCCTATGGGAGAAGGTGAAAGCTCATGTCAGCCCGCTGGAGTGGCGGCTGCACGCGCCTCTGATCGCCGAGATCAACCGGCTAAAGCGCGAGAAGAACGCCGCCATCCTCGCTCACAATTACATGACCCCCGAGATCTTCCACGGTGTCGGCGACTTCGTGGGCGACAGCCTGGCCCTGGCTAAGGAAGCGGCCAAGTCGGACGCGGCCATCATCATCCAGGCCGGCGTTCACTTCATGGCCGAGACCTCAAAGGTCCTGGCGCCCGAGAAAAAGGTGCTGATCCCCAGCCTCGACGCGGGCTGCTCCCTCGCCTCCTCGATCACCGGCGCCGATGTGGCCCTGATCAAGCAGCGCTATCCCGGCGTCCCGGTGGTCACCTATGTGAACACCACCGCCGACGTGAAAGCCGAGACCGACATCTGCTGCACCAGCGCCAACGCCGTGCAGGTCGTGGAATGGGCGGCAAAGGAGTGGGGAACCGACCGTGTCATCCTGATCCCCGATGAGTTCCTGGCCCGCAACGTCGCCCGCCAGACCGACGTGAAGATCATCGCTTGGGCCGGCCGTTGCGAGGTTCATGAGCGCTTCACCGCCGCCGACATCCTGGAGATCAAGGCCGCCTATCCGAACGCCGAGGTCTTGGCCCACCCCGAATGCCCGGCCGAAGTGCTGGAGGTGTCGGACTTCGCCGGCTCCACCGCCGCCATGAACGACTATGTGGTCAGCCGTAAGCCCAAGCAGGTGGTGCTGATCACTGAATGCTCCATGGCCGACAACGTCGCCGCCGATGCGCCGGACACCGAGTTCGTCCGGCCCTGCAACCTGTGCCCACACATGAAGCGCATCAGCCTGGAGAACATCTACGACGCCCTGGTCAACGAGCGCTTTGAGGTGACGGTGGACCCCGCCATCGCTGACCGCGCCCGCCTGGCCGTACAGCGGATGATCGACCTGCCGCCTCCCGCCCAGCCGGCCCGCTACGACCTGGTCAAGGCCCGCCACCACGTGGACGTGGAGCTGATCTAGCTCCTGCTTTGGATGGAGGTCCCCATGGACCGCATCACGATCGATGGCCCGCTCATCCTGGGCGCGGGACTGGCCGGCCTCACCGCCGCGCTTTCGGCCGCGCCGCGCCAGGCGCTGGTGCTTAGCGCCGCGCGCTTGAACGAAGGCTGCTCCTCGGCCTGGGCGCAGGGGGGCATGGCCGCCGCCCTGGCCGGCGACGACACGCCGGAGCTGCACGCCGCCGACACCATGGCCGCAGGCGCGGGCCTTTGCGACCCCGCCGCCGTGACCCTGCTGACGCGCGAGGGGCCGGACGCCGTCCGCCGCCTGGCCAATCTCGGCGCGCCCTTCGACCGCACCGCCGACGGCGGCTTCGCCCAGAGCCTGGAGGCCGCCCACGGTCGCGCCCGCGTCGCGCGGGTCGGCGGCGACGGCGCCGGCCGCGCCATCATGGCTTCGGTGATCGCCGCCGCCCAGGCCGCGCCCCACATCGAAATCCGCGAGAACGCCCGCGCCGTCGCCCTGCTGCAGGACGCGACCGGACGGGTGCGCGGCGCCCTGGTCGAACAGGCCGGAGCCCTGATCGAAATCCGCGCCGCCGCGGTCATCCTCGCGACCGGCGGTCTCGGCGGCCTCTATGCCGTGACCACCAACCCGCGCGCCGTCCGTGGCGAGGGTCTGGGGCTCGCGGCCCTGGCCGGCGCCCGCATCGCTGACCCCGAGTTCGTGCAATTCCACCCGACGGCCATCGACATCGGCGCCGATCCCGCTCCCCTGGCCACCGAGGCGCTGCGCGGCGAAGGCGCCTTCCTGGTCGATGTGTTCGGCGAGCCCTTCATGGCCCGCTACGACGCCCGTGGCGACCTGGCTCCCCGCGACGTGGTCGCCCGCGCCCTGCACGCCGAACGCGCCGCCGGCCGCATGACATTCCTCAACGCCATCGAGGCTGTGGGGCCGAACTTCCCGCACGAATTCCCGGCGGTGTTCGAGGCCTGCCGCGCCGGCGGCATCGACCCGCGCCGCGAGCTGATCCCTGTCGCCCCGGCCGCCCACTACCACATGGGCGGCGTCTGGACCGACCTGGACGGCCGCACGTCGCTGCCCGGCCTGTTCGCGGCGGGCGAGGCGGCCTGCACGGGCGTTCATGGCGCCAACCGCCTGGCCTCCAACTCCCTGCTGGAAGCCGCCGTGTTCGGCGCGCGGGCGGGTCAGGCCGCGCGGGACCAGGCCATGGCCACGATGGAGATACTGCCCGCTTCCGTTACACCTGACCTGCCCGCTGACGCCCTCAACACCCTACGCGCCGCCATGACCCGCGACGCCGGCGTGGTCCGCGACGCGGCGGGCCTCACCCGCCTGACCGGCCTCATCGACGAGATGGAACGCTCCCAAGGCCTGTCGCCGTCCCTGGCCGCCGCCAAGCTGGTCGCCACCGCCGCCCTCGACCGCCGCGAAAGCCGGGGCGGCCACTACCGCGCAGACTTCCCGCAAACCGACGCCGCGCGCCGCACCTTCATCGAAGGCCTCGACGCCCGCAGCCTGATCGCCGCCGAATGATCGCCCCGCTTCCCGATGTCCTGATCGAACCTATCGTCCGCGCCGCCTTGGCCGAGGACCTGGGCCGGGCGGGCGACGTCACCGCCATGGCGACCATCGACGCCGACGCCCGCCTGTCGGCCACCTTCGGCCTGCGCAAGGACGGCCATATCGCCGGCCTGGCCTGCGCGCGCCTCGCCGTCCTGGCCATGGACCCGACGGCGACCTTCGAGGCGCTGGTCGAGGACGGGACCGCCGCCAAGGCCGGCGCTGTCCTTGCCCGGGTCGAGTCCAACGCCCGCGCCCTGCTGTCGGCCGAGCGCACGGCTCTGAACCTGCTATGCCGGCTGTCCGGCGTCGCCACCCTGACCTCAGCCTATGTGGCGGCTGTCGAAGGGACGAAAGCCCGCATCGTCGACACCCGCAAGACAACGCCGGGCCTGCGCGCGCTGGAGAAGTACGCCGTTCGCTGCGGCGGCGGCGTCAACCACCGCTTCGGCCTGGATGACGCCATCCTGATCAAGGACAACCACGTGGCCGCCTGCGGCTCGGTGGGCGAGGCCGTCCGCCGCGCCCGTGCGTTCGCCGGCCACCTGATGAAGGTGGAAGTCGAGATCGACCGCCTGGATCAGCTGGAGGACGCCTTGGCCCACGGCCCGGACGTGGTCATGCTCGACAACTTCACCCTGGATGACCTACGCGCCGCTGTGTCCCAGGCTAAGGGTCGCGCGGTGCTTGAAGCGTCCGGCGGCGTGAACCTCTCCACCGTCCGCGCCATCGCGGAAACGGGAGTGGATGTGATCAGCGTCGGCGCCCTCACCCACTCGGCGCCGGTCCTGGATATCGGACTGGACGCTTAGCGCATTGCGTCATTCGAGACGGCCTTCGGCCTCCTCAGGATGACGGATTCCGTAGAGCAACAACTTCGTCATGCTGAGGAGCGCGCAGCGCGTCTCGAAGCACGCATTTCGTCCGCGGCAGAACGAAGTGACAGCGCCTAGATTGGCGTGGTCTCCGCCACCTTCGGCTTGCCCCTCAACCACGGCGCCAGCCAGTCCTGAAGCGGTTGATCCACATACTTGTGGAACAGCCACGCCACGCCCATCGCCGCCGGGAAGGCCAGCCACCACAGCGCCCACTGCACGCCCAGCCATATCGGCACCGCCCGTACCGCCGCATGCTGGGCGGTGAACCACAGGAACCCGGTGAAGGTGTGGGTGATGAACAGCGCGAAGGAGAGCTTCGCCGCCTCCTCGATGATCTTGGACGGCTTGCTAACCGGCAGGCGGCCGGCGCCCAGCACGATGGCGGCGATGCACAGGATCGACGGGAAGTCGAAGCGGCCGAACATCTGCAGCACCACCAGCACCGCCACCCCGCCCCACAACAGGGCCCGGGCTACGGGTATGGATGGCCAGCCCAGCTCCACCGCCCGCGCCAGGCAGGCGCCCAGGGCGAAAAGCGGCGCCGCGCGGAACAGGCCGTCATTGAACGGCAGGTCATAGAGCGGCCGATCGAACAGCTTCCAGGACAGGGCCGCGAACGCCAGCACGCCGGCGATCCCGATGGCGGGCAGCAGGAACGCCCACCGCACGCTGGCCACGCCCCGCCACAGGAACGGGAAGGCCGCGTAACAGACGATCAGCGCCGACAGCGACCAGCTCGGCAGGTTCCAGCCGTCGCCGCCCTCGAACACATGCCAGGCGTGGATGAGCAGGGCCTGCAGCGGCAGGTCGCTCCACACGAACCGCGTCGGGCTGTGCGCGTCGGTGCCGGTCAAGTTGAACAGCGCCACCGCCGCGGCGAAGACGCCCAGGACGATCAGATGCGCAGGCCACACCCGCATGACCCGGCGAAGCAGGAAACGAAGCGCCGTCACGCGCCCGGCCAGGACCTGCGGTCCATAGGCCCGCCCCAGGACGTAGCCGGACAGCAGCAGGAAGAAATCGGTGGCCAGAAAGCCCCGCGCGAAGACCGGATGCACCCGCCAAAGCTTCCACGGTCCCTCGGACCCGAAGTGGTAGAGCACGATCAGCAAGGCGGCGAGAAAACGCAGGGCGTCCAGCGCGCCGCCGCGAACGGCGGGGGAGACCTTGGGGGCGCTGGCGACGGACGCGTTCACGGCGCCGTCCATGGCACAGGTCGCGCGGCGGCGAAACAGGCGAGACGTCACGCTCGGTCGAGTGTGGCGGATTTGGAACGACCAGACTTGGCCTTAGGAACGGGCCCGCGACCCCATGGGTTATCTCTCCCAGCAGAAGGAGAGGCCAAATGTCCAAGCAGCCCCCCATTCCCCCCGAACAACGCAGCGCGACCGGCGGCGACGAGGCGAAACTGCGTGACGCCAAGGCGCCGCACGACAGCGCCGCTGAGCGGAGCGGGATCAACCCCGACCAGCAGGGCCAGACGGCGAACACCCGCCAGAACACCACGCCCCATCTCAGCACTCAGGATCGTTGACCATGCCGGACAAGCACCCCAACACCGAACGCTGGGGCGGGCCCGGCGCCAGTCACGAAAACGCCGACCGGCCGCAGCCGCCCAAGGTCGATCCTCGCGCTCCCGGCGAGCCGACCAACACGCGCCACAGCCATGTCTCCGGAGGCGGCGGCGAGCGCGATATCCACCATGCGCGAAATGCTCACGCAAAGAGCGATTTCGAGGCGAATTCTACTCAGAGAGCCAAGCCCTAGAAGGGATTGCGCGATTTTCCACTTTTAAAGCGCCGCCGTAGGAACCCCTCGGCGGCGCGCTCGTTTGGGGCGGCATGACTGAGATCATGCTCGACGCGGGGGCGCGGCTTGAGCAGCCATTTCACACCGGAGTCGCCTCGACTCCGCGATCACGCAGACCTTTCCGAATTGAGCGGGACACGAGCTCGGCCCTCATGGGTCTGTCCGTTGTGTTCGCTGGCACGGTCTGGGTCCTGGTGACGATGTTCACCGCCCCTCCGCCCGCCTCCGAGCGCGAGCGACTGGCGGCCGAGGCCGCCCGGACCGAGGTCGCGAGTTACGTCTCGACCGGCCAATAGCCGCTTGAAGCACGGGGTCGGACAGCCCATCTGACACTGCAACAGTATCAGATGGATCGCCTACCCATGTCTCGCATGCCCGTCCTGTTCCTTGGCCACGGCTCGCCGATGAACGCCATCGAGGACAACGCCTGGTCGCGCGGCTGGGCGCGGATCGGGGCGGAGCTTTCCCGCCCGCGGGCCATCCTGATGATCTCCGCCCACTGGGAGACGCGCGGCGTCGCCGTCACGTCGGGCGCCGCGCCCCACACCATTCACGACTTCTTCGGCTTCCCGCAGGCCCTGTTCGACGTGCGCTATCCCGCGCCGGGCGATCCGGCCCTGGCCGCGCGGGTGGCCGAGCTGTTGTCGCCCGAGCCCGTGACCTTCGACGCCCAGCGCGGCTTCGACCACGGTGCCTGGGGCGTGCTGATCGCCGCCTATCCCAAGGCCGACATTCCCGTCGTCCAGCTCAGCCTCGACCGCAGCCGCACGCCGCGGGAGCACTACGATCTGGCCCGCCGCCTGGCGCCCCTGCGCGACGAGGGCGTGCTGATCATCGGCAGCGGCGACATCGTCCACAACCTGCGCGCCGCCGATTTCCGCAAGCCTGAGGCCCCCGCCTGGGCCGACCGCTTCAACACCACCGCCAAGCGCCTGATCGAGGCCGGCGAGCACGGCCCGCTGATCGACTACGCCAGCCTGGGCGAGGACGCGGCCGCCTCGATCAACAGCGCCGAGCACTACCTGCCCCTGCTCTACGTCCTCGGCGCCCAGCAGCCCGGCGACCCCGTCTCGTTCTTCAACGACGACCTCTTCGCAGCGATCTCGATGACGAGCGTGAAGGTGGGGTGAGGCAGCTCCTCCCCCGTTTACGGGGGAGGGGGACCGCGTCAGCGGTGGAGGGGGCGTGACTGGGCTCAGTGGATGGGGTCGCCCCCTCCACCATGCTGCGCATGGTCCCCCTCCCCCGCTATGCAGGGGAGGAGATTTTCAACCGCCCCGCCGCCTCCACCGCCGCCGCGCGGCGCTCGTCCATGCCGTCGTCGTAGATCGCCTGCACCCGCTCCAGCACCTTGGCCGGGGCCGTGGCGGGAGAGCCGGCATTGAACGGCGGGTGCGGATCGTACTCCACGGCCAGCTGGATCATCTGGGCCACCGTCTCGCCCGCCAGTTCGGCGATCAGGGTCAGGCCGAAGTCGACGCCCGCCGTCACCCCACCGCCGGTGATGAAGCGCCCGTCGCGCACCACCCGCTCGGCCGTCGGGATCGCCCCGAACAACGCCAGCTGATCGCGCCACGCCCAGTGGCAGCCGGCCTTCTTGCCCGTCAGCAAGCCCGCCGCCGCCAGCACCAGCGAGCCCGTGCAGACCGAGGTCACGTACTTCGCCCCCCAGGCCAGGCGCCGGATCTCGGCGATGAAGGCGTCGTCGAGCATGGCCTCGGTCACCCCGAACCCACCCGGCACGCACAGCACGTCGCAGCGCTCGATTTCACTCAGGACATCCAGATTGGCGAAGGTCAGGCCGTCCGCCTCCACCGGCTGTCCGTCCAGCGACGCGACGCTGACCTTCGCGCCGGGCAGGCGCGCCAGCACCTGGTGGGGACCGGTGAAATCCAGGTGCGTGACTCCCGGAAAGATCGCGAACACGATGTGGGTCTGAGGCGTCGTCATGGCGGGCTCCCTGCGGATTTGACGCCGCATCGTCCCTCACCTACCGTCTGGCGCAAATGACATAGTTCCCTCGGATACGGTCATGACAAGGCGGCTGGGCTTTCTGATCTTTCCCGACTTCCAGATTCTCGACGCGTCGGGACCCGTCGCCGCGTTCGAGATCGCGGCCCGCTTCTCGCCCGGCGCCTATGTCTTGAAGATGGTCTCGCGAGACGGCGGGCTCGTCCCCTCCTCCTCCGGCGTGATGATGGCGTCCGACAGCTTCGAGGACGTCGGCCCGCTCGACACCTTGATCATCGCCGGGGGCGAGGGCACGCGCTCACCCGCCATATGCGACCGCACCCTCGACTTCGTGCGAGCCAGCGCCGCCGACGCGCCGCGCATCGCCAGCGTCTGTTCAGGCGCCTACATCCTGGCCGCCGCCGGCCTGCTGGACGGCCGCAAGGCGACCACCCACTGGCGCCGCACCCCCGACTTCCAGAAGCGATATCCGGCCGTCAAGCTGCTGCCCGACCGCATCTTCGTGCAGGATGGCCCGGTCTGGACCAGCGCCGGCATCACCGCCGGCATCGACCTGGCCCTGGCCATGATCGCCGCGGACCTGGGCGAGGAGATCGCCCGCCAGACGGCGCAGGAGCTGGTGGTCTATCACCGCCGCCCCGGCGGTCAGTCGCAGTTCTCGGCCCTGCAGAGTCTCAAGGGCGGCGGTCGCTTCGACACCGTCCTGTCCTGGGCCCGCGAAAACCTCACCGAGACCCTGTCGGTGGAACAGCTAGCCAGCCAGGCGGCCATGAGCCCCCGCCACTTCGCCCGCACCTTCACCGCCGCCGTGGGCTCCACACCGGCCAAGGCGATCGAGCGCCTGCGGGTGGAGGCCGCCCGCGCCCTGTTGGATTCCGCCCCGCTTCAGGTGGAGGATGTGGCGCTGGAGACGGGCTTTGGCGATCCGGAACGCATGCGCCGCGCCTTCATCCGCGCCTTCGGCCAGCCCCCGCAGTCCCTGCGCCGCTCCGCCCGCGCCTGAGGCCTTTCCACCGAACGCAGCGCGGCTAATCTCCCCCTCGGGATGGGGAGCATGTTCATGATCGGAACCGAGAAGACCGAGGCCGAGGCCGCCAAGCGGCTGGACGCCTTCGTGGACGCGGCCTTCGCCTTCGCCCTGACGCTGCTGATCATCACCGGCGGCTTGCCGCCCGCCAGCATGGCCGATCTCGCCACGGCCCTGGGCCGCATCCCGGCCTTCGCGGCCAGCTTCGCCCTGATCGTGCTGTTCTGGATGCAGCATAGGGCTTTCGGCCGCATCACCGCCCAGCGCGACGGCTGGGCCACGGGGTTCAGCCTCGGGATCGTCTTCGTGATGCTGATCTACGTCTTCCCCCTGCGCC
The DNA here is from genome assembly GCF_027474405.1 of Caulobacter sp. NIBR2454. GTDB lineage: Bacteria > Pseudomonadota > Alphaproteobacteria > Caulobacterales > Caulobacteraceae > Caulobacter. The sequence continues at coordinate 2,776,291 of NZ_CP114871.1, forward strand.
TGCTGGCCGAGGGGACGTTCCACTTCGTCTTCGGCCAGCGTCTGCCTGGCCGCGGCCTGATCACGTCCTTTGCCGACCTGCGGACGCTCTATGTGGTCTATGGCCTGGGCTTTGGCCTGTTGGCGGGCTTGTTCGCCGGACTCTTCGCCGCCGCCCTGCGCGCGCCGGATGTCACCGACGCCGGCCGGATCGAGGCGGGCCTGACGGTGCGCATCTGGGCCGTGATCGCGATCATCGGCCTGCTGTCGATCCTCGCCGCCGCCTTCGTGCCGATCAAGCTCGCCCCCTGGCTGCCTGGGTCGATCTACGGGGTCATCCCCCTCGCCGTCTGGCTCCTCGCCTCGCGCCAGTCGAAAACGGTCGCAAAAGTCCAGGCAGGAGCCGAAGCGTGAGCCGCCATATCGCCCTGCTGCGCGGGATCAACGTGGGCGGACGTGGCCTGCTCTCCATGGCCGACCTGCGCGCCCTGGCGGAAGGCCTCGGCTTCACGGAAGTGAGGACCCTGCTCCAAAGCGGCAACATGGTGTTCAACGCCGCCGGAAAACCGGCTGAGCTGGAACGCAAGCTGGAAGCCGCCCTCAAGGCGCACGCCGGGCGCGACATCCTGGTGATGATCCGCACCCCGCGGGAATGGGCGGCGATCATCGACGCCAACCCCATGCCGGATTTCGCCGCCCAGCATCCGAGCTTCTACCAAGCCTTCTTCATGAAGGAGCCGCTGGAGCCCGCCGCCCTCGCCGCCGCGCTGGAATCCCATGAAGGACCGGAGACCTTCCACCTCGACGGGAGGACGATCTACGTTAGTTTCCCGGGAGGTATGAGCCAGTCGGCTCTGATGGACAAGCCGTTGGACAAGCGGATCGGCGCCGTCACGACGGCCCGCAACTGGAACACCGTGCTCAAGCTGCGCGACGCCGCCGGCGCCTAGGCCGCGCCCAGCCGCTCCACCTTGGCCTCGACGCGCTCGACCATTCCCGCCAGCTCCTCGGCGCGCAAGGCGTCCAGCCGGTCATGTAGCCGCATAATCTCCAGTTCGGCCCTCAGATTGACCGCGTAGTCATGCTCGGCCGCCGCCCGGTCGCGAGCGGCTTGGCGGTTCTGGCTCATCATGATGATCGGCGCCTGGATCGCCGCCACGGTGGACAGGATCAGGTTCAGGAAGATGAAGGGATAGGGGTCGAAGGCGTGGCCCCAGGGCCTGAGCAGCAGGTTGATCCCCACCCACAGGATCAGCGCCGCGGCGAAGCCTCCGATAAAGCCCCACGATCCGCCCACCGCCGCCACCCGGTCGGCCAGACCGTCCCAGAAGGCCGGCTTGGCGCGCATCTCCGACGGCAACCGCGTCGGCGCCTCGTCGGCGATGAGGTCGATGACGCTGCGCTTCAGCGGCGTCAGCTCGGCATAGGGCATGCCCAGCAGTTCGCGGGAGAGACGGTCTCGGATGGGGTCGGTCATGCAGGCCTCCTGGCGGGTGCGTCATTGGACATCACCCGCCAGGGGAAGCAACGGCGGCGCTTAGTCCGAGCCGCCGCCGATGGCGCCGCTGACGGCCTGCGCCACCTTGTCGGCAGCGGGCGCGGCCTTGGCCGGCTTTTCCGCCGCCGGAGCCGGAGTCTTGGCGGCGATCGGCAGGGCCTTCGCCGCCGGGACGATCTTCACGCCGTCCACGGCCGGACCGGCGGTCAGGGTCGCCGAAGCGTCCGACTGGGCGTCGCTCAGGGCCGAGCCGGCCATGTACAGCCCGCCGGCCGGCAGGGCCGGAGCCGAGGGCGCGGGCGCCAGGCTGGCCAGCACGGTCGGCGCCACGTCGGTCGCCTTGGCTAGGGTGACCTGCGGCTGCTCGATATAGGCCGGCGCGCGCGAGCGGCCGTTGAACTTGTAGAAGATGTGCAGCCCGACCTGGGCGACGCGCATCATGCGCGGGCCCCAGTTGGGCGCCACCGCCGTGGTGTGGAAGTGGGTGGCCGAACCGACCTCGCCCATCACCGCCCCGGACAGGGCGCGGGCGGCGATCTTTTCGGCGCGGGTCCAGGCCCCGCCTTCACGGCCCCGACGCATGGAGCCGTCGCAGGCGAAGCTGAATTGGCAGCCCCCGCGGGCGCTGGCGCGCTGGAAGACGACGCCGCAGACGGTTTTCGGGAAGGCCGGGTGACGCACGCGGTTCAGGACCACCTGGGCCACCGCCTGCTGACCGCGCGGACCTTCGCCGCGGGCTTCGTAATAGACGGCCTGGGAAAGGCACTCGAGCTCGCGGGCCTGGTCCAACGCGCCGCCGAGACGGAAGGGCTCCGCGGCGGGATTGAAGCCCCCGCCGAGGCTGGCGCGGAGCACGAAATTGCGGTCGAGGTTGGAACCGGTCGCCTGAGCCTTGCGCTCTAGACGGGCGGCCAGAATGGCGGACTGCCGATCCCGCGCGGCGTCGCCGGCGACGGTGAACGGATCGTGGCGGCGGGCGACCGACTGAGCGCCGGCGTCCATCCGCACGACGGCCTGTTGCAGGGCCGTCTCGGAGAACCCTTCGGCCGCGGCTGCGGCCAGGCGGGTTGAGCGTGCGTGCTGCGTAGCGGTCTGGGCCATGCCCCCCGCCAGGTAGGCGCCACCGAGGATCAGGCCGACGGCCGTACCAATCAATGCAGCGCCGAACAGCGCACGCGCGTCCGCGCGTGTCTGGGTCTTAAGAGACAAAAGAGTCGTGTCCTATGCGGCAAGGGCAGGATGCGCCCTCTGTCGTACGCCCCGCCAGGACCGTTAACCTTCGTAACGATCAGTCCTGACGAAGCGGAGCAGGCCGGTTCACGTCAGCCCAGCTCCAAGTCGTGAAAACGTCTTATGGCGAAATCCGCCCGGATTCGCAAGCACGCTCCGCTGGCGGGACCATGAGTCGCTTCGCTGACGACTGCAAGATGCCCCGTTAAGCGTTGCTGCAAAAAAGATTTTTCCCTGCCTTGGACGCCCGGAAATAAGCCCTCGGAACCCGTTCGCAAGCGTCGCCGTTGATAGGCGAACGAAGTTCTGGAGGGTCCAAATGGTTAAGCTCGCAACTATTCTTGCCGTCGCCACGGCAACGCTCGCACTGGCTGCCTGCGGTCACAACGTCGAACAACGGGCCGCCACCGGCGCCGCGACCGGCGCGGTCGTGGCCGGTCCGGTGGGCGCCGTGGCCGGCGCGGCCGTGGGCACCGTAACCAGCAAGGCCGTCGACAAGAACTAGGGCGGACTTGGACTGGAAGGCCGCATCCGCGAGTTCACGACGCGGATGCGGCTTCACCGTCGGTATCTCCCCGCCTAAGGCGAGGGAGGTGTTTCTGCGCGCCGACGCATCAGCCGCGGGCCAGCCGCCAGATTTCCCGCCCGGCGTAGCCGACGGCGATCGCCGCCGTGACCATCAGGCCGATCTCGACGCTCAGCTGGACCGTGGTCATCAGTTCCGGATGGGACGCCGCCTCCAGCTGGAACAGCGGACGGGCGTTCCACAACACCCAGACCAGCCCCAGCAGGATCAGGTGGCTGGCCAAGGCGAGACTCGCCCGCACCCGCACCGCCGCCGTCAGCAGCAAGTCCGATAGGCTCGCCGCGATCTGAACCGCCAACAGACCGGCGATCGGCCAGTGCAGGGCCGTCCAGATCGGCGCGGGGATCACCCGCAGCTCGTCGCCCAGTTCGCCGAACGATACCGGGGTCCAGCCCAGCCACCAGGCCAGCACCCAAAGGGTGACCACCAGTTCGAAGACGCTCTCAAACCGCGATTTGCCCCGCTGCTTGGGCGCGCCCGCCGTCGTCGAGCCGATGGCGCCCAGGCTGTTCAGGAACGGCAACCCCGGCAACGGGGGCAGATCGGGCGTCACCGCGGGCAGTCGTGACGGCCGCCAGTTGTCCAGGAAGTTCAGTTTCACCACGCCCCGCTCCACCAGCCAGCCGACGATGGTCAGCAGCCCCACCACGGTGATCACCAAGCCGACATAGTCGTTGATTCCTTGAATGATCACCTGCCCCAGCCGCTCCGGCCGGTTGAACAGGGCGATGACGGTCAAGATCGCCGTCACCAGGGCCCCAATGGCCAATGAGACCTTCACCGCCTGCATATACAGCGGATAGACGGCCGGGCCGATCAGCGGTCCCTGGCCGCCATAGCGTCCCGCGACGATCAGGGGGTGGCCGTTGGCCTGGATGATCGCCTCCTGCTCCTGCCGGGTCAGGGTGCGGCCAAGTTCGGCCTCCCTTTCCTCGAACCGGTTGAGCAGCAGATCGCGCAATTCGGCGACGATGTCGTCGCGCTGGGCGCGGGGCAAAAGGGCGGCGACGGCGCCCAGATAACGCTCGAGCAGGTCCATGTCGGATCCCCCTTCCTAGAGCAGCTTGTCGAGAGATGAGTTGATCGCCCGCCATTCGACGGCGAGCCGCGCCAGCACGCCCGCCCCCTCGGGTGAGAGGCGGTAGAAACGCTTCTTGCGCTTGTCCTCTTCCCGCCACTCGCTGGTCAGCAGGCCCTGGGCCTCCAGCCGGCGAAGCATGGGATAGAGCGCGCCTTCGTCGATATCGACGCCCACCTCGGCCAGGGCCCGGCGCAGGGTGTAGCCGTAACGCTCCTCCTGCAGCAGGGCGAGCACGGCCAGGATCAGGCTCCCCCGCCGCAGCTCCTGCTTGAGCGTCTCGAAAATGTCGGTGTCCGCGCCGGGCATACTGTGCGTCCGATAGTGTGTGACGCACACTGTATGTCACACAGTATAAAGGAGGGCAAGCCTTGCCCATCCGCACCAAAAGGAAAGCCGCCACCTATGCGGCGACGGCTTTTCAGGCTTGGTCTTCGGGAGGTCGGCGTCAGCCCACGTACTGGAACCACTGCATCTGCAGGTAGGTGTCGTTGTAGTCGGCGTCGGTGCTGTCTTCGGTGGTGAAGACATATTTGCCCATGTAGATCGTCGCGCCGCTGCTCAGCACGTCCTCGCTCCAGATCACCTTCGACCATTGTCCGCCGCCATTGGTCCCCAGATAGACGGTGTAGGCGTTGTTGGGGTCGGCGGCCTGGAAGAAGCCCTGGCCGATCTGGGTCGGGGTTCCGCCGCTGGAGCTGGCGCCCTGGGCGGTGAAGACGACATTGCCGCTCCCGTCCTTGACCTGGATGAACTGGTTGCCCGAGCTCTGGACGAGCGCCGACCAGAAAACGACCTTGCCGCTCGGCAGGGTGACGGGAATTCCGTTTCCGCTCACGGGTCCGATAGCCATGATCGCGCCTCCCCTATCCGATGCTGTTGAACCATGTCAGCGAGACATGGCTGTCGTTGAAATCCTGATCGGCGCCGTCTTCGGAGATGAAGTTGTAGTTGCTCAGATAGATCTGGGCGCCGATGTTGACGACGAGGTCGTCCCACAGGACGGACGACCAGGACGAGCCGCCGTTGAAGCCGATGTAGAGGGTGTAGTTTCCGCTGGCGTCGGCGGCGGTGAACGAGCCCTGGCCGATCTGGGTCGGCGAATGGCCGCCGGCCGATGCGCCCGTCGCCTGGAAGATCACCGCCCCATGGCTGTCGCACAGCTTGATGAACTGGCTGTACGAAGCCTGGACGTTGACCGTCCAGAACACGGTCTTGCCGGTTGGGATCGTCAGGGCGATCCCGTTGCCCGAAACAGGTCCGACACTCATCGACGCGCTCCTTGTTGATCGCCGGCCGCCGCGGTCTGGGCGGCGGGGGTGCAGGCATAGGCCGGGCGCTGCGCCTGAAGGGCGGTGCAGACCTGCCCCTTCATCTGGGTCTGCTGCTCGGCGGTGATGGTGTTGGGGAACGGCTGCGCGGTTGGCAGCACGCGGGCGAACTGGCGATAGAGCCCGTTGTTCTGGATCTGGGGCTGGTTCCAGAAGTTGGCGTTCGCCACCAGCAGGGTGCGCCAGGGCGTGCCCGCGGGCAGGTCCTGGGAGCTGGTGATGTAGTTCTTCATCGCCACGCCGGTCATCAGGGTGGTGAAGGCCGTCGCGTCGCTCCCGCACGGCGTCGAGGGCTGGCAGTTGGCGCTGCTGCTGACGAAGGCGTCGGCATAGAGCAGCGGCTGCGGATAGTTCCCCCAGGTGCCCGGGGTCACATAGATCGGCGCGTCGCCGTACAGGTTCACGTAGAAAGTCTGCTCGGAGAAATCCATGTTCCCCGAGGTCTGGCCCGTGGCGTAGTACTTCTCGATCGAGCCGTTCTGATTGTCCTGGGCGCTCTTGTAGACCCCGTTGGTGCAGTTGTTGGTCGAGCCCACCGCGCAGGTGTCGGTCAGCTTGATCAGGTTGTTGATCGGGGCCTGGGCTGGCGGCATCTGCGTCGCCTGGGCGATCGCGCCGTAGCCGTAGGTCTGCACGTAGCTGTTGATGTAGATCGACGGCAACCGCCAACTGCCGTTGTACACCGCGCCCAGCTCCGGCTTGCCCGCCGGCATGGTCGACAGGAACTGGACCATGGAATCCAGGGTGGTCGCCTGCTGTACGGCGGCGTTGGGCGAATAGATGAAGTCCATGCACAGCCAGCTTGGGATCGCCCACAGCTGACCGTTGTAGCTGGCGGCGGCGCGGGCCACGTCCAGCGGCGCCTCGCCGGTGATCGTGGCCGGATTGATCAGGTTCTGCGAGGCCAGGAAGCCGAGATAGAGCATGTCCAGCTCCATCACGTCGAAGCCCTGCGGCCCCAGCAGCCCGGGCAGCGCCCCGTAGTCATAGATGTCCAGGTTCGGGTTCATCACCGCGTTCAGCAGAACCTGCGGGTTCTGGGCCTGATAGGTCTGGACCACATAGGCGACTAGGCTGGTGAAGTCGCCGCCCGGCAGGGTGGGCAGGTAGGCGTAGAGCGAAGCGTTCAACACCCGGGTCTGCTGGCCATTGAGGACCAGGGTCTGGTCGGGGCCGCTGGGGGTGATCGCCATGGCCCGGGTCTTCAGCGCGCCGCACTGGGCCCAGTTGATGACCGGACCGCCCGCGCGCTGGGTGTTGGGGCCGACATAGAACGGCTCACCCGGATTGACGGTGACGTACCAGTCGAACGGCGCACCGGTGGCGACGGTCCAGCCGTCGACGGTGCAGGTGATCGGCGCCTGGCTGGTGTTCTTCAACACCAGCTGCCCCGCCGCCGCCGTTCCCACGGACATCCCCGCGAACGCGACGCCCAGCAAAGCGCCCGCGACCTTGCGCACGGCGGGTTTCAGAACCTTCCAGATCATAGCGCCCTCCCAAGCTTGAGCGGACCCTAGTTGCAGGCTCTAAGAAATACCACCTTAAATAGCATTGATATTCAGATTCTATTTTTAGGACACAATCGTGACGCCTCCCGGCGACTTCTCCACAGGACATGTGGCCGTCCGACAATTCGAATAACAATGTGATCTTGACAGTGTGCATACGCACGACCATCTGGGCGCCATGGCCAAGCCACAGCGTATCAACACCTGCAACGCCTTCGCCCTTCGCCAGGCGACGCGCTATGTCTCGCAGCTCTATGAAAAGCACCTCGCGCCTGTCGGCCTGACGGGACCGCAGTTCAGCCTGCTGGCCCAGCTGGAGAGCGAGGGCCTGACCATGATGGAGTTGGCGCGCCTCCTGGTCACCGACCGCACCACCCTGGTGCGCACCCTGCAGCCCCTGCAGCGCGATGGTCTGGTGGTCAGCGCGCCCAAGGCCAAGGGCTCGCGCCAGCTGGTCCTGTCCCTCACCGACGAGGGCCGCCAGCGCCTGAAGGCCGCCCTGCCCCTGTGGCGCGAGGCCCAGGACGCCTTCGAGGGCCGGGTCGGCCTGACCGAGGCCGAAAACCTGCGCCGCCAGCTTCTGAAGCTGACCCAGCACATCTGACGTCGCTTTCCTACAAGCCCCGGCGGCCGCTCTTGCGCATCATACTGTGCATATACACTTGAAAAGCTCCCCTGGAGAGAACGTCATGCAAATTCAAGGTTCCATCGCCCTCGTCACCGGCGCCAATCGCGGCATCGGCCGCTCTTACGTCCAGGCCCTGCTCGACCGTGGCGCGGCCAAGGTCTACGCCGCCGCCCGCGACACCGCCTCGCTCAGCTTCAACGACCCGCGCGTCGTTCCCCTCAAGCTCGACGTCGCCGACGCCGCCCAGGTGGCCGCCGCCGCCAAGGCCGCCCCGGACGTCACCCTGCTGATCAACAACGCCGGCGTGATCTTCGGCGGCGAGCTCCTGCGCGACGGCGTGGTCGAGGACGCCCGTAAGGAGATCGAGGTCAACTACCTGGCCCCCCTCGCCCTGGCCCAGGCCTTCGCCCCGGCGCTGAAGGCGTCCAAGGGCGGGCTGGTCAACGTCCTGTCCATGCTGGCCAAGGTGGCGGCGCGCGGGGCGGTGACCTATTCGGCTTCCAAGGCGGCCGGCCTGCTGCTCAACACCGCCCTGCGCGCCGAGTTCGCGCCGCATGGCGTCTCGGTCGTCGCCGTCCTGCCCGTTCAGGTCGAAACCGACATGGGCAAGGGCCTGCCCGAGCCCCGCCTGACGCCCGAGGAAGTCGTGGCCGAGACCCTCGACGCCCTGGAGAACGGAACCGACGAGGTGTTCCCCGGCGTCCTGACCAAGAACGCTCTGGCCGGCTTCACCGCCGACCCGAAGGGCTTCCAGGCCATGCTGCTGGGCGCCGGCGCCCACTAGCTGACACCTGCCGCCAGCTGCTGACACTCGATGTCAGCAGCCACGCTGGCGTTCGGGGCGGCGAGAACCTACCTTCGCATCATGCCTCCCGCCCCGACGTCCGGCGTCTCCGACGCCTCCGCCACCTTTATCCACGACGCCGGCGTAAAGCTGATGCCGATGGAGTGGACGCCCCACCGTCCCTCCCGCCCGGAGAAGTCCGAGGGCGGCCGGCGTTTTCGCCTGCACAGCAGCTACAGCCCCGCCGGCGACCAGCCCACGGCGATCGCCGAGCTGGTGGGCGGCCTGAAGGCGCGCGAGCACGACCAGGTCCTGCTGGGCGTCACCGGCTCGGGCAAGACCTTCACCATGGCCAAGATCATCGAGGAGACCCAGCGTCCCGCCCTGATCCTGGCTCCCAACAAGACCCTGGCCGCCCAGCTCTACAGCGAGTTCAAGAGCTTCTTCCCCGACAACGCGGTCGAGTATTTCGTCAGCTACTACGACTACTACCAGCCCGAGGCCTACGTCCCGCGGACCGACACCTTCATCGAGAAGGACAGCTCGATCAACGAGCAGATCGACCGCATGCGCCACGCCGCCACCCGCGCGGTGCTGGAGCGCGACGACGTCATCGTCGTGGCCTCGGTCAGCTGCATCTACGGCATCGGCTCGGTGGAGACCTACACCGCCATGACCTTCAGCCTGGAGGTCGGCCAGCAGGTCAACGAAAAGCAGCTCCTCGCCGACCTCGTGGCCCAGCAGTACAAGCGCAACGACGCCGCCTTCGAGCGCGGCTCCTTCCGCAAGCGCGGCGACACGCTGGAAATCTTCCCCGCCCACTACGAGGACCGCGCCTGGCGTGTCTCCTTCTTCGGCGAGGAGGTGGAGGCGATCAGCGAGTTCGACCCCCTCACCGGCAAGAAGACCGCCGACCTGCCGGCCGTGAAGATCTACGCCAACAGCCACTACGTCACGCCCCGCCCCACCCTCAAGCAGGCGATCATCTCGATCCGCGCCGAGTTGAAGGAGCGCCTCGATTGGCTGATCGCCAACGGCAAGGTGCTGGAGGCCCAGCGCCTGGAGCAGCGCACCACCTTCGATCTGGAGATGATGGAGACCACCGGCTCCTGCGCCGGGATCGAGAACTACAGCCGCTATCTGACCGGCCGCCACGCTGGCGAGCCGCCGCCCACCTTCTTTGAGTACATCCCCGACAACGCCCTGCTGTTCACCGACGAGAGCCACGTCACGGTTCCGCAGATCGGCGCCATGTACAAGGGCGACCGCAACCGCAAGACCACCCTGGCCGAGTACGGCTTCCGCCTGCCCAGCGCCATGGACAACCGCCCCCTCAAGTTCGAGGAGTGGGAGGCCATGCGCCCGCAGACGGTCCACGTCTCCGCCACCCCCGGCCCGTGGGAGATGGACAAGGCCGGCGGCGTCTTCGCCGAGCAGGTGATCCGCCCCACCGGCCTGATCGACCCCCCGGTCGAGGTCCGCCCCGTCTCCACCGGCGGCTTCTCCCAGGTCGACGACGTCATCGACCAGATCCGCCAGACCAACGCCAAGGGCTACCGCACCCTGGTCACCGTCCTGACCAAGAAGATGGCCGAGGACCTGACCGAGTACATGCACGAGCAGGGCCTGCGCGTACGCTACATGCACTCGGACATCGACACCCTGGAGCGCATCGAGATCATCCGCGACCTGCGCCTGGGCTCCTACGACGTGCTGGTCGGCATCAACCTGCTGCGCGAGGGCCTCGACATCCCCGAATGCGGCCTGGTCGCCATCCTCGACGCCGACAAGGAAGGCTTCCTGCGCTCGGAGACCTCGCTCATTCAGACCATCGGCCGCGCCGCGCGGAACGTGGACGGCCGCGTCATCCTCTATGCCGACCGCATCACCGGCTCCATGGAACGCGCCATGGCCGAGACCTCCCGCCGCCGCGAGAAGCAGGAGGCCTACAACGCCGAGCACGGCATCACGCCCGAAAGCGTCAAGCGCGACATCAAGGACATCCTCAACTCGCCTTACGAGAAGGACCGCGTCACCATCCCCGCCGGCCTGGCCGAGGACGGCGCCAAACCCTTCATGGGCGACAACTTCAAGGCGACCCTGCGCGACCTGGAGGCCAAGATGCGCGACGCCGCCTCCAACCTCGAATTCGAAACCGCCGCCCGCCTCCGCGACGAGATCAAGCGCCTGAAACTGATGGACCTGGAATTCGCCAAGGACCAGCTCGCCTAGCCCCCCTCTCCCCTCGTGGGAGAGGGCCGGGGGTGAGGGGGCCGCTCTGGCCTTTCGCCTCTCCCCCTCAGGGGGAGAGGGTCAGGGTGAGGGGGCCGCTGAGCCTCAACCGGCAAAGCCCCGCAAACCGACCCGCCCAAAGCCCCTCACCCAACCTCTCCCCACAGGTGGGGAGAGGCGAAGCCCCCTACTGAATCCGTCATCCTGAGGAGCGGCCCGCAAGGCCGCGTCTCGAAGGACGCACAACAGCCCCGCTTGCCCCCGCGCGCCACACGCCCAAAGCTCCCCCGATGTCCGCCGCCCTGATCCTGACCGCCCTCCTCGTCGCGACCCCGGCGCAGACCATCGCGCCCGGCCTGTGGCGGCTGGAGAGCCGCTACTACTTCATGCCCATGCTGCCGGATAACCTGGCCAGCCTCGTGATCGAGACCGTCTGCGTCGGCGACGACCCGACCCTCGACCCCAGGAACCTGAAGCCGAAACCCGCAAACCATCAAAACATCGGCACGGTGGCCGGCGACCTGACTCGCGCCTACGCCGTCCGCTTCGGCGGCTCAGCGCACATCAGCCCCGGCTTCGTCATCGAGGCCGAACGCCTGGGCGACTGCCCCAAGGCCTGGAAGCCCGGCGACCGCCGCCAGGACCGGAATGAGCGCTTCACCTCGATCCCTTAAGTTCGCGAGGGGACGGTCATCGCAAGAGAGACCCGACGGCGTAATTCTCAAATTATCTACCGGTTGAAAGATCGCCGATAGTCAATAGTGACCCTCCGCCATTTTCCAGAAAACTCTCTATAACATTCAAAAGATATCCGGTATTCTCTCCGGGATTAATAAATCCCATATGCAATTTACTTTTACCATCAACCTCTTTCTTGAATCGGAATAGCATTTTCCGATTGCCGCCGCTTTCGACAATAGTGACCTTTGCTTTAATTGGAAAGTTGTACCTTATTGATTTGTTATCTATCAGCTTAATCAATATTTCATTGCTTGACGTCTTAGACGACATTTCTTGTATTAACTTATCTTTTCCTTTGTAGATAATAAGATGCAACTTACCGGCGAAGGCTAAATCCGTTAACCGCTTCTCCAGCTTTTCATTTGTATCTATAAAACTGAAATCCCCAGATACAATATAAACCGTGTCGGCCCCATCCATAACCTTGGCCATATGCTCCAAGTCTTTGTTACCACTGAACCCCTTGACGGATAGATCAAGAAGTACGTTCTTTTTCAGAAAGGACAGAGATTGCTGCAAAACATATGCAATCCCAAACCATACAACAGTGTAGTTTCTTAGCGCTTCGACTTCAGAATCTGAAATTATAGGCCTGATTTTGTGAAAGAAATTTACGTAAGCTATAAGAATAATACCAACCCCAAGGCCCCACGTGAACAAGAATCTTACAGATCCTCGAATGAATTCCCATGCGGGGTATAGAGCGGCAACGGACCAGCTTAATATAGGCTTTAAATAGTCTCTAACTATTATTTCTATTGAGTATAATTGACTTTTCTTTTCAAGCTTGTCGTACATTTCCGACAGCTTGATGATTTTCTTTGTAGATTTATCGACTTCAATCTCCATATGACCGGCCACATTCACGATGGACAGCCTATAGGGATGAAAGAACGAAGCAAAAAAGTATGACTTATAAATCAAGCCACGCTTCTTTGCGTCCATGAAAACTATGGACAAGTCTTTTTGCCGAAGCTTATTTAAACACCAGTAATTTCTCAGCTCGTTCTTGTTTTTAAATCTAACCTTGCCGTCGATTATATACTCGAATTGATCCGCAAATAGTTCACTCAGACCGACGATGTCGTGCGCTTGCCAACTATCGCGGAAGGCCGCGATAAGGGGAGGAGGAGATTGGCGCGTATAAGGCCCCGAAAGAGATGTGGTCATCACCTACCTTCTCAGAAAGAGATTCTGGCAAGTTCAGACTAATAGATTGAACAGCACAAGGCCTGACGCCCTCAATGTGCGCTGCAATTTCGCTTATAACGTGTGGATAGTCCACTATAAGAAACTGCGCATCAGTTCTGCGAATTGCGAAAGCAATGAACTCCATCAAATCATATTCGGCAAATTCTGTAAGAAGATATGAGGCGGTAAAAAATCGCCCGCCAGACACAACTCCAGATGGAAGGCTTGCCTGCACCATCAATGGCGGCTGCATTCTTGCCACTGAGAACAATTTTGAGGCTAATGAAAGCGCATTTCTGGAACGATCTATGCCGACGAATTCATGGTTTTTAAGTGATGCTGCAAAACTGAAAAGAAACGTTCCCGGGCCAGTTCCTAAATCTATAACCCTCCTAACTTCACGAAACTCGGAATTAAATAGATGGGAAGCAATTGCGCACTTAACTACATTTTTGAAAAAGTATCTTTTTGCAAATAGAACTGGATCTGATCCTGAAAACTCAACTATAGACCTTGGATCGTAAGTCCCAAGAGAGAATACATCAACAACAGAAAGGAGATATCTGTATATCGGATCAAGGCGACCTACCAAAACTTCTGCCGATTGGATAGCTTTCCTCTGAGATTCCTCCGAGAAAACCTTCATATAGACATTTGATTTTCGAATTTTTATCGACATTTTCCGAGATCGGGTAAACATTTAGCGAGCGCCGCTTTGCTCGGCGACACCAAGCCTCGCAATTGACGACGCCTGAGGGTGACACCTTCACTTCAGGTTGGCGATCCGAGGTGAGAAAAATCCTCACCTCCTAGAAAGCAAGACGCTTCAAGCGCAGATCGCCTCCATTACAACCAAACCAGCACCTCGGGCGCACTAATGCCCAACGCCCGAGCCACCGCACACACCGTCGTGTAGCTCGGGTTGCGCTCGCCCCGCTCCAGCAGTCCCACATAGTTCCTATGCAGACCCGCGCGGTCGGCCAGTTCCTCCTGGCTGATGCCCAGGGCCTTGCGATGGTGGCGGATGGCCCGGCCCAAGGCGGCGAGATCTTCGTTCGCGGTCACGCTGGGACCGTTGCCTTGCTCGCCGTCACGCTCTACACACTGACAGTGTGTATTCGTGCAGAGCGCACGATGCATCTCCGATTGCGCTGTGCGCGCAAGAAAAGAGAGCCGAGCCCTTCCATGTCCCGCAGCATCGATCCCCTCGACATCCGTCTCGGCCGCCTGATCCGGGCGCGGCGGCGGGCGGCGGGGTGGAGCCAGGCGGCGCTGGGCCGCCGGATCGGCGTCAGCTTTCAGCAGGTGCAGAAGTACGAGTCCGGCGCCAATCGGGTCAGCGCCGCGACCCTGCACGCCCTGGCGGCGGCGTTCGAGGTGCCTACCGCCAGCTTCTTCGACGGCCTGTCCGGCCCGGCCGCCGCCGCGCCCGCCCGCGATCTGGCCGCCGAGCTATTGTGCGTCCCCGGCGGGGCGGAACTGGCCGAGGCGTTCCTGGCCATCCGCTCCCCCCGCGTGCGCTCGCGCCTCCTGGCCCTGGCCGGCGAGATCGCCGGGACGGCGGGCGCGGCGCGGCGGGCATCGGCTTAGGTGTGACTCGCCTCTCCCCCTCAGGGGGAGAGGGTCAGGGTGAGGGGGCGCTGAGGTTCAGCCGGCAAAGGCTGTGCAGGTGGAACCGCCACAGACCCCTCACCCTACCCTCTCCCCACGCGTGGGGAGAGGCGAAGACACCTCCGCGTTCTCCCCCAAAACCGGAGACACCCGCGACCGATACTCCCGATACTCCGCGACCTTTTGGGGAGACATCGGCGCCCCGGCTTATCCGCCGCATGGCCGCCGGCCGCAGACTGGGCGGCATGAAAGCTCATCCGACCACCACCTATCACCTGGTCACGCCCGCCACCTGGGAGCTGGTGCGCGCGGCCTATCTGTCGGGCCTGTCGGCGCCGACGGTCTGCGCGCGGTTCGGGGTCAGCGTGCCGGCCCTGCGCAAGCGCGCCCGGCGCCAGGGCTGGACCAAGGCCGCCTACGCCGCCCGCGATCCCGTGGCCGCGCCCTATGGCCCCGCCGCCGCGGCGTCCATGGCCGCGGCGCCCGGCGTGGCCGCCCCCGCGTCGCCGGCCGCCGGCGGGCCGGTCAACGACCTGCCCCAGATGCTGGAGGGCCTGCCGCCGCTGGACGTCAATCCCGCCGCCCTGGCGCGCAAGGCCTTGTCGGACGCCGCCTACGCCATGCGCTACGGCCGCCCGCGCGAGGCCCGCGCCTACGCCCAGGCGGCCGAGGCGATCGCGCGCATGAACGAACTTATCCCCTACGCCACCCCCTGCGACGACGACCTCGCGCACCAGTGGAGACTCACCGCCCTGCGCAGCGCCATCCACGAAATGGCCGTCCAGATCGCCGAGGGCATCGCCAAGGGCGAACCCATCCCCGCCACCTACACCGAGGCCGCCGAAGCCTGGCTGGCGAAGAAGGGGATGGTTTGAAGGTTCAGATGCATGCGCCTTCCTTTCGCCTCTCCCCCTCGGGGGGAGAGGGTAGGGGTGAGGGGGCCGCTGAGTTTCAGACGGCGAGGCGGCGCAGACGGAACCGCCAAAGGCCCCTCACCCTACCCTCTCCCCACGGGTGGGGAGAGGCGAAGCCCCCTACTGGCCCGTGTCTCGAAACGCGCGCCTACGCCCCCGCCGGCAGGGTGAACGCGAACACCGCCCCCCGCCCGCCGGGCTTGGGCGCGGCCCAGATCTTGCCGCCGTGGGCCTCGATGATGGATTTGCAGATCGACAGGCCCATGCCCATGCCCGTCGCCTTGGTGGTGAAGAAGGCGTTGAACAGCTGGTCGGCCTTGTCCGGCTCGATGCCCGGGCCGGCGTCCACCACCTCGACCCGCACGCCCTCTTCGGCGCCGGGCCGGGTGCGGGCGATCAGGCGGCGGCCCACCTGCATGCAGGGCTCGCAGGCGGCCATGGCCTGGATGGCGTTGACCAGCAGGTTCATCACCACCTGCTGCAGCTGCACCGGGTCGGCCTTGACCGGCGGCAGGTCGGCGGCCAGGTCGATGATCAGCTTGATCCCGTGGGTCTCGATCTCGCGCTGCACCAGCAGGGTCGCGTCGCTGACCATGGTGTTGACGTCCAGCAGGGCCGGCTCGGGCGCGGTCTTTGTCGACATGGCGCGGATGCGGGCGATGATGCCGCTGGCGCGCTGGCCGTCCTGGATCATGCGGCCGATGGCGGCTTTCGCCTCGTTCAGGTCGGGCTCGGGCCGGTTGAGCCAGCGCAGCGAGGCCTCGCCGGTGACGATGGCGGCCAGGGGCTGGTTGACCTCGTGGGCGATGGAGGCGGTCAGCTCGCCCAGGGTCGAGACCCGCGCGGCGTGGGCCAGCTCGGCGGTGACGCGGGCCACCTCGTCCTGGGCGCGCTTGGTGTCGGTCAGGTCCACCAGGCCGATCAGCAATATGCCCCGCTCCACCGACTCGCGGGGGAAGCTGGCGGTGAACAGCACGTCGAACTCGCTGCCGTCCAGGCGGTGCAGGCGGGTGACCTGTTCGAAATACGGCTGGCCGGCCAGGGCCGCGATGACGCTTTCGGCGAAGACGTTCTCGCTGGCCACGGGCCAGTACCGATCCACTGGCCCCAGCAGGACCTCGTGGCTCTCGGCGCCGAACTGGCTGACCGACTTGTCGTTCACGTCCAGCACGATGCTGGCCTTCATCAGCTCGCGCACCACCTCGGGGTGCTCGACGAAATGACGGCGAAGGTCGCTGACCCCCTGCTTGCGCAGGCCATAGAGGATCTTGCCTGCGCCGCTGAAGTCCAGCTCCCAGAAGGAGACGGTCATGGCGGCGAACATGTTGCGATAGCGATACTCGCTGACGCTCAGCTGTTCTTTCACGGCCGCTTTGTCGTCCGGCATCCCGCCCCCTTCGGTAACCATGGGGCGGGGAGTGTCTCCGCCGCGCGCCCCGCGACTTGTACGATACCGCTTAAACCCGACGCCGGGCCACGGCTTCTAAACTTCCGTATGATTACGCCGCGGGGCCGAAAAGGGCATCTGTGGTCTCTACGAGGGGGCCTCGCTTCGCGCGCGGGCCATTCAAGGATCAGGTTTTTGACCACGGGTTTGCTTATTTCGGTCGTCGATGACGACGACTCGGTCCGCGTCTCCACCGAAGGTCTGCTGCGTTCGCTCGGCTACGCCGTGCGCGGCTTTGACTCGGCCGAGGCGTTCCTGGGCTCGGACGCCGTGGGCGCCAGCGCCTGCGTGGTCTCGGACGTCCAGATGCCGGGCATGAGCGGCGTCGATCTCAAGACCGCCCTGTCGGCCCAGGGAATCGCCACGCCGGTGATTCTGATGACGGCCTTTCCCAACGACGCCACGCGCCAGAAGGCCGCCGCCGCGGGCGTGTCCTGTTTCCTGCCCAAGCCCTACCAGGCCCAGGCGCTCATCGATTGCATTGAAACGGCCCTGGCCGCCTAGGGCCTGAAACGAGAAGCGCCCGCGAGATGGGGGAGGGTCTCGCGGGCGCCGGGCTCTCTCTCATGACGGCTGGCCGAGCAGGCTGGGGGAGGGGGACATCCGCCCGGTCTCGCCGTCCTGATTAAGATGGGGGCCGGATCGGGCGCTGCAAGGGCGCGATAAAGGTCTCTTTGAGGCCCTTTGTGTGGCTGTTGAAACACAGGGGTATATGAAATCGTCACAACGCCCTCGGCGCCGCTTGCGTCGATCCGCCAACGCCGTGACTGTTCGGTTCCAGCAGCCGGTGTCGGGGGACGCCTGGCGCTGAAGCGTAAGAGGAGCGCCCTCGGTTTCGGCCGGGGGCGCTTCGTCTTTTTCCGCTAGCCGGTGAAGACGACCTTGGCGCCCTTCTCGACCGCCGCGGCCAGGGCCTGGGCGTCCCAGTTGGTCAGCCGCACGCAGCCGTGGCTGGCCGTCTTGCCCACCTTGGCCGGGTCGGGCGTGCCGTGGATGCCGTAGGTGTCCTTGGTCAGGTCGATCCAGGCCGCCCCCACCGGGTTGTTCGGCCCGGCGGCGATGGTCAGCTTGCCCTTGGCCCGGGCCTTGTCCGACCCGAACTTCAGGCGCGTAGAATCGAATGTGTAGGTCGGCTCCGGCGCCACCGTCCGCACCGCCCATTCCCCGTCCGGCGCAGGGCGGTCGGAGGAGCCGACGGTGGCTGGATACACTGCGACCAGTTTGCCGCCGCCGTCATAGGCGCGGACCTGGCGGCCGGCCTTATCGACCTCCACCCGCTGCACGCGCGGCAGTTCGGCGGTCGAGACGGCCGCCACGACGATCTTCGTCCCGGCCTGGCTGAAGTCCACGCCCGGGTTCAGGGCCTGCAACAGGCCCTCGCCCATGTGGAACTTCTCGGCCAGCGCCTCCAGCGGCGAGGTGTAGCCGAGGGCCTTCAACTCGGCCTGATCGGCCAAGTCGGTGGGGATCTTCTCGACGAACGGCCCGGCCACGTCGGCCTCGGTGATCTCGTAGGCCGTCACCGCCGAGCCGGAATCGCGGGTCAGGGCTTCCCAGGTCTCCTGGGTCAGCTTGCCGTCGGCGGTCAGGCCGTTGGCCTTCTGGAAGGCGGCGATCGCCTTGTTGACGTTGTCGCCGCCCTGCCCGTCCACCACGCCGGGCGAGAACCGGGCGCGGTCGAGCAGGACCTGAGCGCGGATCAGCATGTCGCGCTTGGCGATGGGGTCCGTGGGGTTTTCCGCGAACGCCGCGGCGTTCACCGTCTTGCCCGCCTCAGGCAGGTCATCGGGGGCGGTGATGGGGCCGGACGGCGACGGCGGCGCGGATGCGGGCGTGATGGCCGGGGGAACCTGACCGTTAGCCATCTCGCTCGAAGCGTCGCTTTGGCTTTCTCGCGCGTTAGGGTCCGAACAAGCCACCAACGCGACGGCGCAAACGCCCGCCATCAGGATTTTGCGACCAAACACCATGCCGACTCCTCTGCCGAAACTGCGCAACAACAAGCCCCGGATTCTGCGATGGTTCCCCGCGGCGCTTCTGCTGGCGGCAGCCGGCGGCGGCGCTTTCTTCGCGATGAAGGTTTGGAGCCCCGCCTCACCTAGCCCGGCCGCCGAGCCAGGCTGGGCATCGCCCTCGGAGACCGTCGCTGAAGGCGCCATAGCCCCTTCCCCGCCGACGCTGATTCCCGCCTCCGCTCCCAACGGTTGCCGCGCGCCCGCTTTCGAGGCCGCCGCTCGCGAAAACGCCCGCACCCTCAACAGCCTCACCTGGTCGCCCTTCGGCCGCGCCGAGAACGGCTGGGCGATCTATGAAACCATTGTCGCGCACGAGATCGGCACGGCTTGCCCGGCAGGATCTCCCGGCTTCGCCCAGGCTCTGGCCGAATGGCAAAAGCAACGACGCCTCGCGGGCGACGGCCGCTTCACCACCGCCAGTTTCGACACTCTGAAAGCCGAGATGCACGCACGACGGCCCTATGTCGGCGTTCGCGCCAAGGGCGTCTGCCCCCCGCCGCCAAGCGCGGACCGCCTGGCCAACGCCACCAAGGATGAAGGCTATGGCGGCAAGGAAATCCAATTGCGGGTCGGAGCCATGGCCGCCTATCGAAAGATGGTGGCGGAAGCCAAACGCGACGGCGGCGTGGCCGCCGATCCCCGCCACCTGCAAATCTTCAGCGGCTATCGCAGTCCGGAATATGACGCCGCCCGCTGCGCGCGGGACAATAACTGCGATGGCGTGGTCCGCGCCACCTGCTCGCCCCACCGCACGGGCCTGGCCATGGACCTCTATGTGGGTGGGATGCGACCCGACTCCACCGAAGACGCCAACCGTCTGATCCAGTCGCGCAACCCGGCCTATCGCTGGCTGGTCGCCAATGCGGAGCGGTTCGGCTTCCGCAACTATCCGTTCGAGCCCTGGCACTGGGAGTATGTGCAGGAAGCCCCCTGAGAGCGTGACTTCGATTTAAGCGGACTCAGGCCAAGCTCGCCGATAGGAGCTTGGCCATGATCCGCGCACTCGCCGCCGTCCTCGTACTGTTCGCCACACCGGCCGCTCACGCGGCATGCCTGATGACGCCCGAGGACGCCAATTTCGCCAACCGCGCCCTTGGGGCGTGGAGCACCACCGCGCGTCAGGACCTGCGCCTCCCGACCGGGGAGCGGCCGACCATCGTGCTGTTCGACCAGACCTGCGCCTACACCCTCGGCCCGGTCGGTCCAGTCACCTGGAGCGGCGCAACCCACGGCGGGCAGGTGAAGCTGCCGGACGGCCAGGTCATCCCCGCCCGGGTCGCGTCTTTCGCCGCTCCGTTCGACAACGACCGCAAGGCCTTCTTCGTCATGGCCCTGCCCTCGGTCTGGCAGGGCGCGGGCGTCGATAGCGCGCTTGGCCTGGAAGCCCTGATGCAGGGGGTGCTCATCCACGAGATGACCCACACGCGGCAGTTCTATTTCGTCAGCCCCCGCCTGGCGGAGCTCACCGCCAAGTACGGCCTGCCCGCCGATCTGTCGGACGACAGCCTGCAGGCCGCCTTCGCCAAGGATGAGGCCTATGTCGCCGCCTATGAAGACGAACTCGGCTCGCTGTTCCAGGCCCTGAACGCTCGCAGCGAGGCCCAGGCACGGGCCCATGCCCGCCAGGCCCTGACAAAGATGCGCGCCCGCCGCGCCCAGTTCTTCGTGGGCGACAATGAGAAGTGGGCTCCACTCGACGACCTGTTCCTCACCATGGAGGGGCTGGGCCAGTGGGCCGCCTTCGCCTGGACCACCAACGGGCGGGGTGTCGATTCGGGAACGGCGGTGCGCGAGTTGCGCCGTGGCGGCCGGTTCTGGAGCCAGGACGAAGGGCTGGTGCTGTTCCTGGTGATCAACCGCCTGGTCCCCGACTGGCAGTCCATGGCCTTCGATCCGCAAAAGCCCCTGATGGCCGAAGAGCTGTTGGCCCTGGCGGCTGGAGGCTAGACCGCGGCCGAACGGCGCCGCATCTTCCCGCCAAACAAATGTTCGAACGGGAGGAATTGCGTATGTTGAAGTCGCTTGCCGCCACCCTGGTCTTCGCCTCCGGGCTGGCCGTTTCCGCGCCAGCCCTCGCCGCACCCAACGACTATTCCAAGGACGAGAACTGGCTGTGCCGGCCGGGCCGCAAGGACGCCTGCGCGGTCGATCAGTCGACGACCATCGTTGCGGCCAACGGCGACTTAATGCGCGAAGACTTCAAGGCCGATCCCAAGGCGCCGATCGATTGCTTCTACGTCTATCCCACCGTCTCCACCGACCCCGGCGGCAACAGCGATATGGTCATCGACCACGCCGAGCGGCGGGTGGTGGAGCAGCAGCTTGCCCGCTTTGGCGCCAAGTGCCGACTGTTCGCACCGATGTACCGGCAGATCACGCTTGAGGCCTTGCGCTCCAACATGATGGGCAAGCCCATCCCCATGGATCCGCAGCTCGGCTTCAATGACGTTCGTGACGCCTGGGCCGACTATCTGAAACGCGACAACGGCGGGCGTGGCGTCGTACTGATTGGCCACAGCCAAGGCGCGCGCGTGCTGCAGGGCCTGTTGAGGGACGAGGCCGCCATGACGCCGGCCAAGGGCCGCATCGTCTCGGCCCTGATCCTGGGGATGAATACGCCGGTCGGCGCCGACAAGACCTTCGCCAGCCTGCCGCCCTGCACGGCGGCTAGCCAGACCGGCTGCTATGTTTCCTACGTCTCGTTCCGCGAGGTCGCGCCGCCGCCGGCCAACAGCCGCTTTGGACGCGCGACGGAGCCCGGCATGACGGCGGCCTGCGTGAACCCGGCGGCGCTGGGCGGCGGATCTGCGCCCCTGAAGGCCTATCTGACCAATGGCTCCACCACGGCGCCGAACGTCTGGGTCAAGCCGGAGAAGAAGATCGACACGCCCTTCGTCGCCGTGCCCGGCCTGCTGACCGGGACCTGCGTCGAAAAGGACGGGGCCTCGTACTTGTCGGTGAAGGTCAACGCCGATCCAGCCGACCCGCGCACGGATGTCCTGACGGGCGACGTGATCGCCAACGGCAAGGTGCTGGACGACTGGGGCCTGCACCTCATCGACGTCAATCTGACCATGGGCAATCTGGTCGAGATCGTTGGCGCTCAGGGCGCCGCATGGGGGCACAAGGGCCACCACTGAACGACGAAGGCCGCGCCGGTCTCCCGGCGCGGCCCAAGTTCGCGAGGCTAACCGCCTCAGCCGCCGCTGATCTTCTTGCCGGCGAAGATGCCGAGCGCCAGGAAGATCAGGAAGCCGACGACGAACAGGAAGAACAGGATCTTGGCGATGCCGGCCGCGGCGCCCGCGACCCCGCCAAATCCAAGAGCGCCCGCGATCAGAGCGACGACGGCGAAGATAAGAGCCCACTTCAGCATTGGTCCAACTCCCTTGTGGATAAGCTTCGAGTGGAAAACGGAGGCTTCGCCTTATTTGTTCCGGCGGCCTGACGGAGTATGACCGTTCCCATGGCCGGAAAGCCCGAAAGCCCCGTCGAACCCTTCAAGCGCGCGCTGGCGCACGCCGCCCGTTCGCTCGCCGAGACGCCGGACCTTGAAGTGGTGTTCTCGGGCGACGGCCCGCAGCTTTCAGGCAACCGCGCCGTGTTGCCCCATCCGTCCCGGGACATGTCGCCCAAGGAGGCCGCGCGCATCCGCGGTCTGGCCGATCAGATGGCTCTGCGGCTGGCGCACCATGACGCCGCCGCCCACATGCGCGGCCGCCCCATCTCGCCAGACGCCATGGCCGCTTTCGAAGCCGTGGAGCAGGCGCGGATCGAGGCCATCGGCGCCAACGCCCTGGGCGGCGTGCGCGCCAACCTGACGGCGGCCCTGGAAGACAAGATCGAACGTCAGGGCCTGACCCGCATGGACCGCACGGTCGCGCCCATGGCCGACATCCTGGGCCTGATCGTGCGCGAGCGCTTGACCGGCGACGCGCCGCCGGAGGGCAGCAAGACCCTGGTCGATCTGTTCCGCGCCGAGGTGGAGGAGAAGGCTGGCCCAACCCTCGACCGCCTGACCGGTTCGATCGCCGACCAGGCCGCCTTCGGCAAGATCGCCCGCGAGATCCTGCGCGAGCTTGGCCTGGACGAGAGCGAAGCCGACGCCACCGAATCTTCCGACGAGGACGAAGGCGACGAGAACGAAGGCCCCACCGAGGGCGAGGACGAGAACGACGACGACGGTGAGGGCCAGCAGCCGGAGGGCTCGGCCCAGCAGGAGACCGACGCGTCAGACCAAGACGCCGAGGCTGGCGACGAGCAATCGGTCCAGACCGACGACGAAGGCGACGCTGAAGCCACCGACGAAGCGCCCGAGATGGGCGACGGCGCCAAGCCCGCACGCCCCGACAGCCGCGACGATGGCCGGGCCGAGCCGCCCTACAAGATATTCACCGCCGTCAACGATGAGGTCGTCGGCGCCGAGGACCTGTGCGACGCCGAGGAGCTGAACCGCCTGCGCGGCTATCTGGACCAGCAGTTGTCCAGCCTGTCCTCGGTCGTCTCGCGCCTGGCCAACAAGCTGCAGCGGCGCCTGATGGCCCAGCAGAACCGTTCCTGGACCTTCGATCTCGAGGAAGGGATGTTGGACGTCGCGCGTCTGACCCGCGTGATCATCGACCCGACGGCGCCGCTATCCTTCAAGCAGGAGGAAGATGTCGAGTTCCGCGACACGGTCGTGACCATCCTGATCGACAATTCCGGCTCTATGCGGGGGCGCCCGATCATGGTGGCGGCCGTGTGCGCCGACATCCTGGCGCGCACCCTGGAGCGGTGCGGGGTCAAGACCGAGATTCTCGGCTTCACCACCAAGGCCTGGAAAGGCGGGGCCAGCCGCGACGAATGGATCAAGGCCGGCAAGCCGCCCGCGCCTGGCCGCCTGAACGACCTGCGCCACATTATCTACAAGGCCGCCGACGCGCCCTGGCGCCGCGCCCGCCGCAACCTCGGCCTGATGATGCGCGAAGGGTTGCTCAAGGAAAATATCGACGGCGAGGCCCTGATGTGGGCGCACCAGCGCCTGATCGGCCGGCCCGAGCAACGCCGCATCCTGATGGTCATTTCCGACGGCGCCCCCGTGGATGATTCGACCCTGTCGGTGAACTCCGGCCATTACCTGGAGCGCCACCTGCGCCAGGTCATCGGCGAGATCGAGGGCAAGAGCCCGGTCGAGCTGCTGGCCATCGGCATCGGGCACGATGTGACGCGTTACTACCGCCGCGCCGTGACTATCGTCGATGTCGAGCAGTTAGGCGGGGTCCTGGTCGAGCAACTCGCCGGCCTGTTCGAAGAAGAACCCAAGGCCGTAGGTCGCGCCAAGGGCCTGTTGCCGCCTCTGCCCACAGTTCAGGGCGGAGCGCCAAAGTCGCGTCGCGTTGGAGTGCCTGCATGAACCGTCTCGTCCGCCTGACCGCCGCCACCGCCCTTTGCGGCGCTCTGCTGGCGAGCTGCGCGCCCGAGGCCCCGCCCCTTCTGCCGCTGGCGCCGGTTCCAGCGGGGCCCAGCTTTACGGTTCAGACCACGCCAGTTCCGCTCAATCCAAGCGACCCGGCGCAGACCAAGATCGGCAACTTCACCTTCGCCGGCGGCATCGCGATCACCAGCAGCGATTCGACCCGCCTGCACGGCCTGTCGACGCTCACGATCCTGCCCGATCATCGAATTCTCTCGGCAAGCGACGATGGGGATGTCTTCGAGGCGCGTCTGGTGCTGGACGAACAAGATCGCCTGGTCGGGCTGAAGGACACCAAGATCGAGCCCCTCAAAGGCCTCGACGGCAAGCCATTGGCCGGCAAGGAATGGGCCGACGCCGAAGGCATGACCGTCCTGCCCAATGGCGATCGCCTGATCAGCTTCGAGCGCAACCATCGCATCTGGCGCTATCCCGCTGACGGCGGTCTGCCCGTGGTCGCCCCCTCGCCCCAGACCATCTTCCCCGAGAACGAGGGCATGGAAGCCCTGGCCTTCTTCCCCGCCGCAGGCCCGGATGCCTACATCGTCGGCGGCGAAGAGGGCGAGGTGTGGGTCTGCAAGCTGTCGGGCGGCTGTCAGTCGGCGCCGCCGCAGATGGGCCCCGACATCGCCTACGGCCTCGTCGCGTTCAGCGCTTTTGATGGCGCGGCTGTCGCGGTGATGCACCGCGCCTGGGACCCGATCCAAGGCAGCCGGATTCAGGTGAGTCTCGTCGGCGATCCCCTGACCAAGCGACGCTTCCCGCTGGTGTCGGACCGGCTGACATTGAAGGGTCCGCTTACGGTGGACAATTTCGAGGGTCTAGCCGTCACGCGGAACGCCGCTGGCGGCACGCGCCTCTACCTGATGTCGGATGATAACTTCTCGGCCCGGCAGCGCACGCTGCTGCTGGCCTTCGACTGGGTTCCGGCGGCGCCGCCAGCGGTGATTCCCAAGGCCCCAGTTCGCAAAAGAACCGGCAAGGCTAAGAGCTGATTAAGAAACAGCCACTCTGAACACTTCTGATTAAGTATGTTGCACTGCAAAAAACTTGAGTGCGATGCAATATTTGGCCTTGAAGGTTTTTGCACCTCGACGTACAAAAACCCATCGACGGGATAACAAACCAAACCGTCGTGTTTGGGGAAAACGTGCCGGGAGGCGGTTGCCATCAACCTCCTCTTGGAGTCTTCAAAATGCGTAAGATCAACACTCTGGCCCTCGTTGTGTCTCTTGGGGCCGCCTTCGTCGCTGGCAATGCCGGCGCTGCCGAACTCCGCGTCTCCCTGGCCGGCAAGTCCGCCAAGGAAGCTCACGCCGAGATCCTGAAAGCCGCCAGCACGGTCTGCTGGCAGGACGTTCGTAGCGAAGCCCTCGCCGTGTACCTGTACCCGGCCTGCGTTCGCGCCAGCGTCAAGGACGCCGTTGCTCGGGTGAACAACCCGGAACTGGCCGCTTACACCAAGACCGCTTCCGTGAACTACTACGCCCTGCAGCGCTAAGCGCTCGCAGACGCGAACAAGGCAAGGCCCGCGAGCGACCCTCGCGGGCCTTTTCTTTGCCTGGCCGCCAGCCCAACCGGCGATCCACGCATCCAGACGCGAAAAGGCCCGCAGGATCGCTCCTGCGGGCCTTTCGTATCTTTGAAGCGACTAGGTCGCTTAGGCTGCGGCGGCTTGCGTCGCGGCCTTGGCCTTCACCTGGCGCTTGATCTTCAGGGCGCGCGGCGACAGCAGCTCGTCCTTGGAGCCCAGCAGGAACACGTCAAGGCCACCCTTGTAGTCCAGGGTGCGCAGGGCGGCGTTGCTGATCCGCAGCTTGAAGGTCTGACCCAGGGAGTCGGACTGCAGCGTGACGGGCGACAGCGCGGGCAGGAAGCGGCGCTTGGTCTTGATGTTCGAGTGGCTCACATTGTGGCCGACCATCGGACCGATACCAGTGAGTTCGCAACGACGCGACATAACGGACACCTTGCTGGGCGAAGCAAACTTCGCAAAAGAATATCGGACACGCCAAGGAAGACCTCGGCGCGAGAGGGGGCGATATAGGCGACGGCGACGCTGAGAGTCAAGCCGCTCAAGGCCGATCCGCAGGATGATCGTCAGCTTCAAGTGCGGTTCATTCGGGCTCCTATATGTAAGAAGCCATGATGAAGCCCAAAGACGCCATCCGCCCCGTCGCCATCGCCCTGACCGCGGCCATTCTAGCCGTTCTGGGCGTCGCCACCGTCGCGCCCGCCGTCTTCGCCCAGGAGAAGGTCCCCGCCACCATCCTGCCGGGCCACTGGCAGTACAACTACAAGATCGGCGGCGTCCTCCCAGTGGGCAAGGAGCTGAAGTGCCTGACCGCCAAGGACGTGGCTCAGTTCTCGGAAGGCATCTGCACCCGCAAGTTCAAGTGCGTCTACGAGCGCAAGGTCGTCGGCGACGGCCATATCGACTTGAAGGGCGTGTGGATCGACAAGAAGAACCGCGAAGCCCCGGTGAAGGGCAAGGGGACCTATACGCCCGAGACCTTCAAGCTGGACGTCAACGTCACCACTATCCACGGCCTGCCCCTTTCGGGCGTCATGGAAGCCAAGCGCCTCAGTGCTACGTGCCCTGCCGCTACGGAATAGAGCGAGCGCCTTTTTCTGATATAGCGGCGGCATGCTCGTGCGCGCCGCCACCCTGCATCAGTCCGACACCGTCAGGGCGCGCCTAACCTGGTATCCGCCGGGACTTGTCCAGCGGGCCCACGAGCACGAGAAGGCGCAGGTCTCCTTTCTTCTGCTAGGCGGCTTTCGCGAGACCGAACGACGCCAAGAGATGGACCCCGCCGGCCGCGTCATGACCGCCCGCCCCGCCGGCGCGAGCCACGCTGTCGAGTACGGGCCTCAAGGCGCTCTGTTGTTGAGTTTCGATATGACCGAGAACGCGCCGCGCCCCACAGGCGGCTGGCGCGCGATCGACGCCCACACGAGCGGTCTGATTCGCGCCGCTTTGACAGCCGGCCAGCCAGCCGAAATCCTGGGCGATCTCGCGGCCCTGCCCTCCAAATTGTCTTTGAGGCCCGCCGCTCCAGCCTGGTTGCGGCAAGCGCGCAAAGCCCTGCGTGAAGCGCCCGAAGCGATAGACATCGAAACAGCGGCGCGGCAGGCGGGCGTCCACCGCACGCATTTCAGCCGTCAGTTCACCGCCTGCTACGGGATCGCGCCTTCGCTCTATCGCCGGCGCTGGATGGCGGCCCGCGCCGCCGCCGCCGCGATGTCCGGGGAAAGCCTGGCCCAGGCGGCGGCCGAAGGCGGCTTTGCGGACCAAAGTCACATGGCCCGGACCGTGCTGTCGGAGACGGGCCTGCCGCTTTCACGCATCCGCGCCCTGCTGAGCTGACGCTACATCTGTTCTAGCGCGCGCCGTCGCAGCGAGGTGAAAGGCGGTATGAAAACCATCACGGCTGTCGCCCTCGCCCTTATCTCCGCGTCCCCCGCCCTAGCGGCCGATTCGTCTCCGGCGGCGTTCACCGCCGCCGCCGAACGTGTCCTGGCGCTGAGCAAGGCCACACGGGCCGCGCCCGGCGCATCTCCGGCCGTAGCCGTGATCATGGTCGCCCGCGGTCAAAAGCCCGTCATCCATGTCGAAGGCGTCGCCTCGGCGGGTGCGGGCGCGCCGGTCTCCAAGGACACACCCTTCTATATAGCCTCGATGACCAAGGCCTATGTCGGCCTGATGGCGGCCGAGCTTGATCGGCGCGGCGTCTTTGACCTGGACACCACCGTGGCGCAGGTCTGGCCCAAAACGCGCATCGACGGCGTGGACCTAACGACGATTCGCATGCGCGATCTTCTGTCCCACCAGGGCGCTTTCGAAAATGAAGCCCTGAGCTTTCGCACCGCCTATAGCGACAAGGTCCCTGTGGCGGACTATGGGCGCCTGCTAGACCAGGCCTCGACCCCACGTCCCGCGGGCTTTCGCTATGACAACCTCGGCTACCTTGTCTACGCGGCCGCGCTTGAGCTGAAGACCGGACGATCGTGGCAGGAACACCTCAAGCGCGAAGTCCTCGATCCCCTTGGCCTGGATCACACCAGCCCACGCGTCTCTGACTTTCCCGCCGGCGCTTCACCTTCGCCCCACCAATGGACTACCCGGGGCTGGCGCGTTGTGGCGCTGAAGGATGACGCCCTGATGCATGCCGCGGGCGGCCTCGTCTCCAGTGGAGAGGACATGGCTTCGTGGCTACAGGCGCAGATTGACCGCAAGGGTGTGCCTGCCGCCTCCTTCGCCGAGGCTCAGACCGCCCAGACCCCGTCGCACGTCCAGGCCGTCACTCGGCCGGGCCTTACATGCACCGCCTACACCCTGGGCTGGCACGATTGCCGTCACGGCGCGGTGAGGGTTCTGGCCCATGGCGGCGGCTATACGGGCTTTCGGTCGGAAATGGCCTTCTCCCCCGATCTGGGCGTGGGGATCGCGGTGCTTACCAATTCCGACAGCATGACGGGCGCCTTGGGCGGCGACCTGTCGGCGGCCTTTTTCGAGAGCTTTGACGCCAAGTCTCCCGCGCGCGACGCCAAGACTTTCGGCGAGGCGTACGCCGCCTCGGTCGCTCGTCAGGCTGCGGGCCGCGACACCCGGCTCGCCAAGGGGCGGGCCGACGCCCAGTGGGCGGGCTGGGCCTGGAGGCCGGACGCCGAAGCGTTGCGGGACTATGCCGGCGTCTGGCGCAGCCCCGCCTTCGGGGACATGGTGGTCTCCGCGAGCAATGGCGGCCTGGAGGCCCGTCTTGGGCTTGCGCGCCTGTCGCTCGAACCGGCAGCTCCCGACCTTTTCGGGGCCATGGAGCCGTCCTCCGACAACCCCGACCCTGTCCGCTTCGAGACGCAGGCCGATGGTCGACGCGCGCTGGTCTGGAACAAGATCAGGTTCGAACGCGTCCGATAAAGCTCAAGCCATTTGTGCCGCGCCCGAGTCGGGATACCATATCTCGTAGGGAACAAATCCCGAATCGGCGGACGTCGCTGATTCGGTCATGATTCGTTTCGCTCGTGTTCGGGCCCGCGTCTTCTCGCGTTAATCCCTGCCTCAGTCCCGATCCGAATGCCGTGGCTGCGCCAGATTGGCCGCGTCGCTGGCCGGGAAGCTTTCCTCCAGGGCCTCATCCAGTTCGTCCTCGGTATAGGAGACGGCCGGCGGGGCGGCGGGAGCATCGGACGACAAGGTCGTGGCGATGTCTGCTCCGTTAAGCAGGGTCAGGGTCACCGGCGTGCGCTCGGCGATATCGGCCAGACGCGCGCGCTGCGCATCGTCCAGATCGCCTTCAATGTGCAGGACCCGTTCGATCTTGCTGCGGTTCTCATCCTTGTAGTGCTTCAGGTCCACATGGACGGCCTTCAGCGGCCAACCCTTGCGGTCAGCGTACATCTTCAGGGTGATCGCCGTGCAAGAGCCCAGGCTGGCCAGCAGCAGGTCATACGGCGCCGGCCCCATGTCCTGACCGCCCAGGGCCGGCGGCTCGTCGCTGACCAACGCGTGCCGCCCGGTGGTGATGGCGGTGACAAAGGCTTGGTCCGAAATGCTGGCTTTGGCGCGGGCCATGGCGGTCTCCCTGAGCGAAGGTCGACAGCTTAGATGGAGCCAGCCGACATCCAAGGCTATATGCGCCCCATGACGATATCGGACTTGAAGAATGGCGACGCCGCGCTCGGCGTCTATGGCGTCGCCCAGCATGGGGTCATCGACCCGCCTCGAGGCGTGCAGTTCTCGCCCCTGATCCCTGACGCCCAGGCGCTGGAGTACCAGCCGGACGGCAGCCTCGACGCCATGGTGGTGGCCGCGCCGCCTGGCGTGCTTGAGCGCCGCTATGTGCTGGCCCTCGCCTTGCGCGCCCTGAAGACCGGCGGCCGGCTCACGGCCCTGGCGCCCAAGGACAAGGGCGGCTCGCGCCTCCGCAAAGAGTTGGAGGCCTTCGGCTGCGTGGTCACCGAGGACGCCCGTCGCCACCACCGCATCTGCATGATCGACCGCCCCGTAACGTTGGTCGGGATCGAAGAAGCCATCGCCGCCGGCGCGCCGCAGATCGCGCCCAAGCTGTCGATGTGGTCGCAGCCCGGCGTGTTCAGCTGGGATCGGGCCGATCCGGGCAGCGCCCTGCTGCTCAAGCACCTGCCCAAGCTGTCGGGCGCGGGCCTTGACGCCGGATGTGGCGTGGGCTTGCTGGCCAGGGATGTCCTCGCCCGGCCGACGGTGACCAAGCTCACCCTCATCGATATCGACCGCCGGGCGACCGACGCCGCCCGCCGCAATATCGAAGATCCGCGCGCCGAGATCGTTCAGGCCGATATCCGCGATCCGGACCTGAAGCTGGCCGACCTGGACTTCGTGGTCATGAACCCGCCGTTCCACGACGGCGGCCATGAGGACAAGCGCCTGGGCCAGGCCTTCGTCCAGCGCGCCGCCGACCTGTTACGCAAGGGCGGGCACCTGTGGCTGACCGCCAACCGCCACCTGCCCTACGAAGCCGCGCTGAACGAACGCTTCACCAAGGTCGAGCTGCGCGCCGAGGAAGGCGGCTTCAAGATCTACGAGGCGCGCAAGTGACCCAAGGTCCGGGCAAGGCGCTGATGGCGCGGCTGGACCGCCTGCTGTCCAACATGGCCTACGGCTCGCGCCGCGAGGTGCAGGCCATGGTCGCGGCCGGTCAGGTGGTGCTGGACGGCAAGCCGCTGAAGGACGCGGGCCAGCGTATCGCGGTGACCGCCGATCTGCCCACGCGCATGACCGTGCGCGGCAAGCCCATAGACCCCCCGGCGCCCCTGACCCTGGTGATGCACAAGCCCTTAGGCGTGGTGTGCTCGCACAAGGAGGACGGCACGCGGATCTACGACCTGCTGCCACGCCGCTGGACCCTGCGCGATCCGGCCATCTCCACGGTCGGGCGGCTGGACAAGGACACGTCGGGCCTGATCCTGCTGACCGACGACGGTCCGCTGCTGCATAAGATCATCTCGCCCAAGCAACATGTGCCCAAGCGCTATCGCGTCACCCTCGACCGGCCGATGGGCGGTGACGAGGGCGCGACCTTCGCCGCCGGGACCCTGATGCTGGAGGGCGAGGACAAACCCCTGCTCCCCGCTGAGCTGGAGGTGCTGTCGCCGACCGAAGCGCTGCTGACCATCCACGAGGGCCGCTACCATCAGGTGCGTCGGATGTTCGCCGCCGTCGGCAATCACGTGAACGCCCTGCACCGGGACCGCATCGGGACCCTGGCCCTGCCGGAAGACCTGGAGCCGGGGCAGTGGCGCGTGCTCACCCCGCAGGACGAGGCGGCGATCTTCGCGGCATAACGCCAAGCTCCGCTTGCTTCCCCGGACGCACCGCCCCACTTTCCGCCCATGAGCGATCGTCCCGCAGGACAGGCGCCGGCGCGCCTCGTCGCCGTCCTTGGCCCCACCAATACCGGCAAGACCCACCTCGCGGTGGAGCGCATGATCGGCCACGCCAGCGGCATGATCGGACTGCCGCTGCGCCTGCTGGCGCGGGAGATTTACGACCGCGTGGTCAAGCTGCGTGGCAAGGCCAGCGTCGCCCTGATCACCGGCGAGGAGAAGATCGTCCCGCCGCGCGCGGTCTATTTCGTCTGCACGGTTGAGGCGATGCCTCTGGCGCGGGAGGTCGAGTTCCTGGCGGTGGACGAGATCCAGCTGTGCGCCGATCCCGAGCGCGGCCACATCTTCACCCATCGCCTTCTGCACGCCCGCGGCAAGTTCGAGACCATGCTGATGGGCGCCGGAACCATGGCGCCGCTGATCCGCCGCCTGCTGCCCGACGCCGAGATCGTGACGCGCGAGCGGCTGTCGACCCTGACCTATGCCGGCTCCAAGAAGCTGACCCGCCTGCCCCGGCGCACGGCCGTGGTCGCCTTCAGCGCCGACCAAGTCTACGCCATCGCCGAGCTGATCCGTCGCCAGCGCGGGGGGGCGGCGGTTGTCATGGGAAGCCTGAGCCCTCGCACGCGCAACGCCCAGGTGGCCCTGTACCAGTCGGGCGAGGTGGACTTCCTGGTCGCCACCGACGCCATCGGCATGGGCCTGAACATGGACGTCGATCACGTCGCCTTCGCCGGCCAGCGCAAGTTCGACGGACGGCGCACCCGCTTCCTCTATCCGCAAGAGGTCGCCCAGATCGCCGGCCGCGCGGGCCGCTTCCGCACCGACGGAACCTTCGGCGTCACGGGTGATTGCGAGGAGTTCGACGAGGACATCGTCGAGGCCGTCGAGAACCACCGCTTTGATCCGATCGACGGCGCCGAGTGGCGCAACCCCGCCCTGGATTTTTCCTCGCTGTCCGAACTTTTGCGCTCCCTGTCCGAAGGGCCCAAGCGCGAGGGTCTGACCCTGACCGAACCTGGCCTGGACGAGCGCACCCTGCGCCGCCTGGCCGAGGACGAGGAGGTCGTCAAACGCTGCAAGGATCGCTCTGTTCTGCTGCGCCTGTGGGAGACCTGCCAGACGCCGGACTTCCGCAAGACCACTGACGATGATCATCGCCAGATGGTCAAAGGCCTGTTCGACGACCTGACGACCGGCGGGCGGCGCGTGCCCAAGGACTGGATGGCCGGGCAGTTCAAGACGCTGGACCGGCTGGACGGCGAGATCGACACCCTGGCCACGCGTCTCGCCAGCATCCGGACCCTGGCCTATATCGCCAATCGGCCCGACTGGCTGCACGAGCCCAAGCACTGGCAGGAGACGACCCGCGCCCTCGAGGACCGGGTCAGCGACACTCTGCATGAGAAGCTGATGGCCCGCTTCATCGACCGACGCACCAGCGTGCTGATGCGCCAACTTGGGGAACGCGAAGAGATGACGGCAGGCGTGGACGCCGACGGCTCGGTCAATGTGCAGGGCCACTTCGTCGGCAAACTGACCGGCGTGACATTTGAACCGGCCAAGGGTGCCTCGGCGCTTGAGGAAAAGGCTCTGCGCGGCGCGGCCCAGAAAGCCGTGGCGCCGGAAGTGGCGCGCCGGCTCGGCGTGCTCGCATCCGATGGCGATGACGCCTTCGCGGTGGATGCGAGCGGGACCATCCTGTGGAGCGGCGAGGCGGCCGGCGTCGTGACCGGAAGCCGCGTGCGTCTGCTGGGAGAGCTTGGCCCAGCCGCCGCTCGCGAGCGCGCCCTTCGCCGTTTGGAAGCCTTCCTTTCCGCAGAACGCGGCAGACGCCTCGCACCCCTGATCAAGCTGGAAGCCGCCCTTGCCGACGGCAGGCTCAAGGGCCTGGCGCGCGGCGTCGCCCACCGTCTGATCGAGGCCGGCGGCGTGCTGGACCGGCGCGAGGTGGAGGCCGAACTCAAGGCGCTCAGCGTGGAAGAGCGGCGCGAGCTGAAGACGCTCGGCGTTAAGATCGCGGCCTTCAGCATCTATCTGCCTAAGCTGCTCAAGCCTGAAGCCCTGGCCTTCGCGCGCGCCACCGCGCCGGCCATGGACTGGGCGGCCGTGCCGGGCGAACTGGCGGTCCTGCCCGATCCGCCTCCGCCGCCGCGCGCCCTCGCCGCCCGGGGTCTGCAAGCGGTGGCTCGCTATGCCGTGCCGGTCGAACAACTGGAGGCGCTGGACACTGCCCTGCGTGAGAGCTTCAAGCCGGGCCGCGGACTGATGCTGAGCGACGAGCAGCAAAAGGCGTTGGGTTGGAGCCCGCGTGAAGTCGATCTGATCCTGCGAGCCCTGAACTTCACCTCCGTCGCCAAGGCCAAGCCAGGTCAGCCTACACTGTGGCGGCGACGCGCCGGCGAACCAGCCGAGACGGCAGCCCAGGCTCCGGTCGTGGTCACCGATTCGCCGTTCGCCGCCTTGGCCGCGCTGCGGGCCCCTCCGCCCGCGCCGGAACCCCTCGCCGCTCCAGCCAAACGTCGTCCCAAGCGCAAGCCAAAGCCTCGGGCCGAGATCAAGGCGCCCTTTGCTGAAGCAGCGCCAGCGACCGAAGAGGGCGCCACCCCACCCGCCAAGCGACGCCGGCGCAAGCCAAGGCCTCGCGTCCAGTCGAGTCCCGTGGCGATGGGCGAAGGCGCGACCGCCGACGCGCCGTCCCCCGAGGCGAGTGCGACGCCGAACCCGGCCAAGCGTCGACGCCGTCGGCGCGGCTCGGGCGGCGCGGCCCGCGCCGCGGCGGCTGGTGAAGGGACGGCGACCGAGGTCCCGGCGACCGCGCCCGACGCCTCCTCAGCTGACGCCTCGACTTCGGCAGAGCCCGCGCGGACGGCCCGGCGACGTCCCCGACGCCGTAAGCCCAAGGCGGCCCCGACCCCGTCGCCCGAGACCGTACCGGCATGACCGACGACGCGGCCCGCATCGATGTGTGGCTGTGGCGGGCCCGGTTCTTCAAGACCCGGTCCATGGCCGCGAAGTTCGTGGACGAAGGCCGCGTTCGCCTGACCCGCGCCGGCGTTCAGACCCGACTCGACAAGCCGTCCCGCGCCCTCAGGCCGGGCGATGCGATCATGTTCCCGCTCGGCGGACGGCTGATCGCCGTGCAGGTGGAAGGCCTGGGCGAACGCCGCGGTCCGCCTGTCGAGGCCCGCGCGCTGTATTCGCTCTTAGAGGAAACCTCGCAGCCGCAAGAGAAGCCGTCACATTGACAAGCCACGCCCCAAGGCCGATTAGGCCGCGCACACTGAGAAGGCCGCACGCGTTCCGATGACCTATATCGTCACCGACCCCTGCATCAAATGTAAGTTCATGGACTGCGTGGAGGTCTGCCCCGTCGATTGTTTCTACGAGGGTGAGAACACCCTGGTGATCAATCCCGACGAGTGCATCGACTGCGGCGTGTGCGAACCCGAATGCCCAGTGGACGCCATCAAGCCGGACACCGAGGACGATCCCGACGGCAAGTGGCTGCGGATCAATTCCGACTACGCCAAGGTGTGGCCGAACATCACGGTGAAGGGCACGCCGCCCGCCGACCGTGAAGCGTTCGAACGCGAAACCGGCAAGTTCGAAAAATACTTCAGCGAAAAGCCGGGCACGGGCTCGTAACATTCCGTGGGGGCCGAAAGGGCCGCCTTTTGCCCTTTGCGCGTGACGCGCGCACGGGCCTGCGGGCGCAAGCCTTTCATTGAGCTGAATTTTGTGTTATCGTCAAAACTGACGTGACGGCCCCGCATGCGCGTGCCGCCGATGTCTTTGTCTAGAACAGCCGCTGCATGAACGGCGCGCGCCATCGAAGGCGAAGAGTGTCTTAGAACTATTCCGACCGTATCGACCAGCCCCCGCGTTTCCTTTTTCGCGGACGGGGGAAGCTGTGTCGTCGGTCGGCGGTTCTTTGTGCAGCGACGGCCCGAAGCCCCCCGGCGGCGGGATGATCCAAGAGGACGAGCGATGAGCAAGAACGGTCTGGATTTCTCGGTTGGCGATCACGTCGTCTATCCCGCGCACGGCGTTGGCACGGTGCAGGCGGTTGAAACCCAGGAAGTGGCCGGCATGTCGCTTGAGGTCTACGTGATCACTTTCGACCACGAGAAGATGACCCTGCGCGTACCGACCAAGAAGGCCAAGACGGCCGGCCTGCGTCCGCTGGCCGCCGGCGACACGGTAAGCCAGGCCCTGACCACCCTGAAGGGTCGCGCCCGCGTCAAACGCACCATGTGGTCGCGTCGCGCCCAGGAATACGAAGCCAAGATCAATTCCGGCGACCTGATCTCGATCGCCGAGGTCGTCCGCGACCTGCACCGCGCCGAAAACCAACCGGAACAGTCCTATTCGGAGCGTCAGCTCTACGAATCGGCCCTGGACCGCATGGCTCGTGAAGTGGCCGCGATCGAACGCATCGACCGCGAAGCCGCCATCGGCCTGCTGACCAAGTCGCTGGTCAAGGCTGTCGCCGCCTAAACTGAAAAGCTTCCAGCTTTCGAAACGCCCGTCGCACCCCGTGCGGCGGGCGTCTTCGTTTCAGGGCTAAGGCGTCAGGCCTTAGCTAGGCCCACCGACAGAGGCGCGTCGATCTCGTAGATCAGCCCTTCGGGCTCGAAGCGCATGGTCGCCTTGCCAGCCAGCCGCACCGACATGCCGCTCTGGATCAGCCGCGAGCCGAAGCCGCGCTCCTTGGGCGGGGTCACAGGCGGCCCGCCGCTTTCGCGCCAGGTCAGGTGGAAGCGCTCATCGACCCCTATGCTCCACTCCACATCGACCTGTCCTTCGGCGTCGCTGAAGGCGCCGTACTTGGCCGCGTTCACCGCCAGCTCATGGAAGGCCATGTGCAGATCCACGGCCGTCTCAGGGCTGAGGCTGATCGGCGGTCCCGAAAGGGTCGCCCGTCCGCTTTCCGCACCGCCAAACGGCGCCAGGGCCGCCTCCAGGACCTGAAGGATGGACGCCCGCCCCCAGCTTTCCTGGGTCAGCAGTTCATGCGCACGCGACAGCGCCATCAAGCGGCGTTCGAACGCTTCGGCGAAGGCCTCGGCGCTGTCGGCGTGTCGCAAGGTCTGGCGGGTGATCGAATGCGCCGCCGCCAAGGTGTTCTTCATGCGGTGGTCGAGTTCGTGCAGCAGCAGCTCCCGCCGCTCCAGCGCCTCCTGCAGGGACGCCCGCGCCCGCGCGCTCTCGAGCGCCGCGGCGGTGGCCCGGGCGATCACCTCCAGCTTTGTCACCTCCTCGGCGGTTGGATTGCGCTCCTGCGCCCAATAGGCGCCGATGGCCGCCAGGGGATCGGCTGGGCGCACCGGGGTCATCACAAGGCTTTTGACGAAGGTCGGCCGATAGGCGTCGTGGGGCACGCGCTCGTCCAGATAGATGTCCGGGATCACCGCCGTCTTGCGGTTCAGCATCGCCCATCCGGAGATGCAGGCCTCCATCGGAAAACGCCGCCCCTTCCACAGCGGACCGATGGCGTCCTCGTCCAGGTACCAGCACTGCTCGTCGTCGCGCAGGACGAAGGCCACGCCGTCAGCACCGGAAATCCGCCTCGCGGCCGACCGCACGACTGCGGCGATATCGGCCACAGTCCCGGCCGAAGCCAGGGCTTCGATGGTCTCGATCAGGGTCAGCAGCGCGCCGTCGATCTGTTGGCCGACGCTCGCGGAATCCACTGTTGCGTAAGGGGTCTGATTCATCTCGGCCCGCATGTCCGTGCATTCGCCGATGACATGCAAGCCCTTGTTTTCGCAGTAAGGTTAAGCTTGTTCCTTTCCGCACGACTTGAGTAGCAAACCCGCCGCCTAGACCTCGTCAGCCGGCAGCGGCGCTTCCTTCGCCGCGGCGAGTTCGCCAGCCCTGGGCCCCTTGGACAGCTCGCTTCGCAGAACGTCCATGTCGAGCTCGTTTTCCCACCGGGCCACGACCAGGGTCGCCACGCCGTTGCCCACCAGATTGGTCAACGCGCGGCACTCGCTCATGAACCGGTCTACGCCCACCAGAACCGCCAGGGCGGCGATGGGGATGTCGGGCACCACCGCCAGGGTCGCGGCCAGGGTGATGAAGCCCGCGCCGGTGACTCCGCTGGCGCCCTTGGACGTCAGCATGGCCACGCCCAGGATGGTGGCCATCTGCCAGATCGACAGGTCGGTATTGGTCGCCTGGGCCAGGAACAGCGTGGCCAAGGTCATGTAGATGTTGGTGCCATCCAGGTTGAAGCTGTAGCCCGTGGGGATGACCAGCCCGACCACCGGCCGCGACGCGCCCAGGCGCTGCAGCTTCTCCATCATCTGCGGCAGCACAGACTCAGACGAGCTGGTGCCCAGGACGATCAGCAGTTCTTCGCGGATATAGGCGATGAACTTCAGGATCGAGAACCCCGCCATCCGCGCGATGACGCCCAGCACCACCAGGACGAAGACCAGGGCCGTCAGGTAGAAGGTCGCCACCAGGGCGCCCAGCTGCAGCAGGCTGTCCAGCCCGTACTTGCCGATGGTGAAGCCCATCGCCCCGAACGCCCCCAGAGGCGCCAGCTTCACCACAAGATGGATGATCGAGAAGAACACGCGCGACACGTGCTCCAGCGCCCCGGCGGCCTTCTCGCCAAAATCGCCCAACCGCGCGCAGGCGAAGCCGACCAGGATCGCCACCAGCAGCACCTGAAGCAGGTTGCCCTCGGCGAAGGCGCCGAAGAAGGTGTCGGGGATCAGGTGCAGGATGTAGTCGACCAGGCCCTCGCCATGCTTGGCCTTCTCGGCGTAGCCGGCGGCCACGGCCGGATCGATGGCGGCGGGATCGATGTTGAAGCCCGCGCCCGGCCGCACCAGTTCGCCGACCACCAGACCGATCACAAGGGCCAGGGTCGAGACGACCTCGAAATAGATCAGCGCCTTGCCGCCCACCCGGCCGAACTTCTTCATGTCGCTCATGTGGGCGATGCCGCCCGCCACGGTGCAAAAGATCACGGGCGCCACGACCATCTTGATCAGCTTGATGAACCCGTCGCCCAGCGGCTTGAGCGCCACGCCCACATCGGGCCAGAACGCGCCGATGGCGATGCCTAGGGCGATGCCGATCAGCACCTGGACGTAGAGCGTCTTGAGCGGACGCAGCAGATTCATGACGCTCCCCAGCGCAGCAGGGTTCGCAAGCCCCCCGAACATGCGCTATCACGCCCGGCGTCGGCCCGGTAGCTCAGCCGGATAGAGCAGAGCTTTCCTAAAGCTAAGGTCGGGGGTTCGAGTCCCTCCCGGGTCGCCACGCCGCTGTCGCGCCAACTCAGGGCTGGCCGATCCTCGTTGGGTGGCCGCCCGCCTAGCCTCCTAACAACCCGTGCGATGAGGGTGCGCGGTTGGGCGTCCGATTCGCGCGGGGCCTCTGGGGCGGCGAACCGTTCAAACCAGCGACGTCGCCAGCCCGACAGGCGGCGCTGGTTGTGAGCATACTTCGCCTTCTATGGCGCCGGAGACAGCTCCCGAACCGGAAGCCTTGCCGGTCGGCGTCACGGCGAGCAGTTCCACGATGCGGGCGGCCACGCTGCGCAGGCTGCGCGGCGAGAAATCGTGGTAGCCGCCACCCACGAGAAACCGCGCGCGGACGAAGCGTAAGAAGCCGCGGCGACGTTCGGCGTCCGGCGGGACGGTCAGCGCCCGCCGCACTGCGGCTTCGAGATCGCCCCGGCTCCGCGGGGATTCGACAATGCCGGGCGCGGTGTAGAAATTGCGACCCAGCGCCACCACGGGTTTGTCGAGTAGCATGGCCTCGAAGCCGACCGTCGAATTTATGGTGACGACGGCCGAAGCGTTCCCCAGCAGTTCGGCCATCGGCGCGGAGCTGACAAAACACACGCGCGGATAGCGCTTGGGCAGGTGGCGATAGGCCCGTTGCACGAGCGGCAGTTCATAAGGGTGGAACTTCGCTACCAGACGCAGGCCCGCGTCGATGCGCTCCAAGGCGCTGTCCAGATCACGGACCACAGCCTCAAGGTCGTCGCCATACAGAGGAGACTGCAGCATAAGTTGCGAGTCGCTTCGCACCTGAAAGGGCAGCACGACATATCGCTCAGGCAACTTGTGCGCCGGAGTGGTCGGTACGCTGAGCCGGTTGATGAAGGGCAAGGCGCGCCGTTCGGCCCAGAAACTGACGCGGCTCACCAAGCGAGCGTACAGGTTTCGCCGGAGGTCGGGCGGGGGTAGCGGATTGAGGTCGCGCATCCTCTCGCCGGATTTGAAGCGGGCGATGTGCGCATCTAGCGCCGTGTCCAACCCGTCGTCGTAGGGGATGTGCGCGGCGCCCGCGTGCGCCAGTCGGCTCATGGACGACGCGCCGTTGACGCCTTCCAGATCAAGCTGGGTGGTGCCGGGAAAATAGCCATGCTCGGCGTGGATGACGGGTATGCGGCGCTGCCGCGCCAAGTAGGTGGCCAAGGCCCCGCGCAGATTGGAGCCATTCCAGACAAAGATCGCGCCGACCTTCTCGTTGTCCATGAAGGCCGCCAGTTCGGCGAGCACGCCGCGCGCCTTGCGAAGCGCCTTTTCGGGCCGCAGGGCCAGTTCCTTTTCGCCGATCGCATGGCGCAGTTCGGCGTCAGAGATGTCGGAAACAACGGCCTTTGCGGCCCCAGGGCGCGGATGCATCGCCACGCCGGCGTTGCGCATGTAGCTGCGCACGACTGGGCGGCGCGACCAGTAGAGGCTCTCGACATCAGGAGCCAGCCAGTTGCGTAACTCCAAAAGGAACGGCGCCTTTCGCAGGCCAGGGTCGATGAAAGCCAGGCGCAGGCGGATCGCCAACTGTTCCATGCCGGCCATCTTCGCATCGCCTCAACGCGGTATCGTGAAGCAGCGATGGCGGATTGGTGAACATGGGCGTCGCTTGGCCGCCTCGTCTAGACCCCCCAAGTCGCCTCGACGCTTGCACCGCACTCGTCGGCTTGCATTCCTGGGCGGTCGCCGTCATTGCGGAGACGGCGGAGCTGGGGTCCCTATGGAAACGATTGGCGGCAATCTAGCGGAGATGCAGCGCACGCCGCTTGACGCTGCGCATGTCGACGCCATGCGGGCGGTCGGCGCGGGCGCGACGTACGAGGCGGGCGCGCTCGTCGTGCGGCCGGGCGAGCCGGTCGACCGCTTCATCTATGTCGAGGACGGCGAGATCGAGATCGTCAACTCGTTCACCGGCGAACGCCTCCTTCCCTCGACCCTCGGGCCGACGCAGTTCCTCAGCGAAATCTCGTTTCTCAACGGCGGCGCATGGTCGATGCCGATGCGCGCGGTGCGGGACACGCGGGTGCTGGAGGTGCCGCGCACCGCCATGCTGCGCCTGATGTCGGAAATCCCTGAAATGTCCGACATCATCATCACCGTCATGGCGGCCCGGCGGCGCAAGCTGATAGAGACGGGGTCGAGCACTCTGGTGCTGATCGGCGAAGAGCGCGACCGCAGCGTGCGCAAGATCGCCGACTTCGCGCACCGCAATCGCCTGCCCTACGCCTCTTATCCCATCGGCAGCCCCGAAGCGCTGGAGGTCGCCGCCAGTTGCGCCGCGCCCGCGCATGAACCGGCCGTGGTCTTTGGGCCGGGCCAGATTGTCCGCGACCCGACGCCCGAAAAAGTGGCTCGGCTGTTGGGCGTCGCCTACGACCTCATCGAGGACGAACCCACCGATGTGCTGATCGTCGGCGGGGGGCCGGCCGGCGTCGCGGCGGCGGTCTATGCCGGCGCCGAGGGCCTTGGCGCCCTGGTGGTCGAGGACACCGCTATCGGAGGCCAGGCAGGCGCGTCCAGTCGCATCGAGAACTACATGGGATTTCCCACCGGCATCTCGGGGGCGGACCTGATCTGGCGCGGTGAGATCCAGGCGATGAAGTTCGGGACGCGGTTCCTGATGCCCCGGCGCGTCGTCAGCCTCGAGCGCCTGGAGGACGCGCGATACTGCGCCACGCTCGACAACAGCCAGCGGATTCTGGCGGGCGCCGTCGTGGTCGCCACCGGGGTCCAGTACAAGCGGTTGCCGATCGAGCGGCTGGTCGAGTTCGAGGGGGATGGCGTCTATTACGCGGCGACCGAGAACGAGGCCCGCTACTGCAAGAGCGCCCCGGCCGTGGTCATCGGAGGGGGAAACTCAGCCGGTCAAGCGGCCATGTATCTGAGCCGGGCCGCCAGTCACGTCCATCTGATCGTCCGCGGTCCGTCCCTGGCGGACTCCATGTCGAACTATCTGAGCAGCCGACTGGAAGCCGACCCGCGGATCACGATCGAATACAACGCAGAAGTCGTCGCCCTGCACGGGGACGACAAGCTGCGGACCTTGAGCATTCGAAGCCGAACGGACCGGAGCCATCGTCAACAGGACGCCTGCGCGCTCTTCGTCATGGTCGGCGCGGAGCCGAACACCGGCTGGCTGTCCGGGCTCGTCGCCCTCGACCCGGCCGGGTTTGTCCTGACGGGCGACGCCGCCGGGGCCGCCTCGCCCTACGGGACCTCGGAGCCGGGAATCTTCGCCGTGGGCGATGTTCGCGCGGGCTCGGTCAAACGGGTCGCGTCCGGGGTGGGCGAGGGTTCGGTGGTGATCTCAAACGTCTGGCGGCACCTCAACAGCTAGCGCCCGATCACAGGGGCCGGGAAGCCACGACTTCCGGCAGCAGGGCGGCGCTGTCGGTGAGGATCAGTCCACGCTTGCGAAGACGGTCACAAAGGTCGGTTCGTTCGCCTCGGTCCAGCATGAGGCCGGCGTCGATCACGATCCGGCCGCCTCTGGCCAACATGCCTAGAACCGCCCCCGTAAGGGCGTCGGCGCTGGCGCTGTCGGGGCATCCCATGACCAGCAACAGGTCGCAGCGCTGGTCCGCGGAACTGCAGGTGGCGCGCCGGGCCGCCTCCACCCGCTCAAAGCCCCTGCGCCAAAGATCGACCATCGCCTCGGCCGCCTGCGGTCCCGCCACCGCGACCGCGTCGAGCGGCGTGGTCTGAGCCAGGGCCAGCATACGATCGAGCGGCGAAGGGCGCGGCAGGCCAAGAAGGAACTGGGCGGCCTGGGCGGCGGACGGAATGGACATCGACTTGATCCCTGAACGCTCCCTCGCTTGGGAGCGGGATCAGGATCGCGCCGCCGTGCGCAAGCGCGCCATTCGGAACCGCCGCCGCCGCATAAGCAGCCCGTAAGCTCAGCCCGCCTCGAAGCGGTAGCCGACGCCCGGCTCGGTCAGGATCATGCGCGGCGTCGACGGCTCGGCCTCCAGCTTCTGACGCAGTTGGCCGATGAACACGCGAAGATACTGGGTGTCGGCCGTGTGGGCCGGCCCCCAGATGGCGGTGAGGAGATCCTTGTGGGTCAACAGGCGCCCCTGCGCCCGCGCCAGGCGAGCAAGCAGGTCGTATTCCTTGGGCGAGAGCTTCACGACCTCCCCGCCGCGCGTGACCCTGTGCTTGTCGAGATCGATCAGGACGTCGCCAGCCTGAATCTGCGTAGGACCGGAATCCGCCTTGCCCGCGTGCCGAAGCGCGACACGCAATCGCGCCAGCAGCTCGCCCACGCCGAAAGGCTTTTCGACATAGTCATCCGCCCCCTTGTCCAGGGCGTCGATCTTCTCGATCTCGCGGTCGCGGGCCGAAAGGATGAGGATCGGACCGGCGTAGAAGGCGCGCGCCTTCTCCAGCACCGCCTTGCCGTCCATGTCGGGCAGGCCGAGATCCAGCACCACCGCGTCCGGACTCCACAAGGCGATGGCGCGCAAACCCTCCTGCCCGCTTTCGGCCTTCAGCGGTTCGTAGCCGGCGGCCTCCAGAGCAGGGCCCAGGAACCGCTGGATCTGCGGTTCGTCGTCGATGACGAGGATGCGCTGGCGCGGACCGGTCATAGCAGGTGATGCGGGGTGGCGACGGATTTGGGCAGGCTGATCAGAACGCGCGTGCCCTTGTTCCCATGGATCGGACTGGCGGCGGCGATGCGGCCGTCCATCGCCTCCACGAAGCCCTTGGCGATGGCCAGACCCAGGCCCGCGCCCTTGCGGCGATCGGTGGGCTCGTCCATGCGACGGAACTTCTCGAACACGCGCTCCAGCTCCTCGGTCGGGATGCCCTTGCCCTCGTCCTCAATGCTGATGACGACATTGGCGCGATCCTCATAGACCGCAAGCTCGATCGCCGCACCCTCGGGGCTGTAGGCGATGGCGTTCTCCAGGATATTGACCACCGCCTGCTCCAGAAGCCCCGCGTCGGCCTGGATCAGGGTCAGCTTGTCGGGATAGTCGCGGCTCAGGACGCGACCACCTAGGCGGCGGCGAACCCGCTCGGCGCCGGCGTTCAGCACCTCGCGCAGGTCGGTCCAGTCGCTGCGCACCGACAGCCCGCCGCCTTCCAGTCGGGTCATGTCCAGCAGGTCGCCCACATAGCGGCTCAGCCGCTCGGCCTCCTCGCGGATCGAGATCAGAAGATCGTCGCGCACCGCCGGCTTAAGCGACTTGCCGTAGTCGATCAGGGTGGTGGAGGCGCCCAGCACCGCCGACAGCGGCGTGCGCAGGTCATGGCTGATGGAGTTCATCAGGGCCGAGCGGAAGCGGTCGGCCCGCCGCAGGGTCTCGGCCTCGACCGCGTCGGCCGCAAGTTCCGCGCGCTCCAGCGCCACGGCGCCCTGCTCCAGCAAGGCGACTACCAGCCGCTCGTCGTCGGAACCGGGCTGCAGCGCCGCCGCCTCGACACCCGCCACCCCGGCGCGGGCGCGCACGCCCTCTAGGGGCCGGAACGTCCAGCTGGTCTGCGGCAGGGTGCCTGTGCCGAAACCGGCCGGCTCGCC
Source organism: Caulobacter sp. NIBR2454 (assembly GCF_027474405.1). Classification (GTDB taxonomy): domain Bacteria; phylum Pseudomonadota; class Alphaproteobacteria; order Caulobacterales; family Caulobacteraceae; genus Caulobacter. The sequence goes on from NZ_CP114871.1 coordinate 2,820,693, forward strand.
CTTCTCCCAGGCCCATCGGGCGGCGGCCATGGCGGCCGTGCCGAGGGGCTCCAGAGACGGCGCACCCGCGACGGGGACGATCTCGCCGCTCTCGGGCAACAGGACCAAAGCCCGCCCGCCCGCCGCCGCGGCGGCCTGGTCGGCCAGGGCCTGGGCGGCGGGGTTCTTGCCGGCGGCCGCCGAGAGGGTGCGGCTCGCGGCCAAGAGGGTTGAGACGGCGGCGGCGCGCTTCTGCGCGCTCCGGGCCTGATCGCGCACCCGCCCGGCCAGGCCGCCCGTCGCCAGGGCCACGGCCCAGAAGACGATCAGGGTCAGCACGTCGGTCGGCGACCCGATCGCCAGACTGTAGCGCGGCTCCAGGAACAGGAAATTGTAGATCAGGAAGGCCACGGTCGCCGCAGCGAGGGCTGGCCTCAGGCCGTACAGGACCCCCGCGCCCAGAACGGCGGCCAGGAAGATCATCGACAGATCGACCCGCGCCGCGACGGTGTCCAGGCCCCAGGCCGCCAGCGTCGCGGCGACCACGAACCCTGCGCCGATAAGATAGCCCGGCCAGCCGGAGGCGAGATCGAGCTTGCGACGGGGCGGCGCCTCGTCCGCCCGTTCGGTAACGATGTGGATCGCCGCCCCCCGCGAACGACGCAACAGGGCGGCGGCCAGGGAGCGACCCAAGACCTCGCGCAGGCGGCTGTCGCGCGATTTGCCGATGACGATCTGCGTGACGTTGTTGCGCCGCGCGTAGTCCAGCACCGCGCCAACCACATCATCGCCGGTCAGGGTCACGGTGGACGCGCCGAGCTGTTCGCCAAGCTTCAGGGCCTCGAACACCTTACTCGGATCGCTGCGGCGCGCGGGCTGCTCGACGTGCGCCACGATCCAGGGCGCGTCCATCATCATGTCGGACAGGCGGCGACCGGCGCGCACCAGGCTGGGCGCCATGGCGTCGCCGCCGACCAGCACAAGAATCCGCTCGCCCGCCGCCCAGGGACCTTCGACCCCCTTCTCGCGCATGGCGGCGACCAGTTGGTCATCCACCGTCTGGGCCGCGCGTCGCAGAGCCAGTTCGCGCAGGGCGGTCAGGTTCTCGATCTTGAAGAAGTTATCCGCCGCCAGCCGCGCCGTCTCCGGCACATAGACCTTGCCCTCGGTCAGGCGGCGGCGCAGCTCGTCGGGCGTAATGTCCACCAGCTCGATGTCGTCCGCCCGCGACAGGGCGCTGTCGGGCACCGTCTCACGCTGGCGCACGCCGGTGATGCGCAGCACCACATCGACCAAGCTCTCCAGATGCTGGACGTTCAGGGTGGTCCAGACGTCGATCCCCGCGGCCAGCAGCTCGGCCACGTCCTGCCACCGCTTGGGATGACGCGAGCCAGGGGCGTTGGAATGGGCGTACTCATCGACCAGCAGCAGGGCCGGCTTGCGCGCCAGGGCGGCGTCGAGGTCGAACTCCATCATCGCCCGACCGCGATGCTCGATAGGCTTGCGCGGCAGGACCTCCATGCCCCGCAGAAGAGCCTCGGTCTCGCGGCGACCGTGCGTCTCCACCACCCCGATCAGCACGTCACCGCCCTCCGCCTTTCGGCGGCGAGCGGCGCGCAGCATTTCATAGGTCTTGCCCACCCCCGGCGACATGCCGAGGAAGACCTTCAGCCGACCTCGTCCCGCCTTGTTGGCGGCGGCGAGGAGGGCTTCGGGATCCGGGCGGGGCGGCTCTTCGATCACAGGCGGTCGAGGGCCCTGTTCACGGCGAGCACATTGACCCGCGGCTGGCCGATGAAGCCGAGCAGGGCGCTTTCGGTCTCATCGTCGATCACGGTCTGGACCTGGGCGTCGGAAAGCCCCCTCGCCCGCGCGATCCGCGCCGTCTGGAGACGGGCGTTGGCCGGCGAGATGTGCGGGTCGAGACCAGAAGCCGAAGCGGTGACCGCATCGGCGGGTATGACCTGCCCCGGCGCCTCGGCGCGTAGAGCGTCGGCGCCCTCCTTGACCCGCGCGGCCAGATCCTCGTTGAGGGGGCCCATATTGGAGCCGCTGGAGGCGGAGGCGTCATAGCCGTCGCCCGCCGCGGACGGACGCGAATGCAGATACTTGGCCTGCGCGAAGGATTGCCCCAGCAAGGCCGAGCCGACCACTTGGCCCTTGGCGTCCTTCAGAAGACTGCCGTTGGCCTGATAGGGGAAGGCCGCCTGAGCGACGCCCGTGACGGCGAGGGGATAGCCCAGGCCCAGCAAGCCGGTGAACAGGGCCATGGAGACGATGGCGGGGCGGATGTGGTTCAACATGTCAGCCCCTCCTAGAAGGTCGCCTTGAGCGAAGCGGCGGCGCGGCTGTCATACAGCTTGCCGAAGCCATGCTCGTCGGTGTCGTGATAGCGCAGATCGAGCGCCAGGTGATCGGCGAAAGCCCAGGTCGCGCCAATATTCCACGTGGTGTAGTCGCTGCTTGAGGTGACCCATTGTCGGCCAAGGGCGCCGGAGAGCGTTATTTTCTCCGCCACCGGATAGCTGATATTGGCTTCGGCATAGGTCGCCTCGTCCTCGACGCCGAAGAAATCCGGCGACCAGAAGACCGCTCCACCGACGGTGGCCGGCCCGACGGCGCGGCTGGCGGCGATCTTGGCCTCCACGTAGTCGTAGTCCGCCCCGTCAGGCTGCCCCGGGTAGAGATAGGCAACGGCCCCAACGTCGAACGACCAGCCGGCGGCCTGCGGCCTGAACCCTGCATAGAGATCGACCTCGGCGTCGGTGCTGTCGCTGTAGTCGACGTTCGAAGCCCAGGCGCCGGCGTAAAACTGGCCGGCCGTCGCATCGACCCCGCCGAACACTTGGGGGTTCTCATCCGTCTGGCTGACGCCCCGAAAGACATAGTCCCTGGCCACGCCAGCATTAAAGCTGACCGTCGGGGTTTGCGCCGAGGCCGTCTTGGCGACCGCCAAGGCGGCGATCGCCGCGAAGGCGCCCAGGCCGCTGATATAGAAGATACGCTTGTTCATGACTGTGATCCTTAAGGGACGCCTGCTCAGGCCAGGCCGAGCATTGAGATGACGACGTCGATCAGCTTGATGCCGACGAACGGAGCGACGAGACCGCCCAGGCCGTAGATCAGGAGGTTGCGAGACAGCAGCTTGCCGGCCCCGACCGCCCGGTACTTCACGCCCTTCAGCGCCAGCGGGATCAGGGTGACGATCACCAGAGCGTTGAAGATCACCGCCGACAGGATCGCACTCTGCGGGCTGGCCAGCTGCATGACGTTCATGGCGCCAAGCTGCGGCAGAGCCGCCACGAACAGAGCCGGGATGATCGCGAAGTACTTGGCCACGTCGTTGGCGATGGAGAAGGTCGTCAGGGCGCCGCGGGTGATCAGCATCTGCTTTCCCACCTCGACGATCTCGATGACCTTGGTCGGGTCGCTGTCGAGGTCGACCATGTTGCCCGCCTCGCGAGCGGCCTGGGCGCCGGTCTGCATGGCCACGCCCACATCGGCCTGGGCCAGGGCCGGCGCATCGTTGGCCCCGTCTCCGCACATGGCGACCAGACGGCCCTTGGCCTGCTCGGCCCGGATCAGCCGCAGCTTGTCCTCCGGCGTGGCCTCGGCCAGGAAGTCATCGACTCCGGCCTCCGACGCGATAGCGGCGGCGGTCACGGGGTTGTCGCCGGTGATCATCACGGTGCGAAGGCCCATACGGCGCAGGTCCGCGAAGCGCGCCTTAACGCCGGGCTTGACCACGTCCTTGAGGTGAATGACCGCCACCAGCGCCCCGTCCTGGCTGACCGCCAGAGGCGTGCCGCCCGAGCGGGCGATGCGGTCGATGGCGACCTCCAGCGTGCTCGGCGCCGCGGCCAGCTTGCATTCGCGCAGGACCGCATCGACCGCGCCCTTGCGCCAGCTATGGCCGTCGGCGTCCAGGCCGGACTGACGGGTCACGGCGCTGAACGGAATGGCGGTCGCGCCCTCCGGCGCCTCGATGACCACGCCCTGGTTGCGGCCGTATTCAATGATCGAACGGCCCTCGGGCGTCTCGTCCGCCAATGACGCGGTGACGGCGGCGCGCAGGGCGAGTTCCGGCCGCACACCGGGCGCGGCGACGATCTCGGTGGCCATGCGGTTGCCGAAGGTGATGGTGCCGGTCTTGTCGAGCAGCAGGGTGTCGACGTCGCCCGCCGCCTCAACCGCCCGACCGGAGGTGGCCAGGACGTTGACCTTCAGCAGCCGGTCCATGCCGGCGATGCCGACGGCCGACAATAGGCCGCCGATAGTCGTCGGGATCAGGCAGACGAACAGCGCGCCCAGCACCAGCGGGTCGAGCTCCACGCCCGAAAACTTGCCCAGCCCCAGCAGGGTGACGACCGCGATCAGGAAGATCAGGGTCAGACCCGCCAGTAGCACGGCCAAAGCGATCTCGTTCGGCGTCTTGCGACGGTCCGCGCCCTCGACCATGGCGATCATGCGGTCGAGGAAGGACGAGCCAGGCTGGCTGGTGACGCGCACCTTGATCCAGTCCGACACCACCGTCGTGCCGCCGGTCACCGCCGACCGGTCGCCGCCGCTTTCGCGAATCACGGGGGCGCTTTCGCCGGTGATGGCCGCCTCGTTGACGCTCGCCACGCCCTCGACGATCTCGCCGTCGGCGGGGACCACGTCGCCCGCCTCGACCAGGACGATCTCACCGACGTTCAGCTTGTGGGCCGGGGTCGGGATGACCGTGCCGGTCTTGGGATCGATGATCAGCTTGGCCTTGGTGGTCACCCGCGCGGCGCGCAGGCTGTCAGCCGCCGCCTTGCCGCGCCCTTCGGCGATGCTTTCGGCGACGTTGGCGAACAGGACCGTGGCCCACAGCCACAGGGCGACCTGGACGGCGAAGCCCGCAGCGGTCCCTGTCGCCACCGCCACGACGGCGGAGACGGTCGACAGCACAGCCACCACCCAGGTGGCGAAGATCACCGGATTGCCGGTCAGGGCGCGGGGATCGAGCTTGATGAAGGCGTCCCGCAGGGCGCGGCCCATCAGGTTGGGCGTCAGGCTGGCCGCGAAGCCCAGCCCCTTTTGCGACGCCGCGTTGGGGTCTGCGAAAGTCATTGGAGGATGTCCCTTAGAGCCCGGCGACCGCGGCGAGCGCTTGAAAGTGCTCGACGATCGGCCCCAGGGCGAGAGCGGGGAAGAATTGCAGGCCGCCCAGGATCAGGATCACCCCGATCAGCAGCCCGATGAACAGGCCGCCATGGGTCGGCAACGTGCCGGCCGTGGGCGTCAGCTTCGGCTTGGCGGCGATGGAGCCTGCGATGGCCAGAACGGCGACGATGGGGGCGAACCGGCCCATGAGCATGGAGATGCCCAAGGTGGTGTTCCACCACGGCGCGTTGGCGGTCAGGCCGGCGAAGGCCGAACCGTTGTTGGCGGTGGCGGAAGTGTAGCCATAGAGAATCTCCGACAGGCCGTGCGGCCCCTCGTGCATCAGGCCCTTCAACGCTTCGGGAAGCACGGCGGCGATGGCCGAAAAGCCCAGCATGGCCAACGGAATGACAAGCACCGCCAGCATGGCGAAGGTGATCTCGCGGCCCTCGATCTTCTTGCCCAGATATTCGGGCGTGCGCCCCACCATGAGGCCGGCGACGAACACCGACAGCATGGCCATGACGATCATGATCGCGATGCCCGATCCGATGCCGCCGGGCAGGATCTCGCCAAGCTGCATGAGGAACATGGTCACCGCCCCGCCCAGGGGCATGAGGCTGGAATGCATGCCGTTGACCGAACCGTTTGACGCCCCCGTGGTCATGGCCGCCCAGGCGGCGGTGGCGGGAGCGCCGAAGCGGACCTCCTTGCCCTCCATATTCACCGAGGCGTCGACGCCCGCGGCGACCAGGGCCGGCGCGGGCTGCGTCTCGGTCCAGTAAATGGCCCCCGCTCCAGCGCTGAGCAGGATCGAGGCGGCGATCACCAGCGCGCCGACGTCCTTCTTGGCCAAGGCCGAGCGGCCGAAGGCGAAGAACGCCGCCCAGCCCAGCATGTTGATCGACACGGCGGTGATCAGGTTGGTCAGCGGGCTGGGGTTCTCGAACGGGTGGGCGGAGTTGACGTTGAAGACGCCGCCGCCGTTGATGCCCAACTGTTTGATAGCCTCTTGGCTGGCGACCGGGAACAGGGCGATCTTCTGCTGCGCGCCCTCCAGCGTCGTGGCGACCGCGCCGCCGCTGAGGGTTTGCGGCAGGCCGAGCGCGACCAGCACAATGGCCAGCACGAGGCATAGCGGCAGCAGAACGTAGAGCGTGGTCCGCACCAGGTCGGCCCAGAAGTTGCCGACCCCTTCGCCACGATTGGCGGTAAAGGCCCGCGCCAGGGCGGCAGCGATGGTCGCGCCGGTGGCGGCGGAGACAAAGTTCTGCACCGTCAGCACCAGCATCTGGCTGAGCGTCGACATGGTCGTCTCGCCGCCATAGCTCTGCCAGTTGGTGTTGGTCACGAAGCTGACGGCGGTATTGAACGCCAGGTGCGGCGACAGGCCGTCAAAGCCCTGGGGGTTGAGCGGCAAGCCGCCCTGCAGGCGCAGCACCGCATAGACGAACAGGAAGCCGGTGAAGTTGAAGGCCAGCAGCGCGCCGGCGTAGCCGATCCAGTTCTGGCTCTTGTTCGGGTCCACGCCGCACCCGGCGTAGAACAGTTTTTCCACAGGGCGCAGGACGGGATCGAGCCAGGTGCGCTCCCTGCTCCAGACACGCGACATGTAGACGCCGACGGGCCAGCCGATAGCAACGGCCAGCCCCAGCGTCAGGGCGATTTCCGCCCAGCCTTGGATATTCATTGGATGTGTCCGTCAGAAACGGTCAGGCCGCAGCAAAGCCGCGACCATGTATGCCGCGACGCCCAGCGCCCCGGCGGCCCACAGAAGGTCCAGCCACATGGCTCAGACCTTCTTCAGCGCAACGGCGAAGACGGCGAAGGCCAGGAAGGCCCCGCCGCCCAGCGCCAGAAAGATCAGATCGGCCATCGGCCTCACGCTCCAGCTTGGAAGAACTGAGCGTGGTGTGAGCCTCGGGGCCGTAACGGCGCCATCAGGGAGTCGGGCGGCGGCGTAAGGGCCGCGTAAAGACCTTACTGAATGGCCGCGCCGACCATCACCCGCAGCGGGTTCGCCGGGTCGGACAGCAGCTTCACCACCATGCCCAGACAGATCGCCACCAGCAGCGGACGGATCAGTCGCGGGCCGAACCGCATGGCCGCGTGCGAACCCAACCGCCCGCCGATGAACTGCCCCACCGCCATCAGGCCGCCCAGCAGCCACAGGACGTGCCCCCCGGCCGCCAGCACGACGACCGAGACCACGTTGCTCATCAGGTTCAGGGCCTTGGTGTTAGCGGTGGCGCGGGTCAGGCCCATGCCCATCAGCGACACCAGGCTAAGGGCGAAGAACGAGCCCGTGCCCGGTCCGAAGAAGCCATCATAGAACCCGATGCCGCAGGCGACGCCGGCATAGGCCAGGGGCGTGAGCCTTGCATGGGCGTCCTCGTCGCTGGCCTTGGGTCCGAACAGAAAATACAGCGCGATCCCCACCAGCAGCACCGGCAGCAGGACCATCAGCCAGCGGGTATCCACCATGGTGATAGCCATGGCCCCGAACGCCGCGCCGACCAGGGTGGCGACCAGAGGCCATTTGAGCATCCGCAAATCGATCTTGCCGGCGCGCCAAAAGCTCCAGGTCGCCGACGCCGTGCCGACGCTGCCCTGCACCTTGTTGGTGGCGATCGCCGCCACGGGATTGACGCCGGCCGCCAACAGGGCCGGAACGGTGATCAGGCCCCCACCGCCGGCGATGGCGTCGATGAAGCCCGCGGCCGTCGCGGCCACGCACAGAAGCGCGATGACCTCCGGCGCCAGATCGATCATGTCCGCCCCTCGCTGAACCCCGGCGCGATGTAGCATCCGCTGCGGGGGCGGACCACCGGCCGGTCAGCTCGCCAGCCGCTCCACCTTGGCGAAGGGACTTAGGCCGAGCCAGGTCTGCATGGCCGATGCGAGCGGCTTGCTGCCCGTCAGCAGCATGCGGCCGCTATCAACGGCCGCACGCACGGTGTCGTGGCCCATCCAGATGGCGGTCATGGTGCGCAGGTCGGTGGAGACGTAGAGATCGACGTCAAAGCCCGGATCCAGCGAGCACAGATCAACCCCGGTCTCGGGATCGACATCCAGCCACCAGTGGCGCTCGCCCAAAGGCCGCTCGGGATAGACGAACTGGATCAGGCTGCGCCGACGCGGCATGGGCGTGGTGTTCAGCTGCCGGCGCATGTCCCACATCAAAAGTTGCGCATCGAGATGCTGCAGCGACACCTCAGCCTCGATCCGCCGCTGGCCCCAGACGCCAAAGGCTTCGACGATGGGGGCCAGTTCGCGCCCCGCCGCGGTCAAGCGGTACTCCTGCACCCCCGGGTCGGTGGCGAGGGCCGTTCGTGTCAGTACGCCCGCTGCCTCCAGGTCCTTCAATCGTTGCGACAACAGGGCCGGCGACATGCGCGGCACGCCGCGCCGCAGGTCATTGAAGCGGGTCGAGCCGGCGACCAGCTCGCGCAGAAGGACGATGGTCCAGCGCGCGCAAAGGATTTCGGCCGCCATCGCGACCGGACAGAACTGACGATAGGTGCCTTGGGCCATGGCGCTCCACCTGTTGAACGCCAAGCCTAGGCCCGCATAACGCCGGTTTCCAGTTCAGTTTCTGTATCAGCCGATTCAGTTCCTGAACTGGCCGCCCTGGAGCAAGATCGCCTAGTTCCCCGCCACACAAGGACAGGAGAACACCATGGCTCAGCCGGTGAGGACTATGAAAACGGGAACAATCGACTGGCTCGCCCGCGCCGATCGGATCGCGCCGCAGTTGGCCGCTTCAGCGGCGACGCACGACGCCGACGACAGCTTCGTGGCCGACAATTTCGACCTGCTCAAGCGAGAGGGCTTCTTCAAGGCTCATGTGCCGGCCGAACTGGGCGGCGGCGACGCCACCTATGCGGAGACCTGCGCCGTGGTGCGGCGGCTGGGCGCTAGCTGCGGCTCGACCGCCCTCGCCTACTCCATGCACTCGCATCTGGTGGCCGCCGCCGTCTGGCGCTGGCGCAACCAGAACGCCCCGACCGACGGCCTGCTGCGGCGCGTGGCGGCCGAGGACCTGGTGCTGATCTCCAGCGGCGGCTCGGACTGGCTGAAGAGCGCTGGCGAGGCGGTGAAGGTCGAAGGCGGCTTTCGCATCACTGGCCGCAAGATCTTCTCCAGCGGCTGTATGGCTGGAGATCTGCTGATGACCAGCGCGGTCTATGAAGACCCGGAGGACGGTCCGACGGTCCTGCACTTCGCCGTGCCGTTCAAGGCGGACGGCGTGCGCATCCTCGACACCTGGCGGGTGATGGGGATGCGGGGCACGGGCTCCCACGACGTGGAGCTGGACCAGGTCTTCGTGGCTGACGCCGCCATCGCAGGACGCCGACCGCAGGGCAAGTGGCACCCGCTGTTCCACATCATCTCGATGATCGCCTTCCCGCTCATCTACTCGGCCTATCTCGGGGTCGCCGAAGGCGCGCGGAACACAGCCCTAGAGGTCGCCCGCAAGAAGCCCCAGGACGAGGGTCTGCTTCAGCTGGTCGGCGAGATGGAGAACGCTTTGGCTCTGGCGCGGATGAGCGTCGATGACATGGTCCGCATCGGCGAGACCCAATCGCCTGCTCCGGAAACCACAGGCCGCACCATGAGCGCACGGACCCTGGCGGGTCAGGCGTGCATATGCACCGTCGAACGCGCTATGGAGGTCGCGGGCGGCTCATCCTTCTATCGCGAACTCGGCCTGGAGCGGGCCTTCCGTGATGTGCAGGCCGCGCGCTTCCATCCCCTGCAGGAGAAGCCGCAACTCCGCTACGCCGCTCGCCTCGCCCTCGGTCTGGACATCGACGGCTGACACGTTTTCTCAACACCCCACTTGCTTGTTCGCCGGAGTTTGGCGGAATGACGTTCTGTTGCGTCGAGGTAGGGTGTTGGGAGCAATCTTTTGGACAAGCTGAGCCCGGGCGCGGACGCCGCCGTCGGCCGGGCGGGGCCTCTCGACCCCTGGCTTGAAACGCCGGGGGCGACCACGGCCGCGGTCCGCGCTGGGTCTCGCGCCTTTGCGGCGGGGCTGGCGGAGGCGGCCACGGCCTACAGCCTTGTCCGCACAGAACGGCTAGGCGCCGCCGTGCTGGATCGCGATGGCCAGATCCTGTTCGCCAACGACATGTTCGAATCCCTTCTCGGCGGTCGCGGGCTTGATCCCCAGGCCGTGGCGACCGTGCTGTCGGAACGGCGCAGCCTGATTGTTCCCAGCGCCGAGGACAGCAGCCAGGCCCGCTCGGCCGTCGCCTATGGCCCCGCGGACCAGGCCCGGGACTGGGCTTTGCCCGACGCCGTCTGTCGCGCGGCTCGCCTGCCCCGCGCGGCCGTGGTCGTCCTCGCGGCAGGCGCCGTCACGGGCGGCGAGGCTCTGCTCGACGCTTGCGCCGCTTTCGGCCTGACGCCCCTGCAGACGAGGGTGGCGATCGGCCTGGTGCGCACCGGCTCGGTAAAGGGCGCCGCCCGCGAAGCCGACATCGCCTATGAAACCGCGCGAAAGGTCGTGGCCGAAGCCATGCGCCGCGTCGGCGCCACGCGGCTTTCCGGCTTCATCGAACGTCTGGTGCGGCTGTCGTTCGGCATCTGGCCGATAGGCCGCGACGGCGAGGCCATGCTGGCGGACATCTGGCGCCTGTCACAGCGTCAGGCGGCGCTCACTCTCGCCCTGTCGCAGGGCCTCAGCCGCGCGGAGGCCGCCAAGGCGGCGGGCATGTCCGAGGCGGTGGCCAAGAAGCACCTGGACACTATCTTCATCACCCTGGGCGTGCGCACCGCCGCCGAATTGGCCAAGGTCGTGACCGAGGCCCGCGCCCTGGCCCTGGTGACCGACGCCGTCCAGGGCGCGGTGGCCCTTGATCCGGAGATCATCGAGCCGCTGCGCCTGTTCCTGCGGCCCGACAGCGGACAGGTGGCGATCAGCGACTATGGCCCCCGTGGGGGACAGCCCGTCCTGGTGCTGCACGCAAGCTCCGCCACTCGACCCGTGACCAGCCAGCTGGTGCGCGCCCTGCAGGCCGAGGGCTTTCGGCCCATCGCCATCGACCGGCCAGGCTTTGGCCTCACCGACCCGCCGACGGACGTGGCGGCTTGGCGCGCCGATCCGTTCGCCGCCGCTTGTGACGACATCCTCCTGGTCTGCGAACAATTGAAGCTCAAGCGCATCGACCTGTTCGGGCGGGGCGCGGCCCAGGTGGTGGTCGCCTTGACCCGCAGGGCGCCGCAGCTGATCGGACGGGTTCTGCTGGTCAATCCCGATCCTCCGACCGCACACGGCAAGCGTTCGGGGGTCATCGGCGCGGTGAAGGAGACCTTCTTCCGTCATCCGGACCTGATCGAGAAGTTCGCCTGGACCGTGGCCAATCACATGACCCCCGCGCGCACCTGGCGGTTGTTGGCCAGAACGATGGAATCCAGCCCGCCCGACATCGCGGTGATGTCTCAGGGCCGCATCTACGCCGACTACGCCTCGGCCCTGCATCCCTTCACCACCGGTCGGGTCGCCGGCTATGTGGCGGAACAGACGGCCATGCTCGGCTGGTCGTCGCCTCCCCTGACAGGGATCAGCCACTGGCGCGTCCTGCAGGGCGCCCACGATTTCATGCATGATCCGGCCGAGGTAGTCGCCTACTGGCGGCAGGTGCTGCCCGAGGCGACCTTCGAGATCGTCGCCGACTCCGGCCGGTTCCTCGCCATCAGCCATGCAACCCTCGCGGCCCGCACCTTGGCTGCGATGCCGGCTGAATGAGCCGCGCGGTTCGGCGCCGCGCATCCGTACAAATCCAGACCTCTTATGTTCAAGGCGGCGTCATCGAGCGGCGCCACTGTGCGCTCATTGAAGCGGGTCATCGATCCGCCGCTGCTGGAGCATACCATGTCTGAACCCGCCGAAGCCTCGCGCCGCAATGTCCTCATTGGAGCCGGCTTGGCCGCCGCCCTCCCCGCTGTAAGCGCCGCCGCCCCGGCCGCAGCCGCCACGCCTTCCGCAACCGGAGCCAAGACCATGCAAAGCGATTTCGTCACCACCAAGGACGGCACACAGATCTTCTACAAGGACTGGGGCCCCAAGAACGCCCAGGCGCTGGTCTTCCACCATGGCTGGCCGCTGAGCTCGGACGACTGGGACAACCAGATGATGTACTTCCTGGGCCAGGGCTTCCGGGTGATCGCACACGACCGCCGGGGCCATGGCCGCTCGACCCAGACCGATACCGGCAACGAGATGGACACCTACGCCGCCGACGTCGCGGCGCTGGCCGAGAAGCTTAACCTGAAGAACGCCATCCACATCGGCCACTCCACCGGCGGCGGCGAAGTCACCCGCTATGTGGCCCGTTACGGCGGCAATGGCCGCGTGGCCAAGGCCGTGCTGATCGGGGCGGTGCCGCCGATCATGGTCAAGACGCCCGCCAATCCGGGCGGCCTGCCGATCGAGGTGTTCGACGGCTTCCGCGCCGCCCTCGTCGCCAACCGCGCCCAGTTCTACTACGACGTGCCGACCGGCCCGTTCTTCGGCTTCAACCGTCCCGGCGCCAAGGTCAGCCGCGGCCTGATCGACAACTGGTGGCGTCAGGGCATGATGGGCGGCGCCAAGGCCCACTACGACTGCATCAAGGCCTTCTCGGAAACCGACTTCACCAAGGACCTGAAGGCGATCACCGTCCCGGTGCTGGTCATGCACGGCGACGACGACCAGATCGTCCCCTACGCCGACTCCGCGCCCCTGGCCGCCAAGCTGCTGAAGAACGGCACGCTCAAGACCTACAAGGGCCTGCCCCACGCCATGGCCACCACCCATCCGGAGATCATCAATCCGGACCTGCTGGCCTTTATCAAAGCCTAGTATCGCTCCTCCAGGGCGGAACGAAGAAGGGCGGGGCCTCTCGAGGTCCCGCCCTTTTGTGTCTCACCAGTCGAACATCGTCCCGTCGCGCAGGCGATTCACCGGCAGATAGGCCCGCCGGTAGGGATATTTCCCCGCCAGAACCTCATCGATATCGACGCCCAGGCCCGGCTTGTCGCCCGGGTGCAGCATGCCGTCCTCAAAGGTATAGGCGTGCGGGAAGACCGCGTCGGTCTCGGCGGTATGGCGCATGTATTCCTGCAGGCCGAAATTGGGGATCGACATGTCGAAGTGCAGGGCCGCCGCCATGCAAACTGGCGATAGGTCGGTGGCGCCATGGCAGCCAGTCTTGACGTTGTGCATGGCCGCGAAGCTGGCGACCTTGCGTAGGTGCGTGATGCCGCCAGCATGGACCACGGTGGCGCGGATATAATCGATCAGTTGCTCCTCGATCAGTTGCTTGCAGCTCCAGATCGACGAGAAGATTTCCCCCACCGCCAGGGGCGTGGTGGTGTGCTGGCGGATCAGCCGGAAGCTGGCTTGGTTCTCGGCCGGCACCGCATCCTCCAGCCAGAACAGGCGATAGGGCTCTAGGTCCTTGCCCAGACGACCGGCCTCGATGGGCGTCAGTCGATGATGCACGTCGTGCAGCAGATTCACGTCCCAGCCCAGGACCTCGCGGGCCTTCTCGAACAGCTTGGGGGTGTGGGCGAGGTATTCCGGCGTCGACCAGACATTCTCGGTCGGCATCGCGCCGTCCGCCGGTTCATAGAACATCTTGTCCTTGGACACGCCGTAGGTGCTGGCCAGACCAGGCACGCCGGTCTGCAGGCGGATCGCCTTGTAGCCCATGGCCTTGTACTTCACCGCTTCGGCGATGGTCTCGTCGATGGTCTCGCCATTGGCGTGGCCATAGACCGTCACGCCCGTGCGGCAGGCCCCGCCAAGCAGCTGATAGACCGGCAGGCCGGCGGCCTTGCCCTTAATGTCCCACAGCGCCGTATCGACGGCCGCGATGGCGGTCATGGTGACCGCGCCGCCACGCCAATAGGCGCCGCGATACAGGAACTGCCAGATGTCCTCGATCTGGTGCGCGTCACGACCGATCAGGCAGGGAATGACGTGATCTTCCAGATAGCTGACGACGGCCAGTTCGCGGCCGTTCAGCGTCCCGTCGCCAAGGCCATAAATGCCTTCGGAGGTCTCGATCTTCAGGGTGACGAAGTTGCGCCCCGGGCAGGTCACGATCACCTTGGCGCCGGTGATCGTCAGGGGTCGCGAAAAGCGGTTCGCTGCGGACGATTGGGAGGCGGCGATAGAGACAGGAGCGTTCATCGGCTTACTCTTGGAATTGGTCAGGCCACCATTGCTTCACCTCCCAGACCATAGTCAAGTGCGAGGGTGAAATCAGCCGCCTCCGGCGAAACTCGGACCTGACAAGCGCGACCGACCCGCGATACAAAGCAGCATGACCACCACGACCGCCGACGCCAGAAAGCTCTATCAGCAGGTCGCCGACGCCGTGGCCAAGGCGATCCGGGGGCAGCGCTATCCCACGGGCGGCCGCCTGCCGTCGGAGCGTGACCTGGCCGAGGAATTCGGAGTCAGTCGTCCGACCATCCGCGAGGCCATGATCGCTCTGGAGATCTGGGGCCTGGTCGAGGCGCGCCACGGCTCGGGCATCTATGTCACCGCCGGCGCCAAGAAGGCCGCGGAAACCACGGAACCCGAACTCGACATCGGGGCCTTCGAACTGACCGAGGCCCGCCGTCTGGTGGAGGGCGAAGTCTGCGCCCTGGCCGCCAGCACCATCACCGACGAAGAGATCGAGCAACTCACCCAGATCGTGAAAGCCATGATCGCCGAGAACGCCGCCGACGTGGCGGGCGAAAAGGCCGACCGCAGCTTCCACGTGACCATCGCCCAGGCGACCCGCAACGCCGCCTTGGTCACCGTGGTCGAGGAGCTATGGGACATTCGCTACAAGTCGCCGCTCTGCGCCGCCATGCTGTCCCGCGCGCGCCAGGCCGGCTCGCGACCGCTGATTGATGATCACGAACTGATCCTCAACGCCCTCCGCACCCGCCGGCCCGCCGAGGCCCGCCAGGCCATGCGCGACCACCTGGGCCGCGTCATCGAAGACCTGCTCGCCGCCACCGAGATGGAGGCGTTGCAGAAGGCCCGCAGCGAAACCGCCGCCCGCCGTACAGAACTGGCCCGCCGCGGCTCCATCTGAATCAAAAAAGAGGGCGGCTGGAGAACCAGCCGCCCAAATGAGCGCGAGGGGAAGTGTGCGCTCTAGGGGCGCGCGCGAGGGAGAAACAGGCGCGCGGAGTTTGGTCGAAAGCGCCCTGGCGGGACGGCGATCGTCGCAGTCGTGAATCGTTATAATTGGCCCGACCAAAATGCAACCGGTGTCATGCCTATCGCCAATCATCAAAGCCATTGGCTAGTCCACATTCTCTTTGCATCAACGACCTGAATCCCATCCCCGCCTTATGACCGCTCACGACTTTTGGCTTGACCACCCGCCTTGCCTCCCCGCAAGTGACCGAAAAATCAAAATGGGAGACGTCACATGCGGAGCTGGCTGATCGCGGGAGCGGCCTTACTGGCTATGGGGCTGTCGGCGGCGCACGCTACGGACAAGACTCAGGAGCCGCCCGTTTCAGCCATGCGCAGGGTCGCCGACTGGCAACTCGCCCACATGGACAACTTTGACTACATCACCGCCTTCCGCGATCGGGTCGAGGACCCCACCGGCTGGGTGCAGGCGGCCTTCTGGATCGGCATGACCGAGCTGGCGGACTTGAAGGTCGATCCCCGCTATGCCGAGGCGATCAAGTCCGTCGGCGCCTCGCGCGGCTACGCCCTTGGCCATCGCCCTCTGCATGGCGACGATCACGCGATCGGCCAGACCTGGATCTGGATTCACAACCAGACCAATGACGACGCGGCGCTGGCGCAGATCAAGGCCCGCTTCGACGCCATCCTCGCCGACCCGCCCAAGAACGACCTGCTCTTCGTCGCCGGCGTGCCGGGCATGGAGTCCGCCTGCCAGCCGCGCTGGTGCTGGAGCGACGCCCTCTTCATGGCCCCTTCGGTTTGGGCCGGAATGAGCCGCGAGACCGGCGATCCTCGCTACGCCGCCTATGGCGACAAGGAGTTCTGGGCGACGACCGACTACCTCTACGACAAGACCGACCACCTCTATTATCGCGACAGCCGCTTTTTCGAGCGGCGCGGGCCCAAGGGCGAAAAGATCTTCTGGGGCCGGGGCAACGCCTGGGTCTTCGCCGGCATCGTGCGCATGCTCGAGGCCCTGCCCGCCGATCATCCTAGCCGCCCGCGCTATGAGCAGCTGATGCGCGAGATGGCCTCGGCCATCGCTCCGCTGCAGTCGCCCGCCGGCTACTGGCCCGCCTCGCTGCACGGCGGCGCCGGCCAGAACCCGGAGACCAGCGCCGCCGGCTTCTTCGTCTATGGCCTGGCCTGGGGCGTGAACCACGGCGTGCTCGACCGCGCGACCTACATGCCGATTATCGACAAGGGCTGGTCCGCCCTGCTGGCCGCGGTGGAGCCGGACGGCAAGCTCGGCTGGGTGCAGCAGGTCGGCAACGCCCCCGAACAGGTCAAGCGCGAGGACACCCAGCTGTATGGGGTCGGCGCGTTCCTGCTGGCCGGCTCCGAAGTGCGAAATCTGCGTCAGGGTCGCTGACCCACCTCGCCCCCCCCGACTTGACAGCGCTCCGTGTCGCAGGAAATGGTCAGGCCAATTCTTGTAGCCTGCGCCCCTTAGAGTGCTTGTGATGTTCAAACCTGTTTCACTTTCCCTCGCGGCGGCGCTCATCGGCGCCTCCGTCCCGGCCCAGGCCGCTCCCGCCGGCGCGCCACGGGGTCAGGCCTACGCCACGGTCCCGCCAATGAACGGGACGATCGAGCAGCGCATCCTGCCCGAACTCGACTTCCTCATGGGCAAGCTGCTGGCCGAGAAGCGAGACATGACCCTGGACGGGGTCAAGGTGTTCGAGGCGAACGACAAGTTCCTGCCGGGAAAGATCGCTATCGGGCTCAGCTACCTGCTGATCGACACCCCGCGCGACGATCCGCGCTTCGCCCGATACCTCGCCGGCTTCCGCGAGATCGCCGATCTGACGGTCGAGGACCCGAACGACACCTGGGGCGTCTATTACTACATCCAAGCGCTTCACATGCTGAAGGAGGCGGGCCTTCTGGAGCAGGCGGTTTCTCCCGAAACCCTCGCCAAGCAGAAGGCCAAACTCGACTGGCGGCGGTTCGTGCGCGCCGACGATCTGACTCTGATCGACCTGCCCAACAACTACTATGGCGTCGCCTTCAGTGTGGCCCGGCTGCGCTATCAGATGGGTTGGGAAGACGCCTCGGCGAGCGAAGCCCTGCTGGCCCGCATGCTAGACCACTATCGCAAGTACTCGGGAGAGTACGGCTTCGCCGACGAGACCGATGGCGACGGACGTTTCGACCGCTACAGCGTCCTGCTGATCGGCGAGATCGCCCACCGCTTCATCGAAAGCGGCATCGCCCCCACGCCTGAGCTGAAGACCTGGCTGCGCAAGTCGGTGGACGTGATGTTGCCCCGCTTCAACAGCCGCGGCGAAGGTTTTGAATACGGCCGCAGTATCGGCACATACGGCGAGACCGCCTTCCTGGAAGTGATGACCGCCGCCGCCGTCATGGGCGTTCTGACCGAGGAGGAAAAGGCCATGGCCTACGCCCTCTCGTCACGTGTCACCGCCCGTTACGCCGACTTCTGGTTCGATCCGGAAATGCGCTCGGTGAACATGTGGGAGCATGGTCGCCGCACCGACGCCTATCGCGGCAAGCACCGCATCCTGGGCGAGAACCTCAGCCTGGCGCGCCAGTACATCTACACCAGCGCGATCTGGGATCAGCTGGGCTTCAAGGACAAGGCCCCCGCCCCCGGCTTCGACGCCTGGCTGAAGACCCTGCCCAAGCGCCAGACGACCTGGTTTTCGCGCGGCGACTACGACCGCTTCGTCGTCACCCTGCGCGACGGCGACCATGTGATCAGCCTGCCTGTGATCAACGGCGGCGCGGGCCAGCACATGCACAGCCCCTATTTTCCGGTCCCGTTCTCGGCCGGGATGCTGTCGGGCGTGGCCGACGGGAAGGCCCCTCATCTGATTCCCCGCTTCACCCTGGCGGACGGCTCGCAACTGATGCCCCTGGCGTACTTCAAGGGCGCCAAGGTCACCCCCAAGGGCAAGGCGACCACCGTCACCTGGCGCCAGGATCAGATGGACCGCATGGGTGAGAACGCGCCCCGGCCCGACGACCGCCTGTCGGTCCAGACCACCTACAGCTTCAGCCCAGGCCGCATCGTGCGCACCGACCGCTACACGCCCAAGGCGCCGCTGGAGATCAAGAGTGTCGATATGGAGTTCGGGACCTATTCGTCGGCGCCCGCCTGGACCGGCGCGGGCTTCGAGTTCGGCGCCGGGGATGTCACTGGCTTCAAGGTACAGGGCCTGGATAGCTGCGAGACGCGGCCCTTCGACAAGCCCGCCGACGCCGGCACGCCACCCGGCCCGATGCTCAGCCGCATCGTCTGCGAAGGCGGCGCCAAGACCATCGACAAGCCGTTCTCCATCAGTTGGACCCTGACCTACAGGTAGGCGCTGGCTCCCGTGAGCCGGCTCGGCTAGATCGACCGCATGTCGCGCCCGTCGGTCCTGTTCGTCTGCCTTGGCAATATCTGCCGCTCCCCCTTGGCCGAGGCGGCCTTTCGGGCCGAAGCTATGCGCATCGGCCTGGAGGTTAAGGTCGATAGCGCCGGTACCGGCGACTGGCACGTGGGCCAACCGCCCGACCGCCGCGCCCAGGCCACGGCCTTGCGGAATGGCGTGGACATCAGCGGCTACCGGGGTCGTCAGGTGACTCCGGAAGACTTCCGCCGTTTCACCCACATCGTCGCCCAGGACCGCGACAACCTCTCCAACCTGATGCGCATGCGCCCCCGGGACGCCATCGCCGAGCTCAGCCTGATGCTCGAACACGCCGGGCGGCCCGGCGAATCAGTGGCCGACCCCTATTACGGCGACGAAGAGGACTTTGACGTCACCTGGTGGGACGTGACACGCGCCGCCGAGGGGCTGGCTCGGCGCCTTTCAATCCGCGACTGACCAGCGACCAACCGCCACAGAGCGGCCCTAAAAAAGCCCGCCGTTGCGGGCTCACACGCCTATAGCAAGCGGCGACACAACCCAGGAGGAGTTTGAAACTTCGCCCAACCTATAGACGAATTGCCCTTTCCGGATAACATTCGCCCATAGGTTTCAGGGGCAGTGATAACACCAGGGGGTTACAGTGATGGTTCTCCGCTACTCCGGTGAAAGCCCTGCGTAGGCTCGGTCAGGCCCGGCTGCTGATCATCGGCGGGGGCGTCCTTGGCCTCTGCCTCATCGCCGCAGGCGTGGTGCGGGTCATCCATGACGCGGGGAGGTCTGAAGCCGTCACTTCGGCGACCGCCAAGCCCCGCGCCGTCGTCGTGCAACTCAAGGTTCCCAAGGGACGCGGCGAGGCGATCAAGGCCGAGGACGTCCAACTGCTCTCCCTGGCCGACCCCGCCGCGCCGGGGCTCGCCAACCAGACCCAGGCCGTCGTCGGCAAGGTGGCGCTTGAGCCCCTGGCCGCCGGCCAGCTCATCGCCGATGCGTCGGTCACCGCTGAACCGGGCAAGGCCGGACTTTCCGCCGTCGTCCCCTCCGGCCTGCGCGCCGTGACGCTCAGCGCTGATGTCGAGACCGCCGTCGGCTACCTGCTTCAACCCGGCGACCGGGTCGACGTGACCTTCGTCTCCCGCGACGGCGTGGGCGCCGCCAGCGCCTCGCTGCTCCTTCAGGATCTTGTCGTGGCCGCGGTCGACGGCCGGCTGGACAGCCAGACGAAGGACGCCGCCGCGTCCACCGCTTCGGAGCGCCCCATAACCTTACTGGCCAATCCGCAGCAGGCCGAACGCCTGTTCCTGGCGCGGGGCCAGGGCAAGGTGTTTCTGTCCCTGCGCCACCCCCTCGACCGTTCGCCGGCCACCCAGGCGGCGCCGGCGGTCACGACGCCTACGCCTTTGCGCACCCAGCCTCGGGTCGCCAGACCGCCCGCGCCCCGCGGCGCGCCGGTGGAGATCGTCGTCGCGGGTCGGTCCCAGGTGATCTACCCCGGTCGTGGAGAGGCGCGATGATCCGGCGCCTTGCGCTTCTCGCGGCCCTGCTCTGCATCCCCGCCGCCGGCCTGGCGGACGAGGCGGTCAATCTGTGGCGAGGCGAGGAATTCACCCTCACCGCGCCGGCCGCGATCCGCCGGGTCACCATCGACGCCGAGGGCGTGGTGGCCGCCTCTCTGCCGAGCGCGAACCTGCTGAAGCTCGAAGGTCTGGCCCCCGGGCGCACCAAGGTGCGCGTCACCGCCGGGCAGGTGGAGACCATCTACGACGTGGTCGTCGAAACGCCTCCCGCGGAGACCATCGCGGAATTGGATGCGGCCCCCGTCGCGCCCGACCTGTCCACCTTCGCGCGCCGCGAGGCGGTGGAGGTCCAGCGCGAAAGGGCGCCCTCGGCCGCGGTCACCGTCGACGGCCCGCAGATGGTGGCGGTGGACATCCACTTCTACACGATCACGACCACGACCCTGAAGGCGCTGGGTCTGAACCTGTCTGACCTCGGCGGCCGGCTTCAGGGCGCGGTCTTCGCCCCCGGCGCCCTCGACAGCTTCAGCTTCGATGGGGATGGACTGCAGTGGGAAGCTGGCCCCCCGCTCAGCAACGCCTTCCAGATACTCGTCGGTGATCGGCGCGAGGGCGCCCTTGGCATGTTCAGCGCGTTGTCGAGCGCCGGACTGTCCGAACTCGTGGCCCAGCCGACCCTGCTCGTCCGCTCGGGGGAGAGCGCCGACTTCCTGGCTGGCGGCGAACTGCCCATCCCTGTCGCCCAGGGCGACCAGGGCGCGGTCAGCATCGAGTTCAAGCGCTACGGCGTCAGCCTTGAGGTGGAGGCCACGGTCCTGTCCACCGGCCGCATCGTGCTGAAGCTGGCGCCGGAGGTCAGCGAGATCGACTACGCCAACCAGATCACCATCGAGGGTTTCCGCGTTCCGGGCCTGACCCGCCGTTCGGCCTCCACAACGATCGAACTGGGCGATGGCCAAAGCTTCATCGTCGCCGGCCTGAGCTACGCCTCCACCACCCTGAATGACTCTGCGGTGCCGGGTCTGGGATCGCTGCCGGTGATCGGCGGCCTGTTCAAGACCCAGCAGTCCAGCGGCGAAAAGCGCGAACTCATCATCGTGGCCACACCGCGGCTGGTCGGCCCCCTCAACGCCGAGGACGCCGCCTTGGCCAAGCAAGGGCCGCAGCTTGAATCCCGTTCGACCGCCGATGTGCTGCTCAACCGCAAGGGCGCGGCCGAGCAGATCAAGGCCATCGGATTACGGCCGCAATAGCATGCACCGCATCGGCCTCATCAGCAGCGATCCGCGACTGGCCTTCAGGCTGGAGACAGCCCTGGCCGACATCGCCTTCGTCGCGCCCCTGGGCATTGATCCCTCCGTCATCCTCCACGCGGCGGCCGACCTCAAACCCAGCCTGGTGCTGGTTGATCGCGACCCCGCCAGCGGTCTGCAGGCCTCGGTCGCCGAGGCCGCCTCACTGCTTCGGCAGGCAGACCCAGACATGGCCATCGTGGTGTTGGGCGACGCCTCCGACGCCGCCGCCGTGCTGGAAGCAGTCCGCGCCGGCTGTGTCGATTTTCTCGACGCCCGCGACTCCACCGACGCCATGGCCGAGGCCCTGGAGCGCAACCTCCAGACCGCCGTCCTCCAGGCCAACGCCGCGCCCGGGACCTTCACCTGCGTGGTCGCCTGCGACCCTTCCGGCGCGGCGGTGCAGTTGGCGCTCAACCTGGCCCTTGAGCGCGCGCGCAGAGGTCGCGACATCCTGCTGATCGACGGCGGCGCCCAGACCAGCGACGCCGCCGCGACCCTGGACCTGAAGCCCGGCTACTTCCTATACGACGCCGCCCGCGACGCCAACAGGCTCGACCGGGCGCTGATGAACGCGGCGCTCTCGCGGCAGGAGGACGCCGCCCTCAGCTACCTGCCCACCGCCCCCGACGCCGAGCGCCGCGCGGAACTCGCCCCCGACCTGGCCCTGCGCATCCTGTCCACCGTCCGCACCCTGTATGAAGAGACGGTCTTCTACGCCGGCGAGCATCATGACCCGGCGCTTCTCGGACCCTGCGTGAAGGCGGCGGGCCGCACTCTGGTGGTCTGCCCACAGAAGTTCACGGCCGCCAAGGACACCGCCGCCCTGCTCGCCCGCCTGGAGCTGGACCGGGCGACGCGCGGCCGCATCCAGCTGGTCATCGACGAGTACGAGCCCTCCATCAGCCTTGGCGAACAACACCTGCTGAAAGCCTTGGACCTGGCGCGGGCCTGGCGTCTGCCGAAGGCCCGCCCGGAGCTGCTGGAGGCGGTGAACCTGGCGCGGCCGGTCGTGCATCATGCGCCCCGCTCGCCCTACGCCCAGATGATCGCCCGGATCGCCGAGGACGGCGACCCGGCCGAGGCGGCGGATCGGCCGACCCTGCTCAAGCGGCTGGCCCAAAGGCTTCCCGGAGCGCGGCCATGAACGCGACCCCGGCCCGCAAGCCGCCCGAGGACATGGGCCTCACCGATTTCTACCAGGCGACCAAGTTCACCATTTTCGACGCGGTGCTCGAACAGCTGGACGCCCGCGGCCTTACCGCCTCCAGCAGTCCGTCCGTTCTTCGCGAAGTGATCGAGACGGCTGTGCATCGCCACAGTCACCGCGAGAACGTGCCGCTGAACGCCGCCGAGCGCATCCGGCTGGCCGACGACGTGCAGCACGAGATCACCGGCCTTGGCCCCCTGGAAAGCCTGTTGCGCGATCCGACCATCGACGACGTGATCGTCAACGGTCCGCACCGCGTCTATGTCGAGCGCGGCGGCCAGCTCCGACGCGCGCCGGTCCGCTTCCGCGACGCGGGCCACCTGATGAACATCATTCAGCGCATCGTCGGCCCCATCGGCCGGCGGGTGGATGAGGCCACACCCTATGTCGATGCGCGGCTGTCGGACGGCTCCCGCGTCAATGTGGTGATCCCGCCCGCCGCCCTGGACGGCCCGCTAGTCTCCATCCGCAAGTTCCGCGCCCAGCCGCTGGCGCCCGCCGACTATGTGCGCCAGGGCGCCATGTCGGCCGAGATGCTCGACTTCCTGGGAAGGGCGGTGCGTTCGCGGCTCAACATGCTGATCTGCGGCGGCACCGGCTCGGGCAAGACCACCCTGCTTGGCATGCTGAGCAGCTTCATCGGCGACACCGAGCGACTGATCACCATCGAGGACGCCGCCGAACTTCAGCTACGCCAGGAACATGTGGCCCGCATGGAGACCCGGCCGCCCAATGTCGACGGCACGCGCGAGGTCAGCGCCCGCGACCTGATGCGCAACGCCCTGCGCATGCGGCCCGACCGCGTCATCCTGGGCGAGGTGCGCGGCGCCGAGGCGGTGGAGATGCTTCAGGCCATGAGCACCGGCCACGACGGCTCCATGGCCACCATGCACGCCAACGCGACCCGCGACGCCCTGGCGCGGCTGGAGATGCTGCTGGGCTTTGGCGGGCTGACCGGCGACCAGAAGACGATCCGCCGCTACATCGCTAGCAGCATCAATCTGCTCGTGCAGGTGCAGCGCCTCGCCAACGGGTCGCGGCGCATCACCCAGATCGTCGAACTGACCGGACTGGAGGGCGACAACTACATCCTCAATCCGCTGTTCGCCTTCGAGGAGCATCCGCCGCTCAGCGGCCACGGCGAACACCGCACCCTGTCCCTCAGGCCCTTTTTCGCCGCGCGGCTGGTCAAGGGCGGCCCTGCGGGAGCCGCGTCTTGAGCGGCCAGGCCCTCATCTTCTTTGGCGCCGCCGTCGCGGCGCTCAGCCTGGCGGGGGCGGGCCTGGCTCTTTGGCGACTGCAGGCCTTCGAAGCGATCCTCGACGCACGGCTCGAGGCCATGCAGGAGGAAAGCCAGGTCACGGGGCAGAAGACCTTGCGGCGCGGGGTGCCCGTCGCCTCCGACCGCATCCGGGCGCTGCTGGCCCAAGCGGGCCTGACGCCAACCCCGCGCGAGGTGATCGCCCTTCTGGCCATGCTTATCCTGATCAAGCTGGCGGTCGGGGCGGCGCTCAATCCGCTCATCGGCGTTCTCGTGGCCCTGGCGACAGCCTTGGCCGGGCTGCTTCTGGTCGTCCGACGCGCGGCGACCCGTCGTCAGAAGTTCGCCGAGGGTCTGCCCCACTATCTGGATTCCGCCCGCCAGTTGCTGTCGGTGGGCAATTCGCTGCAACAGGCCCTCGACCGCGCCCTGGCCGCCGCCGGCCCGGACGTGACCATCTACATGGACCCGATGAACCGGCGGATCGCCAACGGCGCCCCCGTCGCCGAGGCCATGGCGTGGAACGCCGACCGCCTGCGCCTGCCTGAACTTCGCATCGCGGCCCTCGCGCTGGAGACCCAGGTGCGTTTCGGCGGATCGGTGTCGCCGATGCTTGCGCGCCTGTCCCAGCTCCTGCGCGACCGCACGCGCACCCAGCGCGAGCTGTCGGCCGCTTCGGCCGAGACACGGATGAGCGCGCTCATCATCTCGGTGATGCCCTTCGCGGCGGTCGCCCTGCTTTCGGTGCTCAACCCGCCCTACGTGACCTTCCTGTTCACCAGCCCCGAGGGCCACGCGATGCTGATGATCGCGGGCGTCCTCCAGGTGCTGGGCGGGCTTCTGCTGCGGCAGCTGATGAGGCTCGACTACTGATGCCCTCGGCCACCATCTTCATCACCCTCGGCGTCCTCATTCTTTCCCTGTCGGCCCTGGCCGCAGGCCTGGTGATCCTGCGGCTGGAGCGGCGGCTGAACGCGCGTCTGGAGACCCTCGCCGCCGAGCCCGGTTTCAACTGGTCGGCGGGCCGCTTCCTCGCCCCCTTCGCCCCCGTCCTCATCGGCACCGCCAAGGATCGGCGCGAGATCGAACAAGACCTGCAGGCCGCCGGCTTTCACAGCGGTGAGGCCTTGCTGGTCTTCGGCGCCCTGCGGCTGGGCGGCGCCATCGTGGCCGGGTGCCTCACCTGGCTCCTCCTGGCGTCTTTGCGCAGCAACGCCTTCCTCTTCCCCCTGATGGCGGCGGGCGTCGTCTACATCATGGCCAAGCCCGGCCTGCGCGTTCTGGCGCGGGACCGTGAACGCCGCACCCAGGCCGAACTGCCCTTCACGCTCGACATCATGCTGATGATGATCGAGAGCGGCGTCAGCCTCGATCAGTGCTTTCGCGCCATCGCGGAGGGCTCGCGCAGCGCCACACCCATTGTGCAGACGGCGACCGCCGCGCTCGTGGCCGAAACCCAGCGCGGCGTCGACTATGACCAGGCGCTGACCCGCTGGGCGTCCCGACTGGGCGTTCGCGGCGCCAAGGATCTGGCGGCGACCTTCAGGCGCGCCCTCGCCCACGGCACCGAGCTTGGCCCCGTCCTGCGCGAGTTCACCCGCGAATTTGGCGAACGGCGGCTTATGCAGGCGCGCGAGTCCATCGGCCGCAAGACCGCCCAGATGACCCTGGTGATGGTGGTCTTCCTCATGCCCGCCCTGTTCATCGTCATGGCCGGTCCCGGCGTGGCCATGCTCATCAACCAGCTAAGGGGGTTCGCCCAATGAACAGACCACATGCCGGCGCGCTGTGCGCCCTGGCGCTGCTGGCGATGGCTCCCGCCGCTCCATCCGCGACGGCGGCGACGCTGTCGCCTTTCAAGACCTCCACGGGAGAGGCCGGTAAGCAGGCCAACCTTTACCTGACGGCGATCGAGAAGATCAGCCAGGACCGCCCCTACGCCGCCCTCGCCCATCTCGACGAATATGACCTTCTGCACCCCCCCACCCAGAAGAGCCGCCTGCTGCGGGCCGACTGCCTCGTACGCACCGATCAGCCCGCGCCGGCCCGCAAGATCTATGCGGAGCTCCTGGCCGAGCCCGCCCCTCGAAAGCCTTCCGCCGAACAGCAGAAGGCCCTGCGCCAGTTGAAGGCCGCGGCCTATGCGGGCCTAGGCCGTCTGGAGGCCAAGGCCGGCCGATGGCAGCAGGCGCGCCAGGCCTTCGCCGCCGCCGTCGCCCAACTGCCGCTCGATATCGGCCGGCTCAACGATCTCGGTTACGCCCACCTCATGGCCGATGAACCGCGCGAGGCGGTCATGCGCCTGCGCCAGGCCGTGGAGCTGTCGCCCAGCGACGAGCAGGCGCGCAACAACCTCGCCCTGGCCGTCAAGGCGGCAGGCGAGGTGGAGAGCGCCCAGCAACTCGCGCAGATCGTCCCGGACGAGGCGCCCATCGCTCCCGAGACATCGACGACCAGCGCGGCGCCTGAACAGGTCGGCGGCGCCGACAGCGGCAAGAAGGAGGAAAGTCAGTGATCGTCGCCCTCGTCCTCCTGGCTGCGGCCACCGCCCAACCGCCGCCGCCGCCGCCGCCGCCAAGCCCGACAGCGAGAAACCTGGTGGAGCGGCAACTGGCCAGCCCGCCCAAGCCCACGACAGCGCTTTCCGCCGAGGAGGCTCGTAAGATCCACACCCGCTACCTGGAGCGGATGGGCCAGAAGCTGGAGCGGCGCCCCACTCAGGACTCGCCCCGGCCATGACCGGTCCGGCCGCGCCTCGCTCTCCGCGTCGGCTCGGTCGCGGATTGATGAACCGCCTCGCGGGGGAGCACGGCTCGATCACGCCGATGGCGGCGGTGCTGGGCTTGCTGCTCATGGCCTTCGCGGCCTTCGCGATCGATACTGGCGCCTGGTACATGAGCCGTCGCGCGCTACAGGGTCACGCCGACGCCGCCGCTCTGGCCGCCGCGCCCTTCGCCGCCGACGCCGCCGACGCCCAGGCCGAGGCCGAAAGCCTGCTCACGGCCAACGGACTGCCCGGCCGGCTGGTCTTGGTCGAGACCGGCGTCTATTGCCCGACGGCTCCCGTGACGAGCCGCTTCATCGCCGGCGTCGCCCCCTGCCCAGGCCAGACCACCGCCAACACGACGGCCAACGCGGTAAGGCTTCGCGTGCGCGATGTCGGTCCGCTGCTCCTGGGCCGCCTGCTCGACCGCACCGTCGGCCCGACCCTGACGGTGGAGGCCATCGGAGCCCGCGTGAATCAGGCGGGCCTGGAAATAAGCTCGGGGCTTGTGAACTTCGACACCAGCCGGGTCGCTGGCGCCAATGCGGTGCTCGGCGGGCTGCTTGGGACCAACGTCAATCTCAGTCTTGTCGACTACCAGGGCCTCGTCGCCGCCGATGTGAGCGCGCCTGCTCTGCTGAACCAGTTGGCGTCGGACCTGAACCTAACCGCCGGCTCCTATCAAGACGTCCTGGCCGCCAACATCACCGAGGGCCGGGTGCTGACGGCCGCCATGAAAGTTCTGCAGGCCGAAGGGGCGGCCGCGAACGCAGACGCCATAACCGCGCTGCAGCGTCTGCGCGATCGCGTCACGGCCGCCGGCGACAAGCCGGTCCCCACCAGCCGCCTTTTCGATCTGGGACCTTGGGGAGCGGTGGAGCGGGCCGCCACAACCGGTTTCGACGCGTCACTCAACGTCCTTCAACTGGCCAGCCTTACCTTACAGGCCGCCAATGGCCAGAACGGGGTCAACCTCGCGCCTGTTGGGCTATCCGTCCCTGGTGTGCTCAGCGTTCAGGTCGAAAGCACTCTCATTGAGGCGCCTCAGACTAGCTACGCCTTTGGCCCTGAAGGCGTGACGGTGAACACCGCGCAGGTGCGGCTGTTGCTGCGGGCTTCGCTTCTCAATGGGAATCTGGTGAACCTCCCCCTTTACGTCGAAGCCGCTCCCGCGGAGGCGACGGTCACGCGCATCGAATGCTCGGGTAACCCAGCCACCGATGCGGAAGTGGATGTCCTGATCAGGACCGGCGTGGCCCGTGTGGTGATTGGAGAACCTGACACACCGGATGCGTTCACGAGCTTTCAAACTGATGTGGAGGGGTTCAACCCCGCAAAAATCGGCTTGAAGCTTCCTCTTGGCCCGCCGCCGCTTTCGCTCCCCAATCTTGCACTCCTCGAAACAAGCATTCGCCTTGAGCCTCCCGCAATCGCAGAGAACTCGCAAACCTTCACCTCCACCCAGCCGGTTGCATCGCAGTCGCATCAAGTAGGCAGTGGCGGATTGACGCAGTCGTTACTGAGCCTCCCAGCATCCGCGGTGGATTTGCGCTTTTGCACCGCTGTTGTTCTGGGCCAGTGCATATTGGGCGGCCAAGTCACCGGATCTAATAAGACAAGCGGAATCAACACCTTATCAACCTTGCTCACGGCCCTCGACCCGCTGATCGACGGTTTGCTCGCTGGGCTGGGTATCAAGCTTGGATACGCAAACTCAACCATTACGGGAGTACGTTGTGGCATTCCCGTTCTTGTGAAATAGTCGCCTTATGGTGAGTGCAAGAACATCACTCAACCCGTAGTCACAGGATTAAGCAAACATGAAGATTTCGTCGATCAAGAATCTGACCTCGCGCTTCATCAAGGAAGACAAGGGTCTGGCCGCCATCGAGTACGCCGTGATGGGCTTCCTGCTTATCGCCGCGATCACCGCCGCCGTGGGCCCTCTGCAAGGCTCGTTGGTCACCGCCTTCACCAACGTCGGCACCGAAATCGAAGCCGCGACGGCCGACTAGGTCCGATGAACACCTCCGGCGGCCGCAGGATGACCTGGCTTCCCTTCCAGGCTCTCCGCGTGGCCCGCAATTGGCGAGGCTCCGACGATCGCGGAGCCATCGCGGTCGAGTTCGCGCTCGTCTCGCCGGTTCTTTTTCTACTCGCCTTCGGCGTCATGATCGCCTCGCTGCAATTGGCCGTCGCCCAGGCCGTCGGCTACACGGCCGCCGAGGCCGCCCGGGCCACGGTCGTGGGCATGACCCCGGCCGAGCGCCAGACCCTGGCCACCGACCGCGCCAATCAGGTGATGACCAGCTTCCAGCCGCTGCTGGACCCGGCCGACATGCAGGTCACCTACGCCTCCTTGAACGCGCGACGATCGCAGGTGACGGTCGCCTACGACCTGTCCAGTGTCCGCATACTCAGCTTCAACCAGTTCCTAGGCCTCAATCCCTCCGCCGCCGGCTCTGAGACGGTGACCCGTCAATTCGAGGTCGCCAACGGAGGCTATTGAGGATGACCCTGGCGTCCTGGGCCCTCACGATCCTGCTGGCGGCGCTTCTGACGGCGATCACGGTCAGCGATCTGCGTCAGACGCGCATACCCAACCTCCTGAATCTGGCGCTGGCCTCCACCGGCCTCGCCTGGCGGCTCGTCCAGCGCCCGGAGCCGATAGAGATCGCGCGCGCCCTAGCCGACAGCTTCCTGGTCCTGGCTACCTTCGCCGTCATGTCCTGGCTGATCTGGAGTCTGCGTCGCCTGCGCGGGGCGCGGGATGCGGGCCTCGGGATGGGGGACCTGAAGTTCCTGGCCGCCGCCGCCATCTGGTGCGGCTATACGGGGACGCTGCTGCTCTATGGCCTGGCCTGCCTGGGGCTGATCATCGTCAGCCTCATGCGAAGAGGCGGCCCCAGCGAGCATCCTTTCGGACCCTACCTCGCGGCGGGCTTCCTCACCGTCCACGGGCTGCGAGTGACGGGCGCCCTCTGATCCTCCATCGGCTCAGGTTGCACGTTAACCCAAAATGGGTATATGGCTCCGGTTCGCAACAGACGGATCGTACGTGGACCTCGCCGCCAAACTCGCCTCGGCGCTCGCGCCCGCGCCAAGCTCGACCCTTGGCGAGACCCTACGCCGTGCGCAAACCACGACGGCCGCGCTTTCAGGTCTGCGCGAGTCCTTCGGCGGCGATCTCGACAAGCTCCTGATCTATCTGGCCGCCGCGCAGGTGCAGTTGGATCAGGCGGTGCGTGACGAACGCACCGGCGGCGGCGCCAACGCCTTGCAACTGGCCGAAATCACCGGCGTCTCGCGGGAGACCACGCGGCGCAAGGTCCAGGCGCTCGTCCAGGAAGGCTTCCTCGATCGCCCGCTGTCGGACCTCTATCGGGTCAAGGATCTGGGCCTGGCCAAGCGCGTCTTGATGGAAATCGCGCGCGCCGACGCTAATGCCGACACCGCCCCCTCCACCACCTCAGGCTCGGCCTGGTCCGACCGCGACCGTAACGCCGAACGCGCCCAGGTGGCCAGCCGCATCAGCGGCGCGGCCATGCTGGAATGGGACCTCACCACCGGCCTCTTCGACTGGGACGAGGCGGTCTGGGACCTTCTTGGCCTCGACCGGGTGCGGGAGCGCCCCAGTCTTCCCGCCATGTTCCGCCACATCGCGCCCGCCGACCGCGCTCGCCTCGGCGACGCGGTGGAAGCCGCCCGCCAGGGCCGCGGCGATCTTGATCTTGAGTTCCAGGTTCGCGCCCCGGGCGCCCAGGAGCGAACCCTGAAACTGGTGGGCCAGACCACCGCCGACGCTGCCGGCCTGGCCCAGCGCATGGTCGCCGCCCTGGCCGACATCACGCCCTGGCGCGCGATCAGCGACGATCAGTCCATGGACGAGGCCCTGCTGGAGACCCTGCTGGGCTTGAGCCAGGAAGCCGTTCTGGTCACCGACCCTCAGGGCCGCATCACCCGGATCGGCGCGTCCGCGGCCGCCTTCGGCCTCGACCGCACGCAGGACATCGGACGTAGCTTGGCCCAGGCCCTGCGGCTTGAAGAGCCCGGCGGGCGGCGCATCGATCCCGCGGCGGCCTGCCTTTCCAGCCAGCGCCCCTATTCGGCCCCGGGAACGCTGGCCTTGATCGCGGCCTCGGGCGAGCGGCATTCAGTGACCTGCCGGGCCGCGCCGGTCTTTGACCGCAAGGGCGCCCTGGCCGGCGCAACGGTCATCCTGGCTCCGCAACAGGCGGCTGTGGCGTTGGTTCAAACAGCGGCGGAGACGGGGGCCTTCGACGACCTGACCGGGCTGGCCGGCCGCGACGGCTTCCTGCGCGCCCTGTCCGAGGCCCAGACTCCCCGCCGCCCCGAACAGGGCGAAGCCTTTGTCACGGTCATCACCATCGACATCCCCGGCAGCGGGACTGACGGCGCCGGGCGGCTGGCTGCCGACGTCCACCTGCGCCAGATCGCCGAGCGCCTGGCCGGCGCCGCCGCCGAGCCCGCCCTCCTCGCCCGGATCGCCCCGCAAGGCTTCGCCCTGGTGCTTGAAGCCGCCGACGCGACCGCCGCCCTGGAACAGGGCGAGGGCCTGGCCGCCGCCATAGAGCAGGAGACCCTGCCCTGGGGCGACCGCACCTATGTCGCCTTCGCAAGCATCGGAATGGCCGGCCTGGACCTGGACAGGATGGCCGAGGAAGTCCTTGCCCAGGCCGAGGCCGCCGCCCAGGTCGCCCGTAGCCTGAGCCAAGGTCTCGCCTCGCGCGTCGTGGTCGAGGAGCGCGGCGCCTCCGACGCGGGTGAGGACCAGCTGCAGCGCCTGATCGCTGAACGTCGCCTTCGCCTATTCGCCCAGGAAATCGTCGATATCCGTCCCCGCCCCGCCGCGGGCCGTCGCCTGGAGCTCAGCGTGCGCGCCGTTGGTGAGGATGGGTCGATGGTCGCCCCGCTTTCCCTGCTGGCCGTCGGCGAGCGCCTGCGCGCAGGCGCCCGGATCGATCAGTGGGTCCTGGCCGAAGGGCTGGAGCGGCTTGGGCCGGCCTTGTCCCGCGGCGGCTGGTCCGTGCTGCTGCGGCTGTCGGCGGACCTGCTGGCCCAGGCCGGCGCGGCCGAGCTAATCCTTTCGCGCCTTTCCGCCGGCGGTTTGTCCCCGAACGCCCTGACCGTCGCGGTCGGGGATCTGGCGGCCCTGCGCCCCGGCGGCCCAACGGAGGCCTTGCAACAGCTTCAGGCGGCCGGCTGCAGCCTGGCGATCGATAACTTCGGCGGCGGCTCAGCTCCCTTCGCCAGCTTGCAGCGCCTCACCCTGGACTATCTGCGCATCGGCCAGGGCTTTGTCGCCAAGATCAACGCCAGCGATTTCGACTTTGCGGTCGTGGAGTCCCTCAACAGCCTGGCCCACCGCACGGGCGCCCAGACCATCGCCAACGGCGTCGCTGATGAAGCCGCCTTGCGCACCCTTCGTCAGATCGGCGTCGATTGGGCTCAAGGTCCTGCCGTTAGCGCCGCCCGGTCCGCCCAAGCGCTGCTAGGACTTGAGACGGACGCCGAAGCTCCCGCTCCAGAGCGGACGCCCGCGCCCCAGGCTCAACACCACCCATAAGCGATCTTAACCAAGCGCCGCGACCTCCGGTCGCATACCCATTTTGGTTTGCTACTCATTTTGGGCTTGTTGCTCAGCTCAAAATGAGTAATACCCATTTTGGGTGCTCGCCTGACGCGAAGAAGTCAGCTGGCGCCGGCGGAGGTGGCGCTGGGCCCCTACGCAGAACAGGGCGAGGGAGGCCGTCTTAAAAGGGCGGCTAAGAGACAGATGAGCATTCTGGGCAATCTGATCACCAACACCACCAACAGCATCACGCTGCTGCCAGGTCTGGGCGGCGGCATCGAAATCAATCTCGGCAACGGCGGGAACACCCCCGTGGTTGGCGTCGAGGTCCTCCCTGACCTGCCGACGTCCGGTTCCGGCTCCAACGGATCTTCGGGCCTGCTGGACGTCGATCTCCTGACCGGCGGGTCTGGCGGAAGTCTTTTGGATGTCGACCTCCTCCCCGGGACGGGCTCCAACACCGGCTCGGGCGGCCTCGGCGGCCTGCTGCCGTCCATCGGACTTGATCTCGACCTGCTGCCCGGCCTGGGCATCGGCGTCGGCGTCAACACGCCCCCCGCCAATACTGGCGGCGGCGGTGGCGGCGGCGGTGGCGGTGGCGGTGGCGGCGGCGATGACGGCAGTGGCGATCCCGACGGCGACGGCACCAATGGCGTCATCAACGAAGGCGGCGCCGGCATCGGGGGCACCGGCTGGGTTCCCGGCGGCTCGGTCCGCATCGATCTGGAAGCCGCCTACCAGAACATCACCCGTGTGGATGCGGCTTCGGCCAAGGCGGCGGACGACGCCGCGGCGCTGACGGCGATCTTCAACGCCGTCCAGGCCAAGACCATGACCGAGGCCGACGGGGTACGCGGCATCATGAAGTTCGCCGTCGACACCAGCTCGGTCGCGGTGACCAGCTACCAGTTCTTCACGGGCAGGACGCCTAGCGTGGATGGTCTCGACTACCTGGTGAACTCGGCCGACAGCGTCAACCCGCGCGACCTCAATGACGCCTACTACCAGGGCTTCAACCTGGAGAACCGCTACATCAACTTCGCGAGCAATTTGGGCCTGAATGGTGAAGGCGCGTCCACGTTCAAGGCGACCTATGGTGCCCTGAGCTTCGCCGAGGCGGTCCGCGAAATCTATGACGAGGTCATCGGCATCGACTTCGCCAATGCGGCGGGCCTCAACGCGGCGGCCGGCATCGCCGACATCATCTCGCGCAAGAGCTACTTCGACACCATGGCCAGCCAGCGCATCGGTGCGGCCGACACCGACATCGCTTCCAAGGCGGCGCTCGTGGGCTACATCCTGGCCGAGGCGGTGAAGGCTGACGTCGGCCTCTACGCCAACGCTCTGGAAAACTTCTATTTCGATTTGGCCGACAGCCAGGCGCAGCACAACATCAACCTGGTCGCGACCTACACCAACGACGCGGTCTGGATGGCGTAAGCCTTCGCCCGAAGCACCTTGGCGGCCTCGCCCCCCGGGGCCGCCACTTTTTCTCTCCACAGCAGAGCTTCGGGCGTCGAGAGCCCCGCCTCCACCCGGCGGGGCTCTTTCCTTTTAAGCGTTAGCCATCAGACCGTTGATCGTTGGATAGGGCATGGCTTCAGCGGTCATCGCATCCGACAGCCCGTCCGCCAGGAAGGCCCCCGCCAATCGCGCCGTATGGGCGTGCATGGCCTCGCTGATCGCGCTGCCGGCGCTGAGGCGGCGCACGCCCATGGCCTGAAGCTCCGCCGCGCTGGCGAGGCCTGGGCGGGCCATGATGTTCAGCGGCAGGGACGTCCCCTTCGCCATCTCCCGGATCTCGGCCGGATCGGTCATGCCCGGCGTGAAGATGCCGTCCGCCCCGGCGTCGCGATAGATCGCGGCGCGGCCCAGGCACATGGCCAGCCGCTCTTCCGGCGGAGCAAGGTTCCTGAGGTAGACGTCCGTGCGGACATTGACGAACAGGTCCAGGCCGCGCTTGTCCAGCGCTTCGCGAATGGCCGTGACGCGCACAGCCAGCTCGCCCGGACCGATGACCCCGTCCTCGATGTTGATACCCGCGGCGCCCTCGCCGGCGACAGCCGAAACGGCCTCCGCGACAGCCTGAGCCGAGTCGCCATAGCCGCCTTCCATGTCGATCGTGAACGGGGCGTCCAGCACGCGTGCGATGGCGGTGACCGTCTGCAGCAGCCGCTTCAGCGGCAGTTGATCGCCATCCTTGTAGCCGTGCGCCCAGGCCACCCCGGCGCTCGTGGTGGCCACCGCTTTGGCGCCCAGGCTTTCGATCAGGCGTGCGCTGCCGGCGTCCCAGGCGTTGGGCAGGATCAGCAGCCCATCCTCGTGCAACTGGCGGAATTTGGAGGCGTTGGTCATATCGATTCCCCGAACGGTATTTGGAGGCGTTCTGACACGCCTCCGCCCGGCCCGCTCGCGGAAAACGGACTCAACTGAAACCGGCTATTTCAGCGCATAGCTGACCGTGGTCACCACCCGCAGACGCTTCATGATCGAGGCGTCGGGCCCCTGATCGTTGACCGGATCGCGGGCCTGGATTTCGAAGGAACCCTGGGTGGCCCGGCTGATGCCGCCGATAGACGCGCCGCTGTCGCGAGCGAACTGTTCGGCTCCGCTGCGGGCGCTGGCGGTGGCCTCCTTGATCATGGCCGGACGCACATCGTTGAGCTTGGTGAAGACATAGGACGCGCCGCGGAAGTCCTGCAGCACCACCCCCTGGCGAACCAGATCCGACAGCGCCCGCGTGGTGCCCTGCACCCGGTCCACGTTTGTCGATCGCACCGAAACCGTCTGGGCCAGGATGTAGCGGGCGCGAGCGTTCTGCGGGCTGTATTCGCGGGCGTTGTTGTCGATCACCTCCAGCCGGCCAAGATCGATCTCCTCCGGCTTGAATCCCTGAGCGGTCAGGAAGCCGCGCACCTTGCCGATGTCGGCGTCGATAGCGGCCTGCACCTGGGAAAGCTCGTCGCCGGACTGGGTGAAGCGCAGCGGCATCACCGCCAGGTCGGCCTTGGCGTCACGCTCGGCCAGGCCACGCACGGTCACGGTCCGATCGCCCGTCCGCGCATCGACGATACCAGCCCCGATCAGGCCGCCGCCAACCGCGACGCCGATAGCCAGAAGCCCGCCAGCCACAGCGGCCGGCAGCAGACGATTATCGCTCATCGAAAACTCTCCAGGGACGCAGGAACGCGTCGTCAGGAGTGCTAACGCACAGCCGCCACCAAATGGCTGAAGCCGCGGTTCAGCTCGCGTTCATCGGCTCAGGCCAAGGCGGCGCGCATGGCCTCGATCCTGGAAAGCTTGGCTTGCAGGGGCGCCCAGTCGTCGCCGTCGGCGATCGGCGCCCACAGGGCCTCGACCTCCTCGATCAGCAGTTCTTCCGGCTCGGCGTTCTGGAAATAGGCGGCCGTCAGCCGCTCGGGCCGCACGGAATCATGACGGGCCAGCAGATCACGGAACGCCGCGAACCCTTGGGATCGATAGGCTTCACCGCGCACGCCGTTCATCGCCCGCGCTTCGGACACCTGGCCGCCGAACCAGTCGAAGAACACCGGCTCCCAGCGAACCGCATCGCCGGCCTCGGCCATGGCGCGGAAAAGGGTGCTGATCAGCTCCACGTCCGCCGCTTCGCCCGCGCTGGCCACGCCCAGGCGATCTCGGACCGCCGCTTGCAAGGCGGTCCGATAGGATGGATCGAAGCTGTTCAAAGCGGCCACCAGCCCGTCAGAGCCGGTCACCAGCGTCAGGCACGCCGCCAGTTGCTGCAGGTTCCAGAACGCCGCCTCCGGCTGACGGCCAAAGCTGTAGAGCCCGGTCTGGTCGAAATAGGCGGCGGTGAAGGCCGGGTCGTTGCGCGGCAGGAATCGCCACGGGCCGTAGTCGAAGCTCTCGCCCGTCACCACCATGTTGTCGGTGTTCAGCACCCCATGAACGAAGCCGGCCGCCATCCACCGCGCGGTCAGGTTGGCGGTGCGTTTGACGGTCTCGGCCAGCATGGCGGCCGGCAGGTCAGGCTCTCCCGACAAATGCGGGAAATAGACCTCGACCACATGCTCCACCAGCTGGCCGATCAGGTCCGCCCGGTCGAAGAACGCGTGGCGCTGGAAGGTCCCGAAGCGGATGTGGCTGTGCGACAGCCGGGTCAGAACGGCCGAGCGCGTCGGGCTCGGCTCGTCCCCCCGAACCAGTTGCTCCCCGGTCTCCACCAGCGAAAAGGCGCGGGAGGTCGGCACGCCTTGCGCCTCCAGCATCGTGGCGGCCAGGATTTCGCGCACCCCGCCCTTCAAGGTCAGGCGGCCATCGCCGCTGCGCGACCACGGCGTCTGGCCCGAGCCCTTGGTCGCCAGGTCGAGCAGTCGGTCGCTCCCCGCCTCGCGTAGCTGGGCGAACAGGAACCCCCGCCCGTCGCCCAACTCGGGATTGTAGGTGCGGAACTGATGCCCGTGATAGCGCATGGCCAGCGGCGCGGGCTGGTTGTCGGGCAAGGCCTCGAACCGCCCGAAATGCGCCAGCCATTCAGCGTCGGTCAGCGTCTCCAGCCCCGCCGTCGCGGCGGCGCGGTCGTTGCGATGGCGCAGGATCGTCTGCGGGAAATCCGCGGGCGCCACCACGTCGGCGAAATCAGTCCCGAGGGCGGCGAAACGGGGATCTGGGCGATAGTCAGAGGAGACGGGCATGGCATGCAAATGCGCGCGACGGCCATGCGGACGCAAGTCTCGACCGCCACCCCCTCGACAAGCGAGCACGGGGTTGGCTATCAAACCCCTAGAGATCAGGTCGCCGCGGCGGCCAGGCTGGCGCCCCCGAGGCGAATCCGGTCCGACGCCCGTCGATAACCTGGCGTCACGACAGGTTCACCCGATACGGAGACCGCCGTGGCGCGCAAGATTACGCTAGATTTCCTCAAGACCGAGGCCGCCTCCGGCGCCGCGCTCGGCCTCGCCGCCATGGCGGCCCTCTTCATCGCCAACTCGCCCTGGTCGGGCGATTACTTCTATTGGCTCAAGAGCGTCCACGCCCTCCAGCTTGGTCCGATCAGCCTGGAGCTGACGGTCTCCGAATGGATCAAGGAAGGGCTGATGGCCATCTTCTTCCTCGTCGTAGGGATGGAGATCAAATACGAGATCCTGCGCGGAGAGCTGAGCGATCCACGCCGACTCGCGACCCCCGTGCTGGCGGCGCTCGGCGGCATGGCCGGTCCCGCGGCGGTCTATCTCGCCCTAAGCCATTTCATGGGCGCCCCGTCCGGCGGCTGGCCCATTCCGCTGGCCACCGACATCGCCTTCGCCCTGGCCGTCTTCGGCTTCGTGGGCAAGGGCCTGCCCTCGTCCCTACGCATCTTCCTGCTGACCCTGGCCATCGTCGACGACCTGGGCGCCATCGCCCTTATCGCCCTGCTGTTCAGCGATGGAGCGAATTTCGTCCCTCTCGCCGGCGTGGCGGCCCTTCTGGTGGTGGGCGCTCTGGTGGCGGCGCGTGTTCGCATCACCGCGCCGTTCTGGGTGATCGGCTTCGCCGCGGTCTGGTACCTGACCGTGCTTTCGGGCCTCAGCACTTCGCTCACCGCCGTGGCCTTCGCCATGATCGTCCCGCTGCAGGCGCGCAAGGAGAACCGCCAGAGCCCGATCAAGGAGGCGATCCACGATCTCCACCCCTACAACGCCTTCCTGGTCCTGCCGTTGTTCGCCTTCGCCAAGGCGGGCGTCTCGTTCGCCGGAATGTCGGCCTCGGCCTTCATCTCGCCCCTCGTGGTGGCCATCGCGCTTGGCCTGTTCCTGGGCAAGCAGGCGGGGGTCTTCGCCATGGCCGTCCTGGCTTCGCGCCTGGGAATCGGAGCCCGTCCCACCGGCGCCACCTGGATGCAGGTCTACGGCGTGTCCGTCCTGTGCGGGGTCGGCTTCACCATGAGCCTCTTCATCGGCGTGCTCGCCTTCCCCGGCGCGGTGGATTCCCCTATCCAGATCGAGGTGAAGCTGGGCGTACTGGGGGGCTCGCTGCTGTCGGTGATCTGGGCGGCCATCATCCTGTCACGGGCGCGGCGGGCGACGCCCGCGGATACGGACGGGGTCGAACGCGACCAGATCGCGGTCTGAAACCTGAGGACGTAACCCTCGCCTATCCCTTGCCGCTTCGGGGATTTGCCGGAACGCCGATCCCCCGCCGTACCCAATCGACGAAAGCGACGTAGGGTAAGCCGCTCATACGCTGTCGCTTTTGCGACACATCGCCCGGATTCCGTTGCGCTGTAAGGGATTCCGCTTGCTCGACTTGCAGAACCTGATTTAGCTGAACGCTTGTTCGAATGCGCTGGTCTCGGCTGGCGTGGTCGATCTGCCAAACGCGGGGCTCGACATCCGCGTGGACACAAAACTGAGGTAGGAAATGCACTTCACCCGATTCATCCGACGCTCGGCGTCCGTCCTGGTTTTGGCGTCCGCCGCTGCTGGCGCGGCCCATGCACAGGACGCGTCGACGATCGACGCCATCATCGTCACCGCCCAGAAGCGCGAGCAGAACCTGCAGGACGTGCCGATCGTCGTCACCGCCCTGCCGCAACAGCTGCTGCAGGACAACGGCGTCAAGGACATCAAGGATCTCCAGATCCTCACCCCGGGCCTGAACGTGGCCTCGACGTCCAACGAGACCAACACCACCGTCCGCATCCGCGGCGTCGGCACCGTCGGCGACAACCCCGGCCTGGAATCGTCGGTGTCGGTGAACATCGACGGCGTCTATCGCCCCCGTAACGGCGTGGCCTTCAACGACCTGGGCGAGCTTGAGCGCATCGAAGTGCTGAAGGGCCCGCAAGGCACCCTGTTCGGCAAGAACACCTCGGCCGGCGTCATCAACGTCATCACCAAGGGTCCGGAATTCGAATTCGGCGCGGAAGCCGAAGCGACCTTCGGCAACTACGGCGCCAAGGGCGGCTCGGTGGCCGTCACCGGCCCGATCATCGCCGACAAGCTGGCCGGCCGCCTGTTCGCCGCCACCCGCAAGCGCGACGGCTTCTATGACATCGTCACCGGCGCGGGTCCCCGCACCAACAAGGAAGACGCCAACCAGGACTACTACACCGTCCGCGGCCAGCTGCTCTTCACCCCGAACGAAAGCGTCGATGTCCGCCTGATCGCCGACTACACCAAGCGTGAGGAAAGCTGCTGCGTCGGCGTCCAGATCGTCAACGGCGCGACCGCCCCTATCGTCAACGCCCTGGGCGGCGGCAATGGCCTGTCGATCCCGGTGCGCCCGTTCGAGCGTGTCTCCTACGCCAACCGTCCGACCGATCAGAACATCGAGGACATGGGCGTCTCGATGGAGGTCAATTGGGACCTCGAAGCCCTCGGCGGCGCGACCCTGACCTCGGTCACCGCGGCGCGCAACTGGAAGACCGCCAACGGTCAGGACATCGACTTCACGACGATGGACCTCGCCTACCGTACGCCTGACTGGAGCACCGAGTTCGGCCAGTTCAGCCAGGAACTGCGCCTGGCCGGCCGCACCGAGCGCCTCGACTGGCTGTTCGGCGTGTTCTACGCCAAGGAAGACCTGGAGCAGTACACGCCCTTCGTGTTCGGCACCCAGTACGAGACCTATCTGAGCCTGCTGCTGTCGGGCGGGACCAACGCCAACCTGGTCTCGATCCTGACCGGCCTGCCCGCTGGCCAGGCCTTCGCGCCCGGCGCCGGCGCTCGCGACACCTACGACCAGAAGGCCAAGAGCCTGGCGTTCTTCACGAACAACACCTTCAAGGTCACCGACGCCTTCGATATCACGCTCGGCCTGCGCTACACGCGGGAAGAGAAGGACCTGGCGACCCGGTACACCAACGCTCCGGGCACCAATGGCTGCGCCGCCGCCCTTAGCCGCGTGCCATTCATCGCTGGCGCTGTCGGCGCCGCGAATGCGCCTACGGTGCTGGGCAACATCTGTCTGCCCTGGACCGACCCGGGCTTCGCCAACCGCGGCACGCAGCAGGCCCGTGAAGAGGACAAGCTGACCGGCACCCTCAAGGCGTCCTACCGCTGGAACGACGACGTCATGACCTACGCCTCGTTCGCGCGCGGCTACAAGGCGGGCGGTTTCAACCTCGACCGCGCCCGCATCGGTCTGGGCGTGGTCAATCCCGACACCGCCTTCGCCGAAGAAATGGTCGATTCCTGGGAGCTCGGTGCCAAGACCAGCTGGCTGAACCGCACGCTGTCGCTGAACGCCGCCGCCTTCCACCAGGAGTTCACCGGCTTCCAGCTGAACGCCTTCACTGGCACCAGCTACATCGTCACCTCGATCCCAAAGGTCAAATCCGTCGGCGTCGACACCGACCTGCTGTGGTTCACGCCGCTTGACGGCCTGACCCTGCAGGG
This sequence comes from Caulobacter sp. NIBR2454, assembly GCF_027474405.1. Lineage (GTDB taxonomy): Bacteria > Pseudomonadota > Alphaproteobacteria > Caulobacterales > Caulobacteraceae > Caulobacter. Next base: position 2,861,371 of record NZ_CP114871.1, read on the forward strand.
CGGCGTCACCTACGCCCTGACCGAGTACGGCCAGTTCACCCCGGGCCCCGGCGTTTCGCCGCGCCTGCCGAACGCTCGCCTGTCCTTCGCCCCGCTGTGGTCGGGTTCGATGGCCGCCAGCTACAAGCGCAACCTCGGCGACACGCTGATGATGCGCACCAGCCTCAGCGCCAAGTACAGCTCGACCTTCAACACCGGTTCGGACCTGCACCCAGCCAAGGTGCAGCCTGAGATGTGGCTCCTGAACGGCCGTATCGCGGTCGGCACCCAGGACGAGCGCTGGACCGCCGAGCTGTGGGCCCAGAACCTGCTGGACGAAGAATACTATCAGGTCGGCTACGACGCCCCGCTGCAAAGCGGCGGCTACGACGCCTTCCTCGGCGCCCCGCGCACCTACGGCGTGACCCTGCGGGCCAAGTTCTAGGAGCGTGGCAGCCGAAAGTGGCGGCCGGTTTCGGCGGCCTCCACGCGACAAGCTGAAAGACGCGTCAGACGTCAGACTGAAAGCTGGGCGGTCCGGAGCAATCCGGGCCGCCCTATTCTTTTGGGGATCAGCCCAGTTCGCGCGAGCGCTTCACGGCGGCGGTGACCGCGTGGGTCATCATCCGGGGCAGGCCGTTCTCGCCCAGCAGGATATCCAGCGCCGCCTGGGTGGTGCCGTTGGGCGAGGTCACCTGCCGGCGCAATTCGGCCGGCGGCGTGTCGGAGGCGCCCATCAGGGCCGCGGCCCCGACTATGGTGGAGCGCGCCAGTTCGGCCGCCGCCTCCGGCGTCAGACCCTGGCTCACGCCCGCGCCTTCCAACGCCTCGACCAGGGCGTACAGATAGGCTGGCGCCGAGCCCGACACCGCCGTCGCGGCGTGCATCAGGCCCTCATCGGTCAGATCAACCGTCGTGGCGATGGGATCGAACAACTGGTGGGCCAGGGCGCGTGCTTCCGGCGTTGTCGCATAGACGCTGACCGTGCCCTTGGCGACGGCCACGGCTGTGGTCGGCATGACCCGCGCCACGACGCGATCGCCGAACGCTTGGCTGAGGTCCTGGGACGAGACGCCCGCGACGATGGAGACGATCACCGCGTCCTTGGCCAGCAGGCCGGAGACATCCTCGGCCACGGCGCGCCACACCTGCGGCTTCACCGCTAGGATCACGGTTTTGGCGGTCTTGAGAACCTTGGGATCGGGATTGAGCTGCGCGCCCGACGCGACGAAGGTCTCGTCGAGGTTGGGGTCGCGAATAATCAGGTCGGAGGTCGAGACGGCGCCCGTCAGGCGCCAGCCGTCGATGATGGCGCCGCCCATGCGGCCCGCGCCCAGCAGGAGAATTGGAGTCATGGGGTCGTCTTAAACCCCATTTCTCCGTTCCGCGACAAAGATCAGGCTTGGCCGACCGTCTCGAACATGCAGGCGGCCATGGCCTCGTCCGGGGTCTTGGCCTTGTGCAGCAGGAAGTCGAACGCCGGATAGAAGCGGTCGGCCGCCTCCATGGCCGCGTCGATCATCGACGCCGCCTGACCCAGGGTGGGGCGGTCGCTGCTGGGCAGGGACATCGAGTGGCGGAACACCACCTCGCCGTCCTCGGCCCAGATCTCGAAATGGCCCAGCCAGCAGCGCTGATTGATCAGGCTGAGAAGTTCATAGGCCGCCGGGCGCTTGGTCTTGGAAGCGCGCAGGTCCAGCGAGAGGCACAGCTGCAGGCATTCGGCTTCGGGGCGCCAGGCGAACCACAGCTCGTAGTCCTTCCAGTCACCCGCCAGGGCGAAGGCGAGATCGCCGTCTTCGGTCCGGTCAAAGGTCAGGTTTTCGGACGCCAGCACATGCTCGACCACGTCCAGCGGATCGAGCGCCATGAAGGCGTCTTCGTCGTCTGCTTGCGTGTCCATCGACATCCCTGTTCCCCTTGCAAGAGGTGAGCGCGCCGCGGACCCGGCGTAAGGTGAATCACCCCTTAACACCGAAGGCTAGACTGCTTCGCGGCCGTCACAACGCGCTTCTTGCAAGGCGCGAGCCAGCTTTCAGTGGAGGAATCAGTCCGCCTTTGGGGCGGGCTTCTTGCGGGCCGGCTTGGCCGCGGCGGCGGCCGTGGGCGCCCCGCCCCTGAGGGCGTCCAGTTCGGCGCGCAGGGCGGCCACTTCGGCCTTCAGCGCGTCGAAGTCGTCACGACGAACCAGATCGAACTCGGCGGCGAACTTGTCGGCCTGGGCGCGGAACGCCGTCTTGGCTTCTTCACCGGCGGCCTGGGCGATGCCCATGGCGGCCGTGGTCAGCTTGGCGAATTCGTCGAGAAAAGGGTTCTGGGTCTGCATCGTGCGGCTCTTTTCGGGACCGATAAGGCGCCCCTCCCGTCCCTATATGGGAAAGGGCAGGTGAAAGCGAAGGCCTTTGCCGTTACAGGTTGCTGCGGCGTCTCACCGCACAGGACCCAGGCCTTGCCCTTTCCCGAATTCCTCGACCCCATCCTGATCCAGATCGGGCCCTTCGCGATCCGCTGGTACGCCCTGGCCTATGTGGCCGGCATTCTGCTCGGCTGGCGCTATGCGGTCGGCCTGGTCAAGAACCCGCGCCTGTGGGGTGGCCAGACGCCGACCATCACCCCCGAAAAGATCGACGACCTGATCCTGTGGATCACCCTGGGCGTCATCGGCGGCGGGCGTCTGGGCTATGTGCTGTTCTACAATCCGTCCCTGATCACCCAGAACCCCATCGAGATTCTCCAGGTCTGGAACGGCGGCATGAGCTTCCATGGCGGCTGCCTGGGCGTGGCCGTCGCGGTGATCATCTTCGCCGCCCTGAACAAGATCGACATTCGCCGGCTGGGCGATCTGGTGGCGCCCGCCGTGCCGTTCGGCCTGTTCTTCGGCCGCCTGGCCAATTTCATCAACGCCGAACTGTGGGGCCGCACCACCGACGTTCCCTGGGGCGTCATCTTCCCGGGCGCCGGCCCCTATCCGCGCCACCCCAGCCAGCTGTATGAGGCGCTGCTGGAGGGCTTGGCCCTGTTCCTGATCCTGCGCCTGACCACTCACAAGTGGATGTGGCTGCAGCGGCGCGGCGGGGTCGCGGGCCTGTTCCTGGTGGGCTACGCGGTGTTCCGCGCCAGCCTGGAGAACGTGCGCCAGCCAGACGCCTTCATGCCCGACTTCCCGCTCGGCCTGACCATGGGAATGATGCTGTCCTTGCCCATGCTGGTCGCCGGCCTCGTCCTGATCGCCCTGGCCTTGCGCGAGCCGAAACGTGAGCCTGCGTGATCGCCTGATCGCCGAGATCGCGGCGACGGGCCCGATCAGCGTCGCCGACTACATGCTGCGCTGCCTGCACGATCCACAGGACGGCTATTACGCGACGCGGCCCGCCCTGGGCGCCGGCGGCGACTTCATCACCGCCCCCCTGGTCAGCCAGATGTTCGGCGAGTTGATAGGCTTGTGGTGCGTCGAGACGTGGAGCCGTCTGGGCTCCCCCGCCGCCTTCCGCCTTGTGGAAGCCGGTCCCGGCGACGGCACGCTGATGAGCGATCTGCTGCGGGCCGCCCGGCTCGCCCCCGGCTTCCTCGCCGCCGCCGACCTGTGGCTGGTCGAGACCTCGCCGCCCCTCCGCGCGCTGCAAGCCGAACGCCTGGCCGGCGGTCCGTTGACGCCGCGATGGGCCGACAGCGTCGAGCAGGTCCCCGGCGACGCCCCCCTGATCCTGGTGTCCAACGAGCTTCTCGACTGCCTTCCAGCCCGGCAATTCGTGCGCACCGGGCAAGGATGGGCTGAGCGGCTTGTGGCTCTGGACGACGCCGGCGAACTGGCCTTCCGGCTCGGTCCGCCCGCCTCCGCGCCGACCGCGTCCGAGGTTTCGCTAGGCATGGTCTTCGAAACCTCGCCGGTCCAGCAGGCCTTCGGCGCCATGCTCGGCGAGCGCATAGCCCGCGACGGTGGCGTCGCCCTGCTCATTGACTACGGCCGCGATGCCCCCAGTCCCGGCGACACCCTGCAGGCGCTCAAGGCCCACCAGAAGGTCGACCCCCTCGCCTGCCCTGGCCAGGCCGACCTGACCGTCCACGCCGACTTTCCCGCCGTCCTGGCCGCCGCGCGCCAAGCCGGCGCCCAGACCGCCCCCATCCTGCCCCAGAGGCTATTCCTGGCCCGCCTGGGGATCGAACAACGCGCCGCCGCCCTCGCCGCCGCCCGTCCGGACCAGTTCGAAACCCTCGAGCGTCAGCTTGCCCGCCTTGTCGAACCCGATCAGATGGGGACTCTTTTCAAGGCGGCGTGCGTTCATTCCCAGAATGTCGCTCCCCCCGGTTTCGAAGAGGCCTGATCGCTGTGACCGAACTGCCCCGCGTCCAGTCCGCCCTGCTCGCCGCCGTCCCCGGCGTCCGCCACGCCTTCTTCACCCGCAAGGGCGGCGTCTCCATGGGCCTCTATGACAGCCTGAACATCGGCCGGGGCTCCAAGGACGAACCCGCCGACGTGGCCGAGAACCGCGCCCGCGCCGCCGCCCATTTCGGGGGCGAGCCCGGCGATCTCGACACCTGCTTCCAGATTCATTCGACCATCGCCATCGTCGCCGACGGCTCCTGGGGCGACGCGCGGCCGGAGGGCGACGCCATCGTCTCCAAGACCCCTGGCGTGATCTGCGGCGCCCTGTCGGCCGACTGCGCGCCGGTGCTGATCGTCGATCCCGTGGCGCGCATCGTGGCCTCGGCCCATGCCGGCTGGCGCGGCGCCCTCGACGGGGTGGTGCAGTCGGCGGTGGACACCATGGTCGGCCTCGGCGCCGATCCGGCGAACATGATCGCCGCCGTCGGCCCCTGCATCGGCCGCGAATCCTATGAGGTCGGCCTGGATTTCTTCGAGCGCTTCGCCGCCGACGCCCCGGGTTCGGAACAGTTCTTCTCGCCGGGCGCCGCGCCCGACAAGCGCCAGTTCGACCTGCCCGCCTTCGTGCTGGAGCGCCTGCGCACCGCCGGGGTCGAGCAACGCGAATGGGTCGGCCGCGACACCTGCGCAGAGGAAGAATGGTTCTTCTCCAACCGCCGCGCCGTGCTGCGAGGCGAGGGCGACTACGGCCGCCTGCTGTCGGCGATTATGCTTACCTGAATTTCTTGGGGTTGCTCGCGCCTGACTCCCTGCTAGAAGCCGCGCAACAACCACAACACTTCTACGACGGGCCCCGATGAAGCTGCTGGCTGGCAACTCCAACCGTACTCTCGCGGGCGCTATCGCCGACTATCTGGACCTGCCCCTGACCAAGGCGCAGGTCCGGCGCTTCGCCGACAACGAGGTCTTCGTCACCATCGACGAGAACGTCCGCGGCGAGGACGTCTTCATCATCCAGTCGACCAGCTACCCCGCCAACGACAACCTGATGGAGCTGCTGATCTGCATCGATGCGCTCAAGCGCGCGTCGGGCAAGCGGATCACCGCTGTCGTCCCCTACTTCGGCTACGCCCGCCAGGACCGCAAAACTGGCGGCCGCACCCCGATCTCGGCCAAGCTGGTGGCCAACCTGATCACCCGCGCCGGCGCCGACCGGGTCCTGACCATGGACCTGCACGCCGGCCAGATTCAGGGCTTCTTCGACATCCCCACGGACAACCTGCTGCCGACCCCGCTGCTGGCCGCCGACATCCGCGAAAACTACAAGAAGACCGACGAGCTGATGATCGTCTCGCCCGACGTGGGCGGGGTGGTTCGCGCCCGCGCCCTGGCCAAGCGTCTCGACGCCGACCTGGCCATTGTCGACAAGCGCCGCTCAGGCCCCGGCCAGAGCGAAGTGATGAACATCATCGGCGACGTCCAGGGCCGCCGCTGCATCCTGTTCGACGACATCGCCGACAGCGCCGGCACCCTGTGCAACGCCGCCGAGGCCCTGATGGCCAACGGCGCGGCCGACGTGGCGGCCTATGTCACCCACGGCGTGCTGTCGGGCGCGGCCTATGACCGGATCGGCAAGTCGGTTCTGACAGAACTGGTGGTCACCGACTCCATCGAGCAGCCGGAACAGTCGCTGGACACCTGCGGCAAGGTCCGCCTGGTCTCCTGCGCCCCGCTGATCGGCGAAGCCATCCGCCGCATCGCCAACGAAGAGTCGGTGTCCAAGCTGTTTGACTGATCGTGCGGGCTTCGAGACGCGCTGACGCGCTCCTCAGCCTGACGACGCTAGATTTGCTACAGAATCCGTCATCCTAAGGAGCGGACAATATCCGCGTCTCGAAGGACGCACTATCCCCGAACCGCCGTGATCTCCACGCCCGCCGCCTGGGCGTGCGGGGCCAGGGCCAACGGCTTTTCAACCCGCACCCGCACCCGCGTCACCCGCGGATCGCTCAGGCAGGCCTGGGCCAGCCGCTCGGCGAAGGTTTCGACCAGGTCGATTCGCCCCTCGGCGACGATGGCCCGCGCCGCCTCGCCCACCGTCTCGTAATTCACAGTGTCGGCCAGCCGCTCGAAGCCCGAAGCGGCCACGTCCATCTCCACATCCACCACCAGCGGCTGAAGCCGCCCGTGCTCGTGCTTGTAGACGCCGATCTCGGCCTCCACGGCCAAGCCGCGCACGAACACCTTCACGCCCACCACGCGAGCGGCGGGGCCTTGGTCAGTCGGAAACTGGGGGCTGGGGGCGGTCACGATCCGGCCTTTCACGCGCCGAGGATGTCGGGCGTCCGCCAGGAAAGATGCTGGCCGCCATCGACGGCGATCATCTGGCCCGTGACCGACCTTGCGTCAATGAGGTAGCGCAGCGCACCGGCGATCTCGTCGGGCGACGCCGCCTTTCCCAGCGGGACATTGGCCGCTTCGTGCTCGAACTCGCCATTGCGCTGATGGATCGAGGCCAGGGTCGGGCCCGGCCCGATGGCGTTGACTCGGATGCGCGGCGCCAGGGCCTGGGCAAGGGTCTGGGTCGCCCACCACAGGCCCGCCTTGGACAGGCTGTAGCTGAAGAACTGCGGATTGGGCCGCCAAACCCGCTGGTCGACGATATTGACGATCAGCCCCTCGGCGTCGGCGGGCAGTTGCGCGGCGAACGCCTGGGCCAGCAGCACCGGCGCCCGCAGATTCGTATCTAGGTGCGCGTCCAGGCTTTCGCCGGTCAGGGTCTCGATCCGGTCGTCCTGGAACAGCGAGGCGCAATTGACCAGCAGGGTCAGCGGGCCGTCGGCCGCCGACAGCAGGGCGCCGCGCTCCACATCGTCCGTCAGGTCGCCCTGGACGACGAAGGCTTTGCGGCCGAGGGCCTGGATCTGGGTGACGGTGTCGGCCGCCTCCGAGGCGGCCCCGCGATGGTGGACGACGACGTCATAGCCGGCGCGCGCGGCTTCGATGGCCAGCGCCTGGCCGATCCTGCGCGCCGCCCCGGTGACCAGGGCGCATCCCCTCGTCATGCTGACCGCCCTTTCACATCGCAACGCGGGGCCTGTGCCCCGCGAGCGGAAGGTCTAGTCGATGCGGCCGAACTCGAAGAAGTTCAGGGCGCAGATGACGGCGATGAAGCCGAAGATGACGGCGAGCGCGAGCATGTCGAAAACTCCAGGATAACGACCGGGCTTTAGCCGCCGCCGAGCGGGACGGCAAGCCCGCAGGGGTCTATAGGAGCGCCATGTCCTGGCGCCGCCGTATCGAGCCTTTCACCCGTCCCCTGTTCAAGGTGTTCTCCCGCGTCACCCGCAGCATGACCCTCGGCGTGCGCGGCCTGGTGGTCAACGAGGCCGGCTGGGTCCTGCTGGTCGAGCACACCTATCTGCCCGGCTGGTACCTTCCCGGCGGCGGAATGGAGCGCGGCGAGACGGCCGAGGTCGCCCTCGCCCGCGAACTGGAGGAAGAAGCCGGCGTCCGGGTCGAGGGCCGTCCGCGCCTGCTGTCCTTCCACTCCAACGACCACGCCTTCCGGGGCGATCACGTCCTGATCTACCGCGTCGATCAATGGAGCCCCTGCCCGATGACCTCGCGCGGCGAGATCGCCGCCGTCCAGTGGTTCGACCCGGAAAACCTCCCGGATTCCGTGACCCCCGCCACGCGTGCGCGAATTCTGGAGGCCATGGGCAAGGCCGATCCCGACCTGCGCTGGTGATCGCCCCTTCCCACCTGATCAACGATCATTAGAATGATTGTTTGAATTCAGAAGCCGCGCCTCAGCGGCTCGATGGGCAGGAGCAGGCGGATGCGCGACTATACGAAGTTCTACATCGACGGCGCATGGGTCGCCCCCGCCGTGGCCAAGACGCTGGACGTCATCAATCCCGCCAATGAAGAGGTCGCGGGCCGCATCTCCATGGGCTCGGCCGCCGATGTCGATACGGCGGTCAAGGCCGCCCGCAAGGCCTTCGAGACCTTCTCGCGCACCAGCCGTGAAGAGCGCATCGACCTGCTCGAGCGCATCGTCGCCGAGTATCAGAAGCGCTACGAGGACATGGCCAAGGCCATCACCGAGGAGATGGGCGCCCCGTCCTGGCTGGCCCAGCGCGCCCAGGCCGCCATGGGCGTCGGCCACATCCAGACCGCCATCGCCGTCCTCAAGGATTACAAGTTCGAGGAAGATCGCGGGACCACCCGCATCGTCAAGGAGCCCATCGGCGTCTGTGGCTTCATCACCCCCTGGAACTGGCCGGTGAACCAGATCGCCTGCAAGGTCGCCCCGGCCCTGGCCACCGGCTGCACCATGGTGCTCAAGCCGTCCGAGGTCGCGCCCTTCAGCGGCTATATCTTCGCCGAGATCCTGCACGCCGCCGGCGTTCCGGCCGGGGTGTTCAACCTCGTCAACGGCGACGGCCCCACCGTGGGTACGGCGATCTCCAGCCACCCGGACGTGGACATGGTCTCCTTCACCGGCTCGACCCGCGCCGGGATCGAGGTGGCCCGCGCCGCCGCCCCGACCGTCAAGCGCGTCCATCAGGAGCTGGGCGGCAAGAGCCCCAACATCATCCTCGAAGACGCCGATTTCGCCCGCGCGGTGACCGGCGGCGTCTCGTCGGTGATGATGAACTCGGGCCAGTCCTGCAACGCCCCGACCCGCATGCTGGTCCCGGCCGCCAAGATGGACGAGGTGATCGGCATCGCCAAAGCCGCGGCCGAGGGCTTCAACGTCGGCGACCCCAACGGCAACGCCAAGATGGGGCCCGTGGTCTCCGAGATTCAGTGGAACAAGATTCAGGGCCTGATCCAGAAGGGCGTCGATGAAGGCGCCACCCTGGTCACCGGCGGCCCCGGCCGGCCCGAGGGCCTGGACAAGGGCTACTACGTGAAGCCCACCGTCTTCGCCAACGTCACCAACGACATGACCATCGCCAAGGAAGAGATCTTCGGCCCGGTCGTCACCATCCTCGGCTACGACACCGTCGATCAGGCCGTGACCATCGGAAACGACACCGAATACGGCCTCGCCGCCTATGTGTCGGGCACGGACCCGGCCAAGGTGCGCGAAGTGGCCTCGCGCCTGCGCGCCGGTCAGGTCAGCCTCAACGGCGCCAGCCCCGACCTGATGGCCCCCTTCGGCGGCTACAAGATGAGCGGCAACGGCCGCGAATGGGGCGACCACGCCTTCGGCGAATTCCTGGAGACCAAGGCCGTCCTGGGCTTCAACGCCCCGGTCGCGGCGGAGTAGTCACTCTCCCCCTCGATGGAGGAAGGCACGCTTATAGATATCCGCTCACCCCGGCGAAGGCCGGGGCCCAGGTGAAGCCCTTCTGAGGCTCTGGATGAATCTGGGTCCCGGCCTTCGCCGGGATGAGCGGTTGATAGTGCGAGGTTCCTCTGTCTCTTCGCTACGGGGCAGGAGGGATCACCCCGGCAACCTCACCACCGCCCGCAACCCGCCCAGCGGCGACCGGTCCAGCACCAGGTCGCCCCCCAGGCCGCGCGCCACATCCCGCGCGATGGCCAGGCCCAGGCCCACGCCCTTCTCGTTCTGGTTTCGCGACTCATCGAGCCGGTTGAAGGGGCGGAACGCCTCCTCGTAGCGGTCCTCGGGAATGCCAGGCCCATCGTCGTCCACCCAGATCTCGACCCCGCCCGCCGGGCTGCGATGGGCCGCCACCTCCACCCGTTCGCCATGCACGGCCGCGTTCATGACCAGGTTGGACAGCGCCCGCTTCAGGGCGTTGGGCCGCACGGCGACCTCCAGGTCCGGATCGGCCTCGACGCTGACCTTGGCGCCGGCTCGCGCCGCCCCCTCGCTGACCTCCTCGATCAGGGGACGAAGCGGCGCGATCTCGACCGCCTCCCCGCCCTCGCCGCGAGCAAAGGCGAGATACTCGTCGATCATGTGCTCCATCTCGGCCAGATCGCGCTTCATCGCCTCGATGCGCGGACCGGGCTCGGCCAGGGCCAGTTCCAGCTTCAGCCGCGTAAGCGGCGTGCGCAGATCGTGACTCACCGACGCCAGCAGGGTGGTCCGCTGTTCGATATGCCGCTGGATGCGCGCCTTCATGGCGATGAAGGCCTGGGCCGCCTGGCGCACCTCACGCGCGCCCCATGGCTTGAAGGCCGGCGCGTCGCCGCCTCGGCCAAAGGTGTCCGCCGCCTCGGCCAATCGCTCGATGGCCCGCACCTGGTTGCGGATGAACAGCAGGGCCACCGCCGTCAGCAGCAGGGTCGCCCCCGCCATCCACAGCACGAAGATATGGCCCTGGGTCGCCACGGCCCGGTCACGCGGCGCGATGATGCGCAGCACGCCCTGGTCCACCTTCACCCGGATGTCGACATAGGCCGGATAGCGATCCGAGGCGTCGAACCAGAACGGCTGGTCCAGCCGCGCCGACAGCGCCTTCTGCAGCGACCGGTCAACCGCCGCGAACAGGGCTGCCCGCCGCCCGATCGGCAACTCCCGCCCCGGCTGCAGGGCGATCGACAGCGACAGGGAATCTTCGGCTCTCTGCTCCAGCCGCGCCAGGGCCTCGGGCCGCGGATCGTCCTGATAGCTCTCCACCGCCCAGGCGACCTCGCCCGCCAGCCCGTCCGACAGGCGACTGTTCACGGTCTCCCAGTGGGCGTCGAAGAAGGCCCAGGTCACCGCCATCTGCATCAGGGCGATCGGCAGGATGATGATCAGCAGCGACCGGCCGAACAACGAGGTCGGCACGTAGCGTCGCATCATCCGTGGCCAGAAAATCCGGATCCAGCGTCTCAAGCCCTCTCCTCCCTTGCGAAGCGGGGGAGGGGGACCATGCGCAGCATGGTGGAGGGGGCGTGACCGGGCTCAGTGCAGGCGGTCGCCCCCTCCACCGCTGCGCGGTCCCCCTCCCCCGTCATGACGGGGGAGGAGTTGGTCGCGGCATACGCCATCAATCCGGCGCCAGGCGGTAGCCGATGCCGCGCACGGTCTGCAGATAGCGGGGGTTCTTGGGGTCGGGCTCGATCTTGCGGCGCAGGCGCGTGACCTGCACGTCCACCGCCCGGCCGGTGATGTCGGCGGCGTCGCGGGCCAGGTCCATGCGGTCCACCGGCTCGTGCGCCGCCCGCGCCAGCTGACGCAGCAGTTCGATCTCGGCCTCGGTCAGGCGCACCGGCTCGCCCGCGCGGGTCAGCTCGCCCCGTTCGGGATCAAAGGCGCAGTCGCCCATCATCAGGCTTTCCGACAAGGTCACGCGCGGCCCCGCCCGGCGCAGGATCGCCTCGATGCGCAGCAGCAGTTCCTGCGGCTCGAACGGCTTGGCCAGATAGTCGTCGGCCCCCAGGGTCAGCCCCTCGATGCGGTCGGTGGACTGATCGCGCGCGGTCAGCATCAGGATCGGCGTGCGCCCCGCCTCGCCCGGCCGCGCGCGCAGGGCGCGGGTGAAGGCGAACCCGTCCTCGCCCGGCATCATCACGTCCAGCACCAGCAGATCGAAGTCGAAGGCGTCCATCAGCTTGCGCGCCGCCGCGGCGTCCTGGGCGGCGGTGACGCGAAATCCGGCCCGGGCCAGGTATTCCTTGATCAGGGTGCGGATGCGATCGTCGTCATCGACGACCAGCAGGTGACGGTCACGGGCTTCCAAAGGAGTCATGCCGCTTCGCTCCGGCGAATGCCGATAGAGACCCGTGGTCCCGCCAGGGCCGACAGAATACGCCGCGTTCCCGCCACGCCGTCCAGTCCTCCGGTGCGATAGGCCTTGGCCACCAAGGCTCGAAGGCGCTCGCTGACCCGCGCCTCGAACGCCGCGCCTTCCGCGGTCAGTTCAGTCAGGCGGCGACGCGCGTCCAACTCGCCCGCGGTCTTGTGCGCCAGACCCGCCTTTTCCAGGTCCGAAAGGGTGCGGCTGGCCGCCTGCTTGGACAGGCCCGTCAGCCGCGCCAGCTCCTGCACGCCCACGCTCGGCCGCCGGCGCAGCAGCAGGGCCGCCCGCCAGTGCGAACGCCCCAGGCCATTGCCCTCCGCCTCCAGCGCCGCATCCACCGCCGCCCAGACGCCGGCCTCGGCCAGGAGAATCAGCTCCAGGCCGGAGTCCAGCTCGTCGTCACGAAGAATGAGGCGCGGATCGGCCGGGGCGCTCATGGCGGCGTTCCAAATCTTTGACCCGCCCGCGCCCCGTGGCGTGCGGCAGGTCTCTATAGACCTCGAAAATGCGAGATCGCCCGCACGGTGGCCGAGATCGGCGGGCGCTGCAAGGCGAGGAACGCCATCAGCCCTCCCCCTGTCGAGGGGAAGGGCTGGGCTTCACAGCTTTTTACACCAGCCAGGTGTTGGGGCGCGGATAGGCCTCGTCGCGAGCCAGATAGACCAGGCCCACGATGGAGCGGACCAGGAACCAGATCGCGATGGCGCCCATGAACAGACCGCTGACGATCAGGCCGGGAATGCCGATCAGCACGAAGCTGAGCGGGATGCTGATCGCGAACACCGCCCCCGCCACCAGGAAGGCCGCCACGGACAGCCAGAAGGTGCGGATCAGGAAGGTGTAGTGGCTCTTCATCTTCGGGCCGGCGGTGCTTTCCTGGACGTGAGCGAGAATCACGCCGACGATGAAGGTGATCCCGTTCGAGAACCCGAGCAGGTACAGAGCGTAGACGATCCCCGGAAGAAGACGGTCTTCGCTGGCCGCAACGGGCGCTGCGGCGATGACGGTTTCAGGGGTGGCGTCGGTCATGAGGTCTCCTTTTCAATGCCCAGATTTTGCGGCCGAACCCCGGTGAAAGGCAAATTAAGCCTTCGACACTTTGTGAATGTTCGGAAACCTTCCCGCACAAGGCGTTGAACGCCTCAGCTTGTTTTGCGTTCGATCTTGGCTCGTGGCTCAGCTTGTAAAAACAGGGTTAACGATCCACGGTCACACTGTCGCCCGCACCGCCGCGTATTCGGCGCTAAATCATTCTATTTTCCGGGGATCTCCGCCAGATGATTACAAGAAGCCGCGTTAAGGCCCTGGCGGGCCTGAGCCTGTTGGCCGTTCTGGCCGCCTGCGCCTCTCCCGCCCCGCCCCCTCCGCCGCCGGTGGCTTACATCCCGCCGCCGATCACCCTTTCGCCTCGCGTTGTCGAGCAGGCCGCCGCCTATCGCGGCTATGTGCAGAGCGCCGGCGCCATCTCCCCCAACTTCGCCGACGGCCTCCAGGTCGCTCAGGCCGTGAAGACCGGCTCGGCCTATGAGAGCCGCCAGCTGATGTCCGGCGCCGTGGCCTACGCCGCCGTCGTCGCCCTGCAGGACCCCGCCTTCGTCTCGGCCGTCCGCGAGTTCGCCGCGGACCGGAATCAGCGCACCCAGGTCGCCCAGCAGATCTTGCGCGATCCGGCCTACGCTGCGGTCATCAAGGGGGCCGACACCGCCGCCGGCCTGATCATCTCCGCCCTCGGGACCGATGGGACCCAGGTCTATATGGCCGGTCGCGCGGTCAAGCAGGCGGCCTACGACGTCCAGCGCCAGAAGTGGTCCAAGGCCGACGTCGCCAACCGCCCCGAACGCCTGGCCGAAGCCAAGGCCCTGTCCGCCCGCCCGCACCTGCCCTCCCAGGACGAGACCGCCCGCCTGCATCAGGTCAGCACCGGCCTCGCGCCGCTGGGCCTGACCCCCACTTCGGCGCCGGCGCCTTACTCGCCGCTGGTGATCCGCGGCCTGGCCGTGGCCGCCCTCGCCGCCCTGGGCGAGGCTGGCGACGCCCACATGGCGACGATCCAGCCTCTGCTGGCCGAACCTACCGGCGGCCAGTGCCTGAACCTGGCCAAGCTGAACCTCTATCAATGCCTGGCGGTGTCCAAGCCGCACTACGAGGACGTCTTCTGCGTCGGCCAGCACATCCTGATGGACACCGGCCAGTGCCTCATCAAGAGCTCCGGCGCGGCCATGCCCTACATCCCGCCCCCGCCCGTTCCCGTGAAGGCCGAGGTGAAGACCCCCGCCAAGAAGAAGGCCCCGGCCAAGAAGAAGGGCTGATCGCCCGTTTCGATTCAGAGTCGCGCGGGGCGTTGCAACGTCCCGCGCCCTCGTGTATCTAGCCGCACCCTATTCATCCGACTGTCACCGCGCGGATATCACGCGCGGCGTTTCGTTTTGAGAAAAGACCTATGGCCGAGATCGTTCTGAACGTCGAAGTCCGTGAGCGCGCCGGCACCGGCGGCGCCCGCGCCTCCCGTAATGCCGGCAACGTTCCCGGCGTCCTGTACGGCGGCGGCAAGGCCCCGGTGATGATCGAGGTCCGCTCGAACGAGTTCCGCAAGGCGCTCTACACGGGCAAGCTGTCGGGCCACCTGGTGACCCTGAAGCACGGCGCTGAAAGCCAGCCCGTCATCGCCAAGGACATCCAGTTCCATCCGGTGACGGACGAGCCGATCCACTTCGACCTGTATCGCGTCGACGAAAAGCAGACGATCAAGATCGAAGTGCCGGTTCACTTCAAGAACCACGAAACCTCGCCCGGCATGAAGGCCGGCGGTTCGCTGGAAATCGTGCGTCACACGGTCGAGCTGTCCTGCCCGGCCAACGCCATTCCGGAAGAACTGATCATCGACCTGTCGACCCACAACATCGGCGACACCATCCGCATGTCGGAAATCCAGCTGCCCAAGGGCGTGAAGCCCTCGATGGACCGCGACTTCGTGATCGCCAACATCAAGGTCTCGTCGGCCGCCATGTCGGAAGCCGCTGAAGAAGCCGCGACCGAAGAATAAGCTTCTCCCTTCGGGGCTGAACAGTTCATCGCCCGCGAAGGTCACGCCTTCGCGGGCGATTTCGTTTCGAGGTTTCGGGAAACCGCCATGCTGATCCTCGCCGGCCTCGGAAACCCCGAGGGCAAGTACGAGAAGAACCGCCACAACGTCGGCTTCATGGCCGTCGACGCCCTGGCCCGCAAATGGTCCACGGCCCCCTGGCGCTCACGCTTCCAGGGCATGGCCTGCGAGGGCTCGGTCAGTACGCCCGACGGCCCGGTCAAGCTGCTGCTGCTCAAACCCAAGACCTATTACAACGAGAGCGGCCGCGCGGTGGGCGAGGCCATGAAGTTCTTCAAGCTGACCCCCGCCGACGTCATCGTCTTCCATGACGAGATCGATCTGGCGCCCGGTCGCTTCCGCATGAAGTCGGGCGGCGGCGCGGCGGGCAACAACGGCATCCGCTCGGTCACCAGCCAGATCGGCGACACCTTCCGCCGCGGCCGCATCGGCGTCGGCCACCCGGGCCACAAGGACGCGGTGATGCACTACGTCCTGGGCGACTTCCATAAGGTCGAGCACCAGTGGCTCGACCCCATGCTCGACGCCATCGCCGACGCCCTGCCCTTCGCCGCCGCCGGCGACGACGAACGCTACCAGGCCGAGATCATGCGCCTGGCCCCCGCTCCCAAGGCCGATCCCCGCAAGCGCGAGGACTAGGCCGGCAGGCGCGACCCGATGAAGTCGGGCGCGTTGAGCGCTGCCGGATGCCCTCGGTTGCACAGGACCACCGTCACGTAGTCGCGATAGACGGCGAAGTCGCCATTGACCCCCGGCGCGCTGCCGCCATGCCCATAATAGGTCGCGCCGTTGCGGCTCCGGATCGCCAGACCCAACCCCCAATGGGACGATCCGGCGACGACCTTGGGCGTGGTCATGACCGCCAGGGTCGCCGGCCGGACCAGCCGTCCCGCGCGCAGGCTGACGGCGAAGGCGTGCAGATCCTCGACCGTCGAATAGCCCCCGCCCGCCGGCAGTCCCTCATACGGCGCCAGGGCTTTCAGGCCCGTCGCCCGGGCTCCAGTGTACGGCCTCGCCGTCGGGCGGGATGAGGCGAACCCCTGCGAGGTCGCGGCCATGCCCGCCGGCGTGAAGATCGCCTCCTGGAACACAGTCTCATAGGGCTTGCCGGTCACGCGCTCGATGATCGCGCCCAGCAGAACGAAGCCATAATTGCTGTAGCCCCACCGCGCCCCGGGCTCGAAGATCGGTTCGCGCGCGCCATAGAACCGCACCAGGTCCTCCGGCGATTTCAGCCTATCGATATTGGCGTCGTACTGCGGGCCGAAGATGTCGCCCGTGCCGCCGGTATGGGTCAGCAGGTGCTCCACCGTCACCCGCTCGGCCAGACTGCGGTTGGCGTAGTCCGGCAGATGGACGGCCAGGGTGTCGGACAGCTTCAGCCGCCCCGCCTCCACCAGCTGCATGGTCGCCACGGCGGTGAACATCTTGCCCATGGAGCCGATGCAGAATCGCGTGGAAGGCGCGACGGCCGCCCCCTGCGCTTCATCGGCCAGACCGTGGGCCGCGCGAAACAGAACACGCTCGCCGCGCGCTACAAGCGCCACGCCGTTGAACCGGCCGGCCCGTCCCTCGTCCCGCAGCTTGGCCTCGCAGACGGCCGCCGCCGCCCTCTCGTCCAGTCGCCCGATCGTCCCTTCGCCCGGCGCGCCGGCGAAGGCGATGTCCTCCAGCTTGTCTCCCCCTGTGGCGGTCAGCACGACCTTGGAGCGCCGATCCCAGGCGCGATCCTTCACGAAGACCGTGATCTCGTGGGGCCCCGTCACCTGCGAAGACAGCACCTCGAACCCGCCGGTCGTCTCGCGCACCGAAAGATCGTCGTCCACATAGGGCCCCACCGTGGGCGCCAGCGTCTCCACGAACCGCCTGTAGACGCCCAGGTCGGGGTCGTTGAACGCCGCCGACCAGCGACCCAGCCACGACGAAAGCAAAGCGCCGTTCTCGGCCGCCCGTCCCGCGCCCGTCGCCAGCAAACTCGCGCCCGCGGCGCCCGAGATGAGAAGATCACGCCTGTTCACGAAGAAGGCTCCACCCTAACCTTGTAGGCCACCCTTGTAACTAGTTACGACGGAAGTCAATGACAGCCCGCTCCGACGATCCCAGCGGCTATACGACCAAGGCTGGGGCCGCCGCGATCGGCGCGCGCCTGCGTCGCCTGTCGGAGCGTATCGACCGCGACGCCGCCCGCCTCTACGCCGAAAGCGGTGTGGCCTTCGAACAGCGCTGGTTCGGCGTGGTCAACCTGCTCAGCCTGTACGAGACCCTGACCGTGGGCGAGCTGGCCGCCGCGCTCGGGGTCAGCCACGCCACCGTCAGCCAGGTTCGCGCCGGCTTGGAGGGAGCGAACCTGATCGCCTGGGACGCGGACAAGGCCAACCCCCGCCAGCGCCGGCTGCGCCTCACGCCAGCCGGGCGCGATGCGGCCGCCCGCCTCGCGCCCCTTTGGGCCGCCCTGTCGGAGGCCGCCGTAGAACTGAACGACGAAGCCCAGGACGCCCTCGCCGCCCTGGACCGCCTTGAGCAAGCCACCCTTCGCCTGTCACTCTACGACCGCGTCAAGGCCCGCTTGGCGCAGGGCTGATTCAGCAGGCTGGCGCAAAACTCACCCATATCGTTTGACAGAAAGTTTTTTCTGTTGAATCCATGATGGCGGGAGGATCGCATGACCACCGTCGTCCAGTTCAAGCCTGCGCCTGTCGCCCAGCCGACCGCCGCGCATCACCACCGGCTGCGCGTCGCCAGCCGCGCCCTGTCCTGGCTCTTCACCGGCCTGCTGATCCTGGTGGGCGCGCTCTCGGCCGTGCTCATCGCGGGCATTGTCGTCTATCCGGGCGACGACTATCGCATCGGCTCCAACGCCGTCTGGATCGGAACGGGGTCGGCCGACTCGGTGGCCTTCCACACCCTGTCCCTGCCGCACCGACTGGCCTATGCGGCCGTCGGCGTGGTGCGCATGGCGCCCAGCCTGATGATCTTCTGGCGGCTGCGCGAGCTTTTCGCCCTCTATGGCCAGGGCGAGGTCTTTGGCCGCCGCAACGGCTGGCTTATCGGCCAGGTGGGCGTGTGGCTCTGCGTCTACGCCATCAGCCCTTTCCTCTGTCATCTGTTCCTCAGCGCCACGGGCTGGGAGATCGATAAGAACTGGGCGCATCTTTCCAGCATCCAGGCCTTCATCCTCGGCCTGCTGGTCTTCGTCATCGCCCAGGTGATGCAGGTCGGTCGCGAGATCGAGGAAGATCGCGAGGCGTTCGTCTGATGCCCATCGTTCTTCGCCTCGACGTGATGATGGCTCGGCGCAAGGTTCGCTCCAACGCCCTGGCCCGCGCCATCGGCATCACCGAAGCCAACCTGTCCTTGCTCAAGTCGGGCAAGGTGAAGGGCCTGCGCTTTTCCACCCTGGACGCCATCTGCCGCTACCTAGACTGCCAGCCCGGCGACATCCTCGAATACGAGCCCGAGGGCGGCGAGGAAAAACTCAGACAGGCCGGCTGACCGCCGCCCCTCAAACCGGAGACACCCAATGCGCTTTTCTTCAACGCCCGTTCGGGCGATCGCCGCCGCATGCCTGCTGCTCAGCGCCGCTCCGGCCCTGGCCGAGCCGAGCTTCGTCGAGGTCGACGGCGGCAAACTAGCCTACGAGGCCTGCGGCTCAGGTCCCCGGACCATCGTCCTGATCCACGACGGCATCCTGCATTCGGCGGCCTATGAGGACGTCCAACCCCTGCTGTGCGAGCGCTTCCGCGTGGTGCGCTACGACCGCCGCGGCTATGGCGCTTCGCCGCCCACCGAGGCCAAGACCTACAATCCCGCCAAGGACCTGGAGCAACTGCTCAAGGCGCTCAATATCGAACGCGCCACCCTGGTCGGCTCATCGGCGGGCGGCGGCGTCGCCGTGGACTTCGCTCTGGCTCATCCCGAGGCGGTGGATCGCCTGGTCCTGGTCGGCCCCTGGGTCGCGGGCTTCAAGCCGTCCCTGGCCTTCATGACGCGAGGCCTGAAACTTCAGGCCCTTTTCAGGGCTGGCGACATCGAGGGCGCGGCCAGGGACCCCTACATCCTGACCAAGGACGCCGACGGCGCGCGCGAGCGCGTGGTCGCCTGGATCAAGGCCAATCCCCACAACTTCGGCGCCGGAAACAAGGAGCGCTTCATGGTCGATGGCAAGGCGCGCCTGGGCGAGGTCAAGGCGCCCACCCTGATCCTGGTCGGCGAGGTCGACATCGAGAACGTCCATGAACAGGCCCTCGAGATCGAGGCCCTGCTTCCCGGAGCCCTACACGAAGTCGTCCCCGCCACGGGCCACTTCATGTACGTCGAGCAACCAAAGGCCTTCGCCGACCGCGTCGCCGCCTTCGCGAGTTCTGAGCCGTGAGACTCAGAACTTCCCTGCGTTGAAGTCCTCGACCGCCTGCACGATCTCCTCGCGCGTGTTCATCACGAAGGGGCCGTGCCAGAAGACCGGCTCGCCGATGGGCTTGCCGGCGATCAGCAGCAGGCGCGCGTCGGTCTTGGCTTCGACCACCACGCGGCCGCCCGTGCCCAGGAACACGCCGGTCAGGGCGTCGACCTGGTCATGGGCCACGCGGACCGAGCCTTCATAGACCGCCAGCATCGCCGCCCGTTCGTCGCCCACCGGCTCCTCGAACCGCGCGCCGGCCGGGATGGTGATGTCGAAATAGAGCGCGTCCACCGCCCCGCCGCCCACTGGCCCGACCGAGCCCTCGCTGGTGGTCCCGGCGATGGCCTTCACCGTCACGCCGCCTTCGCGGGTCTCGACCGGCATCTGCTCGGCCTCGAATTCCTGATAGCCGGGGGCGCTCATCTTCAGCTCGGCGGGCAGGTTAACCCACAACTGGAAACCGCGCATGCGGCCGTCGGTCTGCAGCGGCATCTCCGAATGGACGATGCCCCGGCCAGCGCGCATCCACTGCACGCCGCCGGTGCCGATGATCCCCTCGCGGCCGGTGTTGTCCGCATGCTTCATGCGGCCCTCCAGCATGTAGGTCACCGTCTCGAACCCGCGGTGCGGGTGGTCGGGAAAGCCGCCCACATAGTCCGACGCCTGGGCGGTGTCGAAGCAGTCGAGCATCAGGAACGGGTCGAACATCTGCGCCTCCTGCGTGCCCAGCACGCGGGTCAGCCGCACGCCGTCGCCGTCCGAGGTCGGAACGCCTTTGACCAGCTTGATGACAGGACGAACGCTGCTCATGGGAGCCTCCTTGAAATCTGCGCGAATGATATCGGCACAGTTACAGATGAGTTCAAGGGGCTGCGCCCTTCGAGACGCGCTGTCGCGCTCCTCAGGATGGAGACAGTGGAGACCGATACTCTCGCGACTCTCGGGCCCTTTGTGGAGACATCGGCGCCCCGCCTATCCACCCCCGCGCCGGCGGGCGCATGATCGTGGGATGAAACCGCGTCCAATCCCAGTCACCAGAGCCGTAGCCGTAATCTCCGCCCCTCGATTGGGACACCCTCGTCCTCGCCGCCCCCTCGCCTGTCCCCGCGCCGAATCCACGAAACGGCCAGCGGAGACACCGGAGCCCGCCGTTTCGTCAAACGGCCCATCCGTGCTAGGTCGCGCGCCAACCAAATCTGCGAGTGCTCCATGGCCCTGAAAGTCGCCATCGTCGGTCTGCCCAACGTCGGCAAGTCGACCCTGTTCAACGCCCTGACCCAGACGGCGGCCGCCCAGGCGGCCAACTATCCGTTCTGCACCATCGAGCCGAACACCGGCGACGTGGCGGTCCCCGAGCCGCGCCTGGACGCCCTGGCCAAGATCGCCGGCTCCAAGGAGATCATCCCGGCCCGGATCACCTTCGTCGACATCGCCGGCCTGGTGCGCGGCGCGTCCAAGGGTGAGGGCCTGGGCAACCAGTTCCTGGCCAACATCCGCGACTGTGACGCCGTCGCCTTCGTGGCTCGCTGCTTCGAGGACGACGACATCACCCACGTCGAGGGCCGCATCGATCCGCTCAGCGATCTCGAGATCATCGAGATGGAGCTGATGCTGGCCGATCTGGAGAGCCTGGAGAAGCGCCTGCCGGCCATCGAGAAGAAGGCCAAGTCGGGCGGTGACAAGGAAGCCGCCAACACCCTGCGCCTGATCAACCTCGCTCTCGCCCAGCTGCGTGAAGGCCGCCCGGCCCGCGCCGCCAGCGTGGACAAGGAAGACGAAAAGGCCTGGCACATGCTGCAGCTGCTGACCTCGTTGCCGGCCCTCTATGTCTGCAACGTCGACGAAGCGTCCGCCGACAAGGGCAACAAGTTCTCCGACCTGGTGGCCGAACGCGCCGCCAAGGACAAGGCCAAGTCCGTGGTGATCTCCGCCCAGATCGAGAGCGAGATCGCCATGCTCGAAGCCGCCGAGCGTACCGAGTTCCTAGAAACCCTGGGCCTCGAAGAGCCCGGCCTGAACCGCCTGATCCGCGAGGCCTACAACCTGCTGGGCCTGCAGACCTACTTCACGGTCGGCCCCAAGGAAGCCCGCGCCTGGACGATCCACGTGGGCGACACCGGTCCGCAGGCCGCCGGCGTCATCCACACCGATTTCGAGAAGGGCTACATCCGCGCCGAAACCATCGCCTTCGACGATTTCGTCAAGCTCGGCGGCGAGGCGGGGGCCAAGGAAGCCGGCAAGATGCGCTCCGAAGGCAAGGAATACGTCGTCAAGGACGGCGACGTGATGCACTTCCGCTTCAACGTCTAGGATACCCCGCAGGAGGCCTCATGGCCGAGACCATCACCCTCAAGAGCCCGCGCGACGGGTTCGAGTTCACCGCCCTTCACGCCTTGCCAAAAGGCGAGGCGATAGGCGGGGTGGTGGTCCTGCAGGAGATCTTCGGTCTGGACGAATACATCCACGCTGACGTCGCCCGCTGGGCCGACGCCGGCTACGAGGTCATCGCCCCCGCCCTGTTCGACCGCTATGAGCCGGGCTTTGTCGCGGACCACGGCCCCGAAGGCTTCGCGCGCGGTCGCAACCACGCCCTGGCCCATCCGCTGGGCACGGCCCTGTCGGACATCCAGGCCTGCATCGACGAGATGCACCCGCGCGGTCCCGTCTTCGTGGTGGGCTACTGCTATGGCGGCTCCCTCGCCTGGCTGGCCGCAGGGCGCTGCAAGGGACTGTCCGCCGCCGCCAGCTATTACGGCAGCCTGGTCGGCGAGAACGCCGACATCGACCTGCGCTGTCCAGTGATCGTCCATCTCGGCCGTAAGGACGCGCATATTCCCGCCGACGGCGTCGCGGCCGCGATCCACGCCCACCACCCCGACGTGCCGGTTCACATCTATGAAGCCTCGGGCCACGGCTTCAACAACGACGGCCGCCCCGACTCCGACCCGCATGACGCGGCGGAGGCGCGTCGTCTGACCCGCGAACTCTTCGTCGCCAACGCGGACTGACTCGATGGGCCAAGTCGTCACCCTGACCAACCTCGCCGACGGCCACGCGTTCGAGGCCTTCCACGTCGCGCCGACCGACGCCCGACGGGGCGGTCTGGTGATCCTGCACGCCATCTGGGGCGTAACGCCCCACCTGCGCGACCTGGCCGCCTCCTATGCCGACCAGGGCTATGAGGTGCTGGTCCCCAGCCTCCTCGACCGGTTCGAGCGGGGCTTCCCCGAAGTGGACATCGATCCCGCAGCCCGCCAGCGGAAGATGGACTTCGGCGTCCGCACCGACTGGAACGCCACGCTCGGCGACATCCAGGCGGCGATCGATTGGCTCAAGGCGCCCGTCTTCGTCATGGGTTTTTGCTGGGGCGGTACGGCCGCGTGGATGGCCGCCAGCCGCTGCACAGGGATCGCGGCGGTGTCGGCCTTCTACGGCCACCAGATCGCCGAACACCTGGACGAGACGCCCAGGGTTCCGCTCATCCTGCACCTGGGAAAGCGCGACGAACTGATCCCGCCGGCGATCAGCGACGCCATCATCGCCGCCTTCCCCGACCTTCCCGTCTATTTTTATGACGCTGGTCATGCGTTTGTCGCACCCGCCGAATACGTGGACGACGCTGCAAAGCTCGCGCGCCTGCGCAGCCTGCAGCTCTTCCATCGCGCCGCCGGCGCTAAAGGCGAGGTCTGAAGCATGCCCCAGGCGCCCGACGCCGACGAAATCGTCGAACGCCTTCCTGATCCGGTGATGGTGATCGCCGCCGGCGACCTGACCGATCCCTCGGATCGCACGATCACCTTCGCCAACGCCGCGGCCCAGACCCTGCTGCGCATTCCGGCCGAAGGCGCGCCCCTGGTCTCGGTCCTGCGCCACCCCCGCCTGCTCGAAGCGGTGGACGAGGGGCTGGCCGATGGCGGAGCGGAAGCGGCCTATGAAACCTACGGCGCCCAGCCGCGCTGGTGGCGCGCCCTGCTGCGTCCCCTGCCCGACACGCCCGGCGGCCTGAAGCAGGTGCTGTTGATCCTGCGCGACGAGACCGACGCCCGCCGCAACGAGCGCATGCGCGCCGACTTCCTGGCGAACGCCAGCCACGAACTGCGCACGCCGCTCGCCTCGCTCACCGGCTTCGTCGAGACCCTGCAGGGCCACGCCAAGGACGATCCCGCCGCCCGCGACCGTTTCCTCGCCATCATGGCGGCCCAGGCCGGCCGCATGGCCCGCCTGATCGACGACCTGCTCTCGCTCAGCCGCATCGAGCTCAACGAACACATCCCGCCGTCGGGCGAGGTCGATATCAACGCCGCCGTTCACGACGTGATGAGCGCCAGCGGGCCCATCCACGCCCAGCGCGGCGTGAAGATCACGCCCAACCTGCCCTCGCCCCCCGCCATGGCCCTGGGCGACCGCGACCAGGTGGTGCAGGTGCTGCAGAACCTGATCGACAACGCGGCCAAATATTCGCCCACCGGCGGCGAGGTGCGGGTCGAAGTCCTGCTCGCCCCCGCTGGCGCGGCGGCCGTCCCGTCACGCGCCGGCGCGGCGCGCCTGTCCCTGCTGACTCCCGACACGCCCGTGGGCCACTATGTGATCATCCGGGTTTCCGACGACGGCCCTGGCATCGCTCGCCAGAACCTGCCCCGCCTGTCGGAGCGCTTCTATCGCGTCGAGGGCCAGAAGAGCGGCGAGCGGCTCGGCACCGGCCTGGGCCTCGCCATCGTCAAACACATCGTCAACCGTCACCGCGGGGGTCTGGTGGTGGAAAGCGCCGAAGGCCAGGGCACGACATTCACAGCCTATTTTCCTGTCACACACTAGCGCTACCTGTCGCAAAACTGTCATGTGCGCCGGCTATTAAGAGCCCAGTACGGAGACAGCTGTGGACGCATCCCGCGCCGATGAACTTCGCCAACTCGCCGCTGAAGTGACCCGAATGGGCGGCCTAGCCGAATCCCAGGTCGCCGACGCCGTCGATTGTCTGGCCAAGCGCGATACGGTCATGGCTCGCCAGTTGATCGAACGCGATGTGCGTCTCGACGCCATGCAGGCGGATATCGAGCGACGCGCCATCAGCTTCATCGCCCTGCACGGCCCCGCCGGCGGTGACCTGCGCCGGGCGGTCTCGGCCATGAAGCTGGCCATGAACCTGGAACGCTGCGGCGACCTGGCGCGCAACATCGCCAAGCGCAGCCTGGTCCTGGCCGACGCCGACCCCACCAGCATCATGCGCGCCATGGAGCGCATGGGCCGCCTGGTTTCGTCCCGCCTCAACGAGGTCGTCGACGCCTACGCCGTCACCGACTTCGACCGCGCCCTCGGCGTCTGGCGCCGGGATGAGGAGGTCGACGACCACTACGAGAGCCTCTTCCGCGAGTTGCTTGAGCTGATGCGGCAGGATTCGGCGACGGTTCAGACCGGCGCGCACCTGCTGTTCATCGCCAAGAACCTCGAGCGGATCGGGGACCACGCCACCAACATTGCCGAGATCATCCATTTCGAGATCACCGGCGAAGAGATCACCGCAGAGCGCCCCAAATGGAGCGCGCTCGACTCACCACCCAAAGAGGATTTGGCGCTGTGAAACCACACCTTCTCGTCGTCGAGGATGAGGACGCCCTGGCCGCCCTGCTTCAGTACAATCTGGAAAAGGAAGGCTATCGCGTCACCCACGCCGCCGATGGGGAGGACGCCATCCTGCGGATGGGCGAGGACGCGCCGGATCTGGTCGTTCTCGACTGGATGCTGCCCAAGGTCTCGGGCATCGAGGTCTGCCGCCGCCTGCGCGGCCGGGCCCAGACCCGCAATGTGCCGATCATCATGCTCACAGCCCGCAGCGAGGAGACGGACAAGGTCCGTGGTCTCGACACCGGCGCTGACGACTATCTGGTCAAGCCCTTCGGCATGACCGAGCTGACCGCCCGCGTCCGCGCCCTGCTGCGCCGCAGCCGTCCAGGCCTGACCGACGACCAGCTGGCCCACGGCGACATCGTCATGGACCGCGTCGCCCACCGGGTGAAGCGCGGCGGCCGCGAGGTGAAGCTTGGTCCGACGGAGTTCAAGCTGCTGGACTATTTCCTGCAGCATCCGGGCCGGGTGTTCAGCCGCGAGCGCCTGCTGGACGCGGTCTGGGGTCCGGACGTCTATATCGACCTGCGCACCGTCGACGTTCATGTCGGCCGCCTGCGCAAGGCCCTGAACGCCGACTCGACCGTGGACGCCATCCGCACGGTGCGCTCCGCCGGTTACGCACTGGATCTCAGCTAGGTCTATAAAAAGCGCCGCGCTCTCCGTTGAGGGCGCGGCGTCTTCGTTCTTGGATCGCTTCTAGTGGTCGGCGGGCGCGGCGGAGATTTCCTCCAGCGTCGCGCCGACGACCTTGGCGCCGTAGTCCTGCGCCACATCGCCCAGCGACAGAATGCCAGTAAGGCGACCTGCGCCGTTCAGAACGACGAGCCGGCGAACCGAATGGTTGGCCATCTTCGCGGTGGCGTCGGCGAGGTTGTCGTCCTCGCTGCAGCTCTGGATATCGGAGCTCATCACCTCAGAAACCGGGCCGTCCAGGTCGCCGCCCTTGGCCACCAGGCGCACGACGATGTCGCGGTCGGTGATCAGGCCGGTGACCTTGCCGTCCTCAACGATGGGCAGGGCTCCTGAGTCGATCTCGGACATCAGGCGGGCGATCTCACGGACCGAGGTGTCCGGTTTGGCGGTGACCACCTGCGCGGTCATGACTTCACTGACTTTCAAGGGGAGCTCCTTCTTGGTGCTCTAAAACCTCCCCCTGACCCGAAACGTTCCGCGCCCTCAGAAAGCCAGTTGCAGGCGTGTGGAAACGACCTGGTATTCCTGGCCGATCTGAGCGCCGACCGGAGTGACGAACGTCGTCGCGTTAGGCGACAGGCGATCGATCTCGACGTTCTGGAAGTCGAACATCAGGCGTACGCTGGGGTTCATGTACCAGTTCAGACCGACGGTCCAGATCGACTGCTCGCCGCCGCGGACGGCGTTCGCCGCCGGGGCGGAGCCCGCCGTCCCCTCGTTGTCGTTCAGATCCAGCACCGAATAGCGCACGCCCAGTTCCAGCGCGCCCCATGCGCCGGCAGCCGGGTTGAACGGAAAATTCGGCCTGGGCGCGTCGAAGGCGCCGATGGCGCGGTTGTAGACGCGCTGCTCGCCGGTGAGCACCCAGCTGCCTTGCGCGTACCACGCCTTGAAGCTCGGATTGGACAGGGTGCTGCCCATGCGGTCGATTCCGAACCTGAAATACTCGCCCTCGGCCAGGAAGGGGCCCCGCTGAACGGCCGCTTCCAGGCCGGCGGTGTAGGCGTTGTCCGCGTTGATGGCGCCGCTATCGACCAAGCGAGTGGCGTCGACGCGCAGTTCCGGTCGATCGCGGAACTGGACCGGGAAGCGGGCGCCGGCGGCGTCGGGACCGATGGCGTCGGCCGGCCGCGAGACGTACGAGCCGTTCACGCCAAGGTGGGCCAGCCAGTTCGCGCCGGAGAAGGCAGCGACGGCCGCCCGACCGGTGAAGCCCAACTGCTCATCAAACGGTTGATTCGTGACACTGCCGCTCGAATTGATCGTGCCGACGGTCGATCCTGTAACAGCGCCGGCGGCCAGCCAGTAGGCGGAAATGCCCGTGTCGCCGCCGCCAAGATCACCATTAGCCAAGGCCTGGATGGCCATGCGGTAGTCGCCGGCGGCAAGGCCACGGATGGTCTCGGCCGGAGCCGGGCGTTCCAAGAATACCGAGCCCGAGGTCGAGGTGTTGGCGCCGAGGCTGACCTGCGGGTCGAAGGCGCCGGCCCGAATCTGGAGCGGCTTGAAACCGCTGTACTGAAGCCAGGCCTCATGAATTCGCCCCGCGTCTTCGGCGCCAGAGCCGCCAAAGTCGTAGAGCAGGTTGTACTGGAAGTCGCCGAACAGCCTGCCCTCGATACCGATGCGGGCGCGTCTCGCGTTGGCGCCGTCGTTCAGATCGCGGGCGCGAGCGGTGTCGCCCGAACCGGCGCCTCGGCGCAGATCGACGCTGATCGGGCCAGCCGAATCCTGGAAATACATCGCGGCGTCAGCCTGCAACACGCCGCGGATGCTGGCGGTGAATCGGCCGTCCGTGGTGGAGAAGGTCGGCCGGCCGTTCGACATCGCAACGGTGGGCGATGCGGCCAGCTTGGTGACCGCGGCGTCCGTGGCGTCGCTGGCGATCTTAAGTTCGATAATCTCCGCGTTGGCCGCTTCGGCCGTGGCCTTGGCTTCGGCGGAGGCCATCGCAGCGGCGGCGTTGGCCGCTTCCAACGCGTTAAGGCGCTTGGTCAGGGCTTCCAACTGAGCACGCATGGCGGCGATCTCGGCGTCGCGGGGGTCGGCGGCGTAAGCGCCGGTCGCGCCGGTTGAGAGCAGCAGCGCGATGAGCGCGCCCCGAGCGACAGACCGCCGCGCTGAACTAGCTTGGCTCATGAAGCGCCCCCCTCTTGCCGCGTTGGCCGCGACGACTTCGCAATGCCGCTTGTGATGAGTACCGGCTTACTGAAGCCACATGACGGTTTGCTTAACTTTTTATGACGATTACGTGACCGATTGTCGCGCGATAAGGCCCTCATGACTTTTGGAAGGGCCCGACGACGGTGATCGTCGTCAAACCATCATACAACACTCATAGAACCATCGCCGAGGGTCACTAAACGCCGCTAAGACGCGCCTGCTCGGCGCCGTCACAGCGGCAGGGGATGGCTATGCTGAAGCGCATTTTCATAGCGGTGGTTTGCGCTGGCGCGATGACAGCCCTCGGCGCGACCGCCGCGAAGGCCGACATTTCCGGCGCCGGCGCCACCTTCCCCGCCCCCGTCTACGCTAAATGGGCCGAGGCCTATAAGCGCCAGACCGGCGTCGGCCTGAACTATCAGGCCATCGGCTCAGGCGGCGGCATTCGCCAGATCACCGCCAAGACGGTGGCCTTCGGCGCTTCAGACAAGCCGCTGAATCCGGACGATCTCGCCTCGAGCGGACTGATTCAGTTTCCAACCGTCATCGGCGGCGTGGTTCCGGTCTTAAACATTCCGGGCGTTGCGCCGGGCCAGCTGAGACTGACCGGTCCGTTGTTGGCCGACATATTTCGCGGCCAGATCAAGCGCTGGAATGATCCGGCCATCGTCAGGCTGAACCCGGGCGTGAAGCTACCCCCTATCCCGATCACCGTGGTCCATCGCGCCGACGGATCAGGGACTACTTTCCTGTTCACCACCTACCTGTCTCAAAAGGCTCCACGCTGGGCTGAGCAGGTCGGCGCCAATGACTCGGTCCAGTGGCCCACGGGCCTGGGCGGCAAGGGAAACGACGGCGTCTCGGCTTTCGTGAAGCAGACCACCGGCTCCATCGGCTATGTCGAGTACGCCTTCGCCAAGCAGAACAAGCTGACCCACGCCCAGATGCAGAACAGGGCCGGCAAGTTCGTCCAGCCGACCGCCGACGCATTCAGCGCCGCGGCCGCCAACGCCAAGTGGTCGTCGGCCCCGGGCTACTATCTGTTGCTGCTCGATCAGCCGGGCGCGAACTCGTGGCCAATCACGGGCGCCACCTTTATTCTGATGCACAAGAACCAAACGAACGCCGAACAGGGCCGGGAGGTGTTGAAGTTCTTCGACTGGGCTTTCAAGAGCGGCGACAATCTGGCATCGAGCCTCGACTACGTCGCCATGCCCGCAGCAATTAAGACCCAGATCCGCAAAACCTGGTCCAGCCAGATCAAGTCTGGCGGCAAATCCGTCCTTGTCGCCAACTGATCCCAGCGACGCCACTTGGCCGCGGATGTCCCCTGACTTTCGCGGCGCCCCTTCGGTGAGAAGCAGATGACCCTGACCGCAGACGCATCGCCGGGCCTGAAGGCGCCCCGCGCCGCAAGGCCCAAGGGCGCCAGCTTCGATCCCATCTTCCAGGCCCTGTGCTTTAGCGCGGCCACCGCGCTGCTGGCGGCGCTGGGCGGCGTCATCGTCACCTTGGCGATCGGCGGCTGGCCCGCCTTCCAGGCCATGGGGCTGGGCTTCATCACGTCCTCCGAATGGAATCCGGTGACGGATGTCTATGGCGCGGCTGGGCCGCTGGTCGGGACGATCCTCACCGCCGCCCTGGCGCTCGCCTTCTCCCTGCCCGTCGCTTTCGGCGTGGCGATCTTTCTCGTGGAGTTCTGCCCGACCGTCCTGCGCCGCCCGATCGGCACGGCGGTCGAACTGCTCGCCGGCATTCCCTCCATCGTCTACGGCATGTGGGGGCTGTTCGTTTTCGCCCCCTTCTTCGCCAACCATGTCCAGATGCCGCTGATGATGGCCGCCCCTCCAGGAAGCCTGATGGAGAAGCTGGTGACCGGCATCCCCAATGGCACGGGCATCCTGGCCGCCGCGATCATCCTGGCGATCATGATCCTGCCCTTCATGGCGGCCATGCTGCGCGAGCTGCTTCTGACCGTGCCGCCGCAGGTTCGGGAAAGCGCCTATGGCCTGGGCGCGACCCGCCTTGAGGTCGTCTCCTCGGTCACCCTGCCCTATGTGCGCAGCGGCGCCATCGGCGCGGTGATGCTGGGCCTCGGCCGCGCCTTGGGCGAGACCATGGCCGTGACTTTCATCATCGGTAACTCGCATGGCTTCCCGGCGTCGATCTTCGACAGCGGCTCAACAATCGCCTCGACCATCGCCAACGAATTCACCGAAGCCACCAGCGTGGCCCATACCTCCTCGCTGCTGGCCCTGGGCCTGATGCTGTTCGTCATCACCTTCGCGGTGCTGGGCCTGGCCCGCCTGCTGATCGGCCGGAGCCAACACTGATGAAATCGGCACGCGCCATCCAGCGCCAGATCGCCAACGGCATCTTCGCCGTCGGCTGCTATCTGGTGACCTTCGTCGCCCTGGCCTTCCTGGCCGCCATTCTCTGGTCCCTGGTCAAACAGGGCGTCGGCGGCCTCGATCTGGCCGTCTTCACCAAGGACACGCCCGCGCCCGGCTCGGAAGGCGGCCTGCGCAACGCCATCCTCGGCTCGCTGATGATGTGCGCCCTGGGCATGACCGCGGCCCTGATAATCGGGGTCCTGGCGGGCACCTGGCTGGCGGAGTACGCTGGCGACAGCAAGTATGGCGCGGTCGTCCGTTTCCTGAACGATGTCCTGCTGTCGGCCCCGTCGATCCTGATCGGCCTGTTTATCTACGGCATCCTGGTCTCGCCCTTTGGCGGCTTCTCGGGCTATGCCGGCGCCGCGGCCCTGGCCCTGCTGGCCGCGCCCGTCATCACCCGCGCCACCGAGGATGTTCTGCGGCTGCAGCCGGGCGCCCTGCGCGAGTCGGCCGTGGCCCTGGGCACCCCCCTGTGGCGCACCATCCTGTCGGTGCTGTGGCGCTCGGCGAGCGGCGGCATCCTGACCGGCGCCCTGTTGGCCTTCGCCCGCATCACCGGTGAGACCGCTCCCCTGCTGTTCACCGCCCTGAACAACCAGTTCTTCAGCCTCAACATGAGCAAGCCGACCGCCAGCCTGCCGGTTGTCATCTATCAGTACGCGCTCAGCGCCTATGATGACTGGCGCCGCCTGGCCTGGGCGGGCGCCCTGCTCATCGCCGTCACCGTGCTGGCCGTCACCATCATCGCGCGCATCGTCGCCAGGGAGCCCCGTCGCTCATGAACGCCATCCTCAACCCGGCGCAAGAAGGCGCTCTCGAAACCTCCATCGTTCCGGTGCCGTCCGAACTGGTGAAGGTGGACATCCAGAACCTGGATTTTCACTACGGGACCAAGCAGGCCCTGTTCGGGGTGAGCGTCGGGTTCGCCAAGAACGCCGTGACCGCGCTGATCGGCCCGTCGGGCTGTGGCAAGTCCACCCTGCTGCGCACCATGAACCGGATGTACGCCTTGTACCCGGGTCAAAAGGCCAGCGGGAAGATCATGCTCGACGGCTATGATCTCCTGAGCTCCAGCCTGGACCTGCCGACCCTGCGCTCGCGCGTGGGCATGGTGTTCCAGAAGCCGACGCCGTTCCCGATGTCGATCTACGACAACGTCGCCTTCGGCATGCGTCTGTACGAAAAGCTCTCCAAGGCTGACACCGACGCCCGCGTCGAGGAAGCCCTGCGCCGCGCCGCCCTGTGGGACGAGGTGAAGGACAAGCTCAAGGAGTCGGGCCTCGGCCTCTCCGGCGGTCAGCAGCAGCGTCTGTGCGTCGCCCGCGCCATCGCCATCAAGCCTGAAGTCCTGCTGCTGGACGAGCCGGCGTCGGCGCTCGACCCGATCTCGACGGCGCGTCTGGAAGAGACCATCGCCCTGCTCAAGACCGACTACACCATCGTCATCGTGACCCATAACCTGGGCCAGGCGGCGCGCTGCTCGGACTATACGGGCCTGATGTACCTGGGGAACCTGGTCGAATTCGGCCCAACCGAGCAGATGTTCACCAACCCGGTCACCCAACGCGCCCGTGACTATGTCACCGGCCGCTTCGGCTAGACCTCGGAGGACCTGACATGGAACACACCATCACCGCCTTCGAGAACGAACTCACCGAACTGACGGAGGGCGTGATCGCGCTGGGCGTCCTGGCTCAGAGCCAGCTGGACGACGCCCTGTCGGGCATCTTCCAGAGTGACTTCAAGTTGGCCGAACGCGCCATCAAGCGCGACCCGGCCCTCGACGCCCTCGCCATCGACATCGAACGCAAGTCGGTCCGCATGATCGCCCTGCGCCAACCCATGGCCGAGGATCTTCGCCGACCCATCGCGGCCATGAAGATCGCCATGAACCTGGAACGCTGTGGCGACCTGGCCAAGAACGTGGCCAAGCGCACGCTGAAGATCGGCGCCTCGGGCGTGACCCCCTTCGCCGCTCCGGTCGAACGCATGGGCCGTCTGGTCGCCGCCCGCCTTGGCGCGGTTCTGACCGCTTACGGCTCGCGCAATGTCAGCCAGGCCGTCGAAGTCTGGTCGCAGGACGCCGAGATCGACGAACACTACGAGCAGCTGTTCGCCAGCCTGCTGGCGCGCATGGCCGAGGATCCTGAGTCCATCGCCGCCTGCACGCACCTGCTGTTCATCGCCAAGAACCTGGAACGCATCGGCGACCACGCCACCAACATCGCCGAACTGATCCACTACGAGATCACCGGCGTGGAGCTGGTCGAGGAACGTCCCAAGTTCGACGCATAAGCTGACCGCCTAGGCCGCGTCCGCCGCCCAAAGATGCTGGGCTGCGTAGGCGCGCCATGGCCGCCAGGCTTCGGCCCGCGCCAGCAGCTCCTTTGGCGTCGGCCGCACCCCGGCCTCGTCCGCCAGCGCCCGCATCAGGCCGATATCGGCGGCGGGGAAGGCGTCAGGCTCGCGCATCTGACGCATGGCGATGTATTGCGCCGTCCACTCGCCGATCCCGGACAGCCCCTTCAACTGATCGACCGCCTCCTCCAGGCTGCGGCGGGCGCTGAAGATGTGTGGGTCCGCCGCCACCGCCGCGGCCAGCGAGGACAGGGCCGCGCCCCGCGTGCGCGGCATGCCAAGGGCCGCGATATCCGATTGCGCCAGGCGTTCGGCGGTCGGAAAGACGTGCGTCAGGCCGGGGAAGTCTGGGTCGGCCCGTTTCAGCGGCGCGCCATGGGCGGCCACCAGCTTGCCGGCCAGGTTGATGGCCGCGACCACTGTGATCTGCTGGCCCAGCACCGCGCGCACCGCCAGTTCCAGACCGTCCCAGGCTCCGGGCGTGCGCAGGCCCGGCCGGGCGGCGATCAGCGGCGCCAGCACAGGGTCAGCGGACAGGTGGCATCCTACCGCGTCCGGATCAACGGCCAGATCGAACACCCGCCGCAGCCGGGCGATGATCGCCGGCAGGGCCGAAAGCTTGGGAAAGCGGATGGTCGCCTTCAGCGCATTGACCTCCGCCGGTTCGACGGCGACCACGCCCTGGGCGCCCTCCAGATCGATCGTGCGGAAGTAGCGGTTAGCCTCCACCACCTCGACGCCGGGGATCGCTCGCACGCGCAGGAAGTCCAGCATGGCGGGCCAGTCATAGGGCGGGCGGTAGCGCAGCAGGATCGTCACCTCGCCCAGCGGACCGGACGACACCTCGCCCTGCGACCGGCGCAAGGTGCTGGGCGGGCGGCCAAAGAGTTGCTGGAACGTCTCGTTGAAGCGCCGCACGCTGCCGAAGCCGGACGCCAGGGCGATCTCGGCCATGGGCAGCCGCGTCTCGTGAATCAGCTGCTTGGCCAGCAGAACGCGCCGGGTCTGGGCCACCGCGATAGGCGAGGCGCCCAGGTGGCTCTTGAACAGGCGACGGAGCTGTCGCTCGCCCATGCCCAGCCGCCCGGCCAAGGTCTCCACATCGGCATTGTCCAGCGCCCCGGCCTCGATCAGGCCCAGGGCCCGCGATACCGTGCTGGACGAACCGCGCCAGGCGCCCAGGTCAGGCGCCGTCTCTGGCCGACAGCGCAGGCACGGGCGGAAGCCCGCTTCCTGCGCGGCGGCGGCGGAGGGGTAGAAGACCATGTTCTCGCGCTTTGGCGTGCGCGCCGGACAGATAGGACGGCAGTAGATGCCAGTCGTCTTCACCCCGCCGAAGATACGTCCGTCAAAGCGGACGTCACGGGTGCAGATGGCGCGGTAGCAGGCGTCTTGATCCAGATCCATGTCCCGAAGCCTGCACCCCGCACCGCGCCGTGTCTCGCGGTTTTCGGACATGTCTGTACGCCGCATCATCGCGTCCGAAAACCGCGAGCATCGCTAGGGTGACTGGTCCAAAATCGCGCGATGACCGAACTGACCTTCTACAGTGAGACGCTGTCGACCCCGACCGGGAGCATGGTCCTGCTGACCGACTCCCAGGACCGATTGCGTGTCATCGACTGGGCCGACTATGACCACCGGATGCTCCGGCTCCTGACGGCGCAGTACCGAAAGCCCATTCGGATCCAGACCCGCAGGGCCCCAACCTCTCCAGCGCGTGCCGCGATGAGCGACTATTTCGACGGCGACCTGACCGTCATCGACAGTCTGGTCACCGAAACAGCCGGCACCCAATTCCAGCGAGCAGTGTGGAAAGCCCTGCGCGACATTCCGCCAGGCCAAACCACCAGCTACGGCGCCCTCGCCGCCGCCATCGGCAGGCCATCGGCGGTACGGGCGGTCGGGGCGGCCAACGGCGCCAATCCGATCGGCGTGGTCGTCCCCTGCCACCGGGTGATCGGAGCCAACG
Source organism: Caulobacter sp. NIBR2454 (assembly GCF_027474405.1). Taxonomy (GTDB): domain Bacteria; phylum Pseudomonadota; class Alphaproteobacteria; order Caulobacterales; family Caulobacteraceae; genus Caulobacter. The sequence goes on from NZ_CP114871.1 coordinate 2,896,095, forward strand.
CCTCCCTGACTGGCTATGGCGGCGGGCTGGAACGCAAGCGCTGGCTGCTGGCCCACGAAGGCGCCGCTCACAGCTAGAGCATTGCTACAGATTGTCGTCCGCTCCGGCCTGTGGGATGAACCACTCAGGGTGGGGCTTGGTGCAGTCAGTGAAGCAGATCGAGAGCGGCGCGTCCGGGCGCTCTGGCGCATCCCGGCGAAAGCGTCAGGTGGCGTTCCTGTATATCGCCCAGCAGCACCAGATCCTCCACAGCATCACCATCGCCATCGAACTGGCGCGAGGCTGGCCGGATATCGAGGTCCACGCCCTGGCCGTGACATCCGGGCATATCGACTATCTTCGCACCACCATCGCCGCCCTGGGAGGGGCGCCGATCAAGCTGAAGCTGCTGGGGCCGGCCGCTCTGCGCAATCTGCGCCGCCGGGGCGCTTCGACCCCACCCAAGGCGGTGATGCTGGCGGCGAACCTTCGGGTGCTGGCCCGCTACGACGCCATCGTCACGCCTGAGCGCACGACCGCCATGGTGCGGCGCCTGGGCCTGATCCGTCCGGCCCTGATCTATACTCAGCACGGCGCCGGCGACCGGGGCGGGCCATTTGAGCCGCGCCTCAAGGTCTTCGACCTGGTCATGGCGGCCGGCCCCAAGCAGTACGCCCGCATGGTCGATTGCGGGCTGGTGGAGGCGGAACACTGCGCCATGGTCGGCTATCCAAAGTTCGACCTCGTCGACGGCCTGGCTATCGGTCAGCAGCGGCTGTTCGAAAACGACCGCCCCAGCGTGCTCTACAACCCGCATTTCGACCCAACGCTCAGCTCGTGGCCGGGCTGGGGCATGCAGGTGCTGGAGCAGTTCGCCGCCCAGGATCGCTACAACCTGATCTTCGCTCCGCACCTGCGTCTGTTCGACGGCGCGAATCTTCAAGACCGGGCGAGACTGGCGAAGTTCAAGGACCATCCCAATATCCGCATCGACTTGGGCGGGCCGGCGACCATCGACATGACCTATACGACCGCGGCGGACGCCTATCTGGGCGACGTCAGCAGCCAGATCTACGAATTCGTCCGCAAGCCCCGTCCGACGGCGTTCCTCAACGCCCATGGCGTCGCCTGGCGTGACGATCCCAACTATCGGCATTGGGCGTTCGGCCCGGTCGCCGAGAGGGTCGAAGACCTCATGCCGACCATCGACCGGGCGTTCGCCGAGAAGGCGCGCTACATCCCCGAACAACAGGCCGGGTTCAGCGAAACCTTCGACCTGCGACCAGAAACCTCTTCCCTTCGCGCGGCCCGGGCCGTTGCGAATTGCCTCGAGAAGGCGCAAGTGCGGCCGTCATGACCAAGGATACCTCCCCCGCCGCGCTTGAGCGCATCCGCGAAGCCGCCCTGCGCTATGATCTGGGCCGCATGGATATGAAGCGCCTGACGGTGGTCTATTTCACCTACCCCGCCGTGCTCGTCTATCTGGCGCTGTCGGCGGCGACGATCTGGGGCGCGGTCGCCACCGGCGCCGGCGCGCAGCCGATCCGCACCCTGGCGGCCTTCGTGGCGGCGCAGGTGCTGTATCCGGTGGTCTGGTACTGCCTGCACCGATGGGTCCTGCACGGACGGTGGCTGTATCGCATGAAGTGGTCCGCCACCCTGTGGAAGCGCATCCACTACGATCACCATCAGCAGCCCAATCGCATGGACGTGCTGTTCGGTTCGCTGACCAACACCCTGCCGACCATCTCGCTGGCGACCGTGCCGGTGGGCTATCTGATCGGCGGATGGAGCGCGGCGTTCACGGCCCTGGCCACGGGCCTGCTGATGACTTGCTTCTACGAGTTCTGCCACTGCATCCAGCACCTGAACTACATCCCGAAGAACAAGTGGCTGGCGCGGATCAAGGTGCTGCACATGGCGCACCACTTCCACAACGAGAACGGCAACTACGGGATCATCACCTTCTGGCCGGACAAGCTGCTGGGCACTGAGTACGGCCCCAAGGAGCGTCCGCGCAGTCCGACGGTGTTCAACCTCGGCTATGACGGCGAGGAAGCCGAGCGCTATCCGTGGGTCGCCGAGCTGTCCGGCGACACGCCGCGGCGCTAGGGGTGCAAATCCAGACGACAGGCCTGCTGCGTCGCGTCCTGGCCAATGCGGGGGTTCTCCTCGGCGGCCGGGTCGTGAACGCGGTGATCAGCCTCGCCTACATGGCGGTGGCTGCGCGCGCCCTCGGCGCGACGGGCCTCGGCGTTCTGGTCCTGATCAACGCCTTCGCGCAGCTGGTTGGCGACGGCGTCAAGTTTCAGTCCTGGCAGACCGTGCTTAACTACGGCGCCGCGCCCTTCGCCGAGGACCGCAAACCTGACTTCCAGCGGGTGGTGCGCTTCACCCTGTTTCTCGACCTTGTCAGCGGACTGGTGGGTGTCCTCGTTGGCATCATCGGCGCGATCCTGTTCGACGAGGAACTGGGCTGGTCGGTCGCCCTCGCGCCGGCCGCCGCCGTCTACGCCCTGTCGATCTTCGCCATGACCCCCGCGACGCCCGTGGGTCTGCTGCGACTGTTCAACCGTTTCGACCTGATGTCGGCCCAGGCGGCGATCAGCTCGACGGTGCGTCTGGCCGGCGGCCTCGCGGCCTGGTGGCTGAAGGCCCCGGTCGAGATGTTCCTGTTGGTCTGGGCGGCCGGCACTATCGCGGCCTTCCTGTATCTGTGCGGCGTATCGGCCCTGGAGATGAAGCGCCGCGATCTGCTGAGCGGCTGGTCATGGCGAGGCCCGCTGACCGCCGGCATGCCCAACGCCTGGCGCTTCGCCTGGGCGACGAATTTCAGCGCCACGGTGGATGTGATGTTCACCCACGTGGTCACGCTGGTGATCGGCGCCGTCATGGGACCCGCCCCCGCCGCCCTGTGGCGGGTGGGCCGGCAGGTGGCCGACGCCCTGGCCAAGCCCGCCAAGCTGCTGATCCCCGCCCTTTATCCCGAACTGGCCCGCCTGCGCGCCGCCAAGGGCGAGGCGGCCATGACCAAGCTGGCGGTGCAGGTCGGACTGCTGGGCGGCGGGGTCGCCACTCTTCTGCTGGTGGTCACCATCTTCGCCGGCGGGCCGATTCTCACCCTCGTCATGGGACCGGCCTTCGCCGATGCGCAGGAGGTCATGGTCTGGCAGGTCGCCGCCGCGGTAGTCGCCATCTGGGCTCTGCCGCTGGAGCCGATGCTGGTGTCCCTGGGCCAGGCGGGCGCCGCCTTGCGCGTGCGGCTGGCGGTCTGTGTGCTCTATCTGGGCGTTCTGGTGCCCGTCGTCCGCACCTGGGGCCCAAACGGCGCCGGCGCGGCGCTCGTCGGAGCCGGCATACTCATGGGCCTGGGCATGCTATGGGCCCTGCGCCGCGGCTATCGGCTCAATCCCGAACTCAATTCACTTGATAGCGCTGTCAAAAGCGAGCGAAACCCCGACTGATGATCACCCCCACCGCCCCCGACCGCGCCATCCGCCTCGCCGACTTCGCAACCCTGACCGAGGCGCTCGACTACGCCGCGACCGGCGTGACCGGCATGAACCTGTATTCGCTGCGCGGCGAACTGGTCGAAGCCCTGCCTTATTCGACCCTGCGGACCGACGCCCTGGCGCTGGGCAAGCGCCTGCTGGCCAGCGGCCTGCAAACGGGTGATCGCGTCGGCCTGATCGCCGAAACGGACGGTGACTTCGTCCGTGGCTTCTTCGCTTGCCAGTACGCGGGACTGATCCCCGCGCCCCTGCCCCTGCCCGCCGCTCTCGGCGGCCGCGCGCCCTACATCGCCCAGATCGCCCGCCTGCTGCAGTCGGCCGACGCCGCCGCCGTGTTCGGCCCCGAGGCGATGCTGGAATGGATCAAGGAAGCGGCCGAACAAGCCGGGGTGAAAGCCGCCGGCCTGATCCGCGACCTGCCGGAAGGCGACGCCGATCTGCCTGCCATCGTCGCCGACGGCCCCTGCTATCTGCAATTTTCGTCGGGCAGCACGCGTTTCCCCACGGGCGTGCTGGTCACCCATCAGGCCATGATGGCCAACGCCGTAGCCATCACCCGCGACGGCCTGAAGGTGAAGCCGGACGACCGCGCGGTCTCGTGGCTGCCGCTCTATCACGACATGGGCATGGTCGGGTTCCTGCTCAGCCCGATGTCCAGCCAGATGTCGGTCGACCTGCTGCCCACCGGCGCCTTCGTTCGCCGGCCGTTGCTGTGGCTGGACCTGATCAGCAAGAACGGCGGCACGATCTCCTACAGCCCCAGCTTTGGCTTCGAGCTCTGCGCCCGCCGGGGCGAAAGCGCCGCCATCGACCATATCGACCTGTCCAAGTGGCGCGTGGCCGGGATCGGCGGCGACATGATCCGCATGAAGCCGCTGCAGGCCTTCGCCGACACCTTCGGCAAGATCGGCTTCGACAAGAAGGCCTACTTCGCCAGCTACGGCATGGCCGAGGCCACCCTGGCGCTCAGCATGGCCCCGCTGGATGGCGGCCTCGTCGCCGAGGTGCTGGACCTGCACAAGCTGGAACACGACGGTGTCGCCGTGCCCGGGACCGACACAGCGCCGTCGCGCGCCTTCGCCCGCTGCGGTCCCGCCCTGCCAGGCCATGAGCTGGAAGTGCGCGACATCGACGGCTCGATTCTGCCCGAGCGCCGAGTCGGCCGCATCTTCGCGCGCGGCCCCAGCCTGATGCGCGGCTACTTCCGCCAGCCCGAAATCACGTCCGAAGTCCTGTCCGAGGACGGCTGGCTGGACACCGGCGACCTTGGCTATTTCGTCGACGGCGAGATCGTCATCACCGGCCGGGCCAAGGACCTGATCATCCTCAACGGCCGCAACATCTGGCCGCAAGACCTGGAATGGACCGCCGAGGCTGAGATCACGACCCTGCGCAGCGGTGACGTGGCGGCCTTCTCCGTGGCCGGCGACGGCGAGGAGGCCATCGTCGTCCTGGCCCAGTGCCGCAGCTCCGACCCGGAGGTGCGCGGCGCCCTGGTCGAGGAGATCGCCAACGTCCTGCGCGTTCGCCACAGCATCGAGGCGCGCGTCCAGCTGGTCGGCTCCCACGCCCTGCCCCAGACCTCGTCGGGCAAGCTGAGCCGGTCCAAGGCCAAGGCCGCCTATATCGCCGGAGCCTTCGCGCCCGAGGCCGCCTGACATGGCCCTGGCGGCGGTCACCGGCGCGACGGGCTTCCTGGGCCGCCATCTGGTCCGCGCCCTGGCCGAGGCAGGGTTCGACGTCCGCGTCCTGATGCGCCGTGATCCGGTCCATCCCCTGTGGCGCGAGATCGAGCCGCAGGTGGTGCTGGGCTCGCTATCGGACCCGTCGGCGCTGGAGCGCCTCTGCGACGGCGCCGACGTGGTCATCCACTGCGCCGGGCTGATCAAGGCCCGCAATCGCGCCGAATTCGACGCCGTGAACCGGGATGGCGCCGTGGCGGTCGCCCACGCCGCCCTGAAAACGGCGCCTACGGCCCGCTTCCTGCTGATCTCCAGCCTCGTCGCCCGCGAGCCGCAGCTTTCCCACTACGCCGCCTCCAAACGAGCGGGCGAAGAAGCGGCGGCCAAGCTGCTTGGCGACCGGCTGACCATCGTGCGGCCGCCCGCGATCTATGGTCCGGGCGATGTGGAGACCTTCGCCCTGTTCAAGGCGGCCGCGACGGCGCCGCTCTTACCGGTGTTTGATTCGGCCGCTCGGATCGCCCTCGTCCATGTCGAGGACGCCGCGGACCAGATCGTCGCCCTGGCCAAAGACAGGAATCCTGGCGCTTTAGCCACCCTGTGCGACGCAAATCTCGCCGGTTACAGCTGGGTCGATCTGATGAGCGCCGCATCGGAGGCGGTCGGTCGAAAGCCGCGTTTGGTCAAGCTTCCCGACGGCGTTGTAAAGCTTGTCGGCATGCTCGGAAGCCTTGCGGCGAAAGGAAGCGGCGTCGCAATGCTGACCTCCGAGAAGGCCCGCGAAATCCTTCATCGCGACTGGTCGGTGTCGCTTAAAGAACACAATCCGAGACTTCCTTCGCCCCGATACGGGCTTAAAGAGGGTTTTGCGCAAACCGTGGCGTGGTACCGCAATAATGGGTGGTTGGCGCCCCTTTAAATTTGCCGTTCAACCGCCCACGTTTTTGTTACAATGGTGTCACGGCAGCGGGGGCTGTTGCACACCTTCACCACATCCGGGCTGGCGTCACCGTTGGAAACAGTAACTGATCTTACCGTTCGCGAAATCGGCCGCGCGGCCGAAAGCGTTCTCGGCCGCAGCGTCGAGGTGTCCGAAGACACCGACATCATGCGCGATCTCGAAGTCGACTCCCTCGCCCTGATGAACATCGTCATGGAGCTTGAGGACGCCTTCGACCTCTCGATTCCCCTGGACCGGCTCGCCGACGTCCAGACCGCAGGCCAACTGGCCAGCCTCATCAAAGATCTCAAGAAAAGAAGCTAGGACATGGGCCTTTTCGACAAGCACCTGGCCTATGCTCAGGCTTACGAGGCTATCCGCAACGCCGGGGCCGATCCGTTCAACGTGAAGTTCGAACAGGTCCTTTCGCCGACCGAAGGGATCATTGACGGTCGCCGCACGATTCTGCTGGGGTCCCATAACTATCTGGGCCTGACCTTCGACCCCACGGTTCTTGAAGCCGCCGCCAAGGCCCTGACCGAAAGCGGCGCCGGCACGACCGGCTCGCGTATCGCCAACGGCAATTTCGATGGCCATCGCCGTCTGGAAAGCGAGCTGGCGCGGTTCTACGGCCGCAAGCACGCCATGGTGTTCACGACCGGCTATCAAGCCAACCTGGGCATGCTTTCCAGCTTGGTCGGCCGCGGCGATCATCTGATCTTGGACGCCGACAGCCACGCCTCGATCTATGACGCTTCGCGTCTGGGCATGGCCGAGGTCATCCGCTTCCGCCACAACGACCCTGAAGACCTCTACAAGCGCCTCAAGCGCCTGCAGGGCGTTCCCGGCGATCGCCTGATCGTGGTCGAGGGCATCTACTCGATGCTAGGCGACATCGCTCCGCTGAAGGAGATGGTCGCGGTGAAGCGCGAGATGGGCGCCTATCTGCTCGTCGACGAAGCGCACTCCATGGGCGTCCTGGGTGAAAAAGGCCGCGGCCTCGCCGAGGTCGTGGGCGTTGAGGAAGACGTCGATTTCGTCGTCGGCACCTTCTCCAAGAGCCTGGCCGGCATCGGCGGCTTCTGCGTCTCGAACCTGGATGGGTTCGAGGTCATGCGCGTTACCTGCCGCCCGTACATGTTCACCGCCTCCCTGCCGCCGGCGACCGTCGCCTCGACCACGGCCGCGCTGCACCGCATGGAGACCGACCCGGGCCTGCGTCAGCGGGTCATGGCCAACGCCAAGCGCCTCTATGACGGCCTGAACGCCATGGGCTTCGTCACTGGCCCCACCTGCAACCCGATCGTCGCCATCGCCCTGCCAGACCAGCCGGTGGCCATCGGCGTTTGGAACGCCCTGATGAAGGCCGGCGTCTATATGAACCTGGCCCTGCCGCCGGCCACGCCGGACATGCGTCCCCTGCTGCGCGCCAGCGTCAGCGCCGCTCACAGTGACGAACAGATCGACGCTGTCCTCGCCATGTTCAAGCAGGTCGGCGAGGCCTTCGGCCTGATCGAAGGCGATGTGAAGCGCGTGGCTACGGCCTAGACGCTACGATTTTCGGACTTTGCGAACGCGCCCATCCCTCAGGATCGGGCGCGTTTTGCTTTCCACAGCCTCAGCATCGCGCCGGGCGCGGCCAGGACGGGGTGCCGCTCGCGCCACGGCGTCAGCGGCACGGGCAGGCCCGTATGCCGCTCGATCTTCCAGGCGGCGTAGCGGGCCGCGCCCTCGAAGGTGAAGGCCGCCTTGAGCAGCCGCGCCACGTTGAGCGGCTTTCCCATCCGCCGGCGCCAGCCCCAAGCGGCCAGGACGCGCCTGCGCTCGCCGGCCGGCATTCGCGGCGATAGGCCGTCAGGGCTCTCCTCGACATCCAGCTGATCCTCACGCCAGGCGGCCACAAGGCGTTCGGCGTAGCGCGCGGGATCGACGTCCAGGATCGAACGCTCGCGGCCCGGCGCCTCGACCCGCAGCTCGGCCGCGTAGGTCTGGCGGAACAAGGCGGTCCAGAAGGCGTCGGCCGGTCCACGTTCAGGACCCAAGGCGGCGGCGAAGCGGGCGGCGGTGACGGCGGCGGCGGTCACCGCCCCCTCGACCTGCGGCCCGGCCACGCCATCCGCGGTCCAGACCAGCCGCGTCGGCTGCACGAAACGAGCCCAGATGGTGGTGTCGAGGGTTCGTCCCTCGGCGGCGGCCCGGAACTGCTCCAGGCTCATGCTGGCAACCTTGGCGCGCAGGATACGGCCCTCGATCTCCAGCTCGTGATAGCTGACATCGGGCCACAGCCATCGGCTGGCCAAGCCGAAGGGACCGCGGCCGCCCGGACGGTCGCTCAGGACGTAGTAGTCCAGCACCCCGTCCAGATCGCCGGTTCGCAGTATGGAGCCGTAGAACAGCACCGCCCGCACGCCCTCGCGCGTCGCCAGATGCTCGGCGAAGGCGCGGATTTCCGGCAGGACCGATCCCGCCAGTTCCTTGGCCACAAGGTCGGCGAGCGAACTCATGGGGCGAGGAAGGTGATCGGCTCGCCCAGCCGCACCTCGACCGCGCCGCCGGGATAGATTTCGCCATCGACCACGAACGGTTCGGGAATCCACAGGTTCAGCACCTCGGCGTCCCCACGCCGATAGCCGCCCTCGGCCAGCTTCTCGTCGGCGTCGCCCTTCAGGATATGCGGGATGGCGGCGTGCAGGCGATGGGGCGGGGCGTCGATATCCAGGAACTTCAGGCCTTCGCGCGGCTGTCCGAACGGCTTGAGGCCGAAAGGCATCCGCTTCAGCGCCGTGGCCATGAACAGGAATCGCGAGCGTACGTAGCCCGGCTCACCGTCCGCCGCCACCCGCATGGGCACCCCGCCCCGCCAGGCATGCCCCTCGTCGCCGGCCAGGGTGCGAAGAACAGCCCCCACCAGCGTCACCACCACAGCGACGTTGTGGAACGCGCCCCAGGCGTGAACGGTCTGAGCCATGTTGGTGGCGCGCACAAAGGCCGCCGCGCCCAGGATGAAACCCTGCAGCGGCGGATGCCCGCCCTCGGGCCAGGAGATCAGCATGGGCGCGCGCTGCTTCAGCGCCGGCTCGGCCGCCCCGGCCTTGGTCAGGGCGTCCTGGAGCGACCAGTCGCGCGCCGCGCCCAGGTCCAGCGCCAGCATGTTGGTCTTGCCAGAGGGCAGCACCGCGACCACCGGTTGGCTATCGCCAAAGGCCGCGGGCATGGCGGTCAGCACTTCGCGGACCGTACCGTCGCCGCCGTCGATCACCAGAAGCTCGACCCCGGCCTTGGCGTAGCGGCGCAGGGTCTCAGCCAGATCGTCGGGTGTCGAAGGCTCGGCGAACAGGCATGCACCGTCGCCCGCACCCAGCGGACCCGTCTGGCGGTTGCCATGACTCTTGGGATTGCGGATGACGCCGGGGATCATCAGGCGGCCAGCCAAGAGGTGATCGAACCCTTGGGCTCGCGCGCCGCCTGCACGATCTGGGCGGCATGAACGCCAAAGCAGATCACCGTCCATACGGCCACGGCGACAAGGCCCAGGTCAGGTCGGCCCAACAGGACCGCCGCGGTCAGCAGGATAAGGTTCGGGTTACGGCGGGCGGTGATCAGGCGGAAGAAGCTGTCGAACGGCCGCCAAGCATGCATCTCCAGCTTGAAGCGGGCCAGGAAGATTCCTTCCTCGATCCGCTGAGCCACATAGCCGCCGGCGACGATGGCCAGGAACAGGCCTTCCCAGGGCAAGGGATGCGGCCCCGCCTGCACCCCGACCAGCCACGCCCACCACCAGAAGGGCGGATGGACCAGATCAATGCCGTGATCGAAGACGTTGCCCAGCTTGGACGAGGTCAGGGTCACCCGCGCCAACTTGCCGTCCACCGTATCGAGGAACGTCATGATCCAGGCGCAGACCAGGCCCAGGGCGAAGTGGCCGGTCCAGAACAGGCCGAACGCCGCCAGCACCAGGATGAAACCGGCCATGGTCACCTGGTTCGGCGTTATTCCGGCAAGGGCGCACCAGCGGGTGACGACACGCGCGGGCGCGGGCCAGACATACTTGGTGACCAGGTCGGTGACGCCCTTGTAGGAGCCCTGGAACAGGCGCTTCTCCACCGCCCGGACGCGGTCAGGGGTCAAGCGCTCCAGCACCGGCGCCTCGCGCTTGCGAAGGGCGCTGTTGTAGGCCGAGCCCAGCTCCAGCGCGGTCAGGCGCTTCAGCGGCAAGGCGGAGGGATCCGACGCCGCAGCGGGGGCATCGGCGGCGGTGACGCAAACGGCGGTCACCTCGCCCGCCTCGTCCACCAGCGCGACGCCCGGCTGGACGGACAGGGCGCGGAGCAGCGCTTCATCGAACACCCAGCCGGCATTGGCCAGGATCACCACCCGCTCGCGGTCGGCGGGGATGGCGGCCACGGGCTCGACGCCCACGCGGCGGAAGATGCGGTGCAGCCGCTCGGTCGAGGTCATTCCCCAAATCCGAACACCCGCCTCGCCCACGACCAGCCCGACGGGCTGGCGGCCTTCTTCGGCGCCCGATACGGTCGTCACCAGCAATCCACCCCTTGCAACTCAGGCGACTTGATACGCAGGTTCGCTCCGACTTGCCAGAAAGCGACCCCGCACCTTTGTACCGTCTTGCGCATTTTTCGGACCCTCACCTGCCGTCGCCCCCCGGGTCGATGACCCCGGCCTATGCCTTAACCAAGCGACTGCTCAGCTGGTCCTCCTGGCGACGCAAGCGGAGCAAGCAGCACAAGCGCGAGGTGCTGGACGCGATCACCGCCGACGTGGCCGCCTATCATCCCGACCATCTGGTGATCACCGGCGACCTGATCAACTTCTCGGCGGACAAGGAATTCGCCGCCGCGCGAACCTGGCTGGAGAGCTTGGGTGATGCGCGTGACGTCACCGTGACGCCGGGCAATCACGACGCTCTGGCCGGACGTGGCGCGTTCGATCCCTGGGCCGAATGGCTTGAGGACAAGACGACCGACTGCTTTCCGAAGGTGCGCATCCGCGACGAGGTGGCCATCGTCTGCGTGAACACCGGCGTGCCGACCGCCCCGCTCCTGGCGACTGGGACCTGCGGGCAGGCGCAGCTTGAGCGGCTCGGCCCAATGCTCGACGAGCTCGGCGCCAGGGGACTGTTCCGCATTATCGCCATTCACCACCCGCCGACACCCGGCGGCTCGCCGCGTAAGGCCCTGACCGATCAGGCCGCCCTGCGCGCCGTTCTGGAAAAGCACGGCGCGGAACTGATCCTGCACGGCCACACCCACGTGCCGCTTCTGGGCGCGGTTCGCGGCCCCAAGGGTTCTATCCCGGCGGTGTGCGCGCCGTCGGCTTCGCAGAAGCCCGCGGGCAAGAACCCCGCCGCACGCTGGCACGGCGTGGAGGTCGAGCGTGCCGGCGACGGCTGGACGGTTCGCGTGGTGGTGCGGGGGTTCGCGCCCGAGGGCGGTCCGATACGGGCCCTGGGCCAGTACCGGCTGGACGTCTGACTATTTCAGATAGCGCAGGGTCGAGCGGATGGCCGTGTCGCCCCGGACGACAAACCGAACGGCCTCGAAGGAGGGAAGACCCACCTTGGTCGGGGCGTCGTTGGAGAATCCGAATCCTTCGGTCGGCATGCCGATGACGCTGCGGTTGAAATCCCGGTCGCCGTTCCAGTCGTGATAGATCGCCACGGCGTACGCGCCCGGCTGTACGTTGAAGCACACCGTGGTCACCGGCGCGGTCGTCGCGGCGCGGATACGGTACAGCTTTCCTTTCGGCGCCAGGAAGCGTTTGCGATCGTCGGGATAGACCGTGACCGCGATCTCGCCCTTGGCGGCGCGCACGCCCGCGACGTGAACCGTCAGTCTTGCCGACCCCGTGCCTTCGCAGGCCTGGGCGAATGCGGACGAACCTGTCGTCACGGCGGCGGCCGCTACGGCCACGCCCAACAGCAAGGTTCGCGCTTTCATGAAAATCGGCGACTCCCTATGATGCCGAAGCGGCGGCGAAGGCCGCCCAGAAGGCAGGTCCGTGAGCAATCCCACAGCGTTGAATTTCGGCTTTCCTCACACAAAGGTCGCCGAGACGGACCTTTGGCTTGTGCTTGTGCGGCCAAAGCAACCCACATTTGGGTCTTTGGTTCTCATATGCAAGGAGCCGGCGCGATCGCTCGCTGAACTCAGCGCGGACGCGTACGCTGATCTGCAATTGGCTGTCCAGCAGATCGAGGCGACGCTGCGGGCCGTGGTGGATCACCAGAAGATCAACTATCTGGCCTTGATGATGGTCGATCCCGACGTGCATTTCCACGTCATCCCGCGATATGAGGGCGAGCGCGAGCACGACGGTCGCGTGTACCGGGACGCCGGTTGGCCGGCCATGCCCAACCTGTCGGAAGTGGTGGAACTGGACATGGACGCCGCATCGCGACTCGCCGACCACCTTCGCCGCGAATGGCGGGGCGCCCAGTGACCAAGCTTCCCCTCAGCGGCTTTGGTCTGACCCTTCTGGATCGCTACCTGCTGCGGCTGGTGGCCTGGCCCCTGCTGGCTTGCCTGGGCGTCACCGTCGTCACCCTGCTGCTTGAGCGGACCCTGCGCCTGCTGGACCTGCTGTCGCAAAGCAACGACCGCTTCGGCTTCGTCGTGGCGCTCAGCGGCAACCTGGTGCCGCACTATCTGGGTCTGGCCCTGCCCATCGCCTTCTTCGTGGCCCTGTTCGTGGTTGTGACACGGCTGAACACCGACTCCGAGATCGACAGCCTGCTGGCCAGCGGCGTGTCCCTGACCCGCCTCGCCGCGCCCTTCGTCCTGCTGGGCTTTGGCCTGACGATCTTCAGCCTGGTCGTATTCGGCTATGTGCAGCCCTATAGCCGGTACGCCTACCGCGCCGTGATGCACTCGGCGATCAACGCCGGCTGGAACGGGCGATTGCCCGCCGGCGCCTTCATCGACCAGGACGGCGTCCTGCTGACCGCCGATATCGCCGATCCCGCCGGCCAGAAGCTGGAGCGCGTGTTCATCCGCCGCCGCGACGACACCGGTCGCGAGGAGATCGTCACCGCCCGAATGGGCCGCATCCAGCCGGAGTTCGGCGGCAAGGAAGTGGTGGTGACCCTCACCGACGGTCGCCGCATCGGCCAGGACGCGCGCGGCGCCTACCAGATCCTCAGCTTCAACGACTGGACGCTCAAGGCGCCGTTGGCGGGCGCCGCGCGCTTGTTGCGCGCCCGCGGCGGCGACGAGCGTGAGCTCACCTTGGACGAACTTTGGCGGCAAGCCGCCTCCGGCAAATCCATCCTGCCGGAGCAGACGCTGTTGGCGGAACTCTACAGCCGACTGGCGCGGGCCTTCTTCCTGCCGTTCCTGCCGTTGATGGCCTTCCCGCTGGGACTGGCGGCCAAGCGGGCCCGAAGAGCCCCGGGCCTGATCGTAGCAGGCCTCGTCCTGTTCGCCTTCCAGCACAGCCTGCAGACCGGCGCGGGCTTGGCCGAGAGCGGTCGCGCTAGCGCCTTGGTCGGAACCGGCACGCCCTTCATCATCTTCTGCGCCTTTTGCGTGTGGATGTTCTTGGGCAGCCGCGACCGCCCGGGCGAGACGCCGATCAGCAAGATTTCCGAGCACATCGCCGCCGCCATCTCCACTTGCGAGAAGGCGGTCCAGATCAAGAAGAAGCCGGCATGAAGCTCGCCCTCTACGTCACCAAGCTGACCGCCGTGCGCGTCCTGGCGGCCCTGGTGGTGCTGCTATCGGTGCTGCAGCTTCTGGACCTGCTGGACGTCACCAACGACATCCTCGACCGCGGCCTGGGGGCGGGCGGGCTGATCTGGTACGCGACCCTGCGCCTGCCGCGCATGATCGACCAGGCGATGCCGCTGGCGGTGCTAGCGGGCTGTCTGTTCGCCTTTGCTCAGTTGGGCCGCGAGAGCGCGGCCGTGGCCATGCGGGCGGCGGGCATCTCGGTCTATCGCATCGCCGGCATGGCCCTGCCGGTCGCCATGGGCGCGTTCATCATCCAGTTGGCCGCCACCGAAGTGATCGGTCCGCGCACCGACGCCATGCTGCGCACCTGGTGGCGCGACACGGCTCCCGCCGCTGATCGCAAGGGTCCCGAAACCCGCTCCTTCCGGGTCGGCCCTGATCTGGTGACCGCCACGATTGGAGACGATCTGGGGCGACGCCTGGAGAAGGTCATCATCTATCGCCGCGACCAGGGCGGCGCCGTAACCGAGCGCTTGCAGGCGCCCGAGGCTGTCTATGGTCCCACCGGCTGGACCCTGATCTCTCCGTCTTTCGAGCGCTTTACCGACGACTCCGCCCAGCCAGGGTCGGCCACGCGGATGGCCTGGGCCAATCCGCTGGAACCTGGCGACGTGCAGGTCTTGTTCGCCACCGATAACAACGGCTCGGCCTCCTCGGCCCGCCGCGCCTTGATGGGGGGCGGGTCAGAGCGGCCGGAAAGCTACTACGCCGTTCGCTGGAACCGCGCCTTCGCGGCGCCGGCCGGCGCCTTCGTCATGCTGATCCTCGCCGCGCCCCTGGTGGCGGCCAATTTCCGCAGCGGCCAGGGGGCGACGATCATGACCGCCAGCCTGATGTCGGGCCTGGCCTTCATGGTTCTGGACGGGCTGATCACCGCACTTGGTGAAAGCGGCGTGGTCTGGCCCTGGCTTGGGGCCTGGACGGCGCCCATGATGTTCGCGGCGCTCGGAACGTCCGTATTACTGACCCTGGAGGGATGATGGCGTTCGACGGCCAACCGGGGGCGGGCGTCACCGTCACGCCTGTGCGCACTCGCGCCGAACTTGATCGCTTCATCCGCGTGCCCATGCGGCTGAACGCTGGCGACCCAAACTGGATCTCGCCCCTCATCAGCGAGCGCCAGCAGGCGTTGTCCGCCAAGGCCAATCCGTTCTTCGAGCATGCTCAGGTCCAGATGTGGCTGGCCGTCCGCGACGGTCGCGACGTGGGCCGGATCAGCGCCCAGATCGACGCCCTGGCGCCGGTCGATCCCACCCGCTCAATCGGGCACTTCGGGATGATCGCGGCCGAGGACGATCCGGCGGTGTTCGCCGCCCTCTTCGCCGCCGCCGAGGCGTGGTTGAAGGAGCGCGGCTGCGACGTGGCGCAAGGTCCCTTCAACCTGTCGGTCAATGAAGAGGTCGGCCTGCTGGTCGACGGCTTCGACACGCCGCCCATGGTGCTGATGGGCCACGACGCGCCATACACGGGCCAGCGCGTCGAGGAGCAGGGCTACGCCAAGGCCAAGGACATGTTCGCCTACATCTCCAACCTGGTGAACGACCTGCCAGATGGTGTCCTGCGCCGTGTGAAGCGCGGCCCGCCAGAAGGCGTGATCCTGCGTAAACTGGACATGAAGCGGTTCGAGGCGGAGGTTCACACCCTCACCGACATCGCCAACGACGCCTGGTCGGACAACTGGGGCTACACCCCGTCCACACCGGCCGAGACCCGCCACTTGGCCAAGAGCCTCAAGGCGGTCATCGACCCGGATCTGGTCTGGTTCGCCGACATAGACGGCGAGGACGCTGGCTTCATCGTCGCCCTGCCCAACGTCAACGAGGCCATCGCCGACCTCGACGGCAAGCTGCTGCCTTTCGGCTGGGCCAAGCTGCTGTGGCGATTGAAGGTCGCGCGGGTCAAATCCCTGCGCGTTCCGCTGATGGGCGTGCGCCGCAAGTTCTCCCGCACCCTGCGCGGCCAGGTCCTGCCCTTCCACCTGACCAACGCCGCGGCCGATCAGGCGCGGGCCAAGGGCTATCACAGCATCGAGCTGTCCTGGATTCTTGAAGACAACCTGCCCATGAAGAACATCTGCGAGCGGGTCGGCGGGCGCGCCTACAAGACCTATCGCATCTACGAGAAGGCCCTGAAGTGAGCGGCGGCTTCACCGCCCTCGTCCTGGCAGGCGATCGGGGCGAGCCGGACGCCGTCTCGGCCTATGCCGGCGTCGCCCACAAGGGTTTGATCGTCCTGGAGGGTGAGACCCTGCTGGCGCGGGTCCTGGCGGCCCTAGCGGCGGCCGGCGCCACCCGCATCGGTGTCTGCGCTGACAATGCCGAGTTGCTGGCCGCCCTGCCCGCCGCCACGCCCGCTGGCGTCGCCGTGGAGGTGATCGCTCCCGAGGCTGGTCCCAGCCTCAGCGTCTATCGCGCGGCCCAGGCCTTGGGCACTCCGCTGCTGGTGACCACTGTCGATCACGCCCTGTTGCAGGCCGACTGGGTGAAACAGTTCCTGGCCGACGCCCCAACCGGTTGCGACATCGCCGCCCTGCTGGCGCCTGAGGCCGCCGTTCGGCGCGACGCACCCCAGACCCAGCGCACCTGGCTGACCTTCCGCGATGGCCGCTACAGCGGTTGCAACCTGTTCCTTCTGAGGACGCCCGACGCGCTCAAGGCCATCGAGTTGTGGCGGACGGTCGAGGCCCACCGCAAACGGCCCTGGCGCATCGCCATGATCCTGGGTCTCGGCACCCTGCTGCGGTTCGCGCTCGGCCGCCTGACCCTAGACCAGGCCATAACCGACATTGGTCGGCGCGCAGGTGTGAAGGCCGCGGCGGTGCGGTCGAACTACGGATTGGCGGCTGTGGACGTGGACAAGCCGGCGGACCTGGATCTGGTCCGCCAGATCGTCGAGGCTTAAGCCGCGACGCTTTCCTTGGACATCCAGCGCTCGGTCAGCTCACGATTGGGCTGCAGGTCGTGCGGGAAGTCCATCTCGGCCCACTCCAGGCCCTCGATGCTCTGGACGGCGACGCCGCCCTGCTCGCGGGCGATCTGGTCGATCACCGACAGGTACCAGCGCTTCAGGCCTTCGGACGGATCACGCAGGATCTGATCGATCACGGCGGTGAAGCGGCGCGCGCCCTCGGCCGAGAACCGCAGGAAGCCGATGGATTCGGCATCGTACTCGGTGATGGTCTTACCGATGGCGATCAGCTCGTCGCCACGGGTCAGCACCTTCATGTCGTCGCTGTCGTAACGCGCCTTGCGGTCCACGGTGACGGTGATGTCGGCGGCGGGAGCGTCCAGCAGCCTGCGGCCGATCTCCGGCTCCCACAGGGTGTCACCATTCAGGATCAGCGCCCCGCCCGCCAGTTCATCGCGAACCAGCCAGCAGGTGGCCAGATTGTCCGACACCATGAAGAACGGGTTGTAGGCGCAGCGGATCGTCATGCCCGGCAGGTGGATGCGGGCGACCTCGGCCTCGACGGCGTGGGAATTGAACCCGGTCACGACCACGACCTCGGTGATCCCGATGGCGTGCAGGTGGGCCAGTTGCCAGGACAGCACCGTGCGCCCCGACAGATCGATCAGGCACTTGGGCAGGTTGTCGGTCAGAGGCGACAAACGCTTCCCCTGTCCTGCGCTCAGGACGATAGCCTTATGCACACGCGCCATTGATCTATCCGCTTTAGAAGCCCGCCCCGACAAAAAGGCGAATATGTCCGTACAGGTGGGACGCTCAGACTGTTTTGTCAAAGCGACATGTTAAACAGCGCCTTAACCGGCGACCGTTTCTTGCAATACGCCGGTGAAAACTGCGGTTGTGGGCTCTTTTGTCGCCGCTATGGGGTGAACTCAGTCACGGGCGAACGCCAGGGCCGCACCCAGAACATCGTTCAATACAGATCGCATCGCCGCGGCCCGCGCTTCATCATAGGCGGCCGGCCAATTGGCCGGCGAGGGCTCCTGATCCGGCTCATCCATGTATCCGCGGCAGGCCAGCTCCATCTGGATGGCGTGAACACCATCCTTGGGCCTGCCGTAATGGCGCGTCGTCCAGCCGCCCTTGAAGCGGCCGTTGGTCACCCGGCTGAACGGGCTGGCGTCGCAGACGGCCTCCACCGCGGCCGTCAGGGCGTCTTCGCAGGTCTGGCCGTCGTTGGTGCCTATGTTGAAGTTAGGCAGCTCGCCCTCGAACAGGCGCGGAACATTTGAACGGATCGAATGGGCTTCATAGACCACGACCTTGCCATGCAGGGCGCGCAGCCGCGCCACCTCGGCCGCCAAGGCGTTGTGATAGGGCGTGAAGTACAGCTCCCGGCGACGGGCGATCTCCGCCCCGTCAGGCTCAAGGCCCGGCAGGTATAGCGGCTGGCCGTCGAAGGTGGTGGTCGGGCAAAGCTCGGTGGTCGCCTGCCCCGGATAGAGCGACGCCCCTGACGGGTCGCGATTGACGTCGATCACCGTGCGCGAGATCGCGGTGCGCACGGTCGTCGCTCCCAACTCGCCCGCGAAGTCATAGAGCCGGTCCACCCACCAGTCGGCGTCCTTGCGCGCCAGCCAGGGCGAGGCCAGCGACGCCTCGATCTCGACCGGCAGGTCGGTCCCGGTATGGGGAAAGCTGATGATCAGCGGCGCGTCGCCGCGCTTCACCTGCAGCCAGTCGGTCATGTGGACGCCAACTCCGGAACGACGACGGGCGCCTGACGGCGCCCGAGTACGATCGAAACAGGAAGAAGAAAATGGCGCGCCCGGAACGATTCGAACGTCCGACCCTCAGATTCGTAGTCTGATGCTCTATCCAGCTGAGCTACGGGCGCGCATCTCGGTGACCCGTAGGGGTCCGTCGAGGGCGCGGAACCTAGTCCGGGCTTTTGCGAAGCGCAACCCGTCTCCTAGGTTTTTTTCCACGCCCTCCACAGTCAGTTGCCGATCATGCCTCCAAGGCCTTTCATGATGGCCTTGCGAGCGGCTCCAGCGGGGGGCTGCTGGCCCTGCGCGGGGCGCTGCTGACCCCGGCGCGGGGGGCCGGCCTCCTCATCTTCGTCCATGCCCATGTCGCCCATGTCGCTCATGTCCATGCCGAGCACCCCGGCCGCCTCCGAGCGGTAGCGGACCTTGGTCGTCCATTCGATGTTCCAGGGAATCTTGGGGTCGGTCGGGCGTGGCGGATGGCTGAAGTTGGCCTCGCCGCCATAGGCGACCACCCGGACCATGGCCTGCGGCGCGGCGTCCACGAACGCCTTGGGCAGGGCGCAGGTGGTGGTCTGCGGCGCCATCAGCACCTTCTGCTCCAGCAGACGGGTGATGTCGGACGGGCTGAAATAGCTCGGCGCGCTAAACGCGGTGGCCTGCACCTCGCTGGAGACCCACATGGCGATGGTGTCACGCTCGCCGCCACCGACGGCCGTGGCCAGGTACGCCTTGGCGCCGGGCAGCGCGTTCCAGGCGGCGGTCGCGCCGGTCGGCGTCTCGCGGGTCTGCAGGGTCAGCGGACCCAGGAAATCCTGGCTGGCGGTGAGGGAGAACTTGATGTCCGGCGTGTAGTTGCCCTGCACCGCATGCTGCCCGGCCAGCGAGCCCCCGGCCGGCACGCGCACGCGGGTGCGCTCATTGGGCCATTCGCCATAGGTGGCGTGACGCGTCACCGACGGCGGTTTCATGGTCGTATAGGGCAGTCGCTTCATGGAGGCCGCGAGCGCGGCTTGCCCGCCACTGGCCATCTTGGCGAGGTCCACAACGACAGGCTGGCCGGCGCGCGTCTGGGCGCCGCAGCCCCAGAAGATCAGAATCCGACCCTTCACGCGCATATCCGGCGGAAGCGCCGACTCGTCGGGCTCGGCCTTGGAAACGGCGGGGGTGAGAAGCGGCAGCGCGCCGCTCATGCCCAGGGCGGGCGCCGGCATGTGCTGGGCCGAAGGCGCGGGCGCCTTACGCGACGAACCTAGTTGCAAGGTCAGGTTATGGATCGGGGCGTTGCTTGGC
Source organism: Caulobacter sp. NIBR2454 (assembly GCF_027474405.1). Lineage (GTDB taxonomy): Bacteria > Pseudomonadota > Alphaproteobacteria > Caulobacterales > Caulobacteraceae > Caulobacter. The sequence goes on from NZ_CP114871.1 coordinate 2,915,925, forward strand.
CCGCCCTGCATCATCATGCTCATCATGGCCTGGGGCGACGGCTTGCCGCCCCCCATCATGCCCGCCATGCCGCTGATGGTTTCAGCGCTCAGCCAGTATTCGGCCGTTGGGCCGGTGACCACCTGCTTTACCGGGGTCTGGGCGGTGGCGCCGCCGACAGCAGCGACCGTCGTCACAAGCGCAACGCGGGCGATGCCCGTCTTCGAGATCTTCATGGATATCCCCAGGAGAATTTGAGGCGGGGAGATATCATCATGATCGATCAACGGTATGCAAATGGTGCCCAAGGGTCGCTTTGCCGCGACAAGCGGCGAACTGGCCGATCCCCCATGCACAGAACGGGTTTGGGGTTCCAACCGGCGCAGTGGTTCCCCTATGGTGCGCCCGCACATCAAGGAACCTTCATGCGTCGCTTCCTGAGCCTTCTCGCCGCCCTCGCCCTGGCCTCTTGCGCGACGAACACATCACCCCCGGCGAACGCCGCCGTCCAGACCACGCCCCGGGGCATGGTGGCGGCCGCCAACCCGCTCGCGGTGGACGCGGGCCTTCGGGTGCTGCGCGACGGCGGCTCGGCGGTGGACGCGGCGGTGGCGGTTCAGGCGGTGCTGGGGCTGGTGGAGCCGCAAAGCTCCGGCCTCGGCGGCGGCGCCTTCATGACCTACTACAACGCCGCCGACGGCAAGATCACGGTCTACAACGGCCGCGAGACCGCGCCCGCCGGCGCCAGCGCAGACATGTTCATCGGCGCCGACGGCAAGCCGCTCAGCTACATCGACGCCATCATGTCAGGCCGTTCCACGGGCGCGCCGGGCGCGGTGGCCATGCTGGCCCTGGCCCAGAAGCAGCACGGCGCCGTCCCCTGGTCGACCCTGTTCAAGGACGCCGAAACCCTGGCCGCCGACGGCTTCGTGGTCAGCCCGCGTCTGGCGCAGTTGGCCGGCCTCAATCGCGGACAGGCCGCCTCACCGGACGCCATCGCCTACTTCACCAAGCCAAACGGCCAGAGGGTGCAGGGTGGCGACATCCTGAAGAACCCCGCCTATGCGGAGACGGTCCGCCGCCTCGCCGCCGAGGGGCCCAGCGCCATGTACGAAGGCGCCATCCCGGCGGCCATCGAGGCCAAGGTCCGCCAGGCCCCGATTCCCGGAACCCTGACCACGGCCGACATCAAGGCCTACAAGCCGAAAGTGGCCGAGCCCCTCTGCCAGCCCTACCGCGTCTATGTCGTCTGCGTGCCGCCGCCGCCATCAAGCGGCGTGGGCCTGCTGCAGGCCCTGGCCATGCTGGAGAAGACCGACATCGCCACGCGCGGCCCCAACGATCCCATCGCCTGGGTGCAGTTGGCCGAGGCTGAACGCGTCATGTACGCCGACCGCGACCGCTATGTGGGCGACCCCGACTTCATCGACGTGCCGGTCAAGGGACTCCTGGATCCGGCCTATGTGACCGAGCGCGCCAAGCTGATCGGCGACCGCGCCGGTCCTGTCCCGACCCACGGTACGCCCCCCGGCTTTAAGCCCCGCGGCGCCGACAAGACCCAGGAGCCGGGCGGCACCACACACTTCGTGGTGGTGGACCCCAAGGGCAACGTGGTCTCCATGACCACCACGGTCGAAAGCCTGTTCGGCTCGGGCCGAATGGTCGCGGGTTTCTTCCTCAACAACCAGCTGACCGACTTCAGCCGCTATCCCGAGGACCTGCGCGGCGGCCCCCTGGCCAACGCGCCGGCGCCGGGCAAGCGCCCGCGCTCGTCCATGGCCCCTGCCATCGTCCTGAAGGACGGCAAGTTCTACGCCGCCATCGGCTCGCCAGGCGGCAATGCGATCCTGTCTTACAACCTCAAGGCCATCGTCGGCCTCATCGACTGGAACCTGACCATGCAACAGGCCATCGACCTGCCCAACATGGTCGCCCGCGGCGACGCCTTCTCCAGCGAGATCGGCCGCTACGCTCCGGGCGTGGCGGAACAGGTCATCGCCCGCGGCGTGGCCATCAAGGCGGGCCAGAACGAAACCTCCGGCTTGCATGGGGTGGTGGTGCGTCCGGGCGGTATCCTGGAAGGCGGCGCCGACCCCCGTCGCGAAGGCGTGGCGAAGGGGCTCTAAGCCCCTCGCTAGCCCCGGCCCCTCAGCGGCTCCGGCGCGCCCGGCAGGCGTAGCTCGAACACCGAGCCCTCTGCGCTGGAGCGGATGAGCGACAGCTCCCCGCCATGGCCCTGGGCCAGCTCGCGGGCGATGACAAGACCAAGGCCGGTGCCGCCACGGCGGGCCGAACCGGCGAACGGCAGGAACAGGTTCTCCTGCGCCTTTTCCGGAAGACCCGGACCGTCGTCAGAGATGCGGATGATCGAGACGCCGTCCTCGGCCACCAGCGAGGCCTGGATTTTGCCCTTGCGGCCCGGTTGCGCCTCGATGGCCTGACGCGCGTTGCGCAGCAGGTTGGCCAGAATGCGGTGAAGCTGATCCGGGTCGGCCATGACCCGCACGCGCGTATCGACCCCCGTGGCGAACCGGACCTGGGAGGTGGGCAGACCCGCCTCCTCCGCCGCGGCTTTGAGCGCGGCCTTCAACGGCAGGGGTCGTGCGTCGGGAGCGGCTTCGTCGGTTTTGCCGTAGGCCAGCACGTTGGTGGCGAGGGTCACGGCCCGATCCAGCGCCCGCTCCAGGCGCGGCAAAGCCGCCGCCACCTTCGGATCGCCGATCGCCGCCAGCCTGTCCGAGGCGATCTGGGCGCTGGTCAGCATGTTGCGAAGGTCGTGATTGATCTTCGCCACCGCCTCGCCCAGGGCCGCAAGGCGGGCGCGGGAATTCAGCGCGGCGACCAGATCGGCCTGCATGCGGTCCAGCTCCGCCTCCGCCCGGCCGATCTCGTCCGTGCGGCCGGAGAGTTCAATCCTCGCCCTGGGATCTTCGGGATTGGCTCGGAAACGCTCCATGGCCCGGGTGATCCGCCGCATCGGCGCCACCAGGAAGCGGTTGAGGGACAGATAGACCAGCGCCCCGGCCAGGATGGCCACGAACACCGTCACCACCGCCAGCCGCGCCAGATAGCCCAGCAGATCGGCCTTCAGCGGCGCGTCGGGCGTCAAAATCTCAACAAATTCGGCCTCGCGGAACTGCGGCTCGGCCACCACGCGGACCAGGCTGCCTTCGCGGCTGAACAGGGTGAAGAAGGGCGCGGCCAGCCAGGAGCCGGGGTTCTGCCGACGCAGGTCGACCAGATACGGCGTACGGATTTCGCGAGGAGCCTCCAACACCAGGCGCCGGGCGCCGTCGCTTTGAATCGCCACCGAGACAACGCCGGCGCCTTCGAGCAATTCGGCGGAAATCCGGTCGCTGATCTTCAGGCTCGGGTCGGCCTCGGCGATCGTCGAGGCCAACTCGGCGGCGCGCACGCGATCCAGCAGCCACTGCTCCTCGAACGCCGCAAGGGTCGGCGGAAGCACCAGCAGGGCCGAAAGCACGACGAACAGGGTGGTGAGCAGCAGCAGGCGCGCCGACAGGCCGCCGCGCCACGAAAAGCGGCGCTCGACCGGTCCTTGCGGCGCGGGAGACGGCGCGGCGTCCATGGTCATCCGTTACTGCACATGCCCGCGCCGGGCAACGCGACTATTGCTCATGGCGACGGGGGCGCAATCGTCGATAGAGCATGGACAGCCCCGCCAGCAAACCTAGACCGGCCAAGGGCAGAACGACGCGCGGTTCGGTCAGTATGCTCAGATTGACCGGATGGCCCTGCATGAACAGGTGCCCCAGGCCCGCGCCCATGCTGGCGTAGACCAGCGAACTGGGCGCCATGCCCAGGAAGGACGCCGCCAGGAAGGTGCGAAGGGGAATACCCACCAGCCCCGCCGCCAGGTTGATCACCAGTAGTGGAAACGCCGGGATCAGACGCAGGGTCAGAAGATAGTGGAAGGCGTCCTTCTTGATGCCTTCCTCGATACGCAGCAGCGTCGGTCCCGCACGCTTTTGTAGCATGCCGCCAAAGGCCGTGCGGCAGGCGCCGTAGATCACCGTCGATCCCGCCGTCGCACCGGTCACCGCCAGCGCGCCGCCCAGCCAGGGTCCGAACAGGAACCCGCCGCTCAGGGTCAGAATCAGGGCCGCCGGCAGGGACAGCGAGACCACCGCCACATACGTCGCCAGATAGATGGCGATCGCCGCCGCGGGGCGTTCGTTCACGAAGGCCGACAGATAGGCGTGGCGCGCCTGAAGCTCCTCGAGCGTGAAGTGCTTCCAGAAGCCGCTGAAGAAGACGAAAGCGGCCAGCGCGGCCAGCACCAGCACCGGCGCCCACTTGGCCGCGATCATCCAAGTCCGGGCGCGGCCGGCGGCGCTCACCTGGCCCCAACCGCCTGGGCGACCGATGTAAAGCCGTCGGCCTTCAGCCGAGCCGCCAGGTCATTGGCGATCCGGACCACCAGGCCAGGGCCGCCATAGACCAGGGCCGAATAGAGCTGCACCGCCTGCGACCCGGCCCGAATCTTGGCGTAGGCGTCCGCCCCAGTGGCCACGCCGCCGGCGCCGATCAGGGCGATCCGTCCGTCCGCGGCTTGGAAGAACTGGCCCAACACGGCGGTCGAACGTTCCGTGAGGGGCGCGCCGGAAAGGCCGCCGGTCTCGGACGCCTTCGACGATTTGAGGCTGCTTGGTCGGGCGATGGTGGTGTTTGAGACAATGATCCCGTCCAGACCGCTGTCCACGGCCGCCTCGACGATGGCCTCGACCTCTCCATCCTCCAGATCCGGGGCGACCTTCAGGAAGACCGGCACGTCGCCCTCCGGCGCCAGCGCCTCCCGACGCTCCGCCAGGCGTCCGAGCAAATCCTGAAGCGCCGCCTTGGTCTGCAGAGCCCGCAGGCCCGGCGTGTTGGGCGACGAGATGTTGACCGTGAAATAGTCGGCCAGCCCCCACAGGTGCGAAAGACCGTTCACATAGTCCGCGACACGGTCCTCGGCGTCCTTGTTGGCCCCGATATTGGCGCCCACCACCCCGTCGCGACGACGATGCGACAGCCGCGAAGCGAAGGCGCCGAGCCCTTCGTTGTTGAAGCCCATCCGATTGATCACCGCCCGATCTTCGGTCAGGCGAAACAGGCGCGGGCGCGGATTGCCCTCCTGCGGCATCGGCGTGACCGTGCCCGCCTCCACGAAGCCGAAGCCGGCGGCCAGCATGGCGTCCGGAACCTCGGCGTTCTTGTCGAACCCGGCGGCCAGTCCGATGCAGTTGGGAAGCTTCAGCCCCGCCACCGTCGTCGCCAGGATCGGCAGGTCGATGTGATTGCGTGGACCCAGGCCCGCTTTGAGCCCCTTGATGGCGAGGCCGTGCGCCTCCTCCGGATCAAGAAGGTGCATGGCGCGGGCGGCGAGATCGTGAAGGCTCATGCGGAAAGGTCGCCCAGCTGAGGAACGCCATCGACGCCGAGGGTGAGCTCACGCGATGCGGCCACCTCATTCAACGCCAGAGGCCGGTAAAGGTGCGGGAATAGCGCGCCGCCACGCGACGGCTCCCAGATCAGCCTGTCGCCCAGGGAGGCGGCGTCGAGGCTCAGCAGCACAAGATCGTCACGGCCGGCGAAATGCTTGGCGGCGGTTTCCTGCGCCTGGTCGGCGGCGGAAAAGTGGATATAGCCATCGGCCAGGTCGACCGCCGAGCCTGCGAACTCGCCCGACGCTTGGAAAGCCGCCCACTCGTCACGGCTCATGATCTTGAAGATCAGGCTCATTCGGCGCCCCGGCCGCCGTGGTCGGCGGCGTAGAACAGCCCTTCCAGCTCCGCCCTGCCGGCGGCGTCGAAGCTGAAGGCCGCGGCGGTGGCCGGCGGGAAGCGCATCTCCAGACGCGCGATCAGAGCCGGCGAAGCGCCCGACGCCTTGAGCAGGCCCACCGCCAGGTCCTGGAGCGTGGGATTGTGGCCGACCACCATCACCGTGCCTGCCGTTTCGCCCTCTACGGCGGTCAGCACGGTCTGGGTGCTGGCGCTGTAGAAGTCCTCGCGGCTTTCCTTGCGGGCTTTGGGGAACGACTCACCGGCGGCGGTCCAGGTGTCCTGCGCGCGGCGCGCCTCCGACACCAGCGCCAGATCCGGCGCGAACCCCGCCTTGGCCAAGGCGTCGCCGATCAAGGCCGCATCGATGCGCCCTTGGGCGGTAAGGGCGCGATCAAAGTCGCCGCCCGTCGGGCCGCGTCGTTCGGCAGCGCCGTGACGCATCAGGATAAGCCTTTCCATGGCGCTCCTCTTAGCCTTGGTCGCGACCTGCTCAAAGCCTCGGTTGACAGGACTTACGTCAAACGGTCCAAGACCTCATGACAGCGGCGACGGCGACCACGAAAGAGGCGTTTTGCGGCGACGGAGGGACCTGGCGGTTTCCGACCGACAAACCCCTACGGCTCGATTCCGGCGGCGAACTTGCGCCCCTCGAGATCGCCTACCGCACCTACGGGACGCTGAACGCCGACAAGTCGAACGCCGTCCTGGTCTGCCACGCGCTTACGGGCGACCAGCATTGCGCCGGCGAACACCCCGTTTCGGGCAAGCCGGGCTGGTGGACGCGACTCATCGGCCCCGGCCTGCCGCTCGACCCGACCCGGCATTTCATCATCTGCTCCAACGTCATCGGGGGCTGCATGGGCTCGACCGGCCCCGCCTCGATCAATCCCGCGACGGGCCAGGCCTACGGCCTGTCCTTTCCGGTGATCACCATCGCCGACATGGTCCGCGCCCAGGCCATGCTGGTCGAGGCTCTGGGCGTCCAGACCCTGTTCGCCGTGGTCGGCGGGTCGATGGGCGGCATGCAGGTGCTGCAATGGGCGGCCGACTATCCGGACAAGCTGTTTTCGGCGGTGATCATCGCCTCGGCGGCGCGCCACTCGGCCCAGAACATCGCCTTCCACGAAGTGGGCCGTCAGGCGGTCATGGCTGACCCCGACTGGCGCGGCGGCGCCTATGCGCTTCATGGCGTACGACCGGAAAAGGGTCTGGCCGTGGCGCGTATGGCCGCGCACATCACCTATCTGTCCGAACCGGCCCTGCAGCGGAAGTTTGGCCGCGAACTGCAGCGCGACGGCCTGTCCTGGGGCTTTGACGCCGACTTCCAGGTGGAAAGCTATCTGCGCCACCAGGGAGCCAGTTTCGTCGATCGCTTCGACGCCAACTCCTATCTCTACATCACCCGGGCCATGGACTATTTCGACCTGGCTCAGACCCATGGCGGCATCTTGGCCGAGGCATTCCGCAAGGCGCGGGACGTCCGCTTCTGCGTCCTGTCCTTCACCACCGACTGGCTCTATCCCACGGCTGAGAACCGCCACATCGTGCGGGCCCTCAACGCCGTCGGCGCCCGCGCCAGTTTCGTCGAGATCGAGAGCGACAAGGGCCATGACGCCTTCCTGCTGGACGAACCGGTGATGAACGCGGCGCTGTCAGGCTTCATGGCCGCCGCCGACCAGGCCAGGGGGCTGGCGTGAGGCCTGTGATCCGCGAGGACTTCAAGGAAATCCTGCGGCTCGTGCGTCCCGGCTCACGCGTGCTCGACGTGGGCTGCGGCGAAGGCGAGCTGCTGGAGATTCTGGCCCGCGAGAAGCAGGTCGACGGGCGCGGGGTCGAGATCAGCCCCGAAGGCGTCGCCGCTGGCCTGTCGCGCGGCCTGGCCGTGGTGCAGGGCGACGCGGACCGTGATCTGGACCACTTCGCCACCAAGGCCTTTGACTACGCGGTGCTGTCCCAGACCCTGCAGGCGGTGCGCCACCCGCGCCACGTGCTGGGCGAGCTGCTGCGCATCGCCGACAACGCCATCGTCTCGTTCCCCAATTTCGGCCACTGGCGCGTGCGCTGGTCCCTGGTCAGCCGTGGCCGCATGCCCGAGACCCGGGCCCTGCCCGAGCCCTGGTGGTCCACGCCCAACATCCACCTCTGCACCCTGGCCGACTTCCTGAGCCTGTGCGAGGACCTGGACCTGCGCATCGACGCCTGCGCCGCCCTCGCCGAGGGTCGGCCCGCCCGCTCGATCGATCCGACCAAATCGATTGAAAACTGGCGCGCCGAGGCGGCGATTTTCCTGCTCAGCCGACGTGGCGACGCCGAACCTACGGAACCTACAGCGCCGCGAGACGATCTCTTCGGCGGATGAAACTTCGCCTTGTCACCTACAACGTCCACCGCTGCGTGGGCGTGGATCGGCGCCTAGACGTCGAGCGTGTAGCCGACGTCATCGCCGCCCTGCGTCCTGACATCGTCGCCCTTCAGGAACTGGATGTCGGCCGCGCCCGCACCCGTGGCGTGGACCAGGCCCACAAGCTGGCCGAACTGCTCAAGATGAAGTCGCGCTTCCACCCGGCCATGAAGGTCGAGGAGGAGCTTTACGGCGACGCGATCCTCACCGCCCTGCCCGAGCGGCTGATCCGCGCCGACTCATTGCCGGAATACAAGCGCGTGCCCGGACTGGAGCCGCGCGGCGCCGTCTGGGTGGCCATCGATATCGGCGGCGGGCGAGAGCTTCAGGTGATCAACACCCACCTCGGGCTGATCCCGCAGGAGCAAAGGCTTCAGGCCGCCGCCCTGATCGACGGCTGGCTGGCGGACGAGGCTTTCACGGCCCCGGCGGTGCTGCTGGGCGACTTCAACGCCACCCCCTATTCCAAGACCTACCGCATGCTGCACGCGGCCATGCGCGACGCCCAGCTGGGCCGCCCACGCCCGCCGACGGCGACCTTTCCCTCGAACTTCCCCTTCCTGCGCATCGACCACGTGTTCCTGGCCGGTGACATCAAGGTTTGCGCGATCGAGAGCCCCTACGACACCCGCGCCCGGCAGGCGTCCGATCACCTGCCGCTGGTGGTGGAGATCGAAATCCCCACGGCCGGCTAGCAGTCCTCGCCGCCTTCCATCACGCAGGGCAGCAGTTCGGCCAGGTCACGCTTCAGCCGCTTGCGCCGGTTCCAGGGGTTCCAGGCGTCCTTGGTGGTGGTCGGGTCGCCCAGATGCCACTTGGAAACAAAGCGGGCGAACGGACCCGGCTTTCGCGTCTCGGCATGGGGCAGTCGGCGGGGCGGTTGATCCAGAATATCTATCGCCGCGGCCAGCCCGCCATGCGCCGCCATGGCCGCCCCCACCTCGTCGCCGCGCCGCTCCATGTAGTGCCCGATCAGGCGAGCGCGGAAGGTGCGGATCGCCGCGCGCGTCGCGTCCCCCTCCGGGCCGTGTTCGGCCTCCAACGCCACGTCCAGCTCGCTGTCCAGGCCGGTCGAGCGGTTGTTCAGGTTGGCCGACCCGATGCGCAGGAAGCTGTCATCGATGATCGCCACCTTGGAATGCACGATCACTGCTCCGCCGCCGGGAGTCAGCGGCGTGTACGCGGAAAACCGACCCTGCACATCGGCCGAGCGAAGGCGGTGGATCGCGGCCGAGCGGGCGCTGTCCATGGTGATCTGGTCGAAATAGCTGGGACTGTGGGCGGGGCCGATGGCCACGATCTCCGGTCCGTCGATCTCCAGCAACCGTTCCACCAGCGCCTCCACGATCAGGGGCGAGGTCAGGTACTGGTTCTCCAGAACGATCAGTCTCTTGGCGGCGGCGATGGAATCCAGGTGAAGCCGCAGGCATTCGCCATGGCCCTTGCGCCCCTTCCAGTCCGATGCGGTGCGCGCCAGGGCCACGGACTGCCGACGGGCTTGGACCACGACCTGATCTGGCCACATCATCTCCCGCTCGGGCTGCAGCGGCGTCAACGGCTCGCCGGTCGCGGCGCGCCAGCGTTGTACGAAATGCTCGCTCAGCGCCTGGCCGACGGGCCCCTCCATCATCATCGAGACTTCATGCCGGGCCGGATAGCGGCGCCCGTTGGGCAGACGACGGCGCGGATCGTGATCGGCGTGGTGGCAGGTGTCCCAGCGATCCGGTCCCATGTCCCCACCGCTGATGAAGGCCAGGCGGCCGTCGATAATCACCGCCTTCTGGTGATGGCAGGCGCTCATGGGCAGGCTGTTGTCGAGCCGGAACTTGACCCGCGAGTCCGCGAAATAGGCCTGCGCCCGCTGCGGCGCGAACCACTGCGAGGCCGCGATCGGCGGCGGCATGTCCCAGGCCAGAATGCGCACGTCCAGCGCCGGATTCAGCGCCGCCATTCGCCGCAGCAGCAGCCCAAGCCTGTCGGCATGTTCCGGGTCTTTGCTGACGGGCGTCCGGTCCGGCGTAAGGCGGGTGAGCGGATCGAAGGTCCAGGCCAGAATCCAGATCGAGGATTTCGCCTTGAGCAGGGAGGCCTTCAGTGCGGCGAAATAGTCGGCGCTGTCGATGAGGAACGCGACGCGGTCGGCGCGCTCCTGCCGCCAGCAGTTGACGCCTGGACGGATGATTTCCGTCGCATCGTTCATATGCCCCTCGTCAAAACGCCCCATCGCCAGCATGAGGCCGCAACGCGCGAAACCGCCTTGCGGCTCCGCTTGTCCGTGGTCAGCCCGAAATCGCCGATGCGTCGCGCTCGCCCGTGCGGATCCGCAGGGCCTGCTCCAGGTCGAGGACGAAGATCTTGCCGTCGCCGATCTTGCCGCTGTTGGACGCCGCGACGATGGCGTCGCTGACGCCGGCCACCAGATCGTCGGACACGGCGATCTCCAGTTTCACCTTGGGCAGCAGCTTCACCTCGTACTCGGCGCCGCGATAGATCTCGGTCTTGCCCTTCTGGCGGCCGTAGCCGCGCACCTCGGTCACGGTCAGTCCCGAAGCTCCCGCCTCGGTCACGGCGTCCAGCACCGCGTCGAGCCGGCTGGGTTTGATGATCGCGACGATCATTTTCATGCGAGGTCTCCGAGCAAATCGAGCACGTCTAAGCTAGGCCTAAACCCCTGGCGTTTCCAAGCGATCCGACGACAGTTGCTTGCGGCGCCCCGATGTCCGCGCCGGAGGCATGCCTACGGGCGAGGGCTGAAGGCCCGGAACCAGGACGTGCGCCCTGGCCCGCGCGCCGCGCGGCTTCACCGCGAAGGTCTGCTTGACCGCTTCCATCAGGATGATCCCCGCGAACCCGGGCCACAGCCGCGCGCCGGCCTGCTCGAACCCCTCGGCCCAGCGGGCGAAGGCGGCCATGGGCGGCGCGTAGAGCGCGCGGGTGTAGCCAGTCGGCTCCAGCTCCGCCTCGCGCAGCAGGCTTTCCAACTGCAGGCGGGTGAAGGGGCGGCCGTGGCCGAAAGGGGTCTTTTCGGCGTTCGCCCAGGCGCCGTTGCGCGCGGCCACCGCCACGATCACCCGACCCGTAGGCGCGGTGATCCGGCCGATCTCGCACAGCAGTTGCAGCGGGTCGGGGCTCTCTTCCAGGGCATGGACCGCCAGGACCCGGTCGAACATGGCGTTTCGGAACGGCAGATCGCCCTCCTCCACCAGCACCGAGCGGTTGCGCCCGTTGCGGGGCCAGACCTCGACCCCCTGGGCGCCCGGCATGGCCGCCAGGACCCGGCGGGGGCGATGATCGAGATACTGCAGAAAGGGCGTGGGATAGCCGACGCCGAGCACGTCCAGCCCGGCCGCGTCGCCCCAGGCTTCGCTCACCTTGCGGGCCAGCATCTCCCGCGCGACCCGGCCAAGCGGCGAGCCGTAGAAGGCGCGGAGTTCCAGAACGTCACGACGCATATCCGTTCTATACCGGAGTCGCGGCCCTTGGGGTTATGCCCCGCGTCCAAATCGCCGTAGATTTGGGGCCATGCCCATCACGGTTCATCAGTTTCCCTGTCTGTCCGACAACTATGGCTTCCTCGTGCGCGATGAAGCGACGGGCCAGGTCGCGACCATCGACACCCCGGACGCCGATGCGATCCTGGCAGAGGCCGCCAAGCTGGGCTGGCGGATCGACATGATCCTCAACACCCACTGGCATCCTGACCATGCCGGCGGCAATGCGGCGATCAAGGCCGCCATGGGCGCGACCATCGTCGGCCCCAACGAAGTGACCCGCATCGCGCCGCTGGATCGGCCGGTAGGCGGCGGCGAGACGGTGATGCTCGGGGAAACGGCCTTTCAGGTCATCGACACCGGCGGCCATACCTTGGGCCACATCGCCTATCACGATGCCGCCGATGGTGTGGCCTTCGTGGGCGACACCCTGTTCGCCCTGGGCTGCGGCCGCCTGTTCGAGGGCACCGCCGAACAGATGTGGGACAGCCTGTCGCGCCTGACCGCCCTGCCGGACGAGACGCGCGTCTACTGCGCCCACGAATACACAGCCTCCAACGCGCGCTTCGCCCTGTCGCTGGAGCATGACGACGCCCTGACCGCCCGTGCGGAAGCCGTCTTCGCCGCCCGCGAGCGCGGCGAGCCCACGGTGCCGACCACAATCGGCGTGGAGAAGGCGACCAATCCCTTCCTGCTGGCGGGCGACGCCGAGCGCTTCGCCGCCGTGCGGGCCGCCAAGGACGCCTTCAAGGGATGACCGACGGCCCGGCCGACATCGTCCGCCTGCTGGACCTGCGGCCTTGGTCCGGCGGCTGGTGGAAGGAGATGGGTCGCTACGAAGATCCGTTCCGCATCCAGGGCCTGCTGCTGATCGAGGCCGGCCAGCCCGTCGATATGCTCATGGAGACGGTCGAGGTCCTGAAGCTGAACAATGGCGGCCCCATCGCTGTCACCTTTACCTCGCCGGCGGGCGAGGTCTTCGGCTGCACGCTGTCGGAACATCAGCAGACGGCGGGTCCGGCGGGTTGGCGGCGGGAAATCCAGTGCGCCGGGGCCTGGGGCCTGATGACCCGCACCCTGATGCCCGGCTACCCCCTCGATGAGCCGGCCGTCCCCGACGCCCAGGTCGAGGTCGAGCCGGTCAGTGCTCCCCGGCTGCGGCGGCGATCTTCTCGGACGACGGTCGCCCGGCCAGGCCGAGGTCGGGGGTGACGGTGATCCGCACGACGCCCTTCTTCAGATGGGCGGACGGCTTGCGGCCCTTGTCGATGACCACCTTGTCGATCTTTGAAACCGCCTGTTTGCCCCCAGGGCGTCGGACCAGGCGCGTCACCGCGTCGGCGGCCAGCGCGGCGGCGTCGGCGGTCAGGGCCGAGGAATCGGCGGTGACGTCCGCCTCAAAGGAAATCAGGCGCTGCGCGGCCCGGCTCGCCTTGGCGCTGGCCGCGGCCAGGCGCTGAAGTACGGCGCTGGGGCTGAGAACCGGAAGCTTTATCGGCGCCACCTCGCCCGCCACCGCCGCGGCGGCGCCGGCCGGGCGCTGTTGGGTGAAGACGGTCAGGCCGCCCAGTTTGGTGGCCCGCAGGACCGGCTGGCCCAGATCGTTCTTGTAGATGATGTCGCCGCGCGGCGCGGGGTGCGGCTCCAGCGCCCAGACCTCGGACTGCCCCTCGAAGCGAAGCAGAGGCCGCTCCTGGCTGCGGTCGAAGACGAAGCGCACGCCGGTTTCGGAAACATAGCGGGCGGCAGGCGGCGCCGGCGCGCGGCGCATCTCGTTGCGTGAATTGTACAGGGCGTCGCGCAGACTTCCCGTCTGGGCGAGGGCGGGCGAAGCGCCAGCGACTGTCGCAAGCACGCATAGCGCGCCCGTCCCCTTGCGAACGACGGCCCGGAAGATCGCCGATCTACGTCCTACCATAACTTGAGCAAATGCATGCCGACTGGGGCGGATTTTGGACGTGTCACGCCCCAGTCTTGACGCCTCAAGGTTCAGCTATCAAGCCGCCATGTACTGGCCGCCGTTAAGCGTCAGCGTGGCCCCGGTGACGAATCCCGCCCGCTCGCCCGACAGGAACGAGACCATGTCGGCGATCTCCTCACCCTTGCCCAGGCGCCCCACCGGGATGCCGGCGATGATACCCTGCAGGACATTCTCGGGCACCGCCGAGACCATCTCGGTATCGATGTAGCCCGGGCAGATGCAGTTCACCGTGATGCCCTTCTTGGCGTTCTCCAGGGCCAGCGCCTTGGTGAAGCCGATCAGGCCGGCCTTGGCCGCCGAATAGTTGGTTTGGCCGACCTGGCCCTTCTGGCCGTTGATCGAGGAGATGTTGACGATCCGGCCCCAGCCGCGCTCGCGCATGCCCTCGATGACCTGCCGGGTCATGTTAAAGGCGCTGTCCATGTTCACGCGGATAACTTCCGACCACTGCTCGTAGGTCATCTTGTGGAAGAAGCCGTCGCGGGTGATGCCCGCGTTGTTGATCAGCACGTCGATGGGTCCCAGCTTGCCCTCGACCTCGGCGACGGCGCGGGCGCAGTCCTCGAACACGCCGACATTGCCTTTGACGACCATGACGCCGATCTCGGCGGCGCACTTGGCGGCGGCTTCCTCGTTACCCGAATAGCCGGCCGCGACCTCCATGCCGTCGGCCTTCAACCGCTCCACGATCGCGCGGCCGATACCGCGCGTTCCGCCCGTGACAAACGCCACTCTCGCCATGACTTCCTCCCTCTAGGTTTTATATTTTTGGTTGTCGTTCCGGTCGTTGTCGAGGCGGCTAGACCGCCTCGACACACATTGCGACGCCCATGCCGCCGCCGATGCACAACGTCGCCAGGCCCTTCTTGGCACCCGAACGTTTCATCTCATGCAGTAGAGTCGTCAGGATCCGCGCGCCGGACGCGCCGATCGGATGGCCGATGGCGATGGCGCCGCCGTTGACGTTGGTCTTGGCCGGGTCGAGGCCGAGTTCGCGCACGACACACAGCGACTGGGCGGCGAAGGCTTCATTGCTCTCCACCAGGTCCAGGTCGGCGACGGTCCAGCCGGCTTTCTCCAGCGCCTTCTTGCTGGCCGGGATCGGCCCGGTGCCCATGATCTCCGGTTCGACGCCGGCATTGGCCCAGGAGGCGATGCGGGCCAGCGGCTTCAGGCCGCGCGTGGCCGCCTCGTCGGCGCTCATCAGCACCAGGGCCGCGGCCCCGTCATTGAGGCCGGACGCGTTGGCGGCGGTCACCGAGCCGTCCTTGGTGAAGGCCGGACGCAGGCCCGACACGCTTTCCAGCGTCGCGCCATGACGGATGTACTCGTCCTGATCCACCACCGTGTCGCCCTTGCGGCCCTTGATGGTCACGGGCGCGATCTCGTCGGCGAACTTGCCGGCCTTCTGAGCGGCCTCGGCCTTGTTCTGGCTGGCCACGGCGAAGCTGTCCTGATCGCCGCGCGTGATCTGCCAGCGGCTGGCGATGTTCTCGGCGGTCTGGCCCATGTGATAGCCGTGGAAGGCGTCCCACAAGCCGTCCTTGATCATGGTGTCGACGAAACCCAAGTCGCCCATCTTTTGCCCGTTGCGCAGGTGGGCGGCGTGGGGCGCCTGGCTCATGCTTTCCTGACCGCCGGCCACGACGATCTTGGCGTCGCCCGCGGCGATCTGCTGGGCGGCGAGCGCGACGGCGCGCAGACCAGAGCCGCACAGCTGGTTCAGGCTCCAGGCCGGGCTTTCCACCGGGATGCCGGCGTTGACCGAAGCCTGACGGGCGGGGCCCTGACCGGCGGCGGCCTGCAGCACCTGGCCCAGGATCACCTCATCCACGTCGGCAGGGGCGACCCTCGCACGCTCGATGGCGGCCTGGATCGCGACCTTGCCCAGCTCATGGGCGGGCAGGCTGGAGAGAGAGCCGTTGAACGCGCCGACGGGCGTGCGAGCGGCGGAGACGATGACGATGTCGGTCATGAAGGTAGCTCCCGTGGTTCCCGTGAGGCCGTGGTCTCCTGCAGAGCCGCAGCCTTCGTTATTGTGCAGTGCGGTAGAATGCACGCCGGGAGCAAGGAGTCACGCCCGCATTCGCAGAAATCCGATAGTCGTCTGACCACTGGCGTCGCGGGCGGCTATCCGCGATACTGCATCGCAGAACGGCCGAATGGGCCGCGCCCTTGGGAACGAAATGTCCGAGAACAAAGAAGCCGCGGAAGGCAAGGCGAACGCCAAATCCGGCGAACGCGTGATCATCAAGAAGTACGCGAACCGACGCCTCTACAACACGGCGTCGAGCTCCTACGTCACGCTCGAACACCTTGCCGAGATGGTGAAGGAAGGCGTCGACTTCGTGGTCTATGACGCCAAGACCAACGAGGACATCACCCGTCCGGTCCTGACCCAGATCATCTTCGAGGAAGAGAGCAAGGGTCAAACCTTGCTGCCGATCCAGTTCCTGCGCCAGCTGATCGGGTTCTACGGCAACTCCATGCAGGCGTTCCTGCCCAGCTATCTGGAGCTGTCGCTGGAAAGCTTCTCCAAGCAGCAGGAGCGCATGCGCACCCAGTTCGAGTCCCTGACTCCCGGCGCCTTCGCGGCCAAGGGTTTCGCGGCCGGCGCCTATGAAGAGCAGATCCGCCAGAATCTGGCCCTGTTCGACCGGGCCATGAAGATGTTCTCGCCCTTCGCCTTCGCCCGTCCCGGAGAGGAAGGCGCCGCCCCGCCGAAGGCCGCCGACCCGGCTCCCGCCGCCGCGCCGCCGGCCAGCGACGAGTCCATCTCTGAACTGAAGCGTCAGCTCGACGCCATGCAGCAGCAGATCGAAAAGCTGGCGTCCAAGCCCTGACCACCGCTTCTTAACGAAGCCGCGCATACGTTATTGTCGATGACCGATCCGATCGATCCCACTCGCCGTCTGCCCGCCCCGCGCCGCGCCTTCCGCCGCGCGGTGGATGCGCGTGCGGCCGACGGTCATGGCCATGACGATCCCGAAGTCGAAACGGTCCATGTGCGCGAGGAGGTCGATCCGGCCCCGCCGCGCTCGGGCTTCTCGGCTTTCGCCGCCCAACTTCTCGGTCAGGGCGGCGCCAAGCGCGGTCTGCGTGGCGGACCCGAGACCCTGGATGTCGCCCGCTCCACCTATCTGGGCGCCGAGTTCTCCGGCGGCGCCGACCGTCGCCGCAAGGCCGGGCGCAAACAGACCGAAATCTAGCTGGCGCCTGTCTTGCTGACTGGGAACGAGCCCTGGAGCCGTTCCCTTGTCCCTGCTGACTTTTCGCGCCTTCGACGTGGCCCTGGTGGCCCTGATCTTCACGATCCTGACCTAGCCGGCGCTGCCGCGCGGAAAATCTGGCCTACAGCTCTGTCACGTCACCGGGTTGGCGGGCGCGGGACTGCAGCCACATCACCCCGAACAGGTCCGACAGGGAGGCCTTGAGTCGGCCAAAGTTGGTGTACTTCGAGGCGCCTGTCTCGCGGGCCCGATGGTTCACCGGCTCGAACGCCACCTCATAGCCCTCGCGCAGCATCAGGGCCGGCAGGTAGCGGTGGACGTGATCGAAGTACGGCAGCCGCAGGAAGGCCTCCCGGCGAAACACCTTCAGCCCGCAGCCCGTGTCGATGGCGTGGTCCTTCAGCAGCTTCTGGCGCACGCCGTTGGCGAACCGCGAGGCATAGCGCTTGGACCAGCTGTCCTGACGCTTGACCCGCTCCCCGCCGACCAGACCCAGGGTCGCGGGGCCGCTGGCCAGGCGATCCACCAGACGCGGGGCGTCGGCCGGATCGTTCTGACCGTCCCCGTCGAGCGTGACGACGATGGCGCCCCGCGCGCCCAACACGCCGGTGCGCACCGAACGGCTCTGGCCAGAGTTCCTGGCATGGGCCAGGACGCGCAGCTGAGGGATTTCGGCCTTCAACGCGGTCAGCTTGGCCGCCGTATCGTCACGGCTGGCGTCATTGACGAAGACGATCTCGAAATTGCGGCCGGCGAAGGCGGCGGCGATCTCTCGCGCCAGAGCCGGCGCGGCCCCGCTTTCGTCGAAGACGGGGACGACGATCGAGACGTCAGGGGTCGCGGATTTGGCGTTCATGCGCCCTCAATAGCCGAAAAGACGTCGTGGGGAAGGTTAAGGATCACCCGGCCAGGTTCATGCTATCAAACCTCGCATGAGCCTCGAATCCCGTCTCGACGCCCTCAGCCGTGGCTGGCGCGCCCCTCTCCTCGCGGCGCTGATCGCCATGATCGCCGGCCTGCCCGGCCTGTTCGCCGTGCCGCCCCTGGATCGCGACGAGTCGCGGTTCGCCCAGGCCACGGCCCAGATGATCGAGAGCGGCGACTACGTCGTCATCCGTTTCCAGGACCAGCCGCGCTTCAAGAAGCCTGTGGGCATTCACTGGATGCAGGCCGCCAGCGTCACCCTGCTTTCGGCGGTGGAGGACCGGCAGATCTGGGCCTGGCGTATTCCGTCCCTGCTCGGCGCCATGATGGCCGCCGCCGCCTGCGCCTGGGGCGCCGGAGCTTTCTTTCGCCAGCGCACCGCCCTGATCGCCGGCGCGATCCTGGGCGCCAGCTTCCTGCTGTCGACCGAGGCGTTCATCGCCAAGACCGACGCCATGCTGTGCGGTCTGACGACCCTGTCGCTGGCGGCCCTGGCGCGGCTCTACGCCGCCGCCAACGGCGGAGCCAAGGCCGGGCTTTGGACACGGCTGTTCTTCTGGCTGAGCCTGTCTCTAGGCGTGCTGGTCAAGGGGCCGGTCAGTCTGCTGGTCGTGGTGCTGGCGCTCGTCGCCCTATGCGCCTGGGACCGCAAGTGGGCGTGGCTGCGCGGCCTGGGCTGGACCTGGGGGACCGCTATCTTCGTGCTGGTGGTCGCGCCCTGGGCCTGGGCGATCACCGTCGCCACGGACGGCGCCTTCTGGGGCACGGCGATCGGCGGCGATCTGGCGCCCAAGCTGGCCGGCGGCCATGAAAGCCACGGCGCCCCTCCCGGCTATCACACTCTGCTGTCCTTCCTGCTGACCTTCCCGTCGGCCCTGCTGCTGCCCGCCGGCCTGGCCCTGGGCTGGAAGCGCCGAAATGAGCCGGGGGTGAGGTTCGCCCTGTGCTGGCTGATCCCGACCTGGCTGATGTTCGAGATTCTGCCGACCAAGCTGGCCCACTACACCCTGCCCGCCCACGGCGCCCTGGCCTGGCTGATGGCCGCATCGATCGAAGGGCCGCTGGGCCGCGTCAGCCGCTGGATCGGCGCCGCCTTGGGCGTGCTTGGTGGCGTCGTCTTCGCCGCCGCCACCATCTACCTGCTGTCGGAGTATGGCGACGCCGCGGATGTCACCGCCGCCGCCATCACGGCCGGCCTGTTCCTGTTCGCGGGGGCCATCGGGGCCTATCTGCTGGTCAACCGCGCCGCCGGGACCGCCATCGTCACGGCCCTCGTGCTTGGAGTGCTGGCGCACAGCGCCTTCTTCACCCTGTTCGCGCCACGACTGGAGCCGCTCTGGTCCTCCAAGCGCGTGGCCGACGTTCTGCGCGAACATCGGATCGATCCGCGCGACGGGGTGACCCCCGGTCCGGTCGAGGTGGCCGGCTATGCCGAACCCAGCCTGGTCTTCGCCCTGGGCGCCCGCACGGGTCTGGGCGATGCGCCCAACGCCGCCCAGGCGGTGATCGAAGGTCGCCCGGCGGTCGTCGAGGCGGCGCAGGACGCCGACTTCCGCGCCGCCCTGGCTCGGATCGGCCTGACCCCACGCCCGGTGGGCGTGGTCGATGGCTTCAACTACTCCACGGGCGATCCCGTGCGCCTGACCGTCTATCGCGGCGAGCCGGAGCCGAACCAGTGAGCCGCTTCATCCAGATCGTGGAGGTCGGTCCCCGTGATGGCCTTCAGAACGAGGCCGCCGTCCTAGAACCGGTGGAGCGCGCCGTCTTTATTCAGCGTCTGGAGGCCGCCGGCGCCCGACGGATCGAGACCGTCTCCTTCGTCAATCCGCGCCGGGTGCCGCAGATGGCGGGCGCCGAAGAGGTGATGGCCGCCCTGCCGGCGAACCCCGACGCCTCTCGTATCGGGCTGGTGTTGAACCTCAAGGGCTGGGAGCGCTGCGTCGCCGCCGGCTGCGACGAGGCCAATGTGGTGGTCTGCGCCTCCGACGGATTCGGCATCCGCAATCAGGGCGCTTCGGTCAGCGAGCAACTGGCGACCCTGGCCTCCGTCGTGGAGCATCGCAACGCCAACGGCGGGCCGCCCCTCACCCTGACCATCTCCGTGGCCTTCGGCGATCCATTCGATGGGGAGGTGAGCGACGATCAGGTCGCCGCCATCGCCGCCGAGGCTCACGCCCTCAAGATCGGCGAAATCGCCTTGGGCGACACCATCGGCGTCGCCGATCCCTGGACCGTCCGCCGCCGGATCGAGGCGGTGCGCAAGGCGGCCCCCGACGCCCGCCTGCGCATGCACTTCCACGACACGCGCAATACCGGCCTCGCCAACGCCTACGCGTCTGTAGAGGCGGGGATCGACGTGCTGGACGCCAGCGTCGGCGGCTTGGGCGGCTGCCCTTTCGCCCCCAACGCCACGGGCAATATCGGCACCGAGGATCTGGTCTACATGCTGGAGCGGGCCGGTTTCGAGACGGGCTACGACCTCGACGCCCTCATCGAGACGGCGAAGGTCATGTCGGAGCGGCTGGGCAAGGCACCGGCCTCGTCCCTGGCTCGCGCGGGCGGCTTCCCGCCTCGACCGGCCTAGATCGGTCGGACCACGCCCGAGCGAAACTCGGCGGGCGTCACGCCAAAGACCCGCCGGAACGCCGCGCCGAAATGGCTGTGGCTGGAAAAGCCCAGGTCGATGGCCAGGCCGGTGATGTCGGCGCAGTGCGGCAACTCCACCAGGGCTCGCCCAAGCCGCAGATGCAGCTGGTACTGATACAGCGGCATGCCTTCGGTGCGGGTGAACTCCTGGGTCAGATAGACAGGCGATACGCCCACCGCCCGCGCGATGTCCTGCAGGCTCAATCGCTCGCAACCCCGCTCGTGGATGACGTGCTTGGCTCGCTGCACGATAGGCGCGCCGCCGCTGCGCTTGGGCGTATCGAGCACCTCCTGAAGGACTTGGATCGCCAGCTCATCCGCCTCCAACGGTCCGGCGCCATGATCGGCGATGTTTCTCAATCGGTGGGCGGCGAGGCGCAGCTTCGGGCTGGCCGGTTGGGAAAGATCCGTGAAGACATCCGCTGGTCGTGAGCCCAGGAGACGGCAGAGTTCCTCCATCACCTCGGGCTCGGGCGCGATGGCGACGGCCGAATGACCCAGGTTTCGAACGGGATGGCTGTCGGCATACTCGATGCCCGCCGGCACCATCAGGGTGCGGTTGGCGTCCACTGTCGTGGAGCGACGCCCCACCGAGTAGGTGAAGAGGCCCAGATACGGCAGCACGACCTGATAACGCGACGTGGCCCCCCGCGGCGGCGCGGCTTCGTAGGATACCGACAGGTCGATGATCGTGGTGGATTCACTCGCGAATACAACGCGACGATAGTCACCGGGCCGGCGTAGGCCCGTCTCGTGATCGAAAGCGGCGACCACCGGGCGTCTGTCCATGAACACGAGCGATCTCCCCGGCCGCCGGATGCGGCCTAAACACCACAAGCTAGTTCGCGCGAAAAGCGCCGGACGTTACAGCCCGGCGCTCCAATCGCAGATCAGTTGGCGACCTGAGCGAAGGCGTAGCGCCAGCCCTCGGGCGTACGGACATAGGTGTCGGTGAACCACACCTTGCGGTCAAAGGCGGTGCCGTTGGCGCGCGTGCCTTTCACCCAGATCTTGGCGGTGACGGTGGCGGCGTCGCCGAAGACATGCACCATCTGGGTGCCGGGCTCTTCGTCCTGCACCTCGTACTTGGTCACCTTGGCCTTCTCGATCAGCTCGGCCCGGGTTTCAACGCGGCCATCGCCGTAGACCTGAACGAAGTCCTTGTGCAGGATCTTATCCATGGTCGCGATGTCGTTGCGTTTGACGGCCGCCTGGTAGGCGACGTCGATGGCGGCGAGGTCTTCCTTGTCGCCGGCTTTCGCGGCTTGCGGGGCGATAACCGCCGCGGCCGCCAGAGCGCCCAGAACCATCTTGCGTAGCTCCACAAAAAATCTCCCTTGTTGAGGAGGTGAAGCTACGGTCCGGCTCAGGCGGCCGTTATCAGGAACTTCAGATGCGGTGGCCGGTCAGCTTCCACAGGGCCGGGCGCGACACCGCCATGCCGACCACGAGCGGGGCTAGCAACACGGCGGCGGCGCGCGGGCCAAAGCTCTTGGCGCGCTTGATGAAATAACGGGCCAGGCCCATGCCCTTATGGAATTCCACGAAGATGGGGCTTTTCAGGCTGGTGTGACCCAGATGCACTACCCGCGAGGTCGGCTGGAACAACACCTGGCCGCCTTGTTCGCGGGCGCGCCAGCATATGTCGATATCCTCGACATGCAGGAAGTAGCTCTCGTCGAAGCCGTCCAGCGCTTCGAAGTCCTCGCGGCGCATGGCGAAACACGCGCCCGAGATCGTCGGGGTCGCCACCGTCGCCTTGGGCATCGGATCGGCTTCGCGGTGGATTTCGTAGCGCTCCAGCTTGCGGAAGCGCCGGGTCAGCTGGCCGAACGACAGCAGGCTGGTCCACGGGGTGACTTCGCCGCGCCGTGCGCCGCGCTGCTCGGTGCCGTCCTCGTTGATCACGCAGGCGCCGACCAGGGTGGGGACCGGACGGCCCTTGAGCGCCTGGACCAGATTGCGCACGCAATCCTTCTGCAGGAAGGCGTCGGGATTCAGGAACACCACATGGCGGCCGTAGGACGCCCGCGCGCCCATGTTCGCGCCCTTGGCGAAGCCGACATTGCCATGCCCCTGTAGCAGACGGACCCTGGGGTCCGACCGCTCCAGGGTGCGAAGCATCTGTTCGTCCCGCTCGTCCGAGCCGTTATCGACGATGACGAATTCGTCGACCATGGGCTCGGCCAGCACCTGCCTGATGCTCGACGTCAGGGCCTCGCCCGTCCGGTACACGACCATGACGACAGAGACGCCGGGCGTCACGGGCGTGGCGCCCGAGATCATTTCGGCAGCGGGTCGAACGGATACGTTCATGCAGGCTCCACCAGTTCGCCCGCCGGGGCCGTCGTGCGCACGAAGGGTGCGGCCCGAAGGTCCGGAGGCGTGGCTTCGTCGCTGAGGGCGGCGACCGCCTCGTCCAGCGACAGGATCAATTGTCCCTCCCCACCCAGGCGACGGATCGCCACCTGGTTGGTCTCGGCTTCTTTGCGGCCGACGACGACAATGGCCGGAACCTTGGCGACACTATGTTCGCGAATCTTGTAGCCGACCTTCTCATTTCGCAGGTCGGTGACGACTCTCAGGCCCGCGGCCTGCAGCTTGGCCGCCACTTCCTGAGCATAGTCGTCCGCGTCCGAGGTGATGGTGGCGACCACGAGCTGGGTCGGCGCCAGCCACAGAGGGAAGGCCCCGCCGTAGTTCTCGATCAGGATGCCGATGAAACGCTCGAACGAGCCCAGGATCGCACGGTGCAGCATGACCGGGCGCTGCTTGGAGCCATCCTCGGCCACGTATTCGGCGCCCAGACGCTCGGGCAGGACGTAGTCCAGCTGGATGGTGCCGCAGGTCCAGGTCCGGCCGATGGCGTCCTTGACCACGAAGTCTAGCTTGGGCGCGTAGAAGGCGCCGTCGCCCTCGGCGATGACCGGTTCCACGCCGGCCTTGCGGGCGGCGTTCAGCATCTGGGTCTCGGCCTTGTCCCAGAACTCGTCCGAGCCGGCGCGCTGCTCGGGACGGGTGGCCAGGGCGATGTAGTCGGTCGTCATGCCCAGCTCGCCGTGCACCGTCTGGCACAGGGTGATGAACTTGGCCGTCTCGTCCTCGATCTGGTCTTCGCGGCAGAAGATGTGCGCGTCGTCCTGGGTGAAGCCCCGAACGCGCATCAGGCCGTGCAGCGAGCCGGAAGGCTCATAGCGGTGGCAGGCGCCGAATTCGGCCATGCGCAGGGGCAGGTCGCGATAGGACTTCTGGCCGAAGTTGAAGATCTGCAGGTGGCCCGGGCAGTTCATCGGCTTCAGCGAGAGCTCTTCGCCCTCCACCGTCTCGCAGACGAACATGTTCGGGCGGTATTTCTCCCAGTGGCCCGATTTCTCCCAGAAGGAGCGGTCCAGAACCTGGGGCGTCTTGACCTCGATATACCCGGCCGCGTCCAGCCGGCGGCGCATATAGGCCTCCAGCGTGCGCCACAGGGTCCAGCCCTGCTTGTGCCAGAACACCATGCCCCGGCCTTCTTCCTGGATGTGGAAGAGGTCCATGGCGCGGCCGAGCTTGCGGTGGTCGCGCTTCTCGGCTTCCTCGAGGCGGGTGATGTAGGCCTCAAGCTCGGCTTCCGTGGTCCAGGCCGTGCCATAAATCCGCTGAAGCTGAGCGTTGTTGTGGTCGCCGCGCCAATAGGCGCCGGCCAGCTTGGTCAGCTTGAAAGCCTTGCCGATATGACGCGTGGAAGGGAGGTGCGGGCCACGGCAGAGATCTTTCCAGTCCCCCTGCCAATACACGCTGATCTCCTCGGTCTCGGGAAGATCACGGATGATCTCGGCCTTATAGACTTCCCCGATCGACTCGAAATGCGCGATGGCTGCATTTCGATCCCAGGTCTCGCGACGAATTTTGTCATCGCGATCGACGATCTGGCGCATCTTCGCTTCGATCTTCGGCAGATCGTCGAGGCTGAAGGGCTCGTCACGGGCGAAGTCGTAATAGAAGCCGTCTTCGATGGCCGGGCCGATCGTCACTTGGGTGCCGGGGAACAGCTCCTGCACCGCCTGGGCCAGGACGTGGGCGGTGTCGTGGCGAATCGTGTCCAGGACTTCCGGCGCCTCACGGGTCAGCAGCTCGAACTTGCCGCCGCTGGTCAGCGGGCGGTCCAGGTCCAGCAGCGTGCCGTCCAGGCGCACGAGCGCGGCCTTCTTCTCCAACGATTTGGAGATCGAGGCGGCGACGTCACGGCCCGTGGCGTTCTTCGGAAACTGACGGTGAGAGCCGTCCGGGAACTCAAGATCGATCATGCTTCACATTTCCATCGGCGTGACCGCTTGGCGTCTTCGCGCCCGGCGGTCTTACGCGATGTCTCAGGCTTAACCGGAGGCGGATCGTAGCCCCATCCCCCAAATGGGTGACAACGGCAGATTCTTCGGAACGCCAACCAGGAGCCTTTGACAGGTCCGTGCCCTTTCAAGACCTGTGCCGCATACTCCGAACACGTCGGCATGTAACGACACCTTGGCCCCAAAAGAGGCGAAAGGATCGACTTATAGGCCTTTAAGGCACAGTCGATGGTTTGGTCGTAAATGTTCATGCCGACGCGATGTACAGTAAAAACGCAATCCGTTATCGCAGATGCTGCGAAAGGATCAAGCCGCGCCGGCGGGACTAGTTCGCGCTTTTGTCGTATCGCGCTTCTGGCGGGCAGTCTCCGCCGCCTGGACAGCCTCCAGCGCCGCTTCGAACGCCAGTAACGTCGAGGCGTGGCGGGCGGGGTAGTCCTTCACCGGCTCCAGCACGGAAAGCTCCGAAAACCGGCCCTGGGGAGCAGGGCCGTTCGACTTCAGCATAGCATGCAGAGCGTCACGCGTAACGGCGAGCTCGGCAAGATCGGCCCCGATCACATGCGCGCCCAGCACCGCCGCGGCGGCCTGTCCAAGCGCGCAGGCCTGAACATCCTGGGCGAAGTCGGCCACGCGGCCCTGCTCATCGAGGGTCACGTCGACGGTGATTCGGCTGCCGCACAGCTTGGCGACCTTCTCGGCGCTGGCGTCCGGCGCGGGCAGCCGGCCGGCGCGGGGCATGTCGGCCACCAGGGCCAGGACACGCGCGGAGTAAAGGTCGTCGATCATGCCTCTTACTTGGCGCTGACCTGGCGTTCCCGCCAGATGGCCTCGGCCTTTTGGCGCAGCGCCTCGCCCATGGCCTCGAAACCGGCCTTGATCGTCGCGCGCTGTTTCTTGATCCGGAAGCTGGCCAGCCCCGCGTAAAGCTCGCCGTTCGAGAACAGGCAGCCCGTCTCGCTCATCTTCTCGATCTCGAAATAGCGGATTGAGCGGACCAGGCCCCGCATGCCGCTGCGGCGCAGGTGAAGTTGCTCATAGGGTACCCAGTCCTGGACCGTGGTCTCCATCCGGTCGCCATCGGCGTCGATCAGGATCAGCGGCGCGCCGATGCGGATCGCGCCCTCCGCCCCGGGATAGAGCGGGTTCCACGAGGCCCAGCCCGGCAGGTCGGCCAACAGGTCCCAGATGACTTCGGCGGGGGCCTGCACCCCGATGCGATGTTCGTACTTGAAGGTCATGACGCGCCATTAGCACAGGATATGCCGGCGGGTGAACGTGGCTCAGGCGCGGAATCCGACGCCGCTTTCACGCTGGTACAGCACCAGATCCAGCGACGGCGCCTCCACCCCCATCTGGGTCAGCAGGCCGTGCGCCTGCCCTCGGTGATGGGTCTGGTGGTTGAACAGATGGGCCAGGGCCGCCCACAGGGGCTGGGCGATCTGCATGCCATCCGCCTTGCGGGTCCAGCGGAAGTCGGCCGCCAGTTGCTCGTCGTCCAGTCGGGCGACGAAATCGACCAGCTTGCCGTCCTCGACCTCGCGCGCAACGCGCAGAGCCCCAAAATCCTCGAACAGGATGGTGTCCAGCGTCCAGGACGGCGCCGTGCGGCCGACGAAACGCGCCGCCCAGATGCGGTCG
Source organism: Caulobacter sp. NIBR2454 (assembly GCF_027474405.1). Taxonomy (GTDB): domain Bacteria; phylum Pseudomonadota; class Alphaproteobacteria; order Caulobacterales; family Caulobacteraceae; genus Caulobacter. The sequence goes on from NZ_CP114871.1 coordinate 2,942,332, forward strand.
GTCAGCAGCAGGTGGTTCAGCGTCCCGTGCAACGACCCGAAGAACGCCCCGCGAGCAGCCTTGTAGTCGACGTCCGGAACCTTGGCGCAGGCGGCGAACAGGCGGTTGTTCGCCCAGCCATTGTACCCGGCCATCATCCGGCAGTGTTCGTGCAGACTCATGAGTCCCCCCGGCTCATTTTCCACACACTAGCCAAGACGCCGTGACGGCGCAGCTATTCCTTCAGACGCCAGGTCGCGCCCTGCGGGCCGTCCATGACCTCGACGCCCAGGGCGGCGATCTCGTCGCGGATGGCGTCGGCCTGGGCCCAGTCCTTGGCCTTGCGGGCTTCGAAGCGGGCGGCGATCAGGCCCTCGACCTTGGCCTTCAGGTCATCGCCGGCCGCGCCCTGGAACCAGGTCTCCGGCTCGGCGGTCAGGAAGCCCAGCGCATTGGCCGCCTCCAGCAGCGCCGACAGACGGCGACGCGCCTGGCTGATCGACGCTTCCTTGCGCTCCACCAGCGTCAGCTGCTCGCGCAGGTCGCGGTACAGCGAGAACAGCGCCGCATAGGCGGCCGGCGTGTTCAGGTCGTCCGAAAGGGCGTCATAGAAGGCCGCCACATCGCTTTCGCGCGCGTCATCGGGGTCATCCACGCCCAGGCGCTTGGCGTCCAGCAGCGCCTGATAGCAGCGATCCAGCGCCTCGCGGCTCTGCTCGATCAGCTCCGGCGTCCAGTCCAGCGGCTGGCGATAGTGCGCGCTCAGCAGCGCCCAGCGGATCACCTCGCCCGGGACCTTCCTCAGCAGCTCGTGCGGCAGGATGACGTTGCCCAGGCTCTTGGACATCTTCTCCCCGGCCATATCCAGGAAGCCATTGTGCATCCAGTAGCGCGAATAGGTCGGCAGGCCGTGAGCGCAGCGGCCCTGGGCCAATTCGTTCTCATGGTGCGGGAACTGCAGGTCGATGCCGCCGCCATGGATGTCGATCGGCAGGCTCAGTTCGGCCTCTATCATCGCCGAGCACTCGATGTGCCAGCCAGGACGCCCCGGCCCCCAGGGGCTTTCCCACACCGGCTCGCCCGGCTTGGAGGGCTTCCACAGCACGAAGTCCGCCGGATGGCGCTTGTAGGGCGCGACCTCGACCCGCGCGCCGGCGATCATGTCGTCCAGCGGCCGACCCGACAACTGGCCGTAATCCTTGAAGTTCTGGGTGTCGAACAGCACGTGGCCTTCGGCCGCGTAGGCCGAGCTGTTGTCCATCAGCTTGCCGATCATCTCGATGATCGCGCCCATGTGCTCGGTGGCCTTGGGCTGCAGGTTGGGACGAAGCGCGCCCAGCGCATCCATGTCCTCAAGATAGGCCGCCAGGAACCGCTCGGTGATCACCGAGATGTCCACGCCCTCCTCCGCCGCCTTGGCGTTGATCTTGTCGTCCACGTCGGTGACGTTGCGCGCATAGACCACCGCGTCGTCGCCAAATTCCCTGCGCAGCAGGCGATACAGCACGTCGAAGACCACCACCGGACGGGCGTTTCCGATGTGCGCATAGCCATAAACCGTGGGGCCGCAGACATACATCGTCACCCGCTCCGGATCGGCGGGAACGAAGGTCCGCTTTTCGCGGGCCATGGTGTCATACAGCTTCAGGGTCATGGGTGACGTCACGGCAGAGGTTGCGGAGGGGGTGGGGCGCCCCATATAGCTATCTGTCCGGCGGCTGACCACGGTTTAGGGTCCGCCCCCGATGTGAAGGGTGGCACGCGTACTTCCGGAGCGACAGGCGCTTCGGCGCAACTCAGCCCTGGAAAGACCTCGAACTCATGGACGCTTCAGCTCGCGAGCGAACCCTCATCGGCGCGGCCGGTGTTGATCTTGAACCCGTGAAGCGCCCGTCGCGCGAAGAAGCGATGGAGGCGGTCCGCACCCTGATCGCCTGGGCCGGCGACGATCCGCGCCGCGAAGGCGTGATCGACACCCCCAAGCGCGTGGTCGACGCTTATGGCGACTGGTTCGCCGGCTACCAGGCCGACGCCGCCAAGGAGCTGTCGCGCACCTTCGAGGATGTGCAGGGCTATGACGACCTCGTCATGCTCCGCGACATCGAGGTCGAAAGCCACTGCGAGCACCACATGGCGCCCTTCCTGGGCAAGGCCTACGTCGCCTACATGCCCACCAACAGCGTCGTGGGCATCTCCAAGCTGGCGCGCGTGGTCGAGATCTTCGCCCGCCGCCTGCAGACCCAGGAAACCATGACCCAGCAGATCGCCGACGCCATCTGCGACAGCCTAAAGCCCGCCGGTGTGGCCGTGCTGATCGACGCCGAGCACCAGTGCATGACCACCCGCGGCGTCCATCACCGCGAGGTGTCGACCATCACCACCCAGTTCCGCGGCGTCTTCAAGACCGACGCGGACCTGCGCAAGCGCTTCCTGGACTTCGTGAACCGCAAGTGAGCTTCCCCGCCGCCCCGGACAAGCAGGCGCTGGAACGCGGCGACGTGATCGCCCCGCGCTTCGACGCCAATGGTCTGGTGGCGGCGGTCGCCACTGACGTTCATTCAGGCGAGGTGCTGATGCTCGCCTGGATGAACGACGAGGCCCTGCGCCTGACGCTGGAGACGGGTGAGGCGCACTATTTCAGCCGCTCGCGCAACGCCCTCTGGAAAAAGGGCGAGACCAGCGGCCAGGTCCAGAAGGTCGTCGAGCTTCGCGTCGATTGCGATCAGGACGCCGTCTGGATCAAGGTCGAACCCCAGGGCGACGGCGGCGCGTGCCACGTCGGCTTCAAGTCCTGCTTCTACCGCGTGGCCGAGAACGGCCGGCTGGTCGAGCGGCCTTAGGCCTCGACCAGCGCCTCCACCCCGCCGCCCGCGGCCGGCTTGACCGCATAGGTCTTCAGGACGTTCGTCTCGTATGCCGGCGACAGGATCGTCGACACCGTCACCAGCTCGCCCTTGGCCTGGTCCTTGGTCATGGTCAGCAGGACAAAGCCCTTGGTGTGGGCGTCGCAGAATACGACTTCCTTGTTGCGCTCCATGAACGCCGGACCGATCGGAGCCTGGGGCAGGTAATCGCCAAAGCCCGGGCTGGTGATCGAGGAAGCGCCAAACTCCGCCGCGACCCGCTTGCCGCCCGCGTCGTAAAGCTCATTGACCCAGAAGGTGTGGCTGTCGCCGGCCAGGACGATCGGCGCGGCCTTGGCGGCGGTGAAGGCCGCATACAGCCGCTCACGGTCCGCTGGGTAGCCGTCCCAACTGTCGAGATTGCTGGGAACGTCGAAGGCCGAAAGGGCCGTGGTCTGGGCCAGGCGGTTGCGCACGAATTCGGGCAGGCCCGCCTGCAGCGCGTTCCACTTCTCCGCCCCCATGGTCTTGGGCAGGTTCGGCGGCGCCACGCGGGCCATGACCACCTGATTGCCCAGCACCTGCCAGGTCGTGCCCGACTTGATCGAGGCGTTCAGTTCACCCGCCAGCCACTGCGCCTGCGCCTCGCCGATCAGGCGGCGGGACGGGTCCTGCCACTTGGCGGCGAACGCCTTTACGTCCGGCTTGCCATCCACGATCTGCAGGTCGGTGTCATAGTCCAGCTGCTGGCTGCGGGCGGTCAGGCGGGTCTCGACCATCAGCAGGGTCGCCACGTCGCCGAACTGGAAGGTGCGGTTGCAGGCTTCCAGCAGCGTGCCGGCCGCCGGCTCGCGCAGGGGCATCCACTCGTAATAGGCCTTCAGCGCGACAGCCTTGCGGGTCGCCCAGTCGCCTTCGCCCTTGTCGGGATTGTGGTTCTCGGCCCCGCCCTGCCAGGCGTCGTTGGCCGTCTCGTGGTCGTCCCACACCACGATCCAGGGCGCGCGGGCGTGGGCCGCCTGCAGCTGGGGATCGGTCTTATAGTGGGCGTGACGGGTCCGGTAGTCGGACAGGGTGACGATCTCGTGCGCCGGCAGGTGCGTGCGGCCGATCTTGGCCCCCGCCGCCATGCCGTAGTCGCCCGGCGCCGCGCCGTACTCGTAGATGTAGTCGCCCAGGTGCAGCACCGCGTCCACGCGCGGCAGTTCGGCGATCGCGCCATAAGCATTGAAGAAGCCGGCCGGGAACAGCGAGCAGGACGCGACGGCCAGAACGACATCCTTGGTCGCGCCCGCCGGCAGGGTTTTCGTACGGCCCGCCGCCTGGTCACCCTGCGGCTTGCCGTCGATGGCCTGGCGGAAGCGGTACCAGTAGTCCGTGCCGGGCTTGAGGCCGGCGGCATCCACCTTGGCGGTGAAATCGCGGCCCGCGTCGGTCGTGACCTGGCCCTGCGCCACGACCTTCTTGAACTGCGGATCGGACGCTACATCCCACCGCAGAGCGATGGTCTCGGTGGTGGCTGGGTCAGCAGGGGTCGCGCGGGTCCAGAGAATGACCCGGTCGGCCAGAGGATCGCCCGACGCGACGCCGTGGGCGAAGCTGACCTTGCCGGCGTAGAACTTGGCCGGGGTGACGGCGCCCGCCGGAGCGGCCGCGCCAAAACCCAGGAGCGCCAAGGCGCCGCGTCGACTGATCGTCATGTTGCTTCCCCGTTTTGTCGCAGACTAGCGCCGGATCGTCAGGCTGACACCGTAGTAACGCGGCTCGCCTGCGATGAAGGTGGCGATGCCGAAGCCGTCGCCGGTGTTGCCCGCGTCCTTGATGTAGTCCTGCTTGAGGATGTTGTTGGCGAAGGCGCCGACTTCCCACATGCCGTTCTCCGGCGCGTAGTTCACCCGCAGGTTCAGCAGGCCGTAGGCCTTCTGGAACTCGTCGACGATCTTGTCGGCCGCTTGAAGGTCCGGGCGGTCGTTGTTGTTGTCGAAGAACACCTTCGACTGCCAGGTGTAGGTCGGAACCACCGACAGCTTGCCCTGCATCACCGGGAAATCGACCTTGGCGCCGAACGAAGCCGAATGGTCCGGCGACAGGCGGAAGCTGTTGCCCTCGAACAGGCCGACGTCGAAGCGCGAGTGGTTGTAGCCATAGGTGGCGAACAGGCGGGTGTTGGTGTTCGGACGCCAGTTGGCCTGGCCCTCGAAGCCATAGGCCGAGGCCTTGCCGGCGTTGATGCTGACCACCTGGCCGGCGTCGTTGCGGATCGAGGTCTGGAAGTTCTCGTAGGAGTAGTCGTATACCGAGCCTTCCAGGGTCAGGGTGCGGTTCAGGAACTCGCCCTTGGCGCCCACTTCGATGCTGTCGACCACTTCACCCGGCAGGATGTTGAAGCGCACATTGCCGCCCGGCGTCGTCGGCGCCGCGACGCCCAGAACCTTGGGCCGGCGGCCGCGGGCGTAGGAGGCGTAGAGGCTGATATTGTCCGTCGCCGCGTAACGGGCCACGGTGCGGTAGGTGATGCCGTCATCGTCCAGCGAGCTGTACTGCGGCATGCCGCCCGGGGTCGGCTGGGCGATCAGGCCCCGCGCCACGGTGGCGGTCGAGCCGCCCAGCACCGAGCCGCCGTTCATCAGCACCGCCGAATAGCCGCTGGTCTTGTCGTCCTGGGTGTAGCGGATGCCCGCCGTCAGCTCGAGGCGGTCGATCGGGCGCCAGGTGGCGTCGGCGAAGTAGTCGTACGAAGTCGTCTCGCCATAGTTGGCGAAGGCCTCGCGGTGATCGGCCTTCAGCGGTCCGACGGCGGGGATGCTGAGGATCACCGGCAGCGGCAGGCCGTTCGGCTTGGGCAGCTGGCCGGTGGAGACCAGGGCGTAGACCTTCTCGTTCACCGACAGCGGCACGCGCTGCGAGCCATTTTCGTGGAAATAGCTGACGCCCGCGAACGCCGTGAGCGAACCGCCCGCGTCGTAGTTCAGGCGCAGCTCCTGGCTGGTCTGACGGCCCCAGGCGATCTCGGAGAACACGAACAGCGGCAGGGAGAAGCCGTCGGCGTCGAATATCTCCTCGCCCTCGAACCTGCGATAGGCCGTGATCGACGACAGACTCAGGGCGTCGCTGATCTTGTAGTCGGTCAGGGCGGTGACGCCGTAGACCTTGCGGTCCAGGCCCAGCGGCTTGTTGTTCTGGAAGCCGGCGACGGCCGACAGGGCCGCGCCCGAATTGCGGTCCAGGTCGCCGATCACCGCGCCCGTGGTCGGGTTGGTCGGCGCGTAGGTCAGCGACTTGAACGACGTGCCGCTCGGATGGTCTTCCTGATAGTTGGCGACCACGTCGATGTTCAGGCGGTCGTTGGGCTGAAAGCGCAGGGCCACGCGGCCGGCCTTGGTGTCGGTGGAGTTGAAGTCCTCCCCGCCCAGCAGGTTCTCGACGAAGCCGTCACGCTGCTTGGTGCGGCCCGACACGCGCAGGGCGACCGTGTCCGACAGCGGCATGTTCACCATGGCCTCGCCCATGACGTAGCCGTAGTTGCCGACCTCGCCCTTGGCGCTGAAGGCGAAGGCTTCGGTCTTGGCCTTGGCCTGGACGATGTTCACGGCCCCGATCAGGGCGCCGCGGCCGTACAGGGTCGACTGCGGGCCCTTGGCGATCTCGATGCGTTCGTTGTCGAACAGCTCGACATAGGAGCCGCGCGACTTGGAGATCGACACCCCGTCCTGGAACACAGAAACGCGCGGCTCGTTGGTGGCCTCGCCCGAGTCCGAGGTGATGCCGCGCATCACGAAGCCCGGATTGTTCGGCGACTGGTTCTGCACCTCGAAGCCGGGAACGAAGAGCGACAGCTCCTCGAATTCCTGCACGCCGATCTCGTCCAGGAACTGGCCGCTGTAGGCGGTCAGGGCGATCGGCACGTCCTTGACGCTCTGCTCGCGCTTCTGGGCGGTGACGATCACCGAATCGACCGCGGCTTCGGTCTCGGCCTCGGCATGCGCCTGACCGGCGAGAATGGCGACGAAGCTGGTCGCGGCCAGCAGGCGGCACAGGTGATTGCGCGTCATAACGAAGAAAGCCCCCATCAGGTTGATGGGGGCTCGCTTAAGCTTCACCGGTGTCGGCGACGCGACCGGTCCGTGACCGGCCGATGACGACCGTTGCTAGTTGAACTTCCAAGTCATGCTGACGCCGTACATGCGCGGCGCGCCGGCGATGAAGGTCGGCAGGCCCAGGCTGTCGCCAGTGTTGCCGGCGTCGATGATGTATTCCTCGTCCAGGGCGTTGTTGATGAAGCCCTCGACCACCAGCGGATAGTCCTCCGGCGTATAGGACAAGCGCAGGTTCACTAGGCCATAGCTCTTCTGCAGCTCGTCCTGCACGCGGTCGGCGACGAACACGCGCGGCGGAAGCTGGAAGCTGCCCAGGTCGTTGTTGTCGTCGAAATAGGTCTTGGACCGCCAGCTGTAGGTCGGGCGGAAGTCGAACTCGCCGCCCAGGGCCGTCTTGCGGAACGAGGCGCCCAGAGCGACCGTGTGATCCGGCGACAGGCGCAGGCGGTTGCCGTCATAGGCGCCGCCGTCGAAGCGGGCGTGGCTGTAGGCATAGGTCGCGAACAGATCGACCTGCTCGGCCACCGCCCATTCCGCCTGGCCCTCGAAGCCATAGGCCGTGGCCTTGCCGGCGTTGGTGGTGACAAACAGCGTGCCCTGCTGCTCGATGGTCTGGAAGTTGTCGTAGTCGTAGAAATAGACCGAACCATCCAGGCGCAGGCCCTGCTCGCGCAGGTGCGTCTTGAAGCCCAGCTCGTAGCTGTCGACCGTCTCGGCCTCGACCCGCTCGAACCGCGCGGCGGCGTTCGGCGTGACCGGCGGGCCGGCTTGCAGAACCTCCGGACGACGGCCCCGGGCGTAGGAGGCGTAGAGGTTGGCGTCTTCCGTCAGGGCGTAGCGGCCCACCAGGCGCCAGGTGAAGCTGCTGTCTTCGTTGTCGGCGCTGAAGGTGTCGCCATTGTTGGTGGTCGGCTGATAGGTCAGGCCGAAGTTCGGCAGGGCGCTGGTCGGCAGCTGTTGCACGATGGGCAGGGCCAGGGCGCCGACGATGGCGTTGGCCTGGCCGATGGCCACGGGGTTGCCGCTGGCGGCCAGTTGCGCCGCGCCGATCACGCCGCCCAGCACGCTGCGGCCGCCGATGGTGGCCGAGGTGAAGCGGGTGGTCTTCTCGTCGCGGGTCCAACGCAGGCCGCCCGACAGCTCCAGCTTGTCGGTGACGCGGAAAGTGACGTCGCCGAACACATCGACGCTGTCCAGGCTGGACGCGTTGGTGGCCGTCTCCTGGTGGTTCGGGCGCAGGTTCGCGGCGATGGCCACGGCCTGGGCCGGGGTCAGCAGCAGGCGGTTGCCGCTGAGGCCCGCGGCCAGGCCCTGCAGCAGGGCGCCGGTGAAGGCGGTGTTGTTGAACACGGCGGCGGGGGCCGGGGTGGTCGGAGCGAAGCCGAGGCCCGTGGCGCCGGCGTTCAGTTGGCCGGTCAGCACCGCCAGGCCCATGCGCTCGTCGAACTGCAGCGGCGCGCGCTGGCTGCCGTTCTCGTGGAAGAAGTCGGCCCCGAAGAAGCCGCTGAAGCGGCCGCCGGCGTCGTAGTTCAGGCGAAGCTCCTGGCTCCACTGATTGCCCTTGCCGTTGTTGGCGCCGGTCAGGATCGGCAGGGCCAGGCCGTCGGGATCATAGACCTCCGTCGACTCGAACTGACGCCAGGCGGTGACCGAGGCCAGGGTCAGGCTGTCGGTCAGCTCATAGCTCACCAGGGCGGTGGCGCCCTGCACCGTGCGGTCCACGCCAAGGTCGCCGTAGCCGAAGCTGGCCGGAGCGGCCAGCGCCGCCGGCTCCCACGGCTCACGGCCGGCCAGCACCTGGCCGGTCAACGGGCTGGCGGGCGAGAACCCGCCGGACTTGAACGACGTCCCGGTCGGCTCGTCGTGCTGATAGTTGTAGATCAGGTCAGCGCTGAGCTTGTCGCCCGAACGGTAGGACAGGGTCCCGCGCAGGGCGTAGGTGTCCACCGAGGCGAAGGCGTCGCCGCCGAGCGCGTTCTTCACATAGCCGTCGCGCTCACGCAGGCGGCCGGCGAGGCGCACCGCGAACTGCTCGTTGACTGGCAGGTTCACATAGCCTTCGGCGTTGACCTGGCCGTAGTTGCCGCCGCCCACCTTGGCCGAAGCGGAGAAGGCCGACGGATCGGCCTTGTTCTGGATCAGGTTCACCGCCCCGATCAACGCGCCACGCCCGTACAGGGTCGATTGCGGCCCCTTGGCCACTTCCACGCGCTGCAGGTCGAACAGCTCGACATAGGCGCCCTGCGCCTTGGAGATCGAAACCCCGTCCTGGAACACCGACACGCGCGGCTCGACCGTCGCTTCGGTGGAGTCCGAGGTGATGCCGCGCATCACGAAGCCCGGATTATTGGGCGACTGGTCCTGGACCAGCAGGCCCGGCGTAAACCGCGACAGCTCGGCGAAATCGGCGACGCCGAGCTTCTCGAGACGGTCGCCGCTATAGGCGGTCAGGGCGATCGGCACGTCGATGGCCGCCTGCTCGCGCTTCTGGGCGGTGACGATCAGCTCATCGACTTCCTGGGCCTGGGCGGCGCCAGCGCAAAGCGCGATCAGGCTGGCCGCCGCCAGAAGGCGGCTGGTTTGATACGAACGCATGAACTATCCCCTCGTGACCGTGGAGCCGCGCGGCTCTGCTACGGTTCTGCTATTTGGTTGTGACGCCTATATGAAGAACCGTGATGCGCGAAGACCTGCCTGAGGACGAAGCCGATTTCGAAGTGCGGCTGGTGCAGATAGGTGACGGCGCAACCGGCGATCGTCTGGACAAGGCGCTGGCCGCCGCCGCCCCCGACATTTCCCGCGCCCGGCTACAGGCCTTGATGGCCGAGGGACTGGTGCGCCGCGACGGCCTTCCTGTGACCTCCGGCTCCTCCAAGGCGGTCCTGGGCGAGTACGAAATCCTCATCCCGCCCCCCGCGCCAGCCGACCCGCAGCCCGAAGCGATCCCCCTCGTCGTGCTGTTCGAGGACGCGCACCTGATCGTGGTCGACAAGCCGGCGGGCATGGCCGTCCACCCCGCGCCCGGCACGGCGAACGGCACCCTGGTCAACGCCCTGCTGCACCACTGCGGCGACAGCCTGTCCGGCGTCGGCGGCGTGGCCCGCCCCGGCATCGTCCATCGCCTCGACAAGGAGACGTCGGGGGTCATGGTCGCGGCCAAGTCCGACGCCGCCCACCAGGGCCTGTCCAAGCTGTTCGCCAGCCACGACATCGACCGCGTCTATGTCGCCCTGACGCGCGGCGCGCCCTATCCGAAAAAGGGCGTGATCGACACGCAGCTCGGCCGCTCCAACAGCGACCGCAAGAAGATGGCCGTGCTCAAGACCGGCGGCCGCCAGGCGATCACCCACTATGCGGTCGAACACGCCTTCGGCCCGGACGAGAAGCCGCTGGCCGCGCGGGTCTCCTGCCGGCTGCAAACCGGCCGCACCCACCAGATCCGCGTCCACATGGCGTCCAAGGGCGCGCCCTGCCTGGGCGACCCCGTCTATGGCTCGGGTACGCCCGCCCCATCGGTCCGCGAGGCGATCGCCGCATCGGGACTGACGCGTCAGGCGCTGCACGCCGCGGTCCTGGGCTTTGTTCATCCGGTGACCGGCGAGACCCTGCGTTTCGAGACTCCCCTCCCCGCCGACATGGCGGCGCTGGAGAAGGCGCTGGCGGCGCTCTGACGCACCTCATGCTGCACCGCATTGTTCGCAACTGCGAGATGCGCCTATAGTCCGCCTAAACAACGATAAGACAGGGGAGAGACACCATGGCTGAAGCCCTGATTCTGGCGGGCCTGACCGAACTGCTGCGCGAGGCGGCCGAGGGGGCCAAGGCCTTCGTCGCCGCCGCCAAGCCCGCCGTGAAGGCGCGCATCAGCGTCGATGGCAAGATCGACCGCGCCCTGGCCGATGACGAGCAGCACGCCGTCCATGGCTTTGGCTGGTACGCCGCCTATGCCGAACTGCTGACCCAGGTCGCGCAGTGGGCCTCGACCCTAGAGGACGAGGGTCGCTTTGGCGAAATCGAAGCCATGCTGGCCCAACTTCTGTTCGCCGAATACGCCAGCCAGTTGGTCGGCGGCATCCCAATGAACCAGGGCGAGATCATCCGCCCCTCCGACCTCGGCGTCGGTGACGAGGCGGTGGAGCATCTGTTCGCTCCCGCCCTCACCACCCTGCTCGCCCAGGGCGGCGGCCAGGCCATCAAGACCCGACTGGCCCGGCGGTTGGCCGAGGCGCGCGGTCGCCCCACCCTTGAGAACACCGGCCTCGACGAAACCTACGAGATGATCCGGGACCAGTTTCACGCCTTCGCCCAGGAGAAGGTCGTCCCCTTCGCCCACGACTGGCATCTGAAGGACCAGCTGATCCCCCTGGAGCTGCTGGAGGAACTGGGCCAGCTCGGCGTCTTCGGCCTGACCATCCCGGAGGAATACGGCGGCTCGGGCATGGGCAAGACCGCCATGTGCGTGGTGTCCGAGGAATTGTCGCGCGGCTGGATCGGCGTCGGCTCTCTGGGCACCCGTTCAGAGATCGCCGCCGAACTGATCCTGACCGGCGGCACCGAAGACCAGAAGAACGACTGGCTGCCCGCCATCGCCTCGGCCGAAGTCTTGCCGACGGCCGTCTTCACCGAACCGAACACCGGCTCCGACCTCGGCGCGCTACGCACCCGCGCGACGCTGGAGGGCGGCCAGTACGTGGTCACCGGAAACAAGACCTGGATCACCCACGCCGCCCGCGCGGACGTGATGACCCTGCTGGTCCGCACCGACCCGAACACCACAGACTATCGCGGCCTGTCCATGTTGCTGGCGCCCAAGCTGCGCGGCGACGATGACGACGCCTTCCCCACCCCCGGCATGACCGGCGGCGAGATCGGCGTGATCGGCTATCGCGGGATGAAGGAATACGAGATCGGCTTCGACGGCTTCACCGTTCCGGCCGAAAACCTGCTGGGCGGGGTCGAGGGGCAGGGCTTCAAGCAGCTGATGGCCACCTTCGAGAGCGCCCGCATCCAGACCGCCGCCCGCGCCATCGGCGTCGCCCAGTCGGCCATGGAGACCGGGCTGACCTACGCCCTCGACCGCAAGCAGTTCGGCAAGGCGATCTTCGAGTTTCCGCGGGTCCACAACAAGCTGGCCATGATGGCGGCCGAGATCATGGGCGTGCGGCAGCTGACCTATTTCGCCGCCCGGCGGAAGGATGACGGCGAGCGCTGCGACCTCGAAGCCGGCATGGCCAAACTGATCGCCGCCCGTGTCGCCTGGGCCGCCGCCGACAACGCCCTGCAGATTCACGGCGGCAACGGCTTCGCCATGGAGTACGCCGCCAGCCGCCTGCTGGCCGACGCGCGCATCCTGAACATCTTCGAAGGTGCGGGAGAGATCCAGGCCCAGGTCATCGCCCGGCGCCTGCTGGAGGACTAGTTCGACTTGGCGGCGAAGCCTCGGGCGATCAGCTGGATCTGGCGGTCGAGCAGGCCCATGACCTGCTCGGCGTCCGCGCCTCGGGCCGCCATGCGGAAGTTCCAGGCATAGGCGCCCGCGACGGTGTCGACGATCAGGTCGATGTCGGCGTCAGACGCCACATCGCCGCGCTCCACGCCGTCGAGCAGCACCTGGCGCATATGGCCCAGCAGCCGCTGATTGTGCCCGAATGGCCGCGCGCCGGGCGCGGGATAGGGATCGAAGGACAGGCCGATATGGGCCAGCATGACCTTCAGTCTCTGGGACTCGAAACTGAAGATGATCCGCATGAGGGCCACCAGGCGCTCGGGCGTCGATCCGGTCAGTTCCGGGGCGCGCTGATCGAGCTCCTGATAGAGCCCCTCTTCGGCCCAGTCATAGACGACGTGTTGCAGCACCTCGGCCTTGGAGGAAAAGGTGGTGAAGACGCCACCGATCGACACGCCCGCCCGTTCGGCGATAACGCGGATGGTGGCGTCTTCATACCCGATCTCAGCGAAGAGCTCGCGGGCGGCCTTCAGAACCTTCTGGCGCGTGGCCAGCTTCTGGGCCTTACGGATGCCGACGGGCTCGTCCATGGGCCTTAGGGGCGAGCGCCCCGCAGCAGCATGCTGAGCTGCGTGGACAGGCGGGCCATCAGTTGGTCGAAGCCCAGCTCGTCGAACACGGCGCGGCGGTAGTTGACCAGATAGAGGTCCCACACCGTCTCCAGCATCAGCGACAGATCGACGGTCTTGGCGATCTCGCCGTCGGCCACACCGCGTTGCAGGGCGCTCTGCACCAGATCCAGCAGCGGCTTGAGGGCCATGCGGTGCTGGGTCTCGTTGTTCTGGTCGCGCGTCCACGAGGCCGACACGATGGCCTGAACCATCGGCAGCTGACGCAGATAGAGGCGATAGCCGGCGCCGAACATGTCCAGCAGCGCGCGCTCGACGCCAGCGGCGTTGGACGCGGCCGTGGCCATCTGCTCGTGCAGCAGCTCCAGGTCGCTCTTGATGATCGCGTCGAACAGCTCGCTCTTGTCGGCGAAGTTGGCGAACACCGCGCCCGTCGACATGCCGGCGGCCTGCGCGATGTCGCGGATGGTGGCGCCTTCATAGCCGCGCTGGATGAACAGCGTGCGGGCGGCCTCTAGAACCTTCTCGCGCGTGCGCTGCTTGGCGATCGTGCGGCGGTTGACCTTGACCTGCGGAGCTTCGGAGTCCGCTTCGATGGTGAGGGGTTCGTAGCTCATGCGGCGAAGACGAGCGCGAAACGGCCCGCGTCCAGGAGGAGGTTCATATCTCTGCTTTTATCCTTGGCGGCCGGTTTGATCCCGACCCGTTCAGCCCCACAGCCAAGCCAAGAAATAGCACCTCAGAGCAATATTCGCAAACTTCATCGAACATGTTCTCCCAAATTAGTCGAACACGTTCTCTGAAATTTGGGGCGCAACCTCGTGGCGCCGGCGGGAGCGGCGCAGTAGCATGACGCAATGGACACGCTTTTCCTCATCCTCGTCCCGATCGCGCTGCTGGCGGTGCTCGGCGCCCTGGGCCTCGGGCTCTATTCCATGGCGCGCGGCGGCGCGGGCTCGCCGGAGCGCTCAAACAAGCTGATGCAGCTTCGCGTGGTCCTGCAGGCGGTGGCCATCGCCGTCGTCCTGGCCGCGGTCTGGATCAAGAGCCGCTAGGCCGTGGTCACCCTCAACCGCATCTACACTCGCACCGGCGACAAGGGCATGACCCGACTGTCCACGGGCGCTCCAGTCAGCAAGGCCTCCTTGCGGGTGGAAACCTATGGCGCGGTGGACGAGACCAACGCCTGCCTGGGATTGGTTCGGCTGCATACCGCCCAGGACCCCGTGCTCGACCCGATTCTTGGCCGCATCCAGAACGAACTCTTCGACCTGGGCGCGGACCTCGCCACGCCGGAACAGCATGGCAAGCCCGACTGGGAGCCGCTGCGCATTCTCGACAGCCAGGTCACCCGGCTGGAGAGCGAGATTGACGAACTGAACGCGGCCCTGTCGCCGCTGAACTCTTTTGTCCTGCCCGGCGGGTCCGCGGCGGCGGCCTATCTGCATCAGGCCCGCACGGTCTGCCGGCGGGCGGAACGGCTATGCGTCGCGCTGATGGCCGAGCCGGGCGAGATCGTCAGCGAGCCGGCGTTGAAATACCTCAACCGCCTGTCGGACTTGCTGTTCGTCGCCTCCCGCCACGCCAATGACGGCGGCGCGGGTGACGTGCTCTGGCGTCCCGGCGCGACGCGCTAGGGCCTACTTCTTCGGCGGCGTGGCCGGCGTGGGCTCGGCGGCCGGAGCAGCGGCGGCCTTGGGCGGAGCGTTCTCCGGCGCGTTCGGATCTTCCGGCACGAACGGCTTATTGGGCCGCCCGGTGATCATATAGAGCGGCACCGGCACCGCGCAGGTGCGCGTCGAGCCATCCCACCAGTTGCCCTTGCTCTCGCAGCGTTGCGACGGCCAGACCCAGAAGGAGTGGTAGATCACCACGACGACGCAGCTGACCGCGAAAACGGCCAGGAAGAAGATCTTCAAGCGATAGAGGAACCGGTTCATGGGTCCCGCCTTTAGTCGCCCAAGGCGCGTATTTCTAGGGGCGAAGCGCCGCGGACGCCCCTCTTTCCCGACAAACCTGACGTTGACGCTAACGGAAGCTTGCAATGCGCGCCGGAGGCTTTAATTCCCGTTGGGAACGCAGGAACGCTTAGTCAGACAAAGAGGCTGAACCCGATGAAGGTGCTGGTCCCGGTCAAACGGGTGATCGACTACAACGTCAAGGCGCGGGTCAAACCCGACCAGACCGGCGTTGATCTCGCCAACGTCAAGATGTCCATGAACCCCTTCGACGAGATCGGGGTCGAGGAAGCCGTCCGCCTGAAAGAGAAAGGCGCGGTCGAAGAGATCGTCGTCGTCTCCATCGGCCCGGCGCAGGCGCAGGAAACCATCCGCACGGCCCTGGCCATGGGCGCCGATCGCGGCATCCTGATCCAGACCGACGCCGACCCCGAGCCGCTGGCCGTCGCCAAGCTGCTCAAGGCTGTCATCGGCGAAGAAGCCCCCGGCTTCGTGGTCATGGGCAAGCAGGCCATCGACGGCGACAACAACGCCGTGGGCCAGATGCTGGCCGCCCTGCTCGACTGGCCGCAGGCGACCTTCGCCTCCAAGATCGAGCTGTCGGGCAAGTCCGCCAAGGTCACCCGTGAGGTGGACGGCGGCCTGCAGACCCTGGACGTGGACCTGCCGGCGGTGATCACCGCTGACCTGCGCCTCAACGAGCCGCGCTACGCGTCGCTGCCCAACATCATGAAGGCCAAGAAGAAGCCGATCGACGTCAAGGCCCCGGCCGACTACGGCGTCGACATCGCGCCGCGCCTCAAGGTCCTCAAGGTCACCGAGCCGGCCAAGCGCTCGGCCGGCATCAAGGTCGAGACCGCCTCTGACCTGGTCATGAAGCTGAAGAACGAAGCGGGGGTCCTCTAATGGCCGTTCTCGTCATCGCCGATCACCACGACGGCCTGGTGCGCGACACCACCAACAAGACCGTCACCGCGGCGCAAGCCTTCGGGGGCGACATCGACATCCTCGTCGCCGGCAAGGGCGTGGACGCCGCGGCCAAGGCCGCGGCCGGCATCGCCGGCGTGCGCAAGGTCCTGACCGCCGACAGCGACGCTCTGGGCCAAGGCCTGGCCGAGGCGTTCGAAGCCACCATCGTTCCCCTGGCCGCCGGCTACGACGCCGTGCTCATCCCCTCGACCTCGCAGGGCAAGAACATCGCGCCGCGCATCGCCGCCAAGCTCGACGTCTCGCTGATCAGCGACATCATCGAGGTGGTGGACGCCAAGACCTTCGTGCGTCCGATCTACGCCGGCAACGCGCTGGAGACCGTCCAGACCTCCGAGCCCAAGGTCATCGCCACCGTCCGCCCCACCGTCTTCAAGGCGGCGGCGGAAGGCGGCTCGGCCGCGATCGAAAAGGCGGACGCCGCCGGCGCCCCGGCCCACACCCGCTTCGTCTCCGAAGAGATGGTCAAGTCGGACCGCCCCGAGCTGGGCGCCGCCAAGATCGTCGTCTCGGGCGGTCGCGCCATGGGCTCGGCCGAGGAGTTCCAGCGCGTGATCGAGCCCCTGGCCGATCTGCTGGGCGCGGCTGTCGGCGCCTCGCGCGCCGCTGTCGACGCCGGCTATGCGCCGAACGACTACCAGGTCGGCCAGACCGGCAAGGTCGTCGCCCCGTCGCTGTACATCGCCGTCGGCATCTCGGGCGCCATCCAGCACCTGGCCGGGATGAAGGACTCCAAGGTCATCGTCGCCATCAACAAGGACGCCGACGCCCCGATCTTCCAGGTCGCCGACTACGGCCTGGTGGCGGACTACAAGACCGCCATCCCCGAACTGACCGAGGCCCTCAAGGCCGCCGGCAAGTAAGACCGCTCCGCACAGGAGACGCCAAGGCCCCGGAAGGCGACTTCCGGGGCCTTTTGCGTGCGCGCCGCCCGCCTTGCCGACTCGGGCGAACAGCCGCACAAATCGTTAATGGCCCTTACGCCGCTCAATAACGCGTCCTTCCTGCGACACCCCGCCGGCCGACCGGACGGGGACGCCGCCGCGCGCGCCAACGAGCCCCCGGTCCAGGCCCGTGCGCCCGAGCCGCCAAAGGCCCCGCCGCCCTCCCAGACCGCCACGCCCGAGCAGCTGGCCCGCCAGCAGCAACGCGGCCTGACCGCCCTCAAGCCGCTGGAGGGCCCGGCTCCTGCCGAGACTCTCTACGCCACCGTGCGCGCCGGCGCCGATGTGGTGGCCGAGGTGAACAACAGCGGTTCCGTCACCTCGCGCGGGGCGGTCCTGTCCCTGGGCGGCGCCGACGAGCGCGGCCTGCTCGGCCCCGAGCTGGCCGCCCACCGCGCCCGCAAGATCGCCGAATCCTACGGCGCCAAGGTCGAGATGGCCCCCACGGCCCAGACCCAGGAGCAGTACGAGGAGGAGGTCACCGCCCGCGCCGCCGCCCCCCGCCCCAAGACCACCGAAGTCGGCGCCTACGCCAAGGCCTTCCAGGCGGGCGAGGACGACGCCGCCTGGTGGAAGAAGGACGTCTAGGCTCCCAATCCGCTCACCCCGGCGCAGGCCGGGTCCCAGATCGTAGAGCTCAGGGGCCGCCCACCTAAACCCGCCTCCCTCGCCCCTGTGGCGAGGGTCCCTGCCTCCGCCCGCACGGAGCAAACCCGGCTCGCCCAACGCCAGCGGACACAGGGACCCTGGGCACAAGGCCCAGGGAATCGGAGCGGACTTCTCTCAAAAAGAAAAAGGCCCGGAAGCCATCCGGGCCCTCTTCAATCTCACCGCCAACCTCAGCGCGGGCTTTCAAGCACCAGCCCTTCGGTCCAGCGCAGTTCGTCCTTGTGGACAGGATTGGGAAAGACGCCGGCGGCGCCAAGGGTCAGGACAAGCGTGGTCACGCCCGCCAAAAGCAGGATCTTCATCACACATCACCTCGGGAAAGAGCTTTAGGTCAGCGGCGCGCCGTGACCCGAACATGCCCCCGCACGAGGGTCGCTGACCAACGATAGGTTTTATCCGAGGTTGTGAGCTGAGCTAACGGGCGATGCCTGGCCGCCCTAGTCCCGATCCGGCGCCCCCAGCGGGAAATAGTGGCGAAAGCCCCGCGCCTCATCCACCGCCCGGGCGAAGGACGGCCGCTGCAACAGGCGCGCGCGGTAGGCCAGCAGATGACCGTACTGCTCGGGAATCTTGTGCGTCCAGTCCGCGTAGAACAGCGACGGCGCCGCGGCGCAATCGGCCAGGGTGAAGGTCTCGCCAACCGCCCAGGTGCGCCCCGCCATGTACTGGTCCAGCCAGGCATAGCTGGCGTCCAGCATCTTGCGCGCCTCCAGGGCGCCGTAAGGGTCTTTGCTCTCGGCCGGCCGCAGGGACTCGTAAACGCACTGCCCCTGGGGCGTCATGACGTAGTTGTCGAAGAACCGGTCCAGCATCCGCGCTTCAAGCGCCAGGTCCGGATCAGCGGGGATCAGCTTCACCGGCCCCGGATGACGCACCTGCAGATATTCGATGATGACCGACGTCTCCATCACCACGCGCCCGCCCTCGCGAAGGATCGGGAAGCGCTTCAGCGGCCACAGCGACGCGAATTCCTCGCCGACGCCTTCATCCTCCAGCATCCGGAAGACGAAGGGGACGTCATTCTCATAAAGGGCGATCAGCGCCTTCTGGCAGTAGGACGAGAACGGATGCGCGAAGAGCTCGATGGTCATGAGAAGGCCTTCGGCTCACGGCCCTCGATCACGGCGACCAGATTGTCCACATGCCAGGTCGTGCCATGCTCGCGGCCCTGCACGGCCTCCAGGCCGCCGCTCAGATACGAGCCCTGCTCGGTGTGCAGCAGCCGGGTCTTGCCGCCCTCGGCCCGGAACTCCAGCGTCATCAGCGAGACCGACAGCTTCTCGGCGTCGCTGAACATGTCGTAGACCAGGATGATCCGCTCGTTCTCGACGATGTCGTGATAGGTCGCCTGGAAGTCGGTGACCAGGCCGCTGGGCCAGCGGGCGTGGAACCGCTCCTTGCCCCCGACGCGGAAATCGAAGTCGCGGTTGAGCGTTTCGATCTCGGCCGGCGCCTTGAACCAGGCCCTCTTGGCCTCAAGGCTGGCATAGGCCGCAAAGACCCGCGAAGGCGAAGCGTTCAGCACCCGCTCGATGGTGAAGGTCGCGTTGGTGATCGTCATTGCTCCCCCTCCTCAGGGGCGGTCTTGGCCAGATAGGCCTCCAGTTGATCGTATTGCTGCTCCCAGAACCGCTTGCGCTCGGCGATCCAGCGCTCGACCTGGACCATGGCCGCGACCTCCAGCGAACAGGTGCGCACCCGGCCCACCTTCTGGCTCTTCACCAGCCCCGCCCCCTCAAGGATCTTCAGGTGCTGGACCACCGCCGACAGGGTCATCGGCAAGGGCTTGGCCAGTTCGCTGACCGAAGCGGGACCAAAGCTCAGCCGCTCCACCATGGCCCGTCGCCCAGGATCGGACAGGGCCTGGAAGGCGAGATCGAGGGGTGCGGATTGATACTGTAGCATTTGCTTAAGTGTTGGCGGGAAGGGAGGGGGAGTCAAGGGGGACTCGCCTCTTAGGAAGCTATGGCCAGCGGCGCACCGAAGCCGCCCTTGCGAAGGGCTGCTACAGGTGAGTTTTGTCGATATTGTGAGGGCGCTAGTGGGGCAGAGCTATTGGGCGACTAAGAAGGCGGAAAAAGCTCGCCATTGAAAAAGTGTCGCCCTTGGCTTTGCGTGCGAAGAAGAAAGTCGCGCATTCGACAGCCCCACCCTCTTCATACAATTCCATGGCACAGTTGCGCCCTGCGTTTTGAAACGCTTCGGGGTCCGTCAGACGTTTCTCCAAGTGGACCATCACAGCGAACTGCTTTTTCCCGATTGGGTATTTGACGAAGAAAGTGTCTTCACCTCTCAGCGGCTCGCCACGCCGATAACGGCGGATACGCTTTTCGATCTCCCCCAGCGCTGCCGGTAGCTGATTGAGGATTGCATTTATGATGTCGAAGCGGTGCCGCTGGTCGTTGCTCTTATAGATCTCGCGCACTGTCGCCTCCCATAGTGGGGGGCGCGGCATCCCGAAGAGTTCAACCACGGTCCGATCAGTGCGCGGCGTCTTAGGCCGCCGGACCGCGCCATCGGATTTAAAGAATGCGATCTTCTGACCCTGCAACTGGCTACCATCGATCCATAGCCCGTTGTTCAGATAGGCAGATAATAGATCCTGTTCATCTGCGTGAAAATCGAACACCTGCTCTAAAGTGGACCGGCGCGTTAAGTAGTGAATGAGTGAAACTTCACTATCTAAGAACCGCACGATCATATGCAATTCACCGAGAGAAATTACGGGAGACCAAGTCATCTCTTCGGTGACCAAGCCTATATCCTTCAGATAAGATTTGGCGCTGGTGAGGGATGCGAAGTGCTCGATGCAAACGCTGAAGCTGAAAACAACCTTGGGGCGATCCATCTGAAGATCGATCGGCTCCCCCGTAGCCTTTAGGCGAAGTTTTACTTGGTCACGGGCCGTATCTAGGTAGCTCTGCAAGCGGCCCGCTTGCTCGCTTGGTTCAATGAAAAGCTCTTTGAAATTCTTTTCGAGACTGAGGATGCCGCCGCGTCGCGCCGCATCTTTGATCCCCCCCGATTTCGCCTCAAAGAGAAAAACGAAATTACCAATCACGGCGACGACGTCGTTCTCCCAGACTTTCCCTTCCTCTGGATCGTCCCACAACACGCTGTGATAAATTGCTGCGCTGGGCATGCCAGTCTTAACGAGATCGACAATCGTCGCTTCTAAGTACGAGGCACGTGCGTTTTCGTAAGCCGCCTTGAGCGCAGTGTGCCCAGTCATCAGCCCTTCAACGATCGCGAAGGGAAACGAAAAAATCAGCTGCGGCAGTGGGATGAAAAGGTCGTCATTTGGAAGACGTACATACGGCCGGCGCCAGACTGGATTGTCGAGATAGAGATGATCTGGGTTGGTCCCCTCCAGTTCTCCCGGCCGCACTGATATCCCATAGAGCGCCTCGACGATCTTTGGAGAGAACTCCAACTTGATCATTGAGCGCGGCAGCGTAAACGCCCAAGGATAGCCGAGCTCGGAAAGCTGAAACGCCGCGTCGCGTAAATCTTCAAGCTTTGGAAACAATGCCCCCCGTCCACGCCAAGCACGCGCAGCGGTCGGGCTACATTCGCAAATGAACTGGATGGCTCCCAGAATCTGATCGCGATTTTTCGCGGTGAGGATTGTGCGGACTTGTTGGGTGTATGTCCCAAACCGCTCCATCACTAGGTCGAGAAGCCTCACCCCCGCGCGAAAAAGATCAGATAAACGGTAGCCCAGCGCCTGACCGGATTGCGCATCCACGCGTGCCAGCAGCGCCTGCATTGTCCGCTCACAATCGTCCCGCGTGAACAGATTGCGGTAGTGAAGCGTCTGAACTTGAGCCAAGAATGTAGCTCGCCGCTGCGGCTCCGTATGATCGCCTTTCTCCTCCTGGCGGCGAGTGAACCCCCAGAAATTGCGGGCGATGGTGGCCCAGAGTCGAACAAAGCTGCCGGGAGACGTCGGCACCGCACGCACCGACGGCTCTTGTATTAGCAGATGGGCTTGAAGCAGTTCCACGAAGGCCTGCTCTAGACGCTCAAACTCCGGGTGAAGCTCTTCCGGCTTACCGCCCTCCATAATGAGGCGCGCCGCGCTTCGGGCGATGACGATATAGGGATCGCGGACACGCAAAGCCGTTGAGATACGCTCGCGCGTGGTCAGAAAGTCGGCCTGCCACTCCGTAGGGGTCCACCCGTCGGTACCCTCCAGTTCCTCAGACTTCGGCAGTTCAAACTGCGCGTAACCCGGCATCCCGCGTTCAAGATCAACCATGGCTCAACTTTACCGCGTGCAAACGTATCGGCCTAGCTTGCAGTGACTGACCGAACAGACGAGAGCTCTTACCCCCCAAAAAGTAGCCTCTCGAGACGTATCTTCCCGCTACTCCCGACCCCAAATGGGAGACACTGGAGACATCCGTCGCCCCGCTTGTCCGCCCCTGTCCCCGGCGTGGGATGATGGGGCATGGAGATCCGCTCAACCCACCCCTCCAGCCCGATCCCGCGCCACGCCGCGCCTTGCGCGACGGTCGCCTGTCGCCTGACGCACGCCAGCCGCCCGCCCCGCGCCCGGACTTATCCCCGCGCCCTCCGCTCCACATCGGCGAATGGAGACACACGTCCCACACGCCCACCAAAGCGAACCCAGATTTTGCGCGCGCCTGTGAGTCGAGCTAACAACCCGCCATGACCTTCTCGCCCATGGCCCTCCTCCGGGGAAAGCCCCCATCTCGCCCAAGGACGCCCTGCGTTCCGGCGCCGGCGCGCTGTTCGGGATCGCGGCGGCCGGCATGACCGCGCGCCTGATCGCGGGCGGTGGCGACGCGCTGCAGACGCCCCTGCTGATGGCGCCGCTCGGCGCCTCCGCCGTCCTGGTCTTCGCCCTGCCGGCCAGCCCCCTGGCTCAGCCCCGCGCGGTGATCGGCGGCAACACCCTGTCGGCCATCGTCGGGGTGACCTGCGCCCTGTTCATTCCCCATCAGGTCCTGGCGGCGGCCATGGCGGTGGGGGTCGCCATCCTGCTGATGTCGCTGCTCGGCGTACTGCATCCGCCGGGCGGAGCGGTGGCCCTGAGCGCGACCCTGGCGGTCGGCGCGGCGCCCGGCTCGCTGAACTACGGCTATGTGCTGGAGCCGGTCGCCCTGTGCTCGATCCTGCTGGTGATGGCGGGGATGATCTATGTGAACCTGACCGGCCGGACCTATCCGCACCGCACCCCCGCCCCGGTCAATGTCCACAAGACCGAGGACCCGCCGCCGAGCGAGCGGGCGGGCTACACCCCCGCCGACCTCGACAAGGCATTGGCCCAGTACGGCGAGCTTCTGGACGTCAGCCGCCAGGACCTGGACCTGCTGTTCCGCCAGGTCGAACTTCAGGCCCATCGCCGGCTGCATTCGCGCATCCTGTGCGGCCAGATCATGTCCCGCGACGTGGTCAGCGTGTCGGCCGATCAGAGCGCCCAGAGCGCCCTCGCCGTCCTGCTGGAGCATGACCTGCGCACCGCCCCGGCCATCGACGCCCAGGGCCGCGTCGCCGGGCTGGTCCGGCGCGCCGAGTTGCAGGCCGGCGGCGACGGCCTTGTCGCCGACCTGCTTGATCCGGCCGCCCATCGCGTCACCGCCGACACGCCCATCCAGGCCCTGCTGCCCCTGCTGTCCAGCGGCGAGGCGCATGAGGTGATGGTGGTCGACTACGCCCAGGTCCTGATCGGCCTGGTCACCCAGACCGACCTGCTGGCGGTGCTCTATCGCACCCACGTGGTCGAAGCCGTCGCGGCGGGGACCTAGCCATGCTGTCGCGCGTCTCGTTCAACAGCCTGTGCGCCCTCGAAGCCGCCGTCCGCCACCGCAGCTACAGCCGCGCGGCGCTGGAGCTGCACGTCACCCACGGCGCCGTCAGCCAGCAGATTCGCCGGCTGGAGGTGGAGCTGGAACAGACCCTGTTCATCCGCGTGGGCAACGACATGCAGCCCACCCCGGCCGCCGAGGAGCTGGCCAAGGTCGTGGCCAAGGCCGCGCAGGACCTGCGCTCGGGCGTCGAGTCGGCGCGGTTCCAGGCGTCGCTGTGCCCGCTGGTGATCTCGATTGGCCCCTCCTTCGCCCGCCGCTGGCTGGCGCCGCGCATGGCCGAACTGGCGGCCATCGATTCGGCGCTGGAAGTGCGCACCGACGACGGCTTGGCCAACCTGCGCTCCGACGGCGTGGATGTGGCCATCCGCTTCGGCATCGGCCCCTGGCCGGGCCTGGAAAGCCGCCAGATCTTCCCCGACCGGCTGGCGCCGCTGTGCAGCCCCGACTTCCTGGCGCGCCACGCCATCAACCGGCCCGAGGACCTGGCCGAGGTTCCCCTGCTGCGTCACACCGGCATTCCCTGGCGGTTGTGGTTCGACGCGCACGGCCTGCCGACGCCGCCCGCCGCCAACCGGGGCGTCAGCTTCGACGACACCTCGTTCATGCTGGACGCGGCGGCCGAGGGCATTGGGGTCGCCCTGGGCCGGATCGGCTTCGCCCAGGCCGATCTGGCCTCGGGCCGGCTGGTCCGCCCCCTGGCCGGCGAGGTCGATATTCCCACCGCCCACCACTTCGTCTGGCGGGCCGACAGCCCCAAGCTGGCGCGGATCGAGGTGCTGCGCGACTGGGTCTTGGCCAACAGCCAGTTGGATCGCTAGGGCTCGTTTCGCTGCGTCGCAGCAAACCCTTGTGGGCCATACGGACGTTCGTGCTACATATCCCGCTTGTTTTTTCAGCGACGGCGCCGCCGGAGCGTTCAAGCCAAGGCTTGGGTAATGGTAGATATCAAGTCGGTCGGCGTTATCGGCGCTGGCCAGATGGGTTCCGGCATCGCGCATGTGGTGGCTCTGGCGGGGTATGACGTGCTCCTCCACGACCTGTCCCGCGACAGGATCGAGGCGGGTGTCGCCCTGATCGAAAAGAACCTGGCGCGCCAAGTCGGCCGTGGAATCATCGACGACGCGGCCATGAAGGCGGCCCTGGGCCGCATCAAGCCGGCCGAGGACATCGCGGCCGTCGGGGCCACGGACATCGCCATCGAGGCGGCGACCGAGAACGAAGAGCTCAAGAAGACCATCTTCCGCAGCCTGGTGCCCCACCTGGGACCCGACACGCTGCTGGCGTCCAACACCTCGTCCATCTCGATCACCCGTCTGGCCTCGGTCACCGACCGGCCCGAGCGGTTCATCGGCCTGCACTTCATGAACCCGGTGCCGTTGATGAAGCTGGTCGAGATCATCCGCGGCATCGCCACGGACGTTCCGACCTACGAGACGGCCGTCAATTTCGCCCAATCCCTGGGCAAGACCACCTCGAACGCCGAAGACTTCCCGGCCTTCATCGTCAACCGCGTGCTGGTGCCGATGATCAACGAGGCGATCTACACCCTGTACGAGGGCGTGGGCACGGTCGACGCCATCGACACCGCCATGAAGCTGGGCGCCAACCATCCGATGGGCCCGCTCGAACTGGGCGACTTCATCGGCCTGGACACCGTCCTGTCGATCATGAACGTGCTGTACGAAGGCCTGGCCGACAGCAAGTACCGCCCCTGCCCGCTGCTGGTGAAGTACGTCGAGGCCGGCTGGCTGGGCCGCAAGGTCGGCCGCGGCTTCTACGACTACCGCGGCGACGTGCCGGTTCCCACGCGCTAGCCTAGGCCAAAGGCGCTCGCCACCCGGAAGGTCACGAAGGCCGCCAGATAGGCCAGCGAGACCATGTAGATGAACATCACCGACGGCCACAGCCAGCCGTTGGTCTCGCGCTTGACCACGCCCAGGGTGGGCGCGCACTGGGGCGCGAACACGTACCAGGCCAGGAACGCCAGGGCCGTGGCGATCGACCACTGGCTCGACAGGGTGGTCGCCAGGGCGTCGGTCGCGCCGTCCGCCTCGCTGACCGAGTAGACGGTCCCAAGCACCGCCACCGCCACCTCGCGGGCGGCCATGCCCGGGATCAGGGCGATCGACATCTGCCAGTTGAAGCCGATGGGCTGCATGACCGGCAGGATGAAATGCCCGATCATGCCCGCGAAGCTATAATCGATCGCCGGGCCGGTCGCACCCTCGGGCGGATAGGGGAAGGTCGACAGCGCCCACACCAGGATCATCAGCGGCAGGATGATGCGACCCGCGCGGCTGATGAAGATACGCGCCCTGATCCACAGGTTCATCAGCACGTTCTTGATGTCGGGCGTCTTGTAGGTCGGCAGCTCCATCATGAAGGGCTCCACCGACCCCCTCCAGAAGATGCGGCGGATGACGAAGGAGACGAGCAGCGCGCTGACGATACCGGCCGCATAGAGCCCGAACATCACCAGCCCCTGCAGGCTGACGAAGCCCCAGACGGTGGTGTTGGGAATGAAGGCGGCGATGATCAGGGTGTAGACCGGAATCCGCGCCGAACAGGTCATCAGCGGCGCGACCAGGATAGTGGTCAGGCGGTCCTGTTTGTTGTCGATCACCCGCGTCGACATGATGCCGGGGATGGCGCAGGCGAAGCTGGACAGCAGGGGGATGAACGCCCTGCCGTGCAGGCCCGCCCCGCCCATGATCTTGTCCATAAGGAAGGCCGCGCGGGCCATGTACCCGCTGTCCTCGAGCAGGATGATGAAGAAGAACAGGATCAGGATCTGCGGCAGGAAGACCAGCACGCTGCCCACCCCGCCGATCAGGCCGTCGATCAGCAGGCTTTGCACCAGACCGTCGGGCAGCACCGCGTCGATGCCGGCCCCCAGCGCGGCGAAACCCGCCTCGATCCCGTCCATGGCCGGGGTCGCCCAGGTGAACACCGCCTGGAACATGACGAACAGCAGGCCCAGCAGGATCGCCAGGCCCGCCGCCGGGTGCAGCAGCACGCTGTCGATGCGGCCGGTGATGGTGTCGGGCCGCTCGGCCGGCTTGACGCAGGCCTTGACGATCCGGCGGGCCTCGCTGTGGGCCTGGCGCAGGTCGGCGGAGGTCGGCTCGTGCCAGACGTTCTCGCCCGGCTTGACGGTGTCGGCCACCGCATCGACCTGGCGCAGCAGGTCTTCCAGCCCGCGCTTGCGGGTGGCGACCGTGGTGACGATCGGCGCGCCGATCTCCTGCGACAGGCGCTCGATGTCGATCTGCAGGCCCTGGCGCTGGGCGATGTCGAACATGTTGAGGGCCAGGACGAACGGCCGCCCGACCTGCTTCAGCTCCAGCACCAAGCGCAGGATCAGCCGCAGGTTGGTGGCGTCGGCCACGCAGACCACCACGTCCGGCGGCGTCTCGCCGGCCAGCCGGCCAAGCACCGCGTCGCGGGTGACGATCTCGTCCGGGCTGCGGGCCCGCAGGGAGTAGGTGCCGGGCAGGTCGAGCACCGACAACGTGCGGCCGGCGGGCGTGGTCAGCACGCCTTCCTTACGCTCGACGGTCACGCCGGCGTAGTTGGCCACCTTCTGCCGCGCGCCGGTGAGGGCGTTGAACAGGGCGGTCTTGCCGGAATTGGGATTGCCCACCAGCGCCGCGCGCAGGGAGGGAAGCGTCACGTCGGTCAAAGCTTGGATCCGGACTCGAAACGAACATCAATAGCGCTGGCCTCCAGCCGGCGCAGGGCCACGCGCATGTCGTCGACCCGCACCGCGATGGGGTCCCCGCCGATCATGCCTTCGTGCAGCAGCTCAATGGCGGCGCCCTCGACGAAGCCGAGCTCCAGCAGGCGGCGCTCCAGCTCCTCGGCGGCCAGGACGCCATGCCGGCTGTGATCGCCGACGTGGACGATGACGCCGCGGTCGCCGGGACGGGCCGCGCTCAGGGGACGAACATCGCCCGCTTGCATCTCTTCGGCCGTAACCGCGCCGTCGTGCATGTCCGCTCCTGGAAAAACTTGCGAACGATTATCAGCCCAGCTGGATGATGTCGATGCGACGGTTGGGCTTTGCGTCCTTCGACACGCCCGCTAAAGCGGGCTGGTCAGTCGAAGGACGTACTGGAGTGTCCATGGCCTACCGATCCCTCCGCGAATTCATGGCCATGCTGGAGGCGAAGGGCGAACTGGTCCGGGTCTCCGAACCGGTGTCCTCGGTCCTGGAGATGACCGAGATCCAGACGCGTCTGCTCGCCACTGGCGGGCCGGCCGTGCTGTTCGAAAACGTCATCAAGGCGGACGGCACGAAGTCGGATATGCCGGCCCTGGCCAACCTGTTCGGCACGGTGGCGCGGGTCGCCATGGGCGTGACCCTGGGCGGTGAGAGCCGCACAACCGCCGGCGAGCTTCGAGAAGTGGGCGAACTCCTGGCCTTCCTGCGCCAGCCGCAGCCGCCCAAGGGCCTGAAGGACGCCTTCGACATGCTGCCCCTGGCCAAGACGGTCATGAGCATGCGCCCCGCCGTGGTGAAGAAGGCCCCGGTGCAGGAGGTGGTCCTCACCGGCGACCAGATCGACCTCTCCAAGCTGCCGATCCAGACCTGTTGGCCGGGCGAGCCCGCGCCGCTGATCACCTGGCCGCTAGTCGTCACCAAGGGCCCGGGCAAGGACCGCGAAGACGACTTCAACCTCGGCATCTATCGGATGCAAGTGATCGGCCAGAACCGCTGCATCATGCGCTGGCTGGCCCACCGCGGCGGCGCCCAGCACTATGCCCGCCATAAGAAGACCGGTTCCAGAGAGCCGCTGCCCGCCTGCGCCGTCCTGGGGGCCGATCCGGGCACCATCCTGGCGGCCGTGACGCCGGTGCCCGACACCCTGAGCGAGTATCAGTTCGCCGGCCTGCTGCGCGGCGCCAAGGCCGAGCTCGTCGCGGCCAAGACCGTGCCCCTGATGGTTCCCGCCCAGGCCGAGATCGTCCTGGAGGGCCACGTCCTGCTGGACGAGTACGCCGACGAGGGGCCGTACGGCGACCACACCGGCTACTACAACAGCGTCGAGAAATTCCCGGTCTTCGAGGTCACCGCGATCACCATGCGCAAGGACCCGATCTACCTGACGACCTTCACAGGCCGTCCGCCGGACGAGCCGAGCGTATTGGGCGAAGCGCTGAACGAGGTGTTCATTCCCCTCATCCGCCAACAGTTCCCCGAGATCACCGACTTCTGGCTGCCGCCCGAAGGGTGCAGCTACCGCATCGCCGTGGTGTCGATGAAGAAGGCCTATCCCGGTCACGCCAAGCGCGTGATGCTGGGTGTGTGGAGCTATCTGCGTCAGTTCATGTACACCAAGTGGGTGATCGTCGTGGACGACGACATCAACGTCCGCGACTGGAAGGACGTCATGTGGGCGGTCAGCACCAAGATGGACCCGGCGCGGGACATCACGGTGATCGAGAACACCCCCATCGACTACCTCGACTTCGCCTCTCCCCAGAGCGGCCTTGGCTCCAAGATCGGACTCGACGCCACCGACAAGTGGGAGCCCGAGACCCATCGCGAATGGGGCGAGGAAATCCGCATGGACCAGGACGTCATCGAGGCGGTCAGCGAGAAGTGGTCGCGCCTGGGTCTGCCCGGCGACGGCGCGCCCATCTGGAAATCCAAGAAGTAGGTTCGATCCCATGCGCATCGTGAGCGGGGCCGTGCTGGCCGCACTGATCTCCACCACCGCGCTCGCCGCGCCGTGGGACAGCGACATCCTTCCACCCGCCCCGAGTTGGAAGGGGGCGAGCGAGAAGCTGGTCGCAAAGCCGAACGATCCCTGGATCACCCCGTCGGAAAAGACCGGCCTGACCGACAGCCCCAGCTATGCCGAGACCCGCGCCTATCTGGAGCGTCTGGTCGCGGCCTCGAACGGGCTGCTGAAGCTGGAGGTGTTCGGCAAGTCGCCCGAGGGTCGCGACATGCTGGTGGTGATCGCGTCCAAGGACGGCGCGACGCTGGATCCGAACAAGCCGGTGCTCCTGGCCCAGGCAGGCATCCACCCCGGCGAGATCGACGGCAAGGACGCGGGGCTGATGCTGCTGCGGGACATCGCCCTGCGGGGCAAGGACAAGCTGCTGGACGGCGTGAACTTCGTCTTCGTGCCGATTTTCAGCGTCGACGGCCATGAGCGGGCCGGTCGCTTCAATCGCCCCAACCAGCGCGGGCCGGTGATCCAGGGCTGGCGTCATACGGCCCAGAACCTCAATCTAAACCGCGACTACGGCAAGCTCGACTCGCCGGAGATGCAGGCCATGCTCGGCCTGATCAACCGGTTCGATCCGGCGCTCTACATGGACATCCATGTGACCGACGGCGTCGACTACCAGTACGACATCACCTACGGCTGGGAAGGTTATCTGGGCCGCAGCTTCCACCGCTCACCGGCGATCACCGCCTGGCTAGACAAGAGCTTCCTGCCGGCCACCGAAAAGGCGCTGAAGGCGGCGGGCCATATTCCGGGCGAGCTGATTTTCGCCAAGGATGACCGCAAGCCCAAGGAGGGACTAACGGTCGATCCCAGTGGGCTGCGCTTCTCCACCGGCTTTGGCGATGCGCGACACACCCCGACGGTGCTGGTCGAGAACCACTCCCTCAAACCCTACCGCCAGCGCGTGCTTGGGACCTACGTCCTGCTTGAGGAGAGCTTGAGGGTCGTCGCCCGTGACGGCGCGGGGGCGAAGGCCGCCATGGCAGCCGACCGGACTTTGCGTCCCGCCGAGGTGGCGGTCGCCTTCGAGCCCTCCGACAAGCCGGTGGGTCAGCGCCCCTTCCTCGGCATCCAATACGAAACCTATGAGAGCCCCGCTTCCGGCGGGACCGAGATCCGCTGGCTGGGCAAGCCCGATCCCAAGCCGTGGATCGAGACTCTCTACGCCGCCCAGCCGAGCCTGAAGATCACCCCGCCGGTCGCCTATTACGTCCCGGCCACCAAGCCGCAGATCATCGAGCGCCTGAGAGTTCATGGCATTCAAATGCAGACGCTGACCGCACCGCAGACCGTCCCGGTCGACATGCTGCGCCTGCCCGCCGCCAAGGTCGCCCCGCGCGGCAATGAGGGCCACGTGCAGATCAACGCCGGTAAGGCGGTCCATGAGACCCGCAACGTCACCTTCCCGATCGGCTCCGTTCGCGTGCCGACCGACCAGCCCCTTGGCGAACTCGCCGTCCTGCTGCTGGAACCGGAGAGCGAGGAGAGCTTCTTCGCCTGGGGCTTCTTCCCCGAAATCCTGCAGCGGGTGGAATACATCGAAGGCTACGCCATCGCGCCGCTGGCCGAGCGGATGCTGGCGGCCGATCCGAATCTGAAGGCCGAGTTCGACGCCAAGCTGGCGGCCGAACCGGAGTTCGCCAAGAGCCAGGACGCGCGCCTGGCCTGGTTCTATGCCCGCACCCCCTACTACGATGAGCGCCACCTGCTTTATCCGGTCGGGCGGCAGGTGCAGTAAGCCCGAAACTTGCGGGCGCCGTCGAAGCGGCGCCTACTGGCCTGGGGCGTAAAGGAACTTCGCGTGAACAGTCTGACTTCGGGACCCGCAGCGGCGCTGTGGGTCGGTCTGCATATTCTTTTGCTGCTGGTGCTGTCGGTGCGGGTCGTTCGCCTGCGACGTCGGCACAAGGTCGCCTTGGGCGACGGCGGCCATCCTGATCTCTCGCAGGCCATCCGCGCCTTCGGCAACGCCACCGAGTACGCGCCCGTTGGTCTGATCGGGCTGGTGCTGCTGGCTCAGCTGGGGGCCCTGCCCTTCGCCATCCACTTGGGCGGCCTGCTGCTGTTCGCCGGTCGCCTGACCCACGCCGTCGGCCTGTCCAGCAGCGGCGGAGCCTCTCTCCCGCGAGCGGCGGGAATGCTGATCAGCTGGATCGCCTTCGTGTTCATCGCCGCGGTGCTGCTGATCTACGCGGTGGTCTGACGCGGCCTGGGCGCTTGCCCCGCGAGGGTGCGGCGCCCCATATGGCGCGCATGGATCAAAACCTACTCAATGACGTGATCGGCGCGGCCCTCAAGGCCGGAGCCGACGCCGCCGAAGCCGTCTTCGCCGAGCGCCAGTCCCTTTCCGTGAATGTCCGCATGGGCGATCTGGAGGAGGTGGAGCGCGAAGAGGCCCAGGACCTGGGCGTCCGCGTTTTCGTGGGCAAGCGTCAGGCGGTCGTCTCCGGCTCGGACCTGTCGAGCGAAGGACGGCGCAAGCTGATCGAGCGGGCCGTGGCCATGGCCCGCCTTGCGCCCGAAGATCCCTATGCCGGCTTCGCCCCGCAGGACCGGCTGGCCAAGGGACCACACGCCGACCTCGATCTGTATGACGCCTATGAGCCCTCGGCGGAGTCGCTGGAGGACCAGGCCCGCATCGCTGAGGCCGCCGCGCGCGCGGTCGAAGGCGTGACCAATTCCGACGGCGGTTCGGCCGCGTGGTCGGCGTCCAACTGGCTGATGGCCACCAGCGCGGGCTTCGTAGGCGATCACCGCGCCACCGGCTTTTCCCTGTCCGCCTCGGCCATCGCCGGCGAAGGCGCGGCCATGGAGCGGGGCGGCGAAGGCCGCAGCCTGCGCCATTCGGCCGATCTGCCCGCCGCCGACGCCATCGGGACCGAGGCTGGCCGTCGCGCCGCCGCCCGGCTGGGCGCACGCAAGATCGAGTCGACCACCGCGCCGGTGATCTTCGAGAACCGTCTGGCCGTCTCCCTGCTCAGCCCGCTGATCGGCGCCATCTCCGGCCCCGCCGTGGCGCGCGGCGTGTCGTTCCTGAAGGACAAGCTAGGCCAGCAATTGTTCGCCAAGGGCGTCGACCTGATCGACGATCCGCATGTGGTGCGCGGCCTGGGCTCGTCGCCCTTCGACGATGAAGGCGTGCTCAACCGGCGCATGGCCCTGATCGAAGACGGCGTGCTGACCACGTGGCTGCTGAACAGCGCCGCCGCGCGCCAGCTGGGCATGGAGACCACCGGTCACGCCTCGCGCGGCCTCGCCGGGCCGCCAGGGGTTTCGACCTCGAACCTCACACTCCAGCCGGGAACCGACGACCTGGCCGCCCTGATGAAGGGCGCGAAATCGGGCCTGCTGGTCACCTCGATGTTCGGCCCGTCGTTGAACGGCAATACCGGCGACTGGTCGGTGGGCTGCTCGGGCGTGTGGTTCGACAACGGCGAGCCGGCCTATCCGGTCACTGAGATCACCGTCGCCGGCAACCTGATCGACATCTACGCGCGTCTGGTCCCCGGTTCGGACCTGGAAATCCGCGGCTCGGCCAATTCGCCGTCGCTGCTGGTCGACGGACTGGCGATCGCCGGTAAATGATCGAGGACCTCGCCCTCATCCGCACAGCGGCGCTGGAGGCGGGGAAGCTGGCGCTGGAGATGCGCGCGGCGGGCCTGAAGATCTGGAACAAGGAAGGCGGCTCGCCCGTCACCGACGCGGATCTGGCGGTGGACACGCTGCTGCGCGAACGCCTGCTGGCGGCGCGGCCGGACTACGGCTGGCTGTCCGAAGAGACGGTGGATGATCCCGAGCGCCTCGCGAGGCGGCGGCTGTTCTGCGTCGACCCCATCGATGGAACCGCCGCTTACCTGAAGGACAAGCCCTGGTTCAGCGTCTGCATCGCCGTGGTCGGCGACGGGGCGCCGGCCTGTGGGGTGGTCTATGCTCCGGCGCTGGACGAGATGTTCGAGGCCGTCGCCGGTCAAGGGGCGACCCTGAATGGCGGACAGATCCACGCCAGCGCGACCGCCGACCTGGAAAACAGCGCCATGCTGGGCGATGCCCGCATGTTCGCCCACCCCGCCTGGCCGCAACCCTGGCCGCCCATGCGGATCGAAAGCCGCAACTCGGTGGCCTATCGCATGTGCCTGGTGGCCGACGGCCGGTTCGACGCCGCCGTCGCCCTGTCGCCCAAGAACGAATGGGACCTGGCGGCCGCCGATCTGATCGTGCGGGAAGCGGGCGGAATGGCCACCGACCATTTTGGCCGGCCCTTCACCTACAACGCGCCGATTCCGCAGGCGCCCAGCGTCATTTGCGCCGCGCCGACGCTTCACCCATTGATCCTTAACCGGGTCGCGCATATCGGACGCGCGTAACTTCCAAATCCAGCCTCGACAAAGAAGGCATCTGCGCAATGAGCGACAAACAACTCCTGCATATCGTCGTCGGCGGCGAACTGAAGGATGTGGCCGGCACCGAATTCCGCGACCTATCCCAGGTCGAATTCGTCGGCGCCTATCCCAACTACGAAGAAGCCCACAAGGCCTGGAAGGCGAAAGCCCAGGCGACTGTGGACAACGCCCACGCTCGCTACTTCATCATCCACGCCCACAAGCTGCTGGACCCCAGCCTCTAACAGCTACTCGCGCCGCAGCAGCTTTTCGGTCAGCACCGAGCCCAGCATGCCGGCGCGGAAATCGGCCTTCATCGAGACCGGGTCGTAGGCGTCGCTTTCGACCCACTCGGTGAAGGTCAGCCCCTTGGGCTCTCCATCCGTCAGATACCGCTCGAACACGTAGTCGAGCACCCCCGTCTTGCCCTGCTTCACGTGCAGGTAGCGCAGGGACAACTCCTTCATGGCCTCGCGGATCGGCAGGCCAAGGCGATAGTGGGCGTAGAACACGCTCATGATCCCCGCCCGGTCCGCCCCGGACTTGCAGTGAATCAGGGCCGGATATTCGATAGTCTCGAACAGCGTCTTGGCGCCCAGCGCCCGCTCGCGGATCGGCGCCTCGCGGCTGGTGATGACGAAATCGACGAAGTTGAGCCCCAGCCGTTCGCAGGCGTCCTTCTCCAGGGCGTAGAACGAGCCGTCGTAGCCGCCGCGCAGGTTCACCACCGTCTTGATCCCCTGCTTTTTCCAGCGGGCGATCTGGAACGGCCAGGGCTGGTTGGTGCGCACCAGCTCGGGACTGACCCAATGGGCGTTCTGGAAACCGATGCGCAGGAAGGCGTGATCCTTCCACCAGTAGTCCCAATAGGCGCGCAGGCGGCCGCCGAAGCTGGAGAGGTCGTAAGCGGGCAAACCGGCGCTCCTTCGTCAGGCGGCCTAAGTAGGGCCGCATTGGCCGGACAGCAAATGTCGCGTGCTTGACAGATTCCGCCACAAGGCCGACCCCTCCCGTGATGACTGACGCCGCAGCGCCCGAGACG
The DNA here is from genome assembly GCF_027474405.1 of Caulobacter sp. NIBR2454. GTDB lineage: Bacteria > Pseudomonadota > Alphaproteobacteria > Caulobacterales > Caulobacteraceae > Caulobacter. Next base: position 2,976,886 of record NZ_CP114871.1, read on the forward strand.
ACCAACCGCGACCTGGCCCGGCGCGTGTTTGAAACCTACCTGCGTCCGCGCTGGCGAGGCCTGGCCGTAGCCGTCGGCTGCGCCGTGCTGGTGGCGATCCTGACCGGCGCCCTGGCCCAGGTATTGAACCCCGCCATCAACGATCTGCTGGTGACCCGCAAGCCGGGCGCGCTGGTGATCATACCGTTGACGATCGTGGTTCTGGCGCTGGGCCGCGCCGCCGCGCAGGTGGTTCAGGCCACTCTCGTGAACCGGATCGGCCACGGCATGGTGGGGGATGTGCAGACTGAACTGTTCGGCAAGCTGGTCCGCGCCGACCTCGCACGTCTGCGCGCCGCGCACTCCGGCCAGTTCGTCTCGTCCGTGCTCTATGACGCCGGCCTGATCCGCGAGGCGGCGACCAGCGGGATCGTCAACTATACCCAGCACGCCCTGACCGTGGCGGCCATGGTCGTGGTCATGCTGATCAACGACTGGTCCCTGACCCTGATCGTCCTGCTGGCCGGGCCGATCGCCAGCGCGGTGATGCGCCGGTTTTCCAAGAAGACCACCAAGGCCGCCAAAGGGGCCATGGCCGAGACCTCCGCCCTGTCCACGGCCGTCATGGAAAGCCTGGACGGCGTGCGGGTGGTGAAGATCGAGAACCGCGAAGCCTTCGAGGAAGGCCGCGTCGCCGAGGTGATCCAACGCCGCCAGACCCACATCATCAAGGGCGCCAACGCCCGCGCCCAGGCCGCTCCTACCACCGAAGCCCTGATGACCATCATCACCGCCGGCGTCCTGGCCTATGCGGGCTGGCGCGCCAGCAGTGGGGCGATGAACGTCGGCGCCTTCACCGCCTTCCTGGTCGCCCTGGCCGCCGCGTCGCAGAGCCTGCGCCAGCTGGCCAACCTGCAGACCGTGATGGCCGAAGGCCTCACCGCCGGCCGCCGCCTGTTCTCGGCCCTGGATGTTGAGCCGGAGGTGCGCGACGCGCCCACCGCCGTCACCCTGGACGACAAGGGTCAGTTCTCGATCACCTTCGAGAAGGTCAGCTTCGCCTATGGCAGCCACGCCAGCGCCCTGGACGGGGTCTCGCTGAAGGCCGCGCGGGGCGAGACCGTCGCCCTGGTCGGCCCGTCCGGCGGCGGCAAGAGCACCCTGCTGAACCTGATACCGCGCTTCTATGACGTGGGGGCGGGCCGGGTGACCATCGATGGGCGCGATATTCGCGACTTCACCATGGCGTCCCTGCGCAGCCGCATCGGCCTGGTGACCCAGGAGCCGTTCCTGTTCGACGACACCATCCGCGCCAACATCGCCTACGCCCGGCCCGACGCCACCCAGGCCGAGATCGAGGAAGCGGCCAGGCAGGCGGCGGCGCACGAGTTCATCGTCACCCTGGCCAATGGATATGACACCCGCGTTGGCGAGGCCGGCGCGCGCCTGTCCGGCGGCCAACGCCAGCGCATCGCCATCGCTCGCGCCTTCCTGAAGGACGCCCCCATCCTGCTGCTGGATGAGGCGACCAGCGCCCTCGATACCGAAAGCGAAGCCAAGGTCCAGGCGGCGCTGGAACGGCTAATGGCTGGGCGCACCACCCTGATGATCGCCCACCGCCTGTCCACCGTGCGCCACGCCGACCGCATCTATGTCATCGACGCGGGCAAGGTGGTCGAGGAAGGGACCCACGTGTCCCTGGTCCGCCGCGGCGGCCTCTATTCGCGCCTGGCCCTGGCCCAGAACCTGGACGCCGCGCCGGAGCCCCAAGGTTGAGGCCCCTGCGCAATCCGGTCGTGGTCCGCATCCTGGCCGCGATCTTCGCCGGCTACATGCGTCTCGTCTTCGCCACCCTGCGCTGGAGCCGCGAAGGCCAGGAGGTGGCTGACGCGGTGGCCGCCCGGAACGGCGAGACCGGCCTGATCCTTTGTTTCTGGCACGCCCGCATACCCATCGCGCCGCCGGCGTGGCCGCCGTCTCCCGAGCGTCAGCCGATGCGGGCCTTGATATCGCAATCGGCCGACGGCGAGTTCATCGCCCAAGCCGTGGAGCGTATCGGCTTTCCCGCCATTCGTGGTTCGTCGAAGAAGAAGAGCGATCCGGCCAAGAACAAGGGCGGCGAACAGGCCCTGCGCGAGATGGTCCAGTGGGTGCGCGACGGCGGCGGGATGGCGGTCACCCCCGATGGTCCTCGCGGTCCGGCGGAGGTCATGCAGCTGGGCGTCGGCGCGCTGGCCCGCATGACAGGCGCTCCGGTTCTGCTGCTGGGCGTGGCCTGCGAGCCCTGCCTGCGGCTGGGGACCTGGGACGGGACGATCCTGCCTTTGCCCTTCGCTCGTGCGGCGATGGTGTGGGACGGCCCCTTCGCGCCCGCGCGAAAGGACAACGACGCCGACCTGGTCGCTGACTGGGGCGCACGCCTGACCGCGGTCACGCAACGGGCCGAGGCGATACTGGCGAACCGCCCCTGACTCGTGGGATGAAGGCGACCATGGGCCACGATCACCATCACGGACACAACCATCAACACGGGCACGGCCATGACCACGGGCACAGCCATGCCCACGGTCACCATCATCACGCCCCGACAGACTTTGGCCGCGCCTTCGCCATCGGCGTCGCGCTGAACCTGGCGTTCGTGATCGTGGAGGCGGCGGCGGGACTCTGGACCAACTCCCTCGCCCTTCTGGCGGACGCCGGGCACAACCTGTCCGACGTTCTGGGCCTGATCCTAGCCTGGGTGGCGGTCGAGCTGGCCAAGCGCGCGCCGACCGCGCGCCGCACCTATGGACTGCGCAAGGGCACCATCCTGGCGTCGCTGGCCAACGCCGCGACCCTGATCTTCGCGATCGGGGCCATCGCCTGGGAGGCGGTGCGTCGCTTCTCTGACCCACAACCGATCGAGGCCGGCCCGGTCATGGTGGTGGCCGCCATCGGGGTGGCGATCAACACCGGCACGGCCCTGATGTTCATGAAAGGCAGCAAGGGCGACCTGAATATCCGCGGCGCCTTCCTGCACATGGCCGCCGACGCCGCCGTCTCCGCCGGGGTGATCGTGGCCGCCCTGGTCATGAGCGTGACCAGCTGGGTCTGGATCGACCCCGTCGTAAGCTTGGTGATCGTGCTGGTCATTCTGCTCGGCACCTGGGGCCTGTTGCGCGACAGCCTCGACCTCGCCCTGGACGCCGCTCCGCGCGATATCGACCCCACGGCTGTCCGCGCCTGGCTGGAGAGCCTGCCTGGCGTGACGGAGGTGCATGACCTGCACATCTGGGCCTTGAGCACGACCGAGACAGCGCTGACCGCGCACATCACGAGGCCGGAGGGCGATGACGGCGACACCTTCCTGCACGAAGCCTGCTCCGGCCTGAACAACAAGTTCCGCATCGGCCACGCAACCCTGCAGGTGGAGCGCGGCGGCGCGGTGGACTGCCGCCTGGCCCCGGCGCACGTGGTTTGAGCGCGTCCCGACACCTGCGTCTGTACCGTGCCGCGACCGGTCTTCTTGAGCCCGTCGCGCCGCTGGTGCTGCGGGCGCGCACCCTGCGCGGCAAGGAGGACTCCGGTCGCCTTGGTGAGCGCCTGGGCCGAGCCAGCGTCGCCCGCCCGGACGGCAAGCTGGTCTGGCTGCACGGCGCCAGCGTGGGCGAGAGCCTGTCGCTGCTGCCGCTGATCGAAGGCCTGCGCAAGGCGCGGCCGGACCTGTCGATCCTCGTCACCTCCGGCACCGCAACCTCGGCGGCCATGCTGCGTATGCGCCTGCCAGAAGGCGTGATCCATCAGTTCATTCCGGTGGACGCGCCCAAGGCTGTCTCCCGCTTCCTCGATCACTGGCGGCCGTCGCTGGGCGTGTTCGTCGAGAGCGAGTTGTGGCCCAACCTGATCACCCAGGCCGACGCGCGGAAGATCCGCCTGGCCCTGGTCTCGGCCCGCGTGACCGAGAAGAGCGCCGCCGGCTGGCGCAAGGCGCCAGACATGGCGCGCGAACTGATCGGGGCGTTCAGCCTGGTCCTGGCGCAGGATGACCTGACCGCAAGCCGCCTGGGCGAGTTTGGGGCCAGCGACGATGGCCGCCTGAACCTCAAGCTGGTGGGCGCGCCCCTGCCGGCCGACGAGGCGGAGCTGAAAAAGCTCAAGAAAGCTGTCGGCAAGCGGCCGGTGCTGCTCGCCGCCTCGACCCACCCGGGTGAGGACGAGATCATTCTCACCGCGTTCAAATCCCTGGGCGGCGACGCCCTGTTGATCCTGGTTCCGCGCCATGTGGAACGGGCCAACGCCATCATCGAACTGGCCCGCGAGCGCGGCTTCGCGGTCGGCAAGCGCAGCGCGGGCGACCTGCTCGGGACCGACCCGATCTATGTGGCCGATACCCTGGGCGAGCTTGGCCTGTGGTTCCGCATGGCGCGCGGAGCCTTCATCGGCGGCAGCCTGATCGAGGGACCTGGCGGCCACAATCCAGTGGAGCCGGCGCAGCTCGGCTGCCCGGCGATCACCGGGCCGTTCGTGGATAATTGGCGGTCGGTCTATTCGCCGCTGGTCAAGAACGGCGTGGCCACGGTGGTCCGCACCGCCAACGATCTGACCGCCGCCTTCTACGCCCTGCTCAAGGAGCCGAAGATGGCCAAGGCGCGCGCCGAGCGGGCCCTGGCCATGATCGGCGACGAGCGCGAGGTGCTGGAGGCCGCCGTCCGCCGCCTGGCCATGCAGGTCCCATGAAGCTATCGACGCCCCGCTGGTGGTACGTGCGTGAACGCCCGCCCATGCGTGTGACGCGGGCGGTGCTGACGCCAATCTCCTGGATCTGGGCGGCGGTGACGGCGCGCAAGATCGCCGACGCCTCGCCCGTCGATCCGGGCGTCCCGGTCATCTGCGTGGGCAACCTGACGGTCGGCGGCGTCGGCAAGACGCCTATTGTCCGCGAGATCGCTCGACTGCTGAAGGCCCGAGGCGTGGAGGCTCACGGCCTTTCTCGCGGTTATGGCGGAAAGCTGGCCGGGCCGGCTCGCGTGGATTGCACCCGCCATACCGCCGCCGATGTGGGCGATGAGCCCCTGATGCTGGCGGGGGATATGCCCTTTTGGATCGCCCGCGACCGCCCGGCGGGCGCCAAGGCCGCCGCCGAGGCTGGCGCGAAGGTCGTGGTCATGGATGACGGCCACCAGAACCCCTCCCTGAAGAAGACCCTGTCGTTGGTCGTGGTCGATGGTGAGACCCGCAACGGTGAGTGGCCCTTTGGCGACGGGGCGGTGTTTCCTGCTGGGCCGATGCGCGAGCCGTTGAAGGCGGGGCTCGCCCGCGCGGATTCGGTCGTCGTCCTGCTACCTGTCGACCTGCCCGCCGCTAATCCCGAGCTTCTGGCGCTTTTCGAGGGAAGGCCCGTGTTCGTCGCACGGTTGGAGCCGGCGGCTCCGCCCCCGACCGGACCGCAGGTGGGCTTCGCGGGAGTCGGCAAGCCGTGGAAGGTTGAGCGCGCCCTGGTCGCGGCCGGCTGTGACCTGAAGGATTTCGCGCCGTTCCCGGATCATGGCGCCTATGACGAGGCCACGCTCGAGGCCCTGGCTCGCCGCGCCGAGGATTTCGAAGCCGGCCTGGTGACGACCGAAAAGGATTGGGTGCGCCTGCCAGCCGAATGGCGGGCTCGCATCAAGGCCTGGCCGGTGCGAGCCAGGTTCGAGGACGAAGCGGCGATCAGCGCCATGCTGACCGCCGCCGTCGCGTCCTAGTAGGCGACGCCGCCCTTCATCACGAAGGAAACGCGCGTCAGCTCGGTGACGTCCTTGAGCGGGTCACCCTTCACCGCGATCAGGTCGCCCGCCTTGCCGGCGGCGAGCGAACCGATTTCATTGCTCATCTTGAAGTGCGCGGCGGCGTTGACGGTCGCCGTTTGGATGGCCTCGAGCGGGGTCAGGCCGGCCTTGACCAGCAGGGCGAACTCGCCGGCGTTGTCGCCGTGGGCGGAGACGCCGCTGTCGGTGCCGAAGGCGATCTTCACGCCGCCGTTGTGGGCCTTGCGGGCCATGTCCAGCATCTTGGGGCCGGCTTCGAGGGCCTTGGCCGTCTGGGCGGGCGTGAAGAAGTTGCCCGGGCTGGCGGCGATGCGGGCCACGAAGTCGCCAGCCATCAAGGTCGGGACCAGATAGGCGCCGTTCTTCTTGAACAGGGCGATGGACTGGTCGTCGAGATAGGTGCCGTGCTCGATGGAATCGCCGCCAGCCTTGAGGAAAGCGTTGATGCCGTCGACGCCATGGGCGTGGGCGGTCACCTGACGACCCATGCGGTGGGCGCTCTCGACGATCGAGGCCAGCTCGTCTTCCTGGAACTGCTGGGCCAAGCCCGCGGCGGTGTTGGACAGCACGCCGCCGGTGGCGGTGATCTTGATGATGTCCGCGCCCTTCCAGACCTGCTCGCGCACGGCGCGGCGGCAGTCCTCGACGCCGGAGCAGACAGATTCCGGCCGCAGGACGTGCATCACGTCCTCGCTGAAGCCGTTGATGTCGCCGTGGCCGCCATGAACCGAGACGGCCGAGCCGGACGCGATGATGCGCGGGCCGGCCACGTCGCCGTTGGCGGTGGCCTTGCGCAGCGCAAAGATCGCCTGGTTCTCGGCGCCCAGGTCGGCGACGGTCGTGAAGCCGGCTTTCAGGGTTTTCTTGGCGTAGCGGGCGCCGACCATGGCCTGCTCGGCCGAGGACTGGGTGACCTCGTTCAGACGGCTGTTGGGGCCCTGCTCGCTGGTCAGGTGGACGTGGCTGTCGATCAGGCCCGGCAGGACGAAGCTGTCCTTCAGGTCGACGACGTTGGCGCCTTCGCCCGTGAAGCCGTCCTCGATCCGCAGGACGCGGCCGTTCTCGATGACCACGGTCTTGTTGGTTTCGACCTTGCCGGTGGCCGGATCGGCCAGCAGGCGGCCGGCCTGGACGTAGACGGGCGCGGCGTATGCGGAGGTGGCGGCGAGGGCCACGAGGGCGACGCCGGCGGCGAGAATGCGTTTCATGGGTGGATTCAGGCTCCGGCCTTCTGTGCGAAACCCCAGGCGCCGGCGGCGAGCAGGGGAACGCGGGCTTCCATCAACTGGGCGTGGGCGCTAGCGGCGGTGCCGTCGCGAACCCGGCCGACGATCCCCTGACAGATTCCGGCCAGGCGGAACAGGTTGTAGGCGAAATACCAGTCAAGCTCAGGCAGGCCGTCGCGCCCCGTGAGCTTGCAGTACTGGGCCACGGCCTCCTCGACGGTCGGGATGCCATAGGCCGGCAGGTCGGTGATCTCGGACAGGCCGCCGCGCTGCTCGCCCGGCATGACCCAGCTCATCAGGAAGTAGCTGAAATCGGCCAGGGGGTTGCCCAGGGTCGATAGCTCCCAGTCCAAAACCGCGATCACCTTGGGCTCGGTGGGGTGAAGGATCATGTTGTCGATCCGGTAGTCGCCGTGGACGATGGAGGTCGCATCATCGGACGGCGCGGTGGCCGGCAGCCATTCCATCAGCTGGTCCATGGCCTTGATCGAGGTGGTCTCGGAGGCCTTGTACTGCTTGGTCCAGCGATCGATCTGGCGCGTGAAATAGTTGCCCGGCTTGCCGTAGTCGCCAAGACCGATGGCCGCGTAGTCGGTGTTGTGCAGACGAGCCAGGGTGTCGATCTCAGCTTCGTAGATCGCGCGGCGCTGGGGCGGCGAGTATTCCGGAAGCGTCCCGTCCCAAAGGATACGCCCCTCCACCATGTCCATGACGTAGAACATGGTCCCGATGACGCCCTCGTCCTCACAGAGAGCATAGGCCTTGGCGACCGGGAATCCCGTCTTGCCAAGGGCTGAGATCACCTTGAACTCGCGGTCCACGGCGTGGGCGGATGGCAAGAGCTTGCCCGGCGGTTTGCGGCGCAGGACGTACTTCCGCGTCGGGGTGACCAGCTGATAGGTCGGGTTCGACTGACCGCCCTTGAACTGGCGGACCTCCAGCGGGCCGGCATAGCCGTCGACATTGGCCTTCAGCCAGCGCTCCAGCGCCGCTTCGTCGATGCTGTGACGCTCATCCACCGGCTTGGTGCCGGAGTTGAGCTCCTGCGCGGATTGTTCCGCCTGGGCCATGCAACGCTCCCTCAAACAATTCTTACGCTTGTTTGAACGGGAGTTTAGCGGCGGCGGCGCTGAGCGCCAGCCCCGAACCTCAGGAACCGTGCGGAAGCGCCCGCCAGCCGATGTCGTTGCGATAGAAGCCGCCGGGAATCTGGATCGCCCCGACCGTGGCATAGGCGATGTCGCGCGCCTCACTGAGATCCACGCCCAGGGCGCAGACGTTCAATACGCGCCCGCCGGAGGTGACCAGATCGCCCGAAGCGTCACGGCTCGTTCCGGCATGGAAGACCCAAGCCTCCTCGCCAAAATCAGCCTCGGCGCCTTCGATAACCGCGCCGGTCTTCGGGGCGTCAGGATACCCCTCCGCGGCCATGACCACGCAGATAGCGGCCTCTTCCTTCCACTTGGGCTCTGGCTGCTGGGCCAGAGTCCCGGTGGCGGCGGCCAGCAGGTAGGGAACGATGTCTCCGTCGAGCCGGAGCATAAGGGTCTGGCATTCCGGATCGCCGAAGCGGGCGTTGTATTCCACCAGCTTGGGGCCGTCCTTGGTCAGCATCAGGCCGGCATAGAGCACGCCGCGATAGGGATGCCCCTCGGCCGCCATGCCGGCGACGGTGGGATCGATCAGCTCGCGCTTGGCCTGGGCGATCAGGGCGTCGGTCAGGACCGGCGGCGGCGAATAAGTGCCCATGCCGCCGGTGTTGGGGCCCTTGTCGCCGTCATAGGCGCGCTTGTGGTCCTGGGCCGCGCCGAACAGCACGGCGGTCTCGCCGTCGCACAGGGCGAAGAGGGAGGCCTCCTCACCATCCATGAACTCCTCGATCACCACCCGAGCGCCGGCCGTGCCGAAGCGGCCGCCCAGCATGTCGAGCACGGCGGCGTCAGCCTCGGCCCGATCGGCGGCGATGACCACGCCCTTGCCCGCGGCCAGACCGTCCGCCTTGATCACGAACGGAGGCGACAGGGTGTCGAGGAACGCGCCGGCCGCTTGCGCTGTCTCGAACACGCCATAGGCGGCGGTCGGCAGGTTGTGGCGGGCGCAGAAGTCCTTGGTGAAGGCCTTGGACGTCTCCAGGCGGGCGGCGGCGGCGGTCGCGCCAAAGCAGGGGATGGAAAGCTCGGCCAAGCGGTCGGCGATTCCCGCCTCCAACGCCACTTCCGGCCCGACCACCACCAGATCAGCCTCGATGGAGCGGGCCAGGGCCACCAGCCCCTCGACGTCGTTCGCCTTCACGGGCTGCGTTTCGCAGACGGCGGCGATGCCCGGATTGCCGGGTGCGGCTACGAGACGCTTCACCAGCGGCGAGGCGGCGATTTTCCAGGCCAGGGCGTGTTCGCGCCCGCCGGAACCGACAAGGAGAATGTTCATGTCCGGGCCTTTCACCCGCCCTGCGACCCAGGGTCAAGCGCCCAACCCATGAATAAGGCGCATCGAAGGTGTGGCGCGCTTCAAAACCATGGGTTAGACCGTCGTGAAGGCGGGGTCTTATTTCCGTCAGCGGTGGAAATAGACCGCATTTTCGCCGCAACGGCGCCGGACGTAGTATCCGGCAATCTGAGGTGTAGTTACGTCCATGCAGCGCAAGGTTCTGGTAGCGACGGTCGCCGCCGCCCCCCTTCTGGCACTGTTCAGCGCCGCACAGGCCGAAACCCAGATCACCACCGCACGCACGACTCCGATCGCCACGGCGACCGCGGCCAATGGCGCGCCGGATTCGGTGAACGTCACCACCGCGGGTTCGATCAGGCTGACGGCCGCGGGCGCGGCGATCACCCAGAACAGCAGCAATTCGGTCATCAACGCCGGCACGATCGGCACCGAGAACGTCAGCGGATCGACCGGCATCCTGGTGATCGGCGGCCAGACGGCGGACGTGACCAACAGCGGCGCCATCAGCCTGACCGAGACCTACGAGGCCAAGGACGCTGACGGCGACGGCGAGGTCGATGGAGCCTTCGCCGAAGGCGCCAATCGCATCGGCATCCGCGTCACCGGCCCGGGGACGATGGGTGGCTTCGTGGCTCACAGCGGCACGATCACCATCGAAGGCAATGATTCGGCCGGCATCAGCCTGGAAACGGCCATCGCCGGTGCGTTGAACAGCTCCGGCGTGATCGGCGTGACCGGTTCGCGCAGCTACGGCATCCGCGCGGGGGCCATCGGCGGCGCGGCCAATATCACCGGCGCGATCACGGCTCTGGGCGAAGGCGCGGTGGGCGTGGCGCTAGACGGCGACGTGACCGGCGCGGTGAAGTTCCAGGGCTCGGTCACCGCTCGTGGCTATCGGTACACCGTTCGTCCCGATTTCGCCGAGGATCGTGCGCTGATCGACGCGGACGACATGCTTCAGAGCGGCTCGGCCGTCCGCGTTGCGGGCAATGTCGGCGGCGGCATCATGTTCGACATCCAGCCGACCATCGTCGAGGGCAACACCGACGCGGACGGCGACGGCGTGCTCGACGCGCTCGAAGCCAACTCCACCATCAGCGTCCTGGGATCGGCGCCAGCTGTCGTGATCGGTTCCGACACTCGCGCCACCACCGTTGGCTTGGTTGGAACGGGCGAGAACGCTTTCGGCGTCGTCCAGCGCGGCGTCATCGCCGGCCAGGGCCTGTATGACGGCGTCTCGGCCACCGGCATGCAACTGGGCGGGAACGCCGGCTTCGCCACGACGATTCAGGGCGGCCTGCGCAACACTGGCGACATCAGCGCCACCGCTCGCGAACAAGTCGCCACCGCCCTGTCGATCAAGAGCGGCGTCCAGATGCCGAGCCTGCTGAACCAAGGCTCGATCATCGGCACCAACATCACCGAGGGCTCCACCTTTGAAGCCCGCGCCATCCAGATCGAAGCGGGCGCCCAGGTCGGTGAAATTCGTAATGGCGGCGTAATCACCTCGACCGTCAACGGCGAAAAGGCCAATGCTGTCGCCATCCGCGACCTGTCCGGCACCGTGAACACCATTCAGAACAGCGGCCGCATCAGCGCCCTGGTCGTTCCTACCGACGACGCCGACGACAAGGACGACGCCGATCTGGACTCCGAAAACGAGGCCGTCACGGGCCGTGGCGTCGCCATCGACGCCCGCGCCAACACGACCGGCGTCTGGGTCGTGCAGAACAGCGTCGCCAGCACCGGCACCTTCACCGACACCGACAAGGACGGCGTCGCCGACGGCGCCGAGCCCTGGATCATCGGCGATGTCCTGCTTGGCTCGGGCGATGATCGCCTGGAACTTTACAACGGCACGCTAAACGGAAACATGTCCTTCGGCGCCGGCGTCGATGGGCTGTACATAGGCGGGGGCGCGGCGGCGCTCGGCAATCTGACCGACAGCGACGGCCGCCTAACGGTCAATGTCGCCAATGGCCTGTTGTTCGTCACCAATGCCGAGACCATCAACGCCACCAGCCTGAACATCGGCGCCGGCAGTTCGCTGATCGTCACGGCCGATCCCAGCACCAACACGGCGACGAAGTTCGTGGTCGGCCAAGCCACGATCGGCGACGGCGCCAAGATCGGCCTGTCGCTGACCAGCTTCCTGCAGCAGCCGTCGCGCTACACGGTGATCCAGGCCGGCAGCCTGACCGTCGGCAATCTGGACCAGTCGCTGCTGGCGGAGACGCCGTATCTCTACATCACGACGGCGTCGGCCAACGCGGCCGCCGGCGAAGTCTATCTGGACGTACGTCGCCGCACCGCCGCCGAAGCCCAACTGTCCGGCTCGCGGGCCGGCGCCTATGACGCCGTCTACAACGCCGTGGGCCAGAACAGCGCGCTCGCCAGCGCCTTCCTGTCCAAGACGGACCGGGCCAATTTCCTGGCCATCTACGACCAGATGCTCCCCGACCAGGGCGAGGCCATGTTCGAGGCCCTGGAGTACGCCAATCAGGCGATCTCCTCGGCCATCAGCCTGCGGCCTGATCGGGCGACCGAGCGCTATGGCCCCGACAGCTTCTGGATCCAGGAGATCAGCAGCCTGGTGCGCAAGGAGGGCGTCGATGGCGGCCTCGGCGCCGATGCTCAGACCTTCGGCTTCGTGGGCGGCTACGAGAGCATGGGCGACCAGGGCGGGGCGCTTGGCCTGACCCTCGCCTACATGAACATCGAAGAGCACGACCAGGCGGCCCGTATCGGCGAGAACACCACGGCCTCGATCTTCCAGGGCGGCATCTATGGCCGCAAGGCCATGGGCGGCCTGCTGGTCAGCGCCCGCGGCGGCGTCGGCTACGCCTGGTTCGACGGCGACCGTCGCCTGATCTCGCCGGACGACAATCTGGACATCTCCAATAGCGCCAGCTGGAACGGCCTCACCGCCTCCGCCAATGTCAGCGCATCCTATGAAGCCAAGCTGGGCCGCTACTTCATCCGTCCCGAGACCAGCCTAGACTACGTCTATCTCAATGAGGACGAACGCGCGGAGAAGGGCGGCGGCGCTGGCTTTGACCTGATCGTCGACGAACGCAAGTCCAACCGCCTGAGCGGCGAAGCCGCGGTGGCCCTTGGCGCCCAGTTCGGCCGCGAAATCTGGTGGCGTCCGGAAGTCCGCGTCGGCTATCGCCAGACGATCTCGGGCAGCATCGGCGACACGGTCGCCCGCTTCGGCGCCAACGGCACGCCCTTCACCCTGGTGGCCGCTGATGACAAGGACGGGGCTTTGACCCTGAATTTGGCCCTGCGCGCCGGCACGGCCATGTCCTATCTCGCGGTTGAGGGCGGGGCGGAGAAGCGCAAACGCTCTCAACGCTACAACGTCCGCCTGTCGGGCCGGATGATGTTCTAGAGGCGAAAGCCCATTTAACGACAAAGACTTAAGGCCCGCGCCCCTCAGGAGCGCGGGCCTTTTGCTGACAGGTTTTCTAAAGCGCCCCGCAGATGTAATTCCTAGCAGATACGTCTGCTTTGAATTCTTCTGGGCCATAGGATCCACAGGCGTACACAGTGCGCTTTTCCTGAACGCCACCCGGATAGGGCTTGTCCGCCTCGTCGCATCGTATTTCGTACGCTCTATGATCCCAAATGCCTCAAGGGAACGCGCCATGAACAAGACGTTCGATTACGCCTCGCGGCGCAGCCTGATCGGCGGGACCGTCGCGGGCCTCGCACTCCCCGCCGCGTTCGCTGGAGCGGCCGCCGCTCAAGGCGCCAAGCCCGTGACCTTGCTGAATGTCAGCTATGACCCGACGCGTGAGCTCTACAAGGAGATCAACGCCGCCTTCGCCAGATACTGGAAGGGGCGGACCAACCAGGATCTGACGATCAACCAGAGCCATGGCGGCTCCGGCAAGCAGGCTCGGTCGGTGATCGACGGCCTGCAGGCGGACATCGTCACACTGGCGCTGGCCTATGACATCGACGAGATCGCCACCAAGGCCAAGCTGCTGCCCGCCAACTGGCAGTCGCGCCTGCCCCAGAATTCCACGCCCTACACCTCGACGATCGTGTTCCTGGTCCGCAAGGGCAACCCGTCGAAGATCAGGGATTGGAGCGACCTGATCCGCCCCGGCGTCGATGTCATCACCCCCAACCCCAAGACGTCGGGCGGCGCGCGCTGGAACTATCTGGCCGCCTGGGCGTGGGCGCTCAAACAACCCGGCGGCAACCCGCAAAAGGCCGAGGCCTTCGTGGCCGAGTTGTTCAAGCACGTGCCGGTGCTCGACACCGGCGCGCGCGGCTCCACCACCACCTTCGTGCAGCGTGGCATCGGCGACGTGCTTCTGACCTGGGAGAATGAGGCGCATTTGGCCATCGACGAGCTTGGCCCCGGCAAGGTGGAGATCGTCACGCCCAGCCGCTCGATCCTGGCCGAACCGCCCGTGGCCATCATCGACAAGGTCGTCGATCGGCGCCGCACACGCGTCTACGCCGAGGGGTACCTGAACTTCCTGTACAGCCCACTGGCGCAGGACATCATCGGCAAGAACCACTACCGGCCCCGAAACCCCGCAGCCCTGGCCAAGTATGCGTCCAAGTTCCCGAATATCCCGCTGGTGACCATCGACGACACCTTCGGCGGCTGGAAGAAGGCCCAGGCCGCGCATTTCGCCGAGGGCGGCGTCTTCGACCGGATTTATCGCAAGGGCTGATTTCGGCGAGCCGCTACTCCCCTGGCGGTTCGACGTTATGGCGGCGGAGCAGTCCCCCTGCTCCGCCGCTTTTCGTTGAGCGGAACCGCGCCGAGGGGCGGGCATTGACGCCTCATGGACAAAAACTGGCTTCCCACCCTGATCGGCACGCTGGCGGCGATCTGCTCGATGACTAGCTTCGCCCCGCAGATTCTCAAGATCTGGAAAGAACGCGACGCCTCTTCTGTCTCTCTGCGGATGTATGCAGTCACGGTGACCGGCTTCATACTCTGGACGACCTACGGGATCATGCTGGAAAGTTGGCCGCTGGTCTTCTCGAACGCGGTCTGCGTACTGATGTCCGGCACCGTCTTGGCTATGAAATGGCGATTCAGCCGAGAGTAGAAATTCCGCGACGGTTCGTCACAGCCTCTTAACCCTGCCGCGCTAAGTTGATCCCAAGTCGGACGGAGAAGAATGCTCCGTTGGGAGGGGTGATTACCATGGCGTTAGGCATCAGGCCTCGCCGTCGGTCTTGGCGGCGTCGCAAATCCATCTTCATTCCACTGGTCGTTTCGGCGGCGGCTCTGGCGCTCGTGGGCGCATGTCAGGGCGGCTACGGCGACGGCCCCGCGCTCAAACGGTTCGCCAAGGCTCAGATCGAGCAGAACGAGCCCAAGGCGGGCCGCGTCAAGGTGCTGAACGCCAGCGTCAGCGCGGACGGCAAGGTGATCTGCGGCGTCTCCCGCATCGGTCCCTACCGAACCTCGCCCTATGCTCTGGTCATGGATCGCGCGCGACCGTCCAACAAGACGGTGAAGGTGGAGGTCCAACCCTCCATCGACCACGCCGCCAACCCTGACTGGGCGCGCGCGGAGACCCTGCGGCAGGAGGCGGCCATTCCCGCCCTTTGCCAGCGGGCAGGCGTTCCGATCACCGCGCCGACCTAGTCGGGCTTCGTCGGTATCTCGACGTCGCAGACGCTGAAGTCCGCGCCCTTGGCGGCCCGGAGCTTGGCGACCATCGCCTTGAAGGCCGGCCCCTGCTCATTCAGCACCTGGATGCGCGGCCGGTCGGCGACGGGCACATCGACCGCAACCCGCACTTTCAGCATGTGATCCGGCGCGGTCGGCGGCTCTCCGGCCGTCAGCGTCTTTACGGCCGGCATGCCCTCCACCACCCGGCCCCAGACGGTGTAGTCGCGGTCCAGGCGGCGGGCGGCGTCCAGCATGATGAAAATCTCGCTATTGCCTGTGCCGGGGTCAGCCTGACGGCCCATGCCGACCACGCCGGCGCAATAGGCGCCCCAACCCCGCAGCGGCTCGCCTGGCTTGGGCGGAACCGCCTGGATGGGTGTCGCCCCAAGGAAGCCAGACCAAGCGTCGGACGCCCGCGCAACGGCCGTTGCGGCGGTCGCCGCCGGCAGACGGAACTGGAACTCCGGCGGCAGGTCGGGATGGTTCGAGACGCCGCCGTCCTTGTTATTGGGATTGCCGGTCTGGGCCACGAAGCCGGGAATCACCCGATGGAACTGCAGGCCGTCATAGACGCCTTCACGCGCCAGAAGTTTCACCCGCTCAACCGACCTGGGTGCGAACTCGGGCCGCATCTCGATGACGATGCGCCCCTTCTCCGTATCGATCAGCAGGGTGTTGTCGGGATCAAGCGTCCGCCAGTCGGCGGCGGAGACTGAGGCGGCGGCGAGGAGAGCGGCGATCATCATGGCCGCAGCCTAGCTTGGATCGGCCAAAGAAAAACCCGCCTGGCGAACCAGGCGGGTTTTCCAAACTCTGCGAAACGGAGCCGCTTAGTGCGACTGGTTGCGCCACACCCGGCGGTAGCTGGCGTACAGCAGGCCGGAGAACAGCAGCAGGTACAGGATGACGGCGAAGCCGGTCTGCTTGCGCTCGACCATCTTCGGCTCGGCGGCCCACATCAGGAACGCCGCGACGTCCTTGGCCTGCTGGTCCACGGTGGAAGGCGAGCCGTCGTCGAAGGTGACGAGGCCGTCTTTCAGCGGCGGAGCCATGGCGATGAAGCCGCCCGGCGGGACGTGGTCGTGGTCGCCCGACCACACACCGGTCAGATCGCCCGGCATATAGGGGTTGTAGTGCTGACCAGCGGCGACGGTCAGGCCGGCCGGCGGGGTCTTGTACCCGGTCAGCAGCGAGTAGATGTACTCCGGACCGCCCGAGCGGGCCTTGGCCAGGACCGAGAAGTCCGGCGGCAGAGCGCCGCCGTTGCTCGCCCGAGCCGCCGGCTCGTTGGGGAACGGGGCCGGGAAGTGGTCGGCCGTGGTGCCCGGACGCTGGATGACGTCGCCCGTTTCGGAGTCGATGTCATTGATCTGGTACTCGGCGGCGATCGCCTTGGCCCAGGGGTTGTCGTTCGGGTTCGGGTACTTCTCGTTGTAGAACGGCCCGTCCTTGTCACCCAGGTTCCGGAAGGAAAGCAGGGTCATGGAATGGCAGGCCGCACAGACCTCGCGATAGACCTTGAAGCCGCGTTGCAGCTGGCCCTGGTCGAACTTCCCGAACGGGCCCTCGAACGACCACTTGACGTCCTTGGGCGGCAGCGGATGACCGGCCGCGAGCGACGGGCTGGCCGCAAGCAGCCCGCCCATCAGACCGAAGGCCGCTGCGATAACGGAGACTTTGCGCAGCATGGTCGAACTCAACCCTTCTTTTCGGGGGCCGCGACCGCGCCGTCGGGAGCCGAGGCGGGGTGGGACAGAGCGGGAGACGCGATGGTGTCAGGCACGGGCAGCGGCTTCTCGACGAGGCCAAGCACCGGCAGGATCACCAGGAAGAAGCCGAAGTAGTAGAGCGTCGCAAAGCGGCTCAGCCACACGAAGCTGTTCAGGTCGGCGTCGATCAGGCGGAACGTCGTCAGGTGCGGGATGACATGATCGTCCGGCAGCTTGGCGCCGCAGAAGCCCAGGATGATGCAGACCACCAGCAGGATGGCGAAGTACATCTTGGCCATCGGGCGGTAGCGCATCGAGCGCACCTTGGAGGTGTCCAGCCAGGGCAGAGCGAACAGCACGCCAATGGCGCCGAACATCGCCAGCACGCCGCCGAGCTTGTCGGGGACCGCGCGCAGGATCGCGTAGAACGGCAGGTAGTACCATTCAGGCACGATGTGGGCCGGGGTCACCAGCGGGTTGGCCGGGATGTAGTTGTCGGCGTGGCCCAGGGCGTTCGGCATGTAGAAGATGAAGATCGCGAACAGGATCAGGAAGACGCTGACGCCGAAAGCATCCTTCACCGTGGCGTAGGGCGTGAACGGGACAGTGTCGGCCTTGGACTTCGGCTCGACGCCCATCGGGTTGTTCTGGCCAGCCACGTGCAGCGCCCAGACGTGCAGGACGACGACGCCCGCGATCATGAAGGGCAGCAGGTAGTGCAGCGCAAAGAAGCGGTTCAGGGTCGGGTTGTCCACCGCGAAGCCGCCCCACAGCAGAGTCGTGATCGACTCGCCGACGATGGGGAAGGCGCCCAGCAGGTTGGTGATCACCACCGCGCCGTGGAAGCTCATCTGACCCCAGGGCAGAACGTAGCCCATGAAGCCGGTGGCCATCATCAGCAGATAGATGATGCAGCCCAGGATCCACAGCACTTCGCGGGGGGCCTTGTAGGACCCGTAATAGAGGCCGCGCAGCATGTGGATGTAGACGGCGATGAAGAACATCGACGCCCCGTTGGAGTGCATGTAGCGGATCAGCCAGCCGTAGTTCACGTCACGCATGATGTGCTCGACCGAGGCGAAGGCCCCGGCGGCGCTCGGCGTGTAATGCATCACCAGGATGACGCCCGTGATGATCTGGCTGACGAGGCAGACCGACAGGATGGCGCCGAAGGTCCACCAGTAGTTCAGGTTCCGCGGCGTCGGGTAGTCGATGAAGCTGTCATAGCCGAGACGGATGATCGGCAGCCGGCTGTCGAGCCAGCGCGTGACCGGGGTCTTGGGTTCGTAGGTCGAATGTCCGCTCATTTGAATTAGCCGATCTTGACCTTGGTGTCGGAGAGGAACTCGTACTCGGGAACCACGAGGTTCGTCGGCGCGGGGCCCTTACGGATCCGGCCGGAGGTGTCGTAGTGCGAGCCGTGGCACGGGCAGAACCAGCCGCCGTAGTCGCCGCCGCCGAAGGTCGGCACGCAACCCAGATGCGTACACGAGCCCACCAGCACCAGCCACTGGGCCTTGCCGTCCTTGTGACGCTCGGCGTCGGTCTGCGGATCGGGCAGCGAAGCGCTGTCGTCCTTCACCGCCGCGTCGATCTCGCGCTGCGTGCGGTTACGCACGAACAGCGGCTTGCCGCGCCACTTGATGGTGACCTGCTGGCCTTCGGCGACCTTGGTCAGGTCGAACTCCACGGAGGCCAGAGCCAGCGTGTCGGCCGAAGGGTTCATCTGGTCGATGAACGGCCAGACCAAGGCCGCCGCGCCACCGGCGCCGGCGGCGATGGCCGCGATGTGGATGAAGTCGCGCCGGCTGGGATCAGCCTGCGGTTCTGTCGTTGCGCCTGCGGCGGTATCGGCCACCTGGTCACCCTTCACGATGGCGCCGATGGGGCGCCGGCCCTAAACGCCTTCCCCCTGCAAGGTTCCGGCGCAATCTGCAACAACAAGCTGAGGCTTTAGGCGGGTTTCGACGTTGCGACCTGTCGCCGCAAACGCGTAACTCCCCCAATCCCCTTCAAGTCGTGTGGTTGGATCGCTTAGAATGCGTCTCGCGCTTTTTCAACCGGACATTCCGCAAAACCTTGGCGCCGCCATACGATTGGGCGCCTGTCTGGGGGCGGAAATCGACGTGATCGAGCCTTGCGGATTCCCGTTATCCAACCCGGCGCTAAAGCGCGCCGCCCTCGACTACGGCCCGCTGGCCAAGGTCCAGCGCCATTCCTCGTGGTCAAACTTCCTCGCCGACCCCGCGCGAAATGAAGGCCGGCTCGTGCTTTTCACCACACAGTCGGCGGTCCCGTTCCAGACCTTCGATTTTTCTGCGGGCGACACCCTTCTTTTCGGGCGCGAGAGCACCGGCGCTCCGGCGGAGGTTCATGAGGCCGCCCAGGCGCGGCTCTACATTCCCCTGCAGAACGGGGCACGGTCGCTGAATCTGGTCACCGCCGCGGCCATGGCCCTGTGTCTGGCGACCGAACAGACCGACGCCTGGACGGGTTAGGCCACGCCCTGCGGGAGGGCGCCCAGGCAGATCACGCTGCAAAGGCCAATAACGCCGGCCGCCACGGTGAAGAGGATGGATTTCATGTTGCGCTTCCCAATCTCGGGCTGCTTTTAGGCGCGGCGGCTGCGGAAGCAGCTTAAATCGACGTCATTACGCACCTTTCACCCTCCCCTCCCCGAGCGCCCGTGACCGACACCGACCTTCTCGACACCCGCAAGCGCCTGGCCCAGCAGTGGTTCGAATCCCTTCGCGACCGCATCTGCGCCGAGTTCGAGCGGCTGGAGGAGGAAGCGCCGGTGGAGCTGTACCCCGGCGCGGCGGGCCGCTTCGAGAAGAAGCCTTGGACCCGCGACGCGGGCGGCGGCGGCGTCATGTCGATGATGCACGGTCGCCTGTTCGAAAAGGTCGGGGTGCACACCTCCGTCGTGTTCGGGACCTTCACGCCCGAAATGGCCAAGACCGTCCCCGGCGCGGCGGAAGATCCCCGCTTCTTCGCCACGGGCGTCAGCCTGATCGCGCATATGACCAATCCGCGCGTGCCGGCGGTCCACATGAACACCCGCTTCATCGCCACCACCAAAAGCTGGTTCGGCGGCGGCGCCGACCTGACGCCGCTGCTGGAGACCCAGCGCAGCCAGGACGCCGACGACGCCGTCGCCTTTCACGCGGCGCTGCAACGCGCCTGCGACGCTCACCACCCCGATTGGCACGCCAAGTACAAGGCCTGGTGCGACGAGTACTTCTTCCTGCCGCACCGCAACGAGCCGCGCGGCGTGGGCGGCATCTTCTACGACCACCACGACAGCGGTGACTGGGACAAGGACTTCGCCTTCACCCGCGATGTGGGCGAGGCGTTCCTGGACATCTACCCCAAGATCGTCCGTCATCGCATGGACGAGCCCTGGACCGACGCCGACCGCGAGGAGCAGCTGATCCGTCGCGGCCGCTATGTGGAGTTCAACCTGCTCTATGACCGCGGCACGACCTTCGGCCTGAAGACCGGCGGCAATGTCGATTCGATCCTCAGCTCCATGCCGCCGCTGGTGAAGTGGCCCTAGGCCCAGTTCGGCTGGTCGTTCAGCAGAAAGTCGCGGGCATAGCGGATCGCCTTGCCCTGAGTCTTCTTCAGCGGGCCGGCATCGCCGGGCGGGAAATAGTCGCCGTGAGTGAAGCCCTCGCCGTTGTCGATGCGAATCCATAGGGGGGCGTTGTTGCGTGGACCGTAGCGCCCCAGCGCGCCGCGAAACGGGCTGTCCTTGTCCCGAAACACCAGGTCTCCGGCGAAGTCGCCGAGCGGATAGGCGACGGCCAGCACCTTGTCCTTCCTGGATGCGAGGCCGCTCAGCTTCTCCGCCTTGCGAAGGCTGACGTCATAGGGCCGCTCGAGGCAGTCATTGTCCGTGGCCGACGCCATCAGGCAGACCGGCCCGACCCTGTCGTCGGGCAAGTGCGCCGCGGCTTCCAGCGCCAAGCGCCCGCCCAGACTGTGCGAGACGAAGGCGAAGCGGGGCGCCGATCCCATGCGGGCCTGCGCATATCGGGCCAGAGCCTGGCCGCCCTTCACCGCGTCCTCCCATTCGACGGGATAGTTGATGACCGGAACCCAGAAATCTCCCGGCCACAGCACGCCGACGAAGACATGGGTTTGCGGCAGCTTCAGCTCCTGATCCAGACGCGCCAGGGAGCGCAGGCCCGACTTGTAGCGGACGTTGAAACCATGGACGCCGAACATCACCGTCCGCCCCTGGATCAGGCCATCGACCGCCGCGTCGGCGATCAGGCGCGCGCTCGGCCCACCGTCGCCGCTCATCATCTGCGGCTGGCTTTCTCGCAGGTTCAGATAAAGCGTCATGTTACAGGGCCTTGGCCGCCTTCACCGCCTTGGCGGAGGCCGACAGAGCCGCGATCAGGTCCTTGGCGACCGGAGCCATGGGCACCGCCGCGGCGCCGGCGGCCAGGGCGACGAGCAGGTCGCGGCCCATGGCCTCCGACCAGGTGAACGATTGCTGGAGCAAGGCCCACGCCACCAGCGCCAGAACAATGGAGAAGAACGCGGCCCACAGCCGGGCGGCGTTGCGATAGTGCTGCTCGGCGATGTCGAAGGCGGCGTCCAGCTTGGCTTCCACCACCGCTTCGACCCGGCCCAGCAGGGTGAGTTCGACGTCCGTCAGGTCGCCGCCGGCCTGCAGCTTGCCAGCCACCGCCTTGAGACTGGTCTCCCGGACATTTCCGGCCTTGGCGAGCTGCTCGATCGCCCCATCGACCAGGCCCAGGCGCAGCAGGGCGCGGATGATCGCCTTCTGTTCCTGACGCGGCCGGCCGTTGACCCAATGCGCGGCGAGCATGGATTCCCAATCCGGGCCGACGGCCGCTTTCAGCGTGCCGTCGAACTGGCGCGTCACCGCCAGTATCCGCTTGAAGCCGATGCGTGAAAGCCAACAGCCAGGAACGGCCTTGATCGCCTCCACAAGACCCATGGCCGCAGTTCCGAGCCCGGCGGTCGCCAGGATCGCGGTGATCAGAAGCTGCAGATTGTCGTTCAGCATGCCCGCTCCTCCCATAGGACGAACGAAGCTTAGCCTTGAATCCAATTTCCGGTTGTAACGACGCTGTTATCCACGCTTCAGGCGGGACAGGCGGCGCCCGTGTCGATCCACGCCTTGATCAGTTCGCCAAAGCGCTTCTGGTCGCCAGGCGCCGGTTCCCGCCCTGCGCCGGGATTCCAGCCCCAGCCGAC
This sequence comes from Caulobacter sp. NIBR2454, assembly GCF_027474405.1. GTDB lineage: Bacteria > Pseudomonadota > Alphaproteobacteria > Caulobacterales > Caulobacteraceae > Caulobacter. The sequence continues at coordinate 2,998,925 of NZ_CP114871.1, forward strand.
CAGATGGTCCTCGGCCATATGGTGATGCAGCTCGGCCAAGGTCTTGCCGCCATTGCGCGCGGGGTCCTTGATCTGAGCGCAGATCTGGCCAAGCGACCGGCCCTGCCAGGCCATCTCGATCGGCGCCAGCGCCCACTTGGGATCCCCTGGCACGCTGCGGATATTGTCGCCCATGGCCGGGACATTCTTCGCGTGATGGCAGGACAGGCAGGGCAGACCGGGAACGCCATGGCCGGCCTCTCCGGCCTTCATCGGCGGATTGTGCGGCTTCATGGCCATGCCTTGCGTCGGCGTGCGGTCTGCGGGGTGACAGTTCATGCAGCGAGGGTGCTGAATGACCTTGCCCGCCTCCACGAACAGGGCCTGCGACCGCGCCGTCGGATCAGCGATGGCGGTGAAGGCGCTGACAGGCTTCAAACCTTGCGGCGTAACGGCCTTGGGCGCCGCGGCCTGTCCACTCGAGAGAGCGACTGCTCCGGTGAGGGCGACGACGCCAGTCAGCATCATGAGGGTGTGTGCGCGCATGGACCTTGCCTCCATGGCGCACAACGGTCTGGCTTGGCCTTGGGTTGCCTCTAGTAGGCCAGACCCTGCGCGACGGCCTTCAGCCGCTCGATGACCGAGAACTTGTCGTCGAGGAAATCCTGGTCGATCCACCAGGTCTCGACCTCACGCCGAACCTGGCCGACGAGCGGTCCTTTCGGCACGCCGGCCGACAGGATTTCGTCGCCGCTGATCGGGAACGGCGGCGGTGTCCAGGTTTCGGCCAGGGCCAGCAGGCCCCGCCACTGCGGCGTCACAGCTGAGCGATCGGCGGCGGCCCAGGCCAGCTTGATCCGGTCGGCGAAGGTGTTCTGCCCCAGGGCGTAGATCGTGCGGCGGGCCTCTCGCGGGCTCATCCAGCTGACGATCCGGGGCTCCTGTCCCGCCGCGGCCTGGAGGCGGCTCTTCTGGGCGTTGGACAGGCGCAGGCGGTCGGCCATGGCGCCGACGGCGGCTTCATCGCCTGCGGCCAGGGCGGCCAGACGCAGGTCAGGGTCGCAGGTGAACAGTTGCTCGGTCTCGACCTCCACAAGGCCTTCAAAGCGGGCCAGGCTCCCCGCCTCGGGCAACACCACGCCCAAAACGCCGCTGGCGGCCATCAGGCGCACGGCGGGCCTTGGATCATCGGCGGCGAGCAGCTTCAGGAGCTCCTTGGCGATGCGTTCCGCTGAGCAGCGCGCCAGCATCTCCTTGGCCGCCGCGCAGGCCGCGAGGGCCGCCGCATCCGCATCGCCGCGACCGTACAGAGCGAAGAAGCGGAAGAAACGCAGGATGCGCAGATAGTCCTCCTCGATCCGCGTGGCCGGATCGCCCACGAAGACGATGCGGCCCGCCTTGGCGTCTGCCACGCCCTCGCCCGTCGGGTCGAAGATCAGGCCCGTGGCGTCGGCATAGAGGGCGTTGAGGCGGAAATCACGACGCGCCGCGTCCTGCGCCCAGTCGTCAGTGAACGCCACCACGGCGTGGCGACCGTCGGTCTCCACGTCATGGCGCAAGGTGGTGATCTCGAAGGGGCGGCTGTTGCTGATCGCCGTCACCGTGCCGTGCTCGATCCCCGTGGGAATCGCGCGCAGGCCGGCGGCCTCGATGGCCTTGATCGTCTGGTCGGGCAGCAGACTTGTGGCGATGTCGATGTCGTCCACCGGCCGGTTCAGCAGGGTGTTGCGCACACAGCCGCCGACGAACCGCGCGCAGCCCGCGCCGCCAGCCGCCTCCAGCGCGTTGATCACCGCCTGGGTGGCTGGATCGCTCATCCACGGCCGCACGCCGATACTGTCGGTCACGCTACGCTCCCTCACTTTTGCGGCAGCCTAGCACCCTGCCCCGGCGGAAGCTCAATCCTCGCCGTAAAGGCGGTCCCACAGGGCGCGCAGCATGCCCGCCGTGGCGCCCCAGATGTACCGGTCGCCCCAAGGCATGGCGTAGAACCAGCGCTTGGTCCCGTCCGGCATATCGTAGGACTGCTGATGATGATTTGCCGGGTTCATCAGGAAGTCGAAGGGGACCTCGAACACGTCCGCCACCTCCGCCGCGCTGGCGGTCAGCGTAAAGCCAGGCTGGATGAACCCCACCACGGGAATGACATGGTAGCCGGTTCCGGTGCGATAGGCCGTCGACAGTCCCGCCAGCTGGACGAAGGCGGGGTTGAGGGCGATCTCCTCATCCGCCTCGCGCAGGGCCGCGTCCCATGGCGTCTCGCCAGGATCGATGCGCCCGCCAGGGAAGCCTATCTGGCCTGCGTGGTTGCGCAGGGTGTCCGCCCGGCGGGTGAGGATCACCGTCAGCCCATCCGGCCGCTCGACCAACGGGACCAGCACCGCCGCCTCCCGCAGTTTCACCGGCTCCATCACCGTCATTTCGGGATTGAGGTCGAAGTCGGAGCGGAAGCCGCCCCCGCAGTCGGGATCGAAACTGCGCAGCGTGTCGAGGCGGCTGGTGATGAAGGCCCGCTGCTCAGCCGCTCGGAACGGCGCGCTCACGAACCGCCCACTCCCGCCGGCCCCACCGGAAACCAGACGCCGTTGGACGCCACGCAGAAGCGGCGGCCATCCTGGGTATCGCGCTCGACCGCCATCTCGACCAGTTCGTAGAAGACCGGTCGAGCGATCAAAGCCTCAAGGCCCCGGCGCACATGCAGGTAGGGTCGCGGCTCGCCCGTAGCGGCCTCCATCTCGACGCGGATTTCGTTTTCCGGCCCCGCCTCGACCTCGTCGCCGACATTGGTCAAGAAACGTAAGGCTTCGCCGACGCGATCGACACGCACGGCGATGAAAGGCGCGTCCTCGACCTGGATGCGCATCTTCTCCACCGGCGTGACGAGGTGGAACCCGTCAGGGTCCTTGCGCAGGACGGTGGAGAACAGGCGGACCAGCGCCTCGCGGCCGATGGGGGTTCCCTCGTGAAACCACAGGCCGTCCCTGGCGATCTTGATGTCGATTTCGCCGCAATGTTCAGGATGCCAAAGGTGGACCGGCGGCAGGCCGCGCGCGCCGGCGGCTTTCGCCGCCTCGGCCACGCCATCCAGCCCGGTCTTCTGATCCTGCGTCATCGAACCTTCAGTTAGGCCCGTTCCTGCGATCAGGAAAGCGGCGCCGAGGCTGGATCGATCACGACATCGCCAGCCAGGTTGTCCGCCCCGCCGTCGCGCAGGGCGCGGATCAGCAGCCGCCGCGCCTCTACCGGCCCCGGCAGGCGAATGTCGGTGGAGGCCTGGACGAACCCGACCTTGGCGAAGAACGGCGGATGCCCCACCAGCAGCACCGCCGGCCAGCCGGCCGAAGCCGCGGCCTCGCAGGCGGCCGCAACCAGGGCCTGGCCCAGGCCTTCGCCCTGACGGGAGGGGTCGACGGCCAAAGGGCCAAGAAACGCGCAGGGCGCTCCGCCGATTTGCACCGGCCACAGCCGCACGGACCCGACCACCTCGCCGTCAGAGCGAGCGGTCAGGCACAGGTCCGACAGGGGCCGATTGCCCTCCCGCAGGCGTTCCGAGACCTTCACGAAACGGCCTGGACCGAAGGCGCGGTTCAGCAGCGCCTCGATGGCCGCGGCGTCGGCCGGGGTCTCCAGGGAAATTTCGTAGGCGGCGTCGAGAGAAGCGGTGTTGATGGTCATAGGCCTGGCAAGCGAACGGAAGACGGGAGGGTTGGCTCCCGTTCCATTGCGGCCGGGAGGCGTTACGAGCGCGTCGAGCGCGGGGTTCGTCGCTGGCGTCGCATGCCGGCCCCACATATCCATCAAAGATGACCGGCGCGCATAAGGCTCATGACGGTCCGGGTCAACAGCGTTGCCATGCCGCCGGTCGCGGCGCATGTTGCGCCCGCCCATGACCGAGCCTTCCCAAAGCGCTGACGCGCCCGCCGCCGCCTCACTCAAGGCTTTGCTCCGACAGCCCGATTTTCCGAAGTTCTGGGCGGCCCGTTTCATCGCCATCCTCGGCGTCCAGATCCAGGCCGTAGCCTTGGGCTGGCAGGTCTACGCCCTGGCCCGCGAGACCGGGCACAGCGTGGCCGAGGGCGCCTTCTGGGTCGGGATGATCGGCCTGGCGCAGTTTCTGCCGTTGTTCTGCCTAACCCTGATCGCGGGCGAGGCGGCTGACCGCTATGACCGCCGACGGACTGTGGTGATCTCGATCCTGGTGGACAGCTGCACGGCCGGCGTCCTGGCCTGGCTGGCGTTCAGCGGCCACACCGGCCTTTGGCCGATCTTCGCGGCCTCGGTGCTGTTCGGCGCCTCCCGCGCCTTCCTGTCGCCGGCCAACAGCGCCATGGCGCCCATGCTGGTCCCCCGCGAGCTGCTGCCCCGGGCCATCGCATGGAACTCCCTGGCCTGGCAGTCGGCCTCGATCATCGGCCCGGCCATCGGCGGGCTGCTGTGCGCCATCTCTCCGGCGCTCGCCTTCGGCGGATCGGTGGTTCTCTACCTGACCGCTTCCGTGCTCCTTTCGCTGATCCGGACCAACACCAAGCCCCAGGCCCAGCCGGGATCGCGCGTGGCCCTGATCAAGGAAGGGCTCGCCTATGTCTGGGGCAACAAGATCGTCTTCGGTTCGATCTCGCTCGACCTGTTCGCCGTGCTGCTGGGCGGCGCCACCGCGCTGCTGCCCGTGTTCGCCCGCGACGTGCTGCATGTGGGGCCGGAGGGCTTTGGCATCCTGCGCGCCGCGCCGGCCATAGGGGCGACCATCGTCGGCATATACTTGGCCGCCGTTCCGATCCGCCGGCATGCGGGCATCGCCATGTTCACCGGCGTGGCCCTGTTCGGCGCCGCGACAATCGTATTTGGCCTGTCGAAATATCTTTGGCTGTCGGTCGCGGCCCTGGTCGTGCTTGGAGCCGCCGACATGGTCTCGGTCTTCATCCGCCAGACCCTGGTGCAGATCGTCACCCCCGACGCCATGCGCGGCCGGGTGGCGGCCGTGTCGGGGGTCTTCATCAGCGCATCCAACGAACTGGGCGAGTTCGAGAGCGGCCTTGTGGCGCGCTTTATCGGCCCCGTCGCGGCGGCGGTCGTGGGCGGGGCCGGAGCCCTGGCGGTCACCGCCCTGTGGGCCAAGCTGTTCCCTGTCCTGCGCAAGGCCGACCGGCTGACCTAGCCCTCGGCCAACGCCTGCATCGCCTCGCCGTCCAGGCGCCAGATGCGATAGCTCTCCTGACCGACCGCGCCCTGCCGGGCGTAGAAAGCCGCGCCATCGACGTTGTGGTTGGACACCGCCCATTCCACGCGGGCGCATCCCTCCTCGACGGCACGGCGCGCCAGACTGGCCAGCAGGACGCGCCCCGCGCCCGACCCGCGCGCCGCCGGCCGCACGAACAGGTCCTCAAGATAGATCCCCCGCCGGCCGGTCCAGGTGGAGAAGGTGTAGAACCACACCGCCCCGCCCAGGACTTCGCCATCCCGCTCGGCGATGTCGCAGAACGCGTGGGGCTGCGGCGCGAACAAAGCGGCCGCCAGATCAGCCCGGGTAGCGTGCATGTGGTCGAGGTCGCCCTGATGCTCGGCCAGGTCACGCACGAAGCTGAACACCAGATCGATGTCGCTCGGTCCGGCGCGGCGCAGCGTGATGGTCATGCGCCAGTGGTCTCTTGCGAAAGCGCCCACAGCCGCTCCGCCGCCTCAGCATCGAGGGCGTGGGGCATGACCCCGGCCCAGGGCTGCTCCTTCGACCAGGCAAGAGCCTGTGCGCAATCCTCCAGATAGAGGCCGCCGACGCCCTCCAGCTCGGGCCCGACAGCGGCCCAGATGGAGGTCGAGGCACCCTGCTCCGGCGTCTTGAAGCCCTCGCGCGCCTTGCCATGCTCATCCAGCCAGCCCAGAGCCTGCTGCTCCTCGATCGGCAGGTGGCGCTGCAGGGGCGTCAGGATGCCGCCCGGCATCACGGCGTTGGCGCGCACGCCCCGGTCCTTGAACCGCTTGTCGAAACCGACGGCGAACAGGGAATTGGCGGTCTTGGCCTGACCGTAGCTCTCCCACTTGTCGTAGGGGCGCTGGCGGTACTGCGGGTCGTCGAAGTTCACCCCTGAGCGGCGGTGCCCGATGGACGACAGCGACACCACCCGCGAGGTGCGCCCCGGCCGCGACGCCTTCTCCAGCGCCGGGGCCAGCAGCACCGTCAGCAGGTAGTGGCCGAAGTGGTTGGTGCCGATCTGCATCTCGAGCCCGTCCTCGGTTCGATCGAGGGGACACGCCATGACGCCGGCGTTGTTGATCAGCAGGTCCAGCGGCCGCCCGTCCCACCGATCAGCGAAGGCACGGACAGAACCCAGGCTGGCGAGGTCGAGCATCGACCACTCGACCTTACCCTTGGCGGTCCTGGCGATGTCGGCGACGGCCGCCTCGGCGAGGTCCGGTTTGCGGACCGCGATGACCACGTCAGCGCCCGCCTCGGCCAGCGCTCGCGCGGTTTCGATCCCGATGCCCGTGGCGCCGCCGGTGACGATGGCCGTGCGGCCGGTCAGGTCATGGTCGGCGACGACTTCGCGCGCGGTGGATTTGCGCCCGAAAGGCGAGGTGATGCGGTCGGACATCCTGCGTTTCCCTATGTTTTGGGAAACGCTAGCACGCCCCCGGGATCAGGCCACCTTGCTGAAGTCGGGCGCACGACGCTCGACGAAGGCAGTGAAGGCCTCGCGCGCCTCGGCGGTCTGAAGGCGTTCGCCGAAGATCTTGCCCTCGACGTCCATCACTTCCTGAATAACGGCGGCCTCGCGCATCAGCTTCTTGGTGGCGACCACGGCGCCCAGGGGACGGGTGGCGAGATTGCGGGCCGCCGCCTCGGCGCGGGCTAGGACCTCTCCCGCCGGCAGGGCCGCGTTGGCGATGCCGAGGGCGGCGGCCTGTTCGCCGTCCAGCGCCTCGCCCAGGGCGAACATGGCGAAGGCGCGGGCGTGGCCGATACGTTGCGGCAGCAGCAGGCTGGAGGCGGCTTCCGGCACCAGGGCGAGATTGACGAAGGGGGTCGTCAGCTTGGCGTCCTTGGCCACGAAAACCAGGTCGCAATGCAGCAGCATGGTCGTGCCGACGCCGACCGCCAGACCCTCGACCGCCGCGACCAGCGGCTTGGTCGCCCAGGCCAAGGCGGACAGGAAGCGCAGCACATGCCGTTCGCCCGAGAATGCGCCCGTCGCCTGAGCGGCGAAGTCCATCAGGTCGTTGCCGGAGGTGAAGACCCCGCCCTCGCCATGGATCAGCACGGCGCGGATCGCATCGTCCCCCTCCGCCTGCTCCAGGGCGTCAGCCAGCACGCCGTACATGGCGTTGGTGATGGCGTTCTTCTTGTCCGGCCGGGCGAAGGTCAGGCGCATCACGCCGTCTTCGACAGCCACGCGAACGGGTTCGGTCATCTTGGTCCTCGGATCTTTTCTAGTCGGCCCGGCGGAACTTGTCGGACAGGCTGGTCAGCCAACGGCTGACGACCTCCATCTCTTCCGCCGAAAAGCCGTCGGTCAGCTTCTCGTTGATCTCGGTGAGGCCAGCCTTCGCGGTGGATCGCGCTTCCCGGCCTCGTTCGGTGAGATGCAGCCGCAGGGAGCGGCCGTCCTCGGCGTCGGGGCGGCGCTCGACCAACCCGGCCCGCTCGGAGCGGTCCACCAGGCCGGTCATGGCCGACGGCGCCACGTCCAGCGCCTCCGCAGCCTCGCCGATCAGAGCCCCGTCGCGGGAGCCCAGAAAGAACAGCAGTCCGGCCTGGGCGGCGGTGATGCCGTCCGTCTTGGACATGTGCCCTTCCACCCATCGCTGGACGCGACGCTGCCCGGAGGACAGCAGGAAGTACCAGCGACGGTCGATTGGCTTCGTCATCTCAATTCCAGAATATAGTTCGCGCGCGAAATATCAAGCGCCTTGCGTGATGATGCTCAGGCGGCGCGGTACCAGAGCACGCCGTGATCGTCCGGCTCGGCCGTCACGCTACCGCGATGGACAAGGCAATTAAGGTGCGCCACCGCCTCGCCCGTCGCCATGCCCAGCACGTCGGGCCCGATCACCCGCGCGAACAACAGGGAAAAGACGTCGATCGCCCGACGCGGCGCCTCGCCCAGGTTCTTCTCCAGTCGCCCCAGCGCCCGCTCGTGACCCGCGATCAGGTGATCGATGCGCGAATGCAGGCCGTGAAACGGGTCGTTGTGGGCCGGAAGGACCAGCACATCCTCCGGCACGATGGTTTTCAGGCGCGCCAGAGAGGTCAGCCAGTCGTTCATCGGATCGGCCTGGGGCTCCGTGGGGAAAACCGAGACATTGGACGATATCTTAGGCAGCACCTGATCGCCGCTGATAAGCAGCTTCAAATCCGGCTGCCACAGGCAGGCATGTTCCGGCGAATGGCCTGAGCCGACCACCACCGTCCAGGGACGTCCGCCGATCTCGAAGGTCTCGCCATCGACCATGCGTCGGTAGCTGTCGGGCAAGGCGTGGATAGCCCGGCCAAAGCCGCCGAACTTGACCTGATAATGCTCGATCGCCGCCTCGTCCCAGCCCGCTGCCTGGTAGAAGCGAACCCCGTCCTGCGGCGCCTCGCGGCCGGTGTCGGCCACCAGCATCCGGCACTGGAAATACTCCAGCCGGGTCATCCACAGGCGACAGTCGAACTTGCGGGTCATCCACCCGGCCAGACCGATGTGATCGGGATGCAGGTGCGTGACGATGACGCGGGTGACCGGCCGGCCGCCCATCGCGTCGGCGAACGCCGCGCGCCAGCCGTCCTTGGTCTGGGGCGTGGCCATTCCCGTATCGACGATCGTCCAGCCTTCGCCGTCCTCGATCGCCCAGACATTGATGAAGCCAAGGGAGCCGCCCAGCGGCTGGCGGAGCCACAAAACCCCCGGCGCGACCTCCACCGCCTGACCCGAACCTGATTCGGGAGCGACCTCGAACGGGTAGGTCAGGCGCGCCCTGCGCGGTTCGTGGGCGACTGGTTCCTCTGGCGTATCGAATCCGTCCCGCAACATCTTCTCCCGTTTTTCGCCATCATCGGCGTTTAGAGGGCCAGGTCCAACCCTAAGGCCGCACGGCCGTCTTGACCCTGTCGCGGCGGTCGCGCTTATGGGCGGCTCGGGGAATGTCCAGGAGAACGATACCCATGAAGCTGTTCGGGATAGCGCTGGCCGCTGCGATGGCCGCCGCCGCCCTGGGCGGAGCCGCTCAGGCCGCGCCCAAGGAAGACAAAACCAAGGCGCAAGGCATGGCCGAGGCGCCCGCCGTCCTCCAGAGCGCGGGCCTCGCCTGCACCCTGGCCGATGCGCGTTTCATCGCCAAGAACACCGACAAGGCCACCAAGATCGATTCGAGCTTCTACGAAGTGAATTGCTCGGAAGGCGGCGGCTACATCGTGGTGGGCAAGTCGGACGGCTCCACGCCGGGCGTCTTCACCTGCCTCGAAACCGGCCAACCCCGCCCGGACGGCAAGCCGACGGGTCTGGAATGCAAGCTGCCGGGCAACGCCGACGCCCTGGCCGGCATCAAGCCTTTCGTCGCCAAGGCCGGCGTGCCCTGCGAGATTGAAAAGGCCCGCTCCATCGGCGCCGGCGCCAAGGCCGCCTACTTCGAAGTCGCCTGTAAGGGCGGCGCTGGCTACATCATGAGCACCTCGTCCCCGCCGAACCCGGCCCAGGACGTGGCGATGCAGTCGTGCCTGCTCTACGAGCCGGGCGGCAACGTGTCCTGCACCCTCACCGATCGCGCCGCCCAACTGGCGGTGATCGACCAGCTGTCCGCCGCTTCGGGCAAGAACTGCGCCATCAAGGACAAGCGCTACGTCCTCAGCACCAAGGACGGCTCGAACTACTTCGAAGCCTCCTGTGAAGACGGCAAGGGCTACATGTTCCAGCAAGGCGCGGACGGCAAGCTGGCCCGCGCCATCGATTGCGCCCAGGCCGAGTTCGTCGGCGGCGGCTGCACCCTGACCGACGCCCGCGCGGCGCAGACCGAGCAGGCCGGCCTCTACACCCGCCTGGCCAAAAAGGCCGGCTTCGAATGCGACGTGGCCAAGTACGGCATGCTGCCGGCCCGCGTCAGCGGCGTCGAAGTGGTCGAACTGCAATGCTCGAACCGTCCGGACGGCGCCATCGCCGAATTCGGCGCCACCTCGTCGAAGATCTACGACTGCGTCCAGGCCGACTTCGCCGGCTACCGCTGCTCCTTCACCAAGAAGGACCCGCTCTATCCGAAACTGACCCAGCACCTGGTGAAGTTCGGCAAGGGCAGCTGCCAGGTTTCGGACGTCCGCGCCATCGGCTCGACCGATACGGACGGCTATCTGGAAGCGGCTTGCTCGGACGGTCTGCCGGGTTGGGTTTTGGTCTTCCCTAAAGGCTCGGATCAGCCCAAGGAACTCCTGAGCTGCGTTCAGGCCAAGGGCGTGGGCGGCGGTTGCAAGCTGCCGACGAACCAGCCGAAGAAATAAGTCCGGTTCCGACCGGAAACTGTAGGAGCCCCGCCGGAGTGATCCGGCGGGGTTTTCTACGTCTGGAGGGCGGCGTGCCCGATCCTTTGGGAACTCTCAACCCGTCTTGCCCCGGCTCGTCCGGGGCATCCAGGCGCCGTCACGGCATGGGTCGCCCGAACAAGTCGCGCGAAGACGAGGGGGAAATTTGGCACGGCTTTGCCGCCTCTCGGGTCTAACCCGGAAGGTGATGGGAGGGCTGCGGAGCGGTCGGTCTTCGCTCGATGTGTGTTGGAGTTGCGGTAAGAAGTCCGGCGCTCCGCGCGGATCCTTGTCCTGGACGCTGCGATCGACGCCTTCGATGGCAGAAAACCCGGCGTCGTCGGCCTCCAGGGGGAGTCCGCTCCCGCCGCAACGAGACACGTGGCCACGCGCCCTCCCCACGACGGGATGGGTAGAAGAATACTTGAGCGCTGGAAGACGGGGATAAGTCGCCTCTTCTAATGCCCAGCACTGAAGCGTGCGGGGCAGGAGAAGAGTCTACCCCGCCAGCGTCTCCAGGAAGCGCACGGGCTCGCCGCGGCCTTCGGCGATGACTTCGCCGTCGCGCATGACCACCGTGCCGCGCACGATGGTGGCCATGGGCCAGCCCTTGGCCTGGAAGCCGTCGAAGGGGGTCCAGCCGGCGCGGGTGGCCTGGTCGGCGCTGTGGATCGTGCGGTCGGCCTTGAGGTCAACGATGGTCAGGTCGGCGTCGTAACCCTCGGCCAAGCGTCCCTTGTCAGCCAGACCGAAGATTCGGTTAGCGCCGTGGCTGGTCAGGTCGATGAACCGCTCCAGGGTCAGGCGGCCCTCGGCCACGTGGGTCAGCATGATCGGCACCAGGGTCTGCACCCCCGGCATCCCCGACGGCGAGGCCGGATAGGGCCGCGCCTTCTCCTCGATGGTGTGGGGGGCGTGGTCGGAGCCGATCACGTCGGCGACGCCGGACGCCAGGCCGCGCCACAGGCCGGCCACGTGCTCGGCGCTGCGGATCGGCGGGTTCATCTGGGCGTAGCCCTTGAGCCGCTCATAGGCTTCCGGCGCGGTCAAGGTCAGGTGCTGGGGCGTAAACTCGACGCTGGCCACGTCCTTGTGCCTGGCCAGGAACTCGACCTCCTGGGCCGTGGTCACGTGCAGGACGTGGATGCGCTTGCCCAGGCCGCGCGCGATGCGCACCAGGCGCTCGGTGGACTGCATGGCGCTGATCTCGTCGCGCACTTCCGGGTGGCTGGTCCAGTCGCCGGTGCGGGCCAGAGGCCGGCGCTCGGCCAGGCGGTATTCGTCCTCGGAATGGAAGGCGGCGCGGCGGTTCACGTGGCGCAGAACCTGCTCCACCCCTTCATCGTCCTGCACCAGCAGGGTGCCGGTGGAGGCGCCCATGAACACCTTGATCCCGCAGCAGCCGGGCAGGCGCTCAAGCTCGCCCAGGAACTGCGCGTTCTCGTGCGTGCCGCCGACGTAGAAGGCATGGTCGCAGTGCATGCGGTTCTTCGCCCGCGCCAGCTTGTCGGCCAAGGTCGCGGGATCGGTGGTGTTGGGTTCGGTGTTGGGCATCTCGAACACGGCGGTGACGCCGCCGAGGACAGCGCCGCGCGAGCCGCTTTCGAGATCTTCCTTCCACTCCAGGCCGGGTTCGCGGAAGTGGACCTGGCTGTCGATGACGCCCGGAAGGACGGTGAGGCCGGAAGCGTCGAACACCTCGCCGGCCGAAGCCTGTGACAGGTCGCCGATGGCGACGATCTTGCCGCCGACCACGCCCACGTCGGCCAGGCCGCGTCCGGCATGGTTGGCCACCTCGCCGCCACGCACGATCAGGTCAAAGGTCTGGGCCATGGTCTCGCTCCGCGTCTTGCCGACGCGAAGGAAGGTCAGGCCTGGCCGGCCGCCTTTTTGGTCCGCGTCTTCTTCGGTTTCGGCGCCGGTTCGGACGCCGCGGGTTCGGGCTGCTCGGCCGTCGCCGTCAGAAGCTCTTTAGCGGTTTCCAGCACGCTCGCCACCGGCAGATCGATCATATGGCGGATCGATTGGTTGAGATCGGGGTCCAGCTGGACGAACTGCTCGAACTCGCGCGGCCCCCGCACGGCCCGGGACCTTGGTCCCCACGGCGCATAGAGCAGGTCGTCGGACGGTCCGAACAGCCCGACGGTCGGCGTCCCCGCCGCCGCCGCAAGGTGCATGAGGCCGGAATCATTGCCGATGAACAGCCGCGCCCGCTTCAGACAGGCATGAACGGTCAGCAGGTCGGCCTGGCCCACCAGATCGATGACCTGATCCTTGGCGAAGGCGGCGATCAGCTCGTCGGCGATCATCCGGTCTTCCTTGCCGCCCAGGACCATCAGCCGACCGCCGGCCAGGGGTCCCGCCAGCAGCGACTTTGCCGTCTGACCGAAGCGCTCGGTTGGCCACACCTTGCCGATCCAGTTGGCCGACGGGCCGATGGCCAGGATGGGGCCTTCGCCGGCCGTCAGCTGATCGGCCCGGGCCTCGGTCTCGTCGGAAGTGAACAGGAAGGGCGACGGCGGGTCGTCCTCCAGCGTCAGCACACGGGCGGCCTCGACCACCTTGTGGACCGGGTCGCCGAAGTTCTTGCGATGCACCGCCCGTCGATCACGGCGCAGGAAGCCGCTGATGGCCGAGCCGCGCAGATCGACGATCAGGCCCCACTTCTTGTGGCGCACCTGGCTCCACAGCTTGAACCAGTGAGCCTTGCCCTTGCCCTTGCCCTTCTCCATGACGATCAGGCGATCAAGGTTGGGAACCTGCGCGAACAGGGGCGCGGCCACCGGACCGGCGACGATGGTGAAGCGGGCGTTGGGGATTTCATCAGCCAGGCGCTTGACCAAACCCGACGACAAGACCGCGTCGCCAATGCGCGTCGCGGTGATGAAGAGAATCGGAAAGTTCGGTCGGCCCATGGTTAATGATAGCACGAGCCACTGGCGTTAAAGGCGTCACGGCGCCACATGGCAGTCATGAGCATCGCCCGCCTATCCTCCCGCGCCCTGATCGGATTCTCCGGCCCTGACTGGCGGGCCTTCCTGCAGGGGCAGCTCACCCAGGACGTGCTGACGCTGCAGCCGGGCGAGGCGAGGTTCGCCGCCCTGCTGACGCCGCAAGGCCGGCTGATGTTCGACCTGTTCGTGATCGGACGCGACGACGGCGCCTGGCTGGATGTCGCAGTCGAACACCGCGACGCCCTGATCCAGCGGCTGACCCTTTACCGCCTAAGGGCGAAGGTGGAGATCGCCGCCGACGACGCGCCAGTGTTCGCCCTCTTTAACCAGACACCGGGCGAGAGCTGGATCATCGATCCCCGCCGGCCGCAGCTGGGCGCGCGCGGTTATGGCCTGGATGTCCAGACTGACGCGACCGAGGCCGACTATGAGGCTTTCCGTCTGGCCCTGGGCGTTCCGGGACCCGCGGACTGGGCGGGCGACAAGACCTATCCTATCGACGCCAACTTCGACTTGCTGGCCGGGATCGACTTCAAGAAGGGCTGCTTCGTCGGCCAGGAGACGACCTCGCGCATGAAGCGTCGGGGCCAGATCAAGAACCGCATGCTGCCCATCACCTTCGACGGCCCGCCGCCCCCTCACGGAGCCGAGGTTCTGGCCGGCGAATTGCGGGCGGGCGAGGTGCTTTCGGGTATGGATGGCCACGCCATGGCCCTGCTGCGGCTGGACCGGATCGAGGGCGCTGCCCTGACCGTCGATGGGCGTCCGGTGACGGTTGAGCGGCCCGACTGGCTCCTCTGAAGCGGAACCGTGGAAGCGGATGAACCGTTCGCTTCCCGTTCAATTCAAAGGAGTTCAATCATGAAGACCCTGCTTCTCGGTCTGTCGGTCGCCGCGATCGGCGCCAGCGCCTTCGCCCAGACCGTCGTCGCCCGTGACGAGAACGTCCCGGCCAAGGGCGCCTACACCGTCGGCCAGGTCGAGGACGCCGATGTCATCGACTCCGCCAACAAGAAGGCGGGCGAGGTCGAGCATGTCCTGCTAGACGCCGCCGGCAAGCCCACCGCCGTGGTCATCGAGATCGACCGCATGGGCCTGGACAAGAAGGTCGTGGTCGCCCTGGCCGATGTGACTGTCTCCCCTGAGCCGGCCGACAATGACGACTACATCGTCCGCACCAAGCTGACCAAGGCTCAGCTGACCGCCCTGCCAGACTGGAAGGGCTAGGACCGAAATCCGCTAACCGCGACTCTGGCGCGGCGGCGAGGCGGCGGTTAGCTTCCCCTTCCTGTCTGGGAGGGATTCATGGACCGCCGCACTTTCATCGCCGCCGCGACCTTCGCCGCCGCCACGGCCGGCGCGGCGCACGCGGCCGAGCCCCGTTTCACCGTCGAGGTTAAGGGCTCTGGCCCAGACGTGATCCTGATCCCAGGCCTGACCTCGTCCCGCACGGTCTGGGACGGCACCGTCGCCCACCTGCAGGGCAAGTATCGTCTGCATCTGGTTCAGCTCGGCGGATTCGCCGGGGCGCCAACGGCCGGGAACAAGGATGGGGCCGTCGCGGCGGGCGTCGCCGAGGAGCTGGCCGCCTACATCACCGCCAAGGGGCTGAAGAAGCCCGCCGTCATCGGCCACTCCATGGGCGGGACCATTGGGCTGATGCTGGCCGCGCGACATCCGGACCTGGTCGGCCGCCTGATGGTGATCGACATGTTCCCCAAGCTGTCGGTGGCCTTCTTCGGCCCGACGGCGACGCCCGAGCAGGTCGCCGCTGGGGCGGCGGCCATCAAGGCCGGGCTGGAAAGCGGTCCACAGGCGGACTATGAGGCCCGCACCCGCCAGACCATCGCCGGCATGGTCAAGACCGAGGCGGCCCGTGACGAGATCGTCCGCCAGGGCCTGACCAGCGACCGAAGCGTCCAGGCCCGCTCGATGCACGAAATCCTGACCACCGACCTGTCGCCCGAACTGACGAAGATCACGGCACCGCTGACGGTGGTCTATCCGGTCGACCCGACCCTGCCGTTCACGGCGAATTACCCGGCCTGGTACGCCGCCGCCTATGCGCCGGCCAAGGCCAAGATGGTCCAGATCGACAACAGCTATCACTTCATCATGATCGACCAGCCGGCGGCGCTGAATGCGGCCATCGACGCGTTCCTGGCCGGCTGATGGTCGAGCGCTGCATCTGGCACGGCATGGCGGGCGATCCCGTCTATGAGGCCTATCACGACACTGACTGGGGCGTTCCTGAGTACGACCCGCGCGCCCTGTGGGAGAAGCTGGTGCTGGACGGCTTCCAGGCCGGCCTGTCGTGGATCACCATCCTGAAGAAGCGCGAGAACTTCCGCGCAGCCTTCGCTGGCTTCGACCCGGAGAAAGTCGCCCGCTTCGACGACGACGACCGCGCCCGCCTGATGGCCGACGCGGGCATCATCCGCTCGGGCGCCAAGATCGAGGCCGCCATCAACGGCGCGAAAATCTATCTGGCGATGCGCGACCGGGGCGAGGACTTCTCCAAGTTCCTGTGGGATTTCGTCGGCGGCGTTCCGATCCAGAACCGCTGGGACGACAGGTCGCAGGTCCCGGTGAAAACCCCGGAGGCGGAGGCCATGGCCAAGGCGCTGAAGGCGCGGGGCTTCAAGTTCTGCGGCCCGGTGATCGTCTATGCGTTCATGCAGGCCACGGGGATGGTCAACGACCACCTGACCTGCTGCTTCCGTCACGCCGAATGCGAGGCTATGAGCGCGACGTGAAGTCGATTCCGGACATGTTGCTCGAAGCCGCCTGCCCCGCCCCCGTCTGCGGGGTGGACGAGGCCGGGCGCGGGCCGCTGGCCGGGCCGGTCTGCGCGGCGGCGGTGATCCTCGACCCCAATCACATTCCCGAAGGCCTGAACGACTCCAAGAAGCTGACCACCAAGCAACGCGACTATCTGGAGTTCGAGATCAAGGCCCGCGCCCTCGCCTTCGCCGTGGCCTTCGCCAGCGTGGACGAGATCGCAGAGCTGAACATCCTGCACGCCACGGGCCTGGCCATGTGCCGGGCGGTCGAGGGCCTAAGCGTCAAGCCGGTCTTCGCCTTGGTGGACGGCAACTACAAGTTCAAATTGCCCTGCGATATCAAGACGGTGGTCGGCGGCGACGGCGTGTCGGCGTCCATCGCGGCGGCCTCGATCCTGGCCAAGACGGCGCGCGATCGCCTGATGATCGAGATGGACGCCGTGCATCCGGGCTACGGCTTCGCCAGCCACAAGGGCTACGGCGCGCCGACTCATCTGGAAGCAATCCGCAGACTCGGACCGTCGCCGATCCATCGGATGACGTGGGCGCCGCTGCGGGCGGCGCTGGAAGACCTCTGATCAGAACCGCCGTCTTGCGACGGCGGCTCCCGACCGTCGTCTAGCTAAACGGGCCCGCAAAGGCTCCGATCGCGAAGGCGAAAAGCCCTGCGGCTGCAAATACCAAGGCCTCGAGCGAGGAGCACCGAGCCAAGGCCCGCGTCCATGTATCGCCCTCTGGCCGCCATACCGCCCCATCGGCTTGGCTGCGCATGATTAGTTCCCTCCAGCCTTTCGGCATGTGAATGAGGGACTCAAGTTTTGCGACTTGGCAAGATTAACAGCGCGTTCACCATGTTTTTTATCCACGCGCTAACCACGCGGCGGCCAGATTCAACCTCTTCGCGTAAACGGGAGCGTTAGAGCCTTATGAAGCTCGGGCCGGAACTGATCATCCAGGGTGACTGCATCGAGCAGATGAACGCCCTTCCCGAGAAAAGCGTCGATTTGATCTTCGCTGATCCGCCTTACAACTTGCAGTTGGGCGGCGATCTTCTGCGTCCCGACAACTCGAAAGTCGACGCGGTCGACGACCATTGGGACCAGTTCGAGAGCTTCGCCGCCTATGACGCCTTCACCCGCGACTGGCTGAAGGCCGCCCGCCGGGTCCTGAAGGACGACGGCGCCCTTTGGGTGATCGGCAGCTATCACAACATCTTCCGCGTCGGCGTCGCGGTGCAGGACCTGGGGTTCTGGATCCTCAACGACGTGATCTGGCGCAAGTCCAACCCCATGCCGAACTTCAAGGGCACGCGCTTCACCAACGCCCACGAGACGATGATCTGGGCGGCCAAGAGCCGGGGCGGCAAGCGCTACACCTTCAACTACGACGCCATGAAGATGGCCAATGACGACGTGCAGATGCGCTCGGACTGGACCCTGCCGCTTTGCACGGGCGACGAGCGGATCAAGAACGCCGCCGGCGACAAGGCCCACCCGACCCAGAAGCCCGAAGCGCTGCTGCACCGGGTGATCCTGTCCTCGACCAAGCCGGGCGACGTCGTGCTCGACCCGTTCTTCGGCGTCGGCACCACCGGCGCGGCCGCCAAGCGCCTGGGCCGCCAGTTCGTCGGCATCGAGCGCGAGACCGAATATGTCGAGATCGCCCGCGACCGCATCTCCAAGGTGATCCCGATCGCGCCCGAGGACCTGCAGGTCATGGGCTCCAAGCGCGCTGAGCCGCGGGTGCCCTTCGGCCACATCGTCGAGGCGGGCCTGCTGCAGCCCGGCGACATGCTGTTCGACCCCAAGGGCGAGCGCGCGGCCAAGGTGCGCGCTGACGGCAGCCTGGTGGTCGGCGACCTGGCCGGCTCGATCCACAAGGTCGGCGCGATGGTCCAGTCGGCCCCCGCCTGCAACGGCTGGACCTACTGGCACTTCAAGACCGACAAGGGTCTGGCCCCCATCGACGTCCTGCGGGCCAAGGTCCGCGCGGAGATGAACTGAACCGCACGCTCCATGGCGAATTACCTTCGCCATGGAGCAGCGCTGGCCTGACACCCTCTGGATCGTCCGCCATGGACAGAGCGCGGGCAATGTCGCCCGCGACGCCGCCGATGCGGCCGGCCTCGGCCGCATCGACATCGCTCATCGCGACATGGACGTGCCGCTCAGCCCCCTGGGCGAGGATCAGGCGCGCGCGCTCGGACGCTGGTTCGCCAAGCAGCCGGAGCATGAGCGGCCACAGACCCTGCTGGTGTCCCCCTATGCCCGCGCCATCGCCACCAGCGAACTGATCCGCGAGGAAGGCGGGCTGGCCAGGGCCAACAGCCTGTTCTGCATCGACGAGCGGCTGCGCGAAAAAGAGTTCGGCGTCCTCGACCGGCTGACCCGCGTGGGCATCGAATCCGAGTTCCCGGAACAGGCGGAATTTCGTCGTCTGTTGGGCAAGTTCTATCACCGGCCGCCGGGCGGGGAGAGCTGGTGCGACGTGATCCTGCGCCTGCGCAGCGTGCTGGACACCATCAGCCTGCACCACAGCGGCAAGCGGGTGATGGTCGTCGCGCACCAGGTGGTGGTTCTGTGCATGCGCTACCTGCTCGACAGCCTGACCGAGGAGCAGATTCTGGCCATCGATCGCGAGGCCGACATCGCCAATTGCGGGGTCACGGAATATCGCTTCAGGCCCGACCAGGGAGACGGCGGTCTGGTGCTGACCCGCTGGAATTTCACGGCTCCCCTGGACGAGGGCGGCGCCCCCGTCACTGTGCAGCCCGACCCGTCGGTGGCCGCGCGATGACCGACGAGATTACAGCCGACCTGCTGCGCCAATGGCCCCTTCCCCAGCCCGGAGACGGCGGTAAAGAGGAGCGCGGCCAGGTGCTGGTGGTCGGCGGACATGCCGAGATTCCCGGCGCCGTGGTGCTGGCCGCGACCGCCGCCCTTCGTGCCGGGGCTGGCAAGCTGCAGGTCGCCACGGTCGAGCAGATCGCCGCACATCTGAGCCTGTCTGTGCCGGAGGCCCGCGCCTTCGCCCTTAAGGCATCCAACGACGGCGCCATCACCGCGAAATCGGTGAAGGCGCTGGTCCAGCACGTAGCCCGTTGCAAGGCCGTGCTCGTCGGGCCCGGAACCATGGATGAGGGCGAAGCGATCGCGCTCGAGCTGCTGGCGGCGGAATCGGACGCGGCCTTCGTTCTGGACGCCGGGGCTCTACCGGCGGCGGAGAGCGGGCGCGAGTTTTTGGCGGCGCTGGACGGTCGCGTGGTGCTGACACCGCATGCCGGCGAAATGTCTCAACTGACCGGGCGGCCAAAGGAAGAGATAGAGGCTGATCCGCTTGGCGCGGCCCAGCGCGCGGCGAAGCGCTATGGCGCGGTGGCGGTCATGAAGGGGGCGGCCACGCATATCGCGGCGCCGGATGGTCAAACCTGGCGTTACCCGGGCGGCGGCGTGGGGCTGGGGGCTTCTGGCTCCGGCGATGTGCTTGGAGGGCTGATCGCCGGCCTGCTGGCGCGAGGGGCCGGGCCGGCGCAGGCGGCCGCCTTTGGTGTGTACCTGCACGGAGAAGCAGGGAAAGTGCTCGCTAGGAAGATCGGCCCGCTGGGATTCCTTGCGCGGGAGATCAGCGCAGAGGTCCCGGGTTTGATGGGCGAGCTGGCTTAGGCCCTGCGTCCTTCGAGACGGCCTTCGGCCTCCTCAGGATGACGGATTCAGTTGGATACAGCCTTCGTCATGCTGAGGAGCGCGACTGCGCGTCTCGAAACACGCACTAGTGTCCGGCCGCGGCGTAGATCGCATCGATGGCCGCCATGGTCGCCACGGCGTCGTCGCCGCCGGTCAGTGGCGCGACCCGCCCGGCCAGCACCTCGACCACGTGATCCAGCTGCGCCTCATAGGTCGTGGTCGGTGAGGCCGGCTCCCAGCGGTCGCCGATGCGCAGGCCGCCGTTGTCGCGATAGGGATGGACGAAGCTCTCCAGGGTCATGGACGCCTTCTCGCCGTCCACTCGCAGCAGGATCTTCCGCTCCGTCGCCTCCATGTCGCAGTGGATGCGGGCCGGAACGCCGTCGAAGTCGAGCGCCGCGCCCAGCCCCGCGTCCACGCCGCCATCCCAGCGCGCGGAAGCCTTGATCACCGTAGGCTCGGCGCCCAACAAGGTGCGCAGGGCGTGCAGCGGATAGCAGCCCAGGTCCATCAGCGCCCCGCCGCCCTGCTCGCGGATCCAGCGCAGTTCGCCGTCGCGCTTGGGGATGACCACGTCGAACACCGCTTCGGCCCCGACGATGGGGCCCAGTTCGCCCGAAGCCATGACCTCCAGCGCCCGAGTCATCAACGGGTGGAAGCGATAGTGAAAAGCCTCGATCAGCACGACGCCCGCCGCGGCCGCCGCATCGACCATGGCCCGAGCTTCCGCGGCCGTCATGGCGAAGGGCTTTTCGCACAGCATGTGCTTGCCGGCGGCGGCGGCCTTGCGGGTCCATTCCAGGTGCGCGGCCGGCGGCAGGGCGTTGTAGATCAGGTCCACGTCGTCGCGGTCGATCAGGGCGTCATAACCCTCCACCGCCGTCGCGATTCCGTATTGCTCGGCGTAGGCCTGGGCCTTGGCGAGGTCGCGCGCGGCCACCGCCGTGATCGTCACGTCATCGCGCAGGGCGACCGGCGCGATCACCGCCTTGGGGGCGATCTTCGACGCGCCCAGAAGTCCGATCCTCAGCATAGTCTCGCCTCCGCCGCTCTCGCCGCCTTCAGGAACACGCTGGGCAGGCCCTGCAGTCCCTCGGTCGGCGTCCAGATGAACTCGCCGTCGCCCTCAGCCGCAAGCACGGTCAGCGTAAGGGAGAAATGGGTGAAGACGTGCTCGACCTCGCCCACCGTGCGCCAGGCGGCGGCGACCGGCGCGGCTTCCAGCGCTTCGGACGCCGACAATGGCGTGGCCCGCCACTCGCTGGTCGGCAGGGCCAGCATGCCGCCGAGCAGACCCTTGGGCTCACGGCGCACCAGACCCGTCTGGCCGTTGCGGGTCAGCACATAGGCCACCCCGTGACGACGCGGGCGGTCCGCCTTCTTCGTCTTGCGCGGATAGGTCTCCGGCGCGCCGGTCTTCAGCGCCTGGCAAAATCTGGATACCGGACACCGGTCACACAGCGGCCCCTTGGGCCGGCAGATGGTGGCGCCCAGATCCATCAGTGCCTGCGCCCAGTCGCCGGGGCGGTCGTCGGTGACCAGTTCGCCGGCCAGACGCTTCAGCTCCGGCTTTGAGGCCGGGACTGGCTCCTCCACCGCGAACAGCCGAGCCATGACCCGTTCGACATTTCCATCGACCACGTTCGAGGGCCGGTCAAAGGCGATGGCCGCCACGGCGGCGGCCGTATAGGCGCCGACGCCCGGCAAGGCCAACAGGGCGGCTTCGGTATCAGGGAATACGCCCCCATGCTCACCCGCCACCGCCCGGGCGCAGGCCAGCAAATTGCGGGCGCGGGCGTAGTAGCCGAGCCCTGCCCAGGCGGCCATCAGGTCCCCGTCCTCCACGGCCGCGAGATCGGAGACCGTCGGCCAGCGCTGGGTGAAACTGAGGAAATATGGCGTCGCATGCGGCACGGTGGTCTGCTGCAGCATCACCTCCGACAACCAGACCCGGTAGGGATCGGAGCGAACGCCGGCCATACCCGCCGCCGGCCCCGTGCGCCACGGCAGGTCGCGGGCATGGGCGTCGTACCAGTCGAGCAGGGCTGCGCGGAGGGGAGCGACGAGGATCATCGAGCCGGGTATATAGGAACTTGCATGCGCCGCACCCTGCCCACCGCCGAAGAAGCCGTCGCCATCCTGCGCTCGCGCAAGACGCGGCCGCCGCACCGTACCCCGCCCCCGGCGGGCAAGGCGCTGAACGGCCTGGTCAAGGCGCTGGACGCCAAGTACGGCGCCGGTCCCGCCGCCCTGCAAGGGCGCTGGAAGGAGATCGTCGGCGAGGCCCTGGCCCGCCGCACCGAGCCGGTGAAAATCATCAAGTCCCGTACGGGCGAAGGCGGCACGCTGGAGCTGCGCGTCGACGGCCCGTCCGCCACCCTGGTCCAGCACCAGGCGGTGGAGATCATGGCCCGCCTGGACCTGATCCTGGGCAAGGGCGCGGTGACCAAGCTGCGCATCATCCAGGGTCCGGTGAAGGCGCCCGCGGCGAGCGCCAGGCCGGGCCGCCGACGCAAGCCGCCCTTGGACGCGGCGACCGAGGCCTCGCTGGAAAGCAGCCTCAAGGACCAGCCAGAAGGCCCTTTGAAAGCCGCATTGCTCAAGCTTGGTCGCGAGGTGCTGCGCGGCGCGCGTTGACAACGCCCCGCCAGCCTTGCTTTTGGACCTCACAACCGCTCGTCGCTCCTGGCCGGGAATCGGGCTTAGACTTAACGGCTGCATTTCAGGGACCCTGCCTATGCGTTTTCTCGACCGACGCGTTCTCGTCGCTGGCGCTCTCGCCCTCACCGTCGCCGCCTGCTCCAAGGGCGGGACAGGCGGATCGGCCGTCACGGCCGAGGACATGACCATGGGCTCGGCCGACGCCAAGATCACCCTGGTCGAGTACGCCTCCGCCAGCTGCAGCCACTGCGCCGCCTGGGCCGAGAACGTCCTGCCCGAGTTCAAGAAGAAGTACGTGGACACCGGCGAGGTGCGCTACGTGATGCGCGAGTTCCTTACCCCGCCGGTCGAGGTGGCCGCCGCTGGCTTCCTGACCGCGCGCTGCGCCGGCAAGGACAAGTACTTCACCGTCCTGGACGCCGTGTACAAGGGCCAGGAGGAGATGTTCTCCACCGGCGACTTCCGCGGCGTGCTGCTGCGCATCGCCCAGTCGGCCGGCATGACCGAAGCCCAGTTCGACGCCTGCGTCTCCGACGAAAAGGCGCTGAAGGACCTCAACGACCGGGTCGAGAAGTACAGCCGCGACGCCAAGATCACGAGCACGCCGAGCTTCGTCCTGAACGGCAAGCTGATCGGCGAGGGCGAGCTGCCGCTCGAAAAGCTCGACACCGAGATCGCCGCCGCCAAGGCCGCGCTTAAGTAAGGATTGATCGTGACCCTGTCCCGCCAGAGCCTTCGTCCCGACCGCCGCAGCCTGCTGCTGGCCGGTTCGGCGTTCGCCCTGGCGGGCGTCACGCCCGCCGTCGCCGCCCCCGTGGTGCGAGCCGACGACATGGTCCTGGGAAACCCCAAGGCCAAGGTCACGGTGGTGGAGTACGCCTCGGCCAGTTGCCCGCACTGCGCACACTTCGCCAACGAGGACTTTCCGCAGTTCAAGAAGGCCTACATCGACACCGGCAAGGTGCGCTTCGTCCTGCGCGAACTGCTGACCCCGCCGCAGAACTTCGCGGCGCTCGGGTTCCTGACGGCGCGGTGCGCCGGGCGCGACAAGTATTTCGACGTGCTGGCGGCGGTCTTCCGCGATCAGGCGGAGATCTACCGCACGAGCGATCTGCGCGGCGGCCTGCTGAAGATCGCCCAAGGCGCGGGGCTCACCGAGACCCAGCTTAACGCCTGCATCAATCAGAACGCCCTGGACGCCATGCAGACCCGCATCAATGCGGACGCGACGGCCGACGGCGTCGACCAGTCACCGACCTTCTTCGTCAACGGCGTCAAGCTGGGCGGCACGGTGGACTTCACGGCGCTCAAGGCCGCGGTCGACAAGGCCCTGAAGGGCTAGGAGAGCAGCCGGTGCAATTTCAGCGCCTGCGTCTCTCGGGATTCAAATCCTTCGTCGAACCCACCGAGTTCCGCATCGAGCCGGGCCTGACCGGGATCGTCGGACCGAACGGCTGCGGCAAGTCCAACCTGCTGGAAGCCCTGCGCTGGGTCATGGGCGCCAACTCGGCCAAGGCCATGCGGGCCGGCGGCATGGACGACGTGATCTTCGCCGGTTCGGGCAACCGGCCCGGCCGCAACCACGCCGAAGTCACCCTGACCATCGACAACGCCGACCGCACGGCGCCGGCCAGCTTCAACGACACACCGGTTCTGGAAGTGGTCCGCCGCATCGATCGCGGCGCCGGCTCGACCTACAAGATCAACGGCCGCGAGGTGCGGGCGCGTGATGTGCAGTTGCTGTTCGCCGACGCCTCCACCGGGGCCAACTCCCCCGCCCTGGTCCGCCAGGGTCAGATCAGCGAACTGATCGGGGCCAAGCCGCAGAACCGCCGCCGCATCTTGGAAGAGGCCGGCGGCGTTTCGGGTCTGCACACCCGTCGGCACGAGGCCGAGCTGCGCCTGCGCGCGGCGGAGACCAATCTGGACCGCCTGGACGACGTGGCGCGAGAGCTGGAGACCAACCTCAACCGCCTGCGCCGCGAAGCCCGCCAAGCCGAGAAGTACAAGCGCCTGTCGGCCGAGATCAGGGCCGTACAGGGCGCGGTGCTGTTCGCCCGCTGGACCGATGCGCGCGACATCCTCACCCGCACCGAGGCCGAAGCCTCCCAGGCCGCCGGCGAGGCCGAGCGCACCGCCCGCGAAGTGGCCGTCGCCAGCGCCGAGGCGATCAAGGCGGAGGAGGCTATCGCGCCCCTTCGTGAGGAAGAAATCATCGCCGCCGCCGTGCTCGGCAAGCTGGCCATCGAGAAGGACCGCATCGACCGCGAGCTGGAGGCGGCCGCCGCCGAGGTGGCCCGCCTGAACGCGGACCTTGCCCGCATCGACGCCGACGAGGCGCGCGAGGCCCAGGTTCGCGACGACGCCGCCGGGGCGTTGGATCGCCTGGGCGCCGAACTGGCACAGATCGAATCCGAGATCGCCGCCGCTCCACATCGCGGACCGGAACTTCAGGCCGCTGCAACCCAGGCCGAGGAGGCCCGCGCAGCCGCTGACGCCCAGGTCGAGACCCTAGCTACCCGCCTCGCCGCCGAGGAGGCCGGCCGCCGCGCCGCCGCCGCCCGCGTCGAGGAGGCCCGCACCCGCCTGTCGCGCACTGTCCGCGCCTTGGATCAGGCCAAGTCCGAACGCACGGCCTTGGGCCCGGAAGTCGATCCGCAGCTGGCCGAGGCCAAGGGCAAGTTCGAAGCGGCCCTCGATGTGCTGAAAAAGGCCCGCTCCGCCCTGGAGATCGCCGAGGCCGAACGCGCCGAGGCGGCCAACAGCGAAGCCGCCGCCCGCGACGCGACCCGCAAGCTGGAAGACCAGCTGGGCCGGCTGAAGACCGAGGCGCGGGGCCTGGTCCAATTGCTCGTCCCCACGGGCAAGAGCGGGTTCTCGCCGGCCCTGGATTCGGTCTCCCCCGACCGGGGCTATGAGGCCGCGCTCGCCGCCGCTCTTGGCGACGATCTTCAGGCGGCGCTGGACGAACGGGCGCCGTCCTATTGGGGCGGACGTGAGGTGACGACGCCGACCTGGCCGGCAGGCGCGACGCCGCTCGGTCCGCTGGTCAAGGCGCCGGGCGCGCTGTCGGCGCGTCTAGCCTTCACCGCCCTCGTAGATCGGGCGGACGGCGACCGATTGCAGAAGCTGCTGCCCACCGGCGGACGCCTGGTGTCCCGCGAAGGCGATCTGTGGCGGTGGGACGGCTTCACCGCACGCGCCGAGGCGCCCAAGCCGGCCGCCATCCGCCTGGAGCAGAAGACCCGCCTGGCCGAGGTCGAGACCGAGATCGAACGTCGCGCCCCCGAGGCCGCCGCCGCCGAGGAAGCTCACAAGACCAGCGCAATCCGTCTGCGCGCCGCCGAGGATGTCCTGCGCGAGGCCCGCAAGGCGCCGCAGGAGGCCGAACGCGCCCTGGGCTCGTTCCGCGACACCGTCGAACGCCTGGAGCGCGAGGCCGCCCGCCGCGACGCCCGCGCCCAGTCCCTGGACGAGACCATCGCCCGCTTCGACGCCGAGCGGGTCGAGGCCGAAAACCAACTCGCCGCCGTCGAGGCCGAGGCCGCCGGAACCCAGGGCGGCGAGGACCTCGCCCCGCAGCTCGCCGCCGCCCGTCAGGCCGCCGCCGCCGCGCGCGAAGCCTCGGCCGCCGCCCGCGCCGAGATCGACCGCGAAGTGCGCGAACACCAAGGCCGCGCCCGCCGTCAGGAAAGCCTGGCGCGCGAGATCGCCGACTGGACCCGCCGCGCCGCCGCCGCCGACAGCCGCCTGGAGATTCTGGCCAAGGACCGCGACACGGCCGCCGCCGCCCTGGCCGTCGCCAAGGACGCGCCCGAACAGGTCGAGGTCCGCCGCAACAAGCTGTTGGAGGATTTCGCCCAGGCCGAGGCCCGCCGCGCCAAGTCCTCCGACGCCCTTGCCCAGGGCGACGCCGCCCGTCAGGCCGCCGACCGAGCGCTGCGCGCCGCGGAGGCGGCGGCCGCCGACGCCCGGGAAGCCCGCGCCAGCCTGTCCGCCCGCCTGGACGCCGCACGCGACCGGTTTGGCGAGATCGCCGGCCAGATTCGCGAAGCCGCTCATGTCGAGCCCGAGGAACTGGGCCGCCAGATCGCCAGCGAGGCCATCGCCGTACCCACCGGCGCGGCGGGGGTCGAGGCCCACCTGTTCAACCTGGAGCGCGAACGAGACGCCATCGGCGCGGTGAACCTGCGGGCCGAGGAGGAGGCCGCCGAGTCCGGCGCGCGCCTGGAGGCCATGCGCACCGAACGCGCCGACCTGTCCGGCGCCGTGGCCCGCCTGCGCCAGGGGATCGAGGAGCTGAACGCCGAGGGTCGGGAGCGCCTGCTGGCCGCCTTCGACGTGATCAACGGCCACTTCCAGGCCCTGTTCACCGCCCTGTTCGGCGGCGGCCAGGCGGAGCTTCGCCTGATCGAGAGCGATGATCCGCTGGAGGCCGGACTGGAGATCTACGCCTGCCCGCCCGGCAAGCGCATGGCGTCCATGAGCCTGATGAGCGGCGGCGAACAGGCCCTGACCGCCAGCGCCCTGATCTTCGGCGTCTTCCTGGCCAATCCCGCGCCCATCTGCGTGCTGGACGAAGTAGACGCCCCGCTCGATGACGCCAATGTCGAGCGCTACTGCAACATGCTGGACGAGATGCGCCGCCGCACCCAGACGCGCTTTGTCGCCATCACCCACAACCCCGTCACCATGAGCCGTATGGATCGCCTGTTCGGCGTCACCATGGGCGAGCGGGGCGTGTCGCAGCTGGTCAGCGTCGACCTCAAGCAGGCCGAGGCCCTGGTCGCCTAACAAAGGGACAGAGTCCCATGCTTCGATATGATCGCCGCACCCGTCGCCTAGCCGCCATTCTGGCCGGGGCCGCGGGGTTCGTGGACGCCATGGGCTTCATCGCCATGAACGGCTTCTTCGTGTCGTTCATGAGCGGCAACTCCACCCGTCTGGGGGTAGGCCTCACATCGAACTGGACCTGGGCGGCGGTGGCGGGCGGACTGATCGGCGCCTTCTTGGCGGGTGTGGTCGCCGGCTCCGTCGCCGGGCGCCTGGCGAGACCGGATCGGCGCCGGGTTTACGTCCTCTGCCTCGTCAGCCTGCTGCTGTTGGCCGCGCCCGTCGCCAGCAGTATTGGCTGGAGCACTGTCGCGCTCGCCCTGATGGCCGCCGCCATGGGCGCGGAGAACGCCGTGTTCGAGCGCGATGGCGAGGTGGCCATAGGTCTGACCTACATGACCGGCACCCTGGTCAAGTTGGGCCAAAGGCTTGCTGATGGGATGATGGGCGGGGATGTCAGGGCCGCCGCGCCCTATCTGGTGCA
Source organism: Caulobacter sp. NIBR2454 (assembly GCF_027474405.1). Taxonomy (GTDB): domain Bacteria; phylum Pseudomonadota; class Alphaproteobacteria; order Caulobacterales; family Caulobacteraceae; genus Caulobacter. The sequence goes on from NZ_CP114871.1 coordinate 3,026,782, forward strand.
TTGGCTTGGCCTCGTGGGCGGCGCGGTCGCGGGAGCGGCTCTCTATCCGCATCTAGGATTGCGCGGCGTCTGGCTGGCCGCCGTTGTGGTCCTCGCCTGCGCGATCTGGGACGCTCTATCAGAGCGGGCCTGAGGCGAACCTGTACGCGACTTAACTAGGAGTACGGAACCGCGTCATCTAGCGAAGATGAAAGACTTCGGAGGCCGCCATGCTGCATATGATCCTCGCCGCCGCCGCCGCCGGCGTCATTCCCACCGGGTCCGAGCTGAAAGAAACGCTGACCAAGCGCGACGCCGAGTTCTTCGAGTTGTTCTTTCAGGGCTGCGACGCGCCGCGTTTGCGGACCATGGTCACCGACGACTTCGAGTTCTTCCACGACAAGGATGGACTGATCGCGACCTCGGGCGACCAGTTCGTCGCCGACTACGCCAAGGGCTGCGTTGAAAAGCAGAAGCCCGACGCCTGGAATTCGCGTCGCGAACTGACCCCCGGAACGATGAAGGTCTGGCCCGCCGGCGGCTACGGCGCCTTCGAGCAAGGCGACCACGTCTTCTACGAGCGCAAGGGCAAAGGCCCCTATAAGCTGGTCGGCAAGGCCTCCTTCACCCAGGTCTGGAAGCTGGAGGACGGCGTCTGGAAGCTGGCTCGGGTGCTCAGCTACGCGCACGCCCCGGCGGACTAGCTCAAGCTTTGACGTGACGGCGACACATCCGGCGCCCTAGGGTTGCATCCACAGGAGGCCCCATGTCCGCGTACATCGTTCCGATCGTCTTCCTCTTCCTCGCGGCCGTGGTGCTGTTCGCGGTGGTCAAGATCGTGCCGCAGGGCCGCGAGTTCACGGTGGAGCGGTTCGGCCGCTACACCCGCACCCTCAAGCCGGGCATCAACATCCTCACCCCGTTCATCGAAGGCGTCGGCCGCCGCATGAACATGATGGAGCAGGTGCTGGACGTCCCGACCCAGGAGGTCATCACCAAGGACAACGTGTCGGTGAAGGTGGACGGCATTATCTTCATCCAGGTGATGGACGCGGCCGCGGCCGCCTATCGGGTCGACAACCTCAGCTACGCCATCACCCAGCTGGCCATGACCAACCTGCGCACCGTGGTCGGCTCCATGGAACTGGACGAGGTGCTGAGCCAGCGCGACCAGATCAACTCGCGCCTGCTGGCCACCATCGACCACGCCACCAGCCCCTGGGGCGTGAAGGCCACGCGGATCGAGATCAAGGACCTGACCCCGCCGCCGGACATCACCAACGCCATGGCCCGCGTGATGAAGGCCGAGCGCGAGCGCCGCGCGGTGATCACCGAGGCCGACGGCGAACGCCAGGCCCAGATCGCCCGCGCCGAGGGCTCCAAGCAGGCCGCGATCCTGGAATCCGAAGGCCGCAAGGAGGCGACCTTCCGCGACGCCGAGGCTCGCGAGCGCGAAGCCGAGGCCGAAGCCAAGGCCACCGCCATGGTGTCCGAGGCCATCGCCCGCGGCGACGTGAACGCCATCAACTACTTCGTGGCCCAGCGCTATGTGGAGGCCTTCGCCAAGCTGGCCGAAAGCCCGCAGCAGAAGACGGTCATCGTCCCGGCGGACATGGCCTCGCTGGTGGGCACCATCGCCGGCATCGGCGAGCTGGTGAACTCGGCCAAGGCGACCAATTCCTCGGCCCCGCCGCCTGCGCCGACCACCACGACCACACGGCGCGGCGGTTCGGCCGTGCCGCGCACCGGAGGCTGAGGCCATGCAGGCCCTGATCGCGCTCTACGCTACGCAGCCGCTTTGGGTCTGGCTGGCCATCGCCGCGCTATTGCTGGCGGCGGAAGTCTCCACCGGCAGCGGGTGGCTGCTGTGGCCCGCCGCCACGGCGGCGGTCATGGGCGTCGTCACCGTGATCTTCCCCCTGCCCGCTTCGGTGGCCCTGGGCCTGTTCGCTGTCCTGACACTAGCCGCCACCTTCGGCGCGCGCCGCATCCTGCCGCGCCGCGAGCTGGAGCCCGCGCCGGACATCAACGACCCGCTGCCCCGGCTGATCGGCCAGTCGGGTGAGACCGCCTCGGTCTTCGTCGGCGGCGAGGGCCGGGTGTACGTGGACGGCAAGGAGTGGGCGGCGAAGCTGACCGGCGCGACCACGCTGGAACGCGGCGCCAAGGTCGAGGTGCTGGAGGTGGACGGCTCGGTGCTGACGGTGAAGGCGGGCTAGCGGCCCGCCGCCAGCGTCTCCTTCAACCCCCGCCGCGCGAGCTCGTCGGCTTCTTCGTTGAACTCGTGGCCGGCATGGCCCTTCACCCAGCGCCAATCGACGTCGTGGCGCGCGCGGGCCAGGTCGAGGCGCTTCCACAGGTCCTCGTTCTTGACCGGGCTCTTGTCGGCGGTCTTCCAGCCTCGGGCCTTCCAGCCGTGGATCCACTGGGTGACGCCCTTCATCACATACTGGCTGTCGGTGTGCAGCTCGACCTTGCAGGGCTTGTTCAGGGCCTCAAGCGCCTGGATGGCGCCCATCAGCTCCATGCGGTTGTTGGTGGTGGCCAGTTCGCCGCCACACATGGTCTTACGCTTGTCGCCATACATCAGCACCGCGCCCCAGCCGCCGGGGCCCGGGTTTCCGCTGCAGGCCCCGTCCGTATAGATCAGGACCTTGGGGGTCATGCCCGCTCGCTGAACAGGTGCAGGCCCTCGCGGTGTACGGCCAGCTTGCGCTCGTACTCCATGGGGTCCTTGGGCCGCACCAGGGCGTCCTTCGGCGTCGCGTCCCAGTCATGCAGCCGGGTCAGGAAGAAGCGCATGGCCGCCCCATGGGCCAGCAGCGGCAAGGCGGCCTTCTCGGCCGGCGACAGGGGCCGCAGCGTCTCATAGCCGGCGATCATGGCGCGGGCGGCGGTGGCGTTGAACATGCCGTCCGCCTCGAAACACCAGGCGTTCAGGGTGACCGCGATGTCGTAGGCCAGGGCGTCGTCGCAGGCGAAATAGAAGTCGATCGCCCCAGCGAACTGGTCGCCGTGAAAGAACACGTTGTCGGGGAAGAAGTCGGCGTGGATCGCTCCAGTCGGCAGGCCGCGCGGCCAGGACAGGGCGAAGGACGCCAGGTCCTTCTCGATGGTGGCCGACAGGCCGGGCTTAAGCGCTTCGGCCTGCTTGCGCAGCGGGGCGAACACGGCGGCCCAGTGCGGCTGGCCCAGATCATTGCCCCGGCGGCCGGAGAAGCCCTCGGACGCCAGATGCAGGCGCGCCAGCCCTTCGCCCGCCGCGCGGCAATGGGCGACGCTGGGCTTGCGCACCGACAGACCGGGCAGGAACTCGACGATGGCGGCGGGCTTTGCGCGCAGGGTCTGCAGGTCGCGGCCCTTGCGGTCCTTCACCGGCGTCGCCGACGGGAAGCCCCGATCGGCCAGATGGCGCATCAGGCCCAGGAAGTAGGGCAGGTCATCGGCCTTCACCCGCTTTTCGAAGACGGTGAGGATGTAGCGTCCCCTTTCCGTCTCCAGCAGGAAATTGGAGTTCTCCACGCCCTCGGCGATGCCCTTGAAGGACACGGGCGCGCCCAGGTCATAGGCGGCGAGGAACGCCTCGAGCTCGGCGTCGGTGATGTCGGTATAGACGGCCATGGGGAGGGATTGGGCGAGCCCGCCCCCGCGGTCAAGCGGTGAGGATGCGCGGCAGCTTGAAGGTCACCGTCTCGCGGGCCGGAGCAACCTCCTGAACGGTCACCTCATAACGCTCGGCCAGGGCGTCGATCACGCCCTGCACCAAGGCTTCGGGAGCCGAGGCGCCGGCGGTCAGGCCGACGCGGGTCGCGCCTTCCAGCCAGGCGAAATCCAGGCCCGACACGTCGTCGATAAGCCGGGCGTCCTTGGCCCCGCCCTTCAAGGCCACCTCGACCAGCCGCACGGAATTGGACGAATTCTGGGAGCCGACCACCAGCACCACGTCCGTCCCCTCGGCCAGGTGCTTGACGGCCTCCTGGCGGTTGGTGGTGGCGTAGCAGATGTCTTCCTTGTGCGGGGCCGCGATACCCGGAAAGCGGGCGCGCAAGGCCTCGATGATCTCGGTCGTGTCATCCACCGACAGGGTCGTCTGGGTGACGAAGGCGACGTTGGACGCATCCTTGGGCGTCCAGGTCGCCACGTCATCGACAGTCTCGATCAGGGCGACCGTGCCTTCGGGCAGCTGGCCCATGGTGCCGATCACCTCGGGATGGCCGGCGTGGCCGATCAGGACGATCTCGCGGCCGGCGTCGAAGTGACGCTGCGCCTCCACATGCACCTTGGAAACCAAGGGGCAGGTGGCGTCCAGATACAGCATCCGCCGTTCCTTGGCGGCCTGCGGCACGGATTTGGGAACGCCGTGAGCCGAGAAGATCATCGGCCGGTCGGCCGGCGCCTCGTCGATCTCCTCGACAAAGATGGCGCCCATGGCCTTCAGGCGATCGACCACATGGCGGTTGTGGACGATCTCGTGGCGCACATAGACCGGCGCGCCGTACTTCTCGATGGCGCGCTCCACGATCTGGATGGCGCGGTCCACCCCGGCGCAGAACCCGCGAGGACTGGCCAGCAGGACGGTGAGAGGCGGTCGGATGGGGGCGTGGGCGTTCATTTCGGACCGGAACCTAAGCGTTCGGAAGCTGTCTCGCCAGCCACACGCGTTGCGACGTCACGCATATGCCTTTATCACGCGACATGACACAGGCGGGCTCATTCCGCCTATGCGCTAAATTTCCGGACGATCCATGCGCCGCATCGCCACCTCCGTTCTCTGCCTCGCTCTCGCGGCGAGCTTCGTTGGCTCTTCCGCCATGGCGCAGAACCGCCGCCAGGACGACGCCGGGCGTCGCCAGGAAGAAGAGGCCGCCGCCAAGAAGAAACGCAAGGAAGAGTGGGCGTCGCCCCGGGCTCCCCTGGCTTCGCTGAGGAACGCCGGCCCCTGCCCCTATGTGAAGGTGCTCTACGACGCCGGCCGCTACGCCGAGTTCGAGGCCGGCCGCGAGGCTATGAACGCCGTGGCCTATACCGGCGAGATCGAAGGCCTTTCGGCCGGTTGCCGCTATGAGGGCGCAGATCCCATCGAGATGCGCGTCGAGGTTCTGTTCAACCTCGGCCGCGGTCCCCAGGCTGAAGAGCGCCGCAAGACCTACCGCTACTGGGTGGCGGTGACGCGTCGGAACAACTCGGTCATCGCCAAGGAATATTTCGACCTGCCCGTCACCTTCCCGGCCGGCCAGGACCGCGTGATGGTCACCGACCTGCTGGAAGGCATCGTCATCCCGCGCGCCGACGAAAAGACCAGCGGCTCGAACTTCGAGGTCCTGATCGGCTTCGACGTCACCCCGCAGATGGCCGAGTTCAACCGCGACGGCAAACGCTTCCGCGTCAACGCCGGCCAGGCCACCGCCGCCGCCACGACGACGCCCAGCAACCAGAACCAATGACCGACCTGAAATCCCGCCTCGGCGAAGCGGTTGGAGCCGCCTTCGCCGCGGCCGGCCTGTCTTCCGACCTCGGACGCGTCACGCCGTCCGACCGGCCTGACCTTGCCGACTTCCAGTGCAATGGCGCCCTCGCCGCCGCCAAACAGGCGGGCAAGCCGCCGCGCGACATCGCGAACGATATCGTCGCACGCCTGGAAGGCTCGCCCCTGTTCAAGTCGGTGGAGATCGCCGGCCCGGGCTTCATCAACCTGAAGCTGGCCGACACGGCGCTGTCCGAACGCGCGGCCGAGATCGCCGCTGACGAGCGCGCCGGCGCCAGCCGCATCGATGCGCGCCGTGTCCTGGTCGACTACGCCGGGCCGAACGTGGCCAAGCCCATGCATGTGGGCCATCTGCGCGCCTCGATCATCGGCGAATCCATCAAGCGCATCTATCGCTTCCGTGGCGACGAGGTCCTGGGCGACGCCCACTTCGGCGACTGGGGCTTCCAGATGGGCCTGCTCATCGTCGCCCTGCAGGACGAAGGCACGGCCGCGCCGTTCATGGCGGACGGCGACGGCCCGTTCCCGGCCGAGAGCCCGGTGACGCTGGAGGACCTGGAGCGCCTCTACCCGACCGCTTCGGGCCGCATGAAGGAAGACGTCGCGTTCCGCGATCGCGCCCGCAAGGCGACGGCGGAGCTGCAGGCGGGACGTCCCGGCTATCTGGCGCTGTGGAAGCACTTCGTGGCCGTCAGCCGCGTGGCGCTGGAGCGCGAGTTCCATGCCCTCGGCGTCGACTTCGACCTGTGGAAGGGCGAGAGCGACGTCAACGACCTGATCCCGCCGATGGTCCAGGAGCTGGACGCCAAGGGCCTGCTGGTCGACGACCAGGGCGCGCGCATCATCCGCGTCGCCCGTCCCGGCGAGACCAAGAAGAAGAAGCTGCCGGACGGCACGGTGATCGAGGCCGAGAGCCCCGATCCGCTGCTGGTCGTCTCGTCGGAAGGTTCGGCCATGTACGGCACGACCGATCTGGCCACGATCCTGGACCGCCGCAACAGCTTTGATCCACACCTGATCCTGTACTGCGTCGATCAACGCCAGGCCGACCACTTCGAGCAGGTGTTCCGCGCCGCCTATCTGGCCGGCTACGCCGCCGAGGGCTCGCTGGAGCATATCGGCTTCGGCACCATGAACGGGACCGACGGCAAGCCGTTCAAGACCCGCGCCGGCGGCGTGCTGAAGCTGCACGACCTGATCACCATGGCCAAGGACAAGGCGCGCGAACGCCTGACCGAGGCTGGCCTGGGCGCCGAGTTGCCCAAGGAAGAGTTCGAGGAGATCGCGCACAAGGTGGCCGTCGCCGCCCTGAAGTTCGCCGACCTGCAGAACTTCCGCGGCACGTCCTACGTCTTCGACCTTGACCGCTTCACCAGCTTCGAGGGCAAGACCGGCCCGTACCTGCTGTACCAGGCCGTCCGCATCAAGTCGGTTCTGCGCAAGGCCGCCGAGACGGGCGCGGCAGCCGGCCCGATCACCATCGCCGAACCTGCCGAGCGGGACCTGTCCCTGCTGCTGGACGCGTTCGAGACGGCCCTGGCCGAGGCCTACGACAAGAAGGCCCCGAACTTCATCGCCGAACACGCCTTCAAGCTGGCCCAAGGCTTTTCGAAGTTCTACGCCGCCTGCCCGATCGTGGTCGCCGAGGACCCGGCCGTGCGCGCCTCGCGCCTGTCCCTCGCCCAGACCACCCTCAAGCAGCTTGAGTTGGCGCTCGACCTGCTGGGCGTGGCGACGCCGGAGCGGATGTAACCTCGTCTGCTCGTGTCTGCGGCTGATTGGCGGATCATTCCTTAAGGTCCTCGGCCGCGCTTGACTCAAGGGGGGCGGTCGATCAGGTTCCGCCTCGCTCTCGCGGGAGACATCGGGATTCTTTGGGGTCCCGAGGCCGAAGGCGCAACCGCCCCGGAAACGCTCAGGCAAACGGACCGCGCGAGCTACGAAACGCTGGAAAGCAGCCCCCTCCGGGGCTCGCCGAAGGAGCAAGGGCCGGCTCGCCGCCCCGGAATCTCTCAGGCTCAGGGACAGCGGGGGCGCACATCGTCCGGTGAAAGCCGGGCGCGTGCCGTCACCATCCCTCGCGGAGCCCAGCGTGTCCGAAGCCGACCTCAAGAAGACCCCGCTCTACGACGCGCATGTCGCGGCGGGCGCCCGCATGGTCCCGTTCGCGGGCTACTCCATGCCGGTGCAGTACAAGGACGGGGTGCTGAAGGAGCACCTGTGGACCCGCGAACATGCGGGCCTGTTCGACGTCTCCCACATGGGCCAAGCCCGGCTGCGGGGCGTCGCGCCCTTGGCCGCCTTCGAGGAGATCACCCCGGGCGACTACATCGGCCTCAAGCCCGGCAAGCAGCGCTATTCCATGCTGCTGAACAAGAAGGGCGGCATCATCGACGACCTGATGGCCGCCCGTCCGGATGACGACGGCCTGTTCGTGGTGGTCAACGGCGCCTGCAAGGACGGCGACTACGCCCACATGGAATCCGAGATCGGCGGCCAGGTGAAGATCGAGCGCCTGGAGGACCGCGCGCTGCTGGCGTTGCAGGGTCCCGAGGCCGTCGCCGTGCTGTCCGCCCACGCTCCGGCCGTCGCCCAGATGGTGTTCATGGACGCCACGGTGATGGAGATGTTCGGGGTGACCGCCATCGTTTCGCGCTCAGGCTACACCGGCGAGGACGGCTACGAGATTTCCGTGCCGGCGGCCGACGCCGAGCGGATCTGGAACACCCTGCTTCAGGACGAGCGCGTTCGTCCCATCGGCCTGGGCGCCCGCGACAGCCTGCGGCTGGAAGCCGGCCTGCCGCTCTACGGCCACGACCTGGACGAGACCACCAGCCCGGTCGAGGGCGGCCTGAACTTCGCCCTGTCCAAGAAGCGCCGCGAGGCCGGCGACTTCCCCGGCGCCGCCCGTATCCAGAAAGAACTCGCCGAGGGCCCGTCGCGCATCCGCGTCGGCCTGAAGGTCGAAGGCGCGCCCGCCCGTGAAGGCGCCGAGATCGCCGACGCCGACGGCAAGGTGGTCGGCGTCATCACCAGCGGCGGCTTCTCGCCGACGCTCGGCTACCCCATCGCTCTGGGCTTTGTTCCTCCGGCGCTCGCCGAGGTCGGAATCAGGCTCAATGTCATTGTCCGGGGCCGGACCCAGGTGGCGGAAGTCGTCCCCACTCCGTTTGTCCCCAATCGCTACGTGCGCAAGATCTAGGAAAAGGGCCGCTCCGATGCGCTTCACCAAAGACCATGAATGGATCTCCGTCGACGGCGACATCGCCACCGTCGGCATCACCGCCTACGCCGCCGACCAACTGGGCGACGTGGTGTTCGTCGAAGTCCCCGACGTGGGCAAGACCGTGAAGAAAGGCGACAGCCTGGCCGTGGTCGAAAGCGTCAAGGCCGCCTCGGACGTCTACGCCCCGATCTCAGGCGAAGTCGTCGAGTCCAATGGCGAGTTGTCGGGCGCGCCCGAAACCGTGAACGCCGCGCCGGAAGCCGGCGGCTGGTTCGCCAAGGTGAAGCTGGCCGACACGTCGGAAGTGGACGCCCTGATGGACCGCGCCGCCTACGAAGCCTTCCTCGGCACTCTCTAAGCACCAGAGCAAAACGGCCCCGATGCGTTACCTCCCCCTGACCCGCGACGACCGCGCCGAGATGCTCTCGGCCATCGGCGTCAAATCCATCGACGACCTGTTCGTGGACGTGCCCGCGGCGGCCCGCCGCACCGGCTTCGTCGACCTGCCGCTGCATGCGGGGGAGTTGGAGGTGGAGCGCGAGCTGTCCGCCCTGGCGGCCCGCAACCGCACCGCGGGCTCGGGGCCGTTCTTCTGCGGGGCCGGCGCCTATCGCCACCATGTCCCGGCCAGCGTGGACCACATCATCCAGCGGTCGGAGTTCCTGACCAGCTACACGCCGTACCAGCCCGAGATCGCCCAGGGCACGCTGCAGGTGCTGTTCGAGTTCCAGACCCAGGTCTCGGCGCTCACCGGCCTGGAGGTCGCCAACGCCTCGCTCTATGACGGCTCCACCGGCGCCGCCGAGGCGGTGATGATGGCCAACCGCATCAACCGCCGGGGCAAGGCGGTGCTGTCGGGCGGACTGCATCCGCACTATGTCCGCTCGATCGAAACCCTGGCCCACGCGGCCGGCGTGGTCACCGAGACCCTGGCCGCCGCCGTGGACGCCGAAGCCGCCGTGATCGACGCCATCGACGCCGACACCGCCTGCGTGGTCGTCCAGACTCCGAATGTGTTCGGCACGGTCACCGACGTGACCAAGATCGCCGAGGCCGCCCACGCCGCCGGCGCCCTGCTGATCGTGGTGACGACCGAGGCCGTCTCCTACGGCCTGCTGAAGTCGCCGGGCGAGATGGGCGCCGACATCGCCGTGGCCGAAGGCCAGTCGATCGGCAACGGCCTGAACTTCGGCGGCCCCTATGTCGGTCTCTTCGCCTGCCGCGAAAAGTACATGCGCCAAATCCCCGGCCGCCTGTGCGGCGAGACGGTGGACGCCGACGGCCGTCGCGGTTTCGTCCTGACCCTGTCGACCCGCGAGCAGCACATCCGCCGCGACAAGGCCACGTCGAACATCTGCACCAACAGCGGCCTGTGCGCCCTGGCCTTCACCATCCACATGTCGCTGCTGGGCGAGCAGGGCCTGCGCCGCCTGGCCGCGCTGAACCATGATCGCGCCCGCAAGCTGAAGGCCGCCCTGACCGCCGTGCCGGGCGTCGAGGTGCTCACCGACCGCTACTTCAACGAGATCGCCGTGCGCCTGCCGCGCGACGCCGCCGAGGTGGTCGAGACCCTGGCCGGCAACGGCGTCATCGCCGGTGTGCCCTATTCGCGCCTGGCCCCACACGCCGGCATGGACGACGTCCTGCTGCTGGCCGCCACCGAACTGACCAGCGACGGCGACATCGCCATCCTGCAAAAGGCCCTGACCAAGGTGATCGCCCAATGAGCATGAACTCTGTCGGCCGTCCCACCCGGCCTGAAACCGCGGCCAATGACGCTCCGGCCGCCACCGCCACCCTGACCGGCGCCCGCGGGCTGCTGCAGGATGAGCCCCTGATCTTTGAACTGGGCGGCTGGGACAAGTCGGGCGTCGATCTGCCCGAGGCCACCGGCGTCGATGACGCGCTGGACGGCCTGCTGCGGCACGAGCCCATCGGCCTGCCTGGGCTGTCCGAGCCCGAGACCATGCGCCATTACGTGCGCCTGAGCCAAAAGAACCACGCCATCGACCTGGCGCTCTATCCGCTCGGCTCCTGTACGATGAAGCACAACCCGCGCCTGAACGAGAAGATGGCGCGTCTGCCGGGTTTTGCCGACATTCACCCGCTGCAGCCGGTCTCGACGGTCCAGGGCGCGCTGGGCCTGATGGATCAGCTGGCCCACTGGCTGAAGACCCTGACCGGCATGCCGGCCGTGGCCCTGTCGCCCAAGGCCGGCGCCCATGGCGAGCTTTGCGGTCTGCTGGCCATTCGCGCCGCGCACGAGGCCAAGGGCCAGGGCCACCGCAAGACGGTGCTGGCCCCGACCAGCGCCCACGGCACCAACCCGGCCACCGCCGCCTTCGCCGGCTATACGGTCAAGGAAATCGCCCAGACCGAAGACGGCCGCGTGGACCTCGCCGACATGGCGTCCAAGCTCGGCCCGGACGTGGCGGCCATCATGGTCACCAACCCCAACACCTGCGGCCTGTTCGAGCGCGAGGTGATCGAGATCGCCCGCCTGGCGCACGAGGCCGGAGCCTACTTCTACTGCGACGGCGCCAACTTCAACGCCATCGTCGGCCGCGTGCGCCCGGGGGACCTGGGCGTCGACGCCATGCACATCAACCTGCACAAGACCTTCTCGACGCCGCACGGCGGCGGCGGTCCCGGCGCGGGTCCGGTGGTGCTGTCCGAGGCCCTGGCGGCTTACGCCCCCACCCCGTGGGTCGTGAACACCGGAGACGGGTTCAAGCTGGTCGAGCATGAGACCGAGGAGGCCTCGGCCGCCTTCGGCCGTCTGTGCGCTTTCAACGGCCAGATGGGCATGTATGTCCGCGCCCTGTCCTACATGCTGTCCCACGGCGCCGACGGCCTGCGCCAGGTGGCCGAGGATGCGGTGCTGAACGCCAACTACATCAAGGCCCGGCTGTCCGACGTGATGAGCGCGGCCTTCCCGGACGGCCCGTGCATGCACGAGGCCCTGTTCGACGACGCCTGGCTGGAGGGCACGGGGGTGACCACGCTCGATTTCGCCAAGGCGATGATCGACGAGGGCTTCCACCCCATGACCATGTACTTCCCGCTGGTCGTCCACGGGGCGATGCTGATCGAGCCCACCGAGACGGAATCCAAGTACGAGCTGGACCGCTTCATCGCCGCCCTTCGCGCCCTTGCCGGCGCGGCCAAGGCGGGCGATGTGGACCGCTTCAAGAACGCGCCGACCCAGGCGCCTTTGCGACGTCTGGATGAAACTCTTGCGGCACGTAAGCCACGGCTGAAGTGGAGCCCTGTGTCTTCTGCGCCACTGGCGGCGGAATAGGTCATTAAGTTTCGTTAAGACGCAACACGTGTCCTTTACGGCGCGTTCGGGGCTTCTCATATCCCCGAATGTCCGCCGTCCTCCTGAGTCCTTTTGGAGATGCGACGGGCCCTCCCCGTCGTGTCCCAATGCAGATCGCCCTGACCATCGCCATGCCTCGCGCGCGCCAGTCCGACGCCCTAGCCCGAGCCCTGCTTGGGCGTGCGGCGCGTTGGCTGCTGCTCATCATCGGCGGGTTGCTGATCCTGGCGGGCTTTCTGATCGCGCCGCTGCCAGGTCCGCTTGGCGTGCCGCTGACCGTGGTCGGGCTGATGCTGGTGCTGCGCAACTCGTTCTGGGCGCGCAAGCAGTTCATCAAGGTGCAGCGGGCCCACCCCAAGGTGATCTTCCCCCTGCGTCGCCTGCTGCGTCGTGAGCCGGAAGTGTTGCAGGTCGCCTGGCAACAGGCCCTGCGGATCGAGCGCCTCATCCTGCCCCGCCGCTGGCGCGTCGCCGTCCGGTGGCGCCGGTCCCTGCGCCGCCGCAGCCGGGCGGTTTAGCACCCCCGCTTCTCCACCCGATCGTTCCATCTTGGCCCGGCTCGTCCGGGCCACCCATGCCGTGACTGAGCCGCCTTATCCACGGTGACGCCTCGCCATGGGGTCGCCTGAACAAGTCGGGCGAAGACGGATGGAATGACCCCAAAGAAAAAGGGCGCCTCCTCGCGGAGACGCCCTTCGATTTTTCAAACCAACCCTGACTGCTATTGCAGCTTGGCCGATCCCATCTGCTGGATGGCGCCATCGACCAGCGGGTCCGTGGCGCCCAGACGGGCGGCCAGGATCTGCTCGGCGGCGGCGATGGCGAGGTCCGCGGCGGCGGACTTCACCTCGGCGGTGGCCTGGGCTTCGGCGGCGGCGATCTTGCGCTCGGCCAGTTCGCCGCGACGCTTGATCTGATCCTCGAGCTTGGCCTGGGCCTCCGTGGCCAGACGCTTGGCGTCGGCGTGGGCGGCGGCCAGCATCTCGGCGGCCTGACGCTCGGAAGCGTCACGCTGGGCCTTGATGTCGGCCAGCAGAGCTTGCGCCTCGGCGCGCAGCTTGGCGGCCTCGTCGAGCTCAGCCTGAATCTTGGCCGCGTGAGCGTCCAGAGCGCCGAACAGGGCGCCCGGCAGGACCTTCAGCGCGAACAGCAGGCCGAAGAAGAGCACCAGGGCGACAAGCACCCAGAACTCAGGGTTGGACAGTTGGAACAGCGCCATTGTCCGTGCTCCTTAAGCCGACAGCTTGGTCAGCGCGGCGGTCACCTCGGCGGAGGTGGCGGCCTTGCCGGTCAGCTTGGCGGTGATCGCCTGGGCGGTGTCCGACGCGATGGTCTTCACATTGCCCATGGCCGTATCGCGCGAGGCGCGGATACGAGCCTCGGCGGCCTCGAGCTTCTCGGCCAGGACAGCGTCTTCCTTGGCCTGGCGCGAGGCGGCTTCGGCTTGCGCCTTGGCCTTCGCGTCAGCCGCGGTGCGCAGCGCCGTGCCGCGAGCTTCGGCCAGTTCGGCGGCCGCCGCCTGGCTTTGAGCTTCGGCTTCGTCACGCAGCTTGCGAGCGTCGGCGATGTCGCCGGCGATCTTGTCCGCGCGCGCCTCGATGGTGCCGCCCACCTTGGGCAGCAGCATCTTGGACAGCACCACGTACAGGACGACGAAGATCAGGAGCAGCCAGACGATCTGGCCCGCCCAATGCTCGAACTGCAGCTGCGGCAGGCCGCCGGAGCCGTGAGCTTCGGGCGCGCCGGTCGTTTCGGTCACGCCGTGGTTTTCCGTCGTCGCCATAGGAGGACGAGGTCCCTCTTAAGCGATTTAGGAGAACAGGATCAGGAAGGCGATGACGAGGGCGAAGATGCCCAGGGCTTCGGTCAGCGCCATGCCCAGGAACAGCATCGGACGCTCTTGAGCGGCGGCCGACGGGTTGCGCAGAGCGCCCTGGAAATAGTTGCCGAACATCACGCCCAGGCCGATGCCCGCGCCGATCATGCCCAGCATCGCAAGGCCAGCGCCGATGTACTTCGCGGCTTCAGCTTCCATTGTCTTAGTCCTTTAGGTCGAATGGATGGAGGTAAGAGGTAGTTCGTCGTGAGCCTTAGTGGCTGTCGAGGTTCACGACGTCGTTGAGGTAAACGCAGGTCAGCACGGCGAACACGAAGGCCTGCAGGAAGGCCACCATGAACTCCAGCGCCGTAAGGGCCACCACCGAGCTCAGCGCCAGGGCCGAACCGACCCAGCCGAGCACGCCGAGCGAACCCATCGCCACCACGAAGCCGGCGAAGATCTTCAGCACCACGTGACCGCCCAGCATGTTGCCGAACAGACGAAGGCCGAGGGTGATCGGACGGATCAGGAAGGACAGGATTTCGATCGGGACCAGCAGGAAGTACAGCGGCCACGGCACGCCCGACGGGGCGAACAGTTTGAAGAACTTCAGGCCGTTCTTGGCGAAGCCGACGCCGACCACGGTCAGGATGACCATCAGGCCCAGCGTCAGGGTCACGGCCAGCTGCGAGGTGGCGGTGAACACCAAGAACATGCCCAGCATGTTCATGAACAGCACAAAGGCGAACAGGGTGAATACGAAGGGCAGGTACTTCTTGCCCTCGTGGCCGATGATCGACGAAGTCAGGCTGCCGACCAGTCCATAGAGCATCTCGCCCACGGTCTGCAGGCGGCCGGGGACCACTTCGCGACGCGAAGCCACGGCGTAGAACAGGATAACCAGAACGGCGGCGGCCATCATGGCGGCCACCGAATTGGTGATCGAAAGATCGATAAGGCCCAGCCCGGGAACGTTCACGGGCGGCAGCTCCACGACCTTCGCGATCTGGAACTGGTGCATCGGATCGGCCATCGGCCTTACGCGTCCCCTGGTTTGGTCCCGGCGTCGGGACCGTCGTTGTTTTCGTGTGCGGCCTTGGGAGCCGCCTTGGCGCTCATCTGGGAGGCGCGACGCACCACCAGGAACACCGAAAGCCCCGTGCCGATCAGCACACCGCCGATCAGGCCCCAGGGCCTTGTGCCGACGTAGTGGTCAAGCGCCCAGCCGAGGCCGAGGCCGCCCAATACGCCGCCAAGCAAATCCGCCAGAAGGCGGTACCCGTCGCTGGCCCCCTGCTCCACATGGCCCGCGGGCTTGGGAGCGTCCCTGGCCTCGACAGCGGCGAGCCGTGCGTCGAGGCTCTTCAGAGCCTCATCGTGCGGTTCGTCGGCCTTGGACATGGGAGTGGTCAGGTCCGAGTTCGGCCGCGAAAACAATATCCGCGCCCGGGCTTGATCGCGGCGGAACCTATAGATCGGACCCGTCAGCGTCAAGGCTGGTTAGGGGTTGATTAAGCCCCTGAAAAGCCGAGGAATTTCCCCTGCGGAAACGAGGAAGGCCCTCCTCCCGGCGGGAGAAGGGCCTTCCAAGATTTCGTCGAATGCGGCGAAGCTTAGGCCAGCGACGGTTCGATGCCCTTGCAGGCTTCGATCAGGCCCTGAACCGACTCGACCGACTTGGCGAACATCGCCTTCTCGTCGTCGTTGGTGGTGAACTCGATGATCTTCTCGACGCCGTTGGCGCCGATGACCACGGGCACGCCCACATACAGGTCCTTCAGGCCGTACTGGCCGGTCAGATAAGCGGCGCACGGCAGAACGCGCTTCTTGTCCTTCAGGTACGAGGTCGCCATGGCGATGGCGCTCTCGGCCGGTGCGTAATAGGCGCTGCCGGTCTTCAGCAGGGCGACGATCTCGCCGCCGCCGCCGCGGGTGCGCTTGACGATCCCGTCGAGCTCTTCCTGGGTCATCCAGCCCTGGGCGACCAGTTCCGGCAGCGGCAGGCCGCCGACGGTGGAGTGACGGACCATGGGGACCATGTCGTCGCCGTGGCCGCCGAGCGTCCAGGCGTGGATGTCTTCGACCGACACGCCGGTCTTCTCGGCCAGGAAGTAGGCGAAGCGGGCCGAATCAAGCACGCCGGCCATGCCGACGACCTTGTTGTGCGGCAGGCCCGAGAATTCGCGCAGGGCCCACACCATCGCGTCGAGCGGGTTGGTGATGCAGATGACGAAGGCGTTGGGGGCGTGAGCCTTGATGCCCTCGCCGACGGCCTTCATGACCTTCAGGTTGATGCCCAGCAGGTCGTCGCGGCTCATGCCCGGCTTGCGCGGCACGCCGGCGGTGACGATGCAGATGTCGGCGCCGGCGATGTCGGCGTAGTCGTTGGCGCCCTTCAGGGCCACGTCCCTGCCGAACACGGCGCTGGCTTCGGCGATGTCGAGGGCCTTGCCTTGCGGGGTGCCTTCCGAGATGTCGAACAGGATCACGTCACCCAGCTCTTCGCGCGCGGCGATGTGAGCCAGGGTGCCGCCGATCATGCCGGCGCCGATGAGGGCGATCTTCGCGCGAGCCATGCAGGTCTCCAGTGTCAGAAGGGCTGGGATAAGTTGCGGGCGGTCTAGCTCCGCAAGCCCCCTGGCGCAAGCTATAGCCGATGCGGCGGACTGGACTTTTTGCGCTGCAGCATGCCCGATAGGTGAAAAGCGATAATCAAGGGACGCGCAGGGGCATGAGCAAAACCGATCCGGGTAATTTCTTCGAGGACTTCCGCCTGGGCCAGATCCTGGTCCACGCTACGCCGCGAACGGTCACTGTCGGCGACGTCGCCCTCTACACCGCCCTGCACGGTCCGCGCTTCGCCCTGTTCTCCTCGGACGAATTCGCCAGAGGCTGCGGCCTGGCCGGCGCGCCGCTCGATCCGCTGCTGGTCTTCCACGTGGTGTTCGGCAAGAGCGTGCCAGACATCAGCCTGAACGCCGTCGCCAATCTGGGCTACGCCGAGGGCCGCTTCCTGGCGCCTGTATTCCCGGGCGACACCCTCACCGCCACGTCCGAGGTGATCGGCCTGAAAGAGAACTCCAACGGCAAGACCGGCGTCGTCTATGTCCGCACCACCGGGACCAACCAGCGCGGCGAGGCGGTGCTGTCCTATGTCCGCTGGGTGATGGTGCGCAAGAACGACCTGTCCGCCGCGGTGGAGCAATCGGTCCCGCAGCTGAAAGCGGCCCTCGACGCCGCCGACCTGATCGCGCCGCCCGGCCTGGACCTGTCGTCCTATGACTTCGCCCTGGCCGGCGCGCCGCACGCCTTCGAAGACTATGCGATAGGCGAGCGGATCGACCACGTGGACGGCATGGCGATCGAAGAAGCCGAACACGCCATGGCGACCCGGCTCTACCAGAACACAGCCAAGGTCCATTTCAACCAGTTCGAGCGCGCCAACGACCCGTCCGGCCGGCGCCTGGTCTATGGCGGGGTGGTGATCTCCACCGCCAAGGCGCTGTCCTTCAACGGCCTGCAGAACGCCGGCCTGATCCTCGGGATCAACGGAGGCCGCCACGTGAACCCCTATTTCGCCGGCGCCACCGTGTTCGCCTGGAGCGAGGTGCTGGACAAGGCCGACCTAGGCCCCTGCGGCGCGCTGCGCCTGCGTCTGGTGGCGACGAAAGACCGTATCTGCGACGATTTTCCCGACAAAGACGCCGCCGGCGCCTATCCATCGGAAGTTATTCTCGACTTCGACTACTGGGCCGCGGTCCCCAAGCGTTAGGCGCACATGAACTTCGTCATCGACCCCGCCTTCTTCGCCAGCTCCCACCGTATCGGCGTCCTCGATCTGTGCGAGATGCGCCTGCAGGACGACGCCCGCTGGCCGTGGATCATCCTGGTGCCTCGCGCGCCGGGCCTGGTGGAGATCGAGGATCTCAAGCCTCGCGACCGCGCCCAACTGACCGAGGAAATCATCTGCGGCGGCGCTGCTGTGCGCGCCATCGGCCAGGCCCTGGGCATGGAGGTCGAGAAGCTGAACGTCGGGGCCCTGGGCAACATTACGCCGCAACTGCACGTGCATGTCATCGGGCGTTGCAGGGGCGATCCGGCCTGGCCTGGTCCCGCCTGGGGCTATGGCACGGGCGAGGCCTATGACGACAAGGCGCGGGCCACGGCGATCTTGGCGGTGAAGGACGCGCTGCGGATTTAGCGACGCTTCTTGCGCTTCGCCGCTTTGCCGCGCTTGCCGGTCGCCTTGCGCTTGACCGCCTTCTTCTTGACGGTTGTCGCCTTCACCGGCGCAGCCTTGGACGTGGCGGAGGCGGCCACGAAAGGCCGGGCCGAACCGGCGGGCGTATAGCTGTCCCAGGCGGCCGAGAGCGGGTCGCGACGGGCGGCCACGGAATGGATCACGCCGCCCTCGCTCATCTCCCCCGCCCATCCCTCGCCGATCGCCCGCAGGGTCAAGCGAGCGGATTGGCCGGCCTCCCTGCCAGGAATGACCGCCGTCAGCGCCCCGTCGGCATAGGCGACCTCGTCAATCACCCCCAGGGTCGAGACCCCTCCCCGCCGCAGGTCGCGCCAAGCGCCCTCCAGCCCGTTCTGCGGCGTCTCGGAAAACTGCAGGTGATAGAGCTGCGCGCCGCTGGCGTCGGTCAGGATCCAGCCGCCGTCCAGCGGGCCACGCTGGCTTTGCGCCGCGCCGATGCGGCCTTGAACGCGGGACACATAGACCGGATCAGGCTCGGCGGGCGGCGCTTCGTAGGGACGTTCGATCTGCGGCTGAGGCGGCGCGCTCTCGGCCGCGTCCTCGTCGGGCTGGAGCGCGGCGGTCGGCGCGGGAACGGGCTGGGCCACGTCCTGCGCCACCGCGGGCGAGGCGAGCAGGATCAGCAGCAGGGCGAGCGTACGGGTCACGCCGCCTCCGCCGCGGCGATGGCTTCGGCGACCGCCACCAGCCGCTGGGCCTGCGCCAGATGCAGCAGTTCGGCCATCTTGCCGTCCACGCGGATCGCGCCCTTGCCGGCGTTCTCGGGCAGGGCGAAGGCGGCGATCACCGCATGGGCCCAGGCGATCTCACCCTCGGTCGGGGAGAACGCCCGGTTGCAGATCTTCAGGTGGCTGGGGTGGATCAGGGTCTTGCCGTCGAAACCAAAATCGACGCCCTGTCGGCAGACCACCTCCAGCGCGTCCAGGTCTTCGATGTCGTTATGCACGCCATCCAGGATCGACAGGCCGTTGCCCCGCGCGGCGACCACGGCCAGGGACAGGATCGGCTGGAACGCCTCGCGCTGCGGCGTCTGACGCGCGCGCATCTCCTTGGCCAGATCGTTCACGCCCATGACCCAGGCCGACAGCCGCGTGGTCTTGGCGGCCTGCGCGATGTCCCACAGATGGAACGCCGCCTTGGCCGTCTCGATCATCGCCCAAAGGCGCGTGTCACCCTTCAGAGCGGCGTCGTAGAAGCGCACGTCGTCGGCGTCGTTGACCTTGGGAACCAGGATCGCGTCGGGGCCGGCGGCGGCGGCGGCCTCCAGGTCCGCGGCGCCCTGTGGGGTATCGCGGCCGTTGACCCGGATGACCACCTCGCGGCCGCCGAAGCCGCCGGCCTTAACCGCCTCGACGGCCTGAGCGCGGGCGATATCCTTGGCCTCCGGCGCCACGGCGTCCTCCAGGTCGAGGATCACCACGTCGCAAGGCAGGCTCCGGGCCTTCTCGATCGCCTTGAGGTTCGAGGCGGGCATGTAGAGGGCGCTGCGGCGCGGCCTGGCGGCGTCGGTCATTTCAATCCCCCGGTGTCGTTGGGCGAATCCTAGCCGAGGCGGTATTCGCGCTCCAGCCGGTAACGCGATCCTTCGGCCGTTCGCCAGCTGGAATACAGCCCGAACCGGTCCACGGCGAAGGTCGGCGAATGCAGCAGGTTGTTGGCCTGGATCCAGGTCGCCACCTCGGCGGGATTCGAACGCTTCAGATAGGCCAGGGTCACATGGGGTCGGTAGGCGCGAGTCTCGCTCGCCAATCCCGCGCGCCGGGCGGCGCTTTCACAGGCCTTGGCCAGACGACGAAGCGGTTCTGATTCGGCGACCCCGGCCCAGACTGCGTGCAGGTCCGCGCCCTCCCCGAACGACCCCACCCGTTCCAGCTCCAGCCCGAAAGGGGACTGGCTGATCCGCTCCAGTTCCAGGTCGAGGTCGTCGGCCGTCGTCTCCGACACATCGCCGATGAAGCGCAGGGTGATGTGCAGCGCCTCCAGCGGCCGCCAGCGCGCGCCCTCGATCCCCTGCTGGCGGGCCAGCAGGGGGATGCCGATATCCTCGGGAATCTCGATGGCGGCGAACAGCCTCAGCATCGGATCAGGGACAGGGACTGGGTTGCTGGACGTGCAGGGCGTCCACCGCCTTGTCGAGTTCCTCGGTCCATTCCAGGTCGAAGGCGTCGATGGCGATCTTGAGTTGCTCCATGGTCGTGGCCCCGATGATCGTCGAGGTCACGAACGGCTTGGAGTCGCAGAACTTCAGGGCCAGTTGCGCCGGGTCCCACCCCACCTGCTTGGCCAGGTCCACATAGGAGCGGATCGCCTGCTCGGCGCGGGGCCCTTCATAGCGCTGCATGCGGTTGTAGAGCGCCTTGCGCGACCCTTCCGGCAGGGCGCCGTCCAGGTACTTGCCGGTCAGCTGACCCTGGGCCAGGGGCGAATAGGCCAGCAGGCCCACCTGCTCACGCATGGCGATCTCGGCCAGGCCGGTCTCGAAGGTGCGGTTGACGAGGTGATAGGCGTTCTGAATCGAGGCGATGCGTGGCAGGCCGCGCTTGTCCGATTCCGCCAGGAACCGCATCACGCCCCACGGCGTCTCGTTGGAGACGCCCACATGGCGCAGGTTGCCCTTCTTCACATGGGCGTCGAGCGCATCGAGGATGGCTTCGAAGGCCTCGAACTCCGGGGTGTAGTCCTTGTAGACCATGCCGCCGAAGGTGCGGACCGGACGGTCCGGCCAATGTAGCTGATAAAGGTCGATGTAGTCGGTCTGCAGGCGTTTGAGCGAGTTCTCCACCGCCTCGTCGATCTGCACCTTCGTCTGGCGGGTGAAGGCGCCGTCAGCGCGCAGCCACGACAGGCCGCCGAACACCCCGCCCTGACCGGCGACCTTGGAGGCCAGCACGATCTCGTCGCGCTTGCCGGTCTTCTTCAGCCAGGTCCCGATGTGGCGCTCGGTGGAGCCCTGCGTCTCGGGATTGGGCGGCGAGGCGTACATTTCGGCCGTATCCCAGAAGGTCACGCCGCGGCTCAGCGCATAGTCCATCTGCTCGTGGGCTTCGGCTTCGGTGTTCTGCGAGCCCCAGGTCATGGTGCCCAGGCAGCAGCGCGACACCGACACGTCCGTGCGGCCAAGTTTGGCGTATTGCATTCGTTTCCTCCGGAGTGACGTGAACTTGGCCATGTGTTCGACGCCCCGCAAGGGGATGGGCGCCTTGCTTTGGCCGTCGGGACACCCGATATTCCGATAGCGTCCGCTAGGGACGTGAAATTAAGGGCTTTAACTCGATGAACGACTTCAACCGCGGCTACGCGCGCTCGATCCCGGCGGATCGCGCCGACATGTCGGTTGACGCCGGACTGCGCAGCTTCATGCTCGGCGTCTACAACAAGGTTGCGCTGGGCTTGGTTCTGTCGGCCGCCCTGGCCTACCTGACGGGCACCTTCGCCCCGATCCGTGACCTGCTCTATGTCACCCAGGTCGGCGCTGACGGCGTCACCCGCGCTGGCGGCATGACCATCCTGGGCATGATCGTGGCCTTCGCGCCGCTGGGCCTGATGCTGATCTCGGGCTTTGCGATGCGTAACCCCTCGCCGCGCAGCTCGGGCATGCTCTACTGGGGCCTGGTGTCGCTGATCGGCGCATCGCTGGGTCTGGTGGTGCTGATGTACACCGGCGCCTCGATCTTCCAGACCTTCCTGATCACGGCCACCGCCTTCGGCGGCCTGAGCCTCTTCGGCTACACGACCAAGAAGGACATGACCGGTTTCGGCAGCTTCCTGATCATGGGCCTGATCGGCATCGTGCTCGCGTCGCTGGTGAACATCTTCCTGAAGATGCCGGCCATCTCGATGATCGTGAACGTGCTCGGCGTGTTCATCTTCGCCGGCCTGATCGCCTACGACACCCAGCGCCTGAAGATGACCTACTACGCGCTTGAGAACGACCATGTCGGCCAGGGCGTCGCCACCAACTACGGCGCGCTCAGCCTGTACCTGAACTTCATCAACCTGTTCCAATTCCTGCTCGCCCTGTTCGGCGACCGCCGCTAACCCCGGCGCAGGATCAAAAGAACGAAGGCCCCGGAGCGATCCGGGGCCTTTTTTCTTTCGTGCTTCGAGACACACCTAATCGACCACCGAGAACTTGCCCTTCTCGAAGACCTTCAGCACCTGGGCCAGCTCGTGGCCGCGCTTCATGATCAGGCCCCCGCGGGCGATCACCGCCCAGGCCCCCTGCTTGCGCGCCAGGGCCGGGCGCTTCTCGATCCTATAGAGGGCGTCCTCGGAAGCGTGACGAAAGACGGAGAAGACGGCGCTTTCGGCCAGGCCGGCGATCCCGTAGTCGCGCCACTCGCCCGCCGCCACCATCCGCCCGTAGAGCCGCATCAGCGCATCAAGCTCGCGTCGCTCGAAGAACACGACGCCGCCGACCGGTTGGGGCTGGGCAGATTCGAAAGCCATACGCGGAGCCTAACGCGCGAATCTTCCATCCGTCGATCCGCGCCGGGCGATCATGGCGAGACGGACACAATTGGCGGAAATTGCGCATGGCCGTTACGGTGCGCCGCGAAATGACCTTATTTCGGTCGCGCCGCCGCCGGCTTAGGCCCGTTTATTGTGAGTGTCGGCTGATCGGACGAACTCGCGGTTCGGATCCTGAACAGCCCCCCCCCAGCCCCCCTGGATCGTGGGGTCTGATCGGCCGACGCCCCTCTTAAGAGAGCCCGCGCGCCAGTCCCCTCCCGGTTCGCGGGCTTTTTCTTGTCTAGCGTTCAGCCTTCATCACGCCGATGACCCGGCCGCCCTTGGCGCCCTGCACCAGGACGACGCTTTCCAGCCCATCCTCGTCGCCCAAGGGTGCCGGTACGGAATAGAGACGCGGACGGCCGTTCCAGACACCCAGGCGCGCCACGTCGCGAACCACGTTGCGATAGACGATGGTCTCGCCGCGATTGTCGCCGCGCTTGACCTGAACCTCGGTGGGCTTTGGGTCATAGCGGATCAGCCAGACCTCGCCGCCGCCCCGTGGGGCGGGACCGGAGCCCACCGCCACCTTGCCATCTTCGCGCAGCAGCATATCCGGCGGGTTGCGGCCCGCCTCCGTCGCCTCGCGGACCAGCTTGTCCACATCCTGCGGCTTGGCGCCCGACGCCTGGGCGCGGCCGTCGATCACGACCTGGGGCGTATAGGGATCGCGCAGCTGCAGCTTGGCCACATAGGCCCGCTGGCGGTCGGCGAAGGCCGGCTTGGCGAAGGTGTCCGCCCAGCCCAGATAATCCCAGTAATCCACCGAGAAGGTCAGGGGCAGAAGGCCGGGACGGTCCGCCATGGCGGCGACATGCTCGTTGGCCTTCACGCAGGGCGCGCAGCCCTGGGCTGTGAACAGCTCCACCACTACCGGTGTCTTGGCGGGCGCGGCTTGGGCCACGGGTCCGCAGAGAGCGACCGCGGTCGCTGCTATCGAAAAGAAAATCGCCTTACGCATCGCGGCGCAATAAAGCGGAGTTGTGACGTGAGCGCCCCTCACGAGGCCGTGAGCGCGACCATTGATCACCAGCGGACACGAAAAAGGGGGAGCCTTGCGGCTCCCCCTCTCGATTCCAGCAGGCTGGAACGGCTTTAGGCCGCGCCGCGCGCCAGGTTGCGCAGCACGTAGTTCAGCACGCCGCCGTTCTTGAAGTACTCAAGCTCGGTCGGGGTATCGATGCGGCAACGGACCGGGAAGCGGGCGATGCGGCCGTCGGTCGGGCGATAGAGCTCGACGATCAGCTGCTTGCGCGGCGACAGGTCCTGCAGGCCGCGGATCGAGACGATCTCCTCGCCCGTCAGACCCAGCTTCTGCCAGCCTTCCGACAGGAACTGCAGCGGCAGCACGCCCATGCCGACGAGGTTCGAACGGTGGATCCGCTCGAAGGTCTCGGCGATCACGGCGCGAACGCCCAGCAGCTTGGCGCCCTTGGCCGCCCAGTCGCGCGACGAGCCGGTGCCGTATTCCTTGCCGGCGAAGACGACCGCCGGACGGCCCTCTTCCTTGTACTTCATGGCCGCATCGTAGATCGACATCACTTCGCCCGAGGGGAAGTGCTTGGTCACGCCGCCTTCGATCTCCGGGGTGATCCGGTTGCGGATGCGGATGTTGGCGAAGGTGCCGCGCATCATGACTTCGTGGTTCCCGCGGCGGGCGCCGTAGGAGTTGAAGTCCAGCGGATCGACGCCGTGCTCGACCAGGTACTGGCCGGCGGGGCCGGTCTTCTTGATCGAACCGGCCGGGCTGATGTGGTCGGTGGTGATCGAGTCGCCGAACACGCCCAGGACGCGGGCTTCGACGATGTCGGAGACCGGGGTCGGGGTCATGCTCATGCCCTCGAAGTAGGGCGGGTTGGCCACGTAGGTCGAATTGGCGTCCCAGGCGTAGGTCTGGCCGCCGGCCACCTTGATGCCCTGCCAGTTCTTGTCGCCCTTGAAGACGTCGCCATAGCGGTTGGCGAACATCTCTTCGGTCACGGCCTTGCGCTGCAGGGTCGCGATGTCTTCCGACGAAGGCCAGATGTCCTTCAGGTAGACGGGCTTGCCGCCCTTGCCGAGGCCCAGCGGTTCAGTGGCCAGGTCGATCTTCATCGAACCGGCCAGGGCGTAGGCCACCACCAGCGGCGGCGAGGCCAGGTAGTTGGCGCGCACGTCCGGGTTCACGCGGCCTTCGAAGTTGCGGTTGCCCGACAGCACCGAGCAGGCGACGAGATCGCCGTCCTGAATGGCCTTGGACACCGGCTCCGGCAGCGGACCGGAGTTGCCGATGCAGGTGGTGCAGCCGTAGCCGACCAGGTTGAAGCCCAAGGCGTCGAGCGACTTGGTCAGGCCGGCCTTGGCCAGATAGTCGGTCACGACCTGCGAGCCGGGGGCCAGCGAGGTCTTCACCCACGGCTTCACCTTCAGGCCCTTGGCGATCGCGTTCTTGGCCAGCAGGCCGGCGGCGATCAGGACCGAGGGGTTGGAGGTGTTGGTGCAGGAGGTGATGGCCGCGATCACCACGTCGCCGTGGCCCACGTCGTAGCTTTCACCTTGGACCGGGGTGCGCTGGTCCATCAGCTCGGCCTTGCCGAAATCACCGGCCAGGGCTTCGGCGAACTTGGCGGCGGCTTCGTTGAGCAGCACACGGTCCTGCGGACGCTTGGGACCGGCCAGCGACGGCTGGACCGAACCGAGGTCCAGTTCCAGGGTGTCGGTGAACTCCGGATCGGCCATGCCCGGCTCGAACCACAGGCCTTGTTCCTTGGCGTAAGCCTCGACGAGGGCGACGCGCTCGGGGGTGCGGTTGGTGGCCTTCAGATAGCCGATAGTCGCCTGGGTGACCGGGAAGAAGCCGCAGGTGGCGCCGTATTCCGGAGCCATGTTGGCGATGGTCGCCTGGTCTTCCAGGGTCAGGCCGGGGACGCCGTCGCCGAAGAACTCGACGAACTTGCCCACCACGCCCTTCTTGCGCAGCATCTGGGTGACGGTCAGCACCAGGTCGGTGGCGGTCGCGCCTTCCGGCATCTTGCCGGTCAGCTTGAAGCCGATGACCTCGGGAATCAGCATCGGGATCGGCTGGCCCAGCATGACGGCTTCGGCTTCGATGCCGCCGACGCCCCAGCCCAGGACCGACAGGCCGTTGATCATGGTGGTGTGCGAGTCGGTGCCGACCACGGTGTCGGGATAGGCGACTTCATCGCCTTGGACGGTGTTGGTCCAGACGGTCTGGGCCAGATATTCCAGGTTCACCTGGTGGCAGATGCCGGTGCCCGGGGGCACCACGCGGAAGTTGTTGAAGGCCGACGAGCCCCAGCGCAGGAAGCGGTAGCGCTCGATGTTGCGCTCGTATTCCTTGGCGACGTTCTCGTTGTACGACTTGGCGGTGCCGAAGTGGTCCACCATGACCGAGTGGTCGATGACCAGATCGACGGGGTTCAGCGGATTGATCTTCTCCGGATCGGCGCCGAGGGCGGCCATGGCGTCGCGCATGGCGGCCAGGTCGACGACGGCGGGAACGCCGGTGAAGTCCTGCATCAGGACGCGGGCCGGGCGGAAGCTGATCTCGTGCTCCACCGAACCCTTGTTTTCGAGCCAGTTGGCCACGGCGCGAAGGTCGCCTTCCTTGACCGAATCGCCGTCCTCGTTACGCAGCAGGTTCTCGAGCAGAACCTTCATCGAGGCCGGAAGACGCGAAACGCCCGTAAGACCGGCGGCTTCCGCGCAACGCAGGCTGTAGTAGATATACTTCTTGCCGCCGACGGAGAGTTCGCGGCGGGTGTTCAGGGTGTCCAAAGACGCCATGTGTGGAGATCCTTTTCTGTCCACAGCCGTCCAAAATCGATCCCTGGGATCGCGCGCATCTGAAGATGGACACACAGGTTCCATCCCCGCGCCGCGTACGCCCCGACAAGGGATTGAGACGGTCGCCGGCTTCATAGCGCCGCCGTCGCCCAACGTCCATGCACACGACATGGGCTTTGCGCATTGATAACGGCTCTCAAACTCTCCGACCTTGCATTATCCCGGGGTGAACGGACCCTGTTCAGCGGTCTGGACCTGTCCGTGGCCGCCGGCGAGGCGGTGGCCCTGGTCGGCCGAAACGGCGCGGGCAAGACCAGCCTGCTGCGCGCCGTGGCCGGCCTGCTCAGGCCCGCGGCCGGAACCATCGGCTTCGAGGGCCGCGCTGGCGCTCTCGATCCCCAAGATGCTCGGGCGGGCGGTTTGCACATGATCGGCCACCAGGACGGCCTCAAACCCGGCCGCACCGCCCGCGAGGAGCTGGACTTCCAGGCCGCCTGGACAGGGGGCGGAGCCATCGACGACGCTGTGCGCGTCCTGGATCTGACCCGCCTGCTCGACCTGGAGATTCGCCGCCTGTCAGCGGGCCAGCGTCGCCGCGTCGCCCTTGCGCGCCTGTTGGCCGCGCCGCGATCGCTGTGGCTGCTCGACGAACCCATGGCGCCCCTGGACGCCGATCACCGCCGCGGCGTGGGCGAGGCCATGGCCCGCCACCTGGCCGGCGGCGGCCTGATCCTGGCCGCTGTCCACGACCCCCTCCCCGTCTCGGCCCGCAGCGTTCAGGTGGGGTCATGAAGGCGTTCGTCGCGCTGTTTGGTCGCGAGCTTTCCCTGGCCTGGGGCCGGGGCGGCGGGCCCTTGCTGGCCTTGACCTTCTACGCCGCGGTGGCGACCCTGCTGCCCTTGGCTTCGGGGCGCGAGCCGGAGCGTCTGGCCGCCATCGCCCCGGGCGTCGCCTGGCTGGCCCTGGCGCTTTCGGCCCTGCTGTCCCTGGAGCGGCTGTTCGAGCGTGACTACGAGGACGGCGCCCTGGACCTGCTGGCCATGGGTCCGATCCCGCTGGAAGGCGTGGCGGCCCTCAAGTGCCTGGCCCAGTGGCTGGCGACCGGCGCGCCCCTGGCCCTGGCGGCTCCGCTCGCAGCCATAGCCTTGGGCGCCCCGCCCAGCGCCGCGCCTCTGCTGTTCGCCTGCGCCCTGGTCGGCGGCCTGGCCTTCGCCTTCGTGGGCGGGCTGGGCGCCAGTCTGGCGCTCGGCTCGCGCCGGGGCGGGCTGCTTATCGCGGTGATCGTCCTGCCGCTGTTCGCGCCGCCGGTGATCTTCGGCGCCGGCGCGCTTAGCAGCCTGACCGCCGGACTGCCGTGGCAAGGCGGCTTCCTGCTGCTGTGCGCCTACAGCGCCGCGGCCGTGGGCCTTTCGCCCTTCGCCATGGCGGCGGCCTGCCGCAACGCCCTTTCGTAAAAGCGACCAAACGGCGGCGAAGCTGCAACAATCCCGCCGAACGACGAAATCCCGGTGCAATGGGCGGGCGTCAGGGTGCAGGCTCACACCTCCAAGGAGCCACCCCGTGACCACGAAATTGACCACACGGCTCGCCATGGCGGCGGGCGCCACCCTGCTGCTGACCGGCACGGCCTTCGCCCAGTCCGCCCCCGAGCCAAAGGCCGCCCACGCCGGCCCGCATCGCGGTGAGCGCATGAAGATGCGTCACAACCCCGAAGCGCGCGCCCAACACCTGCGCGACGTGCTGCAACTGCGCAGCGACCAGGAGCCGGCCCTCAAGACCTTCCTGGCGTCGGCCAAGCCGCAAATGCGCGGGGAACGTCCCAACCGCGAGGCCCTGAAGGACGAGACCACGCCCCAGCGTCTCGACCGCCAGGCCGCCCGTATGGCGCAGCACCAGCAGGCGTTCCAGCGCCGCGCAGCCGCTACCAAGACCTTCTACGCGGCTCTCACCCCGACCCAGCAGAAGGCCTTCGACGCCCTGCACGAAGGGCGCGGCGAGCGCGGCAAGGGCAAGGGACAGAACCGCATGAAGCGCATGGGCCCGCCACCGGCCCCGCCGCAAGCCTAAGGACGAAGTTGCAGCCGGGACGGGCGGGGCTTAGAGACGCCTCATGATCCCCGTCCCGGCGTTCCTGGCCAATCCGCAACGGTTCATGGTGTTTTCGAAATGGGCCGCGCCCATGTTCGGCGCCATCGCCGTGGCGCTTATCGCCGCCGGCCTGTGGCTGACCTTCACGGTCCCCGAGGACTATCAGCAGCACGACACCGTGCGGATCATGTTCATCCACGTGCCCGCCGCGTGGCTGGCCATGTTCGCCTATCTCTGCCTGGGGATCGCCAGCCTGCTGTCGCTGGTCTTCCGCCACGCCCTGGCCGACATGGCCGCCAAGGCCGCCGCCCCGCTGGGCGCCGGCTTCACCGTCCTGGCCCTCGCCACCGGCTCGTTGTGGGGCAAGCCCATGTGGGGGACTTGGTGGGTGTGGGACGCGCGCCTGACCTCGGTCCTGGTGCTGCTGCTGCTCTATCTGGGCTATCTGGCCCTGCGCGCTTCGATCGACGACGAGACCAAGGCCGGACGCGCCGCCGCCATCCTGGCCCTGGCCGGGGTCATCAACCTTCCGATCATCCACTACTCGGTCGAATGGTGGAACAGCCTGCACCAGGGCGCCTCGACCTTCGGGGCGGCGCCCGGCGACCGCCTGCCCGCCGTCTATCTGACGCCCCTGGCGATCATGGGTCTGGGCTACACGTCGGCCTTCGGGTCGCTGTGGCTGGTGGGAATCCGCGCCGAAGTCTGGCGCCGCCGCGCCCGCACCCTGTCCCTGCAGCAGGCGGGAGGCTGACCATGCTCGATCTCGACGCCGGCAAGTACGCCGTCTACCTGTGGCCCGCCTTTGGCCTGACCGCCGCGGTCTTCGCCTGGATGACCGCCGCCACCCTGCTTCGCGCCCGCCGCTTCCGTCGTCAGGTCGAGGCGCTGGAAAAGAACCGCCCGGAAGCTAAGGTCTGATGCGGCGCTGGCTGGCCTTCGCCCCCATCGCCGTTCTGCTGGCGCTTGGCGTGCTGTTCGCCGGCTATGCGCTGAAGCGTGATCCGCAAGTCCAGCCCAAGGCCCTGGTCGGCAAGCCCGTGCCCGCCGTCACCCTGCCCGATCTGGAGACGGGCCGCCCGACGCCCATCGCCACGCAAGGTCCGTTGCTGATCAACTTCTTCGCCTCCTGGTGCGCCCCTTGCGAGGTCGAGCATCCGCAGCTCATGGCGCTGGAAGCCCAGGGCGTCCGTGTGGTGGGCGTGGCGTACAAGGACGCGCCGGACAACAGTCGCGCCTTCCTCAGCCGCCTGGGCGATCCCTTCGCCGAAAAGCTGGCGGATCGTGACGGCCGCGCCGGGATCGAGTTCGGCGTCACCGGGGTGCCCGAGACCTTCCTCGTGGACGCCCAAGGGGTGATTCGCGCCAAGCACACCGGCCCCCTCACCGCCGAGGACGCCGAGGCCCTGCTGAAAAGCCTGCCGTAGCCGGTCCGTTAACCCTTCATTGACCATGTTCGCGCCAAACCTTGACGGCGCGTTAACCATGATCAGACTGGGCCTGTGAGCGATATCCGTCCCAACACCTGGCCCGCCGTAAAGCCGCAGCAGCATGCTCCGGCCAAGGCGAACCCGCGCAACTCCGCCCAAAAGGCGTTCTTCGACGCCGCCCTGAGCAAGGCCGGGGCGGACGCCTATGCGGCCCCCCAGAAGCCGCAGGTCCAGCAACAGACCGCGCAGGCCTCGGCCAGCGGCCAGCCGACGCGCCTGCTGCGCCCCGGCTCGCTGATCAACATCCTGGTCTAGCGGCTACTCGACCGGCGGCGGCGGCGCCTCGACGGTCTCCATCGCCTTCATGCCCTTCATCATCAGCGGCACCTGCGCCGCCGAGAAAGCCAGGGCCAGGATCTGCAGACCCGGGAAGCGGAACACCACCCAGGTGGCTTCCGGCTGGGTGCGCCAGACGATCTCGTTCAGCACGGCCACCACCGCGAAGAACACGCCGTAACGCAGGGTCAGGGTCCGCCAGGCTTCATCAGGCAGGCTCACCGCTTCACCCAGCAGCACCTTCAGCGGGTTCTTCTTCAGCATGGCGCCGCCGATCAGGAAGATCGCGAAGGCCGCGTTGACGAAGGTCGGCTTCATCTTCACGAACCGGGCGTCGTGGAAAATCAGGGTCAGGCCGCCAAAGATCAGGGCCGCGCCACCCGCCAGCAGGGGCATGGGCGCCAGACGCCGCTCGAAGGCGAAACCGATAGCCAGGGCCACGGCCGACCCGGCGACCAGCGCCCAGGTCGCCGCGATCATGTCGCGCGTGATCAGGTAGGCGACGAAGAAGACCAGGGGGCCGCCGTAATCGACCGCGCCGCGTACATAGGGACGAAACTTGGGAGACATGGAAATCCTCTAGGCCGGCGACAGGCCGACCAGCGATCTTGAAAACGCGCGGGCGTCGAAGGGTTGCAGGTCCTCGATCCCCTCGCCGACGCCGATCAGCTTGATCGGGCTGTCGGACGCCTGCGCGACAGGCACCAGCACGCCCCCACGCGCGGTGCCGTCCAGCTTGGTCATGACGATGCCCGTCACCCCGATCTGGTTGCCGAACACCTTCTCCTGGGCCAGCGCGTTGCGACCCACCGTGGCGTCCAGGACCAGCAGAACCTCGTGCGGCGCCTCGGGGTCGATCTTCTTGAGCACACGGATGATCTTGAACAGCTCGTCCATCAGGCCGGACTTGTTCTGCAGACGCCCGGCGGTGTCGATCAGAACGACGTCGAAGCCCTCGGCCTTGGCCCGCTCCACGGCGTCGAAGGCCAGGCCGGCGGCGTCGGCCCCCGACGGCCGCGACATGAACTCGGCCCCGGCCCGGTCGGACCAGATCGACAGCTGCTCGACGGCGGCGGCGCGGAAGGTGTCGCCGGCCACGATCATCACCTTGGCCCCGCGCCCGGTCAGGTCGGCGGCGATCTTGCCAAGCGTCGTGGTCTTGCCCGACCCGTTCACGCCGATGAACAGCACGACATAGGGCTTGGGCCCAGACAGCGGATCGAAAGGCGCCTCGCGGTTGACCAGCTCGGCGGCCACGGCCTCGGCCAGGGCTTCCTTGATCTCGTCCTCGGTGGATTCCTTGCCGAAGCGAGCCTTGCCGAACGCCTCGGCGATGCGCCCGGCGGCGTCCGGACCCAGATCGGCCTCGATCAGCATCTCTTCGAGCTGGTCGAGTTGTTCCTGGTCCAGGGCCTTCTTGGCCACGAAGACGGAGGTGACCTGTTCGGTCATCTGCTTCGACGACCGCGACAGGCCGGAGGTCAGGCGCTGGAACCAGCCTTGCTTCTTATCAGTCATGGCCATTCCTTAGCCGCGCGTGCGAAGAAACGCCATGGACGCGCTCGCCACCACGCTCTTCTGGCTGGACTTCGCCGCCGCCGCCGTGTTCGGGGCGACCGGCGCCCTGGCCGCCGCACGCCGCCGGCACGACATCATCACCTTCGGATTCTTCGCCGCCGTGACCGGAGTCGGTGGCGGCACCCTGCGCGACCTGCTGATCGGGGCGCCGGTCTTCTGGGTCGCCCGCCCCGGCTACATCATCGCCTGTCTGGCCGCGGCGGCCGCGATCTGGATCGTCGGGCGCAAGCCCTGGCGGTTCACCGCCCTGCTGTGGCTCGACGCCCTTGGCATGGCCGCCTACACCGTCGTCGGCACGGCCAAGGCCCTGTCCTTCGGCGCGCCGCCGATCTCGGCCGTGGTCATGGGCGTGCTGACCGCCGCCTTTGGGGGCATCGTGCGCGACGTCCTGGCGGGCGAGCCGTCCATCCTGCTGCGGCGTGAGATCTACATCACCGCCGCCCTGGCCGGGTCGAGCGTGTTCGTGATCCTGACGAGCCTGGGCGTGCCGTACGGCTGGGCCGGCGGGGCGGGCTTCGCCACCGCCCTGGTGATCCGCTCCGGCGCCCTGCTGCTCGGCTGGAAGATGCCGGCCTTCCCCGGATCGCCCACCGAGGACTAGGGCAGCTCGACCACCTGCGGCGCCTCGTAGCGCGGCCAGCGAATGCGAAAGCGCACCAGCAGCCCGTCGTGGTCCGACAGAGCCGGCCCGGCCTTGCCGTCGAACAGGGCCTGGATCTCGATGGGCCAGATCGAAGCCGCCTCGCCAGCCGTGGACCCGATAAGATCCTGGGTGTCCAGCCATGGGGCGTCGCCGTCCATGGACACCTTCACCGCACAGGCGGCGATGGCCGCGTGGCGCTTGCAGTACTCGCTGGCGACGTCGAAGTCGTAGTCCTCGAACATGTAATTGTAGCGGTCCGGCGACTTGCGGATGTTGAAGTCGCCGCCGACGATCAGGGGCGCCGCCCGATCATGCGCAACGGCCACGAACCGCTTGAGCTCGTCAGCCTGCAGGTTGTGGGCGCGGAAGGTCCGGGTCCTGGGCACGCGTGACGCCTTGCGGGCGTTCATGTGGGTGTTGGCCACATCGATCACCGTCGGCGCGCCCGGCAGGCGTATGCCGACCAGCATCACCCCCTTGTTGGCCAAACAATCGAACCCAGCGCAGTAGCGGAACGCGTGCGAGCGCCGCGTCTCAATCGGGTACTTGCTCAAAATATAGAGGCCGCTGGACCGCCACTTGCCCAGCCCCTCGCCCTTGCGCCAGTACTTGCCGCGCTTGAAGTTCGAGGGCTTGTCCAGCAGGGCCGGGTCGCGCTGCTTGCGCTTGGGCCCCCGCGAGACGTGCGGATAGCCGCTGAGCCGGACCAGATCGCGGATTTCGTCGCGAAAGGCTTCCTGAATCAGGACCACGTCGGGCTCCTGGCCCTTGGCCCGAAGCTCGCCCAGATGACGGCCGATGGCCTTCAGCGCCTCGCCGCGATCGCTGCGAACCGGCCAGGGCAAGCCCTCGACGTTGTAGGTGAGGACCGACAGCTCCTTCTCGATCACCGCCTGCGTGGCCGCCGCGGCGGGCCGGGGCAGGATCAGCAGCAGGAAAAGCGCCGCGACCGTAGCCAGGCGCATCAGGCCGCCAGCTCCGCAAGGACCCGCTTTCCATCGTGTCCCGTGACCCGCATCGGCCGGATGCATCCCGGCTCGGCCGCGCCGGTGAAGGCGATCTCGGTGAAGTCCTCCGCCCTCGCCAGGCCTTCGCGCTCGATCAGGCCCGACAGGGTGCGTCCGACCTGGGCGTCCAGGTGACGGACCAGGGCCGCCTCGCCGGCTTCGCGCAAACGCGCCGCGCGGGCCTTGATGACCGTCCCTTTGACCGCCGGCATCCGGGCGGCGGGGGTGCCGGGGCGGGCGCTGTAAGGGAAGACGTGCAGGAAGGCCAGGCCAGCCTCCTCCACCAGCTTGAGCGTGTTTTCGAACGCCTCGTCGCTCTCGGTGGGGAAGCCGGCGATCAGGTCGGCGCCGAAGGCGGTGTCGGGACGCACAGCGCGAACCTCACGCACCAGCTTCAGGGCGTCGGCCCGCAGGTGGCGGCGCTTCATGCGCTTGAGCACCAGATCATCGCCAGCCTGCAGCGACAGATGCAGGTAGGGCATCAGCCGCGGCTCGGCAGCCAGCAGCTGCATCAGGTCCGGATCGATCTCGGCCGCGTCGATGGACGACAGGCGCAGGCGCGGCAGATCGGGGACCAGGCGCAGGATGCGCCCCACCAGCTGGCCCAGGGACGGCTGGCCCGGCAGGTCCAGGCCCCAGCTGGTCACATCCACGCCGGTCAGAACCACTTCCTGATAGCCTTCGGCCGACAGGCGGCGAACCTGTTCGACAACCTCGCCCGCCGGGGCGGAGCGGGAATTACCCCGGCCATAGGGAATGATGCAGAAGGTGCAGCGGTGATCGCAGCCGTTCTGCACCTCGACATAGGCGCGGGCGCGGTCCTTCAGACCGGCGATCAGGTGCCCGGCCGTCTCGCGCACGGACATGATGTCGTTGACCCGAACCCGGGCCGTCGTCTCCATCAACGCGCCCGGCGCGGCCTTTTCGGCGTTGCCGAGGACAAGGTCCACCTCGGGCATGGCGGCGAAGGCGGCGGGGTCGATCTGGGCCGCGCAGCCGGTGACGATCAGGCGCGCGTCCGGCCGCTCGCGGCGGGCCTTGCGGATCGCCTGCCGCGCTTGGCGCACAGCCTCGTTGGTGACGGCGCAGGTGTTGAACACCACGGCGTCCTTCAATCCGTCCTCCTGCGCGCGCGCGCGGATGGCCTCGGACTCATAGGCGTTCAGCCGGCACCCGAAGGTGACGACGTCCACGTCGGAATCCGAAGCCTTCACGGCGGGCGTGTCGAGGACGTCGGTCACGCGGCGGCGGCCTCCGGCAGCTTGCCGGCGAAGTCCATGCTGACAGGGCCGGTCATGATCACGTGGCCGTCGCTCTCGCGGTACTCGATGGTCAGGGCGCCGCTCTCGAACTCGACCTTGGCCTTGCGGTCGGTCAGGCCCCGGCGGAAGGCGGCGACCTGGGCGGCGCAGGCGCCGGTGCCGCAGGCGGCGGTCAGGCCCGCGCCACGCTCCCAGACCTTCAGTTTGATGTGATCGCGCGCCACGACGTTGGCGAAGCCGACATTCACGCCCTCCGGGAACAGCGGGTGATGCTCGACCAGCGATCCTGCGCCCCGCGCCAGCTCGTCCGTCGCCGGCTCGTCCACGAAGAACACCACGTGCGGATTGCCCATGGAGACGCAGCCCGGCGTGTGCAGGTTCGGCGCGTCGATGGGGCCGACCTGCAGCTCGACGCCGACGGTGTCCATAGGCTCGCTCAGCGGAATCTCGTTCCAGCCCAGGCCCGGCTTGCCCATGTCCACGGTGACCAGCTTGTCGCCGGCCATGACGCCGGTCAGGCGGCCGGCGACGGTATCGAAGGCGACGCTGTCGGTCTTGGCCGACTGCATCAGCAGCCAGGCGATGCAGCGGGTGCCGTTGCCGCAGGCGCCGGTCTCCTCGCCGTCGGAGTTCCAGAACCGGACATAGGCGCTGGCGCCCTCGGCCTTGGGCGGGTCGATGGCGATCACCTGGTCGCAGCCGACCCCGGCCGCGCGATCTGCGATGGCGCGGATTTCGTCGGCCGTCGGGTTGAACGGCTGGCTGCGGGTCTCGATGACGACGAAGTCGTTGCCGAGCCCGTTCATCTTCAGGAACGTGCGGGTCATTTGGCCCGCTATATAGGCGAAAATCTCGTCTTCGTCAGATCGTGCCGCTAAGACTGGACACATGACCGCAGCCGACCGCACCGAAGATGACAAGGGATTGCGCCTTCGGGCCCGCCTCAGGGCGCTCTATCACGGGGCTTCGCCGACGGCGGTGCGCTTCCGCTATACGGTTCTGATCGTCGATCTGGCGATCATCGCCTTCTTCATCGCCGCGCCCTTGCTGCGCGACCACATGACCACCTTCTACGTCCTCGACTATCTGGTCGCGGTGATCATGGCCATGGACCTGACAGCCCGGGCCATCGCCTATGGCGACCTGAAGGGCTGGCTGAAACAGCCGATGATCTGGGTCGACCTCTTCGTCTTCGCGACCCTGCTGGCGCCGTTCTGGCTGTTCAACCTGGGCTTCCTGCGGGTGCTGCGCCTGTGGTCCCTGGTCAACAGCGAGTTCTTCTGGCGCACCCTGGGCCGGCGCTATGACAACACCCGCATCGAGGAGGTGACCAAGGCGTCGGTGGCGATGGTCACTTTCGTCTTCGTGGTCACGGGCTTTGTCTATTCCAGCTTCATCGGCCGCTATGAGGGCATCGGCGGCTATGTGGACGCGCTCTATTTCACGGTCACCAGCCTGACCACCACCGGCTATGGCGACATCATCCTGCCAGGGACCTGGGGGCGGCTTTTGTCCATCGCGGTCATGCTGGGCGGGGTGTCGCTGTTCATCCGACTGGTTCAGCTGATCCTTCGTCCGCCCAAGGTGACCTATCCCTGCCACACCTGCGGGCTGCAGCGTCACGATCCCGACGCCGTCCACTGCAAGGCTTGCGGCGAGCTGCTGAACATCCCCAACGACGAATAGCCCCGTTCGCCGGTCGCGCCGCGCTTGCGGCGACGCATCAGGCGGATAAGGTGCCGGCCTCTTTCGTATACGGAATGGGCCATCCATGTTTCGAGCCTTCGGCGCCGCCGCCATCGCCCTCGTCATCGCTTCGGGGGCCAGCGCCCAGGCGGTCGATCCCAACCAGTGGCTCGAGGAGGTCGAATCCTCACGCTCCCTGGAATGGGTCAACGCCGAGAACGCCAAGACCCTACCCGTCCTGACCGGCGATGCGCGCTACCAGCCGCTGCATGACGCCGCGCTGAAAATCCTGTCGGCCACCGACCGCATTCCCACGCCCCAGTTCGAGGGCGAGGCGGTGTTCAACTTCTGGCAGGATGCCACCCACGTGCGCGGCGTCTGGCGCAAGACCACCCGGGCCAGCTTCAAGACCGCCAATCCGCAGTGGGAGACGGTGATCGACCTGGACGCCCTGGCCAAGGCCGAGGGCGCCAACTGGATCTGGAAAGGCGCCGACTGCCGCGGCCCGCGCTATGACCGCTGCCTGGTTCGCCTGTCCAACGGCGGCAAGGACGCCGTGCAGATCCGCGAATTCGACATGGCGACCAAGACCTTCGTCGCCGACGGCTTCAAGCTGCCGGAAGGCAAGCAGACGGTCTCCTGGCTCGACGACGACACCCTGATCCTGTCCCGCGACTGGGGTGCGGGCAGCCTGACCGAGAGCGGATACGGCATGGTGGTCAAGACCCTCAAGCGTGGTCAGACCCTGGCCGACGCCAAGGAGATTTTCCGCGGCGTGACCAAGGACGTCAGCGCCAGCGCGCGGGTGATGAAGGACGCCGCCGGGAACAAGATCGTGGTGCTGAACCGCGCCACCGACTTCTTCAACACCGAATACAGCCTGCTGACCGACGCCGGCTCGGCGCGCATGTCGCTGCCCACCCGCGCCAGCATCCAGGGCTTCGTCAACGGCGAGCTGATCATCACCCTGGAACAGGCGTGGACCGCTCCGGGCGGCAAGGCCTTCTCAGCCGGCGCGCTGATCGCCGCCACCCCGGCCTTCCTGACCGGCAAGGGCGGCGAGGCTCCGGCCCTGCTGTTCCAGCCCAACCCGCGCCAGTCCATCGACCAGGTGGGGGTGACCAAGAACCGCGTCGTGGCCGCCACCTATGACAACGTGCGTGGCCGGGTGATGGCGTTCGAGAAGCACGCTGGCCATGGCTGGATGACCAAGACCCTGCCCGCGCCGGAGAACGCCTCGGTCTCCCTGGTCGCCGCTTCCGACGTGGATGACGCGGTCTTCTATTCGGCCGAGAGCTTCACGGTCCCCACCGAGCTGAAGCTGGCCGACGCCGCCACCGGCGCCGCCGAGACCGTAAAGACCTCGCCCGCGCGCTTCGCATCCGCCGACCTGGTGGTCGAGCAGCATGAGGCCACGTCCAAGGACGGGACCAAGGTCCCCTACTTCATCGTGCGCCAGAAGGGTCTGAAGTTCGACGGCTTGGCCCCCACCATCCTGCACGCCTACGGCGGCTTCCAGCTGTCCAAGCTGCCGGTCTATGAGCCGGTGGTCGGCAAGCTGTGGCTGGAGCGCGGCGGCGTCTATGTGGTCGCCAACATCCGCGGCGGCGGCGAGTTCGGCCCCGCCTGGCACGAAGCCGCCCTGAAGCCCAACCGCCAGCGCGCCTTCGACGACTATTACGCCGTGGCCGAGGACCTGATCGCCCGCAAGGTGACCACGCCCCGCCACCTGGGCATCTACGGCCGCTCCAACGGCGGCCTGCTGATGGGCGTGGCCATGACCCAGCGCCCGGACCTGTACAACGCCGTGGTCGTGGAAAGCCCGCTGCTGGACATGTTGCGCTACCACCTGCTGCCGGCCGGCGCGTCGTGGATCGGCGAGTACGGCGATCCGACCAAGCCGGAAGAGGCCGCCTATATCGCCAAGTACTCGGCCTACCAGAACCTGAAACCGGGCGTGAAATACCCCCTGGCCTACATCACCACCTCGACCAAGGACGACCGCGTCCACCCCGGCCATGCCCGCAAGTTCGCGGCGCGGATGAAGGATCTCGGCGCGCCTTACCTCTATTACGAGAACACCGACGGTGGTCACGCCAACGGCGCCGATCCCAAGGCCAACGCCAAGCGGTGGGCCATGCACTACGTCTATCTGTCGCGTCAGCTGATGGATTGAGGCTCTAGCTTCGAACCCACGGGAAGGTCAGCGCGCCTTCCCGATGGGCGAAGCGGTTGACGTGCTCGGCGACCACGTCCTCGAAACGGCTGAGGTCAGCCCCTTCGGCGGCCTCAAGCCGGACGGACAGCGCCGCCGGCGTGGCCGTCAGGGTGCAGACCCCAAGCGGCAGAACGATGCGGCCGAGCACCGCGTCAAAGCTGACCTCGAACTTGTGCGACCAGTGCTTGCATAGCTGGGTCAGGTACTTCGAGCCGTTCTCGGTCGCGACCGTGGCGTTGCTCTCCATCAGGCCTGCTCCACCTTGCGGGCGGCTTCATCGAGCGCGGCGACCACCGTGGCGATCTGCTCGTCCGACAGGCGCTCGCCCGTCAGTTTCAGCTTCATGGCCGTCTTCAGGTTCTCGCGGGCCCGCAGGATTTGCGGCGAGAAGGCCGCGCTGCGCGAAGCCACATCGGCCATCCGCTCGAACAGACCGCGCACCGGGGCGTCGTTCTGCTCCAGGAAGGCCAGGCCCTCAGGCGTGATCGAGAACAGCTTCTTGCCCCCGCCGGCGTCCGCCGCCGTGGCGTAGCCAAGCTCCTCCAGCAGGGTCAGGGTCGGGTAGATGACGCCGGGGCTGGGCGTGTAGGCGCCGCCCGCGGCCTCTTCGACCGCCTTGATCAGCTCGTAGCCGTGGCTTGGCTTTTCGGCGATCAGCTTCAGGACCACCAGGCGCAGGTCGCCGTGATCAAAGAACCGGCCGACGCGTCCGCCCCGACGGTGATGCTGGTGGCCGTGGCCATGAAAGCCAAAGGGGTGGCGGCCGTGGTGATGATGGTTGTGTCTTCCGAACATTTTCGATCCATTTTCGATATAACTGATTTTTAGATATATCTAACTTGTATCTAATGCAATAGAGCCACCCCAACCCGCTCACGTCGGCGAAGCCCGAGATCCAGGTTCAGCCCGCCGAATGACGATCTCCTTGAGTGGTCTGCCCAAGCTTGAAGCAGTACCAAATGCCACAAGCTATGCTGTTGCGGCGCGCCCTCTCTCAATGCAATCCTGAGTTCAATCACGGGTAGAGACCCGCCTTAGAAGCTTAGGAATTTTTGATGCCCCGCCGCCTGTTAGCTTATTCAGCCTTTGCCTTCGCTTTGACCGCAGCGGGGCTGGCCAACGCTGCGAATGTCACCTCGCTGAACCCAGAAACTCTAGTTCAGGCGCTTCACAATGCCGGCTACAAAGCGAAACTGGGTAAGGCCGACGACGGAACGCCGCTCATTGAGACTGCGTCGGACGGAAACAACATACTGATCATCATGACGGACTGCACGAACAATGCGTCCTGCACGACGACAGAATTCGTGGGCATTTGGGACTGTTCAGATTCAGTCTCGGATTGCCAGAAGACTGCAAATACCTTCAACGCTCAGGAACAGCCCACCCACGTTCTGATGTCCGAGGACGGGAAAAGAGCAACGACCTATTCTTATCTTATATTCGATAAGGTTGGGATATCGGAGGAGTTGTTCATCCGCAATCTGGTCGCCTTCAACTACTACAATAACCAGTTCACACTTTCCGTGGGTGGAAAATGACAGGACCGTGGTGCGTTTGTTTCGAGATGGAGTGGAATACGGCCTCCTAGATCGCCACGGCCACCGGCTTAGGCGTCGCCGGCCTTCGCTGGGATGAGCGGCTACTTCGCCGGTTCGGCCTTGAAGGCCTGCTTGCAGAGCTCCTCGCCGAACGCGTCGGACATCTGCTCTTCGGCCTCGCCCATCTTGACGATGGCCATGCGACCGCCGACCACGGTCTGGCCGATCTGGTACTGGCCGACGGTCTGGCCGGTGGCCACGTCCACCAGCTTGGCCTCGCCGCGCATGACGTTGGCGCCCATGATCAGGGTGGTGATCACAGGATTGGCCTTATCCAGGCGGGTGAGCTTGGCCTCCAGCCGTAGAGGACGGGTCCCGGTGGCGCATTCCGCCAGCTTGCCCTTCACCCGACTCTCGAAGATCTGGTCGAACTCCGGCGTGATCTTGAACTCGCCTTCCTTGGCCAGGATGACCTGATCGACCCGGCCTCCGCTCTTCCAGTCCGCCGCCAGCGGGGCGACGGTCGAACTGCGGGACATGCCGACGCAACCGGACAGCATCACGGCGGCGAGGGTCAGGGTTAGGGCGGTCTTCATGGCGGCGGTCTCCTGAACTTGGCCGTAGCGCTTTTACGACCCTAACTGTTCCAGGATCAGCGCGACTTGAACGCTTCCGCCAGCAAACGCCCTTCGACCGAGCGGCTGGAGCCTGTTCTCCAGGCGATAACGATCTCGCGGCTGGGGTGATCGGCCATCAGCGGCCGGATGGTCACCGGGGCGTGGTCCACCAGCCCCGCCTCCACCGCCATGGCCGGCAGGAAGGACACGCCCAGGCCTGAGCCCACCATCTGCACCAGGGTCGGCAAGGAAGTGGCGGCGAACCCCTCCCCATCCTCATCCCCGCCATTGCGCGACAGCTGGATGCCGCAGGCGGCCAGGGCGTGGTCGCGCAGACAGTGGCCGTCTTCCAGCAAGATCAGGTCCGATGCGTCGATGGAGCTGAGGTCCACGCGCTTTTGCGTGGTCAGCGGATGGTTGGCCGGCACGGCGGCCAGCAGCTCGTCATCCTCCACATGCGCCCAGTCCAGCCCCGTCATGTCGTAGGGCAGGGCGATCAGGGCCGCATCCAGCGAGCCCGCCTTCAGGCTGGCGATCAGCCGGTTGGTCAGGTCCTCGCGCAGGAACAGCTTCAGCTTCGGATAGGCCGCCCGCAGATGCGGCAGGGCGCGCGGCAACAGGAATGGCGCGACCGTCGGGATCACCCCCAGGCGAAACCGCCCGCATAACGGCTGGCCGGCCCCGCGCGCGGCCTGAACCAGGTCCTCCGACTGCGCCAGGATGGTCTTGGCCCGGCGCAGCGCCTCCTCGCCGGCCGCTGTCAGCAGCACGCCGGAGCGCGCGCGATCGACCACCGGCGCGCCCAAAATCTTCTCCAGCTCCTGCACGCCCGCCGACAGGGTCGGCTGGGTCACATGGGCCGCTTCCGCGGCGCGGCTGAACGAGCCGTGCTCGGCCAGGAGGGTCAGATACTGCAGTTGGCGAAGGGTCGGGAGCATGGAAGGTTATATAGATTGAATTTATCGACAGGACAAAAACAATCGATTGTTCTTCTAGAGGCCATCAGCCTATCAAGAGCCCGCGCGGCTCCCGCCGCCAAATCTTTCCAACCAGGAGATACCCATGCTGGGCGTTGGCGAAACCCTTCCCGACTTCAAGATCGTTGGCGTTAAGCCGAAGTTTAACAGCCACGAAGAGAACGGCGAAAGCGCGTTCCAGGCGATCGATCAGACCTCGTTCGAAGGCAAGTGGAAGGTCATCTTCTTCTACCCGAAGGACTTCACCTTCGTGTGCCCGACCGAGATCGTCGAATTCGCCAAGCTCGGCCGTGACTTCGAAGACCGCGACACCGTCGTCCTCGGCGGCTCGACCGACAACGAGCACTCCAAGCTCGGCTGGCGCCGTGAACACCCGGATCTGAAGAGCCTGCCGATCTGGCAGTTCGCCGACAACGGCGGCAAGTTCGCCCGCGCTCTCGGCGTCCTGAACGAAGAAGAAGGCGTCGCCCTGCGCGCCACCTTCGTCGTCGATCCCGACAACACCATCCAGCACGTCTACGTGACCAACCTGAACGTGGGCCGCAACCCGGCTGACACCCTGCGCGTCCTCGACGCTCTGCAGACCGACGAACTCTGCCCCTGCAACCGTGCGGTGGGCGGCGAGACCCTGGCGGCCTAAACCCCGCCAGACAGGAAGCGCCCGTTCTCTCCCCAGCCAACGGGCGCTTCCTCCCCCCCCTTTTTCGTAAGAACAACAAGACCCGTTTAAGGAGCCGACGATGTCCCTCGACGCGCTGCGCGATATCCTGCCCGCCTACGCCAAGGATCTCAGCCTGAACCTGTCCTCGCTCGCCAGCGAGACGGTGCTGACCGATCAGCAGAAGTGGGGGACCTTCGTCGCCTCGGCCCACGCCATCGGCGTGCCCGCCGTGGTCAAGGCGATCGAAGCCGCCGCCGACGCGGCCGGCCTGTCGCCCGAAGCCAAGACCGCCGCCAAGGCCGCCTCGGCGATCATGGGCATGAACAACGTCTACTACCGGTCGCTGCACCTGCTCTCGAACCACGAATACCGCACGATCCCGGCCAAGCTGCGGATGAACATCCTGGCCAATCCGGGCGTCGAGAAGGTGGACTTCGAGCTGTGGTCGACGGCGGTCTCCGCCATCAACGGCTGCGGCATGTGCCTGGACAGCCACGAGGCCGAGCTGAAGAAGCACAGCGTCGCGGCCCTGACGATCCAGACCGCCCTGCGCATCGCCGCCGTGGTCAACGCGGTCAGCCGCGTGGTCGCCGCCGAAGCCGCCCTGGCCTCGTAACAACCTCTCCCCAAGGAGAGATTGCAAGGAAACGCCGTCCGGTCCGCCGGGCGGCGTTTCTGCGTTCAGAACCTTGGATGAAAGTCGCGCGGCGCCCAGCCGAAGTCACGCGCGGCGTCGCCGCTTTCGAAGGTCAGGTCCGCCTCCATGCGCTCGCCCATGCCGGCGGTGACTCCCGGCATGATCGGCGAGGCCAGGGTCAGGCCGATCCGCCACAGGGCCGGCGGCAGGCTGACGATCAATGGACGCCGACCCAGCCCCTCGAACACTCGCCCTGCCATCGCCCGATAGCTCAGTGTCTCGCCGCCGGTCAGGTCATAGGCGCGATTCTTGGCCTTTGCGCTGGCGGCCGCGTCGATCGCCCCCTGCGCGAGGTCCGCCGCATGCACCGGCTGGCGCAGTCCGCCGCCCTGGCCCGACAACGGCAGGAAGCCCAGCCTGCGGATCAGGCCGGCCAGACGGCTGACATTGCGGTCGCGCCCTTCGGCATAGATCAAGGTGGGGCGCAGGATGGTCCACGCCACCTTGTTGGCCTGACAGAAAGCGATGGTCGCCGCCTCGGCGTCGGCCAGGGCCTGGGCCACCTCGCGCTCCTCGGCGTTGGCGGAGGCCGCCTTGGTGAACCGGCTGGTGGACGAGAACGCGACCAGACGCTTCATGCCCGCCGCCTTAAGGGCCGGCAGCGCCTTGGGCAGCAGCCAGATGGGCGACAGGCTGAACACCGTGGCCGTCGGTGGCAGACGTTGCGCCAGATCGTCCTCGGAAAGATCGCCCCGGATCATGCGCACGTCGTCCACCGGCGCCTCGCGGCTCAGGCCGTAATAGTCGTGCCCGCCGGCCGCCAGCCGCTCGATCAGGAAGTCGCCGATCAGGCTGGTCGCGCCGAGGACGAGAATCGGGGACGAAAGCGCGCTCATGGCTCCTAATACGCGTCCCCGCCGCTGGTGGAAGCGGCCTCGACGGCATAGATGGGCT
Organism: Caulobacter sp. NIBR2454; assembly: GCF_027474405.1. GTDB lineage: Bacteria > Pseudomonadota > Alphaproteobacteria > Caulobacterales > Caulobacteraceae > Caulobacter. Next base: position 3,070,807 of record NZ_CP114871.1, read on the forward strand.
TGACCCGTTCTTCTGGAGTCCCCCATGCATAACGTGAAATCCGGCGAGGTCGCCATGCCGGTCCTTGGCTTTGGCACCTGGCAACTTGAGGGCGACACCGCCCGCCGCATGACCGAGGCGGCCCTCGAAATCGGCTACCGCCACATCGACACCGCCCAGATCTACAAGAACGAACGTGAGGTCGGGGCCGGCATCAAGGCTTCAGGCGTCGCGCGGGGCGACGTCTTCCTGACCACCAAGGTGTGGATCGAACGCTTCGCCCAGGGCGACCTGCAAGCCTCCGTCGAGGAAAGCCTGGAGCGCCTGGGTGTCGAACAGGTCGACCTGCTGCTGCTCCACTGGCCCAAGGCGACCCCCGCCATCGAAGAGACGATGGAAGCCCTCAATGAGGTGCAGGCCCGGGGCTGGACCCGCGCTATCGGCCTGTCCAACTTCCCGTCCGACCAGCTGAAAAAGGCCGCCGCCCTGGCCGCCGCGCCCATCGCCACCAACCAGGTCGAGTATCACCCCTACCTGTCGCAGAAGGCCCTGCTGGCCGCGACGAAGGACATCGGCGCCTCGCTCACCGCCTGGTCGCCCCTGGCCCAGGGCAAGATCGCCGACGATGCGGTGATCAATGAAGTCGCTAAAGCCCACGGCAAGACCGCCGGCCAAGTCACGCTGCGCTGGCTGGTGCAGCAGGACGGCGTCGTCGCCATTCCCCGCACTCAGAAGGAAAGCCGCGCCCGCGAGAACTTCGACATTTTCGATTTCGAACTGACCGCCGACGAGATGGCCAAAATTCATGCTCTGGCCAATCCCAAGGGCCGACTGGGCGACTGGCTGGACCCGGCGTTCAAATGGGACGCTGAATAGTCCTTGCGTGCTTCGAGACGCACTTCGTGCTCCTCAGCATGACGACGGTGGTTTGCCTCTGAATTCGTCATCCTGAGGAGCCGGCGAAAGTCGGCGTCTCGAAGGACGCAACGCAGGTGACACGGGAAGGCGGCGGGCCTAGCTTCGCCGCCTTCGCTGTATCTGGGGGTTCTTGATGCGTCGCCGTTCCTTCCTCGCCGCCCTGCCGGCCGCCGCCGTGGCCGCCCCGGCCCTGGCCCAGTCGCAACTGCTCAGTGGCGATAACCCCAACCGCCAGCGCCCGGACGTGCATTCGGGCGACCGAGTGGACGGCGCCAACTTCGCCTCGCGCTCGGCGGCCTGGGGCTTGAATGGCGCGGCGGCCACCGCCCACCCCCTGGCCACCCAGGCGGCGATCAGCGTCCTCAAGAAGGGCGGTTCGGCCGTGGACGCGGCCATCGCCGCCAACGCCTGCCTTGGCCTTATGGAGCCTATCGCCTGCGGCATCGGCGGCGACTGTTACGTCATGCTGTGGGACCCCAAGGCGAAAAAGGTCATGGGCCTGAACAGCTCCGGCCGCTCGCCCAAGGGTCTGTCGCTGGCGACAGTGCGCAGCCGCGCCAAGAACGGCCTGTTGCCCTCGTGGGGCGCGGTCACGGTCAGCGTCCCCGGCGCGGTGGACGCCTGGCGCGCCATGCACGAGCGCTATGGCAAGCTGAAGTGGGCCGACCTGTTCGAGGACGCCATCCACTATGGGGAGCAAGGCTTCCCCATCACACAGAACGTCGCCTTCTACCTGGCCGGCAGCCAGAAGCGGTTCACCAACCCGGCCTCGCAGATCGAGGAGCACGAGAACTTCCTCAAGGTCTGGGCGCCCACCGGCAAGACGCCTGTCGAGGGCGAAGTCTTCAAGAACCCCGACCTGGCCCGCACCTACCGCCTGATCGCCCAGGGCGGCGGCCGCGCCTTCTACGAGGGCGAGATCGCCGAGACCATCGAGCGCTACTTCAAGCGCATCGGCGGCTGGATGACCAAGGCCGACCTGACCAATCACAAGGCGGTCTGGACCAATGTCTACAAGAGCGGCTACCGCGGCGTGGACGTCTACGCCCTGGCCGACAACACCCAGGGCCTTGCGACCCTGCAGCTCCTGAACATCATGGAGACCTTCGACATCAAGTCGATGGGCTTCCAGTCGGCGGCCGCCATCCACCATGCCGTTGAAGCCAAGCGCCTCGCCTATGAGGACCGCGCCCGCTACTACGCCGATCAGGACTTCTACAAATCCCCCATCGAGTGGCTGATCTCCAAGGACTACGCCGCCCAGCGCGCCAAGCTGATCCGCCCCGACAAGATCCTCACCCCCGTCTATCCGGGCCAGGCGCCGAGCAAGGGCGACACCACCTATTTCACCACCGCCGACAAGGACGGGATGATGGTTTCGATCATCCAGTCCAACTATCGCGGCATGGGTTCGGGCCTGGTGCCCGACGGCCTGGGCTTCATGTTCCAGGACCGGGGCGAACTGTTCGCCCTGACCGACGGCCACCCCAACATCTACGCCCCCGGCAAGCGTCCCTTCCAGACCATCATCCCGGGCTTCGCCACCAAGGGCGACCAGCCCTGGCTGTCCTTCGGCGTCATGGGCGGCGACATGCAGCCCCAGGGCCAGGCCCAGATCATCAGCAACATGGTCGACTTCGGACTGGGGGTGCAGGAAGCCGGCGACGCGCCCCGCTGGCACCATGGCGGCTCGTCCGAACCCACCGGCGCGCCGCAGGAAGGCGTCGGCGTCCTCAATCTGGAGACGGGCGTCCCGCAGGCGACACAAAAGGCCCTGGCCGCGCTCGGCTGGAAGCTCGAACCCGATCGCGGGGGCTATGGCGGCTATCAGGCCATCGAGCAGTGGCCCGGCCGCTACGCCGCCGCCACCGAGATGCGCAAGGACGGCGTGGCGCTAGCCTACTGACCATGACGCGGGACGAATTCCATGCCCTGGTCATGAGCCTCCCCGGCGTCGAGCCGGGGACCTCCTGGGGCATGGCGTCCTACAAGCTGAAGGGAAAGTTCTTCACCCGCCTGCGCGAGGAAGACGACAGCATCGTGGTCCAGGAGGTGGATTTCGACGAGCGCGACATGCTGATCGAGGCCGAGCCGGACATCTTCCACTTCACCGACCACTTCCGGAACTACCGCATGGTGCTGGTCCGTATCGGACCGGTGGAACCGGCGGTGCTGCTTGGCCTGCTGGAGCGCCGCTGGCGCAAGGTCGCACCCAAGGCCGTGGTGAGCGCCTATGACGCAGCGAACGGCAAAGCTTGAAAGGCGTTATCCGTTTGCCGCCGACTCTCTAACCAGCCGATACTGCTGGTTGATTCGCACAGGCGATTCCTTGGCGGGATAATGCGGAAGCTGACCCTGGCGCTGTTGATCGGCGCCTATCTTTGTCTGTCCCTGATCGTCGCCCTTACGATTTGGCGTAATGGCGGTGGCTGGGGTGCGGGCGTTTCGGCCTTCGTCGGCGGCCTTGGCCTGTGTCTGGCCTTCCACGGCCTGATCGGCCGGATGATCGAAGCCGCCCAGCTGGAAGGCGAGGTCGACGCCCTCCGCGAAGCCCACTCCATCCTGCTGACCCAGGTCGAGCGCATCGACGCCCGGCTGACCGAGGTGGTCGAGACCGTCACCGACGACGCCCTGCGCCGCTCGGAAGAGCTGACCAGCGAAGTCCACATGCTGGAAGACGTGGTCCAGCGCATGAGCGACAAGCTGGAGACCCAGCTGTCGCAGGAAGTCGCGGCCGTTCGCTACGACACCAGCCGCCCGCGCTCGCAACAGTCGGTCGCCCTGCTCGACACCGTCCGCGACGCCCTGGCCGAGAACCGCGTCGACCTCTACCTGCAGCCCATCGTCGGCCTGCCGCAGCGCAAGATGGTCTTCTACGAGAGCTTCTCGCGCCTTCGGGACGAGGGCAATCGCGTGATGATGCCGGCAGAGTATCTGGCCGTCGCGGAGCCCGAGGGTCTGGTCGCCGCCATCGACAACTTGCTGCTGTTCCGCTGCGTGCAGGTGGTTCGCCGCCTAGCGCGCAACGACCGCAAGGTCGGCATCTTCTGCAACATCTCGCTCAACAGCCTGGGCGACGAGGCGTTCTTCTCGCAGTTCCTCGAATTTATGTCGGCCAACCGCGACCTGTCCGGCTCGCTGATCTTTGAACTGGGCCAGATCGCCTTTGACCAGCGCGGTCCGGTCGAGGCCCGCCACATGGCCCGTCTCGCCGCGCTCGGCTTCCGCTTCAGCATCGACAAGGTCAGCGACCTGGATCTCGACTTCCAGGACCTGGCCCGCGCCGACGTGAAGTTCATCAAGGTCGGGGCCCAGATGCTGCTCGACCAGCTGGAGGAGGAAGGCGGCCGCCTCGTGCTCGCCTCCCTACCCGACCTGCACGCCGCCGACTTCGCCGCGCTGACCCGCCGCTATGGTCTGGAGGTCATCGTCGAGAAGGTGGAGAGCGAACGTCAGATCGTCGACCTGCTCGACCTCGACATCGGCTACGGCCAGGGCAACCTGTTCGGCGAGCCCCGGGTGGTGCGCGACGCGGTCCTGGCCGAGGCCGAAGCCCCGTCCCAGTTCTTCCGCGAAGCCCTGCGCCGCCGGGTGGGGCGCTAAACTCTAAAATCCGCTCATCCCGGCGAAGGCCGGGACCCAGGTGAAGCACTGCTGGCTCATCGGATGAATCTGGGTCCCGGCCTTCGCCGGGAAGAGCGGGGCAGGGAAAACCCCACCCCGCCTGCACCTTATTTCGCCGGACCCTTGTCGAGCGTCGGCCACTTGACGCCGAGCTGTTCCAGATAGGTCTGGCCTTTAGTCTCGTCGTAATAGAACGGGCGCATCTGCTCCCGGTACTGGGCCATGATCCCGGTGTTCAACTCGACCGGCGGTTTGGCGTCGCCGATCAGTGGGGCGTATTTCTCGTTCTTGGTCTGGACGTTGGTGAAGTAGTCCTTGGCCGCCTTGCGCAGCTCCGGCTTCATCAGCAGGTCCAGGGTCGTCATCGCCACCACCTTTGAGCCGGCCACCACGCCCTTGTGGGCGATGGGCGTGGCCATGGAGATGCCGTTGCGCCAGTTGTGACCCGGCAGGCCCGGGATGTTGGACGGATAGTTCACCGTGATGGTCGGCACGGCCCACGACACGTCGCCGATGTCATCCGACCCGCCGCTGCGGGGTTCTTCCAGCGGAGGCTCCAGCTTCTTCAGCTCGGTATCCAGGCCCGCGGTCTTGTCGGCGCCGACATTGGCCTGCACCGCCTTGGCGAAAGCCTGATCGTCAGCGTCCCACTTGGGCAGGCCCACCGCCTGGATGTTGGCGTAGGCGGCCTCGGCGATCGGCTTGGAGAAGTGGCGCGGGGCCGCATAGCCGACCACGCGCTGGGTCACCGTGGTGTCGGTCATCATCGCCGCGCCGTCGGCGATCTTGTCGCCCATGGCCTTGAGGTCGGCGATCTTCTTGAAGTCCTGCTCGCGGAAATAATACCAGACGGTCGCGCGCTCGGGCACGACGTTGGGCTGGTCGCCGCCGTCGGTGATCACATAGTGCGACCGCTGCTCCGGGCGGATGTGCTCGCGGCGGAACTCCCAGCCGGCGTTCATCAGCGACACCGCGTCCAGGGCCGACTTGCCCTGCCACGGCTTGCCCGCCGAGTGGGCGGTCTCACCCTTGAAGGTGTACTGGATCGACACCAGACCGGTGCCCGAGGCCTTGCCCCAGGTGGTCTGCAGGTTGTCGCCCACGTGGGTGAAGATCACCGCATCCACGTTTTTGAACACGCCGTCGCGGACCATGTAGGCCTTGCTGGCCACCAGCTCCTCGGCGACGCCCGGCCACAGCATCAGGGTGCCGGCGATGCCGTCGCGCTCCATCAGTTCCTTGACCGCCAGGGCGGCGACCACGTTCACGGCCTGACCGGAGTTGTGGCCCTCGCCGTGCCCCGGCGCGCCCTCCACCAGCGGCTTGCGATACGGGACGCCCGGCGTCTGCGAGGACTTGGGAATGCCGTCGATGTCCGAGCCCAGGGCGATGACCGGCCCGCCGGTCTTGTTGGTCCAGGTGGCGACCCAGCCGGTGGGCAGGCCCGAGGTCCCGCGCTGGATGGTGAAGCCGTTCTTCTCCAACACGCCGGTGATGTATTTGGAGGTCTCGACCTCCTGAAAGCCCAGCTCCCCGAAGCTGAAGATCGAATCGTTCATCTGCTGGGCCAGCTTGGCCCGGGCCTCGACGCCGGCGACGGCTTCCTTCTTCAATGTCGGCAACGGCGCCGCATAGGCGGTGGTGGTCATCAGCAGCGCGACAAGCGCGCCGGGCATAGCCCGTTTCATCATCGGTCGTGATCCATGCTCAACGGGCGTAGCGCCCCCCAGGAGTTAGACGTCGTACAGCGCCTGTTCCCCAGCGCATGGGGGCATGGCGGGGCCAAGCCTGGCAAGGACACTCGCATCGTTTGGAGCTTTTATCGCCGCCTCCCTCGCCCTTGTGGCGAGGGTCCCTGCATCAGCCGCCTCGGAGCTTGTAATTCAGGCGCTGAACGAGCGGACACAGGGACCCTAGGCACAAGGCCTAGGGAGGCGAGACTGGAGCACATCGCAAGGTTCGGAATGCTCAACTCGTCAGAACCGGCCATACCCGCCCGATGATCGCTCCCGACACCCTCGACTGGCCGCGCATCGCCGCCGAACTGGACGCCCGCGGCTGGGCTCTGACCGGCCGCGTCCTCGACGACGCCGATTGCGCCGCCCTGGCCGGCCTCTACCCACAGGACGCCGGCTTTCGCAGCCGGGTGGTCATGGCTCGGCACGGCTTTGGCCGGGGTGAGTACAAGTATTTCAGCTACCCCCTGCCCCATACGGTCCAGATCCTGCGCGCCGGGCTCTATCCGCACCTGTCGGCCATCGCCAACCGCTGGGCCGAGCGCCTGTCGGAGGACCGCCGCTTCCCGCCGACCCTGGACGAGATGCTGGCCCGCTGCCGCGACGGCGGGCAGCTTCGCCCCACGCCGCTGCTGCTCACCTACGGTCCGGGCGACTATAACTGCCTGCACCAGGACCTTTATGGAGAGCACGTCTTTCCCTTGCAGGCCGCCTTCCTGCTGGACGAGCCGGGCGTGGATTTCGAGGGCGGCGAGTTCGTCCTGGTCGAGCAGCGCCCCCGCCAGCAGTCCGCGCCCCAGGTCGTACCCCTGTTCAAGGGCGAGAGCGTGATCTTCGCCGTGCGTGAACGTCCGGCGGAGGGAACGCGTGGCGTCCACCGCCGCATGTTGCGCCACGGCGTCAGCGAAATCCGCAGCGGCCGGCGGCGCACCATGGGCGTCATCTTCCATGATGCGAGTTGACCGGAACGCCTGATCCCCGCTACCGCCGGGGCATGCGCCCTGCTCCCCTGCTCCCCGCCGGCCTGTCCGAACTCAAAGATCGCTACGACGTCTTGCTGTGCGACGTCTGGGGCGTGATCCACAACGGGCGCGAAAGCTTCCCCGAGGCCTGCGCCGCCCTGGCCCGCTGGAACGCCGAGGTCGGTCCCGTGGTGCTGATCTCCAACGCGCCCCGCCCGGCCAGCGATGTGCTGTCCCAGCTTGAGCAACTGAAGGTGCCGCAGGAGTCGTGGGCCGCCTTCGTCACCTCCGGCGACGCCACCCGCGCCCTGCTGGCCGAACGCGCTCCCGGCCCGGTCTGGACCGTCGGCCCCGTGCGCGACGGCCCGCTCTATGATGGCCTGGGTCTGGCCTTCGCGGATGCGGAGGACGCCGCCTTCATCTCCATGACCGGCCTCTATGACGACGAGACCGAAACGCCGGAGGACTACCGCGAGCGCCTGCAGGTCGCGGCCGACCGCAAGCTGCCCCTGATCTGCGCCAATCCCGACCGCGTGGTGCAACGCGGCGACAAGCTGATCTACTGCGCCGGCGCCCTCGCCGATCTTTACGAGACCCTGGGCGGCCAGGTGCTGATGGCCGGCAAGCCCTACGCCCCGATCTACGACCTTGCGCTAACAGAGGCCGAACGCCTGCTGGGCCGCCCGGCCGACCGCAGCCGCGTGCTGTGCATCGGCGACGGCGTCATCACCGACGTCCTGGGCGCCGAAAATCAAAAGCTGGACTGCCTGTTCATCGCCAAAGGCATCCACGGCCTGAAGGCCATGGGTCCCGACGGCCGCCTGCACGCCCCCGCGGTCGAAGCCCTGCTGGCCGCAGAGGGGACCACCGCCGCCTTCGCCATGGGCGACCTCGTCTGGTGACATCGCCCCCGCACGGGGTACAACGGCGCCGCAACATAAGAATGCCGGAACGGCGAGGAGAGCGCGGGTGAAGAGCCATTTCCTGGAAGACCTGAGCGTCGGCATGTCCGCGCAGACCACCAACCTGGTCACCGAGGACGTCATCCAGAAGTTCGCAGCGGTCAGCGGCGACACCAATCCGGTCCATCTGGACGCCGAGTTCGCGGCGGGTACGTCCTTCGGCGAGCGGATCGCCCACGGCATGCTGTCGGGCGCCTATATCTCGGCCGCCATAGGGACCAACCTGCCCGGGCCCGGCGCGATCTACATCTCGCAGTCCATGTCCTTCAAACGCCCGGTGAAGATCGGCGCGGAGGTGGTGACCCGTGTCGAGATCACCGCCATCGACGAGGCCAAGGCCCGCGTCACCTTCGCCACCGTCTGCACCGTGAACGGCAAGGCCGTGGTCGACGGCGAGGCCGTGGTCATGGTCCCCCGCCGGAGCGCCTGATTGACCCTTCGCATCATCCATAGCTGGAAGGACCTGGGTCCCGAGGATCGCGGCGCGTCCGTAGCCCTGGGCAACTTCGACGGCGTCCACCAGGGCCACCAGCACGTCATCGGCGCGGCGGCCGAGGCGGCCAGGCGGCTCGACGCCCCGCTCGGCGTCATCACCTTCGACCCGCATCCACGCCGCCTGTTCCGGCCCAACGAGCCGGCCTTCAAGCTGATGAGCCACGACCAGCAGGCCCGCGCCCTTGAGGCCCTGGGCGTGCGGCGGCTCTACCTGCTGCCCTTCGATTTCGAGATGGCCAGCCTGACCGACCGCGACTTCGCCGAGAAGGTTCTGAAGCAGGGCCTGGGCGTACGCCACGTGGCCGTAGGCTTCGACATCTCCTTTGGCCGTGGCCGCACCGGCAGCGCCGACCTGATGCGCGCCTATGGCGACGAGCTTGGCTTCTCGGTTTCAGTCGAGGAAGCCGTGGGCGAAGAGAGCGGCAAGTTCTCCTCCACCGGCGTGCGCGAAGCACTGCGGTCAGGCCACCCCGAAGAAGCCGCCCACATCCTGGGTCAGCCCTTCGCCATCGAGGGCATCGTGCGTCGCGGCCGCCAGCTGGGCCGGCAGCTTGGCTTCCCCACAGCCAATGTGGCGCTGGAGGACTACGTGGTCCCCAGGCTGGGCGTCTACGCCACCCGCACCCGCCTGCCCGACGGCCGCGTGGTTCCGGGGGTCGCCAACCTGGGCAACAACCCCACCACCGGCGAGGTCGAGACGCGGCTGGAGACCTGGCTGTTCGACTTCGACGAGGATCTCTACGGCCAGAACCTTGAGACCCAGCTGATCGCCTTCCTCCGTCCCGAGGAAAAGTTCAGCTCCATCGAGGTCATGGTCGAGCAGATCCGCCGGGATGAAGCCCAGGCGCGGAAGATTCTGGGGGCCTGATTGTCGGACTGATCGGCCGCCGTGCGTCCTTCGGGCAACAGCCCCAAGGAGGACGCCCCATGAGCCCCGACGAAGCCGACATCCGCGCCCTGATCGAAGCCCGCTCGCAGGCCATCCGCGACAAGGACGCCGACCGCGCCCTCGCGACCTACGCCGGTCAGGTCGTCAGCTATGATCTGGCCCCGCCCCTGGCCATGACGGGAGATGTCGAGGGCGCGCGCGAAGGCCTGACCGCGTGGTTCGGCACTTGGGAAGGCGCCATCGGCTATGAGGTCCGCGACCTCGCCGTGGACAGGAGCGACCATCTGGCCCTCGCCTACGGCTTTCTGCGCATCTTCGGGCTCAAGACGGACGGCGAGCGACCCAGCGTCTGGACGCGAATGACTCTGGGCCTGCGCAAGATCGATGGCTCGTGGCGAATCCACCACGAGCACGTCTCGACACCTTTTTACATGGACGGCAGCGGCAAGGCCGCCCTCGACCTGGAGCCCTAGAAGTCCCCGAACCAGTCCGTCTCGCCGCCGATCGGCATGCCAGGCGGCGTGGCGGGGATGCGGCGTTCCTGGGCCAACAAGGGCGCAAGCTTGTCACGGTCGTTGAGCAGACCGGCCAGCCAGCGCGCATGCACGCTCTCGGCGTCCGCCCCCTTGGCCGACCCCAGCCGCTTGGCCAGGTCGTCCAGCCGCGCGGCGAGGATCGAGGCGGCGGTCGGCGACACGTTCGGATCGTCCTTAGCTGCGGCCAGGGCGAACACCGTCCGCGCCTGCACCCGGCGACGCACGTCGGCCAGACGGCCGGCGGGGACCGAGCCGTCGAAGGCGCTGGCCAGGATGCGGCGGGTCAGCTCGTCCACGCCCACATTGGCCGGGTCGCGGCGATGCTGGTCGGCCACGCGGTTGAGGCGCGTCGGGTCCAGCAGGTTGCTCAGGGTCATCCCCGCCGCCACATCGGCCGCCACCAGCGGGTCGAACACAGGCCCGCCCATGGTGCGGAACACCTCGATCTCGTGCTGGCGGTCGCTGTCGCCGGAATTGCCCGAGGATAGGTAAGGCAGCACCGCCTCCGGCACGTCCAGGTTGGCGGCCTCCAGAGTGGTCATCAGCGCGTCCAGCGCCGCGCGCTGGTGCGTGGCCGGAACCACGGCGGCCGCTTCATGCCCGTCGCCCTTCACCGAATAGGCGAAGTCCAGCCCGCCGATCAGCTTCACCGCCGCCTCGGCCTGATAGCGATGCAGCAGATAGACCGGCACGAACTTGCGGCGCAGCTCGTTGGCGCCCTCGCCCGGATGCAGGGCCTTCAGGCCATAGGTCTCCACCGCGACCTTGCGCACGCCCATCATGCGGACCAGTTCCGCCGCAGGGTCCGAACCATCATCCCACAGGCTGCCCCAGGGCTGGCCGAACGTACCCGAGCGGGCGTCCGCGTCCGTAGTGTAGCGCAGCTTGCCCGCCGCCGCGGCCTTGGCGTCGGCGCTCGCCTTGTCGCCATACAGCCAATCGACGATGAACTTGTCCCAGGCCCCGACGCCGACGCCATAGGCGTCCGACAGGTCGATCTGGCCATTGGCCACGCTCAGGCGCGGGGCGGGATAGTCCATGACCGACTCGCGGCCCTGGGTGCTGGCGGCGAAGTTGTGCGCGAAGCCCAGGGCGTGGCCCACCTCGTGCGCAGACAGCTGGCGCATGCGGGCCAGGGACGCCACCACCGGATCGTTCGGCGTGCCGGTCCCGACCTTGTCGGCGCCCACCAGGGCCTCGAAGATCATCATGTCCTGGCGCACCCGCAGCGAGCCGAGCAGGACCGAGCCCTTGATGATCTCGCCCGTGCGCGGATCGGCGATCGCCTGGCCGTAGGACCAGCCGCGCGTCGCCCGGTTGGTCCAGTTGATGACGTTGTAGCGAACGTCCAGCGGGTCGGCGCCCTCGGGCAGGATCTCCACGCGATAGGCGTCGATATAGCCGGCGTCCTCGAACGCCTTGGCCCACCAGGCCGCGCCTTCCTGCAGGGCGGTGCGGATCGGTTCCGGCGCGGCGCGGTCCACGTAGAAGACGATGGGCTTCTTCACCCGCGACTTGGGCGCCGCCGGATCGGTCTTCTCCAGGCGGAAGCGCGACACCAGCCGCTGCACGATGGGGTCGCCCAGCGGGGCGGCGTAGTCGTTGACGATGTTGCCGAACGCGCCCGAGCGCTGGTCGAAGGCGCGGACCTCGAACCCCGGCTCCGGCAGTTTGATCAGCGAATGGCGCACCGCCAGGGTGATCAGCTTGGAGTCGGGCGCGATGTTGCGCACCTCCGGCCCCGGCGTTTCGGAGGCGAAGGTCAGCCGCGCCTCCATCTCGATATTGTCGGGGAACACCTTGGTCGCCGCCGCGTCGGCCAGCGACAGGTCCGCCACCTGCTTGAAGCCGCCCTCGCCGCCCCGCTTCAGGGAGTCGGCGATGCCCATGACGTCGCGGGTCAGGAAGCTGGAGATGTCCACCACCAGGCGGCCGTCGGCCTCCTCGCGCTCGATCTTGCCGGCCCAGACGGTGGAATAGGCGAAGCTGTCGCGGGCGGCGGCCTGTTCGTCAGGCCCGGCCCCCTCGGCGCGGAACTTAGGGTTCTCGTACTCGACCACGACCTTGCCGCCGATGCGGCGGAAGACCAGCAGCCGCCCCTCGCCCGCCGCCGCCTTGTCCAGGCCGATCGGCGCCGAGCCCAGGCCGGTCTTCAGCGCGGGCATGTAGATGTAGCGGCCGGCGATCCCGTCCTTGCCGGGCTTGGGCAGTGACAACATCACCTTGCCCTGCGCGGCGTCCACCAGGACGGGCAGCAGGCCCTCCTTGCGCTCGACGCTGGAAGCAGCGGCGGGCTTGGCCGCCTGCGCCTGCGCCAGTTGCGGCGCCGCCGCCATAAGAGCCGTCGCGGCCACGGCCGCCATCAACATACGCTTGCCCATGGAACTCCCCCCGGAACTTGAAGCGAAAGGGATAGGGGCAGTTTCGGCGACCGTCGAGACATAGCAGCGGTCGCCGCGATGAACGCCGCCTCTTGCTCGATCGACAGGCGTCGCCCAATAACCGCGCATGGTTGCGTTCCGGCCCCTTTTCTTGCGCCTGCCCCGGCTCCAGACCGAGAGCGACGAGTTTCTGCACCTCGACGCCCTGCGGTTCCTGGCGGCGGCCGGGATCGTCTTCTTCCATCTGATGGGCGAACTGCGCCTGCCGGACCTGGGCGAGGACATGATCAAGCGGTCGGGGCCGCTGAACCTTCTGGTCGATCTGTTCTTCGTGGTCTCGGGCATCGTCATCGCCCACGCCTATGCCGGGCGGCTGAAGACCCCGGCCGACTATGGCCGCTTCCTGCAAAAGCGGGTGGCGCGGCTGGCGCCCTTGCACTGGCTGACCCTGCTGGCCTTCCTGCCGCTGCAGGCCTGGCTGATGCCGGGCCGCTTCGCCAAGCTGGATATCGGCTGCCTGGCGCCCACGGCCCTGTTCCTGCACGCCATCCCAAACTGCGGCGGCCTGAGGTTCAACTTCCCCAGCTGGTCCATCGGGGCCGAGATGATGATGTACGTGGCCCTGCCGGCCTTCCTCATCCTCTATCGCCGCGCCTGGAGCCTGTTCCTGGCCGCCGCCCTGGTGCTGGTCTTCCTCTACGCCGTCGGCCGGGCCGGGCCGATCAACCGGCCCTGGTGGGAGTGGACCTTCGACTGGGGCGTCATGCGCGCCCTGCCCGCCTTCATGATCGGACTGGGCCTCTACGCCATTCGCGACAAGCTGCGCCTGCTGCCCGCGCCCAAGCTGCTGCTGGCCGCCACGACCCTGGCCTATATCCTCGGCATGTACTTTCGGGTCCCCAAGGCGATCCTGGTGCTGGTGGTCTATGCCTGCGCGGCCACGGCCCTGGCGGCGGACCTGCGGGGCAAGGTCGACGGCCTGACCCGCCGCCTGGCGCCGCTGGGTCAGCTGACCTACTCGCTCTACATGTGGCACGCCTTCTTCCTGCTGTTCTTCGTCCAGCAGCTGCCCCGGCGGACGGGGATCGGCCATGACGTCTGGATCGCCCTTTCGGCGCCCCTGCTGATGATCGTCGCCTATGTCTCGCTGTTCGCGTTCGAGCGGCCGATGCGCGCATGGATATCCGGTCTGCCGTTGTTTCCCCGCAAGACGGGTGACGCCCCCGCCCCTTCTCTGGTATCAGCCGCCGATGACCTTCCTTCGGTCCATTCCGCGAATTACGCGCCCGGCGTGACGCCGCCCGCTGAGGCCGCGCGCGCGCCGGGATCGCCGATCACCGCCCCCTCCGCTCCCCGCAGCGGCGAAGCCGTCTGACGACGGCGCCTGATTTTTCGAGACGAATGACCATGGCCGACGACGCCACCCCGACCACCGGCCGCGACTATCGCGAGACGGTTTTCCTGCCCGAAACCCCGTTCCCCATGCGCGGCGGCCTGCCCCAGAAGGAGCCGCAGATCCTCGCCGACTGGGGCGACCTTTACGGCGCCATGCGCAAGGCGCGCCAGGACGCCGGCGCGCCCCTGTTCGTACTGCATGACGGCCCGCCCTACGCCAACGGCCCGATCCACATCGGCCATTCGCTGAACAAGCTGCTGAAGGACTTCGTCGTCCGCTCGCGCTTCGCCCTGGGCTTCGACGTCGATTACGTGCCCGGCTGGGACTGCCACGGCCTGCCCATCGAGTGGAAGATCGAGGAAGAGTTCCGCGCCAAGGGCCGCCGCAAGGACGAGGTTCCCGCCGCCGAGTTCCGTTCGCGCTGCCGCGAATACGCCGGCGAGTGGATCGAGATCCAGAAGGAAGAGTTCAAGCGCCTCGGCGTCCTGGGGAACTGGGAAGGCCGCTATGCGACCATGGACTACGCGACCGAAGCCAAGATCACCGGCGAGTTCCACAAGTTCCTGATGAGCGGCCAGCTCTATCGCGGCTCCAAGCCCGTGATGTGGAGCCCGGTCGAGCGCACCGCCCTGGCCGACGCCGAGGTCGAGTACCACGACCAGGTCTCGCCGATGATCTGGGTGAAGTTCCCGGTGACGAGCACCGGGCAGGTCGGCGCGACGAAAGATGAGCCGAAGGCCCTAGGCCTTGGTGCATCTGTCCTCATCTGGACCACCACGCCTTGGACCATCCCCGCCAATCGGGCCGTGAGTTACAACCCAGAAATCTCCTATGGCCTGTACCGAGTGGAGGCGATTGAGGAGGGCTTGGAATTCGAGCCTTGGGTCACCATCGGGGAGCAACTGATCGTCGCCGACAAGCTTGCAGAGCAGGTGTTTGCCGCCGCGAAGATCGCGAAGTTCGAGCGGGTCGGCGACGTCAATCCCGACAATCTGCTGAGATTGGCCCACCCACTCGCCAAGCTAGACCAGTACTATAGATTCCCGGTTCACATGCTGGCCGGCGATCACGTCACCGACGACGCGGGTACGGGCTTCGTCCACACCGCCCCCGGCCACGGCCAGGAAGACTATCAGGTCTGGCTCGCCCACGGCCACCGCGAGATCCCCGACACCGTCGACCCGGACGGCGCCTACTATCCGTCCGTCGCCCTGTTCGGCGGCCTCAAGGTGCTGGAGACCGAGGGCAAGAAGGCCGGCAAGTTCGGCCCCGCCAACGGCGCGGTGATGGAGAAGCTGATCGAGGCTGGCGCCCTGCTTGCCCGCGGCCGGCTGGAGCACTCCTATCCCCACAGCTGGCGCTCCAAGGCGCCGGTGATCTACCGCAACACCCCCCAGTGGTTCATCCGCATGGACCATGAGGGCGAGGGTGGGACCCTGCGCAACAAGGCGTTGGCCGCCATCGACGCCACCGCCTTCCACCCCGCCCAGGGCCGCAACCGCATCCGCGGCATGGTCGAGACGCGCCCGGACTGGCTGATCAGCCGCCAGCGCAACTGGGGCACGCCGCTGGCCATGTTCGTCGACAAGGAGACGGGCGAGCCGCTGCATGACCCCGAGGTCAATCAGCGCATCATCGACGCCATGAAGGCCGAGGGCGCCGACGCCTGGTTCACCCGTCCGGTGACCGACTTCCTCGGCGCGCACGATCCGGCCCGCTACGAGAAGATCGAGGACATCCTCGACGTCTGGTTCGACAGCGGCTGCACCCACGCCTTCACCATCGAGGGCCGCGCCGATTCCAAATGGCCCGCCGACCTTTATCTCGAAGGCTCCGACCAGCATCGCGGCTGGTTCCAGTCGTCACTGCTGGAAGGCTGCGGCACCCGCGGCCGCGCGCCCTACAATGCGATCCTGACCCACGGCTTCACCCTCGACGAGAACGGCGAGAAGATGTCGAAGTCGAAGGGCAACACGATCGCCCCGCAGTCGGTCATCAAGGAAAGCGGCGCCGAGATCCTGCGCCTGTGGGTCGCCTCGGTGGACTATGCCGACGACCAGCGCATCGGAAAGCAGATCCTGCAGGGCGTCGCCGACGCCTATCGCAAGCTGCGCAACACGGTGCGCTACCTGCTGGGCGCCCTGGCCGGCTTCGACGACGCCGAGCGCCTGCCGCTGGACCGGATGCCGCCGCTGGAACGGTATGTCCTGCACCGCCTGCACGAACTGGATGGTCAGGTCCGCGCCGCCTACGCCGAGTACCGGTTCAGCGACGTCCTGCGCCCCATCGCCGAGTTCTGCGCCCAGGACCTGTCGTCCTTCTATTTCGACATCCGCAAGGACGCTCTCTACTGCGACAGCCCCGACAGCGAACGCCGCCGGGCCTGCCGCACGGTGATGGACGCCGTCTTCGAGCGCCTGACCATCTGGCTGGCGCCGCTGACGCCGTTCACGATGGAGGAAGCCTGGACCACGCGCTTCCCCGACGCCGGCTCCAACTGCCTGCGCGTGATTCCGGAAACCCCGGCCGAGTGGAAGAACGACGCCGAGGCCGCCCGCTGGGCCAAGGTCGAGCTGGTCACCCGAGCGGTCACCGGCGCCCTTGAGATCGAGCGCCGTGAAAAGCGCATCGGCTCGGCGCTGGAAGCCGCGCCGGTCGTCCATGTGGCCGACGCCGACCTGCTGGCCGCCTTCGACGGCCTGGACGCCGCCGAAATCTTCCGCACCAGCCAGGCGACCCTGGTCGCCGGCGACGGTCCGGCTGACGCCTTCCGCTCGGAAGACGTGAAGGCCGTGGCGGTCGAACCCACCCTCGCCCAGGGCGCCAAGTGCGCCCGCTCCTGGCGGGTCCTGCCGGAGGTCGGCTCCGATCCTCGCTATCCGGACCTGTCGCTGCGGGACGCTCAAGCCGTCGCCGCCTGGGATGCCGCCCATGGCTAAGCCGAACATCACCCGCTGGGGCTGGATCGCCTACGCCATCGCCGCGGCGGTCATCGTCGTCGATCAGGCGGTGAAGTACTGGATCCTCAACATCTACGACCTGCCCCTGCGGGGGTCGGTCGAGGTGGCGGGCCCCTTCTACCTGACCATGGTGTGGAACCAGGGCGTCAGCTTCGGCCTGCTGCAGGCCGGGCACGACCTGGCCCGCTGGGCTCTGGCCGGCTTCTCCCTGGCGGTGGCCTTCTTCCTGGCCGGCTGGGCGCGCAAGACCGAGCGCCCGATGCTGGGTCTTGCGCTCGGCCTCGTCATCGGCGGCGCGCTGGGCAACCTGATCGACCGGGTTCGCTTCGCCGCCGTGGCCGACTTCCTGGACTTCTCGCGGCTTTATTTTCCGTGGGTGTTCAACATCGCCGACGCTGGAATCACCGTCGGCGTGGTGCTGCTGCTGATCGACAGCCTGTTCGGGGACAGCGCCAAACGCTGACCCTAAAGGGCCGGCCGAAATAACAACGACTGTTTCAAGTCTGCAATCGTATCTGGTATACGATCGTCTAACAAAACTGCGACGATCAAGGTGAGGTGAAGCCGTTTACGCCTCCCCTCCAAATGCGGTATCTGCGACGTCCGTATGTAGGCCGGGGGCGGCCGCTGGAGCTTGGATTTCATGAGTTTGACCCGCGTCGTCGCGATCGCCGCCATCATCAGCGCCGCCGGATTGGCGGGCTGCCAGAGCGCCTCCAAGGCCCTGGGCATGTCGAAGGTCACCCCGGATGAGTTCCGCGTCGTCACCAAGGCGCCGCTCGTCCTGCCGCCCGATTTCTCCCTGCGTCCGCCCGCACCCGGCCAGCCGCGCGCCGCCGAACTGGCGCCCGACAGCGCCGCCCGCGCCCAGCTTCAGGGCCAGGCCGCCGCGGCCGATCGCTCGCAGGGCGAGAACATCCTCGTGGCCCGCGCCGGCGGCGGCTCCGCCGACCCGCTGATCCGCTTCGTCGTCGACGACGAAAACGGTGAGCTCGCCCACAAGGACAAAAGCTTCGCCGACCGCGTGATGTTCTGGCGCAAGGATCAACCGGCTGCCGGCGGCGACGCCGCCACCGCCGGCCAGTCCGCGCCAGTCGTCAGCGCCGAGGCCGAAGAGCAGCGCCTGAAAGCCCTCACGGGCGGCAAGGCGGTGGTGATCTCCCGCGGCAGCGGCGGGATCAAACTGCCGGGCCTCTAAGTCCGGGCTGCGTGGCGGCCCCCGCGGTCGCCACGGTCCCAGACGGCGCGTTGCGAGACGGACTTGAACGACCGGCGGCTCGAACCGTCGGCGATCGCATCATCGCCTTGAAGGGACTGAAACCAATATGCGCCGAACCACGCTGACCGCCCTCGCCACCATCCTGATGTTGGGGGCGAGCACAGTCGCCGTCGCCCAGGACAAGCCGGAAGCCAAGGGCGAAAAGCCCGCCGCCGCTTCCGAGGGCTGGGTCAAGGCTTCCGCCGAAGAGCGGACCGCCTCCATCACCAACACCATCAACGTGGCCGGCAAGGCGCTGCGCTACAAGGCGACGGCCGGCACGGTCACCATCCGCAACGACGACGGCAAGCCCACCGGCAGCCTGTTCTACGTGGCCTACACCGCTGGTGATAAGCCCGACCCCAAGCGCCCGGTGACCTTCCTGTTCAACGGCGGCCCCGGATCGTCCTCGCTGTGGCTGCACATGGGCTCGTTCGGCCCGCAATGGATCAAGCCGGGCGAGCCGGAGGTGATGAAGCCCGGGCCCTTCTCCCTGGAGGCCAACCCCTACAACCTGCTGGGTGAAAGCGACCTGGTGTTCATCGACATGATGAACGCCGGCTATTCGCGTCCCCTGGGCGACACCCCGGCCAAGACCTTCTACGGCGTGGATCAGGACGTCGATGCGTTCTCGCGCGCCATCCAGCGCTATGTGACGATCAACAACCGCTGGGCCTCGCCCAAGTTCATCTTCGGCGAAAGCTACGGCACGCTTCGCGCCGGCGCCCTGGCCAACGAGCTGCAGGAAAGCGGCATGGCCCTGAACGGCGTCATCCTGCTGTCCTCGATCATGAACTACGGCGTGCGTCAGCCGGGCTACGACCAGAACTACATGACGCTGTTCCCGACCTACGCGGCCACCGCCTGGTATCACAACCGCGTCCAGGACCGCCCCGCCGACCTGGCGACCTTCGTCCAGCAGGCGCGCGAGTTCACCAGCGGTCGTTACGCCGCCGCCCTGGCCAAGGGCGACACCATCTCCGCCGAGGAGAAGAGCGCCGTCGCCAATGAGATGGCGCGTTTCACGGGCCTGTCGCCGCAGTTCATCCTGAACAACAATCTGCGCGTCGAGCTGGGCCGCTTCCGCAAGGAGCTGCTGCGCGACCAGCGCCTGACCGTCGGCCGCCTGGACAGCCGCTATCGCGGCGTTGACGCCGACGCTGGCGGCGCCTCGCCAGAGGGCGACATCTCCAACGACGCGATCACCGGCCCCTACGGCGGCATGGTGCGCGACTATGTGAACAACACCATCGGTTACAAGACCGACCTGGACTACCGCTTGTCGGCCCGCGACGCCGGCGGCTTCGAATGGGATTGGAGGCATCGCGCTCCGGGCCAGGGCTTCGGCGCCCAAACCACCCCCAACACCGCTGTCGACCTGTCCCTGGCCATGCGCAACAACCCGCACCTGAAGGTCCTGGCGCTGAACGGCTATTACGACATGGCCACGCCGTTCTACGGCCTGGAGTTCGACGTCTCGCACATGATGCTCGAACCCGCGCAGCGCAAGAACGTCGAGCTGACCTACTACCCGTCCGGTCACATGATCTATCTGAACCCGGAAGCCATGAAGACCATGCATGACGACGTCGTGCGCTGGTACCGCAGCACGGCCCGCTAGGGACCGACGCTTCGGTTTGAAGACGCGCCCGGCTGGCCCTCCAGCCGGGCGTTTTTCATTGGTCAGGCGTGGTGACCGTCAGCCCGTCGCGGCGCAGGCGGTCCAGCACGCCGTTCTGGCTGACCAGCGAGCGCAGGCTCATCACCGCCACGCTGTGCCCCGGCGTCTTCAGCGCCGCGGCGATGGCCGCGGCCTGGGCGGCGTTGGCCTGGTTCACCTGATCGGCCATGCCCGGCAGGCCGTTGATGCACAGGTCATAGCTGCGCCGGCCGTCCAGGGCGGCGCGCACATTCCCCTCCGCCCAGGCGCGGGCCGTGGCCTGGAACACCACCGGCCCGGCCTCGACTTCCTCCAGCGCCACGTCCAGGCAGGTCAGGCCCGCCGACTCGGGCGCCGCCAGAACCGCCCGTCCCAGGACCACCGCCTCATAGGTGGCCGCCCGACCGGCCTTCACTCGAGCCTTCTTGGCCGCCTTGCCGATGGCCTTGTGCGGCTCGGCCGGGTCGATCCTCATGGCCTTGCGGTTGTCCGACAGCAGCATCAGAGCGCCGGCCACCGGCCGCCATTCCAGATACCGCTCGCCCTTCGTGCCCAGACGCACGGCGGCGTCCTCGACCCGCGCCTGCAGCGGCGGCGGCAGGGGCTGCACGTCCCGCCGCGCCTGCTTGCGCAGGGCTAGCAAACCGCCGATGTCGCCAAGGCCCGCCGTGGCCGCGGCCGGGAGGATCAGGCGGTTGGCGCCGTCCAACCTGCGTTTCAGGATCGTCTGGTCCCAGGCCAGCCCCCTGGGCAAGGCGCTAGGCGCGCCCAGCACATAGACCGTGCTGTCGCTATCGGTGACCTTCCACCAGGCCGGACCGGGCAGGCGCGCCTCGACGATAAGCTCGTCCAGCAGGATGGCTTCGGGATCGATCAGTTCCTGGGCGTGGCTGATAGCCGGCGCCAAGCAGAGGGCCATCGCCAGGCCCGCAATCAATCGACGCATTGATCGGTCTCCACGACGCCCCCGCCCCGGAATCGACCTATATTGATCAGCTTGGAACGAGCTTGACCATGCCCATCCGCCGCCTCCCGCCCGAGACCGTCAACCGCATCGCCGCCGGCGAGGTGGTCGAACGCCCGGCCAGCGCCATCAAGGAGCTGGTCGAGAACGCCCTCGACGCCGGCGCCACGCGGGTCGAGGTCGAGGCTCACGGCGGCGGCCTGACCCGTATCCTGGTGGCCGACGACGGCTGCGGCCTGTCGCCGGACGAGCTGCTGCTGGCGGTCGAGCGCCACGCCACCTCCAAGCTGTCGCCGCAGGAAGACGGCACCTGGGATCTGCTGCGCATCGCCACCTTGGGTTTCCGGGGCGAGGCCCTGCCCTCCATCGGTTCGGTCGCCCGCCTGTCGATCTCCTCCCGCGCAAAGGGAGCGTCCGACGCCCACAGCCTGCTGGTCGAGGGCGGCGCCATGGGCCAGCCGGCCCCCGCCGCCTTCCCCGGCCCGCACGGCGCCCGGGTCGAGGTCCGCGACCTGTTCTACGCCACCCCCGCCCGGCTGAAGTTCATGAAGTCCGAGCGTTCGGAAGCCATGGCCATCGCCGAGGAGATCAAGCGCCAGGCCATGGCGCACGAGGCCGTCGGCTTCACCCTCGACCTCGACGGCAAGCGCGTCCTGCGCCTGTCGGCCGAGCATCCGGGACCGGACGGCCGGCTGGCCCGCCTCGCCGCCGTCCTGGGCCGCGACTTCCAGGACAACGCCATCCTGATCGACCAGGAGCGTGACGGCGTGCGCCTGACCGGTTTCGCCGGCCTGCCCACCTATTCGCGCGGCAACGCCGCCCACCAGTACCTGTTCGTCAACGGCCGCCCGGTCCGTGACCGGCTGCTGCAAGGGGCTTTGCGGGCGGCCTATGCCGACTATCTGGCCCGCGACCGCCATCCGACGGCGGCGCTCTATCTGGAGCTCGACCCGACCCAGGTGGACGTCAACGTCCATCCCGCCAAGGCCGAAGTGCGGTTCCGCGATCCCGCCCTGGTGCGCGGTCTGCTGATCGGCGCCCTGCGCCACAGCCTCGCCGCCGCCGGCCACCGTGCCTCGACCACCGTCGCGGCCGCGGCCCTGGGCGGCTTCCGGCCCCAGGGCGGCCCATCCCCCGCCGGCTTCTCGGCCTGGAGCGCCGGGGGCTGGACGCCTTCAGCCCCCCAGCCTCACACTGGCGTCCTGCCGGGCCTGACCCAGGTGTCCGCCCGGGTCGAGCCCAGCTTTGGCGAGGTGCTTGAACAGGCCGTCGCCTACGCAGATCATTCTCCCGCGTCCCAGCCCGGCTATGTCGATCCCATCGACCACCCGCTCGGCGCCGCGCGGGCGCAACTTCACGAGACCTACGTCGTCGCCCAGACCCGCGACGGCATCATCATCGTCGACCAGCACGCGGCCCACGAGCGCCTGGTCTATGAGCGGATGAAGGTCGAGATGGCCGGCGGCGGCGTCGCGCGCCAGGCCCTGCTGCTGCCGGAGGTGGTGGAACTCGATCCTGCCGAGGCCGAGCGCGTGGTCGCCAAGGCCGACGAGCTGGCCGAGATGGGCCTGATCGTCGAGGGCTTCGGCCCCGGCGCGGTGCTGGTGCGCGAGACCCCAGCCCTGCTGGGCGAGACGGACGCCGGCGCCCTGATCCGCGACATCGCCGATGACCTGTCGGAGAATGGCCAGGCCCTGGCCCTCAAGGAACGCATGGCCGAGGTCTGCGGCACCATGGCCTGCCACGGCTCCATCCGGGCCGGCCGCCGCTTGACCGGCGCCGAGATGAACGCCCTCCTGCGCCAGATGGAGGCCACCCCGCATTCCGGTCAGTGCAACCACGGCCGCCCCACCTATGTGGAGCTGAAACTGGCCGACATCGAGCGGCTGTTCGGAAGACGCTGACCCCTTTTCTCCTGCCCTGTAGCGAAGCGTACGGGGCAGGAGAAGCGGCCAGCACGAGCGCTCCGCCGACGCCGTGGTGCTGACCTGGGACGACTGATCTGCTAGGCTGAAGCCTCCTAACCGAGGATGCCGATGTCTTCCGCCCAAGAGGCCTGGGCCTAAGGGACTGTCCGCCGAAAGGCCTGACGGTCCCGCGAGCCCCCTGACCGCCCGTCGCTGATCTCAGCGGCGCGATCCGTCATGCCTCTTCGGAAGACCTCAAGTGAACATCTCCAAACCGCAGCAAAGGACGCTGCACGCGCTCGCACAAGGCGGGCGCATCCAACTCGTGCGCGACGACCGTGGCGCCATCATCGACGCCGAATGCCTCAGCCATGAGGGATGGCGCCTGGGCGACTGCAACCTCGGCGTCTTCAAGACCCTGAAAAAACGTGGCCTGATCGCCAGCCACCGCGGCCAGCCCTATCGCATCACCCGAGAAGGTCTGCACAGGCTGCGCTCGCAGCTCGACAACCGGGTTTCGGCCAAGCGCTGGTGACGACCCGCCCGCCGACGGTCCAAGCTGTCGGCGGGCGACGCCCTCAAAAGGGGATCGGCGTTCCGTCCCAGGCGATCAGGCGGCCGCTGCTTTGCGCATCCGTCCCATCGATCACCTCCAGCAGACGCGCGGCGCTGTAAGCGGGGGTGAACAGCTTCTCCGCCGCTACGCCCGACTGGAACGGCCGGCTCAGGCCCGTGTCCACCGTACCCGGATGCAGGGCCAGCAGCACCGCGTCGGGCCGCAGGCGCGCGGTCTCCACCGCCATCGTCCGGATCAGTTGGTTCAGCGCGGCCTTCGACGCGCGATAGGCGTGCCACCCGCCAAGCCGGTTATCCTCGATGCTCCCCACCCGCGCCGACAGGGCGGCGAAAACGCTCTTTCCGGTTTTCGGCAGCAGGGGAAGGAAATGCTTGGCCGCCAGGGCGGGACCGATCGCATTGACCTGGAACGCCTTGGCCAGCATCTGCGGATCAAGGGCGCGGAAGGTCTTCTCCGGCGTCAGCCCCTCGCCCTGCAGAAGGCCGCTGGCGATGAAGACCAGGCGGATGGGGATATCGTCGTCGGCCAGGCGGGCGGCCGCGGCGGCGATGCTGGCCTCGTCCTCAAGGTCGATCCGGTCCTCGGCTCTGGCGGCCGAGCGTGACAGGCGCACGACCTCCAGCCCGCTGGCCTCGATCAACTCGGCCACGGCCCCGCCGATCCCGCCGGAGGCCCCGACCACCACCGCTCGCCCGGGTCGTGGAAGGCTGGCCAGGGCCGTCATCAGATCACCCGCAGAAAGAACACCTTGGCCGCGCCGTACTTGCGCTCGTCCAGCAGCTCGAAGCCATCCACCGAAGGGGCCGGCTCGTCGTCGCCCTTCTCCAACATGGCCACGGCGCCGGGCGCCAGCCAGCCCCCGGACAGCAGGCCGGCCAAGGCTTTCTCGCCCAGCCCCTTGCGATACGGCGGGTCGAGGAAGGCCAGTTCGAACGGCGCTCCGGCGCTGGCCGGGCGCTGGCCCAGGTCCGTGGCGTCGCGACGATGCACGCGGGTGTTCCCGAACAGGCCGAAGGCGTCGACGTTCTCGCGGATCGCGCCGCGCGCCGCCTCATCCGTCTCCACGAACAGGCAGAAGGCCGCCCCGCGCGAGATGGCTTCAAAGCCCAAAGCGCCCGAGCCTGCGAACACATCGATCACCCGCAGGTCGCGCACCCCCGGCGACCAGTCGGCATGCTCCAGGATGTTGAACACCGCCTGCCGTGCGCGATCGGAAGTCGGCCGCGTGGCCGAGCCTTCCGGCGCGGATATGGCCTTGCCGCGAAAGGTCCCCGAGACGATCCGCATGCCCTAGCCCTTCTTCGGCCCCGGCCGCTTGGGGCCGTCAGGCTTTTTGGGCGCGTGGCTCGGCTTCTTTTTCGGCTTGGCCCAGCCGGCCTTGTAGACCGGCTTGTCGGCGGCGGCGTCCGCCGCTGCGCCTGGGCGGGGCTTGCGGGACTTGTCGGCGCGGCGCGGGTCGCTGGTCTCCAGGCCCGGCGCCCGGAACGGCTTCTTGAAGCCCCCCGCCTTCACACCAGGACGGGCGGCGGGGCCGCGCGGACGCTCATCCTCGTCGCGAGGGCGGCGGGGCACGAAGTCGCGACCGCCCGGCTTGCGGGGGCCGTCGTCGCGGCGGTCATCGGCGCGCGGCGGACCGCGACGGCTGTCCTTGCGGTCATCCCGCTTTTCCGGCCCAGGGGCGCGACGCTCGAACTTGCCGCCGCCGCGACGGGGGGCGGGCTCGTCCGCCTCGACCACCGCGCCGGAGCCGCGATAGGCCGGCCGGTCGCCCAGGGGCATGGAGCCCGGCGTGATGTGCTCGGCCAGCAGTTCGCGGATCACCCGGGGCCCGACCTCCTCCACCTCGCCCGGCGCCAGCGTGCCCAGCGAGAACGGGCCATAGGCCAGGCGGATCAGGCGGTTGACCTTCAGGTCCAGGGCTTCCAGCACCCGGCGCACTTCGCGGTTCTTGCCCTCGGCCAGGGTCACCGTGATCCAGACGTTGCGGCCGAAGTTGTCGGGGCCCTTGGCCTTGTCCAGGCTGGCCTCGATGGGGCCGTACTTCACGCCCTCGACGGTGATGCCGTTCTTCAGGCGGTCCAGCTTCTCTTGCGTCGTGTGGCCGAAGGCGCGGGCGCGGTAGCGGCGCGGCCAGCCGCTGGACGGCAGTTCCAGCGCGCGGGTCAGGCCGCCGTCATTGGTCAGCAGCAGCAGGCCCTCGGAATTCAGATCCAGACGCCCGACCGAGATCACCCGCCCGATCTCCTTGGGCAGGGCCTGGAACACCGTCGGCCGCCCCTTGGGGTCGTTGTGGGTGGTCACCAGGCCGACCGGCTTGTGATAGCGGAACACGCGGGTGGGTTCGGCCGAGCCGACCACCACGCCGTCGACGGTCAGGATGTCTTTGTCGCCGACCTTGACGGCCGGATGGGTCAGAACAATCCCGTTCAGGGCCACGCGGCCGGCCTCGACCAGGCGCTCGACCTCGCGGCGCGAGGCCACGCCCGCGCGGGCCAGGGCCTTGGCGATCCGCTCGCCGCCGGCGTCGCCGCCTTGACCGCTGGCGGCCTCGTCCTTCAGGTGGGGGTCGTAAGTCTTCTTGTTCATGTCGTCCTGCTTTGGGCCGGGCGCATCTCACGATGGGCCGTAAAGTCGCAAATGCGCAAAGAACCGCCTGACGATCAAGTCGCCCTGCACGACGCCATGGCCCTTGCGCTGGAACAGGCGCGGGCCGCCGCCGAGCGTGGGGAGACCCCCGTGGGCGCCGTGATCCTCGATCCGGCCACGGGCGAGATCGTCGCCGCCGCCGGCAACGGCCCCATCGGCGCCCACGACCCCACCGCCCACGCCGAGATCGCCGCCATGCGCATCGCGGCGCAAAAGCTTGGCAACTATCGCCTCACCGGCCTGACCCTGGTGGTGACGCTGGAGCCTTGCGCCATGTGCGCCGGCGCCATCAGCCATGCCCGCATCGGCCGCGTGGTCTATGGCGCCGATGATCCCAAGGGCGGAGCCGTGGCCCATGGTCCGAAGTTCTTCGAACAGCCCACCTGCCACTGGCGGCCAAGCGTCGACGCCGGGATAATGGCGGACGACAGCGCCGACCTGCTGCGCGGCTTCTTCAAGGCTCGCCGGAAAACCAAGGGAGATGCAGCGTGAAGGCCCTGACCTTGATCACCCTGCTAGCCAGCGCACCAGCCGTTCAGCCCGTTGAGGAGCTGTCCTGGCTGGTCGGAAGCTGGACGCAGAAGACCGCCGAGCGGGATGTCGTCGAGACCTGGGAGCCGCTCGCCAGCGGCGTCATGAAAGGCGTGAGCGTCACCAAGCGGCCGAACCGGCCCGACTTCGTCGAGACCACGACGATCACCACCGAAGCCGCGGGCCCGACCTTCACCGCCACCATCCCCGGCCAGGCGCCGACGGCCTTCGTCCGCCTGCCCGGCCCGCCGGGCGAGGCTGTGTTCGAGAACAAGGCCCACGACTTCCCGCAACGCGTCATCTACCGCCGCTGCGACGAGGACCTCTGCGCTGCGATCGAGGGGACCGTGAAGGGCGAACCCCGGCGCTCTGAGTGGCGGTACCGGCGGATGCGGTAGGCCCCTTGCGTGCTTCGAGACGCGCTTATGCGCTCCTCAGCATGGCGAGCCCTTTAGCCAACTGAATCCGTCATCCTGAGGAGGCCAGAGGTCGTCTCGAAGGACGCACCGCCCCCTCAGACGAAATCCTCGCTCAGCCGGAAATCCAGCCGCTGCTTGACGCCCGGCCAGTCGTAGTCGGTGATCGAGAACACCGCCGTATCCCGCACGTGGCCGGTCCAGGTGATCTTGTGGTTGCGCAGCACGCCTTCCTTGCTGGCGCCCAACTTCAGCACCGCGGCCTGGCTGCGGGCGTTGCGCACGTCGACCATGAACTCGATGCGGATGGCCCCGGCCTCGAAGGCGTGGGTCAGCATCAGGCGTTTGACTTCCGGGTTCACCGGGCCGGACCGGGCGTCGGGGTGCAGGAAGGTGGCCCCCACCTCCAACCCGCTATGGGCGGGGCGCATGTTCAGGTAGCTGGACGTGCCGACCACCTTGCCGTCCTCCAGCCGCCGGATGGCGTAGGCGATGCGCTCGCCGCGATCGGTCTCGGCCTGGAGGGCGCCCCACCAGTCGTCAAAGCCTTCGCCGCAGCCATTGGTCGACATGATCTCCCAGGCTTCGGGATCGCAATCGACGGCCCCGCGCAGTTCGTCGCGCAGTTCCGGGGTGACGGGTTCGAGCCGCACATAGCGGCCCTCGAGGGGGGTGGCTCTCAGATGCATGCGCCCAATCTGCCGTTCCACCCGGGAGTCGGCAAGGCGGCGCTTGCCGCACGCGTCAACTCGTGCAAAATACGATCAAACAAGCGTTTGAACTATAAGGGATGGGCCGCGCCATGGATTTTGACATCTCCCCCAAGCAACGGATGTTTCTGGACCGCGTGGTCGCCTTCATGGACGAGCACATCCGCCCCGCCGTGCCGGAATACGAGCGCGAGATGAACGTCCTGGGCGACGAGCGCTGGAAAGTCGTTCAGGTCGTCGAGGAGCTTAAGAAGAAGGCGAAGGCCGCCGGCCTGTGGAACTTCTTCATGCCGCCGCACAGCGGCCAGACCCATGTGGATGACACCTTCCAGTTCGAGGGCGTGCAGCTCACCAACCTGGAATACAGCCTGATCGCCGAACAACTGGGCAAGATCGGCTTCGCCTCGGAGGTCTTCAACTGCTCGGCGCCCGACACCGGCAACATGGAAGTGCTGATGCGCTACGGCACGCTGGAGCAGAAGGAGCGCTGGCTGCGCCCGCTGATGAACGGCGAGATTCGCAGCGCCTTCCTGATGACCGAGCCGGAGGTGGCCTCGTCGGACGCCACCAACATCGAGACCCGCATCGAACGCGATGGCGACCACTACGTCATCAACGGCCGCAAGTGGTGGTCCTCTGGCGTGGGCGATCCGCGCTGCAAGGTCGCCATCGTCATGGGCAAGACCGATCCCGACAACCCCAGCCGCCACCAGCAGCAGAGCCAGGTCCTGGTTCCCCTGGACGCGCCGGGCATCGAGATCGTCCGCATGCTGCCGGTGTTCGGCTATGACGACGCCCCGCACGGCCACGCCGAAGTGATCCTCAAGAACGTCCGCGTGCCGGTCGAGGAAGCGCTTATCCTCGGCGAGGGTCGCGGCTTCGAGATCGCCCAGGGGCGGCTTGGCCCAGGCCGCATCCACCACTGCATGCGCACCATCGGCACGGCGGAAGTCGCGCTGGAAAAGATGTGCAAGCGCCTGATGAGCCGCAAGGCGTTCGGCAAGTACATCTCCGACCATTCGGTCTGGGAGGAGCGCATCGCCGACGCCCGCATCGACATCGAGATGTGCCGCCTGCTGTGCCTCAAGGCCGCCGACATGATGGACAAGGCCGGCAACAAGTCGGCCCGTCTGGAGATCGCCATGATCAAGGTCGCGGCCCCGCGCCTGGCCCTGAAGATCATCGACGACGCCATCCAGGCCCACGGCGGCGGCGGCGTGACCACCGACTTCGGCCTGGCCAAGGCCTATGCCGGCATCCGCACCCTGCGCCTGGCCGACGGCCCGGATGAGGTCCACCAACGCACCATCGCCCGTATGGAGTACTCGAAGTACGGCGATCTGGCCGCCCGCAGGCGCGCCGAAAAGGACCGCGACCTGGAAGTGGCGGGAATTCGGTAGGGCCAAGGTCTTCCCCCGCTGGGGGAGGGGGACCACGAAGTGGTGGAGGGGGCTTGCTGACTCAGCAGGCCCCCTCCGTCCTTTCAGGACACCTCCCCCAGTGGGGGAGGACCTGGATCAAACCATCAATCCCCGCGTCAGCAGAATCTTGCCGTAGCTCCAGAACGGCGAGGCTAAGCTGGCGGCCATCAGCAGGGCCAGCAGCACGCCGGTCTGCCGGCCGGGCGTCCTGTTCAGCAGGCTCGACGCCGCGCCGCCGAACCACAGGGCCGAAAGCCCGATGGAAAGGGCCGCCCCGGCCAGGGGCGCATAGCCCAGCAGGGCCGCCGCCACCGCGTGGGCCGCCACCAGGGCTCCGCCCACCGCCCGCGCCTGAGCCAGGCCCGCGGTCTCGGACTCCCGCAGCAGACCGATCCGCTTCATGGCGCCGTCCGGACTGGCCAGCAGATATCCGCCCATGGCGCCGCCGATCATGCAGGCGAGAATGGCGAGGACGGTCGAAAGGGTGTGGGAAGCCATGGGGAGAGCTTACTCCGCTCCGTGATGGACCGCCTCGATATTGTGGCCGTCCGCGTCGATGACGAACGCGCCATAATAATTGGGGTGATAGTGCGGCCTCAGGCCCGGCGCGCCGTTGTCCTTGGCGCCCGCCGCCAGCGCCGTCTCGTAGAACGCATCGACCTGAGCCCGGCTTTGCGCCGAAAACGCCACGTGCAGGCCCAGGTTTGGCTTGTCCATGCCGTCTCCCTGCGCCAGCCAGAAGTGCGCCCGCGGGCCGCCCCCAGGGGCCGCCGGGGCCGGCCGGCCATAGCCGCAGAAGGCGACGCTTCCGCTCTGCTCGGCGGTCACGTCCATCAGCGGCACGACGCCGATCGACGCCAGAACACGATCATAAAACACCCTCGCCGTCTTATAATCGACAACCTTGAACCCTAGATGGTCGAGCATTGCGGTGACCTCCCGTATGGACCGCAAACCTAGGACAGATCGGCTGCGGCGTCTTGACTCCATGCGCCGTACAACCTACCTCCCCGGCACGTTGGCACTCAGGGCGGGCGACTGCTAACAGCCCTGCTCGCCAGCGATAAAAACACCAACCCGTAACGCTACGGAGACTCCAGATGAAGTTTCGTCCTCTTGGCGACCGCGTGCTCGTGAAGCGCGTCGAAGAAGAAGAGAAGACCAAGGGCGGGATCATCATCCCCGACACCGCCAAGGAAAAGCCGCAGGAAGGCGAAGTCATCGCCGTCGGCCCCGGCGCCCGCAACGACAAGGGCGATCTGGTCGCCCTGGACGTGAAGGCCGGCGACCGCATCCTGTTCGGCAAGTGGTCCGGCACCGAAGTTAAGGTCGACGGTCAGGACCTCCTGATCATGAAGGAAAGCGACGTCCTGGGCGTGGTCGAGAAGTAAGCCTTCTCCCAACCCGGACCCGTTTGAACGAAATCCTCTTTTAGAAAGGCATCCATCATGGCCGCCAAAGACGTCTATTTCTCCTCCGACGCACGCGACAAGATGCTGCGCGGCGTCAACATCCTCGCCAACGCGGTGAAGGTGACCCTGGGCCCCAAGGGCCGCAACGTCGTGATCGAAAAGTCCTTCGGCGCCCCGCGCTCCACCAAGGACGGCGTGTCGGTCGCCAAGGAAATCGAACTGGCTGACCGCTTCGAGAACCTGGGCGCCCAGCTGATCCGCGAAGTCGCCTCCAAGACCAACGACAAGGCCGGCGACGGCACCACCACCGCCACCGTCCTGGCTCAAGCCATCTGCATCGAAGGCCTGAAGTCGGTCGCGGCCGGCATGAACCCGATGGACCTGAAGCGCGGCGTCGACAAGGCCGTGGCCGTGGTCGTCGAGAACATCAAGTCGTCCTCCAAGAAGGTCACGACCAACCAGGAAATCGCTCAGGTCGGCACCATCTCGGCCAACGGCGACAAGGAAGTGGGCGAGATGATCGCTCACGCCATGGAAAAGGTCGGCAACGAAGGCGTCATCACGGTCGAGGAAGCCAAGTCGCTCCAGACCGAACTGGACGTCGTCGAAGGCATGCAGTTCGACCGCGGCTACCTGTCGCCCTACTTCGTGACCAACGCCGACAAGATGGAAGTGCAGCTCGAAGAGCCGCTCATCCTGCTGTTCGAAAAGAAGCTCTCCTCGCTGCAGCCGCTGCTGCCGGTGCTGGAAGCCGTCGTTCAGTCGGGCCGTCCCCTGCTGATCATCGCTGAAGACGTCGAAGGCGAAGCCCTGGCCACCCTGGTGGTCAACAAGCTGCGCGGCGGCCTGCGCGTCGCGGCCGTCAAGGCTCCGGGCTTCGGCGATCGCCGCAAGGCCATGCTGGAAGACATCGCCATCCTGACGGGCGGCCAGGTCATCTCTGAAGACCTGGGCATCAAGCTGGAAAGCGTCTCGCTCGAAATGCTGGGCCGCGCCAAGAAGGTCACCATCACCAAGGACGACACCACGGTCGTGGACGGCCTGGGCGAAAAGGGCGGCATCGAAGCCCGCATCGGCCAGATCAAGAAGCAGATCGAGGACACCACCTCGGACTACGACAAGGAAAAGCTGCAAGAGCGTCTGGCCAAGCTGGCCGGCGGCGTTGCGGTGATCCGCGTCGGCGGCGCCACCGAAGTCGAAGTGAAGGAGCGTAAGGACCGCGTCGACGACGCGCTGAACGCCACCCGCGCCGCGGTTGAGGAAGGCATCGTCCCCGGCGGCGGCGTCGCCCTGCTGAAGGCTTCGAAGGCTCTGGACGGCCTGACCGGCGACAACGCCGACCAGACCGCCGGCATCGCCATCGTCCGTCGCGCCCTGCAGGCTCCGATCCGTCAGATCGCAGAGAACGCCGGCGTTGAAGGCTCGATCGTGGTCGGCAAGATCCTCGAGAACAACTCGGCCACCTTCGGCTTCAACGCCCAGACCGAACAGTATGTCGATCTGGTCGCCGACGGCGTCATCGACCCGGCCAAGGTTGTCCGCACCGCTCTGCAGGACGCCGCCTCGGTGTCGAGCCTGCTGATCACCACCGAAGCCGCCATCGTCGAAGCCCCCAAGAAGGCTTCGGCCGCTCCGGCCATGCCGGGCGGCGGCATGGGCGACATGGACTTCTAGTCCATTAAAGTCGCCCATCACTAAAGATGGTCAGATCGGCTCCGCCGATCTGACACGGCGACATGGACTTCTAGTCCACTAACCCAGCACCAAGTTGAAGGGCGGGGCCGCAAGGCTCCGCCCTTTTTCTTTGGGAAGTTATCCCCGCCCTTCCCAATCCGCTTAAGCTGTAGCCGTCTCCCCGCACGGGAGGGCGCGTGGCCACGTGTCGTCGTTGCGGGAAGACGCGGACTCCCCCTGGAGGCCGACGACGCCGGGTTTCCTGCTCATCGAAGGCGTCGATCGCAGCGTCCACGACAAGGATCCGCA
This sequence comes from Caulobacter sp. NIBR2454, assembly GCF_027474405.1. Taxonomy (GTDB): domain Bacteria; phylum Pseudomonadota; class Alphaproteobacteria; order Caulobacterales; family Caulobacteraceae; genus Caulobacter. The sequence continues at coordinate 3,103,130 of NZ_CP114871.1, forward strand.
GCGGAGCGCCAGACGTCTTTCCTGCAACTCCAACCCTACATCGAGCCGTTCGAACGCTCCGCAGCCCTCCCAACCTTCGCGGGTTTCCCCGCGAGGCGGCGAAGCCGTGCGTGCTTCGAGACGCGCTGTCGCGCTCCTCAGCATGACGAGCTTTGTTGCTTTACTGAATCCGTCATCCTGAGGAGGCCAAAGGCCGTCTCGAAGGACGCAGGGCAGCGCCCAAACCACGCACCCGGCTAGGCGCCGGGCCCTCGACCGCCTATCTCGGAAGGCATGAACGCATCCGTGAACGCCCCTTCCCTGCTGGACGCCGCCGGCGTCGATCTCAAGACCGCCGAGAGTATCCTGGGCGAAGCCCTCAAGGGGGCCGATGACGGCGAGCTGTTCATCGAGCGTTCCGAGAGCGAAAGCTTCGTCTTCGACGACGGGCGGCTGAAGACGGCGGCCTATGACGCGGGCGAGGGCTTTGGCCTTCGCGTGGTGGCGGGCGAGACCGCCGGCTACGCCCATTCCTCCGAAATCTCCGAGGCCGCCATCCGCCGCGCCGCCGACAGCGCCAGTCTGGCGCGCCGTGGCTACAGCGGCGTCTCGGCCGAGGCGCCCCGCGCCACCAACGCCAAGCTGTATGGCGAGGACGATCCGGTCTCCAAGCCGGACTTCTCCGACAAGGTCGCCCTGCTGCAGGAGATCGACGCCTTCGCCCGCCAGCGCGATCCACGCGTGGTGCAGGTCATGGCCAGCCTGGCCGGCGAGCGCCGCGTGGTCGAGATCCTGCGCGCCGATGGCCGCCTGCTGCGCGACATCCGCCCCCTGGTGCGGGTCAACGTCCAGATCACCGTCGAGAAGGACGGCCGTCGTGAGACGGGCTCCTCCGGCGCCGGCGGCCGCGCCGGGTTCGAGGCCTGGATCAGCCCCGACAAGTGGCAGGAGCAGGTGGACGAAGCCTTGCGCCAGGCCATGGTCAACCTCGACGCCATCGCCTGTCCGGCGGGCGAGATGGACGTGGTGCTCGGCCCCGGCTGGAACGGCGTGCTGCTGCACGAAGCCGTCGGCCACGGGTTGGAGGGCGATTTCAACCGCAAGGGCATCAGCGCCTTCTCCGGCCGTATCGGCGAGCGCGTGGCGGCCAAGGGCGTCACCGTCTTCGACGACGGCTCGATCCCCGGCCGTCGCGGGTCTCTGACCATCGACGACGAGGGCACGCCCACCGAACGCACCATCCTGATCGAGGACGGCATCCTGGTCGGCTACATGCATGACCGCATGAGCGCGCGCCTGATGGGCATGGAAGCCACCGGCAACGGTCGCCGCCAGTCCTACGCCCACATGCCCATGCCGCGCATGACCAACACCGGCATGCTGGGCGGGTCGCACAAGCAGGAGGAGATGATCGCCTCGATGAAGCGCGGCCTCTACTGCGCCAACTTCGGCGGCGGCCAGGTGGACATCACCAACGGCAAGTTCGTCTTCCAGTGCACCGAGGCCTACATGGTCGAGGACGGCAAGATCACCGCCCCGGTCAAGGGCGCGACCTTGATCGGCGACGGACCCAACGCCCTGACCCGCGTGACCATGATCGGCGACGACTTCGGCTTCGACCCGGGCATCGGCGTCTGCGGCAAGTCGGGCCAGGGCGTGCCGGTGGGCGTGGGCCAGCCCTCCCTGAAGATCACGGGCCTGACGGTGGGCGGCACCGGAATCTAGGTTAGAGGCGTCGGACAGGGCTTTCGGATGCAACCTGTCAGAGATTTAATCTACATGTCAGCCTTGTAATTGGTTTTGGCGAGCGACGTTCGTCATGCCTTCCCCAACGAGTTCTGGGGAGTACAAGTCTATGGCCATCGCGCCGATCATCGCCATCCTGGCCGCCGGCCAACCCGACGCCGCCGCAGTCGTTCAACCCGCGGCGCCGGCCGCCCAGACCGAGGCGGCGACGCAAGGCGTCATCACCTATCCGGCCAGCTTCTTCGCCCCGGCCCAGCCGAACACGGCGATGGACATGATCGACCGCCTGCCGGGCTTTTCGTTCATCCAGGGGGATTCGGTGCGCGGCTTCGCCGGCGGGGCGGGCAACGTCCTGATCGACGGCCAGCGCCCCACCGCCAAGAACGACAGCCTGGGCAACATCCTGCGCCGGGTGCCCGCCAGCCAGGTCGAGCGTATCGACCTGATCCGCGGCAGCGCGCCGGGCATCGACATGCAGGGCCAGACCATCCTGGCCAACATCGTCCGCAAGGGCGGCGTCTCCAGCACCGGCGTGTTCGCCGTGGCCGGCAACTTCCTGCATGACGACCGCGAGGCCTACGCCATGCGGATCGAGGGTTCGCGCCGCAACAACGGTCGCACCCTGGAAGGCGGCCTGTTCATGGGCGGTTTCGTGGACGATGGCGCCGGCGACGGCCCGATCACCCGCCGCGACGCGCAAGGGCGGATCATCAGCCAGGACCGCATCGACACCGAGGGCGACGGCCAGGACACCATCCTCACCGGCGCCTTCGAAACGCCCCTGGCCGGCGGCAAGTTCAAGATCAACGGCCAGCTGCACAACAACCGCTTCTATTACGACGAAAGCCTGCCGGGCATCCAAGGCGTCCAGCGCGACCATGACGAGCAGAACCGCGCCGAACTGGGCGTGCGCTACGACCGCGCCCTGTCCAGCAGCCTGAACCTGGAAAGCCTGCTGCTGCAGCAGCTCAAGAGCTTCGACTACACCTCGCTCTACAAGGAGCCGGGCTCGGTCACGGTGTACGCCAACGAGCGCACCACCGGTGAGACCATCGCCCGCGCCGTGCTCAAGTGGAACAAGTCGCCGACCCTGTCCTTCGAGGCCGGGACCGAGGGTGCCTACAACTGGCTCGACAGCGATTCCGCCTATTCTGAGAACGACACCCCGATCGAGCTTCCCGCCGCCAATGTGAAGGTCAACGAGAAGCGCGGCGAGGTCTTCGTCAACACCACCTACAAGCCCTGGAATCCGCTGACCCTGGAGGCGGGCGTCCGCATGGAAGGCTCGCGCCTGGAATCCAGCGGCGACGTGGACCTGGAAAAGACCTTCACCTTCCTCAAGCCGCGGGCCGTGGCCACCTGGTCGCCCAACGAGCTCAACCAGATCCGCCTGCGCGTCGAGCGTCAGGTGGGGCAGCTGAACTTCAACGACTTCACCGCCTCGTCGGCTCTATCCACGGGGGTCATTTCCACCGGCAACCCCAACCTGGAGCCCGAACACGCCTGGGTGATGGAAGCGGCCTATGAGCGCCGCTTCTGGGGCAATGGCGCGGTGGTCTTCACGGCCCGCCATTTCGAGGTGACCGACGCCATCGACCGCGCGCCGATCTTCACCGCCACCGGCGCCTTCGACAGCCCCGCCAACATCGGCGACGGGACCAAGGACGAACTGGAGGCCCGCCTGACCCTGCCGCTGCAGAAGCTGGGCGTCACCGGCGGCCTGCTGAAGGGCAAGCTGACCTATCGCGACAGCCAGGTCACCGATCCCACCACCGGCGAGGAGCGCGAGCTGTCGGACTACCGCCCGGTGGAGTACGAGCTGAACTTCACGCAGGACCTGTCCAAGTACAAGATCAACTGGGGTGTGAACGTCTTCAGCCAGTGGCGCGAGACCTTCTACCGCTTCGACCAGACCCAGACCTACAAGCTGAAGAGCTGGGTCCACCCGTTCCTGGAATACCGGCCAAAGCCCGACCTTTCGATCCGCTTCGAGATTCCCAACGCCACGGCTCGCGGCTTCAAGCAGATCCGCCAGGTCTATGCCGGCCCGCGCAACACCAGCCCGCTGGCCTATGAGGAGGTTCGCGACCTGGAGTTCGGCCGCAGCTTCTACGTTCGCCTGCGCAAGACCTGGGGCTGACGCCCCTCGCCTTCGCGGACATGAAAAAGGCCCCGGATCGCTCCGGGGCCTTCGTCATTTCAGGCTATGCCGTCGAGGCCTAGGGCATCGACTGGCGGTCGGCGTCCACGTCCGCGTGCGGGTGGTTGGACGCGTCGTTCACGCCATGCGACCACTTCTTGAGGAAGGGCGAGGCGACCAGGAAGGCGACGCCGAAGCCCACGCCCCACCAGCCGATGGTGTTGAACACGCCGGTGGAGGTCTCCAGCGCCTTGGCCGGATCGAGCACCTGACCGCCCACGGTCTCGGTCCCCGCCAGGCTGGCGATGAAGCCGCCGACGTACTGGGCGATGGAGCTGGCCAGGAACCAGACCGCCATCATGAAGGCCACGACCGAGGCCACCGACAGCTTGGTGATCTCCGACAGGCCCACCGGCGACAGGAACAGCTCGCCCGTGGTGTGCAGCAGGTACATGATCGCCAGGAAGATCAGCGGCAGGCGATAGTCGCCGCCGGCGAACTTGGCGCCCCAGACCAGGACCAGGAAGCCCAGGCCCACCTGCAGCAGGCCGAGGCCGAACTTGACCATCGGGCTGATGTCGATGTTGCGCGAGCCGAAGTAGCTCCACGCCCAGGCGAAGATCGGGGCGAAGATCAGGATGAAGCCCGCGTTGAACGACTGGGTCTGAGAAGCCGCCAGGCCGGTATTGACCCAGAAGGTCGCCGCCGGATCGATGCCCGCGGCCGCCAGTTGCTGGGCGTTGCCCAGGGTGACGGCGCCGTTGAACCAGACCAGCGGCTGACCGACGATGGTCAGGTCCACGTTGCGGTCGGCGAACAGGTTGAGGGACGAGCCCGCCTGCTCGAACAGGGTGAAGAACACCACCGAACCCAGGATAAGGATCAGCGCCAGACCCATGCGCTCGCGCTGGACCTTGTTGCAGCGGGTGATCATGAACCAGCCAATATAGGCCAGCGACGCCACCGTGCCGAGCGTAAGGGCCATGCCGACCCAGCTGTAGCGCTGGACCAGCAGCCATACGACGCCGACGCCCAGGAGCGAGCCCAGATAGATCAGGTTCTCGCGGGTGATCGGGCCGGCCACCTTCTCGACCAGCTTGGCCGGTGACGGCGGCTCGCCCTTGCCTTCCAGCAGCGGCTTGCCGAGCACGAAGACCACGAAGCCGAGCAGCATGCCGATGCCGGCCAGGCCAAAGCCCGCCCACCAGCCGACGTTCTGCCCCAGCCAGCCGCACATCAGCGCCGCCCAGAACGAGCCGAGGTTGATGCCGTAATAGTAGAGGGTGAAGCCCGAATCCCGTCGCGGGTCGCCCTGCGGATAAAGCTGGCCGACGATGGCCGAGATGTTGGGCTTCAGGAAGCCCACGCCCATGATGATGAGCGCCAGGGCCAGGTAGAAGATGTTGACGTAGGTCTGGTCACGGCCAGTGACCTCCATCGAGTAGGAGTCCTTGGCCAGCACGGCCGGCAGCGGCGCGTCAGCCGGCAGGTCCGTGATCGCCAGGCCGCCGTCAGCGGTGGCCGTCCAGTCATAGGTCTTGTCGCCGACCTGCAGCTTGACCTCGCGCTCGCCCACGCCCTCGACCTGGAAGACGTATTGCGCGCCCTGATAGGTCAGGACCTGCTGGGCGGGCTTGCCCTCGATGGCCATGGTCAGGTGACCGGCGACCAGGAGCAGCGCGCCGAAGGCCACGGCCTTGCGGGTGCCCAGATACTTGTCGGCCAGGAAGCCGCCGATCAGCGGCAGCAAATACACCAGCGATGTGTACGAGCCGTACTGGGCGTTGGAGAACTTGTCGTCGAAGAGGAAGTGCTGGGTCAGATAGAAGATCAGGATGGCCCGCATGCCGTAGTAGGAGAACCGCTCCCACATCTCGGCGAAGAAGAGGATGATCAATCCTCTCGGGTGATTGCGCAAAAGCTGGATCAGCACCGGGATACCGGTGACCAGCGTCACGAGCAGCCCGAGAACGAGAACGATATTCATACAGAAATCCCGACCAAACCGGCGAGCGCCCGATCCCCCCAGACCGTGCCGCGCTCTCCCCACTGGGCGGGGAGAAAATCATGCGTGTGACAGTTGCACAAGCAACGGCTTTGCGATTGGACCCCGTTTCGTGGGCCATGCGTTCCGTCTCCGCCACAGGAGACCAGCCATGCAATCGAGTGAGAACAACACCCACCCCCTTCGCCTGGAGCGGAAGGACGGCCGTGTGCAGGTCCTTTTCGAAGGTCACCTCATCGCCGACAGCGACGACGTGGTCGTCCTGCGGGAGGCCGACATGGCCCCCGTCTTCTATTTCCCGCGCCAGGATGTGGAGATGGTTGTGCTGCGCAAGAACGACATCGTCACCCAGTGTCCCTACAAGGGCGCGGCGACCCACTTCACCGTCATGCGCGACGCCAAGATCATCGAGCGCTTCGCCTGGTCCTACGAACAGCCCAAGTCGGAAGTGTTCGGCATCGGCGACCGCATCGCCTTCTATCCCGAGCACGTGGAGTTTCGTGAGATCGCCGCCGCCCCGGGCGAAAGCCGCGCGGTTGATACCGACGCCGACCCCCGCGTCGATGAGGTCGTCCAGCATACCGACTCCGGTTCCGGCGCCAGCCAGAAGGAGCATTGGGAATCGAACGTCAGCGATCCGGAGGATGACGAAACGCCGGACGCTCCCGATTCACCGCCCTATCGCGGGGTGGGATCGATCTAGCGCCGCCTAGTAAGCGTCTTCCTCGAACACCCGCGTCACGTCCCCATTCCACGGACCGTGATACTTTTCCAGCAGCCGCTCGGCGGGGGTGATCCCGCTGTCGGCGATGGCTTCGAGTTCGCCCAGATAGGTCGTCTCGTCGATGAAGCCGCCGTCGAGACGGTTGCGGTTCTTCAGGCCCTGCTTGGCGATGGCCACCAGTTCCTTGGCCACATCCTGGCTGGTGCGGCCGCCGACCGTGGCCTTCAGGCCCAGGCGCGGCGTGTCATTGCGCAGGGCGACACGCTCCTCGCGGCTCCAGCCCTTGCAAAGGTCCCAGGCCGCTTCCAGCGCAGCGTCGTCATAGAGGATGCCGGTCCACAGGGCCGGAAGCGCGCACAAGCGGCTCCACGGGCCGCCGTCGGCGCCGCGCATCTCCAGATAGGTCTTGAGGCGCACTTCGGGGAAGATGGTGGTGGTGTGGTCCGCCCAATCCTTCATGCTCGCGCGCTCGCCCGGAACCGCGTCCAGCTTGCCGTCGATGAAGTCGCCGAACCGCTGGCCGGCCACGTCGATGTAGGTGTCGCCACGTTTGACGAAGTACATGGGCACGTTCAGGGCATAGCGGGCATAGGCCTCGAAGCCGAAGCCCTCCTCGAACACGAAGTCGAGCATGCCCGTGCGGTCGGCGTCGGTGTCGGTCCAGACATTGGCCCGGGCCGACAGGAAGCCGTTGGGCTTGCCCTCGGTGAAGGGCGAATTGGCGAAAAGGGCCGTGGCGATCGGCTGCAGGGCCAGGCTGGTCCTGAACTTCCTGACCATGTCGGCTTCGGTGGCGAAGTCGAGATTGGCCTGCACCGTGCAGGTGCGGAACATCATGTCCAGGCCAAGGCCGCCGACCTTGGGCATGTAGTTGCGCATGATGACGTAGCGGCCCTTGGGCATCACCGGAGCCTGCTCGCGGGTGATGGTCGGATGGAAGCCCAGGCCCAGGAATCCGAGGCCCAGCTCGTCGGCCACGGTCCGCACTTCTTCCAGGTGGCCGCCGGTTTCCTGGCAGATGTCGTGCATGGTCTCCAGCGGCGCGCCGGAAAGCTCGAACTGGCCGCCTGGCTCCAGGCTGACATTAGCGCCGTTGCGCTCCAGCCCGATCAGGGTCTCGCCCTCATAGACGCCCTTCCAGCCGAACCGCATCAGGCCGGTCAGCAGGGCATGGATGCCATCGGGGCCGTCATAGGCCGGCGGAGAGTTGTCGCTCAGGCGGAAGCCGAACTTCTCGTGCTCGGCGCCGACGCGGAAAGCCGACTTCGGCTTTTCGCCCTGGGCGAAATAGGCCGTCAGGTCGTCCAGCGAGAGAGGACGGTCGTCCTGCATGCCGTCAGCCATTCCCATCGACTCCCCAGCCGGAAAAACGTGTCGTAAGCCGTTTCGATTGACGACCTACGCCCAAGTGGGCGCTCCGGCGGCCAAGCTCAAGGGCCTAAAGTTCAAGATCGCCAATCGCCCGCCGCGGCTTGCCAAAGCGTAAGCGCGGAGATCGCCGCCGTATCGGCCCGCAGAATGCGTGGCCCCAGCGACACGGGGGTGACGAAGTCCAGGGTCCTCAGACGCTCACGCTCTTCGGGCGCGAATCCGCCCTCGGGGCCGATCAGCACCGCCGCGGCGTCCTGCGGCTTCAGGGCTTCCAGCGCGGGCTTGGCGTCGCCGCCCTCGTCGCAGAACACCAGGGCGCGGGCGGCGTCCCAGCCGTCCAGCATCCGGTCCAGCTTCTCGGGCGCGACCACCTGGGGCACATCCAGGCGGCCCGTCTGCTCGGCGGCCTCCACCGCTATGGCCTGCAGGCGGGCGACATTGGTGTGGTCGGCGTTGGTGCGGCGGGTCACCAGCAGACGCACGCGGCGCGCGCCCAGTTCGGCGGCCTTCTCGACGATGGTCTCCAGCCGGCCGCGCTTGACCAGGGCGACGACGAGATCCAGGTCGGGGCCGATGTGCTGGGGACGGGTCTGTTCCTCGGCGATCAGCTTGGCGCCGCGCTTGGACACCTCGCTCAGCACCGCCCGCCACTCGCCGTCGCGGCCGTTGAACAGCAGCACGGCATCGCCCAGGCCCAGACGCATGACGCTGGTCAGGTAGCGGGCCTGATCCGGCGTCGGCGAAACCTGGCCGCCAGCTTTCAGGGGATCGGTGACGAACAGTCGGATCATACCGCCTCTATAGCGCTCCTTGCGCGTCTGGACAGAGGGTCGGCTCCACGGCACTGATCGGGCATGGCTCGGGGCTATGATCTTTCCGCACGCGAGGCGCGGCGCATGGCGCTGACGGCCCAGGGGTTCGCCGGGACGGCGCCAAGGGGCTCGCCGGCCCGGTTGCGGAGTCTGGTCGACCAGCTGGGCGTGATCCAGATCGACTCGGTCAACGTCCTGACCCGCACCCACTACCTGCCGGCCTTCTCGCGCCTGGACGGCTATGACCGCGCGACGCTGGAGAAGGCGGCGTGGAGCAAGAAGCGCACCCTGTTCGAATACTGGGGCCATGAGGCGTCGCTGATGCCCATGCAGATGCAGCCCCTGTTTCGCTGGCGCATGGCCAGGGCGGCGGCGGGCGACGGCATCTGGAAGGGCATCGCCCGCTTCGCCCGCGAGCGGGCAGACTATGTCGACAACATCCGCGACCGGATCGAAAAGGGCGGCCCCGTCACCGGCGGCGACTTCGCCGAGGGCCCCAAGAAGGCGCCCGGCTGGTGGGAATGGAGCGACGGCAAGCGGGCCCTGGAATGGCTGTTCTGGACCGGCGAGATCACCACCCTGACCCGCCGGGGGTTCGAGCGGGTCTATGACCTGACCGAACGCGCCCTGCCCCACGCCGCCGCCCTGCCGACCCCGTCGGAGGATGACGCCCAGCGCGAGCTGGTCCGCATCGCCGCCCGAGCCATGGGCGTGGCGACCGAGGCTGACCTGCGCGACTATTTCCGCCTGCCCCTGGCCGACGCCCGCGCCCGCGTGGCCGAACTGACCGAGGCGGGCGAGCTGACGGCGGTGAAGGTGCAGGGCTGGGACAAGCCCGCCTATCTGCATGCGGACGCCAAGGCGCGGCGGGCGACCCGCGCGGCCCTGCTGTCGCCCTTCGACAACCTGATCTGGTTCCGCGACCGCACCGAGCGGATGTTCGATGTGAAGGTACGGCTGGAGATCTACACCCCCGCCGACAAGCGTACCCACGGCTATTACGTCCTGCCGTTCCTGGAGGGTGAGGCGATCACCGCGCGCGTGGACCTGAAGTCCGACCGCGGGAGGGGCGCCCTGCTGGTTCAGGCCGCCCATGCCGAGTCCTGGGCGACCAAGGACACGCCCGCCCTGCTGATGGCCGAGCTTCGCCGCATGGCGGCCTGGCTTGGGCTGGAGCGGGTCGAGATCGTGGGCAAGGGCGATCTGGCCCCGGCCTTGTCGGCGCTCTAGGCGCGACCGCCTGGCGGGCCTAGGCTGCCGGGATGAAAACCAAGGCATACGAGAAAGAACTGCGTCACCTGCAGATCCTGCTGGTGCGCTTTCAACAGGCGGCCATCGAGAGCGGCGAACGCGTCGTGGTGATCCTGGAAGGCCGCGACAGCGCGGGCAAGGACGGGACGATCAAGCGGATCGTCGCCCACCTGTCGGCCCGCAACACCCGCGTCGTCGCCCTGCCCAAACCGAACGAACGCGAGCGGGGCCAGTGGTATTTCCAGCGCTATGCCGAGCACCTGCCCACCGTAGGCGAGATCGTGCTGTTCAACCGCTCCTGGTACAATCGCGGCGGGGTCGAGCCGGTCATGGGCTTTTGCACCCCCGACGAGCACGAGGCATTTCTCGAGGACGCTCCGCATTTCGAGCGCATGCTGACCGAGGGCGGCATCAAGCTGGTGAAGTTCTGGCTCGACATCTCCAAGGACGAGCAGGCCGAGCGGCTGGACGCCCGCCGGTCCGAACCGCTCAAGGCCCTGAAGGTCAGCCCCCTGGACGACGAGGCGCAAAAGCGCTGGGACGCCTATTCCAAGGCGCGCGACCAGATGCTGACCCGGACCCACAAGGAGCACGCGCCGTGGATCTGCGTGCGGGCCGACAAGAAAAAGGGCGCGCGGCTGGCGGTGATCCAGCACCTGCTCAAGACCATCGCGCCGAAGGAAATCGCCGCCGAGGCGAAGGCGCCGGATCCGGAGATCCTGTTCACCTTCGACCCGGCGGCGATCAAGGACGGGCGGCTGGCGCCCTGATCCCCTAGCGCGCGCCGTACAGCGCCATGACGTCGGCGCGCATGGCCGAGCCACTGTCGCTGCGGCTGTAGAACATGTGCCCGCCCGGATAGGCCTTCAGCTGGACCCGGTTGTTGGCGATGGTCTGCGGCAGCTGGTCGATGACGATCCGCGAGCTGAAGTAGGGGCACGACAGGTCGTCGTAGCCATGGACGATCAGCACCTTCATCTTCAGGTCGTTGGCCAGCGAGCGGCGGAAGGCGGTGACCGCCTCGATCCCGGTCAGGCGGTTCTCCCACAGACGGTTCACGTCATAGCTGAGAGCGTAGTAGCGGCCGTCATACTTCCAGCCCACCTGGCGCGTGGCGAAGTCCACATAGGCGCTGGTGGTGGGCGCGATCAGGGCGTCGAGGATCGCGTCGCCCGTCCGCTGTTCCGGCGACCAGGGGAAGGGATCGGGCGCGGTGACATTGCTGTCGTACCAGGAGCCGATCTTGCCTTCCTTGCGATAGAGCTCGCGCAGGAAGGCGCGGCTGTCGATGCGGCCGCCCCATTCACGGACCTTGTCCCGCGGCAGGCCGGTATAGCCCGCGACCTTGGTGGACAGGCGATCAAGAACCGCCGGGTCGCTGTAGCCGCGCATGAAGTCGGTCATGAACTCGCCGCGGGCGTAGTCCTCGACCTCCTGCATCTGGGCCTGGTTCAGGGTCTTTCCCTGGCGCTCGTAATTGGCGGCGGCCATGGACGGCAGGGTCACCGACCACGGGATCGGCGAGTAGTCGCCGCCCGACCAGCTGGTGCCGTCGAAGAAGGGCGAGACCAGGATCACGCCGTTGATACCGACGCCCAGCTCGGTCTGCAGCTTGTGGGTCAGGCGCGGGCCGCGGAAGCCGCCGTAGCTTTCGCCGGTGATGTACTTGGGCGAGGTCATGCGGCCGTTCTTGACCAGCCAGTCATAGACGATGCGCGACAGGTAGTTGATGTCCTGATCGACGCCGTAGAAGGCCTTCTTGCTCTCGTCCTCGCTGACCAGCGAGCGCGAGAAGCCGGTGCCCACCGGATCGATGAAGACCAGGTCGGTGAAGTCCAGCCAGGTGCCTGGATTGTCGGTGACCACCGCCGAGTCCGACGGGGCGTCGCCCTGGGCGCCGAACTGCACGCGCTTGGGGCCGATGGCGCCCATGTTCAGATAGACCGACGCCGCGCCGGGTCCGCCGTTGAAGGCGAAGGTCACCGGGCGGTTCAGACCGGCGCCCTCGACGGTGTACGAGGTGAAGACCACTTCGGCGGTCTTCTTGCCCTTGGCGTCACGCACCGGCAGCGTGCCGACGGTGGCGGTGTAGTTCACCACCTTGCCGCCCACCCGCATGCTCTGCTTGGCCGAGGCGTCCGCCGGCAGCGGCGGCAGGTCCGACTTTTCTTCCTTCTTGGCCGCTTCGGCCGGCTTGGCGTCCTGCGCCCAGCTCATGACCGGGGCCGACAGCCCCATGGCCAGCGTCATCGACGCCAGCACCGCAAACTTCCGCATCGTCACTCCCCCGAGAAATTCGGAGCGAAATTGCTAGCGGACGCAGGGCCGGACGCCAGCGCATTCGTAAACGGTTACAGGAATGTAATCTCCGCGCGCAGGGAGTGTCTGGCCTTGCCGCCGCAACCCATGCTCAATCCTTTCAAAAGGCGCGGGAAAAGACATGCACGAGCTTAACGGCAAGCGGACCGACCTGGCGATCATGCGACTGGCGATCGGCTTGCTTCAGGGTCTGGCGCTGTTTGGCCTGTACCAGGCCCAGGACGGCAAGGTGTGGCCCGCGACGGCGCCGGTGCTGTTCGGGGCTGTCGTCCTGACCGCGGGCATGACCCCGCTGGTGCTGCTGGCCGGGGTCGGCGCCGTGCGGCGCGGCGTGCTGGCGGCGACCTTCGCGGGGGCGGTCGCCCTGACCGTCATCCTCGGGGCCTATGGGGTCTGGCGCGATCCGATGGATAGGATGGATATCCGCCTGTTCGCCGGTCCGGCCTATGCGCTGGTCACGGCGGTGGCGCTGTTCGTGATCTATCATCTGGTGGAGCCCGCCGACGCGGCGCGGCGGCGCATCGCGCCCTATGCCGCCTATTTCGAGACGGCCTGGAAGCGGGGGGTGCAGCTGGCCCTGTCCTGCGCCTTCACCGCTGTATTCTGGGGTCTGCTGTTCCTGGGCGCGTCGCTGTTCGAGGTCATCGGCATCGGCTTCTTCCGCGACCTGATCCGGGAGGCGGCGTTCGGCTTCACCATCACCCCGGTCGTCTTCGCGGCGGCGGTTCATCTGGCCGACGTGCGCAGCGCCCTGATCCAGGGCGTGAGGACCGTGGCCCTGACCCTGCTGGCGTGGCTGCTGCCCCTGCTGACCCTGATCGTGGCGGGTTTTCTGGCCAGCCTGCCGTTCACCGGCCTCGACCCGCTGTGGAGCACCCGCAGTGCGGGCGGGCTGATGCTGGGGGCGGCGGCCAGCCTGATCATCCTGATCAACGCCGCATGGCAGGACGGTGAGGAGCCGCCGCATCGGGTGCTCGCCGTCGCGCTGCGGGTCGCGTGCTTCCTGCTGGCGCCGCTGGCGGCCCTGGCCGGCTGGGCGCTGGTCCTGCGCATCGGCCAGCACGGCCTGAGCCCCGAGCGCATCTGGGCGGCGGCCTGCGTGGTGATCGCCGCCGGCTATGCCGCCGGCTACATCCTGGCGGCGGTCCGGCGGGGGGAATGGATGAGCGGCCTGGGCCGCGCCAACATCGCCATGGCCTTCGTGACGCTGGCCCTGATCCTGGCGCTGTTCACGCCGATCGCCGATCCCATGCGCCTGTCGGTGAACGACCAGCTTCATCGGCTGGAGCGCGGCAAGGTCGGCGCCGAGGCGTTCGATTACGACTTCCTGCGCTTCCAGTCCGGACGGTTCGGCACGGCCGCGCTGGAGCGGTTGGCCAAGAGCGATGATGCGACGACGGCGAAGCAGGCCAGGGCCGCGCTCAACCGGACCGTCCCGGAAGCCCGGCCCAACCCGCTGCGGCGGCCGGCGAAAGCCGTCGTCAGCCCGGCGGGCCGGACCCTGCCCCAGGGCTTCAGCCTGCGCGACGAGGACTGTTACGCCGGCTCGCCCTGCGATGTGGTCCTGCGCGATATCGACAGCGACGGGCGCGAGGACATCCTCGTCTTCCAGCCGGGCTCGGCGCGCCTCTATGCGTCCGACGGCTCCGGCGGCTGGGTCCACAAGGGCGCCTACACCACCCCCTGCCAATGGAAGGCGGGCTCGGCCCTGGCGGAAATCATCGCGAGCGGCGGGCTGAAGACGGCGCCCTCGCTGGCGCCCGATCTTGTGGTGGAGGATCGGCGGATGATCTTCCAGCCGAACGGCGACATCTGCCCTGAGGCTAGGCCGTCCCCTCAGCCACCGCGTTGAGGCGGGCGTAGAGGCCGCCGCTGGCCTTGAGCTGGGCGTGCTTGCCCTCCTCGACCACGCGGCCGTTCTCGAACACCAGGATGCGATCGGCGTCGCGGATGGTCGACAGGCGGTGGGCGATGACGATGGTGGTGCGGCCGGCCATCAGGGCTTCGGTCGCGGCCTGGACCTGAACCTCGGTCTCCACGTCGAGCGATGAGGTCGCCTCGTCCAGCACCAGGATCGGGGCGTCGGCCAGGAAGGCGCGGGCGATGGCCACGCGCTGGCGTTCGCCGCCCGACAGCTTCACGCCGCGCTCGCCCACCAGGGTGTCGTAGCCGAGCGGCAGTCGACTGATGAAGTCGTGGGCGCGGGCGCGCTTGGCGGCCTCGACGATATCCTCCATGGGCGCGTCCGGGCGGGCGTAGGCGATATTCTCGGCGATGGAGCGGTGGAACAGGGCCGGGTCCTGGGGAACCAGAGCGATGGCCTGACGCAGGGAATTCTGGGTGACCTTCGACACGTCCTGGCCGTCGATCAGGATGCGCCCGCCCTGCAGGTCATAGAGGCGCTGGACCAGCTTGACGAAAGTGGACTTGCCGGCCCCCGTGGCGCCGACCAGGGCCACCCGCTCGCCCGGAGCGATGACCAGCGAGAAGTCATCGTACAGCGGCAGCTCGGCGCCCTTGTAGCCGAAGGTCACGCGGTCGAAGACGATGGTCCCGCGGCCGGGGGTGAAGGTGGAAGCGTCGGACGCATCGGGAACCTGTGGAGCCTCCAAGGCGTAGGCCGCCACGTCCTGGGCGTCGTCCAGGCCCTTTTGCATCATGCGAACGTTCTCGCCGATGTTGCGCAGATAGCCGCTCATCAGCATGAAGGCGGTGATGGCGAAGGCGACATCGCCTGGGGTCGCGCGGCCCTGCGACCACAGCCAGACCATCAGCCCCGACAGACCCGCCTGCAGTGCCACCAGCATCATGCTGTGGATCAGCCAGACATCGACGAAGCGGTTCCAGGTCACGACCACCGCCTCGGCCCAGGCGCGGGTGACGTCGCCCAGGCGGGCCTGCTCGCGGGTCTCGGCGCCGAAGCTCTTCACGGTGGGGTTGGCGGAGACCGCGTCGGCCATTGCGGCCCCGATCTTGGAGTCCAAGGCCGTGGATTTCAGGTTGTAGGGCCGCACGTACCAGGTGGCGAAGGTCAGGTTTGAGATCAGATAGAGGGTCACCACGATGAGCGAGAACAGGCCCACGATCGGCCAGCGAAGGCCCATCATCACCGACAGGCCGAGCAGCACGAGCACCGCCGGGCCAAGCATCAGGACCACCGCGTCCGAGACACTGTCATAGCCCCACATGGCGCGGGTCAGGCGGCGCACCGTGGCGCCCGCGAAGTTGTCGGCGTGCCAGTCGGCGGAGAAGGACTGCACTCGCTGGAACGCCTCGTCCGTCAGCTCGCGCATGTTGCGGGCGGCCAGGACGTTCCAGAACCGGAAGGACTGGATCCGCACCAGGGTGAAGGTGAGATAGATGCCGACGAAGGCCGCCCAGGCCCACCAGACGCCGGCGCCCTGACCGGCCGGAGCCGACACCGCGTCAACCAGCCTGCCCGCCGCCCAGGGCAGGGAGAGGTCCAGAGCCACGGCGATCAGCATCAGGGTCAGGCCGCTGAAGAACAGCTTCTTTCGGCGCAGCCAGAAGCCGCCGACAAAGGCCAGGACCTGTCGGTTGCTCAGGATGCGGCGCGAGCCGTCTTCATCGTCGTCGATATCGTCGCTCATGGGAGGGCGACAGATAGGCCCGCGGGGGCGCTACGTCACGCGCCACCCGCCGCTTTGCGCATCAGCTGTGGTCGAGATGCAACCGGATCAGCCCCTTGGCGGTGCGCGCCACGGAGCGGACCGGACCGTCGCCGCCCAGGGTCACCCGCGCGCTGCACGAGCCCTCCATGAGCAGCATCAGGCCGTCGGCCAGGTCGTCGTCCTTGGCCCCGGCGGCGCGGGCCAGTTCGACCAGACGGCGATGCATCTCGCGCTTGAAGTTGACGCTGATGACCTGGGCCGGGTGGTCCTTTTCGTGCAGCTCGATGGCGGCGTTGGCCAACGGGCAGCCGTGGACATCCTGTTCGGAAGCCTTGCTCTCAAAGGCGTCGAACAGGGCTTCCAGCTTGTAGCGCGGGCAGTCGGGGCAGCCGTCGATGATGGCGTCCCACCAGATCCAGTAGTCCTTTTCCTGCTCGCGCATGACCTGCGCGATCAGGTCGTCCTTGGACGGGAAGTTTCGGTAGAGCGTCATCTTGGTGGCGTCCGCCTCGGCGGCGATCGAGTCGACGCCGACGGCGCGGATGCCGCGCTCATAGAACATCTCTCGAGCTGTCTCGAAGATGCGGTCGCGGGCTGGCCTTTTGGACACGCCTTCCACGCTCTTTTCCCCCTCAGAATTTCTGGAACCCATTTTTGTGGCCTCATCTTGACGTGAGAGTGACCGGTCAGTATCTCTCGTAACGAGGATACCGAACGGTATCGTCACATAACGTACATCGGCTTTTGTTCGGCCAAGGTCAAGCACAGCCGCTGCGACAATTTCCTTCCCGCCCTCCGCACAGGTCGGAACCAGACAAAAAGAGCCCGGACGGACCAATCCGCCGGGGATGAAACCGCGCAATCTCTCGACAACTCACAGGCCAGGACCCTCCCCCCAATGCGCCTCCGCCCCATCCTCACCTCTTTCGCCGGCCTCGCCGCCATGGCCGTGCTGGCCGCATGCAGCGCGGAGGCCCAACAAGAAGCCGCGCCGCCCCCGCCGCAGGTCGCGGTCACCGACGTGGCCTTCAAGAACCTTCGCCAATGGGACGACTTCACCGGCCGTCTGGAAGCCATCGAGAGCGTCGCCATCAATCCGCGCGTCGGCGGCTACATCGACAGCATCGGCTTCCAGGAGGGCGCCCGCGTCCGCAAGGGCCAGGTGCTGTTCCAGATCGATCCGCGTCCGTTCCAGGCCGAGGTCAACCGCCTGGCCGCCGAAGTGGACCGCAGCCGCGCCCAGCTTGAGCTGGCCACCGCCAACAAGGAGCGCGGCCGTCGCCTGCTGGACCAGAACGCCGTCGCCCAGAGCGAGTTCGAGCGTCTGGAAGCGGAAGAAAAGTCGGCTCGCGCCAACGTCGCCGCCGCCCAGGCCGGCTTGCAGTCGGCCCGCCTGAACCTGGAGTTCACCCGCGTGGTCTCGCCCATCGACGGGCGGGTCTCCAAGGCCCTGATCACCCGGGGCAATCTGGTGACCAACGGCAGCCTGCTGACCACCGTGGTGTCGGACACCCCGATCTTCGCGGCGTTCAACGCCGACGAGCAGACCTTCCTGAAGTACGCCTCGGCCGAACGCGGCAAGCAGAGCCCGGTCTATCTGGGCCTGATGACCGAGGAGGGCTATCCGCACAAAGGCCAGCTGCACTTCATCGACAACGCCATCGACGCGCGCAGCGGCACGATCAGCGGGCGGGCGATCTTCGCCAATGCCGACGGCCGGTTCACGCCGGGCTTGTTCGCGCGCATCCGCATGGTCAGCGCCGCGTCGGAAAACGTGGCCCTGGTGCCTGACCGCGCCATCGCGACCGACCTTGGCAAGCGCTACGTGATGGTGGTCGGGGCCGACAACAAGGCCCAGTACCGCCCTGTGACCCTCGGTCCGCTGGCCGGCGGCCTGCGCATCGTCCGCCAGGGCCTGAAGCCCGGCGACAAGGTGATCACCGCCGGACTGCAGAAGGTGCGCCCCGGCGACACCGTGAAGGCCGTCAAGGCGCCCGCGCCCGACTTCGCCGGCGATCTCGCCCAGCTCGAAACAACCGCACGCCAGGTGGCCCAGATCGCCCCGGCCGGCGGCCAGAACTAGACACCCCGAGCCTTAAGGGGGCTTTCCAAAATGAACTTCTCAAAGTTCTTCGTGAACAGGCCGCGGTTCGCCGCGGTGCTGTCGATCGTCATCTTCATCGCGGGCCTGGTGTCGCTGCCGGCCCTGCCGATCAGCGAATATCCCGAGGTCGTGCCGCCCACCGTCGTGGTGCGGGCCGCCTATCCGGGGGCCAACCCTTCCGTCATCGGCCAGACCGTGGCCGCGCCTCTCGAACAGTCGATCAACGGCGTCGAGGGGATGCTCTATCAGTCGTCGCAATCGGCGGCCGACGGGGTCATGACCCTGACCGTCACCTTCGCCCTGGGCACCGATCTCGATCAGGCCCAGGTGCAGGTGCAGAACCGCGTGGCCCAGGCCTTGCCCAAGCTGCCCCAGGAGGTCCAGCGCATCGGGGTGACCACCACCAAGGCGTCGCCCGACTTGACGCTGGTGGTCCACCTGACCTCGCCGGACAATCGCTATGACACGCTGTATCTGAGCAACTACGCCCAGCTGAACATCAAGGATCGCCTGGCCCGTATCGAGGGCGTGGGCGACGTGCAGATCTTCGGCTCGGGCGCCTATTCGATGCGCGTCTGGCTGGACCCCGATCGTCTGGCCGCCCTGAGCATGACGGCGGGCGACGTGGTCCGCGCCCTGCGCGAGCAGAACGTCCAGGTGGCCGCCGGCCAGCTCGGCGCCCCGCCCACCCCCGGCATGTCGGACTTCCAGCTTTCGGTGAACGCCCCCGGGCGTCTGCAGGACGAGCAGCAGTTCGGCGACGTCATCGTCCGCGCCGGGAACGACGGCCAGATCACCCGCCTGCGCGACGTGGCCCGCATCGAGCTGGGCTCCAACACCTATGCCCTGCGCGCCCTGCTGGACAACAAGCAGGCCGCCGCCATGCCCGTCTTCCAGCGCCCGGGCTCCAACGCCCTGGAAATGGCCGGAAACGTCAAGGCGACCATGGAGGAGCTCTCCAAGGAGTTCCCCGAAGGCGTGAAGTACGAGATCGTCTACGACACCACCGCCTTCGTGCAGGAGTCGATCGACTCGGTCGTCCACACCCTGGTCGAGGCCCTGATCCTGGTGGTCATCGTGGTGGTGGTCTTCCTGCAAGGCTGGCGCGCGTCGATCATTCCGCTGCTGGCGGTGCCGGTGTCGCTGATCGGCACCTTCGCGATCATGCTGATGCTGGGCTTTGGCCTGAACGCCCTGACCCTGTTCGGCCTGGTGCTGGCCATCGGCATCGTGGTCGATGACGCCATCGTCGTGGTCGAGAACGTGGAGCGTCACATCGCCGACGGGCTCAGCCCGCCGGAAGCCACCCGCAAGGCCATGTCCGAAGTGACCGGGCCGATCATCGCGGTGGCCCTGGTGCTGTGCGCCGTGTTCATCCCCGCCGCCTTCATCAGCGGCCTGACCGGCCAGTTCTATCGTCAGTTCGCCCTGACCATCGCCATCTCGACGGTGATCTCGGCCATCAACTCCCTGACCCTGTCGCCGGCCCTGGCCGCCGTCCTTCTGCAGCCGCACGGCGCCAAGAAGGACCGCTTCCAGCAACTGATCGACCGGGCGCTTGGCTGGTTCTTCGGGCCGTTCAACCACTACTTCGGCCGCGCCTCGAACGGCTATGTGAAGGGCGTGTCCAAGATGCTGGGCAAGTCCAGCGTCGCCCTGGTCGTCTATGGCGGCCTGGTGCTGCTGACGGTCTTCGCCTTCGCCAAGACCCCCGGCGGCTTCGTGCCGCAGCAGGACAAGGCCTATGTCGTCTCGATGATCCAGCTGCCCGACGCGGCGTCGCTGGACCGCACCGAGGCGGTGGTGCGCCAGGTGACCGACATCGGCCTGAAGACCCCCGGCGTATCCCACGCCGTGGCCTTCCCCGGCCTGTCGATCAACGGCTTCATCAACAGCCCCAACTCCGCCGTGGTGTTCTTCACCCTGGAGGACTTCAAGTCCCGCCGCGGGCATGAGAAATCCATGGAGACCATCGTCGGCTCGCTGAACGGCCAGCTGGCGCAGGTCGCCGACGCCCAGATCGCCGTCTTCCCGCCCCCGTCCGTCCAGGGCCTGGGCACCATCGGCGGCTTCCGCATGCAGATCGTCGACAAGGCGGGCCTGGGTTCGGACGAGCTGTACAAGGAGACCCAGAACCTGATCGCCAAGGCGCAGAAGGATCCGGCCCTGGCCGGCGTCTTCTCCAGCTATCAGGTGGGCGTGCCCAAGATCGAGGCCGACATCGACCGCGAGAAGGCCCGCGCCGCCGGCGTGTCCCTGACCGACCTGTTCGAGACCATGCAGGTCTATCTGGGCTCGCTGTACGTGAACGACTTCAACCGCTTTGGCCGCACCTACGAGGTCAACGTCCAGGCCGACCAGCGCTTCCGCCTGCAGCCCGAGCAAATGCTGCGGCTGCAGACCCGGAACGGCGACGGCCAGATGATCCCCCTGGGCAGCTTCGTGAGCTTCAAAGAGGGCACGGGTCCGGACCGCGAGATGCACTACAACGGTCTGCTGACCGCCGAGATCAACGGCGGCCCGGCGCCGGGCTTCTCCACCGGCCAGGCCCAGGCGGCGCTGGAAAAACTCGCCGCCGAAGAACTGCCCAACGGCATGGGCTTCGAATGGACCGAGCTGACCTATCAGCAGATCCTGGCGGGCAACACGGCGGTCTTCATCTTCCCGCTGTGCGTGCTGCTGGCCTTCCTGGTGCTGGTCGCCCAGTACGAGAGCTGGAGCCTGCCGCTGGTGGTCATCCTGATCGTGCCGATGACCCTGCTGTCGGCCCTGGGCGGGGTGTTCCTGACCCAAGGCGACAACAACATCTTCACCCAGATCGGGCTGATCGTGCTGGTGGGGCTGGCGTGTAAGAACGCCATCCTGATCGTGGAGTTCGCCCGCGAGCGGGAGATGCATGGCGACAGTCCGCTTCAGGCGGTCCTGGAAGCCTGCCGCCTGCGCCTGCGTCCGATCCTGATGACCTCGATCGCCTTCATCATGGGGGTCTATCCCCTGGTGGTGTCGCACGGGGCCGGGGCGGAGATGCGCCAAGCCATGGGCGTGGCGGTGTTCAGCGGCATGATCGGCGTGACCTTCTTCGGCCTGCTGCTGACCCCCGTCTTCTACTACGTCATCCGCCGCTTCACGGCCCGCAAGGCCGTGCCCGCCGCCACCGTGGCGGAGCCCGAAGCGCAAGCCTCGCACTAGGTCCGGAGAAAACTCATGACCTTGTTCCGCACCAACATGTTTCGGGCCGCTCTCGTCGCCGGCGCCAGCCTGATGGCTGTCGCTTGCGCCGTGGGCCCCGACTTCAAGGCGCCGGCCGTCGCGCCGGTGGCCTACCAGAACGCCGACCCGCAGATCTTCGTCACCACGGCCAATCCCGAGGCCGAGTGGTGGAAGGGTTTCGAGGACCCCATCCTCGACTCCCTGGTCCTGCAGGCGCTGGGCGACAACCTGGACCTGCGCATCGCCCTGGCCCGGGTGTCGGAAGCCCGCGCCCTGTTCACCGATGCGCGGCTTGACCAGCTGCCCCGTGTGACCACCAGCGGGACCTATTCGGTCGCCAAGCAGCAGACGCCCGCGGGCAGTCCCCGCGTGGAGACCGACGCTTGGCAGGCGGGCTTCGACGCCGGCTGGGAGATCGACCTGTTCGGCCGGGTGCGCCGTGGCGTCGAGGCGGCGCGCGCCGACCTGGGCGCCGCCGACGCCGACCTGCGCGACGTGCAGGTGACCGTCGCCGCGGAGGTGGCCCGCAACTACTTCGAGCTGCGCGGGGCGCAAGAGCGGCTGGCCGTGGCTCGCCGCAACCTGGAGACCCAGCGCGAGACTGTGCGCCTGACCCAGGTGCGCTTCGACGTGGGTCGCGGCGACGCCATCGACGTGGCCAGCGCCACGGCCCGGATGAAGGCGACCGAGGCGGCCATCCCCGTCCTGGTCACCGCCGAGACGCGGGCCAACTATCGCCTCGCCGTCCTGACCGGCCAGCGACCGGGCGCGCTGGACAGCCTGCTGGTCGCGCGGACGGAAGAGACCAGGCCGCTCATCAAGGCGCTGAACATCGGCGACGCGGGCGAACTGCTGCGCCGACGTCCGGACGTGCAGGCGGCCGAGCGTCGTCTGGCCGGCCAGACGGCCCGGGTGGGCGTGGCCACCGCCGACCTGTTCCCGCGGGTCAGCGTCACCGGTTTCGTGGGCTTCCTGTCGGGGAACTTCTCCTCGCTGGGGAACTCCGGGACCGGGGCCTGGGCGGTGGCGCCGACGGTCAGCTGGCCGGGCCTGGACTTCGGCGGCGCCCGCGCGCGGCTGAAGGCGCAGGAGGCCCGCGAGGAAGCCAGCCTGGCGGCCTATGACCAGACCGTGCTGCGCGCGCTGGAGGACCTGGAGAACGCCCTGGTCGCCTATCGCCAGCAGCAGGCCCAGCTCTACAGCCTGACCGAGCAGGCCAGCGCCTCGCGCCGGGCGGCCGAACTGGCGCGGGTGCAGTACCGCGAGGGGGGCATCGACTTCCTGGTGCTGCTCGACGCCGAGCGCACCCTGTTGGCGGCGGAGGACGCGCTCAGCGTCGCCGAGACGGGCGTGAATACGAACGTCGTCGCCATCTACAAGGCCCTGGGCGGGGGCTGGACTCCCGCCTGAGCAAAGTCTGCGCGGGCGTTTGTCCCCAGCCACGTCCGCGCAGACACCTATTTTCACAAGACTGACATCGGCTAAGGTTCGCCCATGATCGAGACGCTCCTTCAGCAGCAGGTGAAGGTCGGGGACCTGACCGTGCGCCTTCCCGGCGGCAAGATGGTCCGCGCAGGCGACGGTTCGGGCCAGCCCGTCGCCATCAGCCTGACAGGCAAGGGCCTGCGCCGGCTGGTGGCCAATCCGGGCCTGGGTCTGGGCGAGGCCTATATGGAGGGCGACCTGGTCTTCGATCAGGGCTCCATGTGGGACCTGCTGGAGATCGTCGGCCGCAGCGGATCGCGCCTGCCCAAGGGGCGGGGGTCGCTATTCAAGCGACTCAAGCGGACGATCAAGGGCCACGTCCAGCAGCTGAACGACCGGCGCGCATCCAAGCAGAACGTCGCCCATCACTACGACATTTCAAACGACCTCTACCGGCGCTTCCTCGACGCCGACATGCAGTATTCCTGCGCCTATTTCGCGCGGCCGGAGATGACGCTGGAGGACGCCCAGGTCGCCAAGAAGGCGCACATCGCCGCCAAGCTGAATCTATCGCCGGACCAGACCGTGCTGGACATTGGATCGGGCTGGGGCGGCATGGCCATGACCCTGGCCAAGGACTACGGCGCGGACGTCACCGGCGTGACCCTGTCGCAGGAACAGCTGGCCCTGGCGCGCGAGCGGGCGGCGGCGGCGGGGCTGGCCGACCGGGCGCGGTTCGAGCTGACCGACTATCGCGACGTGGACCGCACCTTCGACCGCATCGTGTCCGTCGGCATGCTGGAGCACGTGGGCGCGCCGAACTTCCGGGGCTATTTCGAGACCGTCAAAGGCCTGCTGAAGGACGACGGCGTGGCCCTGATCCACTCCATCGGCCGCATGTCGGGCAAGGGCGCCACCAACGCCTTCACCGCCAAGTATATCTTCCCGGGCGGCTATATCCCCGGCCTGGCGGAGATCGTCGCGGCGATCGAGGACGCCGGCCTGTGGATCACCGACATCGAGATCCTGCGCCTGCACTATGCCGAGACCTGCAAACACTGGCGGATGCGCTTCCTTGCCGACCCGGAAATCCCGACCCTGTACGACGCGCGGTTCCGGCGGATGTGGGAGTTCTACCTGGCGGGGGCGGAGCTGGGCTTCCGCTATGGCGGGCACATGGTCTTCCAGATCCAGATCGCCAAGCAGCGTGACGCCGTGCCGATCACCCGCGACTATCTGGCCGGGACCTGATCACCAGAGCGAGACGGCCGCGCGGGCGGGCCAGGCTTCGTCATAGGAACGGCCGCCGACTTCGCCGTCGCTGAGGGCCGCCAGTATCTCGCCGGGCTCCGGCAGGCTCGCCGGGTCCACATGCCGCGACGGGTCCCAGAGCTTTGAGCGCACCACGGCCCGCGCGCACTGGAAGTAGGCGGTCTCCACCGTGATGACGATGCAGGTGCGCGGCGGCTTGCCGTCCACGGCGAAGGACTCCAGCAGCTTCGGATCGGCGGAGATCACCGCCGAGCCGTTTACGCGGAAGGTCGTGCCCGAGCCGGGGATCAGGAACAGCAGTCCGACCCGGGGATCGCGGATGATGTTGCTGAGGCTGTCGATGCGGTTGTTGCCACGGCGGTCGGGCATGATCAGGGTCCGCTCGTCGGCCACGCGCACGAAGCCGGGGCCGTCGCCGCGCGGGCTGCAGTCCAGCCCCTCCGGTCCGCTGGTGGCCAGGGCCACGAAGGGCGAGGCCTCGATCAGGGCGCGGTAGTGGGGCGTGATCCACCCCACCTCCTTGATCGTGGAGGCGGGGACCGGCGGCGGATTGTAGAGCGCCGTCAGCTCTTCGAGCGTGCGGATGATCATGGCCCGACCATGCGCCGACAGGGCGCGTCCGGCAACGCTTCAGCCCGCTTCGAGCTTAGCTCGCTTCAAGGAGGGCCACGGTCCCCTGACCGCCATCCGCGCAGATGCTGACGATGGCGCGCGAGCCGGCTGGCCGCCCGGCCAACTCCTTGACCGCCTGGGACAGGATGCGGGCGCCGGTTGCGCCGAAAGGATGGCCGAGCGCCAGGCTGCCGCCATTGGGGTTCACGCGGTCGCGCGGGAACGGCCCGAAGGTGTGGGCCATACCGACCTTGTCCTTGAGGAAGGTCTTGCTCTCCAGCGCCTTGATGTGGGCGGCGACCTGGGCGGCGAAGGCCTCGTGGATCTCCCAAAGATCGATGTCGGCGTACTTCAGGTCGTGACGGGCCAGCAGCTTGGGAATGGCGTAGGCCGGGGCCATCAGCAGCCCCTCGGTCTTCAGGTCGATGGAGGCGACCTCGAAGTCGACCAGCTTCACGCGCGGCGTGTCGGCGGGAAGGCGCTTGAGCCCCTCTTCCGAGGCGACCCAGATCGCGGCGGCGCCGTCGGTGAGCGGCGAGGAGTTACCGGCGGTCAGGGTGCCCTTGCCGCTGGTGCGGTCGAAGGCCGGGGGCAGCTTGGCCAGCTTCTCCAGCGAGGTGTCCTTGCGCGGGATGGTGTCCTTGGCGACCCCGCCCAGCGGAGCGACCAGGCTGTCGAAGAAGCCGCGATCCCAGGCGGCCACGGCGTTCACGTGGCTGGCCAGGGCGATGACGTCCTGCTCCTCGCGGGTCAGGGACCAGTCCTTGGCGGTGATCTCGGTGTGCTCGCCCATGCTCATGCCCGTGGTGCGGTTCACCACGCGGGGAATCCAGAGCTTGAGGTTAGCGGGATTGAGGGTCTTCAGGTGGGCGATCTTCTGGCCCGTGGTCTTGGCCGCCTGGAACTTGCGGATCCAGTCGGAGAGGCCTTGGGTCAAGCCGATCTGCACGCGGCTCATGGCCTCGACCCCGCCGACCAGGGCCAGGTTGCGGGCCTCGCCGTCGATCATGCCGGCGGCCTGGAAGGTCCCCATCATGCTGGTCGAGCAGGCCATGACCGTGGAGTAGGCCGGGATGGTCGGGCCGACGCCGGAGTCGATCAGCACCTCGCGGGCGATATTGCTGAAGGTCAGGCTGGGAATGACCGTGCCCCAGACGGCGAAGTCGGGCGCGCCGCCCTTCAGCTGGGCGGCCATGGCCTGGACTACGGGGACCGACATGGTGATGGCGTCATAGCCGCTCAGACCGCTGTCGACCTTGGTGAAGGGCGTGCGCAGGCCGGCGGCGAGCCAGACCTGGGGCTTGCCGCCCGAGGGCCCGGCAGCCTTCTTGGGCGCGGCTTTGGGGGCGGTCTTCTTCGGGGCGGCGGCCATGAACTTCAATCTCCCAATCAGGGCTGAAAGCTTAGCTGGGGATCGCGACGGGCGATTGAAGGATTCAGCCGTCTTTCTTTTTGGAGAAAGGCTTCCAGCGCAGGAAGCCGCGGATCGCCGGCCCGATCACGGGGGTGCGCAGGATGGGCTTCACCGCGCTGGGCCGGGTCTTCACGAAGCACATCACCGCCCCGATCCAGAAGACCGTCGTCGGCATGCCGGGGATGAAGATATTGACCGTGCCGATGGCGAACAGGCTGGAGCCCACGACGTCCAGCGTCAGGCGGGCGACGCGTGATCTGCGGCGGCGGGGCGGGATCGTCATCGGGGCGGACAATGGCGCCGATCGGCGAGAATGGCTCGCATTATCGTTGGCCGCCGCCCGGAGAAGCGGCCGCCCTCCCCGGGCATGGCGATGGTGAGGGAGGGCGGCCATCGACCTATTCCGCGGCGACTGAGGCGGAGAGGCCGAGACGTTGCGCGACACCCTCGCCATAGGCCGGATCGGCGCGGCGGAAGTGGGCGATCTGGCGCTGCTGGATCTCGACCGGCACGCCGGCCATGGCGGCGGCGATGTTGTCGAAAAGCTGCCGTTGCTGGTCAGGGCTCATCAGGCGGAAGAGGTCGCCCGCCTGGGTGTAGTCGTCATTGCCCGCGCGATGGTCGTAGCGGTCGGCGTCGCCGCTGATGCGCAGAGGCGGCTCGCGATAGGTCTCATCCTGCACCGGCCCGCCGAAGCTGTTGGGCTCGTACCAGGCGTTGGTGCGGCCCGGGCTGTCGAAGCGCATGGCGCCGTCGGCGTGGTAGTGATGCACGGGGCTGCGCGGACGGTTTACCGGCAGGGCCTCGTAGTGCGTGCCGACCCGATAGCGGTGGGCGTCGGCATAGGAGAACAGCCGCGCCTGCAGCATCTTGTCCGGCGAGAAGCCGATCCCCGGCACGATGTTGGACGGGCTGAACGAGGCCTGCTCCACCTCGGCGTGATAGTTGTCCGGATTGCGGTTCAGCTCCAGCACCCCGACCTCGATCAGCGGGTAGTCGCCATGCGGCCAGACCTTGGTGATGTCGAAGGGGTTGTAGGGCGTCTTCTCGGCGTCCAGCTCGGGCATGATCTGGACGCAGAACCGCCAGCGCGGGAAGTCGCCGTTCTCGATGCTTTCGAACAGGTCGCGCTGGGCGCTTTCGCGGTCGTTGGCGATGACCTGGGCGGCCTCGGCGTTGGTCCAGTTCTTGATGCCCTGCATCGACTTGAAGTGGAACTTCACCCAGAAGCGCTCATTGGCGGCGTTGATGAAGCTGAAGGTGTGCGAGCCGAAGCCGTGCAGGTGGCGATAGCTCTGCGGCAGGCCGCGGTCGCTGAACAGGGTGGTGACCTGGTGCAGGCTTTCGGGGCTGAGCGACCAGAAGTCCCACATGGCGGTGGGCGAGCGCAGGTTGCTGACCGGGTGGCGCTTTTGAGTGCGGATGAAGTCGGGGAACTTCAGCGGATCGCGCACGAAGAAGACGGGGGTGTTGTTGCCCACCAGGTCCCAGTTGCCTTCCTCGGTATAGACCTTCAGCGAGAAGCCGCGCACGTCGCGCTCGGCGTCGGCGGCGCCGCGCTCGCCCGCCACGGTGGAGAAGCGCAGCAGGACCTCCGTCTCCTTGCCCGGCTGCAAGGCCTTGGCGCGGGTATAGGCGCTGATGTCGTGGGTGATCTTCAAGGTCCCGTAGGCGGCCGAGCCCTTGGCGTGGACGGCCCGCTCAGGGATGCGCTCGCGGTTCTGGTGGGCCAGCTTTTCCATGAGCTGGTAGTCCTGCATCAGCAGGGGACCGCGCGGACCGGCGGACATGGAGTTCTGGTTGTCGGCGATCGGCGCGCCGGCGGACGTCGTCATGACGGGCGGTTTGGACATCGGTCTTCCCCTCTGGATGTGGAGCTCAGGGTCGGACGTCAGGATCAACAAATCCAATCGATTGTTTTGTTCGATCCGATTGGAACGTTCTATGTCGCTTCCTTCCAAGCGTCGCGGTAATCGAAGGCCCATGATCGCGCCCCTTCCCGACGCCGCCCCCGCCAACTGGGTCGACCGACTGGCTCCGCCCGCCCTGCGCCCCTGGCTGCGGCTGGGCCGTTTCGACCGGCCGGCGGGGATATGGCTGCTGATGCTGCCCGGCTGGCAGGGGATCGCTCTGGCCTCGGCGGCGCGCGAGCAACTGCCCAGCCCCTGGCTGCTGATCGCCTTCTTCCTGGGAGCGGCGCTGATGCGGGCGGCGGGCTGCGCCTATAACGACATCGTAGATCGCGACATCGACGCCAAGGTCGCCCGCACCGCCGCGCGGCCGATCCCGGCGGGCGAGATCAGCGTCAAGCAGGCCTGGGCGTTCGTGGTCGGGTGCTCGCTCGTCTCGCTGCTGATCCTGCTGACGCTGGGGACCACGGCCATCGTTCTGGGCGTGATGTCGCTGGGTCTGGTGGCCGGCTATCCGTTCATGAAGCGGATCACCTGGTGGCCGCAGGCGTGGCTGGGCCTGACCTTCAACTGGGGCGCCCTGCTGGGCTATGCGGCGGTGACCGGGATCGTCGAGCCGCCCGCCCTGCTGCTGTATGCGGCGGGCATCTTCTGGACCCTGGGCTACGACACGATCTACGCCCTTCAGGACATCGAGGATGACGCGCTGGCGGGGGTGAAATCCTCGGCCCGCCGCCTGGGCAAGGGCGTGCGCAGGGGTGTGCTGGGCTTCTATGTCCTGACCGCCCTGCTGGCGGCGTCGGCGGCCTGGTCGGCGGCGTTGGGTCCGATCACCTTCACCCCGATCTGGGTGCTGTTTGTGGTCCATCTGCTGGCGCAGGTCGTCCTGCTCAAGCCCGATCAGCCGCAACACGCGCTGAAGCTTTTCAAGTCCAACGCCTGGGCCGGGCTGATCCTGTTCGTGGCCCTGGCCGCCGGGATGCTGCGCAACAGCTGACGTCAGGTCACAGTGGCGAGGGCGGCTGGCTCGTGAGACTATGAACCATGGCCGTCGCAGCCCGCGTGAACCCCAAGGACTTCTTCACCCCCGACGAATGGGCGCCCCTGTCGGCGCGCTCGTCGTGGAAGGGGCTGGCCCTGGTCGCCCATGCCTGGATCGTGATCCTGGCGGCGGGCGCGGTGTTCGTGGCTTGGCCCAACCCGCTGACCTTTGCCCTGATGGTGATGATCACGGGCACGCGTCAGTTGGGCTTGGCGATCCTGATGCATGACGCCGCCCACGGCTGTCTGCACAAGAACCTGAAGGTCAATGACTGGGTCGGTCAGTGGCTGTGCGCCGCGCCGGTGGGCGGCGCCCTGGTCAGCTACCGCAACTATCACCTTACCCATCACAAGTTCGCCCAGCAGGCGGAGGACCCGGACCTGGTTTTGTCCGCCCCCTTCCCCACCACCCGCGCATCCCTGCGCCGCAAAATCGTCCGAGACCTGACGGGACAGACCTTCTTCAAGCAGCGGTTCGGGCCGCTGCTGGCGCGGCTGAAGAAGCGCGAGCATGGCCAGCCGGCGGGCGCGATCTTCGCCACCGAAGCGGCGCGGTCGGGGGTGTTCCTGGCGTTCAATCTGGGGCTGCTCGCGGTCCTCGCCCTGGCCGGATACTGGTGGGCCTATTTCGTGTGCTGGCTGCTGCCGCTGGCCACGTGGTTTCCGCTGGTCACCCGCCTGCGCAACATCGCCGAGCATGCGCTGGTCAAGAAGGACGAGGCTGATCCCCTGCGCCATGCGCGGACCACTCACGCCAACTGGATCGAGCGCGCGCTGATCGCCCCGTACTGGGTCAATTTCCACGGCGAGCACCACATGTTCATGCACCTGCCATGCTGGAGCCTGCCGCGCGCCAACCGCCTGCTGGCCGGCAAGGGTGTGACCGGCGGCATGCTGACCGCGCCGGGCTATCTGACCGTGCTGAAGGCCGCTTCCGCCGCGTGATCGTCCCCACCCTGGAAGGCCGCCGCGCCTTTATCCTTGAGAATACGCGCCTGCAGGCGCCGCCGCACACGCCGGAGCTGTCGCTGCATCTGGCCGACGAGATCACCCCCATCTGGCGCATGACCGAAGAGGCGCTGGAGGAGATCGGCCTGCCGCCGCCGTTCTGGGCCTTCGCGTGGGCGGGCGGGCAGGCCCTGGCGCGCTATGTGCTGGATCACCCGGAGCTGGTGCGTGGCAAGACGGTGGTGGATTTCGCCACCGGCTCGGGCCTGGTGGCCATCGCGGCGATGAAGGCCGGGGCGGCGAGCGTTCTGGCCGCCGACATCGACGTCTTCTGTCAGGCGGCGGTCGAACTGAACGCCGAAGCCAACGGCGTGTCGGTTGCTTTCACGGACCGCGACCTGCTGGAAGCGCCGCCGCCTTCGGCCGATGTCTTTCTGGCCGGGGACGTGACCTACGAGAAGCCGATGACCGAAGCGGTCATGGCCTGGCTGGCCCAGGCGCGGGGAGCCGGGGCGCAGGTGCTGGTCGGCGATCCGGGCCGGACCTACTTCCCCAAGAGCGGACTTGAGAAGCTGGCCGAGTATCAGGTGCCGACCACGCGGGAACTGGAAGACATGGCGGTCAAAAAGACATCCGTCTGGACTCTGCCGTGATGCGAAACTAGAACATTTCAAGAACATTCCTGGAGCGACGACCATGCGTGAAGACGGCAAGATCGACTATGTGGAGCTGCCCGGCGGCAAGCTGCCGGCCACCAAGGATTTCTACAACGCCGCCTTCGGTTGGACCTTCACCGACTATGGACCCGACTACGCGGCTTTCGAGCAGGGCGTCGATGGCGGCTTTCATGCCCAGCCCGACGAGGAAGGCGCCCGCGCCCAGCCGCTGGTGATCCTGTTCGCCCATGACCTGGAGGCCATGGAGGCCAAGGTGAAGGCCGCCGGCGGGACCATCGCCCAGCCAATCTTCAGCTTTCCGGGCGGGCGGCGATTCCACTTCACCGATCCGGCCGGCAATGAGCTAGCGGTGTGGTCGGACAAGTAGCCGCAGCCCTCACTTAACCGTACTTGCGTATCGACAAGACTCCCCCCGCATGGCTAGGCTGTTAACGGGCCGGAAATGATTCCGGGCGTTCGCGCGGGGCGTGCGAATCGCTGATCGATGCGCCGTAACAACGGCGGGGGGACTGGGATGCGACTGCTTTCGAAGTCTGGCGCGCGGGGCGGCAAGAACGTCACGCGTATCGAATCTGGTCTTGAGCGGGACGTCGAAGCCGAGGGCTCGTCCGACCGTCTGGTCGAGGCCACCCAGGCCATCGGGCAGCGCTATGAATCGATCCACGGCGGCCTCGACGGCATCGAGCGGGTCCTGGATCACCTGCGCGCCATCGAGCCGCTGCTGGCCGAGGTCCGCAAGCCGGTCACCGAGGAATTCGAAGCCCGCCGGGCTGAACATGCCGAGCTGCTGAGCCTGCGCACCGCGCATGACGCCGCGCTCGACAACATCGATGATCTGCAGACCCGCGAACGGGACCTGTCGATCCGCGTCGCCAGCGTCGAATCCACGCTGGGCGAATCCGAAGCCATTCGCCAGAGCCAGGAATCACAGCTCGAGGAGAACGCCCTCGAACTGGACCGCCTGCGCAACCAGCTGCTGCAAACCGAGCTGCGCGCTGGCTCGCTGGACGCCAATCTGCGCGACGTGTCGGCCCGCGCCGAACACCTCGACCAGGACTGCACCGCCTTGCGCGCCCAGGCCCAGGAAAGCGAAGTCCGCCGCAACGAGGCCGAGAACGCCCTGGCCCGCGCCACCCAGGACTTCAGCCTGGCCAGCGAGGAAAACGGCGTCCTGAAGAAGCGCCTCGACTACGCCAACGGAGAGGTGTCGCGCCTGGCCCGAGTCGAAGCCGAGCTGGAGACGCAGATCGCTTCCGAACGCGCCCGCGCCCTGGCCGACCAGACCGAAGCCACCCGCAACATCCGCGGCCTGGAAGGCCAGGTCGAAGCCGCCCGCTCCGACGCCGCCGCGCTGCAAGCCCGCTTCGAGACCGCGGTCGTCCGCGCCGACAAGCTGGAAGAACTCAACACCCAACTGTCGCAACGCCTCGGCGAGATTGGGGCCGCCCACCAGGCCGCCGAACGCCGCGCCAGCGAACTGCAGGTCGCGGTCGATCGCGCCCTGGAGCGCATCCGCAGCCTGGAAGAAGAAGCCGACGGCCTGCGCCATCGTCACGCCTCGCTCGACACCGCCCGCGCGGCGGCCATCGAGCGGGCCGACCAACTGGCCAAGACCGTCCAGGCCCAGGAAAAGGCGCTCAAGCGCGGCGAGGAACGTGCCGCTCAACTGCGCGCCCGCTTCGAGACCCTGCAGGCAGCCCAGGATCAGGCCGCCCGCGAACACGCCGAACGCGCCAGCGAAATGCAGAGCGAACTGGAGCGCATCCGCGCCGAAGCCGCCGTCAACAGCGGCGCCCTGGAATCGGCCCGCCGCGACCGCGCCCGCCTGCAGATGGCTCTGCTCGGAGGCGGCGATCAGGACGACGATCGCGCGGCTGGCTAAGCCCCGCTTTCAAGCTGAATGCAGAACGGCCCGAGGGAGACCTCGGGCCGTTTTCTTTTGTTTCTCTTGCCCCGTAGCGCAGCGTACGGGGGAGGAGAAGAGCAGGCTAAGCCGCCTCGAAACTCACTGGGCCGCCCCAGAAGGTTTCGACCAGGCCGTTCTGCGGACCGGGCTTGCCGGTGGTGAGGAAGCGACGGCCGCCGCCGGTTCCGGGGTCGAGTTCGGGGTGGCGGGCCAGGTAGCGTTCCAGCGCGTCGGCGGTGGCGCCCGGCTGGTGGATCAGCGGCGTGCCCGGCGGCAATGCGGCGCGGAACAGGTCGGCGACGATCTCGTAGTGGGTGCAGCCCAGGATGGCGCGGTCGGGCGCACGGCCGATGCGGCGCGTCAGGCTGGCCACCCGCTCGTCGATCTCCTTGGCCAGCTCCACCACGCCGGCGTTGCCCTCGATGAGGGGCACCAGATTGGGGCAGGCCTCGGAAAAGACCGCTACGTCCTGCCGGCGCTTGTCGATCTCGATCTCATAGACACGGCTGTTGGTGGTGCCCTGGGTCGAGAAGACGCCGAGGATGTCGAGCTTTTCGATCTTTTCGCCGCGGCGCTCGGCCTCGTGCTCCCAGGGCATGCCGGTGGCCGCCTCGATGGTGGGCACAATGATGCCGAGGATGTTGAGGGGCTTGCCCTTGGCCTTGCGATAGTCAGGCAGCCAGGTCTGCTGCAGGCGGCGCAGGGCGATGGCGCTGGCGGTGTTGCAGGCCAGGACGATCAGGTCGGCGCCGGCGTCGAACAGGCGCTCGCACCCCGCGCGGGTCAGGTCGACGATCTCCTCGCCCCCGCGACCGCCATAGGGGGCGTTGGCCTGGTCGGCCAGATAGATGAAGTCAGCGGCGGGAAGCCGCTCCACGAGGGCGCGGTGGACGCTGAGGCCCCCTACGCCGGAATCGAACACGCCGATGGACATGGCATGGATTTAGACCCGCCCCGGCGCCTCGTCCATGCGCGGTTTAGGCCGACGGCATTTACATTACAGCGGCGTAATATGACTCCTGCCCCAGCGGGTCTAAGGTCCGGGCAATGAAAATCGGAGAACCGACCTTGAAGCGTCGCACCTTCCTCGCCGCCAGCGCCGCCACCGGCATGGCGGTCGCCCTGGCCCCCACCCTGTCGCTGGCCCAGACCAACCCGCTGACCCAACCCTGGACCGGCCCCTATGGCGGGGTTCCCGCCTTCGACAAGGCCAAGGTTTCGGACGTGAAGACGGCCCTCGAGATCGGCATGGCCGAGAACCTCAAGGAGATCGACGCGATCACGGCCAACACCGCCGCGCCGACCTTCGAGAACACCATCGTTCCGCTGGAGGACGCCGGCCGCACCCTGAGCGACGTCTTCACCTACTGGGGCATCTGGGGCGGCAATATGAGCACGCCCGAATTCCGGGCCGTGCAGCAGGAAATGAGCCCGGTGCTGGCCGGCTTCAACGACAAGATCAACCAGAACGTGGCGCTCTTCAAACGCGTCGAGGCCGTCTACAACTCGCCGGACAAGGCCAAGCTGACGCCTGAGCAGCAGCGGGTGACCTGGCTTTACTACACCAACTTCGTGCGCTCCGGCGCCAAGCTGGACATGGCGTCCAAGGCCCGCATCGGCGAGATCAACAAGCGCCTGGCGACCCTGTTCTCGACCTTCAGCAACAACCTGCTGGCCGATGAAGAGACCTATATAGAGCTGACCCAGGCCGACCTCGCCGGACTGCCCGACAGCCTGAAGGACGGGGCCGCCGCCTCGGCCAAGGATCGCGGCCTTGAAGGCAAGTGGGTGATCGTCAACACCCGCTCCAGCGTCGATCCGTATCTGACCAACGCCACCAACCGCGCCACGCGCGAGAAGGTGTGGCGCGCGTTCGTCAACCGCGGCGACAACGGCGACGCGCACGACAACAACAAGATCATCACCGAGATCCTCAAGCTGCGCGTCGAGCGCGCCAAGCTGCTGGGCTACAAGACCCACGCCCACTGGCGTCTTGAGAACAGCATGGCCAAGACCCCCGAGGCGGCCATGGAGCTGATGGAGGCGGTGTGGAAGCCGGCCATCGCCCAGGTGGCCATCGACGTGGCCGCCATGCAGCAGATCGTCGATGCGGAAAAGGGCGGCTTCAAGATCGCGCCCTGGGACTATCGCTTCTACGAAGAGAAGGTCCGCAAGGCCAAGTACGACCTCGATATGAACGAGGTTAAGCCGTACATGCAGATGGAGAAGCTGCGCGAGGGCATGTTCTGGGCCGCGGGCGAGCTCTATGGCTTTGAGTTCAAGCAGATCACCAATGTGCCGGTCTATCATCCCGACGTCCGCGTCTGGGAGGTGAACCGCGGCGGCAAGCTGGTGGGCCTGTGGTACTTCGACCCCTACGCCCGTCAGGGCAAGCGGTCGGGCGCCTGGATGAACGCCTATCGCGGCCAGGAGCGGTTCAAGAGCGACATCAAGACGATCGTCTCCAACAACTCCAACTTCATCAAGGGCGCCCCCGGCGAGCCGGTGCTGATTTCGTGGGACGACGCCACCACCATGTTCCACGAGTTCGGCCACGCCCTTCACGGGCTGAACTCCGACGTGACCTATCCCAGCGTGGCGGGCACGGCGGTGGCGCGCGACTATGTGGAGTTCCCCAGCCAGCTGAACGAGCACTGGCTGCCCACGCCCGAAGTGCTCAACAAGTTCGCCGTCCACTACAAGACCGGCGAGCCGATCCCGCAGGCCCTGGTCGACAAGATCAAGGCCGCCGACAAGTTCGGCCAGGGCTTTGGCACCACCGAATATCTCGCCAGCGCCCTGATCGACATGAAGCTGCACCTGGCCGGCGACGTGACCATCGATCCGGACGCCTTCGAGCGCGAGGAACTGGCCAAGCTGAACATGCCCAGCGAACTGGTCATGCGTCACCGCACCCCGCAGTTTGGGCACATCTTCTCGTCCGACGGCTATTCGGCCGGCTACTACAGCTATCTGTGGGCCGACACGATCACCGCCGACGTGGGCGAGGCGTTCCAAGAAGCGCCGGGCGGCTACTACGACAAGGCCGTGGCCAAGAAGCTGCACGACGACATCATGTCCAAGGGCAACTCCATCGACCCGGCGCAGCAGTTCCGCAACTTCCGCGGACGCGATCCGAAGATCGGCGCCCTGATGCGCGACAGGGGCTTCCCGGTTCCGCCGGGCGCCTGATCCAACGGGGCTGAACAAAAATGGCGGCCGCGTCCCATCCGGGCGCGGCCGTCTTGCGTATCTGAAGCGTGTCGGGGAACACGCAACAGGAACGCACCTCATGAAACTTGATCTTCGCGCCGCAACGGCCGCTCTGGCCCTGACCGCGCTGTCCGCAGTCGCACTACCCGCATCGGCCCAGATGAACCACGGCGATCACAAGATGGTCGGCGGGGCCGCCATGTATCCCAACAAGACGATCGTCGAGAACGCTTCGGCCGCCAGCAATCTCACCACCCTGGTCGCCGCGGTGAAGGCGGCGGGCCTGGTGGACACCCTTTCGGGGACCGGCCCGTTCACGGTCTTCGCGCCGACCAACGCCGCCTTCGGCAAGTTGCCCGCCGGAACGGTCGACACCCTGGTCAAGCCCGAGAACAAGGCCACCCTGACCAAGATCCTCACCTACCACGTGGTGGCCGGGCGCATGACGGCGGCCGACATCGCGGCCAAGGCCCAGGCGAGCGGCGGCACGGCCACCTTGACCACTGTCCAGGGCCAAACCCTGACGGTGGGCAAGTCCGGCATGGGCTGGGCGGTGACCGACGCCAAGGGCGGCAAGGCGATGATCTCCACCGCCGACGTCATGCAATCCAACGGCGTGGTTCACGTCGTCGACTCGGTTCTGATGCCGCAGTAGGCGTCAGACGGCGAGCCGCCCTACCACCCCGCCCCCACGAGGGCGGCTCGCCACTTCCCTGTCGGAGCGTCAGGCCGTTGCGACGGCCGGTGTCTTCCAGGCCCGGACGAGCGCGGTGAACACCGCGCCGGCGAAGAAGAAGAAGCCTAGGACCACGCTGGACGGGCCGACCGCGTAGAGGCCCAGCATCAGCTGCTTGGGCGCGGGTGTTCCTGACAGGTACAGATAGAGCACCAGAGTCATGCAGATGACGCCGATGTTGGTGAAGACGTAGTTGGTCGCGGCCAGCCAGTTGGGCGTGCGGCGGCCGAGCGTCGCATAGAACAGGCCCATCAGCCCCTGGCTCACCCAGCCGATCAGGTTCAGGTGGGCGTGGGCGCTGTAGGTGGCGTGGTTTTGCGACAGGCTCATGGCCATGCCCCACAGCACCCCGATCAGGATGTAGACGGTCGCTGTGGCGAAGAAGACGTGCGGCCAGCGGGTCATGCAGCGGCT
Source organism: Caulobacter sp. NIBR2454 (assembly GCF_027474405.1). Lineage (GTDB taxonomy): Bacteria > Pseudomonadota > Alphaproteobacteria > Caulobacterales > Caulobacteraceae > Caulobacter. Next base: position 3,139,991 of record NZ_CP114871.1, read on the forward strand.
CCCTGGGTTTGGCGAGCGCGCTCGGCCAGCCAGGCGTAGAAGGGGGCGTAGGCGGGAGCAAAGCCCGGGCGCTCGCGCATGCGCCGCATCCAGGCGGCGACATTGGGCCAGGGCGACAGGTCAAAACCGCCGGCCTCGCCAAAGCTGACGAAGGTCGCGCCCAGATAATCGGCGATGGTGATGTCGTCGCCGCAGACGAAGTCCCGGTCCCCGATCATGGCGTCGTTGAGCACGGCCATCCAGCGGGCGGCGCGGGTGCGGCCATAGGTGACCAGGGCCTGGACGCCCGAGGCGTCGATCCCCTCGGGCGGCATGACGGCCATATAGACGCCGAAGACGCACAGATCCTTGTGCAGATTGGTGGAGAACCAATCCAGAGCCTCGTTCACCCGGGCGCGGGCCTGCAGCTCGATCGGATAGGCCGGCGAGGCGACGCGGTCGGCCAGATATTTCAGGATCGCCGAGCTTTCGCCGAGGCTGAAATTCCCATCGACCAGATAGGGCACGATGCCATTCGGATTGACCCGCAGATAGGCCGGATCCTGGGCGCCGCCGCTCATCATGTCGACCGGGACCAGTTCGAGCTCGATCCCGTTTTCGGCGGCGAACTGAAGGACCGGCCGCGAGGTGGTCGAGATTGGATCGCTATAGAGTTTCATGATGTGCCCCTGACAGGCGGGGCGAAATAACGAGGTCCGTGGAACGCCGCAATGTCGGCTGTTGCAAGGCTGTTATGCGTTTGTGCAGAATACGACCCATGGACTGGAACGACCTGCGCGTCTTTCTGGCCGTGGCGCGGCAGGGCAGCGCGCTGGGGGCGGCCGTTGAACTTGCGGTGAACCAGACGACGGTTGGCCGTCGGCTGGATGCGCTGGAGCGCGCCCTAGGCCTGAAGCTGATCGAGCGCAGCCAGTCCGGCAGCCGCCTGACCGCGGCGGGCGAAAAGCTGCTGCCCAAGGCCGAGAAGATCGAAGCGGAGTTCGCGGCGCTGTCACAGCAGGTCAGCGCCTTCCAGCGCGACCTGTCGGGGACCTTGCGGCTTACGCTGTCGGACCTGTCGGCCAACATGCTGATGCCGGCCCTGGCGGAGTTCCGGGCGCTCTATCCGGAGATCACCGTCGAGCTGATCATCACTGACCGCTTCCTGGACATCGCGGCGGGCGAGGCGGACATCGCCATGCGCGGAACCGACAGACTGGAGGATTCCGATCTGGTGGCGCGCAAGCTGGCGCAGTTCGAATTCGCCATCTGCTGCAGCCGCGCCTATGCCGCGCGGCACGGCGTTCCTACGGCGCCGGAAGACCTGAAGGACCACATCCTGGTCGGTGGCGAGCAGGAGGTGGCGAACCTGCCGATCGTCAAATGGATGTTCGAACAGGCGCCGGACGCGGAGGTGCGCTGCCGCTCCAACAGCCTGGGCAACATGATCATGGCGGTGCGCAACGGCCTGGGCGTGGGGCCGGCCCCGCTGCTGATGATGCTCGAGCATCCGGAGCTGGTGCTGTGCATGACCCCCGAACCGCCGATGATGGGCGGCAGCTGGCTGGTCACGCGTCAGGACGTGAAGAACACGCCCCGGGTGCGCGCCTTCATCGACTTCTTCGTCCCCTATTTCGAGGGGGAGATGCGCAAGGCGACCGAGGCCTATGAGGCCAGCCAGCGTTCGGCCTAGACCCGCTCGATGATGATGGCCGGCGCCATGCCGCCGGCGGCGCACATGGTCACCAGGCCGCGCTTTAGATCCCGGCGTTCAAGCTCGTCCAGGATGGTCCCGATCAGGATGGAGCCGGTGGCGCCGATGGGGTGACCCAGGGCCATGGCGCCGCCGTTCACATTGACCTTGTCACGGTCGAGCTTGAGGTCGCGGATGAACTTTTCCGCCACCACGGCGAAGGCTTCGTTGATCTCCCAAAGATCGATGTCGTCGGGGGTCAGGCCGGCCTTCTTCAGAGCCTTGAGCGCGGCGGGCACAGGGGCGTTGAGCATCAGGGTCGGGCTGTCGCCGACATTAGCGGTGGCGATCACGCGGGCTCGGGCCTTCAAGCCGTTGCGGGCGGCGTAGTCAGGCGAGGCCAGCAGCACCGCCGCCGCGCCATCGACCACGCCGGAGGAGTTGCCCGCGTGGTGGACGTGGCGAATCTTCAGGTCCGGATAGACCTGGTTGATCAGACCGGCATAGGTCGTGCCCGCCTCGTCGAGGGGCACGCCGGCCATCACCTCAAAAGCCGCTTTCAGTTCGGCCAGACCCTCGCGGGTGGTCTGGGGGCGGGGAAACTCCTCGCGATCCAGGGCGAGCGCGCCGTCCTCGCGATAGACGGGGATCAGGGCGCGGTCGAAATGGCCGTTGCGGATGGCGTGATCGGCGCGTTGCTGGCTGAGCAGGGCCAGGTCGTCGAGAGCCTGGCGCTCGATCCCTTCCAGCGTGGCGATGGCGTCGGCGCAGACGCCCTGGTGGCTTTGCGGATGACGGGCGCGCAGACGCAGGTTGCCGGCGTCCATCATCGGCGGCGCGGTCCGGTCGGCGGTGGCGGCGGTGTAGCTCATCATCTCCGTGCCGCCGGCGATGACCAGATCCTCCATGCCCGACATGATCTGGGCGGCGGCCAGGTTCACCGTGGTGATGCCCGAGCCGCAGAAGCGGTCCAGGGTCACGCCGCTGGCGCGGATGTCGTAGCCGGCGTCGAGGGCGGCCATGCGGCCAAGGTCCCCGCCCTGCTTGCCGCGCTGGGTGCTAGTCCCCCAGATGATGTCGTCCACCTCGGCGGTGTTCAGACCATTGCGGTCGGCGATCGCCTTGAGGACCGTGGCGGCCAGGTGCTGGGGATGGAAGTCGGCGAGCGCGCCCTTCCCCACCTTGCCGACGCCGCGCGGCGTGCGGCACGCGTCGATGATCAGAGCTTCAGCCATGCGCTTTCTCCCGGTTCGAGGGTTGGCCCCTCGTTGTCGGAGGTCAGCTTCGGCGGGGTAGCGCTACGTCAGTCCAGAGCCTTTTTCACCGGCTGCCATAGCCGCCGATCACCGGCAGGATTTCGCCGGTGATGTAGCTGGAGGTGTGGGGTGAGGCGAGGAAGACATAGGACGGGGCCAGCTCCTCGGGCTGGGCGGGACGGCCCATGGGGGTGTCGGCCCCAAACTCGGCCACATCATCCGCCTGCTTGTCGCTGGGATTGAGGGGCGTCCAGACCGGACCGGGAGCGACGGCGTTCACGCGGATGCCCTTGGGGATCAGGTGGGTGGCCAGCGAGCGCGTGAAGGCGTGGATGCCGCCCTTGGTGGTCGAATAGTCGAGCAGGTCCTTGTTGCCCATCAGGCCGGTGACCGAACCGGACATGACGATGGCCGAGCCCGGCTTCATGTGCGGAACGGCGGCCTGGGCCATGAAGAAGTAGCCGTAGAGGTTAGTCTTCAAGGTGGCGTCGAAGTGCTCTTCGGTCAGGTCCTCCAGCGTGGGAGCGTGGACCTGGAAGGCGGCGTTGTTGACCAGGACATCCAGCTTGCCCAGTTCCCTGACCGTCTGTTCGACGGCGGCCTGACAGAAGGCGCGTTCGCGCACGTCGCCCTTGATGATGATGGCGCGGCGGCCTTCCTTCTCGACGGCGGCCTTGGTGATCTGCGCGTCCTCATCCTCGTCCAGATGCATGATGGCGATATCAGCGCCTTCACGGGCGAAGAGAACGGCCACCGAGCGGCCGATGCCGCTGTCCCCGCCGGTGATGATGGCGACCTTGTCGAGCAGCTTTTCGGAGCCCTTGTAGAAAGGTGCGTCGTACATAGGCGCGAGGTCGAGGTCGGCCTCAGATCCCGGCTTCTCCTGGTGCTGGGCCGGCAAGGGCGGCTCTGGATACTTGCGGGCGCCCGCCTGCATGGCGCCGAAGGAGCGCTCCTCGCCGGCGGCCTTGTCGGCGCGGTCGACCTGATCCTGCACCTTGCGCTGCTGGTCGGCGGCTTGTTCCGCCTGCTGGGTGTGGGCGTCGGTCATGGGAAGGCTCCGCGTTCTGGGGACGCGGTGGAAACGCGGCGCGCGCGAGGAGGTTCGGGGCGCCCAGACTCGCAAAACTTGATTTTGACGGCCTTCTCGCTCATAAGGCCCGCTTTCCGGCGCAGCATCAGCCAGCGCCCTCCACCGCCACGACCCCGGCCTGGGAGACCAGGACCCATCCGGACGAGGGCGGCGAGGACCCCCGTCGACGTGATCGTCCACGGGGGCTGGCTGCGTTGTGCGTAAAGGTGGCTTGATGTTCGACGGCCTTACAGAGCGGCTTTCCGGCGTATTCGACCGGCTTGGCGGACGCGGCGTTCTTTCCGAGAAAGACGTCGAAGAGGCCCTGCGCGAAGTCCGCGTCGCCCTTCTGGAGGCCGACGTCGCGCTTCCGGTGGTGAAGGACTTCATCGCCAAGGCCAAGGAAAGCGCCACGGGCGAGGCGGTGATCCGCGCCGTCCGTCCCGCCGACCAAGTGGTCAAGATCGTCTATGACGGCCTGATCGAGATGCTGGGCGGCGAAGAGCCGGAAGCCCTGCGTCTGGCGACCAATCCGCCCACCGTGATCCTGATGGCCGGCCTGCAGGGCTCGGGCAAGACCACGACCTCGGCCAAGCTGGCCCTGCGCCTGAGCAAGTTCGAGCGCAAGAAGGTCCTGATGGCCTCGCTGGACACCCGTCGTCCGGCCGCCATGGAGCAGCTGGCCGCGCTGGGGACCCAGATCGGCGTCGAGACCCTGCCGATCGTCGCAGGCCAGTCGGCTGTCGACATCACCAAGCGCGCCCTGAGCGCTGGCAAGCTTGGCGGCTACGACGTCGTCATCCTCGACACCGCCGGCCGCACCACGCTGGACGAGGCGATGATGAGCGAGGCGGCCGAGATCGCCCGCCTGTCCAATCCCGTCGAGACCCTGCTGGTCGCCGACAGCCTGACCGGCCAGGACGCGGTCCGTACCGCCAAGGCCTTCCACGAGCGCCTGCCGCTCACCGGCCTGATCCTGACCCGCGCCGACGGCGACGGCCGCGGCGGCGCCATGCTGTCCATGCGGGCGGTCACCGGCCTGCCGATCAAGTTCCTGGGCGCCGGCGAGAAGGTCGACGAACTCGACGCCTTCGACGCCCGCCGCGTGGCCGGCCGCATCCTGGGCCAGGGTGACGTCGTGGCCCTGGTGGAGAAGGCCGCGGCTGAACTCGACCAGGCTCAGGCCGAGCGCATGGCCAAGAAGCTGGCCAAGGGCCAGTTCGATCTCGACGACCTCGCCAATCAGCTCGCCCAGATGCAGAAGATGGGCGGCATGCAGGGGATCATGGGCCTGCTGCCCGGCGTCCAGAAGGTCAAGAAGCAGATCGAGGAAGCCAATATCGACGACAGCGTCTTCCGTCGTCAGCAGGCCATCATCAGCTCTATGACCAAGCAGGAGCGCAAGAAGCCCGACATCCTTCAGGCCTCGCGCAAGCGCCGCATCGCCGCTGGTTCGGGCGTCGACGTGGCCGAGGTCAACCGCCTGCTCAAGCAGCACCGCCAGATGGCCGACATGTTCAAGTCCATGAGCAAGGACGGCGGCAAGGGCATGATGAAGATGGCCCAGGCCATGGGCATGGGCGGCGGTGGCGGCATGGACCGCCTCAAGTCGCTCGGCGGCGGCAAGATGCCGACCGAAGCTGAAATCGAAGCCGCCGCGGCCAAGCTGCAGCAGTCGGGCGGCCTGCCCGGCATGCCGGGCCTCGGCGGACCCAAACTTCCCGGCCTGGGCGGCCTACCGCCCGGCTTCAACCCGTTCAAGAAATCCTAGAACTGAAAGACCAAGGACCAAACCAATGCTGAAGATTCGTCTCGCCCGCGGCGGCACCAAGAAGCGCCCGTACTACTCGATCGTCGTGGCCGACAGCCACTCGCCGCGCGACGGCCGCTTCATCGAGAAGGTCGGCACCTACAACCCGCTCCTCAAGAAGGACGATCCGACCCGCGTCACCCTGAAGCTGGAATCGATCCAGGGCTGGCTGGCCAAGGGCGCTCAGCCCACCGACCGCGTCGCGCGCTTCCTGTCCAAGGAAGGCCTGGTGAAGTGGGAAGCCGGCAACAACCCGACCAAGGCTCAGCCGGGCAAGAAGGCGCAAGAACGCACCGCCGAACGCGCCCAGCGCGAAGAGGACCGCAAGGCCGCCGAAGCCGCCGCTGCTGAAGAAGCCGCCGCCGCCAAGGCCGCCGCCGCCGCCGCGCCGGCTCCCGAGCCGGAACCCGAAGCTGCTCCGGCCGAGGAAGCCCCGGCTGCTGAAGCCGCCGCTGAAGAGGCTCCGGCCGCTGAAGCCGCTGCAGAAGAAGCTCCGGCTGCTGAAGAAACCACCGAAGCCTAAGGGTTTTCGCGTGTCCGACGCCCTCATTCTGGTTGGCCGCGTGGCCGGGGCGTTCGGCGTGCGGGGCGAGGTCCGGATCAGCGCCTATACGGCTGATCCCCTCGCTCTCGCCGGCTACAAGTCTCTGGTGCGTGAGGACGGCTCGCCGGCCCTCACCATCACGAGCGCCCGCGCGGTCAAGGACGGGATCATCGCCCGCTCCCCCCAGATCTCGACCAAGGAAGACGCCGACGCCTTGCGCGGCCTGAAGCTTCACGTCCTGCGCTCGGACCTGCCCGAGCCGGATGAGGACGAGTTCTATCTGACCGACCTGATCGGCCTGGCCGCCGTCACGCCCGAGGGTGAGACCGTGGGCAAGATCAAGGCGGTGCAGGACTTCGGCGCCGGCGACATCCTGGAGATCGCGCCCGCCGCCGGTGGCCAGACCTGGTACCTGGCCTTCACCCGCGAGAACGCCCCCACCGTCGATATCGCTGGCGGCAAGGTGGTGGTCATCCGCCCCGCCGAAGTGGGCGAGACCGAACAGAACACCGACGATTGAGAAGGGTGACGAGAATTTAAGTAGCCGTGGCGACGACCATATGTGTAAGCACTTTCATAAATGAAAGGAACGCCATGCTGGTTCGTCACGCCGCCGTCCTCGCCGCCACACTTGTGATCTGCTCCAACGCGCAGGCCGCCGCCCCGCTCGATAAGCGACAGGCCGCGCAAGTGCTGGACCGCCTGGACACCGCCCTCAATCGCTACGTCTTCCCGGAAAAGGCCAAGGCGGTGCAGGCGGCGCTGAAGAACAAGCGTGAGACCTTGCTGGCGGCCGCCGACCTCGACGCCTTCCTCCTGGCGGTGTCGGAGGAGATGCGCGCCACGGGTGCGGATCAGCACTTCAACCTGCGCTACGAGCCGCCGGTCGCGGGCGCGATCACCCCGAACGGTCCCCCGCCGCGCCTGTGGACCGAGCCGGTCGCCAAGGGACAGGCCCAAGGGCTGATGGCGCTTCGCCGCCTGCCGGGGAATATCGGCTACATCAAGCTGCGCTACTTCATGGACACGCCCGAGGCCGTGGCGATGATCGACAGCGCCCTCACCCTGGTAAAGGACACCGACGGCCTGATCATCGACCTGCGCGAGAACGGCGGCGGCGGCGGCGGGGCCGACGAACAGCTGCTAGGCCACCTGTCGCACACGCCCATTCCGACGGTCGAGGTCCGCTGGCGCCAGCCGGACGGCAGCTGGGAAGTGATGCAGCGCAACGCCGCCAAGCCCGCCGGCGGCCCGCTTTTCGCCGACAAGCCGGTCTATGTGCTGACCTCGGCCAAGACCTTCTCGGCGGCGGAAGCCTTCACCTATGCCCTGAAGGCGGCGGGTCGCGCGACGCTGGTGGGCGAGACGACCCGCGGCGGGGCCAATCCTTCCAACGGCATGGCCCAACTGGGCGATGGATTCACGGCCTTCATCCCCAATGGCCTGGTCGTACATCCAACGACCAAGACGAACTGGGAGGGCGTCGGGATCGCGCCGGACGTGGCGACGCCGGTCGGCGAGGCCCTGACCAAGGCCTACGAACTGGCCTTGAAGGCGGCCAAGCCGACCATCCGCTTCAAGGCCCTGGACGACCAGCGTGCCAAGGCCCTGGCGGATCCGAAGGCGGCGCTGGCGTCAGACCAGCTTCTCTAGGGTCGGTGACCGCGCTCCACAGGCGAATACGACGATGCGAAGAGCTTTTTTGATTGAACCTGTGGCGTACAGATACATTAGCGGGACTGTAGAATTTTCCGCGGAGCGCCCGGCTGAACCCGATTGCACAATCCTCGCAGGCCGGCGCTGATTTCCTGAGGGGCGGCGGCGAGCTGGCCGAGCTGATCCGTCGTCACGACTGGGCCTCCACACCGCTGGGGCCGATCGATCAATGGCCGCAAAGCCTGAAGACGGCCACCGGGTTGTTGATCGCCTCCCCCGTTCCGATCGTGATGCTGTGGGGAACCGACGGCGTCATGATCTACAACGACGCCTATTCGGTTTTCGCCGGCGGGCGACACCCGCAATTGCTGGGATCGAACGTTCGCGAGGGCTGGCCCGAGGTGGCCGACTTCAACGACAACGTCATGAAGGTTGGCCTGGCCGGCGGCACCCTCGCCTACAAGGACCAGCAGCTGACCCTGCACCGAAACGGGCGTCCCGAACCGGTGTGGATGAACCTGGACTACTGGCCCGTTCCAGACGAGAGCGGCCGTCCGGCAGGCGTCATGGCCACGGTGGTCGAGACGACCGACCGCGTCCGCGCCGACGCCGCCTTGCGTGAAAGCGAGGCGCGCTTTCGCAACATGGCCGACCATGCGCCGGTGATGATGTGGGTCACGGACCCGAACGGCTGGTGTACCTATCTGAACGCCCGCTGGTACGCCTTCACCGGCCAGACCGAGGGCGAAGCGGAAGGCTATGGCTGGCTGGACGCCACCCATCCCGATGACAAGGCGCGCGCGGAAGCCGCCGTCCTGACGGCCAACGCCAATAGAGCGCCGTTTCGGGTTGAATATCGCCTGCGACGCGCGGACGGCGTTTACCGATGGGCGCTGGACGCGGCCAGCCCGCGCTTCGACGAAGCGGGCGCTTTCCTCGGCTATGTCGGTTCCGTCATCGATATCGACGAGCGCTGGGAGATGGAGGCCGCCCTACGGGCCAGCGAGGGGCGTCTAAAGACGCTGAACCTGGACCTTGAGGCCCGCGTAAATCAGCTGGTTCACGACCGTAGCCGCAGTTGGGCGATCAGCCCCGATCTCATGGGCGTACTCAACAGCGAGGGTTTCTTCGAGGCGTCCAACCCCGCCTGGAAGAAAGTCCTTGGCTGGAGCGAGGAAGAGATCGCCACAACCCTCTTCTTCGAATTCCTCCACCCCGACGACCTGAAGCGAACCGAGGCGGCGTTCACCGCGGCGATCGAGCGCAATGAACCGGCGGTTCGTTTCGAGAACCGCTATCGGACCAAGTCGGGCGGCTATCGCTGGCTATCCTGGATCGCCGTCCCGGAAGACGGCAAGGTGTATTGCACCGCACGTGACGTCACCGAGGAAAAGGCCCAGGCCGCCGAACGCGAGCACCTGTGGAACCTGTCGCAGGACATGCTCGCCCGCGCCGACTATGGGGGCGATATGTCGGCGGTGAACCCCGCCTGGACCCAGACGCTGGGGTGGAGCGAGACCGAGCTTCTGACCAACCCCTATGCCGACATCATCGATCCTGCGGACCTTGGCGCGACAGCCGCAGCCCTGGAAGAGATGGGCAGGACGGGCAAGCCGACCCGTTTCCAGAACCGCATCCTGACCAAGGACGGCGTATGGAAGCCGATTGACTGGACCGTCTCGCCCGAACCCGACGGCGTCAACTTCATCGCCATCGGTCGCGACCTGACCGAGGACAAGGCGCGGGAAGCCGAGCTGAACGCGGCGCAGGAAGCTTTGCGGCAATCGCAGAAGATGGAGGCCGTCGGCCAGCTAACCGGCGGCATCGCCCACGACTTCAACAACCTGCTGGCCGGCATAAGCGGCAATCTGGAGCTGCTGGACAAGCGGATGAGCGAGGGCCGCCTGTCGGGCGTCGATCGCTACATCACCGCCGCCCAGGGCGCCGCCCAGCGGGCCGCCGTGCTGACGCAGCGACTGCTGGCGTTTTCACGTCGCCAGACGCTCGATCCCAAGCCGACGGACGTCAATCGCCTGATCGCGGGCATGGAAGACCTGATCCGCCGCAGTGTCGGTCCCGACGTCGAGGTCGAAGTGGTCGGCGCCGGCGGACTTTGGCCCACGCGGATCGATCCGTCGCAGCTTGAGAACGCCCTGCTGAACCTTTGCATCAACGGCCGTGACGCCATGGCGCCGCATGGGGGTCGCCTGACGATCGAGACAGCCAACAAGTGGCTGGATGAGCGCGGCTCGCGCGATCGCGATCTGGCTCCCGGCCAGTATGTGTCGCTGTGCGTCACAGACACGGGCGTCGGCATGACGCCCGAGCTGATGGCCAAGATCTTCGACCCGTTCTTCACCACCAAGCCCTTGGGTCAGGGAACGGGCCTGGGCCTGTCGATGATCCACGGCTTTGTGCGCCAGTCCGGCGGGCAGGTCAGGGTCTATTCGGAGGTCGGCAAGGGCACGACCATGTGCCTGTACCTGCCGCGCTTCATCGGCGACCTGGCGGAGGTGGAGGAAGCCGAGGCCACCTACGCCGTCGCCGGCGGCCGCGACGAGACGGTGCTGGTCATCGACGATGAAGACAGCGTGCGCATGCTGATCTCCGAAGTGCTGCAGGAAGCCGACTATACCGTGATCGAGGCGGCCGACGGTCCGTCCGGCCTGGCGATCCTGCAGTCGGACGCACGCATCGACCTTTTGATCACCGACGTCGGCCTGCCCGGCGGCATGAACGGCAGGCAGGTCGCGGACGCGGCCAGGGCGATCCGTCCTGACCTGAAGGTGGTCTTCATCACCGGCTACGCCGAGAACGCCGCGGTTGGGAACGGCCACCTGGAGCCCGGCATGGCGGTCTTGACCAAGCCCTTCACCATCGCCGCCTTCGGCGCGAAGCTGGAAGAGGTGATGGAATCCTGAGCGGCTAGGCCTTCTTGACCCGCATCAGGCATTCCTGGGCCACCGACGCGATCAGGGTCCCGTCCTTGGAATACATCTGACCGCGCACCAGACCGCGGCCTTGCGAGGCCGAGGGGCTGTCCTGCGAGAACAGCACCCATTCGTTGAAGTCGAACGGACGGTGGAACCACATGGCGTGATCCAGGCTGGCCGCCTGCAGGCCGGGCGTGGTCCAGATCAGGGCGTGGGGCCGCAGGGCCGTCTCCATGAAGGCCATGTCCGAAGCATAGGCGAGCGCGGCCTGCTGCATCTTCACATCATCGCCGATGGGCGCCTTGGCGCGCATCCAGACGTCCTTGAGCGGCGACATCTTCTGCGGATCGATGAAGGATTGCGGATCGGGCCAGCGCACGTCGATGGGGCGCGGCTTTTCGGCCTGGCGCAGCAGGCCGCGCGGGATCTTGTCGCCAAGCTCGCGCAGGCGGTCGGCCTCGGTCGGCACGGTCAGGGGTTCGGGGGCGGAGGGCATGTCGAACTGGTGCTCGAAGCCCTCTTCCGGGGTCTGAAACGAGGCGGCGAGGTTGAAAATCTGCTCGCCGTTCTGGATCGCCGTGACGCGGCGGGTGGTGAAGCTGCCGCCGTCGCGGGCGAAGTCGACCTCGTAGATCACCGGAAGCTTCACGTCGCCGGGGCGGATGAAATAGGCGTGCAGCGAGTGGCAGATGCGCTCAGGCACCGTCTCGTAGGCGGCCAGCAGCGCCTGGGCGATCACCAGCCCCCCGAAGATGCGCGGGAAGCCGTCGTCGGGGGACACGCCCCGGAACAGGTTCTTCTCGATGCGTTCGAGCTTGAGGACGGCGGCGAGGTCTTCGTTGGTCTCCATGTCTGACCGATTAGGAGCATCGGCGGACGGCGGCAACCTTGACTTTGCGGGGCCGATGGCCGCATCGCCTCCGGCGAACACGGATACCCAGACACATGGCACTTTTCACCGGTCTCAGCGCCTTCCCGATCACCCCCGCCGACGCCGAAGGCCGCGTAGACGCCGAGGGCGTACAGAAGGTCGTGGGCCGCCTGGTCGAAGCCCGAGTCGATTCCATCGGCCTGCTGGGCAGTACCGGGACCTATGCCTATCTGACGCGCGAAGAGCGACGCCGGGCGGTCGAGGCGGCGGTGGAGCGGGTCCAGGGCGCGGTTCCGGTGATGGTCGGCATCGGCGCGACAACGACGGCCGAGGTGATCCGCCTGGGCCAGGACGCCAAGGCCGCCGGAGCGGACGCGGTGCTGCTGGCGCCGGTGTCCTATCTGCCCCTGAGCGACGCCGAGGTCGCGGCGCACTTTGAGGCCGTGGCGGGGGCGGTCGCTCTGCCGCTGTGCATCTACAACAACCCCACCGTGACCCGCTTCACCTTCAGCCCCGAACTGATCGGCCGGCTGAGCCAAGTCGAGGGCATCGCGGCGGTGAAGACGCACGGCGCGGACACGGCGCAGGAGGCGCAGGACCTGATCGCCGACCTGCGGAGCGAATGCGCGCCGGGATTTTCGATCGGCTGCAGCGCCGACTGGCGACTGACCGAGCCGCTGATCGCCGGCGCGGACGCCTGGTACAGCGTGCTGGGGGGCATCTTCCCCAAGCCTTGTCAGACGATCATCGCCGCTGTGAAAGCCGGCGACGTCGCGGCGGCCCGAGCCGAGAACGTGCGCCTCAAGCCGCTTTGGGACCTGTTCGCGGAACTGACCAGCTTCCGCGTGGTCTATGCGGCCAACAGCCTGCTCGGCCTCACCGACGCCCAACCGCCCAGGCCGCTGCTGGGCCTGTCGGCTCAGGACCGCGGACGGGTCGAGCGGGTGATCGCGGACCTTGGTCTGGCCTGACCCCGCGACACATTCGTGTTAAGCGGCGCCCATGCCGTTCACCGCAACCGTCATGACCATGTTTCCCGAGGCCTTTCCGGGCCCGCTCGGCGTTTCGCTGATCGGGACCGCGTGGCGCGAGCAGGACCTTTGGCGGTTGGAAACACTGGACATTCGGGGATTTTCCGCAGATAAGCGCGGCTTCCTCGACGACACCCCCGCGGGTGGCGGTCCGGGACAAGTGTTACGAGCGGACGTCATAGCCGCCGCGCTGGACAGCGTGGAGCGGGATGGGCGGCCGCTTTTGTACATGAGCGCCAGGGGTCGTCCCCTCACCCAGGCGCGCGTGCGTGAGTGGAGCAAGGCCCCCGGGATCATCGTCCTGTGCGGCCGCTTCGAGGGGGTGGACCAGCGGGTGCTCGACAGCCGCGGGTTCGAGGAGGTCTCCGTCGGAGACGCGGTTCTCGCCGGTGGCGAGGCGGCGGCCATGGTGGCGATCGAGGCGTGCGTTCGACTGATCCCGGGTGTGCTGGGCGATTTCGAGAGCACGAGTGAAGAAAGCTTCGAGGACGGTCTCCTGGAGCATCCGCAGTACACGCGACCGCGGACGTTCGAAGGGCTCGATATCCCCGAGGTGCTGCTGTCCGGCCATCACAAGAAGGTCGGCGAGTGGCGAAAGCTTATGCGTGAAGACACAACCCGCGAGCGGCGGCCCGATCTTTGGGAAGCGCATCTCGCCAATCAACAGGCAAAGGACGGCCCTTCTCGCAAGGGGTAAGTCCAGTAGGAGAATTCAAGATGGCTGCGAACATCATCAAGCAACTGGAGCAGGAAGAAGCCCAGCGCCTGCTCAGCGCCCGCAAGGTTCCGGAATTCCAGCCCGGCGACACCCTGCGCGTCAACGTGAAGATCAAGGAAGGCGAGCGCGAGCGCGTTCAGGCCTATGAAGGTGTCTGCATCGCTCGTCAGGGCGGCGGCATCCACGAGAGCTTCACTGTCCGCAAGATTTCGTTCGGCGAAGGCGTGGAGCGTCTGTTCCCGCTGCTGTCGCCGAACATCGAAAGCATCGAAGTGAAGCGTCGCGGCGTCGTGCGTCGCGCCAAGCTGTACTACCTGCGTGATCGTCGCGGTAAGTCGGCTCGTATCGCCGAGCGTCAGATGAACACCAGCAAGGAAGAAGCGACCGAAGCCTAAGGCTTTCGTTTCGACCTGAAGATCGAGGGCCCCGGAGCGATCCGGGGCCCTTTTTCTATTCCGCCGGGGTATCTAGCCCGGCGTTGGTCCGGGCGCGGGTCAGACGGGCCTTGACCTGGCCTTCGCGCAGGAAGGCGCCGGGGATCTCGGTCAGGTGGCGAAGGCCGGCCACGGGCGAGAGATTACGAACCACCTGCCTCGCCTGGGACAGAACCTCGGCGCGCATGCGGCGGCCGTCGATCTCGCCCTCCTCGCGCACCATGCTGAGACGGTGCAGGGCGTAGAGGCCCAGGATCGCGGCGATCAGGAAGAAGAAGTCCCAGTTGGACAGGCGCAGGGCCCGCACCACCAGCGAGCCGTCGGGGCTGGTCCAGCGCAGAGCCACTTCAAGCGCGCGCACCGAGAAGAAGTCGGCGAAAAGTCCGCCCAGCACCGGCGCCAGGCCAGCGGCGGCCGAGGACACCATGGCGCTGGCGGCGACATAGGCGGTGGCCGAACCCTTGGGCGAAAGCTTCAAGGCGATATTGGCGGTGGCCAGCGTCACCCCCGCCGAAGCGAGCCCCATCAGCAGGTGCAAACCGATCAGATAGGCGCTGGCCCAGGTGCGGTCGGAAATCTGCGAGGCGCCCACCATGCCGGCGATGCAGAGCAGGAAGATCGGTGTGGCGAAGCCCAACACCGACTTGTTGGAAAAGCGGTCCGACAACAGGCCCCAGGACCGCAAGGCCACCAGGTTGGCCAACTGGCTGACGACGCTGAGGAGCACCACGAAGGTCATGGAGAAGCCCAGCTGGCGTACGAAGAACACCGTGAAGAACGGGGTCGCCAGGTTGGCCGCGAACTGCCAGCTGGCCAGATAGGCGATCAGGCGGCGGAAGTTGGCGTCACCGAACGGCGCACGCAGAAGGGCGAAGAAGTCCACCTTCTCCGGCGCGGCGGGCATGGGGGGCTCTGGCATGCGCGCCACGATCCAGGCGCTGATCATGCCGAACAGGCAGCCGATGATGTAGAGGCCAAAGAACGCCCAGCCGCGCATGTCCGAACCTCGCGGGGTGGCGTCCAGGACATAGGCGGCGGCGAGGCCGGCCACCATGCTGACCAGGGTGGCCCAGATGGTGCGCTTGGCGATGATCTCGCCCAGACGCTGCTCGGGCGCGAGATCACGGATCCAGGCGTTCCACGCGCAGCCGCCCACCGCGCCGGCGGCGCAGTAGACCAGTTGGGCCGCCAGTAGGGCGGCGAGCGACGGCCCGCCCGGGAAAAACGCCAGCACGGCCGTGCCGATCAGGGTGGCGCGACCCAGTACGGTGACGATGACGGCGATGCGCTTGCGGGTGCGAAGCCGCTCGATCAGCACCACGCTGGGGGCCTGCAACAGTTGGGTCCAGAACGGCAGGGCGGCGAGCAGGCCGATCACCGCGTTGGAGGCGCCAAGATAGAGGGCGAAGGCGGTCAGGATCACGCCGGACGTCATGGCGCCCGTCGTGTTCGAGAACGCCGACTCGACGACCATCTGACGCACGCCGCGTTCGCGCGCCTCCTCGGTCAGGTTCTCTTCGGGGGCCAGGAACATTCCGCTCAGGGTATCGAGGAATACGGCTTCAAAAAGCCCCCGGGGCAAAGCTTGTTCCGCCCTAAGGGATTGCGAGCCCCGAAAGGGCAAAATGTTGCGTACACGCCGCGGTTCGGCGGCGTTTTGTGAAAGAAGCTGCTGGCGGAACTGGACGAAGGCGCGGCTGAGGCCTAAATCGCCGCCATGTCCGGCAAAACCCTTTACGACAAGATCTGGGATGCGCACGTGGTCGCCGAGGATGGCGGCGAGGCGATCCTGTACATCGACCTGCACCTGATCCACGAGGTGACGACGCCCCAGGCCTTCGCCGGGCTTCGCACCGCCGGCCGCGCGGTGCGCCGTCCCGACCGCACCCTGGCCGTGGCCGACCACAACATCCCGACCGAGGGCCAGGACCTGGGCACGGCGGGCATCACCGATCCGGAAGCCAAGCTGCAGCTGGAGACCCTGGGCCGAAACACCGCCGCCGCCGGGATCGAGTATTTCGGCATGGGCGACATCCGCAACGGCATCGTCCACGTGGTCGGGCCCGAACAGGGCCGCACCCAGCCGGGCATGACCATCGTCTGCGGCGACAGCCACACCTCCACCCACGGCGCCTTCGGAGCCCTGGCGCACGGCATCGGCACGTCGGAGGTCGAGCACGTCCTGGCCACCCAGACCCTGCGCCAGAAGAAATCCAAGAACATGCGGGTCACCTTCGTCGGCTCGCCCGCGCCTGGCGTCGGCGCCAAGGACTACGCCCTGGCCATGATCGGCCAGATCGGCACCGGTGGCGGCACCGGCTACGTCATCGAATATGCGGGCGAGGCCATCGCTGAGCTGTCGATGGAGGGCCGCATGACCCTGTGCAACATGACCATCGAGGGCGGCGCCCGCGCCGGCCTGGTGGCGCCGGACCAGACCACGTTCGAGTACCTGCGCGGCAAGCCGGCGACGCCCAAGGGCGCGGCCTTCGACATGGCCATGTCCTACTGGAAAACCTTCTTCACCGACGCGGACGCCAAGTTCGATCGCGAGGTGGTGGTCGACGTGGCCGCCCTGGTCCCGACCGTAACCTGGGGCACCAGCCCCGAGGACGTGATCGCCGTGACCGACGTGGTGCCCGATCCGGCCGAGATCCCGGACGAGACCCGCCGCCTGTCGGCCCAGAAGGCGCTGGACTATATGGGCCTGACCGCCGGCCAGAAGATCACTGACGCCAAGGTCGACGTGGTGTTCATCGGCTCCTGCACCAACAGCCGCATCGAGGACCTGCGCGAGGCCGCCGGCGTCGTGCAGCACGCCTTCCTCCACGGCCGCATGGTGGCGCCGCATGTGCGGGCCATGGTGGTGCCAGGTTCGGGCCTGGTGCGCGAGCAGGCCGAGGCCGAGGGCCTGGACGCCATGTTCAAGGCCGCCGGCTTTGAATGGCGCGAACCGGGCTGTTCCATGTGCCTGGGCATGAACCCCGACAAGCTGACCCCGGGCCAGCGCTGCGCGTCCACCTCCAACCGCAACTTCGAGGGCCGGCAGGGACCCGGCGGGCGCACCCACCTGATGAGCCCGGCCATGGCCGCGGCGGCCGCCATCGCCGGCCATATCGCTGACGTGCGGGAGTTCCTGTGATGCAAGCCTTCACCCGCCTCGACAGCCGCGCCGCGCCGCTGAACCAGACCAATGTCGACACCGACCAAATCATCCCCGCCCGGTTCCTGAAGACCGTGGAGCGAGAGGGTCTGGGCAAGGGCCTGTTCCATGCCTTCCGCTACGACGAGAGCGGCGCCGAGCGGCCGGACTTCGTCCTCAACCGGCCGGAGTACAAGGGCGCTTCGGTCCTGATCGCCGGCGACAATTTCGGCTGCGGGTCGAGCCGCGAGCACGCCCCTTGGGCGCTGATGGATTTTGGCATTCGCTGCGTGATCGCGCCCAGCTTCGCCGACATCTTCAACAACAACTGCTTCAACAACGGCCTGCTGCCGATCGTGCTGCCGGTCGACCAGGTGAACGCCCTGATGGATGAGGCTAAGGGCGGCAACCACGTCTTCACCGTCGACCTGGAGGCCCAGACGGTCACCGCGCCGTCGGGCAAGGCCTACGTTTTCGAGATCGACCCGGGCCGCAAGGAGAAGCTGCTCAAGGGCCTGGACGCTATCGGCGAGACCCTGCAGCACGCGAGCGACATCGACGTCTATGAGACCAAGCGCGCCATCGGCCAGCCCTGGCTGGAGCTGGCGTGACCGTCATCGTCGCCGGGACCTTTCGCGTCCCGCCCGCGAACCTGGAAGCCTTTCGTCCGCACATGCTGACCATGCTGGCGGCCAGCCGGGCCGAGGACGGCTGCATCGAATATTCCTACGCCGAGGACGTGGCCGAGCCCGGCCTGATCCGGGTGTTCGAGGCATGGCGCGACCAGGCCGCCCTGGACGCCCACCTCGCCGCGCCGCATATCGCCCAATGGCGCGCGGCCTGGCCGCCGCACGGGGCGGGAGACCGCGCCCTGCGCGCCTATGACATCGCCCAAGACCGACAGACCTGAAGGACCGACCCATGGCCACTCTTTTGCTTCTTCCCGGCGACGGCATCGGTCCCGAGGTCTGCGCCCAAGTCCGCCGCGTGGCGGCCGCGCTCACCCCTGACCTGACGGTCGAGGAAAAGATCTATGGCGGCGCCAGCTATGACGCGCACGGCACGCCCCTGACCGAGGACACGCTCAACGCCGCCCTGGCCGCCGACGCGGTCCTGATGGGCGCGGTGGGCGGGCCGCAGTGGGCCGACGCTCCGCGTGACAAGCGCCCGGAAGCCGGGCTGCTGGCCCTGCGCAAGGCCATGAACGTCTATGGCAATCTGCGCCCAGCCTATTGCTTCGACGCCCTGGCTGACGCCTCCAGCCTCAAGCGCGAGCTGGTGGCGGGGCTGGACCTGATCTTCGTGCGCGAACTGGTGGGCGGGGTCTATTTTGGCCAGCCGCGCGGCATCGAGGATCTGGGGAACGGCCAGAAGCGCGGCCTCGACACCCAGGTCTACACCACCGCCGAGATCGAGCGCGTGGGCCGCATGGCCTTCGAGATCGCCCGCGGCCGCCGCAACAAGGTCCACTCGGCCGAAAAGTCGAACGTCATGGAGAGCGGCCTGCTGTGGAAGCAGGTGATCACCGACCTGCACAAGCGCGAGTACGCCGACGTCGAGCTGGAGCACATCCTGGCCGACAACTGCGCCATGCAGTTGGTGCGCGCGCCCAAGCAGTTCGATGTGATCGTCACCGACAACCTGTTCGGCGACATCCTGTCGGACGCGGCGGCCATGCTGACAGGCTCGCTGGGCATGCTGCCGTCGGCGGCCCTCGGTGATCCGGGCAAGCCAGGCCTGTACGAGCCGATCCATGGTTCGGCGCCGGACATCGCTGGCAAGGGTCTGGCCAATCCGCTGGCGGCGATCCTGTCCTTCGAGATGGCCCTGCGCTGGTCCCTGAACCGCCCCGCCGACGCCGACCGCCTGGTCGCCGCGGTCAAGGCGGCCCTGGACAACGGCGCCCGCACCCGCGACCTGGGCGGGCAACTGACCACCGCGCAGATGGGCGACGCGGTCCTGGCGGCGCTTTAGAGGGCCGGCGCGACGCCGATCTCGGCCAGCAGGACGCGGGGGTCGTAGATCGCGCCGTCCTTCATCACGAGTTCGACCTTGCGCACATCGGTCATCCGCTGGTCGGGCGCGCCGTCGATGAGGACCATGTCGGCCAGCCTGCCGGGCGTGATCGAGCCAAGCTCCGCCTCGCGGCCGGCGACCCGGGCCGAGCCCAGGGTGGCCATGTACAGAACGTCCAGGGGCGCGATCCCGGCCTCGGTATAGAGCTCCAGCTCCCGCTGATAGGCGAACCCTGGCGTGGTGTCGGTGCCGGGCACGAGGGGTACGCCGGCGTCGTGCAGCGCCTTCAGCAAGGCCTGCATGTGTTTGTAGGATACGGCGTTGCGACGCGCCTCCTCGTCGGTCTTGGCCAGGCCCGCGGCGAAGGAGCCCCTGCGGACCACGGGCGGCAGACGATTCACCACGGCGGCCAGGTTCGGATCGGCCTTTCCCGCGCGGCCGAGCAGGTGGTTCTCGTAGAGCGAAAAGGTTGGATCGACGACAGCGCCCTTGGCTTTGAGGAAGGCGATGAACTCGGTCACCTGCGGAGAGGTCATGTCGATCTCCCAGGCATGCTCGGCGATAGCGGTGATGCGGGTGATGCCATTGGTCTTGGCGTTGATCTCTGGCCGCATGAAGTTCAAGGCGGCGAAGTTGAGGTGATGGACCTCGTCATAGCCGTCCTCCACCGCCTGTCGCATGGTCATGCCGGCCGGCACGTGGCCGCTCAGCCGCAGGCCAAGGCGACGGCATTCTTCGGCCGCCACCGGGATGAGCTTGGGGTCTAGCGACGAGTAGAGCTTGATCTGGCGATAGCCCTGGGCGGCGTAGCTTCGGATCGCGGCGCGCATCTCGTCCGGCGTGCTGACCAGCACCTTGATCGGGCCGGCCAAAGGCCCGGGACCGTCGATGAAGCCGGCCGGCTCGATGCGCGGCCCAACCATGGCTCCGCTCTCGAAGTTGCGGCGACGTTCGGTGAGCTCCGCCAGATTGTTGGCCAGATCGCGAACGGACGTGACGCCAGCCGCCATATGCATGAGGCCCTGGGTGTTGGAGCTGACATGCACGTGCATGTCCCACAGTCCGGGCAGCAGGGTCTTTCCCGCACCCTCGATGATCTGAGCGCCGTCGGGGACGGGGACCGAACCATCAGGACCGACCGACAGAATGCGGTTGCCGCGCACCACGACGGTCGAGCCAGGCCGCATGACACGCGCCTGGGCGTCGAACAGCGCCACATTGCGGAACACCACCGGGCCCGCGGGCTTGCGCGTCAGGGCGGCGGTGCGTTGCAGGTCGCGCTCATTGAGGCTTTGGATCTGAAGGCGGAGCAGCAGTTTGGCTTCGTCTTCGACGCCCTTTCGGACCGTGGCGGACCAGTCGCTGCCGGACAGCAGCAACTCTCCCCGGCCGTCCAGCCAGATCGGTTGGGCGCCAAAGCCAAGCCCGGTGACGGCGTAGAGGTTGGCCCGGTGGGCGACGCCCGCGACCATCACCTGACGCTCCAGCAGCGGCTCGATCCTGGCCCGGCCGGCCGGCAGCAGATCCAGCTCGCGGTTCGGCGCCTTCAGCAGGGCGCGGGCCAGCATCGCCAGGTGTTCGGGGTTGCTCTCGCTGGGCCAGTAGAAGCCTGTCCTGGCGACAGAGCCGCTATCGCCGGCCGCCTTCCAGGTGGCGGTTCCTCCAGCGCGGTCGAAGCGCTCGTCCACCGCCAACTTGTAATAGTCGACGCCGGTCACGCTGAGGCTGACCGGCGACAGGTCGGCGCCCATGGAGATCACCGACGTGACCGACGGTCCACGTCCCCGGTCGTTGAAGCTGTAGGCGATCTCTCGGCCGCGCGCCGTGGCGGTGACCGCCATCTCGCCGCTGAGCTGACCCGAGGTCAGAACCACATAGGCCGTCGTCGGCTCGGCGATCGCCAGGACCGGCCAGGCGATCAAGGCCGCGATCGCGGATAGGCATGCGCGCAAGCCGGCTCTGGATTTCACAGCTGTTTCTCCCCTCGACATCCGCGCTTTCCTGACGGCCCGGCAGCGGCGATCATGAGCGTGCGCGCATGCTGGGCGAGGACGCTGCGGCGAATGGTCATGGACGAGCGGCAGGAGGTCGAACAGGTGCGGACGGCGCTTTTCAGAACAGGGGAACCGGGCGAGCTGCGTCTGGACCGGCGTCAATGGACGCTGCTTGTTCTCGCCGCCGCCAGCCTCTGGGTGATCGTCTACGGGCTGATCAATCTCAGCTGGTTCACGCCCTCGGCCCCCTATCCCGCTGAGCGCGCCGCGAGGCGACTGCTGACCTGCGCGGCGGGGTTTGGCCTGTGCATGACCATGGTCCCTTGGATGATGAAGGCAGCGCTGGCGCCCATCCGCCAACGCATCCTGATCGCCGTCGTGGCCAGCCTGGCGGCCTATGGGCTGCACCTGGCGACACGGCTGGCGGCGTTCCATCTGATCTGGCCGCTATGGGGCCCGCTGAGCGGCCACGTGGTCATCAAGGCTCTGCAGGGAGCCGGCTGGATGTTCCCCCTGTGGGCGGTGATCTGTCTGGCGGTGTTCGCCGAGATGCGCAGGGTGCAAAGCACGGCTCCGCGCCGAAGCCCCGAGGACCCGGCGGCCCACCTGTGGTTTCAGGATGGGGGCCGGCGTTTCCGCGTCGATCTCAACGACCTGACTCTGGTCGCGGCGGAAGGCGACTATGT
The DNA here is from genome assembly GCF_027474405.1 of Caulobacter sp. NIBR2454. Lineage (GTDB taxonomy): Bacteria > Pseudomonadota > Alphaproteobacteria > Caulobacterales > Caulobacteraceae > Caulobacter. Next base: position 3,161,826 of record NZ_CP114871.1, read on the forward strand.
GCGGCTGCATACCAGCGAGAAGCAGCACCTGGTTCGCGGCCGTTTGAAGGACCTGGCCGCCACCCTGCCCGCTGAACAGTTCATGCGGGTCCATCGCTCGTCCATCGTGCGGCTCGACGCGGTTCAGACGCTGGAGCGGGCTGGTTCGGTTTGGCGGATACGCCTGCGCGACGGTCATGAGACCCTGGTCAGCCGTCCGATGGGCAAGGCGGTGCGTGAGCGCATAGACGTTGCTAGCTAGGCCTCCACCGTCATCTGGGTCTGGGTGACGACGGCGACGAGCTTGCCGCCGTCCCCCTCGATCCGCGTGGTCCAGACGCTGGAGCGGCGGCCGATATGCAAAGGCGTGGATACCGCCGTCACCGTGGTCCCAGCCTTGGCCGAGGCGATGAAATTGGTCTTGCTCTCCAAGGTCGTGGTGCGCGCGCCTGAAGGCGTTGAGAGGAAGGCGCCGATGGCTCCCAGGCTGTCGGCCAGGGCCATCATCGCCCCGCCGTGCAGGATGCCGCCGGCCGTGCATACCTGTGGCGTCACCGCCAGGCGGCCCTCCACACGATCAGGCTGGGCGAGTAGGACCTCGACCCCCATCAGCTTGGCGAAGGGCAGCATGGCGATGTCGAGCGGCGCGGTCATTGAGCGTTTCCTTTGAGGTTTCGCCTATTGACCCGCGCCGTCCGTCACCCGGCAAGTGTACTCATTGTTCACTATCGAGATGGGCCATCATGGCCGGGGCGTAGCGCGTGCCGGCCGCTGCGCCCTTGGGAGCGGCGCGCTCCAGAGCCGCCAGGTCCTCGGCCGTCAGGGTCACTTCAAGAGCGCCCAGGGCTTCGGACAGGCGGTCGCGGCGGCGGGCGCCGATCAGCGGGATGATGTCGTCGCCCTGGGCCGCCACCCAGGCGATGGCGATCTGGGCGACGCTGACGCCCTTGGCGTCGGCCACCTCACGGATGGCGTCGACCAGGGCCAAGTTGTGGTCGAGGTTCTCGCCCTGGAAACGCGGCGCCATGGCGCGGAAGTCCCGGGCCATCGACCGATCCTTGGACCAGTGGCCGCTGATAAGGCCGCGCGACAGCACGCCATAGGCGGTCATGCCGATGCCCAGCTCGCGCAGGGTGGGCAGGATCTGATCCTCCAGGCCCCGCGAGATCAGCGAGTACTCGATCTGCAGGTCGGTGATCGGATGGACGGCGGCTGCGCGGCGGATGGTTTCGGCGCCGACCTCCGACAGGCCGATGTGGCGGATATAGCCGGCCTGGACCATCTCGCTGAGCGCGCCGATGGAGTCCTCGATCGGCACGTTGGGGTCGAGGCGGGAGGGGCGGTAGATGTCGATGTAGTCCACCTGCAGGCGCTTGAGGCTGTAGGCCAGGAAGTTCTTCAGGGCGGCGGGGCGGGAGTCGTAGCCCGCGAAGCCGCCGGCCGGGTCGCGCAGGGCGCCGGTCTTGACGCTGAGCACCACCTTGTCGCGATCGACGCCTTTCAGGGCTTCGGCGATCAGCATCTCGTTGTGGCCCATGCCGTAGAAGTCGCCCGTGTCGATCAGGTTGATCCCGGCGTCGAGGGCGGCGTGGATGGTGGCGATGCTCTCGGCCCGGTCTGTCGGGCCGTACATGTCGGACATGCCCATGGCGCCGAGGCCGAGGGCGGAGACTTGCGGGCCGGTGCGGCCGAGGGTGCGGGTCTTCATGGGGGAGGCTCCTGCTTGGATGAGCCGACTATGCGCCGCGCGAGTTCGTGCGATAATCCGGGTAAGTTTGAACGACCCGTTCGGAATTTCGCACAATGGCCGATCTCGACCTTGCCGATCTTGACGCCTTCGCCGCGGTGGCGCGGGCGCGCAGCTTTCGCGGGGCCGCGACCCTGCGCGGGGTGTCGGCCTCCAGCCTGAGCGAGGCGGTGCGGCGGCTGGAGGCGCGGCTGGACCTGCGCCTACTGAATCGCACCACCCGCAGCGTGACGCCGACGGAAGCGGGAGAACGGCTGCTGTCGCGCCTGGCGCCGGCGCTGGCCGAGGTGGCGGGGGCGGTGGAGGAGGCCAGCGCCCTGCACGACGCTGGGCCGGCGGGCACGCTGCGCCTCAACGCCCCCACGGCAGTGGCCCGTTACATCCTGCCGCCCATCGCCCTCCGCTTCATGGCCGCCTATCCGGGGGTGCGATTGGAGATCATCGCCCAAGACGACTTCATCGACGTGCTGGCGGCCGGCTACGACGCGGGCATCCGCTATGACGAGCGGATGCAGAAGGACATGATCGCCCTGCCCATCGGGCCGCGCGAGCAGAGGTTTGTCACTGTCGCGTCTCCCGCCTATCTGGCCGCGCATGGCGCGCCGCGTCATCCGCGCGAGCTTTTGGACCACGCCTGCATCCGCCACCGCTTCCTCAGCGGGGTGTCGCCGGCCTGGGAGTTCACCAACGGCGAGGAGACGATCCGCATCGCGCCGCAGGGGCCGCTGATCACCAACAGCCCAGAAATGCATTTCGCCGCTGTCGAGGCGGGCCTGGGGATCGCCTACCTGTTTGAGGACATGATCGCGCCGCAGCTGGCGTCGGGCGCCGTTGTGGAGGTACTGGCGGAATGGTCGGAGCGGTTCACCGGGCCGCGCCTGTACTACCATTCGCGCCGGCACATGCCGCCCGCTTTGAGGGCGTTCATCGACTTCATTCGGGCCGAGCGGTGAGCCTTCACGAATCCGGCGATCGAGGTTAAGAACAGAGCATGAACTTCGCGATCGCCTTCGCCGCCTCGGCCGTCCTCGCCCTCGCCTTCGCCGCCTGGGCGGTGATGGAGCGCCTGCGGGCGGCCCGCGCGGACGACCGCGCCTTCCAGCTTCAGGAACGGGTCGCCGACGCCGAAGCCCGCGCCCGGATGATGGAGGACCACGCCGCGACGCAAGGCGAGCTGCTGCGGGCCCAGGCCCATCAGCAGGCGAGCGTGGTGGCCGAAGAGCTGCTGAAACGCAGCGACGAGACCTTCCGCAACCGCGAGCTTCTGGCGCAGCAACGCCTTGAGGCGCAGCTGAAGCCGGTGGCCGAAACCCTGGCCAAGTTCGAGGCCCAGGTGCAGGCGGTGGAGAAGACACGCGCCGAGGAGAACGGCGGCCTGAAAGCCCAGATCGCCGCCCTGATGGAAGCGTCGACAGCCACCCAGGCCGAGGCCCGCAAGCTGTCGGCCGCCCTGCGCCGGGGCGCGGGGGTTCAGGGCCGCTGGGGCGAGCAGACCCTGCGCAACGTATTGGAGGCCGCGGGCCTCAACAGCCGCTTTGATTTCGAGGAGCAGTTCAGCGTCGATACCGAGGAAGGCCGCCGCCGTCCCGACGTGAAGGTCCGCATGCCCGGCGGCGGCATATTCGTCATCGACGCCAAGTGCTCGCTCAACGCCTTTCTCGACGCCCAGGACGCCACTGATGAGGCCCTGCGCGAGGCCGCCTTCGTTCGCCATGCCGCCAGCGTGCGCGCCCACATGACCGGGCTGTCGGCCAAGGCCTACTGGGATCAGTTCGCGGGCGAAGGCTCCCCCGACTTCGTGGCCATGTTCGTTCCCGGCGACGGCTTCCTGGCGGCGGCGCTCGACCGCCTGCCGGACCTGATGACCGAGGCGATGGAGAAGCGGGTGGTCATCGTCACCCCCACCACCCTGTTCGCCCTGTGCAAGGCGGTGGCCTATGGCTGGCGCGCCGAGGACCAGTCGCGCAACGCCGCCGAGATCGTGAAGGTCGGCCGCGAGCTCTACAAGCGCGTGTCGGTGATGGGCGCCCACGCCGGTTCGGTGGGCAAGGCGCTGGAGGCGGCGGTGTCGCGCTACAACCAGTTCGTCGGCTCGCTGGAGAGCCAGGTCCTGACCCAGGCCCGCCGCTTCGAGGATCTTTCCGTGGATCACGAAGGCAAGCAGGTCGAGGAATTGCAGCCGGTCGAGGGCGCCGTGCGGCCGCTGGTGAAGCTGTCGCAGCCTGCGGCCGAGTAGCGCCGCCGCCCCTGCAAAACTTGACGTTTGGGGTCCAGAGCCCTACCTCCCGCCTATGGCTATCCGACGTATCCTGACCGTGGACAACGCCGCCGACATGGCGGTGCTCAAGCAGGTCTCCACCCCTGTCGAGGGCGTGGACGACGAACTGCGCGCGCTGATGGATGACATGCTGGAGACCATGTACGACGCGCCCGGCATCGGCCTGGCCGCCGTGCAGATCGGCGTGCCCAAGCGCGTGATCGTCATGGACCTGTCCCGCGAGGGCGAGGACAAGGCGCCGCTCTACTTCGTGAACCCGGAGATCGTCTCGGCCTCCGAAGACACCCTTCCCTATGAGGAAGGCTGCCTGTCGATCCCGGAATACTTCGACGAGGTCGAACGCCCGGCCAAGGTCCGCCTGCGCTATCTGAACTATCAGGGTGAGCAGGTCGAAGAGGACGCCGAGGGCCTGTTCGCCGTCTGCGTTCAACACGAGATGGACCACCTGGAAGGCGTGCTGTTCATCGACCACCTGTCGCGCCTGCGCCGCGACCGGGCCATCACCAAGGTCAAGAAGGTCATGCGCGCCGCCTGAGGCGACGCGGGGCCGCAACGCCAACTTACAAAGGTCCAAGGACGATGAACCTTCACGCCCTGGCCATTCCGACCTTCACCCAGATGCTGCGGGCGCTGTCGGGACAACTCGACAAAGCCGCCGCCTTCGCCGGGCAGCAGCCGTCCGCGCTGATCGAGGCGCGGCTGGCGCCCGACATGTTCCCGCTGTCGGAGCAGGTGCGTTTCGCCTGTCGCCAGGCCGCCGAAACCATTTTGCGCCTGACTGGCCAGCCGCTGCACGAGAGGGCGGAGGTCGATCCGACCTTCGAGGCGCTCAAGGCTCGGATCGCCGAAACCCTAGCCCTGCTGGAGGCGACATCGGAGGCCGACTTCGAAGGGGCCGCCGAACGGGCCATCGAACTGGACCTTCCCAACGGCATCGTCTTCGACATGACCGGCGAGCAGTTCCTGCGCGACTGGGGTCTGCCGCAGTTCTATTTCCACCTGACCATCGCCTACGCCGTCATGCGCCAGGCGGGCGTTCCGCTGGGCAAGGCGGACCTTGTCCCGCACGCCCTGGCCTATCTGCGGCCAGGGACGATGCCGGGGGCGTAGCCTAGCGAGGCTTGGTCTCTTCCTTGCCGTCCGTCGCGCGCTTGACGTCGCCAGCGGCTTCGTTGGTCTCGCGCTTGAGATCGGAGCCGAGCTCCTTGCCCTCGCGCTTGGCGTCGGCCGCGGCGTCTTCCAGGGCGTCGCCAGCTTCGGCGGCGGTCTCCTTCAGAGCCTGGCCGCTGTCGCGGGCGGCCTCTTCGATCGCATTGCCGGCATCCCTCACGTCCGGGTCGTTCTTGATGTCGCTGGCGGCGTCGCGCACTTCCGAAGCGGCGCTGTCCGCGCCGTCCTTGATGTCGGCCCGTTGCTCCTGGGAGCAGGCGGCGACAGACAGGACTGCGACGGCCGTGGCGGCGAGAAGGATTGAACGCATGGTGAAGCTCTCCTCTGTTGCCGCATCAAACGTAGGCATGGCGAGGACGGTTCCGGACCGCTAAACCACCGCCATGCGTCTTGCTTTCCTCGGCACCCCCGATTTCGCGGTCAAAAGCTTGGCCGAGCTGGTCTCGGCCGGTCACGAGATCGTCTGCGTCTATTCCCAGCCACCTCGCCCGCGTGGTCGGGGTCAGGCGCTGAAGCCATCGCCCGTCCACGCCTTCGCCGAGACGTTGGGGCTGGAAGTGCGCACGCCCGCCTCCATGAAGTCGCCGGAGGAGATCGAGGCCTTCAAGGCGCTGGATCTGGACGCCGCCGTGGTCGTGGCCTTCGGCCAGATCCTGGTGAAGGAGGTGCTGGAGGCGCCGCGCCTGGGCTGCTTCAACGTCCACGCCTCCCTGCTGCCGCGCTGGCGGGGGGCCGCCCCGATCCAGCGGGCGATCATGGCCGGCGATCCGGTCACGGGCGTGCAGGTCATGCGCATGAGCGAGGGCCTGGACGAGGGGCCGGTGCTGCTGTCGGAGACAGTGCGCATCGACGCCCTGGACACCGCCGCCACACTGTCCGAGCGCCTGGCTCTGGTGGGCGCGCAGCTGTTGCCCCGGGCGCTAGCGGCAATCGAGCGCGGCGGCGCAGCGGGCGCGCCGCAGAGTGAAGAGGGCGTCACCTACGCCAAGAAGATCAAGGCCGAGGAGGCCCGCATCGACTGGACGCGCCCGGCCGTCGCGATCGACCGCCACATCCGTGGCCTATCCCCCTTCCCCGGCGCCTGGTTCGAGGGACCGGGTGGGGTTCGGATCAAGGCCCTGTTGTCGCGCCTGGAGGACGGCGAGGGCGCGCCCGGGACGACGCTGGATGACCGCCTGCTGATCGCCTGCGGCGAGGGCGCGGTGCGCCTGCTGACCGTCCAGCGCGAGGGCAAGGGCGCCCAGAACGCCGACGTCTTCCTGAATGGCTATCCGATCCCGGCCGGGGTGCAGTTGGGCTAAATCATTTGAAGAAGTCGAACTCTCTTCCAAGCACGTTCCAGAGTTCGAAAGCGCTTTGACGATCAAGCTGGAACGTCTGGCTCAGCTTTCCCGGAAATGCCCGTTCGTCTGAGCCATAGGTGTCGATTTGGAGCAGAGGCGTCTGCCCGTCGCGGTTCTCGAACTTGTATCGAGCTACGACCTGAGTCTTTTGAAGCTTCACACTGGGGCTGTCATGGCGCGCAAACCGCGTGATCAGTGGCATTCTCAACCTTTCACCGAGTAAGCCTTACTGATGCCGCGCTACCGCCTCCTCGTCGAGTATGACGGCCGTCCTTACCGGGGCCTGCAGGCCCAGGGCGACCTGCCCTCGGTGCAGGGCTCCATCGAGCGGGCGGTGAAGGCCTTCTGCGGCGAGGACGTGCGTCTGCAGGCCGCTGGCCGCACCGACACCGGCGTCCACGCCACGGGCCAGGTGGTTCACATCGACCTGGAAAAGGAGTGGAAGCCGGAGGTCGTGCGCGACGCCCTGAACGCCCACCTTGTCCCCGAGCCTGTGGCCATCGTCGAGGCGGAGCTGGCGGTGGGCGACTGGCACGCGCGGTTCTCGGCCACCGAGCGCCGCTACCAGTACCGCATCCTCAACCGCAAGGCCCCGCCGGCCCTGGACCAGGGGCGGGTGTGGCATGTGAAGAAGCCGATCGACGCAGAGGCCATGCACGCCGCCGGACAGGCCCTGGTCGGGCATCACGACTTCACCACCTTCCGCGACATGCAGTGTCAGGCTAAATCGCCGATGAAGACCCTGGATTTGGTGCGGGTCTATCGCCAGGGCGAGCTGGTGCTGGCCGAATTCGCCTCCCGCTCCTTCCTGCATCGCCAGGTACGATCCATGGTCGGCACCCTAGCTGAGGTCGGCGTCGGTCGCTGGACCGCCGAGGATCTCAAGGCCGCCCTTGAAGCCAAGGATCGCCGCGCCTGCGGGCCGGTGGCTCCGGCCGACGGACTGTACTTCACGGGCGTGGGTTACGAGAACGCCGCAAAATAGCGCGCGATCAGGCGCTCATAGACCTTGGTCAGGGCCTCGATTTCGGCGGTCGGGGCGCGTTCGTCGATCTGGTGCATGGTCGTGCCGACCAGGCCCATCTCCACCACCGGGCACAGGCTGCGGATGAAGCGGGCGTCGGAGGTGCCGCCGCTGGTGGAGCGTTCCGGCGGGTGGCCGGTGACGTCCTCGAAGGCGCCGGCGGCCACGTCGATGAAGGGGCCTGGCTCGGTCAGGAACGCCTCGCCACTGACCAGGGGCTCCAGAACGATCCTGCCGTTGAAGCCTTCGCCCGCCGCGGCGCATTCGGCCTGCAACCACTCGGTCAGCGAGGCCCCGGTGTGGTTGGGGTTAAAGCGGATGTTCAGCCGGGCCCGCGCTGTGGCCGGGATCACGTTCGTCGCCGGATTGCCGACGTCGATGGTGGTGACCTCCAGGTTCGAGGGCTGGAAGTCCTGATAGCCGTCATCCAGGACGCGGGCCTGCAGCTTGGCCAGCAGGTTCACCAGGACCGGAATTGGATTGGCCGAGCGGTGCGGATAGGCCACGTGGCCCTGAACGCCCTCGACCGTGATCCAGGCGTTGATGCTACCCCGGCGGCCAACCTTGATCATGTCGCCAAAGGCGGTGGCGCTGGTGGGTTCGCCCACCACGCAGTGATCGACGGGCTCACCCTCGGCGATCAGGGCCTCGACCACCTTCTTGGTGCCGTCGAGGGCCACACCCTCCTCGTCGCCGGTGATCAGGAAGCTGATGGAGCCGTCCGGGGCCGGGCTGCGCGAGACGGCGGCGACGAAGGCGGCGATGGCGCTCTTCATGTCCACCGCGCCGCGTCCGATCAGGACGCCGTTCACGACCGGGGCCTCGAAGGGATCCTGACTCCAGGCGGCGGCGTCGCCCACCGGGACCACGTCGGTGTGGCCGGCGAAGCAGAGGTTGGGCGAGGCGGTCCCGCGGCGGGCGTAAAGGTTCTCGATCTCGCCGTACTTCATGCGGCGGCAGGCGAAACCCAGCTGCTCCAGCTGGCGCTGCAGCACGTCCATGGCGCCGGCGTCGGCCGGGGTGACGGACGGGCGGCGGATCAGGGCCTGGGCGAAGGCGACGGGATCGATGGCGGCGGTCATGGCGCCGGTTTAGGCTGCGGACAAAGCCTGTGCAAATCAGAGTTCCGAATGCCCAAGATCGACGTCGCCGCCACCCCCGCCCTGGCTGGCACCGCCTACCCCCCGCCGTTCCACCTCAACTGCTACGGTCGCCAGCGCCAGAAACTGGGCGACGCGGGTGGCCTGAACCAGTTCGGGATCAACCTGATGCGCTTGCCTGACGGCCAGTGGAGCAGCCAGAGGCACTGGCACACGTCAGAGGACGAGTTCGTCTGGGTGCTGGAGGGCGAGGTGGTGCTGGTGGAGGACGAGGTCGAGACGATCCTGCGAGCCGGAGATTGCGCGGCCTTTCCGGCTGGCGTCCCCAACGGGCATCACCTTCAGAACCGCTCGGGACGCGACGCCCTGCTGCTGGAGGTGGGCGGCCGCCAGCCCGAGGCGGATGTCTGCACCTATCCCGGGATCGATCTGCACCTGCCTCTGGGCGCGGAAGGCTATGAGACCCTGGACGGCAAGTCCTATGGTCCCTTCATCCAGCGCACCGAGCCCTAGGCGGCGTCCTTGCCCGTCCTGGCCTCGGGCAGGGGATCGCCGTCGTTCGAGATCAGGATCGCAACCCAGCGGGTGCTGTCGAACTGGGCGAAGAGGAACATCAGCGCCAAGGTCAGGGGGATCGCCAGGAACGCCCCCGAGATGCCCCAGATCAGCGTCCAAGCGCCCAGAGCCACCAGACCCGCGGACGGATCAATGTTCTGGGTGTCGGCCTGCATCTTGGGCAGAACGAGGTTGCCGACCACGAACGAGATCGCCTGGATGGCGCCGAAGATCACCACGGCCGGCCATGCCTGGGGGAACTGCAGCAGGGCGAACAGGGCCGGAGCGATGCTGCCGATCGCCACGCCGAGCACCGGAATGTACGACAGCAGGAACAGGATCAGCGTCCAGAACAGGACATTGTCCAGGCCGACGGCCAGCATCACCAGACCCGAAGCGCCGGCGATCATCGCGCCCGTCACCGTCTGAACCCAGACATAGGCCTCGACGCCCTTCACACAGCGCTCGACCACGGCGTGCGCCTGGGTTGAAAGGGCCGAGGTCGCCGCGATGCGGTCGATCTTGGCGTCGATGCGGTGACGGCTGGCGAGCAGGAAGGTCAGGAACAGTAAGGTCAGGGTGATGCCGGCCATGGCGCCCTGTAGCTGGCCGAGGATGTTCTGGATCAGGGCGGGCAGGTCGATGCGCGACAGCAGACCGCGCAGGTGCAAAGGCTCGGACAGGCCAAACTGGGCGCCGGCCAGGGCCAGAAGATCGTCAAGACGCTCCTCCAGCCGCCCGGCCTCGCCCATAAGCTGGGCCGCGCCGCGCACCATGACGAAGGCTGATCCAAGCACCAGCAAGCCAAGGATGGCGCCTGTGCTCACCACCACCAGCCAGCGCGGCGCGCGGGGCCAGGCGCGCATCAGAGCGCGCGCCGTGGCGTCCACGAGCACCAGAAGGACGAGGGCGAGGACGAAGGGCTGGATGACGGCGCGGAACGCCCACAGCAACGCCAGGCCCGCCGCCACCCCGGTGACCGTCTGTGCGACCCTGGCCGGCGCTGTGATCACGACAGTTCCCTATCTTGCGCCCTCGGGCGCCAATCAGTCCCGCAGCAGCTCGTTGATGCCGGTCTTGGAGCGGGTCTGGGCGTCCACCGTCTTGACGATGACGGCGCAGTACAGGCTCGGACCACCATCCTTGCCCGGCATGGAGCCCGGCACAACAACACTGTAGGGCGGCACCTTGCCCATGTGGATCTGGCCGGTGGCGCGATCGACGATCTTGGTCGAGGCCGACAGGAAGACGCCCATGGACAGGACGGCGCCCTGACCGACGATGACGCCCTCAGCCACTTCCGAGCGGGCGCCGATGAAGCAGTCGTCCTCGATGATGGTCGGGTTCGCCTGCAGGGGCTCCAGGACGCCGCCGATGCCGGCGCCGCCGCTGATGTGGACGCGCTTGCCGATCTGGGCGCAGGAGCCGACCGTGGCCCAGGTGTCGACCATGGTGCTGTCATCGACGTAGGCGCCGATGTTCACGAAGGACGGCATCAGCACCACGCCCTTGCCGATGAACGAGCCACGGCGGGCCACGGCGCCCGGCACCACGCGGAAGCCCGCGGCGGTGAAGTCGCTGTCGGTCCAGTCTTCGAACTTCAGCGGCACCTTGTCGAAGTAGGGGCTGGGCGAGCCCGTGCCATTACCGCCGAACGGGGCGCCGGAGGCCATGACGCGGTTGGCGTTGAGCCGGAAGGACAGCAGCACCGCTTTCTTCAGCCACTGATGGGTGACCCACTCGCCGTCCACCTTTTCAGCGACGCGGGCCTGGCCGGCGTCGAGCATGGTCAGGACCTGGTCCACGGCGGTGCGAGCGCCGCCCCGGGTCTCCGGGGTGAGGGTGTCGCGAACGTCCCAGGCGGCTTCGATTTCGGACTGGAGCTCGAGGCTCATGACGCGGTCTCCTTGAGGCGGGCGGCGGCGAGAAACGCCGTCAGGTCGTTGGTCTTGTGATGGATGAAGTCGGCGGTCGAAGCGGGGGCGTCGTCGCCAACCAGCACGGTGGTCATGCCGATCAGGGCTGCGGGGGCGAGGTTCTTCTCGCTGTCCTCGAAGAAGGCGGCGGCGCGCGGATCGACGCCATGACGCTTGGTCATGCGGTCGAAGGTCCCTGGCGCGGGCTTGGGAATGTAGTCGGCCGCCTCGATATGGAAGGTGTCCTCGAACAGATCGTCGAGCTGCAGGTGCGCCAGGACCCGTTCGGCATGGGCCGCCGAGCCGTTGGTGAAGATCAGCCGGCGCCCCGGCAGGCGCTCGACCGCCGCGCGCAGCAGCGGGTCGGGCGTCAGGCGGTCCAGGGCGACATCGTGGACCTCGCTCAGGAAATCCGTCGGGTGGATGCCGTGATGGGCCATCAGGCCGGCCAGGGTCGTGCCGTGCTCGGTCCAGTAGCGCTTTTGCAGAGCCCGGGCCTCGTCGCGCGGCAGGCCGGTCTCGCGCGCCACGAAATCGGTCATCCGCACCTCGATCAGGCCCATGAACTCGGTCGAGGCCGGGTACAGGGTGTTGTCGAGGTCGAACAGCCAGACGTCTATGTTGGACAGGTCGGCGGTCATGCGCGGATGAGCGTGCCCGCGCCGTGCTCGCTGAACAGCTCCACCAGCATGGCGTGCGGCCGGCGCCCGTCCAGGATGACCACGGCCTCGACGCCCGATTCCACGGCGGCGATGGCGGTCTCCAGCTTGGGAATCATGCCGCCGGTGGCGACGCCCGAGGCGATCAGGCCGCGGGCCTCGGCCAAGGTCAGCTCGCGGATCAGCTGCTTGTTCTCGTCCAGCACGCCGGCAACGTCGGTGAGCAGCAGCATGCGCTTTGCCCGCAGGGCGCCGGCCAAGGCGCCGGCCACGGTGTCGGCGTTGATATTGTAGGTCTCGCCCTCTTCCGACACGCCGATGGGCGCCACGACGGGGATGTAGTCGCTCTCCGAATAGATCAGGGCCTCGATCAGATGCGGATCGACGATGGTCGGCTCGCCCACGAAGCCCAGGTCGATGACCTCCTCGATCATCGAGTCAGGGTCCTTCTTGGTGCGGGTGGCCTTTTCGACCGTGATCAGGCGGGCGTCCTTGCCCGACAGGCCCACGCCCCGCACGTCCGCCTCGCGGCCCGCCAGGGTGATCCAGTTGGCGATCTCCTTGTTGATCGCGCCGGACAGGACCATCTCGGCCACTTCCATGGTGGCCGAATCGGTGACGCGCAGGCCGTCGATGAAGGTCGACTTCACGCCGGCGCGGTCGAGCATGCGGCTGATCTGCGGACCGCCGCCGTGGACGACCACTGGATGCACGCCCAAGAGTTTGAGCAGAACGGCGTCGGCGGCGAAGCGCTTGGCGCTCGACTCCTCGCCCATGGCGTGGCCGCCGTACTTGATGACCACGGTTTCGCGGTCATAGATCTGGATATAGGGCAGAGCCTCGGCGAGGGTTTTCGCGCCAGCCCAGCCGGCTTCCTCGGAATTGTCGGTCATTTCGGCGGTCTCCGCCCAATCGAAAGGCGCGTCTCGATAGCGGACCCGCGCCCCCCTGTCACCTTCGCCTTGGGCTAGGCGCCGGCTGCTGGAGTGCTAGCGTCCCGGCTCGTGATTTGAGGGGAGCTCCATGAAGCAACTGGTGATGGCGGCGACGGCCGTGGCGATGGTCGCGGGCGCGGCCCAGGCGGCGACGGTGGCGGTGACCGCCGATCGCATGCTGGATGTGGCCACGGGCAGATATGTCGACAAGCCGCTGATCCTTGTCACCGACGGCAAGATCACCAGCATCAGCCCTCTGGCGGCCACCACGATCCCCGAGGGGACTAAGACGGTGGACCTGGGCGCGGTGACCCTCGTGCCGGGCCTGATCGACATGCACACCCATCTGGAGGGTGCGCCCGAGATGGGCGGCTATACCGGCCTGCAATACACCGACAGCTTCCACACCTTCACCGCGCCCCGGAACGCCAAGGACACGCTTGAGGCCGGCTTCACCACCGTCCGCTCGCTGGGCACCTCGCCCTATGTGGATGTGGGCCTGAAGCAGGCGATCGACATGGGATATCTGGTGGGGCCGCGGGTGATCCCTGCGGGCTCCAGCTTCGGCGCGACGGGCGGCCACTGCGACAGCACCTATTTCCCGCCGTCCATGAAGCAGGCCAGCGAGTTCAACGCCGACAGCCCCGAAGGCGGACGCAAGGTGGTCCGCACCCTTCGCAAATACGGAGCAGAGGTGATCAAGATCTGCGCCACGGGCGGGGTCTTCTCGCGCAACACCGAACCGGGCCAGCAGCAGCTGTCCCTGGCCGACATGACCGCGATTGTCCAAGAGGCCCACATGTGGGGCCTGAAGGTCGCCGCCCACGCCCACGGGGCGGCGGGGATCAAGGACGCCATCCGCGCCGGCGTCGACACCATCGAGCATGTCAGCCTGGTGGACGACGAGGGCATCCGTCTGGCCAAGCAGCAGGGCGCTTGGTTCTCGATGGATATCTACAACACCGAATACACCCAGGCCGAGGGCGCCAAGAACGGCGTGCTGGAGGACAACCTGCGCAAGGATCGCGAGATCGCCGAAATCCAGCGCAACAACTTCCGCAAGGCGCACGCGGCGGGCGTGAAGATGGTCTACGGCACCGACACCGGCGTCTATCCGCACAAGGACAGCGCCAAGCAGTTCGCCATCATGGTCCGCTACGGCATGACCCCGCTGGAAGCGATCCGCACCGCCACCTTGAACGCCTCCGAGGCCCTGGGTCGTCCGGAGGTCGGACAGATCACGGCTGGAGCCTGGGGCGACATGATCGCCGTGTCCGGTGACCCGCTCACCGACGTAAAGGTGCTGGAAAAGCCGGTCTATGTGATCAAGGGCGGCGAGGTAGTCAAAGGGCCGAACTGACCTTGGCCTTGAGGCGTATCAAGGCCACACACCAAGCGATCAGCTAGGCGGACCCGATGAGAACCCGAACCGCGACCGCCGCCCTGATCGCCCTTGGCCTGCTGGCCGCCTCACCCGCCGCCGCGACCACCGTGGACAGCGTGGAGGCTGAACGCACCGCGCTCTGCGTGCGGTCGGTCGAGCTGGCCGGTCTGCGCGAGGACATGGAGGCCAGAATCTCGACCATCGTCGAACAGGTGACGGAGCGGATCACGCCCTTCGCCGACGACGAAGATAGCGTCCAGGCCTACAAGACCGCCCTGTCCCTGGCCCTGGACGCAGGCAAGGCCGTGGTGGTGCAGCGGGTGATCGAGACCTGCGCGGCGACATTCACCGTCGAGGAGTTGAACGGCATCAACGCCTTCTACGTCTCGCCCGCCGGCAAGGCGTGGCTGGAGAAGGGCCGCAACATCATGGCCCCGGCCATGGAGAACGCCATCGCCGAGGTTCAGCCGCAGATCGAGGCGGAGATGCAGGCGCGCTTCTGCGCCGCCATCGGCGGCTGCGGCCCGGCCGAGCCGATGCTCGCGCCCACCCCGCGGGTCGCTGGCAAGAAGACCTGAGCCCTAGGGCCGCACTTCGCAGACGGTCATGATCTCGGCGCGGAGCTCGGGGATGCCGTGCCCCTTCTCCGACGAGGTGACCAGCACGTTCGGGAAGGCGGCCGGACGTTTGGCGATGGCCTTGAGAGTCTTTTGGGCCACGGCCTCGACTTCGGCCGGCTTCATCTTGTCGGCCTTGGTCAGGACGATCTGGTAGGACACGGCCGCCTTGTCCAGGGCGTCCATGGGCTCGTTGTCGACGGTCTTGAGGCCATGGCGGCTGTCGATCAGCAGATAGACGCGCTTGAGGGCCGGTCGGCCGCGCAGATAGTCGCGCCCGAGGTTCTGAAACTTCTTCACCTCGGTCTTGGCCGCACGCGCCCAGCCGTAGCCAGGCAGATCGACCAGGCGCAGCTTGTCGTCGGTGACGAAGAAGTTCACCTCGCGGGTTCGCCCCGGCTCGTTCGACGCGCGCGCCAGATATTTCTGGCCGACGACGGCGTTGATCAGGCTGGACTTGCCGACATTGGAGCGGCCGGCGAAGGCCACCTCAGGCAGGTCGTCCGGCGGCAGGCCGTCCATGTTGACGGCGCCCATGAGGAACACCGACGGGCGGGCGAACAGCAGCCGCCCGGCCTCCAGCTCATCCTCGGTGAAGCGCGGATCGTCGCTCAAGTCAGGCCGCCTCGGGTTTCTTGCCGGACAGGCGGTTGATGATCTGGTCGATCGGGTTCTCCACCTTGTAGCGGCGGAAGATCACGTACTGCTGGGCGATCGTGAGCACGTTCGACCACGTGTAGTAGATGATCAGGCCGACCGCGAACTGCGACAGCATGAAGGTGAACAGGATCGGCATGTAGGCGAAGATCTTGCGCTGAACCGGATCGGCCGGCGGCGGGTTCATCGCCTGGCTGAGCCACATGGACACGCCATAGGCGATGCCCCAGACGCCCAGGTGCAGCGGACCGTTCAGGATCGAGCCGATCACCGGGATCGCGGCCGGGTCATAGGGAATGACGCCGAACAGGTTCCAGATCGTCGACGGATCGCGCGAGGACAGGTCCTTGATCCAGCCGAAGAACGGCGCGTGGCGCATCTCGATGGTGACGGTCAGCACCTTGAACAGGGCGTAGAAGACCGGAATCTGCACCAGCATCGGCAGACAGCCCATGAACGGGTTGACCTTCTCGCGCTGGTAGAGGGCCATCATCTCCTGCTGCTGCTTGGCCGGATCGTCCTTGAAGCGGGCGCGCAGGTCTTCGACCTGGGGCTGGACCTTCTTCATCTTGGCCAGGGACTCGTAGCTCTTGTCCGCCAACGGGTAGAACAGCAGCTTGACGACCACGGTCAGGGCCAGGATGGCCAGGCCGAAGTTGGCCAGGTGCTTGAAGACGAACTCCAGCACCAGGAAGATCGGGCGGGTCAGGAACCAGAAGTTGCCCCAGTCGACGGCCATGTCGAAGCGGGGGATGCCCAGCTCGGCCTGATACTCGCGCAGCACCGGAACGCGCTTGGCGCCCGCGAACAGGCGGCTGGTTTCGGTGATGGCCGCGCCCGGCGCGACGGTGCGGGCCGAGCCGAGCCAGTTGGCGTCGTAGATGTCGGCGCCGCCGACGGGGGTGACGCGGAACTGGCCCTTGATGGTTTCGGTCTGGGTGGGGATCAGCGCCGCCAGCCAGTACTTGTCGTTGATGCCGATCCAGCCGCCCTTGGAGGCGAAGGACTGGTCGGGCTCCTTCTTCCACTTCTTGTACTTGGCTTCGTGCAGGTCGGGCTTGTCGGTGCCCAGCATGGCGATGCCGCCTTCGTGGACGATCTGGTTGGAGCCCAGGCCCTCGGGCACGCCCTGGCGCTGGACCGAGGCGTAGGGGGTCAGGCTGACCGGCGCGGCGCCGGTGTTGCGCACCGTGTCGCTGATCGTGAACAGGAAGCGGTCATCCACCTCGATCCGGCGGGAGAATTGCAGCCCCTGGCCGTTGTCATAGGTAAGAACGATAGGACGGCCCGGCGCCAGCTTGTCGCCCTGGGCGACGGTCCAGACGGTGTTGGGTCCCGGCAGGCCGGGCAGGTTCTGACCGACCCAGCCGAAATCGGCGAAATAGGCGTGTTCGGTCCCCTCGGGGCGGAAGAGCTCGACCGGCGGGGAGTTGGGAGACACCGTCTCGCGGTACTTCGACAGGTACAGGTCGTCGATGCGCGCGCCCTTCAGGGCCACCGAGCCCTTGAGCGACGGCGTGTCGATCGCCACTCGCGGGCTGGCCGCGACGGCCTGGGCGCGGTTCACGCGCTGGCTCGGCGCGCTGGCGGTCGGCCCCAGGGGACCGGCGTTGGAGCCCTTCTGCGCCTGTTCGGTCGCGGCGCGGGCCCGCATCTCGGCCTGACGCTTCTTGGTCTGCGGCTCGAGCACCAGGAACTGGTAGGCGATGAAGATGACGGCAGCCGCGACGACGAAGATGATCGTGTTGCGGGAATTGTCGTTGCGCATACGGGGCCTTGGAAGCGGAAATGTCGGAGAAGGGGCTGGCGGCCTTATAGCGCCGATCAGCCCTTTGCGGGCTCGCGTTCGGCCGCGAGGCTTATCAGCGCGCTTTTCACGTCGTCAAGCAAACGCGGCCACGATCGCGCCGCGGTGCCGCCTCTGGCGACGAACACATAGTCGCACCCAGGGCGGCCAAGCTCGGGCAGCAGCAGCCGCGCGGCCTCGCGCAGACGGCGCTTGCAGCGGTTGCGCACCACCGCCCCGCCGACCTTGCGGGTGGCGGTGAAACCGGCGTGGACAAGCGGATCGCCGTCGTTTCGGGGTAGAATCTGAACCATCACCGCCCCGCGCGCCAGGGACACGCCCTTGGCCGCCGCCAGGAACTGGGGCCGGACTTTCATGCGCGCGATGGTGAGTTGTTCGGTCATGGGTCCTGAAACGACAATCGCCCCGCCGACAGGATCGACGGGGCGACAGATGTCTTCAAGGTCCGCGTCGGCCATCAGGCCAGGACGGGACTAGGCCGTCAGGCGCTTACGGCCCTTGGCGCGGCGACGCTGGACGACCTTTTGGCCGTTCTTGGTGGCCATGCGCGCGCGGTAGCCGTGACGGCGCTTGCGCACGAGTCGAGACGGCTGGAAGGTCCGCTTCACGATGTGGCTCCGAAATTGAGTTTCGCTGCGGGAGAAGCCCCGTCGCGAGTGAGCGGCGGTGGATAAGGGAAGGCCGCCAGCCTGTCAACTCGACTCTAGCGCGCCATCCAGGGTTTTGAGCGCGACGACGACTGGTGCGCGGCGGCCTGCTCACGCTGAAAACGCCCGCCACGCGGGGGTTTGGGCTTGGCGTCGAGCGCCGCCTTCTTCAGGCGCAGGGCGCGCTGGATCGGCGTCTCGTCGGCGGGCGGAGCGTCGTCCTGGGAGGAGTCGGTCATGGAATCGGGCCTTAGCGCTTCTTGCCGAGCTCTGCGGCGATGTCCTTGGTCAGGCGGCCGACCTTGCGATGAGCGGCGGTGAGCTGGTCGCGGGTCACGCCCCAGCGCTTCATCCAGTATTCCACGGCCTGACGCTCGGACAGGTCCAGGCGCTCCTTGTCGATAAAGCCGCGCTTGTCCTTCAGTCCCGCCATGCCGGCCTCTCCTTACGTCCCTGGCCAAACGCCGACGCACGGCCAGGATAAGACCAAGGCGGGCCGGAGCCTAGAGATCAGGGCGCATGACCGCCTTACCCACCACCTGGCGGTCAGCCAGCAGGTCGAAGGCCTCGCGCCAACGGTCGAGGGGCAGCTCGGCGTGGACGCGTGGGCGGATGCGGCCCTCGTCGGCCAGGCGCCAGACCGATTCCCGATCCTCCGCGCCCCGCTCGGGGAACTGGCGGCCGTACTCGCCAGCCCGCACGCCCATGACGGAAAAGCCTTTGATCAGCGGAATGTTGGCGTCGACGGTCGGGATGCGGCCCGAGGTGAAGCCGACCACCAGCAGCCGGCCGTCAAAGGCGATGCAGCGGCAGCTTTCGTCGAACACGTCGCCACCGATGGGATCGTAGATGACATCGGCGCCGCGCCCGCCAGTGATCGCCTTGACCTGCTCGCGAAAGCCGCCGGTGACATTGACCACCGCGTCGGGGGCGTACTCGGCAGCCACGACCGCCAGCTTGTCGTCCGATGCAGAGGCGGCGATCACCCGAGCGCCCAGGGCCTTGGCCAGATCGACAGCGGCCAAGCCCACGCCGCCTGCGGCGCCGTGGACCAGAACCCACTCCCCCGGCTCCAGCCGCGCGCGGCGCACCAGCGCCACCCATGCGGTCAGATAGGCCGCGCCATAGGCGGCGGCCTCGGAGAAGGACAGGCGGGCCGGCTTGGGTTTGAGGGCGGAGGCGGAAACGACGGCGTGCTCGGCGAACCCGCCCAGGCGCGCGCCGCCGACCACGGCGTCGCCTATCTGGAAATCGGTCACGCCCTCCCCCACCTGCGCGACCTCCCCGGCGATATCGAGACCAGGCGTGAAAGGCAGCGGCGGCTTCAGCTGATACTCGCCGCGGGTCATCAGCAGGTCGGGGAAGTTGACGCTGGCGGCGCGAATGCGGACCAGCACCTCGTCAGGGCCAGGGACAGGTGTATCGACTTCGCGGACCGCGCAGCCCGCATAGTCGGCGCCCAGGCTCTCAATGACCAGGGCGCGCATGGGGATCAGCCGGCCTCTACCGCCGCCTGGCCGTCGTAGGCCTGGCGGATCAGATCGGCGATCTCGCGGCAGGCGGCGTCAGCGGCGGGCACCGCGCCCGTGAAGGCGGTGAAGCCGTGGGCCAGGCTGTCATAGCAGCGATAGACGGTCGGCGTGCCTGACGCCTTCAGCGCCTTGGCGTAGGCCTCGCCCTGATCAACCAGCGGGTCGAAGCCCGCGGTGACGACGACAGCCGGCGCCAGACCCGACAGGTCCTTGGTCACATTGGGCGACAGGCGCGGGTCGGCGGGGCTGGCGTCCGGGCCGATATAATGACCCATGAACCAGTCCATGATCGCCGCCGACAGCGGATAGGCGTCGCCATAGGTAGTCATGGATTGGGTTTCACTGGCGACGTCCACAGCGGGATAGATAAGCAACTGGAGGGCGGGCTGCGCCTCCCCCGCACGCTTCATGTCCTGGGCGACGATGGCGGCGAAGTTGCCGCCCATGGAGTCGCCGCCGATAGCCGCCACGCCGGGAGCCGCGCCGAAGCGCTCGGCGTTATCGCGCGCCCAGCGATAGGCGGCCAGCACGTCCTCAAGTCCCGCCGGAAAGCGATGGTCCGGCGCCAAGCGGTAATCGACCGAGATCACCGCGCAGCGCACGCGGCGAGCGATGATCGAGCAGAAGGCGTCGCAGGTCTCCAGGTCCCCGATCACCCCGCCCCCGAAGTGCGCGAAGACCATGATCGGCGCCGAGCCGTCCTGGTTCTGCGGGCGATAGGCGCGCAATGGAAGCTGGCCGCCCGGTCCGTCGATGGACAGGTTCTCGGTGCGCACGCCCGGCTCCAGCGGACCGGAGACCACCGCCAGGGCCCGGGCGCTGGCGACCCGCGCCTCTTCCGGCGACAGGGTGGTCATGGACGGCATCTTGCGGGCCGCATGGGCGAAGAACTGGAAGCGCGGGTCCAGGGTCCGCCCGCCTCGCCACACGACGCCGCCGCCCGACATAGCGCGCAGGATTGGGGTCGGTAGGGACAGGATGGTCTTGAGGACCAGCTTCTGGATCGCTGTGTCGGCCATTTGCGGGGCTCTCTAGTCGCTGGGCAGGCGCGGCAGGCCCGCGACCCCGCCCATGATCAGGCCGACGGCGAAGTCGGCGGCGGCGTTGGTGTCGATGGGCCGGCGCTGCAGCATGCGCTCGCCGATCTCGCGCGAAACGGCGATGCAGGCGACGGCGAGATAGTCGGGGTCCACGCGAGGGGCGTCGCCGCGCTCCATCACCTCGGCCAAGGCGTCGCGAATTTCGTCGAACACCGCCGCCATCTCGGGCGTCTGGACATGGGTGTGAGGAAGCCGTTCGCCCGCCGGGCGGCGGGCCTGCCAGTTCTCGTGCTCGTCGGCGAGGAAGTCGAAATAGGCCTGGATGGCGCTGCGGACATAGGTCTCGAAGTCGTCGGCGCTCTCATATGCGGCGCGAAGCAGGGGTCGGAAACGGCGGGCGCCGTCGTCGGCCAGGGCCTCGAACACCTCCTCCTTGGAGCGGTAGTAGTTGTAGAAGGCCCCTACTGACAGGCCGGTGCGGCGGATGATGTCGCGCACCGTGGCGGTCTCGTAGCCCAGCTCGCCGAACACCTCGCGGGCGGCGTCGAGGATGGAGCGGCGGTTGGCCGCCTTGGTCTGTTCACGCTTGCCGACGGGCAGATAGGCGATTTGTGACATTGAGGACTTCAGACGCGGCTCGAATCTGACGCCGCGTCATGATCAGAGCGCCAATCCCTCGCGGCGACAAGCACTAACGGCCGGGGCGGGCCGACGAGACGCGACCGCGCAGCGTGCCGAGGTTGCGGATTTCGCCCTCAACCGTCTGGCAGCGACCGCCGTAGTTGTCGTCCTCGCAGACGCGCCACAGGCCGACGGCGCGGGCGCTCATGGCCTTGTCGTTAAAGTCCTGCTTGGCCAGACGGCCGGCCTTGCGGTTCAGGGCCAGGACTTCGCCCTGGAAGTCCGGCGCCGAATAGAAGGTCAGGACAGGGGCGACCTTGGCGGGACGAGGCTGGCCCGAGCCGCGCACAAAGGCGGCGGAAGACACGGCCGGCAAACCGGCGGCGGCCAGGTCCGGGATGTCGGCGGAGACGATCTCGCACTTGCCGCGCAGGCGGGAGTCCTCGCACAGCCGCCATTGGCCGACGATGCGGGCGCTCTTGGCGCGGTCGTTCATCTTCAGCCGCGTCAGGTTGCTTTCGGCGGTGCGGATGACGACGGCGTGGCCGGTATAGTGCTCGCCATCGAACAGGATCAGGCGACGCTCCTCCTTCTTGGGGAAGATGCGGCCCGGGATGGCCCCGAAGTCAGGCAAGTTCGGCTTGGGCAGGGCATGAGCGGCCGGGGCGGCGAGGGCCAGAAGGCCGGCGGCGAGGATCAGACGCTTCATCGGCGCGCTCCTGAAAAATACGCTTGGCGCTGACAAATACGCCGTCGCCGGTCTGTCGCGCCGAACCGGTCGCCGGTCAAGCCGCAGCTTAACGGCCAATCGGGCGGGCCGAAGTGATCAGACGGTTCATGCCCAATATCCCCAGGTCGCCGAAATCGCCGTAGAGGGTCTCGCACCGCCGGCCATAGTCACGGTCCTCGCAGACCTGCCAGCGGCCGATGGTGCGGGCGCTCATGGCCCGGTCGTTGAAGCCTCGGCTGGAGAGATTGGTCGTCGGCTCGTAAATCTCGACCTGCTGACCGCGGAAGTTCGGCTCGCTGAACAGCAGCAGACGCGGGGCGCCGCCGGGCTGGGGTCCAGGACCGGGGCCAGGGTGGGGGAAGCCGGGGCCAGGGCGTGGCGGCTCGGGACGCCAGTCATCGACGCGGGCGGCGGAGGAGACCTTGCGGTCCATGCCCAGGGCGCCGAGATTGGCCACGTCGCCGGCCAGATATTCGCACCGGCTGCGATAGTCGCGATCCTCGCACACGCGCCAGCGGCCATTGACCCTAGCGCTGCCGGCCCGGTCATTGAAGCCGGTGGAGGCAAGGTTGCGGACACTGTCGGTGAAGGTGATCGAACGCCCGCGGAAATTGGGCCGCTCATAGAGCGTCAGGCTGGCGCGGTCGCGGTCCGGACGCCCCGGCCGATCGGGGCGAAACTGGGCGGATGCCGGCGCAGCCATCGCGAGGGCCGCCAGGATCAGGATCAAGCGCTTCATGTCTTCTCCGGGCGACAGCATCGCATGACGACGTTCGCCTATTCGAGGGTCTTGATCAAAGCCTGCGCCGCAGCCGGCGCACGCACCTTTCCCTCATGGATGAAGAACGCGAAGACGTCGCGTGGTTTCCGTGGCGCCGCTTCCTTTGCGACCAGATGCAGGTCGTCGGGGACACCGCCGGCGGCGTAGGTCTCAAACCGTTCGGCCCAGCGCTTGATCTCGGCGGGGTGGTAGGCGGTCGGAACCTCATCCACGCCGGTCATCAGGCGCGCATAGACCAGATCCGAGGTCACGTCGGGGATCAGCGGGAAGGTCTCGTGGTCCGCCAGGCAGATCGCCACATCATGCTTGCGGCAGAGCGCGATGAAATCCGGGGTGCTGAAGGTGTCGCTGCGCACCTCCATCACGTGGCGCAAGGCCAGACCGTCCTGCTTTCGCGGCAGCAGCTTGAGGAAGGCCTCGAAATCGTCGGGGTCGAACTTCTTGGTGGCCATGAACTGCCACACGATAGGGCCCAAACGGTCACCCAGTTCGGTGACGCCCTGGGTGACGAACTTGTCGATCGACTCCCCAGCCTCGGCCAGGACCCGGCGGTTGGTGCAATAGCGCGACGCCTTGACCGAGAACATGAAACCCTCGGGCGTCTCGTCGCGCCACTTGGCGAAGGTCGCCGGCTTCTGGCTGGAATAGTAGGTGGAGTTGATCTCGATCGCCGTCAGGTGGCGGCTGGCGTAGGACAGCTCGTCCTTCTGCTTGAGATCGTCGGGATAGAATACGCCCCGCCACGGCTCGAAGATCCAGCCGCCGATGCCGGCGCGAATTTTACCCTTGGACATGGCGACCTCCCTTGGATGGACGCCAATTCAGCATCCCCGGAGGGAGATCGCCAGCCCTGTCCTTGGCGGAATGCGGACGGGTCTAGTCGTCCAGGCGCTGGCGCTTGATCACGCCAGCCGCGTCGACATCGAGATCCATGTGACGCCCGTCCTTGGCGATGGCCTCCACATCGAAGCCATTCCGGTCCCGGTCCATTTCGAGGATGGTGAAACCTTGGGCTTCGACGCGTTCAGCGGCGACGGAAAACCTGGAACCCGCGCCGGAGGCGCCGGTCTGGGCGAAGGCGGCAGCGCCGCCAGCAAGAAGAGCCACGGCGCTGGCGGCCATCAGGACATTGCGGGTCTGGAAAATCTTGGGGGACATGAGATCACCTTTCGGGTTTGAACGGGGGACACCTTTGCGCCACCCCTCCTGACGCCTCGCCGATCCCGGCCGTCAGCGCGGCGTCAGCTTCGATGAGCCAGACAAGACCCATGCGCCTGTCCCTTCTCGCCTGCATCGCCGCAGTCGCCAGCCTGGGTTCGCCCGCCGCGGCGAACGACGCCGACCATGAGCGCGCCCGAAAGGCTGTTGCTCGGGGCGAAGCCATGCCGTTGGACGCCATGTTGCAGCATCTGGCGCGGATCGCGCCAGGCGAGGTAATCGAGATCGAATTCGAGCGCGAAAACGGCCGGTGGGTCTATGAGTTCAAGGTGCTTCAGGCCGACGGCGCGATCCGCGAGGTTGAGATGGACGCCAAAACCGCCAGGGTGCTCGAGATCGAGATCGAAAAGCCGTGAGGGTGCTGGTTGTCGAGGATGACGCGGTGCTGCGTACCGACCTGGCCCAGGCGCTTGGAGCCAGCGGCTTTGCGGTAGAGGCGGCGGCCGATGGCGAGGCCGCATGGTTCCTGGGCGACACCGAAACCTTCGACGCCGTGGTACTGGATCTGGGGTTGCCGGTCCGCGACGGCCTGAGCGTCCTGAAGCTGTGGCGCGCCACGGGCAACCGCACGCCGGTGATCGTGCTAAGCGCCCGCGGCACCTGGATGGAGCGGGTGGAAGGCATCGACGCCGGGGCCGACGACTATATGGCCAAGCCGTTCGAGATGGTCGAGCTTGTCTCCCGGCTGCGAGCCCTGACGCGACGAGCCGCCGGCCAGGCGGCGGCCGTACTGCAAGCTGGCAGGCTGGTCATAGACACCCGCCGCATGTCGGTGGCGCTGGAGGGACGCGCCCTGGACCTGTCGCCTCTGGAATATCGCCTGCTGCATTATCTGGCGCATCACGCCGAGCGCGTGATCCCACCCGCCGAGTTGGCCGAGCACGTCTATGGCGACGCGGACGCCCGCGATCCCAATGCTCTGGAGGCCTTGATCGCGCGGCTTCGGCGCAAGATCGGCCCTGATGTGATCGAGACCCGGCGGGGTTTTGGCTACGGTCTGGCGGCGACGTCGGCATGAAGTCAGGATCTTTGCGCCTTCGCCTGTTAGCCATGGCGGGCACATCCATCGCCCTGGCGCTATTTGTCGCCTTTATCGCTCTTTCAGCCATGTTCGAGCGACATGTGGAGCGCCGCTACGGCGAGCAGCTCGACATGCACGTCCAGAGTCTGGCGGCGCGGTTGACCGTAGCGCCCGGCGGGACATTGTCACTTTCGCGCCCCTTGAGCGACACGCGCTTCAACCAGCCGCTGAGCGGGGTCTACTGGGCGGTCACCGACGTGTCGGGCGGGGGTCAGCTTCGCTCCCGATCGCTGTGGGACAGACAGTTGCCGCTGCCGGGAATTGAAACCGAAACCGGGCGCCCCCGTCGAGAGGCCGGCCTGCTGGTGGCCGAGCGCCGTGTGCGGCTGATCCAGCAGGGTCGCCCCTATCCGGCGGTGATCCAGACGGCCATGGAGGACACGGCCGTCGCCGACGCGCGGCGCGAGTTCAACCGTGATCTGGCCATTTCGCTGGTGGTGGTGGGCGTCGCCCTGGCTCTGGCGGCCTGGGTTCAGGTGGAGGTGGGGCTGCGCCCGCTGGAACGGCTGCGCACAGCGGCCGATCGGCTGGATGACGACCCGCAAGCCCGCCTTTCGCCCAAACACGCAAGCGAGGTCCTGCCCCTGGTGGCGGCCATCAACCGGCTGCTCGACGCGAGGGCGAGTTCGATCCAGGCGGCCCAGGCCCGGGCAGGCGATCTGGCGCATGGATTAAAGACGCCGCTGTCGGCCCTGCGAAATCAGGCGGGGCGGCTCGCCTCCGAAGGGCATGACGAAGCAGCCGCCTCTCTTACGGTGGCGGTGACCGCCATGGAGCGTCAGGTGAACCGTGAACTGACCCGCGTGCGGGCCGCGGCGGCGGCCCAGGCCCCTCGACAGGTCTGCCGCCCGCACACCGTAGCCGGTCAGCTCATTCGAGTCGTCTCGCGCACTGCAGAGGGCGAGCGTCTGTCCTGGGTGAACGACGTGCCGCGGGACGCTGTTGCGGCTATCGCCCATAACGATCTGGCCGAAGCGCTGGGAGCTTTGCTCGACAACGCCGCCCGGCACGCGACTTCGACGGTGAGGATCAGCCAGCACAGCGACGCTCTTGTCGTTGAAGATGACGGCCCCGGCATGAGCGACGATCAGCGGGGGGCCGCCCTGGGGCGCGGCGTGCGGATGGACGAACGAGGCGGCGCGGGCCTGGGCCTAGCCATCGCGGCCGAGGTGCTGGGCGCCTACGGCTGGTCGCTTACGCTTGAAAAAAGTCCGCTTGGAGGCCTCGCCGCGCGGCTTTCTGCGATTTCCTGACATCATCGCGTCATTGACGTCAGCCGAACGTCAGGTTCGTGCGTTCAAGCTTCAGCACCGTTGCAAACAGCCGCCAGGGAGATTTCCATGAACCAGATTTCCGAGTTGCTGCAGGATGCAGCCGAAGCCCTGAACATGCCCGCCGAGCGCAATGCCGCGCACTATCGCAAGATCATCTCGGAACTGCGGCGTTCGGCCGGCAGCTTCGAGGCTGGCTACGACGACTATGTCCGCTCGGAGGTCTATCGCCGCGCACTCAGCAACGCCCTGGATCGCGTCGCCGGCTCCTGCTGATCAGTACTTTACCGAGACGCGCAGGCCGGGGTTGCGGAACTGTGGCCGGACCTCGACGGGTCCGACGTTGCGCGCGAGGGCGAGGACGGTCGGGTTCCAGCTAAGCCGATAGCGGACCAGATAGCCGTCATGGTCCGACAGGGGGGCCTTTATCCCGTCGAACCCGAACAGGGTGTCGATGCGGATCGGTCGCACATCGATCGGCCCTTTGCTGACAAAGGCCTGAAGGTCCTGTGATCGTAGCCAGGGCTGGGCGTCAGCAGCGACGACCTCGCCCTGGCAGCCGCTGTCGCGCTGACCGCAGAATTCGGCCACCACCTTGTAGGGCCGCGCGTCGGCACGGTGAGCGTAGCGATCCGGCGCGTTCTTGACGTTGAAATCGCCCCCCACCAGCAGCGGGCGATCCGCCGTCCAATGGGTCCTGATGAAACCCAGAAGTTCGTCGGTCTGCAGGCGATGGGCCTGCAGCGAGCGCTCCATCGGCACCTTGGCCGCGCGCCGGGAATTCATGTGGGTGTTGATGATGTCGATCTCGCCCGGACCGTCCGGCAGGGCCAGGCGCACCATCATCACGCCCTTGTTGGCCAGGCAGTCAAAGCCCGCGCAGTAGCGATAGGGTGCGTTGACGACCTCCAAGATCGGCAGGTCGCTGAGCACGTGCAGACCAGCGCCGGTCAGTTTGCCCCAGCCTTCGCCAGACCGCAGGTAGCGGATGGGATCAAAGCCCTTGGCATCCTCGGGCTGCGGCCCCACGGCGCGTTCCGAGCGGCCTGGACCACGGGCCCAATGGGGATAGCCGCTGGTCGCGACCAGATCTTCCACCTCGTCGCGGAAGCCTTCCTGGATCAGCACCACCTGCGGCTGCCGGCCTTCGCGGCGCATTTGCGCCAGCTCTTCACCGATCTCTCGCAACGCCTGAGCCCGCCCCTTGGCGATGGGCCAGGGGAGGCCTTTGACGTTGTAGGTGAGCACGCTGATCTCCGTGCTCATGACTTCGGGTTCTGGTACGGCCTGCGTTTCGAGAGCCGATTGGGCGACAATCTGGGCCACCGGCCCCTGGAGGCTGGAGGGTGTTTCCGTAGGGATCGCCGCTGACGCCGTCGCAAGCGCGGAGGCCAGGGTTACAGCTGCTAGATACGCCATTCGCCGCTCCTAGACATGCGGACCACGATGCTTGGGCTGTTTACAAATCAGAGCCGAAGATCTGGTCCACGTTGTTCAGACGCAGCCGGATGTCTGTTGATCTATTCGCCGGCGAGGCTTCTCTCTACTGGTTCGATGACGCCGTTATGAAACGGTAGCGAAAGTTCTTTGTCACGACTTGAGCTCAGCACTCCACCCGGTTGACGGCCAAGCCCACGGCGAGGCCGCCGAGTGAGGTTTCCTTGTAAATCTCGCTCATGTCGTCGCCGGTGCGCTTCATGGTGGCGATGACCTTGTCCAGGCTGACCGAATGCTGGCCGTCGCCCAGCAGGGCCAAGCGCGCGGCGTCGATGGCCTTGATCGCGCCCATGGCGTTGCGCTCGATGCAGGGGATCTGCACCAGGCCGCCGATCGGATCGCAGGTCAGGCCCAGATTGTGCTCCATGCCGATCTCGGCGGCGTTCTCAATCTGAGCGTTGGTGGCGCCCATGACGGCGGCCAGACCCGCTGCGGCCATGGAGCAGGCCACGCCGACCTCGCCCTGGCAGCCGACCTCGGCCCCGCTGATCGAAGCGTTGCGCTTGTAGAGCGCGCCGATGGCGGCGGCGGTGAGCAGGAAGGTGCGCGCCTGCTGCGGCGTGCCGTTGTGGAAGCGCATGAAGAAGCGCAGCACCGCCGGTATCAGACCAGCCGCGCCGTTGGTGGGGGCGGTGACCACCCGACCGCCGGCGGCGTTCTCCTCGTTGACCGAGAGCGCCCACAGGTTGACGAAGTCCATGGCCGCCAAGGGATCGCTGATCTGGCGCTCCATGCGGTCCTTGAGCTTGTCATGGACCTGCTTGGCGCGGCGCTTGACGTTCAGGCCGCCAGGCAGCGCGCCGTCCTGGCGCAGGCCCCTGTCGATGCACAATTCCATCGCCGCATAGGTGGCGTCCAGGCCTGCCAAGACCTCGGTCTCCGAGCGTGCCGCTAGTTCGTTCTGCAGCATCAGCTCGGCGATGGTCAGCCCTGCCGCGTCGGCGCGAGCCAGCAGGTCGGCGCCGGACTCAAAGGGGTGCGGAACCTCCGGCCCCGCCTCGTCGCGGTCATTCTGGCCCATCTCGTCCTCGTCGCGGACGAAGCCGCCGCCGATGGAAAAGAAGGTGCGCTGGTCCAGCGCCCCGCCCGCCGCGTCGAAGGCGGTGAAGGTCAGGGCGTTGGGATGCTGAGGCAGGCGTTCGTGGCCAGACCAGACAATGTCGCGGGCCTCGTCGAAGACGATATCCTTCTCGCCAGCCAGCCTCAGGTGCTGTTCGGACCTGACAGTGGCGATGACGCGATCGCCTTCATCGGGGTCGAGGGTGGCGGGCATGAAGCCAGCCAGGCCCAGAATGACGGCCCGGTCGGTGGCGTGGCCCCGCCCGGTCAGCGCCAGGGAGGCGTAGAGCTTGACCTCCACCCGCGCCGTGCACGTGAGCCGTCCGGCATCGCGCAGGCGCGTGCAGAAGCGCAAGGCGGCGGTCATCGGCCCCATGGTGTGGGAGCTGGACGGACCGACGCCGAGCTTGAACAGGTCGAAGACGCTGGCGGTCATGATGCAACGGCGGCCCGCGCCGGAACGCGGGCCGCCTTGTCCTTACTTGCGTTCGGACTTGGAGGCGTCACGGGCGGCCTTGAACTCCTGGCCGTCGGCCCATTCGGGCCAGCGATCGGAGTCCGCCAAGGCTCGGCCGGTGTCGTAGAGAAGGCTCAGGTCAGCGACCATGCCGGTGAACGGCCAGCTGGCCTCGAACTCGTCGGCCTGCTGGTGATAGCGCTCACGGCCATAGGTCTCGCCCCAGGCCTTGGACGCCTCTCGGCCACCCTCGACCATGTCGCGGCCCGAGCCGAACGACAGAGCCGGCACGCCGCGCTTGGCGAAGGGGAAGTGGTCGGAACGATAGAAACCGCCCGACTGCTGGTTGGGGTCGCGGATGAAGGTGCGGTTGTGCTTGACGCCCTCGGCGATCAGGTCGTTGAGCAGACCGAACTCGGCCGAGCCGCTGATGGTGAAGTCCTTGGCCGGACCCTGCGGGCTGATGGAGTCCATGTTGATGACCCCGGCGGTCTTGGCCAGCGGGTAGAGGGGATTGGAGGCGTAGTACTCCGATCCCAGCAGGCCCTTTTCTTCTGCGGTCACCGCCATGAACACCACCGAACGGGCGGTGCGAGGGGCCTTGGCGTAGGCGCGGCCCAGCTCGATCAGAGCGGCGATGCCCGTCGCGTTGTCGATGGCGCCGTTGTAGATCGTATCGCCCTTGGCGTCCGGCAGACCGACGCCGAGGTGATCCCAGTGACCGCTGTAGATCACCGTCTCGTCCGGGCGGGTCTTGCCGGTCAGCTTGCCGACGACGTTCTTGGAGATGATCGTCTCCTGCTTGACGTCGTAGTCCGCCGAGAAGGTCACGCCATTCAGGACCACAGGCTTGAAGTCGCGGGTCTGCGCCTGCTTCTTCAGGGCCTCGAAATCCAGGCCCGCCTGCTTGAACAGATCGACCGTCAGATCACGCTGGATCCAGCCCTCGACCGGCGCGTGCGCCTCGCCCGGATTCTTGCGAACCACGTCGAACATGGTGTTGGTGTTGGAGTTCTTCACCGTCGCCCAACCGTAAGACGCGGGGGCGGTCTCGTGGATGACGATAAAGCCGACGGCGCCCTGGCGCGCGGCCTCTTCGTACTTGTAGGTCCAGCGGCCGTAGTAGGTCATGGCCTTGCCGCCGAAATCGCCCTGCCCGGTTTCGAAATCGGGGTCGTTGACCAGGACCAGAGCGATCTTGCCCTTCAGGTCCATGCCCTTGAAATCGTCCCAGTTCTTTTCAGGCGCGGTCACGCCATAGCCGACGAAGACGACCGGCGCGTCCTTCACGGAGACACGGCTCTCGCCGCGCATGTTGGCCCGGATGGCCACGTCCTCGCCCTGGCGCAGGGGCTTTGCCAGACCGCCGATGGTCAGGCTGAGGCTTGGCGTGCCGACGATGTCGGACTTGGCCAGCGGCACGTCCTGGGTCCAGGCGCGCTTGCCGTCCTTAAGGTCGCCGCCGGGCTCAAGACCCGCGGCCTTCATCTGGGCGGAGATATATTCGACAGTCTTGACCTCGCCAGCCGTAGCGGGACCGCGCCCTTCGAAGGCGTCCGAGGACAGGGTCTGCACATCCTTGGCGAGACGGGCGGGGTCCATGGGCGGAGCCGCGAAAGCGACAGCCGGCAGAACGGCGAAGACGGTGCAGAGCAGGAGCTTTTTCATGGACGTTTCCGGACGACCTTATCTTTGAGGCGGCGGACCCTAGCGCCGCCTTCGCGCCTCCGCTAGGGCCCTGCGAAAGAGCGACGATCAGCGGCGCAAATACGACGCCGAAGCCTGGATCGAACCCAGAGCGGCGCCCCGCGTCGGTCATACAATCGTTTGAATCGCGCGATGCTTTGCGGCTAAGGTCTGCTTGAAGAGGCCGCCGTTCCGAGCGTCAAAGAGGATCGCCCCGATGACCACGTCCCGCTTCCAACAAGGACTGCAGCTCCATTCAAAGGTCACCTCCGGCGGCGAGTTGGAATTGAGCCTGGCGATGGTCCCCACGCCGCAGCCCGGTGAAAACGATGTGGTCATTCAGGTAGAGGCCGCTCCCATCAATCCCTCCGACCTCGGCCTGCTGCTGGGAGCGGCCGACCTGTCGGCAGCGACGTCGAGCGCGGGGGAGCATGGTCCGATCGTGCGCGCGCCCGTTCCCGCCGGAGCGATGCGCGGCATGAAGGCGCGCCTCGATCAGGCGATGGAGGTTGGCAACGAAGGCGCCGGGACCGTGGTCGCCGCCGGTTCGGGCGCCGCGGCTCAAGCGCTTATCGGCAAGCGGGTGACCCTGGCAGGCGGGGCGATGTACAGCCAATTTCGCGTCGTGGACGCCCGTCAGGTGATGGTCCTGCCCGACGGCGCCACGGCCGAACAAGGCGCCTCGGCCTTCGTCAATCCGCTGACCGCTCTAGGGATGGTCGAAACGATGCGGATGGAAGGACATACGGCCCTGGTCCACACGGCGGCGGCCTCAAACCTTGGCCAGATGCTGAACCGCCTGTGCCTTTCCGAGGGCGTAGGCCTGGTCAATGTCGTGCGCACCCCGTCCCAGGCGCAAATGCTGCGCGACCAAGGCGCACAGCATGTCGTCGATTCCAGCGCCGCCAGCTTCATGGACGATCTGGTCGCCGCGATCACGGCCACCGGCGCAACCCTGGCGTTTGACGCCATCGGCGGCGGTCACCTGGTCGGCCAGATCCTCACCGCCATGGAGGCCGGCGCGGTGGCGCGCATGACCGAGTACAGCCGCTATGGCTCCAACACCTTCAAGCAGGCCTATATCTACGGCGCTCTCGACACCCGGCCCACCGAACTGTCCCGCGCCTTCGGCTTTTCCTGGGCCATCGGGGCCTGGCTGCTGACCCCGTTCCTGCAAAAGATCGGCGCGGAATCGGCCATGCGGCTGCGCGCGCGGGTCGCCGCCGAGCTGACCACCACCTTCGCCAGCAAGTACCAGAGAACCCTGTCGCTGACCGAAGCGCTCGACCTGAGCAACATCGCCGCCTATGCCCGCCGCGCGACGGGAGAAAAGTACCTGATCGATCCCAGCCGCTAGGTCCCGCGATCTGGCCCCTTGGCGAGGCCCCCTGTTCACGGCATAGACCGACGTTCAGGGATAGACGGGGCTTTCATGCGGAAACTGTTGTTGGCGGCGAGCGCCGTCTTTGCTGCGCTGGCGGGTCCCGTCTGCGCACAAGAGGCTTTTGTCGGCGTCTTCGGCCACGACGTGACCTTCATAGGCGACGCGCTGGGCGTCGGCGCGGCGGGCAAGGAAGACGGCATGGACATCATGCTGGGCGTCCGGTCGCAGCGCTGGGAGCGTGCGGCATGGCTTGGCAAGCCCAAGTTCTACGCCATGGTCAGCGGCAACACCTCGGGCGACACCAGCTTCGTCTCCGGCGGCCTGGCCTGGCCGATCGATTTTGGGGAAGAGGACGGCTTCTATTTCCAGCCGGCGCTGGGCCTCGCCTACCAGGACGGCTACTCTAAGCTGCCCGACTTCCGCGAGCCGGGCCTGACGCCCGCCGAGCTGCAGCGCCGCATCGATCTGCGCGAAGAGCGCGTCGAGTTCGGCTCCAAAATCCTGTTCCAGCCGGAGCTTACCCTCGGCTACCGCTTCAACGACAAGATCGCGGCCGAACTGTCTTGGGTCCACCTCAGCCACGGCCAGATCCTGGCCAGCGGCAAGAACGAGGGCCTTGACGACGTTGGCGTGCGGCTGGTTTACAGCTTCTGACTTCGGGGCGGCCCTCTCGCCGCCCATCCGATAATTCGCTTAACGCCCCCTGCCGAGACCTGTCGAAGGGCTTGGGGCGCCGCCGGGCAGGCTGAGAAAGCGTATCCGAAAATGGCCAACGTCACCGTGATCGGCGCCCAGTGGGGCGACGAGGGCAAGGGCAAAATCGTCGACTGGCTGAGCAACCGCGCCGACGTGGTCGTGCGGTTCCAGGGCGGTCACAACGCCGGCCATACGCTGGTCGTGGACGGCAAGGTCTATAAGCTGGCCCTGCTGCCGTCGGGGGTCGTGCAAGGCAAACTGTCGGTCATCGGCAACGGAGTGGTCGTCGATCCCTGGCACCTGCTGGACGAGATCGGCCGCATCGCCGACCAGGGCGTGGCGATCACCCCCGACCTGCTGGTGGTGGCCGACAACGCCTGCCTGATCTTGCCGCTGCACAAAGACCTGGATCAGGCGCGCGAGGCCGCCTCGTCGCAGAAGATCGGCACCACCGGGCGCGGCATCGGCCCGGCCTATGAGGACAAGGTCGGTCGTCGCGCCATCCGCGTCGCCGACCTGGCCGACCCGGAAGCTTTGCGTCCCAAGATCGAGCGGCTGCTGAGCCACCATGGCGCTCTGCGTCGCGGCCTGGGCCTGCCCGAAGCGGACGGAGAGGCGCTGTTGGCCCAACTGCTGGAGATCGCGCCCAAGATTCTGGCCTACGCCCAGCCGGCCTGGCGCCTGCTGGACAAGGCGGCAAAGGACGGCCGCCGCATCCTGTTCGAAGGCGCGCAAGGCGCCCTGCTGGACGTGGACCACGGCACCTATCCCTTCGTGACCTCCTCCAACACCGTCGCTGGCCAGGCCGCGGCGGGTTCGGGCATGGGGCCGCGCGGGCCGGGCTATGTGCTGGGCATCGTCAAGGCCTACACAACCCGCGTAGGCGAGGGTCCCTTCGCCGCCGAGCTGAATGACGAGGTGGGCAGACATCTGGCCACGGTCGGCCGCGAGGTTGGGGTCAACACCGGCCGCGCCCGCCGCTGCGGCTGGTTCGACGCGGTGCTGGTGCGCCAGTCGGTGGCGCTGAACGGCATCGACGGCGTGGCGCTGACCAAGCTGGACGTGCTGGACGGCCTCAAAACCCTCAAGATCTGCGTTGGCTACAAGATCGGCGACCGCACGGTCGATTACCTGCCGGCGGGCATGCGCGATCAGGCCGCCGCGCTCCCCATCTATGAGGAGATGGAGGGGTGGGACGAAAGCACGCAGGGGGCCCGATCCACCAAGGATTTGCCCGCCAATGCTGTGAAATACGTCCGACGGATCGAAGAACTGATCGAAGCGCCCGTCGCCTTGCTCTCGACCAGCCCCGAGCGTGACGATACGATCCTGATGCGTGACCCCTTTCAGGGTTAGGGCGAACAGGGTTATCGACAACGAACCGTTCGCCGCGCTAGGTGGGGCGGTTTGACAGGGGGAGGCGCGACGTTTGTCCGCCCTAGGGAAATTTGGATCCGGCGGCGGTGATCGCTCGGCGCGCAGTCTGCGTACCTTGCAGAAGACCGCCTCGACCAGCCGTGTCCTGAATCTGCCCGCCGTCGAAACCCAAAGCAGCGCGCGGCCGGAATATTCGGAATCCCCGATGTTCCGCAGCCGCATTCTCAACACCGCGCTGATCATCAAGCACCGCCTGCGACCTGACGACTCCTATCTGTTCGACGACGCGCGAGCGACCGCCACCAAGATCATCATCCCCTTCGAGCGCAGCGACCTTGGCCTGGGCGGTCAGTCGCTGTTCGTCGGGCAGCGGGGTTGGGCCGACATCCTGCGCGAGGCGTGCCGCGACGTGGCCGACATCGCCCCGGACCTGCGGGTGCTTCGCCTCATCGACTCCCTGCCCTCGCTCGATCCGTTCCTGCTGCGTGAGAACCTGCGCCGGCATGGTCATCGCGTGGCGCCCTGCTACTTCGCCATTTCGCAGGCGGATATGGAGCAGATGCAGCACTTCGTCGGCGACCAGATCGCCGAGCTGACGCGCATGGCTTACCGCGAGGGCAAGACCACCGGCAACGAGAGCACCAATCTGGTGAAGGCCCTGCTGTCGACCGATGTCGATGAGCGGCTTGAGCCCCTGCGCCAGACTCTGGTGCTGGAGGGCGAAAGCTTCCGCGAGGGCGTCTTCAGCTGGAAGGGCGTGCTCTATTACAAGTGGATGTTCAGCGTGCTGGAGCCGCAGCTGCGTCAGGTCGTCCGCGAGCTGGGCGAACTGGTGGCTTCCCGCGTGCCGGACCCCGACACCGCCATCCACATCGACACCATGCGCAAGCGCCTGCAACGGGCGATCCTGCTGCAAAAGCGCGACGTCAAACGCACGCTGGAAGTCTATGACGACGCCTTCCGCGACCTGACCATCAACGGCAAGGCTCAGGCGTTCCGCGCCTTCCTGCTGTCGGCGCCGGACCTGTTCCTGTCGCTGGGCGAGAAGATCGGCGCCATCTCCCACATCAGCAGCTTCTGGCGCTACCGCTTCCCGCAAGGACGCCCACCCGTGGCGCCTGTCGATGAGGTGTACGACATCCTCAACGACTTCGAGGCCAGCCTGCAGCGGCACGAAGCCTAGAGCCGCCCCCGAGATTTACGCGACGCTTACTCCCGGCCTCTAGGCTGCTCACCCGTCTGGTCTGTCGAGAGCGACGATGTCCGTCGACCCCAAAGTCAATCGCCGCATCGCCGAACGCCTCGCGCGGGTGCTGATCGTCGATCCTCAGGTGGCCGGGGCCCGCATGCTGGCCGCCTTGCTTCGCGACATCGCGCCGATCAACGCGACCTTGGCCCACAGCGCGCCGCAGGCCCTGGAAGTGGCCAGCAACCTCAACCCGACTCTCATCATCGTGGCCCACGGCGCGGGCGAGATCGACGCCCTGGACTTCACCCGGCGACTGCGACGCAGCCCCATCGACGCCCGCGCGACGCCTGTCATCCTGGCGACCAGCGAGGCCACGACGGCCATCCTTTTCGGGGCGCGGGACGCCGGCGTGCATGAGTTCCTGCGCAGGCCCTACAATGTGGGGGACCTGACCCGCCGCATCGTCGCGGTGCTGCCGCCGCGTCCTTGGATCGAAGCGGAAACCTATGTCGGGCCGGACCGGCGGCGGTTCAATTCGGCCGAATACAAAGGCCCGCGCAAGCGCCGAGGCGAGGTGCGGGCGGCCGAATCCAAGCTGCGCTTCGCGGAGGCGGCAAAGGCGTTGATCGCCGCCGAAGCCATGCTGGACGACAATCCGGGTGAAGCCGCCCGCCTGATGAAAGCGCAGACCGCGATCCTGCAGGAAGCCACCAAGGGCGCACCCGCCAGCACATTGACCGCCGCGGCCGCCGATCTCGCCACCTGGCTGCTGCGCCCTGTGGGCGATGGCCCACTGGCGCGGGGCCAGACCCGACAGAAGCTAAAGGCCCTGCTCGCGGCATTGGCGGCTGCGGTATAGCGCACAGCGCAAGCGCCGCGTCAAAACGGCGCACCAAGTATTAACGACCAGACCTTACGACTGATTGAGTCATCGGAGGTCGTGTCTTGAATACGCCAACCCTGCTCGTGGACGATCCGGCCGTCCTGATCGTCGAACCGCACGTATCGACGGCGCGGATGCTCGCCAGCCTGCTCAACAGCCTGATCAAATGTAATATCCATTTCGCCTTCGACGCCGAGCAGGCCCGCGATCTGGCGTCTAAGGCAAAGCCTGACCTGCTTTTCGTCGCTCACGCTCCGGACGTTGTGGATGGCCTGTCCTTCACCCGCACGCTTCGGCAGAGTGATTGGGGCTGCAGGGATGCACCCGTGATCCTGACCAGCGCCGAGCCCACGGCCGCCCTGATCGACGGGTTGAAGGATGCGGGCGTCCAGGAGTTCCTGCGGCGTCCCTATACGATGGGCGGCTTGTCTCAGCGGGTGGGGGCCGCGACTGCCCGGGTGCAAAAGCGCGCGACGGCGGTGGCTTCAAGGCCTCTTCGGACCGCCGAAGAAGAGCAGGTCCGCGTGAACCGGATGCTTGAGGCGATGAAGCTAATGCACCAGGGCCTTGAACAGTTCGAGGAACATGCCCCCGAGGCGCAACGCGTTCTTCTGGCCCAGGCCGAGATGCTGCGCACCTTCGACATACCCGGCCTGCCTTACGCCGCCGGGGAGTTGAAGGATTACCTGACCATCAGTGGGGAGGCGCTGGAACGGCGCCGCCTCAAGACGATGATCAACACCATCGTCACCGTGATTTCAGACGGCCTGCGTCAAGCGGCCTAGTCGCGCCTAGGCGTCGACCAGGTTCCGCTCGCGCGCGGTCGCCTGCATGGTCTTTTGAAGCTTCTCGAAAGCCCGGACCTCGATCTGACGCACGCGCTCGCGGCTGACGCCGTATTGCGACGCCAGTTCTTCAAGCGTGGTCGGGTCGTCCTTCAGCCGACGCTCGGTCAGGATGTGACGCTCGCGGTCTGAAAGCTCGGTCATGGCTTCTTCGAGCAGGCCCATGCGCAGGGACTTCTCTTCGCTTTCGGCGACGGCGTCTTCCTGGCTGACCTGATTGTCGTCAGCCAGCCAGTCCTGCCACTCGCTTTCGCTGTCTGAGCGCAAGGGCGCGTTCAGCGAGGCGTCCGGACCCGACAAGCGCCGGTTCATGGAGATGACTTCGCTGTCGAGCACGCCCAGCTTGGTGGCGATGGCGCTGACCTGATCAGGATGCAGGTCGCCCTCCTGGAAGGCGGCGATCTGGCTCTTGGCCTTGCGTAGGTTGAAGAACAGCTTCTTCTGCGCGGCGGTCGTGCCCATCTTCACCAGCGACCAGGAGCGCAGGATGTATTCCTGGATCGAGGCGCGGATCCACCACATGGCGTAGGTCGCCAGGCGGAAGCCTTTGTCGGGCTCGAACTTCTTGACCGCCTGCATCAGGCCGACATTGCCCTCGGAGATCACCTCGCCGATCGGCAGGCCGTAGCCGCGATAGCCCATGGCGATCTTGGCCACCAGGCGAAGGTGGCTGGTCACCATGCGGTGCGCGGCCTGCGGGTCCTGGTGTTCCTTCCAGGCCTGGGCGAGCATGAACTCCTCGTCCCGGGCGAGCATGGGAAACTTGCGGATTTCCGAGAGATACCGCGAGAGGCCGCCTTCCGGCGACATGACTGCGAGTGTGCCTGCAGTTGCCATAGCGATGATCCCCTTTTTTCTTGCGGAGCGGAACGCGCGGCGATCCGCGCGACATCCAGGCCCCCTTGGAAGGCATCAGATAGGAATGCGTTGCGGCCAAGGTAAGACCGATAACACATTTGTAATGTCCGAGTCCGGGACTGGGGTATTCTAGTGCTTCCAGCGCACGACGCAAACCACGACATCCACTGCGTCATCAACCTACGGCGAACCCCGCCGCGGACATAGAACGCGTCCGGCGCCTTTTGTCCGCAAGCGATACGCTGAGGCTTCAGTGGCCCTCGGAACCGCCGCCGAAAGCCTCCTTGGCGCGCCGGACGGTCGCCGCCAAATTCTCATCGACCCACCGCTTGTCCAAGCCGGCGGTGATCGAGGGGAAATGCACGTGGTCCACGACCGTCATCCCGCACAACCGCGCGAGATAGTCGTCGAACAGATTGCGCAGGGAAAGCCAGCAGCCCTGCTCCTCCAGCCAGGCCCGGCTCGAACCTGACGAAGTGAAGGTGATCATGCTGCGCCCCTTCAATAGGGGGTCCATGCCGCCAGCGTGCAAGGCGCGGTAGCCAAAGCCGGCTCCGAACACCCGATCGACGTACCCCTTGATGATGGCCGGGGGCATGTTGAACCAGAGCGGATAGAAGAAGGCGAATACGTCCGCATCGCCGATAGCCTGTCGTTCGACGACCACGTCGGAGGCCGGGGCGTAGCCCGGCCGGTCGGACCGTTCCTGGGATTGCAAGCGTGGATCGAACTCCAGCCGGTAGAGATCGCGGATCACGGTCTGGTGTCCTAGGCCCTGCACCGTTTGCGCATAGGCGGCAGCCACCGACTGGGTGAATCCCTCGGCGTCGGGGTGACCAATGATCAGAGCGTGTTTCATGATCGATTGCTCCTTGGGTGAAAGGCTCAGCCAGCGCTCGGCTCGATCACCAACATCAACGCGTCGCGCGGTGTCTTGGCTTCACCGGCCGAGGGCGACAGCCGCCGAGACTAGTGGGCGAGCAATATCGGTACGGGCGGATCGGCGAGCATGCTGGCCGTCATCCCGCCCAGAATGAATTCCCGAACGCGCGAGTGGCCGAACGCCCCCATGACCAGGAGATCGATCTCACGGTCGCGGAGGTAGTCGCGCAAGCGTTCGGCCGGCGACTGGCCGCTGGCCATCAGCATGTCGATTTCGCTGGAGATCCCGTGGCGCTCAAGATTGCGCTGGGCGGCCGCGGGTGAAAGTTCGTGGGGCAGGGCCTTGTCATCCGGGATGCAGACCAGACGCACTTCGGAAGCCGACACCAGCAAGGGCAGCGCGTCCGCCATGGCGCGCGACGCCGCTCGCGATCCGTCCCAGGCGATGGCGATACGATCCAGGGCGCCGACCATCCGCCCGGCTTCGGGCACGACCACGACCGGGCGGCCGGAGCCGAAAATCACCGCTTCGGCGGCTTCAAGATCACCCGCCAGGCTTGCGCCGACCGGCAGCAGCGTGACGTCTCGCGTGCGAGCATGGCGGGCCATGGTCTGGGCCTCGTCATAGATGTGGATTTTCTCGGTCAGCACCTCCAGGGGCAGGCCAATCAAACGAGCCTCCTCCTGCAGGCGCGAAAGCGCGCGGCCCGTCGCGGTCCGACTGCGCTCCTCCTCTTCGCCCGCCAGAACATCCATGGAGATAAACAACTGCCCAAGACGGCTTTTGGGCGGGGTGATCCGAAGTTCGAAACCCAGCGCCGTGGCCTGTGTCCCAAGGGCCTTGGCCAAGGCCGCGACGCGCGGCCAGACGCTAACAGGCGCTTCGAAGGGATAGGCTTCGACGGCGATCAAGATATCGGAAAACGTCATGGCGTGGCTCCCTGCTCGGAGAGCATCCTGGGAAGCCGCAGCCCGCGCGATGATCCATGTCAAAATCATAAAGATAGCGCCGTTGGTCGAACGACCTCGACGGTTCATCGCCGAAACCGGGCCTTTGATCGCGGCGGCGGCGGCCGAACGGCTCTAAAGTGCTACCCTTTTCGAATGAGGCACTACCCAGAGGACAGCTTCGTCAAAGACCAGACACCGGCTTCGGCGCCCAAGGAAGCGCTGTCGAAGCGATCCAAGTTGAGTGTGGACGGCGCGCCAATAGCGTTCGTCATCTGCTGTCACGGATTGATCAACGGACTTTATACGCTCCGCGCCATCCTCATGGGACGCGGCCCCAAGATCGAACACATCCCCGCCGAGTTGACTGTTTTCATCAGCGCCTGCCTGCTGGGCTACGGCACGTATCACCTGATCCTGGCGGCCGGCCGGCGCTATGGAGTCGGCGGGCTTGTTCTGGCCGCCATATTGTCCACTCCTCCTAGCGCGCTCATCTTCGGGGCGATCATAGTCCTTTCCTTTGGCAGCCTGACCGATCTAACTCCCAGTTGGCGCGGCATCTTCGATAGTCTGTACGTTCAGATGTCAGTGATGTCGTCCTTGGCGATGTCGGTAGCCATCGTCGCCTTTATCATCCATCGCGATCTCCAATCGCTTAGGCGTGAGTACGGCGGCGCGGCCAGCGAGACACCGCCCCCGGCATTCATCTGGTGTACTGACGGCCGCCGCAAGGTGCGCATCGACCTGACCCAGGTCATCTTGGTCACCGCCGAGGGCGACTACGTGCGCATCCACACGCCCCTCAGACAGCATCTGGTTCGAGGTCCGCTGAAGACCTTCGGCGCGGCCCTGCCGGCGGACCAGTTCATGCGCGTTCAGCGCTCAGCGATCGTTCGCCTCGACATGATCGAGAATCTGGAACGACGTGGCTCCATCTGGTGGATCACTCTGCAGAACGGCGTGGAAACCTCAATCAGCCGACAGATCAGCCGTGAGGTCCGAAGCCGCATCGCGAGGCTGGGCGGGCGAGACGGGCCTGACACCGACGACCGAGACTCATAAGTCGCCACCCACCTCGCTGTAGAAGCCCACGAGATCTACCGGACGGTCTGATGTCAGCCCGCCCTCGGCCAGATCCAGGAGGTATCGCGTGGTCGCCTCACTGTAGACGCCGAACGTCGTACTCGCGCCGATGGACAGTATCTGGCCCACGAGCGCCGCCTTTACGAACAGCGCGACCTCCTCGGCGCCTGCGGCGAGGCGGGTGAGGAAGTCGATGTTCTCAACACGACCCAAGTAGGCCTGGCCAGCGGCGACATCGATGTTGTTGGCGGCAGCGACGCGGTCGCCAATGATCTCGTCATAGGCGCGATCGATGACCTGGGCGTAGCTCAGCTCTCCGTAGGTTTGCTCGAATTCATCGGCGTGGGCGGAATCCAGACCCAGATTGACCGCGAAATTTATGTAGCGGCTCTCTTGGTTGAAGCCCGCGAAGTAAGGGTCGTTAAGGTCGCGGTCGTTGCCAGGGGACGGCAGGACTACCCTTGAAGCCTCAAGCGGGTTTGGGCGGAAAGCGTCGTTTGGCGCGCAAGAGCGCAGGGCGTGCTTTGGGCGCGCTCAAGAAAGCGCCAGATTTGCGGGCGATCATGGGGTCTGGCAGCGGCGGCGGGACAGGCGGGACGCCCAGCGGCCAAGGTGGGGCCGCATAGGGGGAGCCAGATGAATCAGATCGCGCGGCGGATGGACCGTCGCACCTTACTTCGACTTGGCGTGGCGGTCGGCGGGGTCCAGGCTCTGGGGGCTTGTGCGACGACAGGATCCCCCCTTCCCCAACCCCTGATGCGAGCGCCTTCGCTGGCGCCGATCCGAGCGAGGCCGGAAAGCATCTTCAACATCACCGTCTGTTCGCGCCCCTTCCGGGCCGCCGGACCGCGCTTCGACACCGAGACGGTGGGCGACAAGCTGGTGGTCCATAATTACGGCCATGGCGGCAGCGGCTGGTCCCTGTCCTGGGGCTCGGCGCAGATCGTCGTCGCCAAGGCTTTGGCCGGCGGAGAGCGCGACATCGCCGTCATCGGCTGCGGCGCCCTGGGGCTGGCGGCCGCGCTCACCGCTCAGCGGGCCGGAGCGCGGGTGACCATCTACGCCAAGGAGCGGATGCCCGAGGTCCGCTCGGCCCGCGCCACCGGAGTCTGGTCGCCGGACTCCCGCGTGGCCCTGGCCAGTCAGGCGCCGGCCGGCTTCGATATGCTGTGGGAGCAGATGGCCCGCGTCTCGTGGAAGACCTATGCCCGTTATCTGGGTCTGGCCGGCGATCCCGTGGCCTGGACCGATCGCTACATCCTGTCGGACGCGCCGTTCGGGAGCACGTCGCGCCCCGATCCCATCGGCTTCGCGCACTATGAGCGGCGGGTTCCGGACCTTACGCCGCGCGCCGAGACACTGGCGGCGGGCGCCCACCCCTTCCCCGTCGCACACGTCCGGCGCGCCCCGACCCTGATGTTCAATGTCAGCGAGTTGGGCCACACCCTGATGTCTGACTTCCTGCTTGCCGGGGGCAAGATCGAGACGCTGGAGCTGCACAGTCCCGCCGAGCTGTCGGCCCTTAAGCAGAAGGTGGTGATCAACTGCACCGGATATGGCGCGCGAGCCCTGTGGAAGGACGAAAGCGTCGTGCCCGTGCGCGGTCAGATCACCTGGCTGCCGGCCCAGCCGGAGGTCGATTACGGCGTGTTCTACAAGGATGTCTCGGTGCTCTCCCGGCGCGACGGGATCATCGTGCAGTCGGTCGGCCCGGACGAAAGCTGGGGCTACGGGATCGACGCAGAACAGCCCGACCGCGCGGAGGCCGAGGCGTCGGTGCGCACGATCGCCGAGCTGTTCACCCCGCGCCGGACCTAGGCGGGTCGGCGGGCGCGCAGGGCCTGGGCGATGGTGCCATCGTCCAGCCAGTCGAGATCGCCGCCCACGGGCACG
Source organism: Caulobacter sp. NIBR2454 (assembly GCF_027474405.1). Classification (GTDB taxonomy): domain Bacteria; phylum Pseudomonadota; class Alphaproteobacteria; order Caulobacterales; family Caulobacteraceae; genus Caulobacter. Next base: position 3,204,655 of record NZ_CP114871.1, read on the forward strand.
CCCCTGGCCAGCGAGGTGACCGCAGCGCCGGACGGGATCAGCCGTTCGGCCAGGTAGTGGGCCGTGGTCTGGCCATCGACCGTGGCCGGCAAGGCGAGGATCACCTCGCGCACCGAACCGCCGGTGGAGCGCTGGACCAGTTCGCGCACCCGCAAGGCCTCGGGACCCACGCCATCGAGCGCCGACAGCAGGCCGCCGAGCACGTGGTAGCGACCTCGGAAGGCGCCGGCTCGCTCCATGGCCCACAATGCGCCCACATCCTCGACCACACAGATCAGGGTCTGGTCACGGCTCTGGTCATTGCAGACGGCGCAGGGATCGGTGGTGTCCAGGGCCCCGCAGACGCCGCAGGTCTTCACCCGATCCCGCGCTGCGGCCAGGGCGTCGGCGAGCGGGCCGAGCAACTGGTCGCGGCGCTTGAGCAAGGCCAGGGTCGCCCGCCGGGCCGAGCGCGGGCCCAGGCCCGGCAGCTTGGACAGCAGGGCGATGAGGCGCTCGATCTCGGGTCCGGCGGAAGCGGCCAAATGCTTAGAACTTCAGGCCCGGAATGCCGCCCATCATGCCTGCCATGGGGCCGGCGGCGGCGCGCATCATCTCGGCCTGCTGGGCGTCGAGGGTCTTCTTGGCGTTGGCGTGGGCGGCCACCATCAGGTCGGCCAGCACCTCGGCCTCGCCGGGCGCCATCAGGCTCTCGTCGATATGAACCGACACCAGTTCGCCCGAGCCCTTGAGGGTCACGGTGACGAGACCACCGCCGGAGCCGCCCTCGGCGGTCATCTCGGCCATCTTGCCCTGGGCTTCGGCCAGCTTGGCCTGCATCGCCTGGGCCTGTTTCATCAGCCCGCCAATATCCTTCACGCCTTACTCCTCTTCGTCTTCGGCTTCGGGGGCCGAGGCCGCCTCGATGATCTGCGGGGCGTTCCCGAAGTGAACGATCTCGGTCCCCGGAAAGGCCTGCATGACGGCCCGAACAAAGGGGTCCGCCTCGACCTGGGACAGCACTTCGCGCTTTTCGCGCCGCTCCCGCTCGCGATCCGTCTCCCCGCCCTTGCCGCCGTCGGTCACCACCAGCCAGGGCTGGCCGGTCCATTCCTTCAGCCGGCTGACAAGCCGGCTCGACAGGTTCGGGGGGGCACCGGGGGCGGGTTCGAACTGGATGACGCCGGGACGCACGCTGATCGGGCGGACGTACTGCTGCACATCCCACTTGAGACCGACGTCGCGCTTGGCGTCGATCAGGCGCACCACGTCTTCGAAACTGGCGATGACGGGGGCGGCCTGCTGAGCCGGCTGGCTCATGGCCATGCCCTGGGCGACGACGCCGCCGCCCCCCCCAGCGGCCATGCCGCCGCCGCCACCACCAGAGGGGCCGCCGCCGATCGGAGAGCCTTCGCGCAGGGCTTTGAGCGCTTCTTCCGGCCCCGGAAGCTCGGCGGCGTAGGTAAGACGGATGATGGCCATTTCCGCGGCGGCCGGCGCGTCGGGCGCGCGGCGGACCTCTTCATGGGCCTTGAGCAGCATCTGCCACAGGCGCGACAGCAGCCCGGCCGAGACATTGGCGCCGATGGCGGCCAGGCGGGCAGCCTGCTCCTTGGGCAGGGACAGGGCGTCGGGGCCGAGCGCCTTGGCCACGGATGAGCCGTGGCAATGCTCCAGCAGGTCGAGCATGACCACCGCCGGGTCGGCCCCAAATCCCCACAGAGTGCGGAACGCCTCCAGGGCAGGACCGACCTCGCCGCGCATGATGTGTTCGAACAGGGCGATGGTCTGGGCGCGGTCGGCTAGGCCCAGCATGTCGCGGACCACAGCGGCGGTGACCGTCTGGCCCTTCTCGGCCTGGACGATGGCCTGGTCGAGCAGGGACAGGCCGTCGCGCACCGAACCCTCGGCGGCGCGGGAGATCAGGGCCAGGCCGTCGGCCTCGACCATCGCGCCTTCCTGCTTGGCGATGCGGGCGAAGTGATTGCTAAGCACGTCGGGCTCGACGCGGCGCAGGTCAAAGCGCTGGCAGCGCGACAGGATGGTCACCGGGACCTTGCGGATCTCGGTGGTGGCGAAGATGAACTTGGCGTGGGGCGGCGGCTCCTCCAGCGTCTTCAGAAGCGCGTTGAACGCCGCCGTCGAGAGCATGTGGACTTCGTCGATGATGTAGACCTTGTACCGCGCCTCGACCGGCGAATACCGCACCCCGTCGAGCAGCTCGCGCATCTCGTCGACCTTGGTGCGGCTGGCGGCGTCGAGTTCCAGCACGTCCATATGCCGGCCCTCGATGATGGCCCGGCAGTGGCGACCTTCGGCCGTCAGGTCCACCGACGGAGCGTGGACCGTTTCGCTCTCGAAGTTCAGGGCGCGGGCCAGCAGGCGGGCGGTGGTGGTCTTGCCGACCCCGCGGACGCCCGTGAGCATGAAGGCGTGGGCGATACGGCCAGTGGAGAAGGCGTTGGCCAGGGTGCGGACCATCGCCTCCTGGCCGATCAGGTCCTCGAAGGTGCGCGGGCGATACTTGCGGGCCAGCACCGTATAGGCGGCCGAGGTTTCTTCGGACACGGCCAGGGGCGGTTGCTCAGCCGTCGGCGCGGGAGCGGCAGCGGGTGCGCCGCCGAAGATGTCGGCGGTGTTCTCGTCGCGCTCGGGAACCTCGTCCGGCTCGAAAGGCGTGTCGTCGTCGATCAAGGGGCGTCCTTCGACTCGGGACTCGCCCGAGAAAGTGCGTTGCTCGCACAATCTATGTCATCGCACCCGCTATCCGAAAGGACGGCGGCGGGGTTAGCCAAACATTTTGAGGGAAAGGTGAAGCCGACGCGACCCGGAGCGAAACTCGTTGTGGCTGCTGCCTTCCGGCCCTGACCAGATTGGCGAGGCGTCCGCCCGCGCCGACTTCGAGCGCTATATCGCTTCGCCGGCCCGATTTCGCAAGCACGACCGCGCTTGACCGTCCAACGCGGGTCAGCGACGAAGACGGTCATGCCGCTTCCCGCACCCGTCAACACATTCGCCGCAAACCCCTTGGACCGCGCCAGCGCGCAGCGGTCTGACGAAGCCTGGGTGGCCGAAAAGCTGGCCGACCCCACCTCGCTTGGCCTGGCGCTCTGGAATGGCAAGCCCCTGATCGAGGATGCCGAGGGCGGCAAGAGCGTGCAGATCGCCTATTTCCCCGCCGACATGGCCAAGGAGATGGCCGGCGGAGAGGAACAGCTGCTGTTCATGGGCCTGTGGAAGGGCACCGCTGTCTTCGCCGTGGACCTGGACGGCATCGGCGATCCGGCGGCGACCAGCAATCTTTCAGGGATCGGCCGTTTCGAGGAGCTGCGCGCCGTCGCGCCGCAGCTGCCGGCGGCCGACGCTGGCATCCTGGCCACCGCCAAGGCGATGTTCGAATGGCGTCGCCGCCATCGCTGGTGCTCGGCCTGCGGCCAGCCGTCAAAAGTCGCCGACGGCGGCTGGAAACGGGTCTGCCCGGCCTGCGAAACCGAACATTTCCCCCGCACCGACCCGGTGGTGATCATGCTGGCCGTGCATGGCGACAAGTGCCTGCTGGGCCGTCAGTCGGGCTGGCCCAAGGGCATGCACTCGGCCCTCGCCGGTTTCCTGGAACCCGGCGAGACCATCGAGGAGGCCTGCGCCCGCGAGCTGGAGGAAGAGGCCGGTCTGAAGGCGACCTCTGTCCGCTACCACTCGACCCAGCCCTGGCCCTATCCCTCGTCGCTGATGATCGGCCTGATCGCCGAGGTCGACAGCGATCAGGCCGCCCCAGACCAGACAGAGCTGGAGTCCGTCCGCTGGTTCACCCGCGAGGAAGCCGCCGCCCTGCTGAAGGGCGAGATCAAGGACGCCTTCGCGCCCCCGCCCATGGCGATCGCTCACCAGTTGCTGAAGGCGTGGTCCGAAGGGTTTTAGCCTCGCGACGCCGCGCTAGACGAAAAGGACAAGCGCCTCTCGGACCGCCGCCACGGCCAGGACGATGGTCGCAAGGCTGAACGCCGCAAAGCGCAGCATCACCAGGTTGACGGTGTTCTGGATCAGGCTGTGGACCACGCGCAGGCCCACATAGCTCCAGGCGAGCGCCAGATTGACCCCATCCACATGGCCGGCGATCTGCACGCAGAACGCCAGGGCGTAGAAGATGGTCGGCTGCTCCATCAGGTGGTTGTAGTTGTCCGCCACCGCCCGAACATTTGATGGCAGGACCGACAGCGAGCCCGGATGACGGGCATCCTGCGGCCGGACCTTCGCCTTGGTCATGGCCGGCAGACGCGTGGCGTACATCCACAGCCATACGATCAGCGACCACAGGATCAGCGCCAGAACCGGCGCAAGCATGGTGTTCATTGAGCGTCCCTCCCCAGAGTTATGGGGAGAGACTGACCCAAACGGCGCAGCTTGCGAAGCCTGACGTGGCGTCAGGCCCGCGGCGCCATCAGGACGCGAAGGCCGCGCGGACCCGACGCTCGAGAACGGTCAGTGGAATGTTGCCTCCATCGATCATGGCGGCGTGGAAGCGCTTGAGGTCAAAGCCCGGGCGCGCCTGGAACTCGTCGCGAAGGCGCGACATGAAGGTCTCGCCGATCTTGTAGGAACAGGCCTGACCGGGGGCGACGCAGTAGCGCTCGACCTCCGCCTCGTTGGAATCGCCCAGGTTTTCGGCGAAGTAGCCGATCGCCTGCTCGCGGCTCCAGTCTTCATGGTGCAGGCCGGTGTCGACCACCAGCCGGCAGGCGCGGAAAAGGAAGCTCTCCAGGTAGCCGATGCGGCCGAACGGGTCGTTCTCATATACGCCGAGCTCATCGGCCAGACGTTCGGAATAGAGGCCCCAGCCCTCGCCATAGGCCGAGAAGCCGCCGACCCGCCGGTAGAGCGGAAGCTCCCCCGCCTCCAGCGCGAGCGCGCCCTGGAAGAGGTGCCCCGGCGCCGCCTCGTGATAGGTCAGGGTCTTCAGCGTCCAGCGCGGCCATTCGGCGGTGTCGCGCAGGTTGATGTAGTAGGTTCCCGGCCGTGAGCCATCGAGGGAGCCGCCTTGCGCGTAGCCGCCCGGCGCGCCGGACTCGATCGACACCGGCACGCGGCGCACCACGAAGTCGGTGCGAGGGATGCGCGGGAATATCTCCGGCATGCGGGCGCGGATCGCCGCCATCTCGGCGTTCACATAGGCCAGGAGTTGCTCGCGCCCGGCGTCATCGTTGGAGAAGCGGAAGCGGGCCTCGGACCGCACGCCCGCCAAGCGCTCGGCGACCGTGCCCTTGGTGTAGCCTTCCTTGCGCAGCAGAGCGTCGATCCGCGAGGTAAGGTCGGCGACCTGGTCCAGGCCGATCCGCCGGATCTCCTGGGCCGTGTACTCGGTCGTCGTGAAGTTGCGCAGGTTCAGGGCGTAGTAGGCCTCGCCGTCGGGAAGACGGCGCACCCCGGCCTGATGACTGGAGCGGACGCGAAGACGCTCGATCTCGGCGATCTGGCGATCAAGGGCGGCGCGCACTGGGCCGTCGAAGATCGCCGCGGCCTTGGCGCTCTCGTCCTTGAGGCCCTTTTCGGCCGACCGGCGGGCCAGCGACCTGACCATCGGCTGGTCGGCGCCGGGGCGGTCGCGCAGGGCGATCAGCTGCTGGCGGGTCTTGTCGAGGATGAAGTCGGGCGCGATGACGCCCATGGCCGCGTTGGCGCGCGTCCGTTCAGTGTCCTGGTCCAGGGCGGTGGCGAAGGCGTCCAGGCGGGCGATGAACGCGTCCACGTCGGTGCTGACCGCGATGGGGTGCCGCGTGTCCAGGAAGTCGGGAATGATCGCGTAGGCGCCGCCGAGCTGGGAGACGCCATAGGGGGTCTGCCGCCAGCCGTCCGGCGTGTGCCAGGGGAAGCGCCGATAGCCGTCGGCGATCTGACGCTGGAAGAGCGCGACGTCATAGGACAGGCGCGCGTCGGGCGGCAGCAGGTCCGCCTTGATGGTCTTGAGTTCGGCCAGTCGGCGGGCCGCGGCCTGTCCGTTGGCCTGGAACGCGGCGACGGAACGATCGTCGAGCAGGCTGCGCTGACCCGCGCGTGCGCCGACGTCGATGCCCAGGCTCGTCGCCCCTTCAGGCGCTCGATCCATGTTCTCTTCGAACTGGCGGGTGAGCAGCGCGTCGAGGCGGGCGGCCTCGTCGGCCTGAGCCAGCGCCCAGGACGGCAGGGCTGCGAGCCCGGCCGTGGCGGCCAGCAGTCGGCGACGATCGATCATATGTGCTCCCAGAGAATCCTTTTGCGGCAATTAAGCGCTCAAGGTGCTCGGGAGGACAAGCCGGGTCGGATCAGACCCGGTCGCGGAAGGGATCGGCGGGGAAGACGCCCAGGATTTCGAACTTCTCGGAGAAGAAACGCAGTTCCTCGAAGGCCAGCGCCAGACTGCGGTCTTCGGGCCGGGCATCGACCTCGGCGTAGAAGGTCGTGGCGGTGAAGGCCCCGTCTTCCATGTAGCTTTCCAGCTTGGTCATGTTGACGCCGTTGGTGGCGAAGCCGCCCATGGCCTTGTACAGCGCGGCTGGCAGGTTGCGGACGCGGAACACGAAGCTGGTGATGCAGCGGGTCGTGAACGGCGGCGGCGGCGGCGTCGGATCGGCCGTCATCACCAGGAAGCGGGTGGTGTTGGTACGCTCGTCCTCGATGTCCTTCATCAGGATGTCGAGACCATAGATCTCGGCCGCCAGGGCCGGGGCGATGGCGGCGCGGGTCGGGTCGGGATTTTGCGCCAGGGCGCGGGCGGAGCCGGCGGTGTCGCCAAAACCCTCGGTGGCGACGCCCAGCTTCTTCAAGGTCTTGCGGCACTGGCTGAGCGCGATGGGCATGGAGACCACCGTCTTCACGCTTTCCAGCTTCACGCCCTTATTGGCCATCAGCTGGAAGCGGATCGGCTTGAACCGTTCGCCGATGATCTTCAGGCCCGAGGACGGCAGCAGGTGGTGAACGTCAGCGACGCGACCGGCGATGGAGTTCTCCACCGGGATCATGCCCAGCTCGCAAGCGCCCGACTTGGTGGCGTCGAAGGCTTCCTCGAAGGTGGCGCAGGGCGCGGCCTCATAGCCCGGAAAATAGGTGCGGCAGGCCTCGTGGCTGTTGGCTCCGGGCTCGCCCTGGAAGGCGATCTTGGGCATCACGCTCATGAGTTTGTCCTGTCAGCGAAAGCTCGGGCCGCGGCCAGATCGGCCGGGGTGTCGACGGAGATGGGCGCGTCAGCGACGACGGCGGCCCAGATGGAGAGGCCAAACTCCAGGGCGCGCAGTTGCTCCAGCTTTTCGCGCCGCTCCAGGGGCGACGGCGCGGCCGCGTGAAACGCTTTGAGCGCCGCGACGCGGTAGCCATAAATGCCGATGTGCCGCCAGACCGGGGCGTCGCCATAGAGGGTCGAACGGGTGAAATACAGCGCCCGGCCCGACTGAGCGTTCGGGGTCAGGGACAGCACCGCCTTGACCACGTCCGGATTGGTCCGATCGGCGGATGAAGCTTCCGGCGCCACCACTGTGGCGATGTCGCAATACGGATGACGTGACAGCACGTGGGCGCACGCGCTCACAACGCGCGGTTCGACGAACGGCATGTCGCCCTGCAGATTGATCACCACGTCATGGCGGCCGTGAGGATCGAGCTCGGCGAGAGCCGCCAGAATGCGATCCGAGCCCGAAGGTAGATTCGGGTCGGTCAGGACCGCGCGCCCGCCGGCCGCCTCCACCGCCGCGACGATCTCGGGATCGCCCGCCGCCACGGCCACCGGGCCCACCGCCGCCATCTGAGCCTGTCGCAGCACGCGCACGATCATCGCCTGCCCGCCGATATCGGCCAGGGGCTTGCCCGGCAGGCGGGTGGCGGCGAGGCGCGCGGGGATGAGGACGATGGGATTCATGATCACAGGTCAGCGACGAATAGGCGCGAAGTCGGGCGGTGCGAGCCTCACCGTCTTGCGCATGGGCCGGTAGCGTGTAAGAGACGCCGACGCAATAAGGGGGCGCTTTGCGCCGTGATGACTCCGCGCGTCAGCGCGGTCTGCGAAGAGGCTGAAGTAGGCAGGCATGAGCGATTTGACGTTCAACAAGATCGCGGGCGCAGTACTGGCGACCGGTCTGGCCATCTTCCTGCTCCGCGAGGCGTCCGACGTGGTGTTCCACAAGGAGCATCCCGAAAAGGCTGGCTACGCCATCGCCGTTCAAGAAGAGACCGAAGGCGGCGCGGCGGAAGCCGAGGTCGCGCCCGACTGGGGCACGGTGATCCCGGCGGCCAATATCGAGGCCGGCAAGGCCGTCACCGCCAAGTGCGCCTCGTGCCACACCTTCGAAGCGGGCGGCGCCAACGGCACGGGTCCCAACCTGTTCGGCACCATGGGCAAGAAGCCTGGCTCGCACGCCGGCTTCGCCTATTCGGGCGCCATGGTCGACTATGGCAACGCCAACCCGGTCTGGGACTACGACAAGCTCGACGCCTTCCTGAAGGCGCCGCAGAAGGACATCCCTGGTACAAAGATGACCTTCGTCGGCCTTAAGAAGCAGGAAGACCGCATCGCGGTCATCGCTTACCTGCACAGCCTGGGCTCGACCCTACCGATCCCGGCTCCCAAGCCGGCCGCGGCCGCAGCAGACACGCCCGCCGCCGACGCCGCTCCGACCGAAGGCGCGGCTCCTGCCGGCCCGGCCCCGACCACCGAAGGCGTCGCTCCGCAGCCCGCCAAGACCGCGACCCCGAACTAAGGTCAGATCGCATTCCACGCTTTTGAAGGCCGCGGGTTCGCAAGACCCGCGGCCTTTTTGCTGACCCGGCTCGATATTTTTATCCGGGTGATATTGATTGACAATTTATACCCGGGTAGAAGCGCGCCGAACGGAGACCGATATGCAACCCATCGCCGCGCCGAAACCGCTCTGGCGGACGTTTCTGACGTTCCTGTGGCCGATGATGCTCAGCAATGTGCTGCAGGCGCTGTCGGGCACCCTGAACAACATCTATCTCGGCCACATGATCGGGGTGCAGGCGCTGGCAGCCGCATCGATGGTCTTCCCCATCGTGTTCTTCTTCATCGCCTTCATCATGGGCCTGTCCACCGGCGCCACGGTACTGATCGGCCAAGCTTTCGGGGCCCGCGACGAAGAACGACTAAAGGCGGTGGCCGGCGTGGCGACGACCACGGCGATCATCGCCGGCATCGGCGTGGGGATCCTGGGCGTGGTGTTCGCGCCGCAGCTGATGGGCCTGCTGGCGGCGCCGGCGGACATCTATGAGGCGGCCGTGGCCTATACCCGGGCGATCTCCTTCGCCATGCCGCCGCTGTTCGTCTTCCTGCTCTACACGGCCATGCTGCGGGGGGTGGGCGACACGCGAACGCCCCTTTGGGCGCTGACCGTCTCGACGTTGGTGGGTTTGGTGGTGACGCCCTTGCTGATCAAGGGCTGGGTCGGGCTGCCGCCCCTGGGCGCGGCGAGCGCGGCCTGGGCCTCGATCGCCTCAAGCCTGGCGGGCATGGGCTGGTTGGGCTGGACCCTGCGTAAGCGCGGCCATGCCCTGGCGCCAGACGCCTCCTTCTTGGAGCGCATGAAGCTGGACCCGACGATCCTCAAGCTTGTGCTGCGCATCGGCATTCCCACCGGCCTGCAGATGGTGGCGATGTCGCTGGCCGAGCTCGTGCTGCTGGGGCTGGTGAACGGCTATGGCTCGGACGCCACGGCGGCTTACGGCGCGGTGAATCAGGTGATGGCCTATGTGCAGTTCCCGGCGCTCTCCATCGCCATCACCGCCTCGATCCTGGGAGCCCAGGCCATCGGGGCGGGACAGACCGACCGGCTGCGCCCCATCGTGCGAACGGCCATGCTCATGAATCTGGTGATCACGGGCGGCGGAGTGCTGGTCTGCTACCTCTTCGCCGAGCCGATCGTACGGGTGTTCATCAGCCGGACCGAGGTCGTGGATCTGACCCGGACCCTGCTGCACATCGTCCTATGGAGCTGCATCGTCATGGGCATGGGGGCGATCATCTCGTCGATAATGCGCGCCAGCGGAGAGGTTTTGATCCCCACCGCGATCTCCATCGCCGTCATCCTGCTGGTCGAGGCGCCGACCGGCTGGCTGCTGAGCCAAAGGTTCGGGGTCACGGGTGTGTGGTGGGCCTGGCCCGCCGCCTTCTCGACGATCTTCCTGCTGCAGGGGGCCTACTACCGGCTGGTCTGGAGCAAGAAGAGGATCCGGCGGTTGGTCTAGCCGCCGGATCGGTCAGCCGCCTCAGCGGGTGGCGACCGTGATTTCCTTGATGGTGGTCTGAACGGCGGTCTTGGCGCCGACAGCCCACATCAGCTTCAGATAGGACAGGGTCCGGGCCGAGGCCTCTTCATACTTCCATTCGCAGCCGTCGAAGCGGCAGTTGTCGAAGATCGGAAGCTCGCCGCCCGAATAGACAAGGCGGCTGGCGGCGAATTCGCAGTCAGAGAAGGTCTCGCCGTCCAGCTGGACGGTCTGGTGGTTGAAGTTCACACCGGTCTGCATTGATCAGGCTTCTTCCGTAGAGGCAAAGCCATCGGGATTGGCCAGGCGAGCGGCTTCTTCGCGTTCGCGCTGCTTGGCGGCGGCTTTCTCGGCGACCTTGGCGGCCTTGCTGCGATCGCGCTCCATGCGCTCGAACTGGTAGTTGGGCTTGCGAGCCATGCGGCCTCCTTGGCGGTCTTATTTGCGCGCCTTGCGGGCGGCGTAGCGGGCGTCACGTTTGGTCTTGGCTTCGGCGTTCGAAAGCGCCTTGCGCTCCTTGCGCTCGCCGCGTTTGGCGGTCAGCGCCGCTTCGTCAGCCGCGGCCTGCGCGTCCAGGACGGCTTGTTCAGCCTCGGCCGTCGCCTGCTTTTTGGCGGCGCGGGCGGTCGCGCGTTCCTCGCGTACAGCGGCCAGTTCGGCGGCCTTTAGTTCGGCGCGATCGTCGTGTTGCGGGTTCACTTGGCTCGCCTGCGGGCGCATGCGCGCCAGCAGGGCCTGCTTTGCGGCCGCCGCGGTCTTCAGGCGATCGACGAAGCCGGTCTTGAGTTTATCGTTCATTCGGATTCTCCAGGCTCAGCCGGCGGCGCCGGCCGGTTGGAGGCCGCGGCACAGATGGCTTCCAGATGGCGGTGAATGGACCGGGGCGACAGCAGTCGATCGACCGCGCGGCACCCGTCCTCGTTCAGCTGTTCCTTCAGCTGTGCGACGGTCGAGTACTTGCCAGACCGGGCGAGGGCGTAAGCGTGTTCTATGGTGGACAGAGTCATGTCTGGGGTCGGCGCGCGAAAAAGGCGGCCGGCGTTTAAGCCGACCGCCTTTCAGCGTGACCTCGTCGGCGGACCGACGAGGTCTAGCCTTTAAGCCGCTTGCAGCTGGCCGGCGGACATCTTGCCGCTGCGCTGGTCGCGCTCCAGCTCATAGCTGAGCTTTTGGCCTTCCTGGATCGAGCCCAGGGTCGAGCGTTCGACGGCCGAGATGTGGACGAAAACGTCCGCGCCGCCGTCGTCGGGTTGAATGAAGCCAAAGCCCTTGGTGGGGTTGAACCACTTCACGGTACCGGTCGTCATGATAGTCACCTTTCAGGTGCGAAAATTCGCGCGCCACGAATGAGGCGTGAGATCAAATTGTCGGAGAGGATCTTGGAAGGTCCGGAGCTCGATCCGAAGAACAAGCGAGGAGAGCAACCGAAGCCAAAGCGCAAGTCGATAATCGATACTGGCATGATACTTTTCGATATGCCAGCAAAAACTTCTTGCTCAGAATCTCGATGCGCGCCGGGAAGCGAAAACTCCAGCGCTCCACTGAGAACTTTTGATCCTTTATTTCTGTGATTGCAGGCGCTTCGTGAGCGGTTCGAGGTTCAGTGATTGATGTCGATCAGGACCAACACCGGCCGCTGGCTGGACCACTGCGGACGGTCATGTGGCGGGGCGGCGGGTTGCGCGATCCAGGCGGCGAACAGACTGATCACGCCCAATGAGGCCACCAGCAGCGGGCCAGCCGATTGAGGACGAGCCGCCACAGCCATCTGCGCCACGCGCATCTCCAGCGGATGAGGCGCGGGGGCCGGCCAGGAACAGCCGATAGGCGGCGTAGCCGGCGACAGCTGGGTCTTCAGCAAGGCCTCGGCATAGATCCGGCGCTGACGCGGGTGCTGGGCCAGGACCGCCGCGTCGCAGGCCAGCTCCTGGTCCAGGCGCATCATTCGGATGGCGAAGGGGACGAGCGGATTGAACCACGCCAGGCATTGCAGCGCCGCGGCCAGGGCGACCGCGCGGTGGTCGCCCCGGGCCAGATGGGCCCGTTCGTGAGCCCGGACCAGACGACGTTCGGCCGGCCCATAACGTGACTCATCGGCGGGCATGACTATGCGGGGCGTGAGCAGGCCTACCACCGCCGGCCCCGCATGACCCGCACGAGCCGCTCGCAGGAAGCGCAACTGCATGAGGGCGAAGATCGCCGCGGTCACGGTCAGGCCTGAGAACCAGACCACCGTCAGCGGCTGCGCCAGACCGGCGCCTTCCAATAGTTGGGGCAGATGGGCCAGGAAGGGCCGCTCCCCCTCCGCCGCGGCGGTCAAGGGCGGCAGCAGAGCGCCGAACGCCGCGAGGGGCGGCACGATCCAGAGGCCGTAGAGGGTCTGAGAGGCCAGATGGCGACGCGCCAGCGGACGCACCGCCAGCACCAGCAGGATAGCCAGGGAGCCCGCGAGATTGGCGCGGATCAGGGCGGCTAGCAGCTCAGCCATCATCCTCCAACTCCGCGATCAGGCGCTTGAGGCGGGCGATCTCGTCAGGCGAAAGGTCGCGATGCTTGGCGAAATGCGCGACCAGGGGCGACAGCTCGCCGCCGAAAAGGCGGTCCAGCAGCCCTTGGCTTTCAACGGTCAGATAGTCGGTCCGGCTGACTAGCGGGCGATAGCGCACCCGTCCCTCGGAGCGTTCGGAGATCAGGGCCTTCTTCTTGAGCAGGCGGTTGATCAGCGTCTTGACCGTCGCCTCGCCCCAGTTCTGGGCCTCGCCGGTCTCGCGCACCAATTCTTCGGCGGTCGAGGGGCCGCGCGTCCAGAGCGCCTCCATGATGCAGCTCTCGGCCGCGGAGATCTTGATCATGGAACGAGCTTACGCCGTTCAGAGGCAATGTACAGGCGTAACATGGCGGGGATCACGGTCGTTTGGCCAGCCAGATCATGTGCTTGGCGCCGCGCCCCGTTCTGCTGGCGCGGACACGCGCCTCTTCGACTGCAAACCCGGCGCGTTTGAGACGACGGGTGAAGGCGTCGTCGGGGGCTGATGACCAGACCGCTAGGACGCCGCCCGGCCGCAGCGCCGCGCGGGCCGCCTGGAGGCCGGCGGGGCTGTAGAGGCCGTCATTGGCCGCGCGGGTGAGGCCGTCCGGTCCGTTGTCCACATCCAGCAGGATGGCGTCCCATTCGCCCTGGGGGCCATGGATCAAGTCGCCGACATCGCAGGTGTGGATGCTGACACGCGGGTCGTCGAGGCAACCGTCGAAAACGTCCGCCAAGGGCCCGCGCGCCCAGGCGACGATCGAGGGCACAAGTTCGGCCACCGTCATCCTGGCGTCGGCGCCCCAAGCGCCCAGCGCCGCGCGCAGGGTGAAGCCCATGCCCAGGCCTCCGATCAGGATCGATGGCCCAGCCCGCCCCGCCAGACGCTCGCAGGTCAGAGTGGCCAAGGCCTCTTCCGAACCGCTGAGGCGGCTGTTCATCAGCTCGATGGCCCCGGCCATGATCGAGAACTCATGCCCGCGCTGCATCAGACGCAGTTCGCCGCCTTGGTCAGGAACGACAGCCGTGTCCAAGTGCTTCCAGGGGATCATTGTAGCGGTTCCGGATCGCGCTGGGGCCAACGCAAGGATGGATGCTCCATACCCAAGCGCGACGTCACAGCCTAGTCGGCGAGGTTTCCCACAAGCGACGTCTGGCATGAACAATTATTCGCTCTATATCCTGTTACAGTTTTCGCGAAAGGAAGCCTCCCATGACCCAAGCCCGCACCGTCGCCGTTCTCGTAGGCAGCCTTCGCAAGGCGTCGCTGAGCCGCAAGATCGCGCACGCGCTCGCCGCCCTTGCGCCGGACAACCTGACCCTCAAAATCGTCGAGATCGGCGACCTACCGCACTACAATCAAGATCTTGAGGAAGAGGGCCCGGTCCCTGCGGCCTGGACCGAGTTTCGCCAGGCCGTGAGCGCCGCCGACGCCGTGCTGTTCGTGACGCCCGAGTATAACCGCTCGGTTCCCGGCGCGCTAAAGAACGCTATCGATGTCGGCTCGCGCCCCTATGGAAAGAGCGCCTTCAACGCCAAGCCGGCGGCCGTGCTCAGCCAGTCGCCCGGCGCGCTGGCGGCCTTCGGCGCCAACCATCACCTGCGCCAGTCACTGGTGTTCCTGAACATGCCGGTGCTGCAGCAGCCGGAAGCCTATGTCGGCGCCTCAGCCACCCTGTTCGACGAGAGCGGCGAGCTGGTGAAGGACGACACCCGCGCCTTCTTCACCACCTTCATGGCCGCCTTCGCGGCCTGGATCGAAAAGACCGCCTAGGGCCTGCGGAACGCCGTCGGAGGGCCATAGACCGCGCCGATGCGCGCCAGCGCGTCGGCCAGCGGCTCGATGGTCACGTCCATGAAGTGGGCGTTGGCGTGAACGATCCGCGCCGCGTCCAGCATCATCACCACGTGCCCCTTCCAGAACACCAGATCGCCCCGGCGAAGCTGGTCCGGGCTGATGGGTTCGCCCAGCCCGGCGGCCTGCATGTCGGTGTCGCGGGGACAGGAGCGACCGCAGGCATAGAGCGCCTGCTGGATCAGGCCAGAGCAGTCCAGGCCAAGGCTCTCGCGACCGCCCCACTGATAGGGCGCCCCGATGAACCGTTCAGCCACGGCGGCGGGGTCGGAGTCGAACTCGCCCAGCGGCGCAAGATGCGCTTCGACAAACCAGCCTGCGTCGGCGACCTTGGCGAAACGCCCCTCGCGCGCTTCCACCGCCACCAGGGCGTTCAGCGAGTATAGCCCGACGGGCTTGCTCTTGATGTCCGGCGCGCTGAACGCATAGGTGCGGATCGCCGAGACGCGGTGAGTGGCCGACGCGCCGACGGGGCCAAGCGCCGCGCTTTCCACGAAGCCCACATAGCCGTCGCGGGCCGCCTGGCCCCAGCAGAAGCCGCCGGTCTCCTCCAGTACGTCGAAGGCTTCGCCAAACAGGAGTTGATCCCACTGCTCGGCGTCCGGCGCGGGCGCCTTGCGCAGGGCGGTCGAGGGAGTGGTCACGACCATGCGGCGTGGCTCGGCGAACAGGTCGGCGCGGACCAGACCTTCCAAGGCGACGGCGGCGAGGTCTGGCCGAGCCAGGGTCAGGCGAGGATCAAAGCTCATGAATAGCGCCCCTTGAGGACGGCGTAGAGGGCGCGAACCGCCTGGGCGGCGGCGCCGGCGGCGTGTCCCGGGCGACCCTTGGGATTCCAGGCGAAGATGTCGAAGTGAACCCAAGAACCCTCAGGCGCGAACCG
This sequence comes from Caulobacter sp. NIBR2454, assembly GCF_027474405.1. Lineage (GTDB taxonomy): Bacteria > Pseudomonadota > Alphaproteobacteria > Caulobacterales > Caulobacteraceae > Caulobacter. The sequence goes on from NZ_CP114871.1 coordinate 3,220,141, forward strand.
CTGCAGGAAGAGAGCTGCGGTCACGGAGCCGGCTTGGGCCCAGGCGTCGGGGTCGTTCTTCAGGTCGGCGATGTCGCCGTCCAGCGCCTCCTCGTAGCCGGCCCAGAGCGGCATGCGCCACAACGGGTCATCCACCAATTTGGCGGCCTGCGCCAAGTCAACGGCGAGGGCGTCATCGGCGGTGTAGAACGGGATCACCTGCGGGCCCAGCGCGATACGGGCGGCCCCCGTCAAGGTGGCCATATCGATCGTCAGGACCGGCGACAGCTCTGCGGCGCGAGTCAGGGCGTCGGCCAGGATCAGGCGGCCCTCGGCGTCCGTATTGCCGACCTCCACTGTCAGGCCCTTGCGCGTTTGGAGTACATCGCCGGGACGCATGGCGTCGCCACTGATGGCGTTCTCCACGACCGGCAGCAGGACATGCAGCCGAACCTTGAGCCCCGCCGCCATGACCATGCGGCCCAACGCCAAGGCGTGAGCCGCGCCGCCCATATCCTTCTTCATCAGCCGCATGCCCGACGACGGCTTGATGTCGAGACCGCCGGTGTCGAACACCACGCCCTTGCCGACGATGGCGACGACCGGCGCGGCGGGATCGCCCCAGGCCAGCTCGATCATGCGTGGAGCGCGATCGGCATGGGCTGCCCGGCCGACGGCGTGGATGGCGGGGTAGTTCTGGCCCAGCAGGTCGTCGCCGATCACGACGCTGATCTGCGCGCCATGCTTCTCTGCGATTTCGCGGGCGATGGTCTCGATCTGACGCGGGCCCATGTCGTTGGCGGGCGTATTGACCATGTCGCAAGCCAGGGCGCAGGCGTGGGCGACGGCCTGGGCCTCGGCCAGATCGACGCCTTCGGCGACCAGCCGGGGTCCGGCCTCCCGCGCCTTGCGATAGCGGTCGAAACGATAGGTCCCCAGGGCGAAGGCCAGGGTCGCCTGGTGGCGATCCAGATCGTCCGGCGCGGTCTCGATGCGATAGTCGCCAGCCGGCAGGGCGGCGCCGAGGGCGCGGAAGATAGAGGCTTGGCCGGCTTCACCCATCCCCAGCAGGGCTAGGGCGGGCGCGCCATCCTGTCCGGGAACGGTCAGGACCTGGCCAGCCTTGGCCTTGAATTCTTTGAGGGCCGCATAACCGCGCAGGAAGGGCGGCGCAGACTCCAGAAAGGATTCGAGCTGGGCGGGGCGCAGGGCGTGGACCGGCAACGCGGTCCCTTCAGCGGTGGTGATGAGGCTTTCGGACATGGAGGCACACCACGGATTTATGCTTAACGCGCCGTTAAAGGCGCCCGCCACATGCTGGTCGGACACCTGCAGAGACCGACAACATGTGTCGCACCATAGCGCTCGCCGCAACCATCCTGGCACTCACGGCGACCTACGCGTCCGCTGATGAGGCGCCGCGAAAGGCCGGGGCCGCGGAACGGACTTCGGCCGCGCGTCTGGACCCGTTGGGCCGCGCCGCCTTCTGGGCGCGGGAGGCGGAGCTGGACAGCCGCGACGCCGAGGCCGGCGTAGCCTTGTCGCAGGCTCTGCGGGCGCTTGGCCGCAACGACGAGGCCGCCGCGGCGGCCGGCAAGGTTCTCATCAACACGCCCGACGATATCGGCGCTCTGCTTGAACAGGCTCGATCGCAGATCGCGTCGGGCCAGGGGTTCTTCGCCATCGAGCCGGCGGAACGCGCCGCCCGGCTGGCGCCTCAAGACTGGAGGCCCGCCGCCCTGCTAGCAGTCGCCCTCGAGCAGGCTGAGCGCGACGATGAGGCTCGCGTCGCCCATCAGCGCGCTCTCACCTTGGCCCCCGCGGAGCCGACCGTGCTCAGCAACGCCGCTCTCTATCACGCCGGCCACGGTGAATTGTCCCAGGCCGAGAGCATGCTGCGCAAGGCCGCCGCCATGCCGTCAGCGAGCGCGCAGGTGCGATTGAACCTGGTGCTCGTGGTCGGCCTTCAAGGGCGGTTCGACGAGGCCGAAGCCCTGGCCCGAAAGGAACTGCCGCCCGAGACGGTACGCGCCAACATGGCCTGGCTGAAGTCTCGCACGAGCGCCACCGCCGCGACGACGCGGTCCTGGGACGCAATGCGCGGCTCTTGAGCCTGAGCGCGACATCCACAAACCTGCGAGCGCCGTAGTTAGACCCTAGGCGGGCGGTTCCGCCGGCAGTGAAGGACACGCCTATGATCGCTCTGGTCCTGGCTCTCGCGGTCGCAGCCGCCCCGACGCCCCAACCCCTAACGGGCGACTGGGTCGTCGATCTCACTCCCGGTGGCGGCAAGCCCTATCTGAAGGGCATGAGTCTGACGCTGGCGGAGGACGGCACGGTCACCGGCAGCTTCTATGACAGCGCTATCGAAGCCGGCCGCTGGAAAACATCCAAGGGCCGTACCTGTGTCAGCTTTCGCACGGGCGATGGCCAGGGACCCTATCATACCGCGGCCTGCATCCAGGATGGCGCGGTGACCGGTCAGACCTGGGCCGAACATCGCAAATTCGTCTTCATCTGGTCCGCCCGCAAAGCAACAGCTGACGATGTGAAGGCCGAGTGGTGGTGAGCGCTTCGAAGGCCGCCGCGCGATAAAGGCGCCACAGGCCAAATCTTTCCGAGCGGCCTCAGAAACGACTTAGCTGCAACAGCATTGAAATCCGGCTGCAACCTCAGCCCGGCATCAGGCGAAACTGACCGGGAGGTTCCGGTTCGCCTTCACACCGCCGCGTCCAGCGGCTCGCATAACGATCAGTAGCGCTCCAAGGAGCAACGCACCTTGTCTCGACCCCGTGACCGCCGTTTCGCGCTGGGCGTTTCCGCCCTCGCCCTGCTCAGCCTCGCCAGCCCGCTCCGGGCGCAGCAAGCTGTTCAGCCGCAAGCCTCGCAAGCCGCCCCCGCGCCGGTTCAGGACGAGTACGCCGACGAAGAGACCGAGGTCGAGGCCCTGGTGGTCACCTCCTCACGTCAACAAGGCGCCGTCATCGGCGACATCCCGCCGGAACTGCAGCTGAGCCCCCGCGACATCCGCGCCTATGGCGTGAGCAACGTCTCGGAGCTGATCACCGCCCTCGCCCCCCAGACCAGCAGCGGGCGCGGCTCTGGCCGGCCGGTGATCCTGGTCAACGGACAGCGTATCGCCAGCTTCCAGGAAATCCGCGACTTTCCGACCGAAGCCATCCTGCGGGTCGATATCCTGCCCGAGGAAGTCTCGCTCAAATACGGCTACCGGGCCGACCAGCGGGTGATCAACTTGGTGCTGCGCAACCGGTTCAGGGCCCTGACTCTTGAAGGCGCGGTCAAAACACCGACCCAGGGCGCGGGCGAGGTGTTCGAGGCCAAGGCCAACAGCCTGCGCATCCAGCGCGAACGCCGCCTGATGCTCGACGCCAAGGCGTCCAAGACCAATGACATCCTTGAGAGCGACCGCGACATCGCCAACACCACCGGCGACGCCAATTACCGTACGCTGCAACCCGATTCCGAGAGCGTGACCCTCACCGCTGTCCTGGCCCGCCCCCTCAAGGAGGGGATGGCCGCCAGCATCAACGGCTCGCTCGACGCCAGCCGCAATGTCAGCCTGCTTGGCATCGCCGCTGGCTCGAACTTGGACCCGGTCGATCCCTTCGCCCTGGCCGACCCCGACGCCCGTCGCCGCACGGCTGACGCCGTCGCCGGTCATGCCGGCGGTTCGATCAACGGCGCGCTCAAAGGCTGGATGTGGTCGCTCACCGGCAACGCCGACTACGGCGACACCCTGACGCGCACCGACCGCGAAGTCTCTGGCCTGGCCTATACGGACAAGTCGCGCTCGATCACCACTTCGGCGGATGCCGAGCTGGTCGCCAACGGACGGCTGATCGATCTCGATGCCGGCGCCATCCAGAGCACTCTCAAGCTGGGGCTGGCGACCTCGGGATTCGAGACGCGATCCCTGCGGGCTGGCGTGCTGTCGACCGGCGACCTGTCGCGCGACACCGGCAGCTTCCAGGCCAATATCGATGTGCCTCTGGCCAGCCGGAACAGGGAGGTGCGCGCGGCGCTCGGCGACCTGTCGGCGAACCTGAACTTCGCCGTCGATGAATTGTCGGACTTCGGAACCCTGACCACCATCGGCTACGGCCTGAACTGGTCGCCGATCAAGCCGCTGCGCCTCATCGCCTCCATGACCGACGAGGAGAACGCGCCGACGGTCGAGCAACTGGGCGGGCCGACGCTGGTCACCCCCGGATCGCGCGTGTTCGACTTCGTCCGTGGCGAGACCGTCGAGGTCACCCGGATCGAAGGGGGCAACCCCGGCCTCGACGCCGCCAATCGGCAGGTGATGAAGCTGGGCCTTACCCTGAAGCCCTTCGACGAGACCGACCTGACCGTCACCGCCAACTGGGTCCGCACCGAGACGAAGGACCTGATCGCGTCCTTCCCGTCCGCCAGCAACCAGATTGAGGCCGCTTTCCCCGAACGCTTCGTGCGCGACGCCGATGGCCGCCTGCTTCAGATCGACAGCCGTCCGATCAACTTCGATCGCCGCGAGACCGAAGAGCTGCGCTGGGGCTTCACCTGGCGCAAGCCGCTGGCCAGCAACCGAGGACCAGGAGGCGCCCAGGGCGGCCCAGGCCAACCCACGCGGACGGGCGACCAACCTGGACCTGGCGTCGATGGCCCGCCCCCCGAGGGGGCCGGCGAAGGCCGTGGCCCCGGCGGCGGCGGTCCGCGCTTTGGAGGCCCCGGTGGACCTGGCGGCTTTGGGCCGCGCGGTGGCGGCAACCTGCAACTTGGCGCCTTCCACACCCTGCGCCTGCAGGACGAGATCTTCATCCGGCCTGGGGCGCCGTCGCTGGACCTGTTGGATGGCGACGCGCTGGGCAACAGCGGCGGTCAGCCGCGCCACCAGATCGATCTACAGGCCAACGCCTCGAAGAACGGCCTCGGCGTGGCCATGAACGCCCGCTGGCAGAGCGGCACCACGGTCGAGGGCTCGGCCCTTGGGGACCTGGAATTCGATCCTCTGACGACATTGAATGTCCGCTTCTTCGCCGATCTGGGGGCTCAGCCCTGGGCGCGGCGGAATCCCTGGCTGCGAGGCGCGCGCCTTTCGCTCTCGGTGGACAATCTCTTCGACGCCCGGCAGGAGGTCCAGTCCGGCAGCGGGGCCACCCCGATCAACTTCCAGCCCGACTATCTCGACCCGCTGGGCCGGCAGGTGCGCGTCAGCTTCCGCAAGCTGTTCTTCACGCCCCCGCCGCCCGCGCCGCGTCTGCAGAACACGGGTGGCCGGCCAGCCCCGCGTCCTTAGGACCGAATGCTAGGCCTGCCAGGGCAGGCGGTCGAGGTCGACGTTGCCGCCGGTGAGGATCACGCCGGCGGCTGCGCCCTGCAGGTCCAGCTTTCGCTCCAGCAGGGCGGCGACGGGCACGGCGCTGCTGGGTTCGATGACGATCTTCAACACCTCCCAGACCAGCCGCATGGCGTCCCGGATGCCGTCCTCGCTGACGGTGACGAAGTCGTCCAGAAGGGCATTGAGGATGACAAAGCCCCGCTGGCCCAGCGTCGTGCGTAGGCCGTCGGCGATGGTGTTTGGCGCATCCCCGGCGGTCCATGCCTTGGCCGTCCAGGACCTCCAGGCGTCGTTGGCCTGGGCGGGTTCGGTCGCGACAATACGGATCGACGGCTTGATAGCCCGCGCCGCGATGGACGTACCCGACATCAGGCCGCCGCCACCGACCGGGGCCAGGATGAAGTCGAGCTCCGGCCGCTCTTCCAGCAGTTCCAAAGCCGCTGTCCCCTGTCCCGCGATCACCAGCGCGTCGTCATAGGGGTGAACCAGCACCGCGCCGGTCTCGGCCATGATCGCCTCGCAGGCCGATTCGCGAGCGGCGATGGTCGGTTCGCAGAACACGATCTGGCCGCCTAGACGGCGGACGGATTCCACCTTGGCCTTGGGGGCGTTTCTGGGCATGACGATATGAGCCGCAACGCCGCGGTTGCTGGCCGCCAAGGCCAAAGCGGCGGCGTGATTGCCTGACGAATGGGTGACCACGCCCTTGGCGGCCTCGGCGTCGCTCAAAGAAAAGACCGCGTTGTGCGCGCCGCGTGCCTTAAAGGCGCCGATCCGCTGCTGGTTCTCACACTTGAAGGCGACACGGCCGCCCAGAATCTCGTTCAGCCGCCGCGATTCCAGCACCGGAGTGCGATGGACGTAGGGGGCGATGCGGACGGCGGCCGCCTGGATGTCGGCGAAGGAGACTGGAAGGTCGCTCATTGCTGGCCCCTGAAGCTTCAAGCTACGCCCTGCCTAGAATCTTCGCCGCAGCGCGTCTCCTCTGATTTTGCGGTCATCGAGATCGACGCCTCTACCCAGGGCGCGGTTTTACTGGTTCGATAACAGTCCTAGCTGCAGAAGGACTTTTCCCCCGATGATCCGCGCCGCCGTTCTCGCCCTCGCCGCCACCGCCGTGCTGGCCGGCCCTGCTCTCGCCGCGCCCGACAAGAACCCAGCCGCCGCGCCGAGCGGTGACTACAAGCTCGATAGCCGCCATGCCGCCCTGATCGCGCGCGTGGGCCACATGGGTGGTGTGTCGAAAAGCGTCTTCCGCTTCAACACTCTCAGCGGCACGCTGAAATGGAACGCTCAGGACCCGACCAAGTCGAGCCTGTCAGTCGCCATCGATCCGAAGTCGATCACCACCAACGTGGCCGGCTTCGCCGAGGAGCTGAGCGGCGAAAAGTTCATGAAGACCGCTCAGTTCCCGCAGATCACCTTCGTCTCCAAGTCCATCACCATGGACGATGCGGACGAGGGAAAGGTCACCGGCGACCTAACCTTCATGGGCGTCACCAAGCCGGTGACGCTGGATGTGGACTTTAACGGCTCGGTGCAGTCGCGCGGCGCGGCCAAGCTGGGCTTCGAGGCGGAAGCCACGATCAAGCGCAGCGAATTTGGGCTCACGGCCGCTCCCAGCGCGATCGGCGAGGACATCGAAATTCAGATCGACATCGAGTTCGACCAGATCAAGCCCGCGGCCTAGAGACTTTGAGTCATACGCTACCCGACCGGCGGAACCGGTCGAGTAGCGCTTGGCGTCGGATAGCTAGAACAGCCCCGCGCGCTGAGCGATGACCACGGCGGCGATGATCAGGATCAGGGCCTGAATGATCTGGTTAAACGGCGACGGCAGCGGAAGTTTCTGCACTGCCCAGGCGATGAGGGCGGCGACGACCAGGACGATTACAGCGAAAACGAGGAGAGACATGAGAGGCCCTTTCAGCGGCTTGACCGCGGTTCGGTGCCTAAAGCGTCCACCAAGCTAGAGCGTTCCCTTGAACGCTGTGAAAGGCGATCTGGACGTCCTGTCGTCACCAGATTCGCGGGCGGGCTTCGGGCGGCAGATAAAGCTTGTCGCCGGGCTTCACATCATAGGCGCGGGCCCAGGCATCGTTGTTGCGCACCACGCTGGCGCGGTACCGGCCAGGAGCGTGGATTTCGACTACGATCTGCTGGCGCAGCGCCGCGTCGGTCTGTAGTCGTCGCCAACGCCGGGCGAAGGACAGGAAGAACCGCTGGTCGCCCGTCAGGCCGTCCTTGATTACGTCGGGCTCGCCGCCGAGCGACAGGACATAGGCGTCATAGGCCACCAGGACGCCGGCCAAATCCCCGATCCCCTCGCCCAGAACCTTATCCGGGTTCACGCACAGGTCGGGTTGAGGGCAGTAGGCGGCGTACTGCGCGGCCAGGGGCGCGGTCGCTGCGCGGAAGCGGGCGAGGTCCTCATCGGTCCACCATTTTCCCAGCCGCCCCTTGGCGTCGTAGATGTTCCCTAGCTCGTCGAAGCTATGGCTGATCTCATGGGCCATGCCCGCCCCGGCCGAGCCGTAGTTGGTCGCCGCGTCGCCCTGGGGGTCGAAATAGGGGGGCTGCAAAATGGCCGCCGAGAACTGCAGGGCGTTGGGGCTGAAGTTGATGATCGCGCCCACACGCTGCGGCAGGAGGCTGCTCCACTCGCCTGGATCGACGGGTTGGGACAGCTTGGCCAGCTCACGATCATAGGCGAAGGCTTCCGCCCGGCGAAGATTACCATAGGCGTCGTCTCGCCGGACCTCGAGGCCGGAATAGTCGATCCAGCGATCCGGATAGCCGACGCCGATATTCAGCGCGTCGAGTTTGGCGATCGCCGCATCGCGGGTGGCGGGCGACATCCAGACTGCCTTGGCGAGGCGCGCCCGAAAGGCGGCGCGCAGGTTCTCGGCCATGGCCACGGCCGCTGCCTTGGATTGCGGCGGGAAATAGCGCGCGACGTAGAGCCGGCCGATATCCTGGCCCAGCGCCGCCGTCGTGGCGGCGATGGCCTGCTGCTGTCGGTCGCCGAGCGGACGGCCAAGATAGGCGGCCTCCTCCTCGGCGAAGGCTTTGGGCAACACGCCTAAGGAGCGCTTGATCAGGTGGAAGGCCAGATAGTCGCGCCATGCCTCGACTGGCTGCGATTGCGCCAGCGCCGACGCCCCGGTCACCGCCGTCGGCTGCCACACGACGAACGCGTCCTGCCCGTCCAGCTTGGCGGCCTTGAGATAGACGGCCCAGTCCATGCCTGGCGCCTTGGCCGCGAAGTCCGCGCGACGCCAGGTGTTGTCGGTGTTGAACACGTCGTCATTGTGCCCCGCAGGCGCGTGGGTCGCGGCGATGGCGGTCTCCAGCGCCAGAACACGCTCGGCGCGCGCCGCCGTTTCGTCCAGTCCCGCGAGCTTCAGGATCGTCGCCACATGGGCGCGATAACGGTCCCGCACCACGGACTTGTCCGCGGCCAGATAGTCGCCGGCATTGGACAACCCCAGCCCGCCCTGCACCAGGTGCGGGACATAGCGGTCGCCATCGTGGAAGCCCTGATGGATCCACACGCCCAGCAGGCCGTCGGTCTTGCTGTTGGTCCCATCGTCCAGCCGCAAGCTGCGGCCCAGGTGCGCCGACAGAGCCTGACGGTCCCTGATGGCCGCGATGACGGCCAGTTCGTCCGCGATCGGCTTGAGCCCCTTGGCCTCGATCGCCGCCACGTCCATCCAGCTGGCGTAGAAATCGCCGACGCGATTGGCGCGCCCGGCGAGGGCGTCCCTGGCGGCTTCTTCGATCAAGACCTGAACGCGGGGCGGAGTCTCGTCCCGCAGCATGGCGGTGGTGTCCAGGTTGGCGCGTCCCGTTGGCAGCGGCGTGGTCTTCAGCCAGACGCCGTTGGCGTACGCGTAGAAATCGTCGCCAGGCCGCACGGAGGCGTCCACGGTCTGCGGGTCCGCCGCCAGAGGCGTTCGCGGCTGGGCGAGCGCTGAGCTGGAGAGGATGGCGGCGGCTCCGACCGCGCAAGCGATATTGTAGGCTAGGATGCCACGCTCAAGCATAGGCGGCCTCGCGCGCATCGAGAGCGGTCAACACATCCTGCGTCTCGACAATCTGGGCGAACTCGTCATGCAGGTCGCTCAGCGCCGCGTCGTGAACTTCCTGGGCCGAGCGCATACGGCCGTCCAGGTGAGCGCGAGCGAAAGTCGCCGTGGCGTCCGACACGACGAAGACGTGGAAGCCAAGATTGGCCGCCATGCGTGCGGTCGTCGAGATGCAGTGATTGGTGGTCAGGCCTACGAGGATCAGGGCGTCGATGCCCAACGCGCGCAGATCCTCCTCCAGCCCGGCGCCGATAAAGGCGCTGTTGACTCGCTTTCGATAGACCCGCTCCCCGGCCAAGGGCAGGGCTTCGCGCTTGGGTGCGTTGCCCGGCGTGCCCGGCCGCAGCCGTCCCTCAGGGCTGGCCGAGTCGTGATGCACGTGGAAGATCGGTGCGCCGCAGGCCCGCCACCCAGACAACAGGCGCGCGACATTGGCCTCGGCGCCAGGGTTGTTGCGCTCGCCCCAGGCGGGATCGTCAAAGCCCATCTGTACGTCGATCACCAACAGGGCGGTGTTGCGGCCTAGCGGTTCCAAGCGTCGATCCTCATCAACTTGACAGTCGTTGTTCGCTGCCGATTGTGAGGACCATGGGCGCCCGTCGCCATGAGCAAGACGGCGGCGGAGCTTTCGAAATGACTGAAAACCAAACGCCTTCTAAGCAAATCGCAGGCGCGCGAGACGCCATCGATGGCAAGCTCATCGCCCTGCTGTCCGAAGACGCGCGCATGACCCTAACCGCTCTGGCCCAGAAGCTGGCCCTGTCGCGCACGGCGGTCCAGGCGCGCATGGCCCGGCTGGAACGCGACAAGGTCATTGTCGGCTACCGCGCCGTCATCGGTTCACAGCGCGACCCGCGCGACGAGGAAGGTCTGGGCGCGGTGTTGACCCTCACCTTCAGCCAAAGACCCTGCGCGCCGGTGGTCCAGAAGTTCCGCCACTGGCCAGAGATCACAAACTACTATTCGGTGACCGGGCCGCTCGACGCCTATGTCGTGGTGAGAGTGAACACAGCGCAGGATCTGTCGCAGTTTGTGGACCGGCTAAGCGCGGTCGAGGGGGTCGCCTCGGTGAGGTCTTCTGTCATCCTGAAGGAAGATTTCGGTTGAGACCGACGGCGGCTCAACCGCCCTTCCCGAGGATGTCCTGCACCTTCATGATCGCCGGTCCCAGGATCACGACAAACAGCACCGGCAGGAAGAACAGGATCATCGGGACGGTCAGCTTGGCCGGCAAGGCCGCGGCCTTTCGTTCGGCGGCCGACAACCGCATCTCGCGGTTTTCCTTGGCCATGACCCGCAGGGCGGCGCCAAGCGGGGTGCCGTAGCGCTCGGCCTGGATCATGGCCGTGGCCACCGACTTGACCCCCGGATGATTGATCCGCCGCGCCAACCCCTCATAGGCCAGGCGGCGATCGGGCAGATAGTTGAGCTCGGCCGTTAGCAGGGTCAGTTCCTCGGCCAGCTCGATGGAGGCCGTGCCGATCTCCCCCGCGACCTTCTGCACGGCGGCCTCCACCGACATGCCGCTTTCCACGCAGATCAGCAGAAGATCCAGAGCGTCCGGAAAGGCCAGGACGATGGAGTCGCGGCGCTTCTGCGCCCGGTTGGTGACATAAAGGTTGGGCGCGTAGTAGCCGGCCGCCAGGGCCAGGACGCAGATCGCCAGCTTGTGCGTGGAAATCAGCTGCCCGATGTCCAGACCATAGACGTAGAAAGCCGCCAGCCCCGACAGGACCAAGGGCGTCAGAAAGCGGAAGAAGTAGAAGGCGGTCACCGGGCCGGGACCGCGCAGACCCGCCTGGGCCAGCTTTTCCTCGACCTTCGTATCCTCCAGCAGCGTCGACAGCTTCAGCCGATCCACGACGCGCTTCTTGATGCCGCTGTCGCTGCGCCGCAGGACGCTTGATCCTGCCTGTTCGGCGAGGGCTTCGCGGGAGCGACGGCGCAGAAGCTCGCGCCGCTCGGCCACCGACTTGAGGCGTCCCTCCAGGCCGCTCTTGTTCAGGGCAGGCGATGTGAGGGTCACCACCGTGGCGAACACCAGCACAGCGATGAAGCCCGCCATCAAATTCTGCGGCTCTACGAGTTGGGTCAGGTCAGCCATGCCCCGCCTCAGATCTTGAAGTTGATCATGCGGCGCATGACCAGCACGCCCAGGGTCATCCAGAGCGCGCCGCCCAGCAACATCAGCTGACCGCGGGGGTCGTGGAACATGGGCGTCATATATGCGGGACTGGTGATCGAAATCATCGCCATCACCCCCGGCGGCATACAGCCGATGATCAGGGCGCTGGCGACGGCTTCGGCCGACAGAGCCTTGATCTTCTCGCGCATCATCTTGCGGGCGCGCAGGACGTTGGAGAGGTTCGACAGGGCTTCGGCCAGGTTGCCGCCGGTCTTCTGCTGGATCGAAAGCACGATGGTGAAGAAGCGCAGCTCGGTGGTCGGCATGCGGCCGTACATCTTCTCCAGCGCGCCTTCCATGCTGAGCCCCAGGGCGAGGTTCTCGCCCAGCTGACGGAACTCGCCGGCCAGGGGCTCGGCGGTCTCTTCGGCGATGACCCGCAGGCAGTCATGGACCGGCAGACCCGAACGGATACCGCGCACGACAATGTCGATAGCGTCCGCGAAGTCGCCCGTGAACCTTCCGATACGCCTGTTGGCCAGAAGATCGACGGTCCAGCGCGGCAGGCCCAGTCCCGCCGAGAACGCGGCGCCGACCGCGATCCACCAGGGCTGGCCGACAAGCAGAAGGATCGCCAGAACCACCGCGGCGAGCATGCCCGAGCCGATCCAGAATTCGCGCAATCCCATGCGCAGTCCCGCCTGCTGCAGTCGCGCCGACAGGCTCGTGGCCGCCTTCTTCTGCTGACGGTCCTGATCCTTGAGGGTTTTTAGCAATTGGCGTCGGCGCGCGTCCGGCGTTTGCACGGCCGCCGCGCGCGCGATCTTGCGTCCGCCCGTCACGCCCGCCACGGCCTGGGTGCGCTTGGAGGCGCGGGTCTCGCTCGGCCCAGCGAAGACAAAGCCCAGGCCCGCCACGGCGACGAAACCCAGGATCGCGGCGACCAGGGGCAGCATCTATTCGGCCGCGTCGAGGGCTTCGGCCAGCTCGCGCTCCAGACCGTAGTAGCGGGCGCGGTCCCAAAAACGCGGGCGGGCGATACCGGTGGAACGATGGCGCCCGGTGACCGCGCCGTCGGCGTCCTCGCCGCTGATCTCGTAGACGAACAGGTCCTGGGTGATGACCACGTCGCCCTCGAGCCCAACGATTTCGGTGATGTGAGTGATGCGCCGGCTGCCGTCCCGCAGACGCGCGGCCTGGATGATGACATCGACGCTGCCGACGATCATCTCGCGGATGGTCTTGGACGGCAGGCCATAGCCGCCCATGGTGATCATGCTCTCCACCCGGCTGATCGCCTCCCGGGGCGAGTTGGCGTGCAGCGTGCCCATGGAGCCGTCGTGGCCGGTGTTCATGGCCTGCAAAAGATCGAAGGCTTCCGATCCGCGCACTTCGCCGACGATGATCCGCTCTGGCCGCATGCGCAGACAGTTCTTGACCAGGTCGCGCATGGTGATCGCCCCCTGCCCCTCCAGGTTCGGAGGCCGGGTCTCGAGCCTCACCACATGCGGCTGCTGCAGCTGCAGCTCGGCGGCGTCCTCACAGGTGATCACGCGCTCGGTGGGGTCGATGAAGGCGGTCAGGGTGTTGAGCAGGGTAGTCTTGCCCGAGCCGGTGCCGCCGCTGATCAATACGTTGCAGCGGCACGCGCCGATGACGCCGAGAACCCGCGCGCCCTCGGGACTGATGGAGCCGTACTCCACCAGATTCTTCATGGTCAGCTTGTCGCGCTTGAATTTCCGGATGGTCAGGGTCGGACCATCCAGCGCCAGCGGCGGCGCGATGACATTGACGCGACTGCCGTCCGGCAGGCGGGCGTCGCAGATCGGCGAGCTTTCATCGACCCGCCTGCCGACCTGGCTGACGATCCGCTGGCAGATGTTCATCAGCTGGGCGTTGTCGCGAAAGCGGACATTGGTCAGCTGAACCTTGCCGCCCACTTCGATGAACACCCGGCCGGCGCCGTTGACCATGACGTCAGCAATGTCGTCACGCGCCAGCAGCGGTTCCAGCGGGCCATAGCCGAGAACATCGTTGGTGATGTCCTGGACCAGATGGTCCTGTTCGGCTGCGGACATCGAGACGTTCTTGATCGCCACCAGTTCGGCGACGATGTCGCGGATCTCGGCGGCGGCCTGCCGACTGTCGAGCTGCGCCAGCTGGGCCAGGTCGATGGTGCCCAACAGGGCGTTGAAAATCGTGTTCTTGGTGGCGTGATAGAAATCGGACTGCTCGCGCACGACCTCCGCGGCGGTCGCCTCGGGCAGCTTCTTGGGCTCGGGCGCGATGCGGATGGCGGGTGTGGACGCGGGCTGCGGCCGCGTGGTTATCGACGCGCCGGCGTTCGCCGCCGCCGGAGGCCTGAGGGTGGTTACGACCTGGTCGCCGGGGCGTTTGCCAAACACGGCCTCACCCCCTCTTGAACAGGGAGGCGAACAACGACGGCTTGGCGGTCGGCGGCGCCTCGCGACGGCTGATCAGGCGGGCCAGATGTTCGATGCCCTCGGCGGCCTTGGACTTGGGCGCCGTCTCCATGACCATCTGGCCGTTGTTGGCGGCCTCGCCAAACAGCCGCGCCTCGAACGGCAGAACCAGGGAAGGTTCGATGCCCAGCGCCTCGCCGAAATCCTTTACCGGAATCTCGGGACGGCCAGGGACCCCGACCTGGTTCAAGACAAGGCGGGGCGGCAGGTCGTTCGGCCGGGTCTGGCGGATCAGATCGACGATGTTCTTGGCGTTGCGCAGGGAGGCAAGATCGGGCGTCGCCACCACCACCAGATCATCCGACGCGATCAGCATCTTGCGCTTCCAGGCGCTCCAGGCGTGCGGCAGGTCGAGCACCACGAAGGGCGCCGCGCCACGGACCTTCTGCGCGACCTCTTCGAAGGCTTCCGGCGAGATATCGTAGTCCTGGTCAAGGGTCGCCGGCGCGGCGAAGAGAGAGAGCCGTTCCGAACATTTGACCAGCATGCGGTCCAGCAGGATCGGGTCCAGCCGGTCAGGCTGCGACAGGGCGTCAGCCACCCCTTGGAGGGGGTCCTGGTTGAAGTCGAGCCCGGCGGTGCCGAAGGCCAGATCGAAGTCCGCCAGCACCGCCCCGGCGTGCAGGCGCTCGGCGATGGCGTAGGCGAAGTTGTGCGCCAGGGTGGACGAGCCGACCCCGCCCCGCGCACCGACGAAGGCGATCTGGCGACCGGCGAACGGCGTGGCCGGATCGGCGTAGAGCCCCGTCACCGCCCTGATCAGCGGCAGGGGCCGTAGGGGCGCCACCAGGTACTCGCTCACCCCGCGCCGGAGCAATTCGCGATAGAGAGCGATGTCGTTGGTCTGTCCCAGGACGATGACCTTGGTGCCGGGGTCGCAAACCTCGGCAAGGGTATCCAGCATGGCCAGCAGGCGCGGCGCCGGCTCTATGCTCTCGACCATGATGAGCGAGGGCGTCGGCTGATTCTGGTAGTATTCAAGCGCCGCGGCCAGTCCGCCCATCCGCACGGTCGTGGAGGCGCGGCTCATGCGCCGATCACCAGCCGCCGCTTCGATCAGATCGCCCGTGGCGGGCAAGGCGCAGAAGGCGTGGATCGAAATCCGAGGCACGCCCAGGTCGCTACCCGCGCCGGTCATGGCCAACTCGACGTCGGCGATCAGATCCGCGACGGGGTTGAGCGCCTCCACCGGTTCGAGCGGTTCGAAGGGAGGGGCGTCGGCCTCGATCACCTCTTCGGGCGCCTCCATCTCGAGCGCCAGCGACCCGTCATCCACAGGGTCCGGATCATGGGCTGCGGCGTCATAGGCGGACGGTTCGTAGTCCGGCGTCGTCAGATCTGGATCATAGGTCGCCACGGGCTCCGCAACGTCCCCGGCCAGATCCGGCCGCGCGGGCGGGAAGTCGGCGAAGGGATCGGCAGCATCGTCGTCGGCTTCAGCGCGCTCAGGCTCGATACTGGGCGGCGGCGGCGGCGGCGGGGTCTGGGCCGCGGCCAGAATCTGGCGGTCGGGATCGTCACCCCAAGGCGTGGCAGGGGGTGGCGAGAAGTCGTCCTCGGCCTCGAAGCCCAGATCAAAGGGGTCGGCCTCAGCCGGTTGGGCGCTCATCAGTCCACCACCGTCGAGACGGTGGCCGAAGCCTGCTCATCGCGCGCCGAAGAGGTGTTCTCGCCCTTGCGGTAATTATCCATCACCACGTCGCGGCGCGCGGCGGACGCAGGGTCCATGGCGCGGGCGCGGCCAAGGTCGCGCGGATCGGCGATCTGCGCGGCCATGTTCGCCGCGATGGAGCAGCCGAAGTTGGCGTAGGCGCCGTTGTCCTTGGTGGCGGTCAGGCTTTCCCAGCCGCCGCATTTGGCCGGCAGGGCGAGGGGGCGTTGGTAGCTGATCTTCAGCGGGCCGCCCTGCGGCGCGTCATAGCCGGCGAACACCACGGTCGCGCCCGCGGCGCTGAGCAGATCACGCGTCTGCACCGCGACGGCCTGGGTCTTGGGATCGACGCCGAGCGGGGCGGCGACGGTCACCGGGCCCGACCCCAGCTGCACCCAATCGGCGGCGAAGGCGGCGATGGCCCGGCGCTGGTTGTCGGAAAGTCCATCGGCGTGGGCGGCCAACAGGATCTCCTGCGGCTGCTCGACGACTTGGGTGCGTTGCTCCCAGGCCACCGAGGTGGTCGGGGCGTCGGGAGCCGCCGTCGCGCAGGCGCCGAGCAGGGCCGTCGATACGATCACGGAGCTGATGATACGCGCGCTCATTCGATCACGTAGCCGATCGGCCCCTTCCAAGTCTGCCCATCCGGCTGCGCCGGGGGCTTGATCAGTTTGTTCAGGCGGCCCAGCAGAACCGTCTCCGGATCGCTGGCGATCTGCAGTCCGTCGGCCGGCGTCTGGAGCTCCGAGCCGGCGGGGCCGACGATGTAGGGGGTGACCAGGATGACGAGTTCGGTCTCGCCCTTGAGATAGTCGCGCGAGCGGAACAGGCCGCCGAGCACCGGCAGCTGCATCATGCCCGGCAGGGAGTCGAGGTTCTGACGGGTCTCTTCGCGCAGCAGCCCGGCGATCATCATCGATCCGCCGGACGGGAGCTCCACCGTCGTCTCGGCGCGGCGCACATTCAGTCCAGGGACCGACAGGGCTGGACCATTGGTTCCGCTGGTGACCGAAAAGGCGCCGACGCTAGTGAGTTCGGACACCTCGGTGGACATCTTCAGCGAGATGCGGCCGCCCGACATCACCACCGGCGTGAAGCCGAGGCCCACACCGAACGGCTTATAGTCGACGGTGACGCGACCATTGTCGTCCTGGTTGACGGGAATGGGAAACTCGCCGCCCGCCAGGAATCGCGCCGCCTCGCCCGACACCGTGGTCAGATTCGGCTCCGCCAAGGTGCGAACCAATCCGACCCGCTCGAAGGCCTGTAGAGTCGCTTGGGCCTTGTTCAGACCGGGCGAGCCGGCCGTGTCGCGGGGAACCGCTACGTCGGAGTCGCGGTCGACGATGTCGCACAGGCTTCCAGGCAACCAGCCTGGACCAACGCAGGGCACCTTAACCTGCGGCTGCTTGGTAGTGTCTAGCTGGTACCCGCCCGACAGCCCGCCGACCAATCCCCCGTTCACGGCGAACCGACCGGCGTTGCTGATCAGATACTGCGCCTCGCCCAACTGGCCGAGCACGGCGCTGGTGTTGAAGCCCAGCTGCTTGATGATGTTGCGCTGGACCTCGACGATCCGCACCTTGAGCATCACCTGGTCCTTGCCGGCGATGCTGATCATGTTCAGCACGTTTTCCGGCTTTCCGACCATGCGCGTGGCGATCAGGTTGGCGCGGTCAGAGTCGACGGGATTGGCCACCTGGCCGCTGAGGATGACCCCCTCGCCCAGCGGCTCGACCGAGACACGGGCGCCGGGCAGGACGCGGTTGATCGTGTCGGCCAGGGCGGCGCCGTCCTGGTTCACGCGAATATCCAGCGCGAGGATGCGCCGGCCCGATGCGTCGAAGAACACGGCGTCGGTCTGGCCGATCCCGGTACCGAGAATAAAGATGCGACGGGGTGATCGCAGCACGGCGTCCGCCACGGCGGGGTTGGTGACCAGCAGGTCCCGCGCATCGACGGGCAGTTCGACGATGGCCGATTTACCCCTGGGCAGATCCAGGCGTCGCGCGCCGGTGGTGGACAGGTCCACGCGCAGGGCCGAACCCTGGGCGCTTGGCGCCAATGGCAGGGCGCTGACCGGTGCCGGCGCGGCGCGGCGGCGAACGACGGGGTCTGGGCCGTCGGCCGCCGCCGTGGTCGCGGACAGGGCGGCGACAGCGGCCGTCAGGATCAGACCAAGATGCTTCATGGGCGCACCGCCACGGCGCCGGTGGCGCCGGCCCGGTGAATGCGCACCACGCCCGCGCCATCCTCCGCGCTGGGGCGGGGGCCGCTGGAACCGCCAGCGTCGGCGTAGGGCCGCAAGGCCAGGACTACGTCGCCCTGAGCCTTCGCCCGCATAAGCGCTTCGGCTTCCGGAGGGCTCACCTCCAGCGTGGCGACCGCCCCGATGAGGGTGTTGGCGCCCTTGGCGGCGGCGGGGCTCTGGTCGATGGCCAGGACGCGGATGTTGGCTAGCACTGTGTCGGCCGTGAACTGCGCCTTGGGCGCCGAGCCCAGCGACAGACCGGCGGGTTCGACTTCCCGACTCTGCAAAACATCAACCCGGTCGCCGGGAAGGATGAAGCCGCCAGCCCCATTCTGGACAGAAATCGGCACGGCGACCGCGCGCATTCCGGGACGCAGGACCGCGGCCATGAAGCCGCCCTCACCGCCCCGGACGATCTTTCCGGCCAGGATCGGTTCGCCGGCCGCGATGGACTCGCGCACCACCGCGCCTTCAAGGGCCTGGGCGGCGCCTCCGCCGCCCAGCATCTGGCCGGCGGCTTCGGCGACCTTTTTGGCGTCAGATGGCTTTTCGACCGGAGCGGGCGCGGCGCCGTCGGTGATGAAGGCGGGGTTGAGCGCGTCGGCGGGCCAGGATCGCCAGGTGACGTCCCCGGCCACCAGGCGCGTTCCGATCGGCAACTCACGCGTGGAGACGAGGACCTGCGTCATGGGCGTCGAGGGTCCCGCCACCGTCTGAGCGACGGGCGCGTCCGCCGGCCGGCTCGCCATGCGCATGACGAACCACGCGCCAAGAGCGGCGATGGCGGCGACCACAAAGACCAGAATACGCGCGGCGCTCATGAACTTGACGTTTCGGCCCCTCCCGCCGCCGGCTGACTGGCCGGTAGTGCCTGGGCGGACGCAGGGCGCATCTCGCCTATCAGACGGATTCAACCTTTTGGTGATTATGGTTAACGAGCCCTAAACCGGGGCCGCCAACATCCCCTCGGAAGCTCCGAAAAGCGCTTTGGCCACGACGCCGTGGGGAAAGGCCGCGAGCGCACCCACACAAATGGCCACGCCGTAGGGCGCGCCGGCGGTCGGATCGGCCAGACGGTCCACCCAGGCGGCCCGGCCAAGGGCCAGGGGCCGCAACATCGGCGAGCGCAGCGCCAGCAGGCCGACGGCGAGGCCGCCCCCGGCCAAGGCCGTCACCAGCATGAAGGGCGCAATCGCGGGCCAGCCCAGCCAAAGGGCGGCGGCGGCCATCAGCTTGGCGTCGCCACCACCAATCCACCCCAGGGCGAACATGCCCATGCCCATCACCAGGGCGGCCATGCCGACGAGGACCGCAAGACCGGCCGCGGCCCAGCTTACGCCGCAAAGGATCGCGGCCAGCGGAAAAGCCGCGACGAGGGCAAGTGAAATCCAGTTGGGGATGGTGAAGCTGGTCAGATCCTTCAACCCGCCGACGACGAGGAGGATGGGGAAGACCAAGACAGCGAGCATCTGGAGCGACATGCGAGGCCAGTCTGCGAGGGGGCGGTAAAATGGGTCTTAAGAGAGCGCGCGCCACAAACAGAAAAGGCCGCGGCGAACCGCGGCCTTTAAAGTTTGTCTGGCGACGAGCGCTATTGGGCGAGCTCGTCCGCGGCTTCTTGCAGTTTGCCTTCAAGATTGGTGCCCAGCACGCCAAAGACGGTGATCACCGTCACGGCGATGGCCGCGATGATGAGGCCGTACTCAATGGCGGTGGCGCCCGACGCGTCTTTCAGGAAGCGGTTGAAGAACTTCGACATTGCTCGATCTCCCATAAGCAATTTTGGAAAGGGCGACCAAGGCGCAAAGCCGCGCTCACCCCGAAAAGCCTGCCGACTGTGCGGGATATCAAATTAATCGATAGTAAATACGGATATCTTTACTTGCTTTACTGAATTTAACCACGAACGCATACTGTCGCATATACGACATATATTATGATTAACTTGCATTTGCATTAATATCGGGAAACCAAGTTGAAAGCGCGAATTTTGGGCTTGGCGGCGCGCCCATGCCGGACTAGCGGGCCTTCAGACTTTGTTGACCATGACACCACAGACTCAAACATCAGCTTCCGTAGCCGAGCCCGTCATGCGCCACCCCCTTCCACGTCTGCTCGCCCTCTTGACCGCAAGCCTGGCTGTCGCTGGTCCGGCGAGCGCCCAGAGCGTGGCCGCGACCATCGATCAGGCTGTCCGCATCGCCTTCCCGGCCGCCGTTCGCGATGTCGTGGTGGGCAATCCGGCCATCGCCGATATCACCCTGCTGGACGGCCGCACGGCGGTGGTCCTGGGACGAAGCTTCGGGGTGACCAGCCTGACCGCGTTCGACGCGGCCGGCCGGACGGTCTTTGATCGCCAGATCGTGGTCGGCAGCGGCGACGCCAATCAAATGGCGCTCTATCGCGGCGCGGAGATCAACCACTACGCCTGCGCGCCGCGCTGCGAGCGCACGCCGATGCCTGGCGAGCCCGAAAGCGCCTACAAGAAATTTGAAGAGCCCTACGGCGCCTACTACGACCGCTCCAAAAAACCCTCCGGCGACGGCTCTCGCTAAACGGTCGATTAGCCTAGACGCCCTTAGGCTCGGGTTCTCTTGTCGGAGGACCTCGCCTGGTGCGCTGGCGACCACCCCATATCGTCCGAAGCTTCGCCGCCGATCGGCGCGGCGCGGCGGCTGTTGAGTTCGGCTTGGTCGCCCTGCCCTTCACCCTGCTGGTCTTCGCCATCGTCGAGCTGGGCCTGGTGTTCATGGCCTCGACCACCTTGCACAACGCGCTAGACGCCGCCTCGCGTCGGGTGCGTACCGGCGAGGTGCAGAGCGCGGGGCAAAGCGCTGCGGCTTTCAAGGCCTCGGTCTGTGAGGAGATGACCTGGCTGTCCAGCCGGTGCGATGACCTCTATCTGGACGTTCGGACCTACGCCAGTTTCGCCGGAATGACCCCCACCAATCCCGTGGTCGATGGCGACATCGACCCCGAGGCCATGAGCTTTCAGCCCGGCGGCGGCGGGGCCATCGTGCTCGTACGCGGCTACTTCCGATGGCGGCTGATTACGCCCCTGCTCAATGAGAGCCTGATCAATCTGGCGGGGGGCCAGCGAATGATCATGGCCGGATCTGCGTTTCGCAACGAGCCCTTCCCATGGTGAGCCTTACGCGCCGGCTGATGGCAGACCGACGGGGCGTCTCAGCCGTGGAATTCGCCCTGGTCGCGCCGCTTCTGATCGCCTTCTATTTCGGGGTGGCTGAGCTGACCCAGGCGATGATGGCCATGCGCAAGGTCAGCCATGTGGCGTCCACCCTCGGCGACCTGACCGCCCAGAGCGATCGGCTGAACAACGCTCAGGTGGCCGATATCTTCGAGGCCTCGCGCCTGATCCTCGCCCCCCTGCCCGCGAACGCCCTGCAGGCCCGGATCAGCAGCCTGACCGCCAATGACCAAGGGGTCGTTCGGGTGGATTGGAGCGACGGCCGTAACATGGCGGCGCTCGCGGCGAACGCTCAACACACCCTGCCGGCCGGCGTCGTCGCCCCTGGCCAAAGCACCATCATGGCCGAGGTGACGTACAACTACGACTCGCCACTGGGTTACTTCCTACCCGGTGGTCAAACCTTCAGCCGCACCTATCATCTGCGCCCCCGTCGCGTGGCCAAGGTGGAACGGGTCAGCTAGCGCATCACGCCCGGCACAACCTGTCCCGAGCGATCCGTCGACCACCCCGCCGCCCAGCCGGCGGGGCAGGCGCCCAGCAAGCGATAGCGTCGCGTCTGTTCGCGAACGACCTCTCCGCCGTCCAGGCTGCGCATGCGCATGTAGACGCTGAACTCGCGCGCCACATCACCCTTGGTGAAGTTCTCGACCAGCATGGGCCGGCCGTCCGCGACGCAGCGAATCTTCACCCGGTTCTCCAGGAATTCGGGCTGGGCGCTCAAGGCGCAGGCCTTGCCGTCATGCATCGGGATCATGCGCGTAAAGCCCGCTCGTATCTCATCGCTGGCGCACAGCGTGACCTTGGCCGCCTCATCACCATTTCTGATGACCGATACAGCCCAGAGCCGGGGCGGATTGCTGGCGGCCGCTTGACTGCTGAGCCGTTCGAACGCCGTCTCGCGCTCGCAGCCGAGAAGAAGAAAGGCGCAGAGCGTCGCGGCTGCAAATCGCAAGGTGAACCCTCCAAAGAGCACCACCATGACTTGACAGATTACAGTTGTAAATATCTATGCGACCGCAAGGCGTGGCCATGCTAGGGCCAAGCCCGCCATCAATGGGTTTCTCGATGAACGACGTGACGATCACTGATGTCGCCGACCAGAGCGGTGTGTCGCTGCGTACCGTTTCGCGCGTGATCAACGGATCGACCAAGGTCAATGCGGAGACACGGGCAAGGATCGAGGCGGTCATCGCGACGCTAGGATTTCGGCCTAGCGCGCGGGCCAGGGCGCTGGCCACCGGCCGCTCCTTCCTGATCGGCCTGATCCACGATGATCCGAACGCCCTGGTGCTGGACCCCGTGCAGAGGGGTCTGACCGCAGTGCTGGGCGCGCGCGGCTTCGAGGTGGTGATTCACCCCTGCGTCTACGGCTCCGAAGGCCTGATGGACGACGTGCGGGGCTTCATCCAGCGGTCGCGGGTTGATGGCGTGGTTTTGCTGCCGCCCATCTCTGAGCTGCCGCAACTGAACCGCGTCATCGCGGCGGAGGGCGTCCCGAGCATCTCGATAGCATCCGTCCCCATCGAGGGTGGGACCATGTTGGTGTCCATGGAGCGCGAAGCCACGCGCCTTTTGACGGAACGGCTTATCGATCTGGGACACCGCCGCATCGCCTTCATCTCCGGCCCTTCGCGGTTTCTCTCGGCGCAGCAGCGCAAGGCCGGCTTCCTAGACGCCCTGGCTGCGGCGAATATGAAGCCGTCACACATGACCGAGGGCGACTACAGCTTCGAGTCGGGGCTGGCGTGCGGGGAGGCGATCTTGAGCGGGACTGAACCGCCCACCGCGGTCCTGGCTTCCAATGACTTCATGGCCGCCGGCGTGCTCAAGGCCGCCGCCGCCTTGGGTCTATCTGTGCCAACGGACCTGTCAGTGGCGGGCTTCGATGACAGCAGCATCGCTAGAATGATCTCGCCCGCCTTGACCACAATAAATCGACCGATGCGCGCCATGGCCGAAACCGCCGCTCGGCGGCTCCTCGCCCGAATCGATGGCCAAGAGGACGGGCTCACCCACCAAGAGGCCCTGCCGATCGCCCTCTCGCTGATCGAACGCGAAAGCACGGCCAGCCCCGCCAGATAAGCGAAATCCCGAGATTTTTGGCCACAACCGCCCAAAAATCTTTTGTGCCAGCGCTGGCAAAATTTGTTGACAGGCGGCCCGCCCACGCGCTTCCTGCGCTGAACGCTGTTCAAGCCAAGAACAAGCCGGGCACGGGCAAGTCTCGATGACACCGGTATCAGGGGAGAGAAAGAAGATGCGCCTTCGAGGTGTTCGCGCTGCTGCGCGCCCGCGATCCGGGTCGATGATCCAGCCGCGCTCGATCTCCCAAACGGTCAATGAAGCCCGCCCATTTCCCCTCCTGGGCTTCGGGATCGGCTGTGCGCAGTCGGTCCCCTTTTTATCGGCTTCCTGAGGTCCGCGGGCCGGGAGCAGAGGGGTCCGACGGATGGGTCCGTCGGAAGAGATCAACGACAAGAAACCACTTGAGGGAAGGAAACGACGAGATGCAGACACGCGATGAAGCTAGAGGCGTAATCCGCCGCAGCGCTTTCCTGCTGGGAACCAGCGCCGCTGCGGCCCTGATGCTCGGCGGCGCGGCCATGGCCCAGACGCCCCAAGACGCCGAGGTCGAGGAAGTGGTCGTCACCGGCTTCCGCAGCAGTCTCGAAAAGGCTCTGGAGCTGAAGCGTGAAAGCACCGGCGCGGTGGACTCCATCGTCGCCGAAGACATCGCAAAATTCCCTGACAACAACCTGGCCGAAGCCATTCAGCGCGTGCCGGGCGTGTCGATCACTCGCGACGGCGGCGAAGGCCGCAACCTGTCAGTCCGTGGTCTGTCCGAAGAATTCACCCGCGTCCGCATCAACGGGATCGAAGCACAGGCCACCACCGGCTCCAGCCGCGGCCGCGGCTTTGACTTCAACGTCTTCGCCTCCGAGCTCTTCAGCCAGATCGACGTGCGTAAGACCCCGTCGGCCGAAATCGACGAAGGCTCGCTTGGCGCCACGGTCGATCTGCGCACCGGCAAGCCCTTTGACTATAACGGCTTCAAGCTCGCCGGCTCGGCCAAGATGGGCTACAGCGACCTGTCGAAGGACTACGATCCGCGCGTCGCTTTCCTGGTCAGCAACACCTTCTTCGACGACACCTTCGGCGCGCTTTTCTCGGTCGCCTATTCCGAGCGCGGCGTTCGTCAGAACGGCGTAAGCACGGGCCAGTTCAACGTCGGCCCGGCCGATGGCGGGTTCTGCAACGTCGCCCAACGCCCGGCCCTTTGCGCGGGCACCAACCCCGCCGCCTATGCCCTGGCGAGCGCGGCCACGACCCGTTACCCGCGCTTCCTTCGCTACCAGCAATATGAAACCCAGACCACGCGCCTGGGCCTGACGGGCGCCCTGCAATGGCGCCCGAGCGACCGCACCGAGGTCAGCCTCGACCTCATGTACTCGAAGTTCGAGTCCGAACGTAACGAGCGTCAGCTGGAGTCGATCGGCCTGAGCCGGGGCGCTTCGCAAGGCGGCAAGCCGGAGACGGTGGTTCGCGACGCGGCGGTCAACGCCGACGGCACGCTGGTCTACGCCTTGCTCGACAACGTCGATATCCGTTCGGAAAACTATCTGGACGTCTACGACACCGAATTCACCCAGTGGACCCTGAGCGGCAAGCACGCCTTCACCGATCGTCTTTCGGTGAGCGGCACGGTCGGTTACGTGTCGAACGACTTCGACAACGCGCTCGACTACATCGTCCAGATGGACCGCATCAACACGGACGGTTACTCGTTCGATGCGCGGACCACCGGTCAGAACTTCCCGGCCATCAACTACGGCTTCGACGTCACCGATCCGAACAACTGGTACATCGGCCCGACGGTCACGGTTCCGGGTGGCACCGGCGCCACCGGTCCCGATATCCGCCTGCGTCCGAACTGGAACGACAACACCTTCAAGATCGTCCAGGTCCAGGGCCAGTACGAGCTGAACGACAGCCTGACCTTCAAGCTGGGCGGCAGCCTCAAGAAGTATGAGTTCGTCGGCACCGGCCAACGCCTCGCCTCGGGCGAAGGCAACATCCCGGCGATGCCGGCCGGCTCGACCATGGCCACCCTCACCGAACAATGGTGCGGCCTGCAGAAGCTGAACGTGCCGGCGGGCACCCCCACCTGCTGGGCCAGCCCGAACCGCGACGCCATCGCCCAGGCCTATGGCGTGTTCAGCAACACGGGCCGCTTCGCCCTGTCGAGCACCACGTCCAGCGCGCGCGGCGACAACCGCTCGGTGGAGGAAGAGGACCAAGGCGCCTTCATCCAAGCGGACTTCCGGCATGAGCTGTTCGGCCTACCGGTGCGCGGCGACGTCGGCGTGCGCTACGTGAAGACCAAGCAGAGCTCGACCTTCTTCTCGACGGTGCCGACCACGGTCAATCCGGCGGGCTTCGAGCTGACCACGGTGGGCCGCACTTACGAAGACACCCTGCCGTCGCTGAACCTGGTGGTCGAGCCGCGTGAGGACGTCATCGTCCGCTTCGGCGCCGCCAAGGTGATGTCGCGTCCGGGCCTCGGCGCCCTGTCGGCGGCGACCAACGTCAACGTCGCTGGCGGTTCACGCACCGTGACCACCGGCAACCCGATGCTGGAGCCGTACCGCGCCAAGACCTTCGATGTCGCGCTCGAATGGTATCCGACGCGCGGCGCGGTGGTTTCGGCGGCGTTCTTCTACAAGGACATCAACACCTACGTTCAGAACATCACCGTCGTGGCGCCCTACTCCACGACCGGCCTGCCGGCGAGCTTGCTCAGCGGCACGGGCGTGAACGTCAACGACGACTTCAGCATCTCCAACGTGGTCAACACCCCTGGCGGCCCGCTGAAAGGCATCGAACTGAACTACCAGCAGCCCCTGACCTTCCTGCCGTGGAAGTTCGAGAACCTGGGCGTCCTGCTGAACTACACCTACGTGGACTCGCAGATCGACTACTTCCTGTCGTCGAGCTCGGCGGCGACCACGGTCAGCCGCGATCTGCTGAACCTGTCCAAGAACGCCTACAACGGCACACTCTACTATGAAGACGGTCCGTTCCAGGCGCGCGTCTCGGGCGCCTTCCGCGACAAGTACCTGACCGCTGTGCCGGCCGCCTACAACACCGACGTGGCAGGCCGTCGCTCGACCCTGTTTGTCGATTTCTCGGCCTCCTACAAGGTCAGCGACGACATCACGGTGAGCTTCGAAGGCATCAACCTCACCAACGAGAAGGACGTGTCCTTCCTCGACTCCGAGGTGCAGCGGACCAACGACTACTTCCAGGTCGGCCGACAGTACTACGTCGGCGTTCGCTACAGCTTCTAGCGCTTCAGGGCGGCCAGCCTCGCTGGCCGCCCTTTTCATATTCCTTTCAAGACGAGAGCAGTCCCGCATGCGCGCCCCCATCGCAGCGGCGATCATCGCCGCCACCTTGTCCGTCGCTCCGACGGCTTTCGCTCCCGCCGCCCTGGCTCAAGTTCAGCACCCGGCGACGCACCCTCCGATCATCCCCTTTCCAAGCCCGTTCCAGCTTCAGGTGATGTCCAAGGCCCGCAAGGTCGGAACCTCCATGCCTTCCGGCTGGTGGGCCACGATAGCCGCCAAGCCCGACGCCTGGTTCAAGACCGAAGAAGCGCGAGCCATCGGCGACAACATCATCTCCTGGCAGATCAGCGAAACGGGCGCTTGGCCCGGCGGCGATGTGGTCACCCAACCGTTCCGTGGCGAGGAAGGCCAGATCGGCTGGCGCGGTCACTCATCCAGCCTCTATCGCTTCGACCAGATGCGCTTCCTGGCCCGGCTCTATGCGGCGACTGGCGAGGAGCGTTACCGCCAGTCCCTGGATACGGGTCTGGCCTATGTGTTGGAGGCTCAAACGCCCAAAGGCGGGTGGCCCTACGGTTCACACCCGTCGCAGGCGGCGCACAATGCGCGTTACGCCACCTTCAATGACGACGCCACGACCAAGATCATGGAGTTCGTGCGCGAGGTCGCCACCGAGCCCGCCTACGCCAAGGTGAACCCGGGCCGTCAGGTCCAGGCCAAGGCCGCCTTCGACAAGGGGATCGCTTATATTCTGCGCGCCCAGATCGTCGCCGACGGCAAGCTGACCGCCTGGGGCGCCCAGCATGACGAGGTCACCTACGAGCCGCGCATGGGCCGCATGTTCGAACCGCCGGCGATCAGCGCCAACGAGAGCGCGGGCGTCGTCCTGTTGCTGATGACTCTTGAGAACCCAAGCCCCGAAGTGGTGCGCGCCGTCGAAAGCGCCGTGGCTTGGTACAAGGCTTCGGCCCTGAAGGGCGTGCGCATCGACCGTCCCGCCAATGGCGACCGGGTCGTGGTCGCCGACCCCAAGGCCAAGCCGATCTGGGCGCGATACTACGAGATCCCCACCAACCGGCCGATCTTCGCCGGCCGGGACGGCATCGTCCGCTACACGCTCGCCCCGGTCGAGCTGGAGCGCCGCGCCGGCTACGCCTGGTACGGCGACTGGGGTGATGCGGTCATCGAACGCTACCAGACCTGGGCCAAGGCTCGCGCCTGAAGGCGCAAGGAGAAGCGGACGCCATGAAGCTTTCCAAACTCGCAGCAGGCCTCTCGGCGCTCGCCCTCCTGAGCGGGGCGGCCCATGCAGCCGAGCCCAGCGGACGTGACCTTCTGATCCGGTACATCGACGGCCTCGCCGACAGCCAGCTGAAGGCCCGCGAGGCCGAACTGGCCACGATCGACACAGCCGCCAAAATGGATGCGCGCAAGACCAGGGTCAGGGCCAAGGCCCTGGACCTGATCGGCGGTCTTCCAGAGACCCGAACGCCACTCAACGCAAGGGTCACCGGCGCCTACCAGACGGACGGCTTCCGGGTCGAAAAAGTCATCTACGAAAGCCTGCCCGGCTACTTCGTGACCGCCAACGCCTATGTGCCGACGGGATCGAAAGGCCCTTTCCCCGCGGTGATCATCACGCCTGGGCACTCACCCGACGGCAAGGCCGGCGACCGCTTTGGCGGCAACCTGGCCAAGGCTGGAATCCTGGCCCTGATCTATGACGAGATCGGCCAGGGCGAGCGGCTCCAGCACTACGACCCCGAACTCGGCGCCTCCAAGGTCGGCCCGCCCACCGGCGAGCACTCCATGGCCTACTGGCAGACGGTTCCGGTGGGCGATCATGTCTCGCGCTACTTCATCTGGGACGCCATGCGCGGCCTGGACTACCTGCAGGCTAGGCAGGATGTGGACAGCGCGCGTCTCGGGGCCTTCGGCTGCTCGGGCGGTGGGACGGTTACCGCGTTCCTCGCCGCGCTCGACGAGCGGGTGAAGGCGACGGCGGTCGCCTGCTACATGAACACCTTCCGCCATGTCCTGGCCGGCCCAGGGCCGCAGGAGGCCGAACAGTCGCCGCCCGGCTTCATCGCCGCGGGTCTGGACGTGCCCGATTGGGTCGAGCTGGCCGCCCCCAAGCCCTACGCCATCATCTCCACTGAGCAGGACTTCTTCCCATTCGAGGGCGCGCGCACGGCCTATGAGGAGGCGCGTCGCATCTGGGGTCTCTACGGCGGGCAAGACCGCATCACCTGGATCACCGGCCCTGGCGGGCACGGAAACCTGGCGCCGGTCGGCGACAAGATCGTCGGCTTCTTCGCCCGCTGGCTGAACAACGACGTGACACTGCGGCCCTTCGTCGATGTCCGGGCCCCACGTCCCGAAGACAATCTGGTCACCCCGACCGGCCACGTCGCCACCTCGTTCAAGGGCGTGACGCTGCAGCAGGTGAACCAAGCCCGGGCCAGGCAAGTCGCCCCGTCCAAACCCACGCCGCAGACCCTGCGCGCGGATATCCGCTCGGTCACCCACGCCAGGGCCGTTCCGGGGTCTTCGCCGATCAGGCTGAAGGTCGGCGCGACCAAAATTGAGCAGGGTGTCGAGATTGGCGCCTGCGTCCTGGCTGGCGCTGCGGCGGGCGATCTCAATTGCCGCCTCGTCACACCGACCACATCCGGCTCCAAGCGCGCCCTGCTGCTCACCGGCCGCCCCGAACAGCTGGCCGCCGCCCGCGCCCAGACCGAGGCGCTGGCCGCCAAGGGATGGGTGGTTCTGGAGATGCCGGCGCGCGGATCTGGCGGGACCGAAGAGCTGAAGTCTCCCCTGCTGGGCGACTGGAACCTGTTGTCCCTGCGCACCCTGCTGGTGGGGGAGAGCGTAGTCGGTCTGCGGGTCGATGACGTGATCGGCGCGGTGGACGTCCTTAGCAAGCGGGACGACGTTCAGCCCGGCGTGACCGTCTACGCCCTGGGCGCCATGGCTCCCACCGCACTGCATGCGGCGGTGCTGGATGACCGCATCACCAGCCTGACCCTGGACGGCGCCTTGGCCAGCTATCGCATGGCTGTCGACAAGCCGATCCAGCGCAACCTGCCGGAGGTGCTGCCGTTCGGCGTGCTGCGCCACTACGACCTGACCGACCTGACCGCCGCCCTCGGCTCGCGGCCCGTGACTTGGGTCAGCCCGCTGAACGGCGTGGGCGAGCCCCTGCGCCAGACCCAGTTCGAGACCCTCTACGCCGATGTTCGGCGCGCTTCGTCCGCCGTCCGATGGACGACCCGCGGCGCCCGTGATCCCCTTGTCCTGCCTTAAGTCCGAGAGACCAGCCATGCCCGCGTCCACCACCACCAAGACCCCGATCTCCAACCGGCGTGCATTCCTCGGCGCCGTCGGCATCGGCGCCGTCGGCGCGGCCCTGAGCTCCGGGACATCGGCTTCGGCCCAGACCGCGCCGGCTCCGGCGACGGGCGCGAAGGCTCCCAAGACCGGGGTGCGCATCGATCCACGCGAGCTAGGCGCCAAGGCCGACGGCAAGACCAAGGACACCCATGCGGTGCAGCTGGCGCTCGACCGCTGCGCGGTCCTGGGCGGCGGCGAGGTCGTGCTGTCTTCAGGCGTCTATCTGGTGGGCGCGGTCCGCATCGGCTCCAACACCACCCTGCGCGTCGAGGAAGGCGCGACCCTGCAGGGCTCGCCCGACGTAGCCGACTATCCGGTGGTGCAGGTGCGCTGGGAAGGCCGTTGGGTCCCCGGCTATATCGGTCTGGTCTGGGCGCAGGACGCCAAGAACGTCGCCATCACCGGCAAGGGCAAAATCCTGGCGTCCAAGGACATCCACAAGCGGCTGGAGGAGAAGACCGGCCTGCGCCATCCGGCGCTGCTGGAGTTCGTCGAGGTCCATGGCCTGAGCGTCACCGATGTCTTCACCGAGCAGAACGACATGTGGTCGATCCATCCGGTCTACTGTGAGGACGTGGTCTTTCGCGGCATGACGGTCAACGGCGCCGCGGACGGCATCGATGTGGATTCCTGCCGGCGGGTGGTGATCGACAAATGCGACTTCGACACCGTGGACGACTGTATCTCCCTGAAGTCAGGGCGGGGAATGGAAGGCAATGTGATCGGTCGTCCGACCGAGGATGTGACCATCACCGACTGCGTGTTCCGCGACCGCCGCTGGGCCTGCATCGGCATCGGCAGCGAGACCTCGGGCGGCATTCGCCGGGTGCTGGTCGAGCGCTGCAAATGCCTCGCCGCTCACACCTTCGCCATCTACATCAAGAGCCGTCCGGGGCGCGGCGCCTTCATCGAGGACATCGTCATGCGCGACCTGGAAGTATCAGGCGCGGGCTACGGCTTCCTGCGTCTGAATTTCCTCGACAGCGGCAAGCAAGATCAGTTCCCGGTCCCCGGCCTTGAAGGTGTGCCCACGGTGCGCAATTTCACCTTCGAGCGCATCACGGTGAAGGACGTCCCCGTGCTGGTGGAGGCCGTGCAGATCCATCCCGACAAGCCGCTGGACGGCTTCGTGTTCAAGGACATCAAGGGCACCAGCGGGCGCGGCATCACCCTGGCCAACATGAAGAACGTGACGCTTGCGAACGTGAACGTGAACGTCTTCAGCGGGCCTAAGCTGGCCATGGACAATGTCACCGGCCAAGGCCTGGAGGGAGCCGCCCGCCTGATCCCGACCGACCGTCCCGCGCCGGTCCAGGCCGCTCAGCCGCCTTACCGCCTTGGCATGACCACGGGTCGGCCGAACTAGGCCGACGAGAGCGGGAGTTGAAGATGATCAAGATCGCCGCCATGGCCATGGGGCTGATGCTCACCCTGGCGCCAGCCGCCCTTCGCGCCCAGGACACCCTGGTCGGCATGGGCCCGATCAACGGCTACACCGACGTCGTCTTCGATACCCGCAAGGAACGCTACGACTACCTGGTCGACGCCTCGCTGCCGGAGGACCCGGCGGCGCGGCGCTATCGCACGGTGGAGGCGGCCTACGCCGCCGCCCCCGCGGGCGCGCCAGGAAAGCCCACCGTCATCGGCATCAAGCCGGACGTCTATCTGCTGCCGGGCAAGGACCTGACGCCGGGTCTGGTGATCACAAAGCCGAACATCACCCTGCTCGGCCTGACGGACGACCGACGTAAGGTGGTGCTGGCCGACAACCGCGGCAACCAGCAGGGCGCCGGCGTGCTGGGCGCCTCCAACAACGGCTTCACCATGATCGTGGACGCCGACGGCTTTTCGGCGATCAACCTGACGATCCTGAACTACTGCAACACCGACTACGACTATCCAGGCGATCCGGCCAAGAGCCTCAAGAAGCGCTCGGACGTGATCACCCAGGCTGTGGCTCTGGAGGCCAAGGGCGACCGGCACGTCTATTCTCACGTGGCGGTCCTGAGCCGGCTCGACACCCTGTTTACCCGTACCAAGCGCTCGTACTTCACCCACGTCTATGTGGAAGGCACGGACGACTTCATCGGCGGCGGCGCGGCCAGCGTTTGGGAGGATTCCGAAATCCACTTCATCGAGGGCGGCGGGGTGATGTGGGCCAGCGGGGTGACCTTCATCCGCACGGTCTTCAAGGCCGACAAGCCGATGCAGTTCTACAAGATCATCGGCCCGCCCGTGGCTCTGATCGACTCCGTCCTGCCGAACGCACCGGTGGCCTGGTACGCCTGGAAGGCGCCGGAGCATGCGCCCGCCTATTCGCTCACCTACCGCACCCGCCACGCCGACGGCAGGCCGGCCGATCTCATCGACAGCATCGTCGGCCCTGAGCGCCGCACCATCTCGCGCGAACTGAGCGACGAGGAGGCCAAGGCCTTCAACCCCTGGAATATCCTCCACGCCACGCCCGAGGGCGTCGATGACGGGTGGGACCCGGCCGGCGTGCGGGCGAAATACGTCTCCAGCGGACCGTCAGTGTACCGCATGATCATGTCGGGCGAAGCGATGCGTCTGCGCACGGGCGCGGAGCCCGCGACCCTGTCCGTCGCCATCCAGCCGCATGCCGCGCAGTCCCAGCCCATCCGCTGGTCCGCACAGTCGGATCTGGTGCGGCTGAGCAGCACCGAAGGCCAGAAGGTCACCATCACCGGCGCCAACACCACCGATCAGGTCGAGACGGTGGCGATCGACGCCATCGCCCCCAACGGGATGAAGGCCACCGCCCATGTGCGCGTCGAGCCCGCCTATGGTCCGCCTCCCGTGCTTGCGTCAGCGCCGAGGCTGTCGGCGCCGGCGAATGGCGGCGTGAGCCTCAACTATGGATTGGGCCTGCCCCCAAAGCGACGCGACCAGTCGCTGATCACGTGGTCGCTCTGCGACGACCGCACTTGCGCGTGGCCTCGCCCGATCGCTGTCTCGCGTGGGGGCGAGCCGCTGGAGCGCTTAACCCTCACCCGGGGGATGGTCGGCGACTACCTGCGGGCCGACATCGCGCCCAAGCACGACCTCAGCGAGGCCGGCCCATCGACAAGCGTGGTGGCCAGTCGCCCGATCGCCGCCAGCGATGTGAAGGCGACGGATCTTGATCCCGATTTCCGGTCCTTCGTGGAGACGGTCGATCTGCCGGCACGGCATGACCTTTGGAGTCTGACGGGGGCCTGGTCGGTCGTGGAGCCGCAACAGGATGATGGCCGCTGGGGGCTGCGCGTCGGGCCAAAGGTGAGCACCGCGCTCTATCAGGACGGCCGCAAGGTCGGCGACATGGACCTCGTCGTCACCCTGGATCCGGACAAGGCAGAAGGCCAAGGCTTCTCCATCCCAGGCTCGCCAGAGGACGCCAAGGGGCCGCGCGGCGACATCCTGTTCAAATATGATCCCCAGACCCGCACGGGCTACGCCCTGCGTATGTGGCGCACGACGCAGTCAGCCACCAAGACCATGTTCCAGCTCTTCAGGATCGTCGACGGCGTCGGCGCGCCGCTGAATAGTCAGCAGCAGCTAAGCGGCGTGTTCAAACCGTCCGCCACTTTCCGCATCTCAGTGCGCGGCGACCAGGTCACCGTCCGCGGGAGCAATACCCTGGACGGAGAGACCCTTTCGCTGGGCGGGACGATCGCGCCCAACACCTTCGGCGGCGCGGGCGTCTATTGGACGGCCTCGGGCATGGGCGGTTCGACGGTGATCCGAAGGTTCCAGATCAGCGAGCCGAGCCGGTGAGGCGTCGAGGGTTACTCGCCCTCGACCTTCTCTTCGTGCTCGGTGATCGAGCCTTCGACAAACAGGTACTCGCGTAGCTGCGCGTCGAATTCGGCGTCGTTGCGGCGAATCCATTCCAGCGCCATGGCCGCGTGCTCGATCTCTTCGCGGGCGTTGTGAAGAAGGATCTTCTTCAGCTCCTCATCGTCGGTGTCGTCGGCCCGCTGGCGATACCAGTCCACCGCCTCCAGCTCCTCCATGAGCGAGGCGATGGCGTAATGCATGTGCAGAGTCTTCTTCTGCAACACGTCGCGGGGCACGTGTAGGTCAGTGGAATTGTCGGGCATGGTCTGGTCTCCGGCTTGGATGACCTGAACGCCCGACATCGACTACGGCTCCGCTTAGCCCGCGCCTAATCTTCCTCGCGGATCGAGGCGGCGCCCACGGTGGCGACCCGCAGGGCGTTGGTGCCGCCCGATGTGCCAAAGGGGACCCCGGCCACCACCACGATCTCGTCCCGCAGGGCCGCAAAGCCCTGGCGACGGGCGGTCTCGCAGGCCAGGATCACGGCATCGGTCATGCGCTCGACCGGCGGCACCTGCACGGCCTCGACGCCCCAGGCGAGGGACAGGCGACGACCGGTCTCGACCACCGGTGAAACCGCCAGCAACGGCCGTAGCGGCCGCTCACGTGAGATCCGCAGGCCCGTGCGGCCGAACTGTGTGTACGCCACGATGGCCGCGGCTTCGATGGCTTCGGCAACCTGACGCGCGGCCGCTGCGATCGCATCGCTGGAGTTGCGATCGGGCTTTGCGCGGCGGCGCTCGGTCAGGGTCTTCCACCCTTCGTCGCGCTCGACCCGGGCCAGGATGCGGCTCATGACGCTGACCGCCTCGATGGGGAATTGCCCCGCCGCGGTCTCGGCCGACAGCATCACCGCGTCGGTACCGTCGAACACGGCGCCGGCCACGTCTGAGGCTTCCGCACGGGTCGGGGTCGGGGCGGAGATCATGCTCTCCAGCATCTGGGTGGCGACGATCACCGGTTTGCCCAGGCGCGTGGAGACCGAGACGATGCGCTTTTGCGCCAGCGGCACCTCTTCAGGCGGCAGTTCGACGCCAAGGTCCCCGCGCGCGACCATGACGGCGTCGGACAGCTCGACGATGGCTTCGAGGTCGGTCAGGGCCTGGGGCTTTTCGATCTTGGAGACGATCCAGGCGCGGTCGCCGATGATCTCGCGCGCCTCGATCACGTCGCGCGCGCTCTGAACGAAGGACAGGCCCACAAAATCGACCCCGGCGTCCAGGGCGAAGGCCAGATCGGCTCGGTCCTTGACGGTGAGCGCGGCGATGTCGAGGGCCACGTCGGGAACGTTGACGCCCTTACGATCCGACAGACGCCCGCCGACCATCACCTCGGTCTGCAGGTGATCAGGCGCCACGCGGGTCACCCGCAGTTGAATCTTACCGTCGTCGAGCAGCAGGCGCATGCCGATCTGGGCGGCGGCGATGATCTCAGGATGCGGCAGGCTGACCCGATCCAGGTTGCCTGGGGTCGGATCGAAGTCGAGGCGGAAGGGTCGGCCGTTGGCCAGGACCACATGCCCCGCCTGGAAACGGCCGATCCGCAGCTTGGGACCCTGGATGTCGGCCAGCACGCCGATCGGGCGGCGATAGCGCGCCTCCATCGCCCGGATCGTCTCCAGACGCGCGGCGTGGTCGGCATGTTCGCCGTGGCTGAAGTTCAGACGGAACACATCGACGCCCGCCTTGAACAAGCTCTCGATCACCTTGGCGTCGGCGCTGGCGGGGCCGAGTGTGGCGACGATCTTGGTCCGGCGATCGCGAGTGATGCGGGGCGAGCGGACGGATCGAGTCATGGGCGCTTCAGCTTTCGGGAGGACGTCGGGATGCGGTGATCGGCCAGAGATCATGCAAGGTCAAGCGCCGCAAATGACAGCGCTGTCTTTGCTGCAGCGCAACACCTCGCCTTACAGGCGTCCGGCTAGGGCGCCGAAGAGCCGATGCGCGCGCATGGCCTTCCCATCAAGGCGGGAGATAGCGCGAAGGCCGATCAGGCTATTGGTCAGAAACGCGCCCTCGGAGCCGTGGATCGCGTCGGGTGCGAAGGCTCCCTCGACGACGGGCACACGCAGATCTTTGGCAAGCGCGATCACCCGCGCCCGGGTCGTGCCAGCCAGCACGCCACACTCCAGTGACGGGGTGAAAAGGGCGTCGCCATTGATCCAGAACAGGTTGGCGGCGGTCGCGCAGGCCACCTCCCCCCCAGTGTTCAGCATCAACGCCTCGTCCGCTCCCGCCGCCAAGGCTTGGCGGCGGGCCAGCACGTTGTCGAGATAGGCCAAGGTCTTGAGGCGTGAGGTCGGCGAACCCTCGTTGCGCCGAACGTGGCTGGTGATGATCTGGGCTGGAGCCTGAACCCCATCGGGAGCGGGGGAGGCCGTGGCGAAGACCCGCGCGACGAGGGATGGCGGCCGCTCTAGGCCTCGCCCGCCCGACCCGGCGGTAAGGGTAAGGCGTACGGCGGCCCGGCCCTTGTTCAAAAGGGCGACGGCGACCGCGTTGGTGCAGGCCACCCGAGTCTGGAACTCATCCGGCAGCGGCAAGCCAAGCGTCGCGCAGCCCGCCATGAGACGCGCCCAATGCGCGGCCCAATGCGGCATGCGCCCGTCGACCACCAGCATCGTCTCGAAAAGTCCGTCGCCCAGCAGCAACCCGCGGTCGTCATGGGGGATCAAGCCGGAGTCTCCATAAGGGCGCGCCGCAAGGCCAGAATCTTGGCCTCGGTCTCCTGCCTTTCGGACCGCGGGTCGCTGTCAGCGACAATCCCGGCCCCAGCCCGCGCCTCGAAGCTCCAGCCGCCCGCCTCCTCCACGAAAGCCAGGGTGCGGATAAGAACGCTGGAATCCAGCGCTCCGTCGAAGCCGGCCCAGAACATCGAGCCGCAATAGGGGCCGCGTGGCGCCTCAAGCCCAGAGATCACCTTCATGGCCTGAACCTTGGGCGCGCCGGTGATGGAGCCCGGCGGAAAGGCGGCGCGCAACAGATCGATGGCGGTCAGACCGGGCGCCAAGCGGCCCGTCACCGTGGAGACCAGATGATGCACGTTGGCGAAACTCTCGATGCGAAACAGCTCCGGCGCCGCCACGGCGCCAGGTGAGCAGACTCGCGCCAGATCGTTGCGCATCAGATCGACGATCATCAGGTTCTCGGCGCGATCCTTGGCGCTGCACCGCAGGTCCTCGATCAGGGCGGCGTCATCGGCGGGTGTGCGCCCCCGAGGGCGAGTGCCCTTGATCGGCCGCGTCTCCACTCGATAGCCACCGGCGCTGGAGGCCAGGAACCGCTCCGGGGAGTTTGAGACAACAGCGGAATCGGATAGGCGCAGATAGGCGGCGAACGGCGCGGGGCTATCGGACAGCAGGCGTTGGATCACATCAAACGGTCGCGCGCGGACCGCCAGTCTCCCGCCCCAGGCCCGAGCTATATTGGCCTGAAAGAGTTCGCCGTCGGTGATCCGCTGCACGACATCGGCGACCGCGGCCTCATACACCTCGGGCGCTTGCAGAGGCGCGAACTCCACGGCTAGGCGCTCGGACAGGCACGGGCGCTCTGGCGCGCCAAGCCAGTCGGCCGCGTCCTGCGCTCTCGCCTGCGCGCGAGCGAGGTTCTCACCCCGCCCCACCGCCAGCACCCGACGCGCGGCGTGGTCGAACGCCAGAAGGGCTGGATAGCGGCCCACTGACAGATCAGCCCAGGCGCGGCTGCGCGGCAGGGGAACAGGCTCGAACCGCGCGCCAAGCTCATAGGCCGCCAAACCCGCTACGCCACCTTGGAACGGCGGCCCAGCGGGATCATGTTCCTGGACCTGACCCAACAGGTCGCGCAAAATTTCAGCGGGATCTTCTGTATCCCCCGCGGTCAGCGACACCGTCCGGTCGGGCGAGCGCAGAACATAGGACCATCGCCCGTGGTTGCCCCCGCCGCCCGACAGCAAGCCCATGGCGAAGGGCTCCTCGGCGAAGGCCGACAGCACCGCGGCGGGCTCGCGCCACGGGAAAGCAAGGATCGAAACGGCCTGCATTCCGCCTTCCATCATGGTTCCCGGCTCTTGGCCGGCGCGGCACAAAGCGTCGCCGGACAGGTCGAGGCAAGGCCCGTTCGGGACATAGGCTCAAGTTTCACGCAGCCCGCCGCTGCAATGGGCCGCCGCGACGGACGAAGCGCGTTCTCGCCAGTCCAGTGAGCAGCCGATCGCGGATCGACGCTTCCGTCGCCGTTTTGGGCGCGGTTGCCGTTCATCTGGTTCGCCTCTCCCCCTGCGTTCCATCTTGTTGCGGAGCGTCAAGGCGGCGGAAACTGAGGCCAGACTAAGCGCTTGTCACCCGCAAAACGCGGCAATTCGAAAACAAAGCTCTGAAATATCAACGATCTCCCAGCGCACCGTCGGCAGACCATGCAAATCGTGCTGTGTGGCTTCTGCAACCCGATGTGCAATTTATTGCACAGCTAGCCTCGCGCTTACGTAGCTCGATGTTAAGCATACCCGCCATGGACGATTGCGATTTGCCTTCGTGGGCCGGGCTGGAACGACTGACTTCGAAAGAACGCGAGTGCTTGCGCCTCTGCGCCGAGCACATGCCGTCCAAGGCCATAGCCAGGGCCCTCAATATCTCGCCGCACACCGTGGACCATCGTCTTGACAGCGCCAGGCGCAAGATCGGCGCCGCCACGCGCCGGGAGGCGGCGCGCAGGCTGGTGCTGTTTGAGCGCTCTCTTGGACAGGTGAATGATTCACCTGGTGAAGCACTCACCCTACCCGTGACCCTTCTGCCCCCCGCAAGCTTCGACTGGGCGGGGGGTTTCCGGCATGGGCCGAACCACGAAGACAGACGACCGGAACGAACTCTCCGGGATGCTTCCGCCGCTCTCGTGGACGGAGGTGATGACAGCCGTGGACTACGTGGCGACAAATCCGCAACGCCGTACGACAGCCAGGGCCGAACTG
Organism: Caulobacter sp. NIBR2454; assembly: GCF_027474405.1. Classification (GTDB taxonomy): domain Bacteria; phylum Pseudomonadota; class Alphaproteobacteria; order Caulobacterales; family Caulobacteraceae; genus Caulobacter. The sequence continues at coordinate 3,258,792 of NZ_CP114871.1, forward strand.
ACCGAACTCCGCCGGCGCGCGAGCAGCATGACCGAACAAAGCGTCATGCTCACCATCGCGACTATCATCGCCTTCGCCGCCGAGCCGGAGGGAGCATCTGGCTCCCAAGGGGCGGTTGGCATGAGTTGAGCCCACATCATCGCCTCCTGATGATCGCCGTGGCTGCGATCACCACAACCCTGCTCGCCGGCGCTGCGCTATTGGCCGCCCACGAGTTCGCATTCGCCATTCAACGGACGGCGGAAGGCTGGCAGTCCCAATCCCGCCCCCGCTGACATCGCAAGAGAATCCGCATGGAACGCAAGAAAGTCGCCTTGGAGATCGCTCAAGATCTCTTCGCCGCCGAAGCCGCCATCGACGCCGCCTACGCCGCCACCGCGACCTTGGCCGCGACCCTGGCAGACGGCCGCGTTCGCGCCAAGCTGTCGGCCGTCATCGGCCAGGACGCCTTCGACAAGATCAGCCAGGTGATGGTTCGCCAGGCCGAGGTCCGCGGCGTCATGATCCAGGCTCATCACGCCTTGGCCCAAGCGCAGACGGACATCGGTCTGCGTCACGTAGCCTTTGGCTTCCCGGACAAACCTGCGGCGCCGTCCACCCTGCGCGCGGTGGAAGCCGCCTGACTTCCACGAACCGGCGACTCGGCCAAGATCACGGCGACACTAGGAGTTCGCCGTGATCGCCACCCTCGCCTCCCAGATCGCCACATTCCTCAGCCTGGCGATCTTCGCCTACGCCCTATTGCGAGGCGAACGGACCGAGCGGATCGCGGCCGCGGCGATGCTGGTCGCCATCTTCGCTAGCGGCCTGATCCTGACAAGCCGCACCCTTTTCGCGGCCCTGTGGATCGTGTTCTTTATCGATCTGGGTCTGCTGGCCCTGCTCGCCGCGCTCGCCGCCAAGGGGCGAAGGATCTGGCCAGCGGTGGCGGCGGCCTTCCAGCTGATCGGCGCCGCCACCCATGCGGCGACGGCGCTCGATTTGCGCATCGGCGGATGGGCTTACGCCACCGCCACCTGGATATGCTCGGCCGGCGTGGTCCTGGCCCTGCTCAGCGGCATGGTCAGTCTTGAACTGAGGCGTCTGCGGGTCCGTCGCGGACGCAGCCGCGCCTAGCGGAACGGCGGCTCGTCGAAGGCTCGCAGTTTGCGCGAGTGCAGGTTGGCGCCCTCGGCCTTGAGCAGTTCGATCGTCGCAAGACCGATCTGCAAGTGCTGGCCGATCGCCCGCTCATAAAAGGCGTTCGCCTGGCCCGGCAGCTTGATCTCGCCGTGCAGCGGCTTGTCGGACACGCACAGCAAGGTCCCGTACGGAACGCGGAAACGATAGCCTTGGGCGGCGATTGTCGCGCTCTCCATGTCTATCGCCACCGCCCGGCTCTGATTGAAGCGGATGGCGCTGAGCGTGTAGCGCAGCTCCCAATTCCGATCGTCGGTCGTCACCACGGTGCCCGTGCGAAGGCGACGTTTGAGGTCTGCGCCGCTTTCGCCGGTGACCACCTTGGCCGCGTCGTAGAGCGCTCGCTGCACCTCGGCCAACGCTGGGATCGGCACCTCGGGCGGCAAGACATCATCCAGCACGTGATCGTCGCGCAGATAGGCGTGCGCGAGTACGTAGTCGCCGATGGTCTGACTGGGTCGCAGGCCGCCGCAGTGACCGATCATCAGCCAGGCCTCTGGGCGCAGCACCGCCAAATGATCGGTAATGGTCTTGGCGTTGGAAGGACCCACGCCGATGTTCACCAGCGAAACACCCCGACCATCCTTGGCGATCAGGTGGTAGGCCGGCATCTGGTGACGGCGCCAAGCGCTGGCGGCGATCACCGCTTCCGGCTCCTTGGTCTCGCGCGTCACATAGACCCCGCCGGCGCCCGATAGGGCGACATAGGGGCTGTCCTCGCGCGCCAGCTCGGCCAGCCCCCAGCGCACGAACTCGTCCACGTAGCGGTGGTAGTTGGTGAACAGGATGTAGCGCTGCGTATGCTCGGGCGGCGCGCCCGTATAGTGCTTGAGCCGCGCCAGGGAGAAGTCGGTCCGCAAGCCATCGAACAGGGCCAGGGGGCGAGCCTCGTCGAACAACGGCTCGAACATGCCGTCCACCACTTCGTCGCCGATGAAGGCCAGCTCCGTCGTGGGAAAGTGACGGGCCAGGGCCTGAGCGCTGACATCGGCCAGCGCCATGTCCGCCGCCCCGTCGAGGACGTATGGGAATGGAATTTCCTGCGTTGAACTGGCGACCTCGACGGTCACGCCATAGTCGGCGATCAGCAGGGCCAGTTGCTCGGTCAGATACTCCGCGTAGAGTTCGGGCCGCGTCACGGTCACCGCATAGGTCCCAGGCCGCGACAGACGCGCATAGGCGCGGGTCAGGCGCGGGTGAGCATCAGTCTCACCGTAGGTGATGCGAAGTTCGGGGTAGGTGAAGGCGCCGCTGGACCGCAGCTTCGGATCGGGCGCGACCCCTTCACGCAAATAGGCGCGAAGTGCGCCGCGCAGGGCTTCGACCGATTGTCGGTAGGTTTCGGAGAGCCGCTCTACGATGGCGGCTGCGCTTTTTTCATGCTCAGTCATGACGTCTTATAGCGACGCTCTGCGACGGGCGCGAGACGGCCTTGCGTGTCTCGATGTACCGACCACATAAGAAGCCATGCGCAACACCCTTCGCACCTTCATGCTCCTGGCGGCCATGACCGCTATCTTCGTGGTCGTCGGCTACATGATCGGCGGGGCCGCCGGCATGCTGATCGCCCTGGCGCTTGGCGGCGCCATGAACCTTTTCAGCTACTGGAACGCCGACAAGATCGTGCTGCGGATGTACGGCGCGCGCGAGGTCGATGCGCAGGACCCTGACCCTATGGTCCGCAACTTCGTGCTCGATACCCTTAGCATGGCCAATCAGGCCGGCATGCCGCGTCCGAAGGTCTACCTGATCGCACAGGAGCAGCCGAACGCGTTCGCGACCGGCCGCAATCCGCAGAACGCCGCCGTCGCCGCCACGGTCGGTCTGCTGCGGTTGCTGGACCGCAGGGAAGTTCGCGGCGTGATGGCGCACGAGCTGGCTCACGTGAAGCACCGCGACACCCTGACCATGACGGTCACGGCCACCATCGCCGGCGCGATCTCCGCCCTGGCCAATATCGCGTTCTTCTTTGGCGGCGATCGCGACCGGCCCATGGGCATGATCGGCTCGATCCTCCTGGCCATTCTGGCGCCTATCGCCGCGGCCCTCGTTCAGATGGCCATCAGCCGAGGCCGCGAATACGAAGCCGACCGCGGTGGAGCGGAGATCAGCGGCGATCCTCGGGCCCTGGCCGACGCGCTCAGCAAGATCGACGCCTATGCCCGCGGTGGAATGGTCAATGAGACCGCCGAGCGAAACCCGGCCACTGGCCAGATGTTCATCATCAACCCGCTGGCCGGCGAAGGCGCCGACAACCTGTTCTCGACCCATCCGGCCACCCGCAACCGCGTCGCCGCCCTGATGCAGCTGGAGGGCGGCGCCCCGCCCCGGACTGCCCGCACATCCGCGCCGTCGCCGGCCGGGCATCGCGGCACGAGCGTTCCTGTCACCCGCAAGAGCCCCTGGAACTAGATCACCAGCGGCGAAGCCGGGCCACCCGCTCGGCGAACGCCTCGTGGTCTTCGTATCCGCCGTCCTCAGGCAGGGCCGCGGCGAGCGAGGCTGCTTCCAGCATCCAGCGCTTGGCCTGGGTGTAACGTTCGGTATCGGCGTGCCGCGCCACATCCCAGATCAAGGCCCGCAACAGCAGCGTGGCCGCCAGTGGGTAGCGCCCTTCCAGCGCGCGGGCGGCGCGTTCCAGCAACTCCGACTTGTCGCCCGCTAGCTGGTCCCCCCGCTCGGCGACCAGTCGTGCGGCCAAGTCCAGCCGTGGCCAATCGACGAGCAGCGCCAGGGCGCCATGGACATCGCGGTGTTCCAGCGCCAGGTCCATGGCCTTGTCTTCGGCCTCCACGTCGTCGAACCCATCCAAACGCCGCAGGTAGGCGCGAAGAGCGTTTGGGTTCAGGTCACGCTCGAAGCTGGTCCATCGCGCCGCCTGAGCGCCTTCAGCGTCACCGAGCGCCTCCATCACTTCGATCTGGACCTGCGTCCAGTCCATTGCGCCGGGATCGCCGGCGCTGGCCCGATCTGGCTCGGATCGTTCCAGGGCCTTGCGCGCCTCCTCCATCCGTCCCGCGCCGAGCAGACGCCTGGCGATTTCGGCGCCGACCGGCGGCAGAACGGCTTCCGACGTCGTGAACAGAGCGATGAAGCCGTCAACGTCTCCTTGCGCATCGGCCAGGATCTGCGCGCCCACCCGCCAGGCGCGCGGTGCGCCTCGCCCCTTGGAGACCGTCTCCAGCCGATTTCGAAGGTCGACCAGGGGTTGGCCATGCAGGGCTGGCGCCGTGGCCCGAAGCAAGGGCAGCGACAGCCCCGGTGGAGCGTAGCGCACGATCTCGAACAGCCGGTCCGCCAAGCTGGATGCATCGACTAGGGCGGCTCTGGGCGCGATCTCGGCGGCGTCGGTCACCGCTTCTGAAAAGACTTCTTCAAGCTCGCCCTTGGTGTCCTTGATCCGGCTGGCGAGGCTCGCCGACAGGCCTACGAGGCGCACGATGAGGTCGAGAGCCAGGTTCGCGTCCAGCAGCGCGAGCGGACCGGCCACCGCCTGGCGATGAGCGTCCAGATCGCGCACGAACTCCTTGTACTTTCGCCAGTTGATCCGAGCCCGGCTGTCGTCGATGGCGTCGATGCGGCGTGCGATCTCAGCGGCCAGGACCCCAGCTCCCGCCTCCGCCGCCAGCTCCAGCTTGATGCGTCGCTTTATGGCCGGGCCGCTTTCGGAGATTTCCATGAGCAGGGCGGCCAGACGCTCGGGCCCGAGGCGAGTCAGGTTGGCGGCGTTGAGAGCCTTGCGGGCTCCGGCCTTCTTGACCGCCGTCGCCGCCTTTTCCGCGTTGCTCAACCGATTACCCTCGTCCGCATCCCTGTCGCCCGCGCAGATTCGGCTCCGATCCTGATCATGCGTGAGCTTCTACCGGAGCATAGGCTGCGTGGCCAACGACGGTCGGAGCGGTCTTTGCGTCCCGGCGAGGCGTTCCGCCGCAGGGACCAACGTGGTTAAGCTTGCTACATCGCTCGGCGATGTTTCAGCGGGCGCCATTCGTCCTGATCTTACTCGCACTCGCCAGCCTGGCCTTGATGGGCGGCGGCGGACTTCTGGTCGCCAAGGGTGAGGAAATCTGGATGATCGCCGCTGGCGTGGCGACGATCATTGTCGGCCTGATCGCCGGGGTCGTGGCGGTGTTGGGCGCTACTGAAAATATAGTCTAACGCCAGGCCAGACCCTGGCTTTTCAAAGCCGTCGTTCGGGTCAAGTGGCCGACATCGGCGCCTTCAACCTTGCACGACGCGACCACGCCTTCATCGGCGCGGCGCATCGCCAGACACGTCACGTTGCGCGCAAAGCTGGCGGCCAGCAGATCTCCGCGCGTATGGGCCCTTTGATGCCTAGGAAGGCGCACCAGAACCCACTCAGAAGGGTCCATCCCTTGCGCCACGCACAGGGTTTGGGCGTCAATGACCTGAAGCACGGGGCCTGAAAAGGCTTGGCCGATGACCGGCGCCTTCGCCAGGCACGGCGCGACGATCGCCTCGCGCGGCTCGGTGATCGAAACTGCGGGTTTGGCGGCGTCGATGGCGCTCACGGCCTGAACCGGAGACAGGGCAGCAACACTCGCAGCGAGAAGCAGACCGATCATCGCCCTCTCCCTTAAGGTTCCGATGCGGACTCAACCCTCAAATGATCGGTTTGATCCCGTGTGCGATACAGAAAGGCTAGGTCGGGCTCGTAGCTCGCCCCGCCTTAGGCGACATCCCACGCTGACAGAACGCCTAGACGGTACAAACGGGCGAGAAGACGACGCAGGTCGATCCGGTTGGCGGCGGCGAGACGGGAAATCTCGGGCACGGCCCACGGCGGGGCCACGGCGACAAAGCCACCTTCCACCCGGCGGCAAAAACCCAGGTCTTCCAAAGTCCTCACATGCCGGCGGACGGTTTCACGTGACAACGGCAGGCGCCCCGCCACCACCGCCATTCGCACGGGCCGGCCAACCGCGCCGTGCTCAATGGCCCAGGTCTCAAGCCCAGCGCCGTCCATCTCTTCAATGTTATCGAGGACCAGTTGCATGAAGACCAAGGTCGTCAGGACGTTCTGCGTTAGCCCAACCAGAGCGGGGCAAACCCGCAGCATGTATTCGGAGACGGCCCGGTTGGCGGCTCGGACCAAGGGTTCGGCAGAACTATCGCGAACCTCCGTCAAGAGCTCGATCGCACCAAGGCCGCGCAGCGTTACGTACAGCGCCTGGGTACGTTCAAATCGCGCTTGCTGGATCGCCATGTATGCGTCCGACGTGACCGCGCTGCGCGGCACGATAAGGCCGCCCGGAACCGCAACGCAGGCGCCGTGGCGAACCAGATCGACAAAACGACGGCGCACCGTCTCGAAGGGCAGGCCGAGCGATTGGGCGACCGCGTTGATGCTGACGGGGCGGCGAAGCTCATCCGGAGCAGAGGCTTCGGCGCCGCCATAGATGACGCCCAAATCTGGATCACGGTCCACCGGGGCCATATTGGCGTCGAGCGCGGCGGTGAAGACGATGGTTTCGATCAGATCACCGTCACCGCGACTGATCAAAACGATGTCGCGGACATATCGCAGGCAAGCGACCGCGACCTCTAGATCAAGCCTGGCGACGTCGTTTTCGACCGCCTGTTGCGGCAAAATGCCAAGCATGGCGCACAATAGCGGTCAGGGTCTGACCTTGGCAAACGCCAGCCGAAATACCGCCTTGACCGCCAGTGCGATCACCCTATCCCACGAGGACCCTCAAACGGCTGCGGGCGTCGGCGACCGGATTGAACGCAGCATCGTCAGGACGCCCTCCGGTCTGGAATTGACTGACCAGGCGCGCCAGTTCCCGTGACTCGGTGGTCAGGTTGGCGGCGGCGGCTGTCGCCTCCTCAACCATGGCGGCGTTCTGCTGGGTCACCTGATCCATCTGGTTGACCGCACTGTTGACCTGACCAAGGCCCGTCGCCTGTTCATGCGCGGAACGAGCGATTTCCGACAGAAGGCTGTCGATCTCGGCGACCTTGCCGATAATGCCCGACAGGGCCGCGCCGGTTTCGCCGACAAGCTTGACCCCATGTTCGACCTGATCGGTCGAGGTGTTGATCAGCGCCTTGATCTCTTTGGCCGCCTCGGCCGAGCGCTGCGCAAGGGCGCGTACTTCGGAGGCGACGACGGCGAATCCCTTGCCAGCTTCGCCCGCCCGCGCCGCTTCGACGCCCGCGTTCAGGGCGAGCAGATTGGTCTGGAAGGCGATCTCGTCGATGACGCCGATGATCTGCGCGATCTCACGCGAGGAGTTTTCGATCTGACCCATGGCCTCCACCGCCTGGCGCACCACAGCGCCGGAGCGTTCCCCATCGGCCCGCGCATCAGTAGCCTTGGATGAGGCCATGCGCGCCCCTTCGGCGCTGCGGGTGACTGTGGCCGCGATCTCGTCCAGGGCGGCGGCCGTCTCCTCCAGAGAAGCGGCCTGCTGCTCGGTGCGGCGCGACAGGTCATCGGACGCGCGGGATATTTCGTCGGCCCCACTGCGTAGCGCGCCCGTGGCGTCGGAAATGGCGGCGAGTGTCTCACGCACGCTTTGCACCGCGCCGTTATAGTCGTCCTTGAGCTTCTGATAGGCGTCGCCAACATCGGCGTCGACCGTGGCGGTCAGGTCGCGATCAGCCAGTCGGCGCAGGCTGGCCGCCAGCACGTCGACCACCTCCGATTGTTCACGCTCGGCGCGCTGGCGCTCAGCTTCGCTACGAGCGAAGGCCTGCTCGGCTTCAGTGATATCGACCGCCAGCTTGATGACCTTGTAGGGCCGCCCCTCGTCATCCAGCACAGGGTTGTAGGAAGCCTGCAGCCAGATCTCGCGACCGCCCTTAGCAAAGCGGCGAAACTTACTGGCGACGAAGGCGCCGCGGTTCAATTCGCGCCAGAAGTCCGCGTATTCGGCGCCGGCCGCTTCGACCCGATCGACGAACATGCTGTGGTGGCGGCCCTCGATCTCGCCGAGGCTGTAGCCCATGGCGGCGGAGAAGTTCTCGTTGGCGGTGATGATCGTGCCGTCGAGATTGAACTCGATCACCGCTTGCGACCGGCTGATGGCCGCCATGGTGCCGGCGAGATCCTTATCCGCCTTGGTATCGACGCTCGCGCCGAACCCTTTGAAGAACTTCATTGTTCCACCCCGTCCATCACGGTTCGCCGCGGCGGCCCCACGTCGCCAACCAGCGTTCCGCGATTGCAACTATAGGATGTGCGACGGATGGTTACGCGGTGGTTAACCGCTGTTATGTCGGGATTTCGACATCATTTCGACAGGCTTCACGCCTTAAAGTTGCATCGCTGGCGCGCTCAAGATTTCGGCCGCACGCCGCCTAGCGCGCGCTTCGGTGCCATTGGGCAATGCCCAACGAAGGGCCGTTCCCATGCCCTGGACCCCCAATCGAATTGCGGGACCACGGGCAGGGGCGGCGCGGAAGCCATGCATCTGCGCCGCCCAAGATGGGAGCAGGTCTTGCGCCGCCCGAAAAACCAGGCGGGAAGCAGCCGCGGCGGCTGGGCTGGACAACGGAGGGTTCAAAAGCGCGGCGGCGACTTCGACAGTCCGCGCGTCGCATCGCAGCTGAGGCTGCACTGCGGCGAAATAGGCCTGGACCTGTGCGCGGCTGCGCGGAACGCTGACGGCGCCTAGCCGCTCGGCGATCACGGCCACTTCATCGAAATAGCGGTCCTGGTCCGCCGGCGAGAAGGTCGGATCTCGATGGCGCACAAAGGCGCGCAGGAAACTGCTCACTTCGGCCACATGCACCCAGGTCAAAAGATCCGGATCATTGGCGCTATAGGCCGTACCGTCCGCAAGCAGGCCAGACACCCGATCATGGATGGACCGGACGCGATCGATCAGGCTGGTGGCCTTGAGAGTCGAGCCATAGGTGGTGCCGGAGATGAATTGGGCGGTGCGTCGCAGACGCCCTGTCATGTCCTGGCGAAAGTTGGAGTGGTCCCACACGCCCGCCAAAGCGCCGGGATGCAACATCTGCAGCAGTAGGGCCGAGACACCGCCGACCATCATGCTGGTGAAATCGCCGTGCACGCGCCAGCACGCTGCATCGGGGCCAAACAGGCCGACGTCATCACCGGGATCGGGCGCTTCGGCGGCTGGCCCTGGGCCCATCAGTTGGCGCACCTGGGCTTGGATAGCGAGGCGAAGGTCGGGCATCAGCAGGTCTTCGGCAGTTTGTGCGGACAATCTTGTGGCTAGCAGCCTGGCCAATCAATCGCCGGCCTGACGCTGGCGCGGCTGCGGCTTCGAACCTTGAGCAGGAACTGAACCCAGGCGTTCACGACAAAGCCGACGAGGACCGCCGCGCCCAAGATCAAAGGACCGGTCAATCCGTCCAGAAGCGTGAACCATATCAAGCCCCCGATGACCGCCGCCAAAACGACGGCGCTTTGAAAGCTGAGAAGGGTGACGCCCTGGTAGGGATGGGTGGGCTGTTGCATGGGGATGGAACGGCCCGCTGAGATTTAAGGTCCTGCTCCTCGCGGATTTGCGTGCGATCAATCGTCCAGATGACGACGCTCTCGGCCCATCCAAGTCGGCCCCTCGCGCTCAATGATATCGGCGTCACGGTCATGCTCGCGGGCCATGACTTCCAGAACCCCGCGGGCAGGTCCCACAGGCATTGTGGAGGCGCGCTGACGGGAATGTTCGGCGCTCGCGCGCAGCTCGGCGGCTTCGTTCATGCCCACGAAAGCCCGGGCGGGGCTGATGGTTCCGCGCAGCCTCCCACGATATCGCGACAATCGGCGGCAATCGCTAGTCTTTACATAATGTTAAGATAAAACTTCGGAACGTCGCTGGTGCTCGCGCGCTAGAGCTCCATGCAGAATGCGGCCCCCCTTATCCTGATTGTCGAAGATGACCTGCTTGTACGCATGGTCGCGGCCGCCGCGCTCGAAGACGCAGGCTACTCAGTCCTGGAGGCCGATTGCGCCCTGGAGGCGCTTGAGGTCCTAGCTGGCCGAAGCGGTGTGTCTGTGTTGTTCACCGACATCAACATGCCAGGCATGAACGGTCTGCAGCTGGCGCGCGTCGCCAGCGAGCGACACCCTGGACTGATGGTGCTCCTGACGTCCGGCTACGAGCAGCCGTCCGCTGAGGATATCCCTCCGCGCGGTCGGTTCCTGCCAAAGCCATACCTGCCCGAGCAGATGACGGCGGTGGTTTCGGCGCTCGCCGCCTGATCCCGTCGGTACGTCGCGACATCGTAAGATCGACGCGCCCCGCCCCTAGCCGTTCTGACCCGGCTAGAAGAAGGGCGCGTCTATCGACCGGGGCGGGGTGGAGAAAAAGCGCGGTCCGCCTTCGGTCAAATACATGCAGTCTTCGATGCGCATCCCAAATACGCCGCGGTGATAGAGGCCAGGCTCGTTGGAAAAGCACATTCCCGGCGCGAGGCGCGTGGCCTCGCCGCGGACGAGGTTGATCGGCTCGTGGACATCCAGACCGATGCCGTGGCCGGTCCGGTGAGTAAGCCCTGGCGCGGCGAGGCCATCGGTATAGCCCAGCCCCGCATAGTAACGCCGCACCGCGTCATCGACTGACCCGGCGGGCGCGCCGATCCGAGCCGCTTCGAAGGCGACCATCTGCCCCTCGCGCACGTGGTTCCAGACCTTGCGCTGCAGCGCAGTGGGCTCTCCAAACACCATGGTGCGCGAGATATCGGCGTAGTAGCCATCCAGCGTGCAGCCAAAGTCCATCAAGATGACGGAGCCGGTCCGGACAGGCTCTGGAGCGCCGCCGTGTGGAAAGCTGCTGGCCACGCCGACGAGCGTATGGCCGGAAACTCGCTGCGCGCCTCCCTGGCGAAGGGCGGTCGTCATCAGGGCGGTGATGTCCGCTGGCGCCATGCCTGCCGCGATACGTGCGCCGACCTGACGGTATGCGGCGACGGTGATGTCGGCCGCCCGCTGCATGATCGCGATCTCCGCCGGCGATTTGATCATCCGGCAACCATCGACGATGGCCGAGCCGGCCGTCAGGTGGACGCCGGCCCGGGCGAGGGGCTCGCTGATCAGAAACCGGACCGCGACGTCGGCGCCAATCGAACGCTTGGTCATGCCCAACTCGCGCGTCCAGTCGGCGAGCAGCTTGAAGGGATTTTCGTGCTCTTCCCAGGTTCGCACCTGAGCGGGGACCTGCAGCAGATGCCGCAGTCGATCCGCTTCAAAGGCCGGAGTGATCATGCAGGCCTCGCCGTCGGCCGGCAGCAGCAGCACGGTCGGGCGCTCGCTGAGCCACCAATCGACTCCGCAAAAGTAGACCATGGTCGAGCCCGGCTCAACGAGCAGTCCAGACAGACCCGCAGCTCGCATGAGCGACTGCGCCTTGGCTATCCTGGCCATGCGTTCATCGCGACTGATGGGAGCTGGGCTAGCTGATTGGCTCAACGCAGCGGGCGCCACCGCGGCGCCGGCGGTGAAGGCCGCGGCCTGCATCAGCCGGCGCCGGACGGGATCTTGCGGACTATCGCCCATCGCTCGCAATCTCCTTGAGCAGAACGTCCCAATAGGTCAGCTCCTTGTCGAAGGCGGCGAGCGGAATCCGCTCGTTGGAGCCGTGGGCGCGCAGGTCATCAGGAAACACCAGGCCCAAGCTGCCGGCGCCATAGGTCGGCACGCCGGCACGGCGATACTCGCGTCCCTCGGTGCCGCCCGAAGACAGGCTGGGCGCCAGGACCGCGCCCTTGTAGTTGGCGTTCACGGCCTTTTGCAGGGCCGCCAAGATGTCGGGGCGAACTGGAGAAATGGGACTTTCGACAGCCTCGCCGACCAGCTTGATGCTGACCTTGTCACCCACGGCCGCCTGGATCTTCGACTGTACCGCGGCGGCCGGCGTGCCGGGCAGAATGCGGCAGTTGACGGTGGCCACGGCGCTCGAGGGCAATGCGTTAGGCGCGTTGCCGGCTCGCAGCATGGTCGCCACGCAGGTGGTCCAAAGGATGTTGGTGTAGTTGGGGTGGCGCTTGGCCTCCGCGATAGCCGCCGCGTCGGTCGGGTCGATCAACAGCCGGTTAAGAGCCGCGCCCAGGGCGTCGCCTTCGTCCTTGGCCATCTTGATCACCATGGCGCGGGTGATCTCGTTCAACTCCACAGGGAAGGGCATCGCCTGCACGGCCTTGAGCGCGTCGGCCAAGTCGTAGATGGCGTTGTCGGGTCGCGGCGCGGAGCTGTGCCCGCCGGGGTTGGCGGTGGCCAACTCAAAGGTAGCGGTCGTCTTCTCGGCCGCCTGCATGGTGAAGGCCACCGGTTTGCCGTCCTTGGTCACCGTACCACCGCCGGCATCGGCGTTGAGGGCGTATTCGACGTTCTTCATCAGGGGATGGGCGATCACCTTGCGGGTCGACAGCATCCCGGTCTCCTCGTCCCCCGAGAAGGCGAGCAGCAGGTCGCGGTCAGGCGCCCAGCCGGCGGCCTTGAGCCGCGCGAACGTAGTCACCAGGACGGCGACGGCGAACTTATTGTCGGTGGAGCCGCGACCGTAGAGGTAGCCGTCCTTCTCCACGGGCTTGTAGGGGTCGGTGGTCCAGCTTTCAGGGACCACATCGACCACATCCATGTGCGCCAGAAGCGCCACCGGGCGCTTGGGTCCGGGCGCGGCGGCGCGATAGCGCACAATCAGACCCTCTGTACGCTCACCGTCGATATCGATGGGTACGCGAACGATGTCTTCCGCCGAAAAACCGGCGCCGCGCAGGCGCGCGCTCAGCACATCGACCAGTTTGGGCACCTGTCCACGGCCCTTGGCGGTGGGGATGGTGATCAACTCGGAAAGCAAAGCGCGAGCGGCCTGGCGATCAGCGTCGTTTGGCGCAGGCGCGGCCAGGGCCTGCCCGGCGAAGGCCATTGCGATCGCCGCCGTCACGGCGGCCAGGACGGGGCGAGCTTTGGACGGGCTGATCATGGATGGCCTTGCATCAAAAGGGGACCTTGCGGACCTTTTTGAAAAGGTCCGCAAGGCGGAGCCGGCGACCGCGAGGTACGGCCGCCGAACCTGCTTAGAACGCTACGGTGATGGCGCCGAACAGATAGCGCCCCGTCGCGTCGTAGAACTGCGGGTAGGTATTGCCGTTGCCGCCGTCCTCGATCGCCGCGGTGGTGGTCAGCGGCGGATCCTTGTCGAACAGGTTGTTGACGCCGACCCGCAGCGACACGCCGTCACGCACGTCGTAGGCGGCCGACAGGTCGAAATAGCTGCGGGCGCCAAGCTCTTCATTGAGCTGGGCGAAGCTGCCCGACAGAGCCGGCTGGCTGCTGGTCTGGGCGATCTTCACCGACGAAACGTAGCGCCAGGTGGCGTTGACCTCGACGTTCCACGGCGACTTCCAGCTGGCCAGCAGCTTGTGGCGCCATTCCGGACGCGGACGTCCGCACAGGCCCGCATAGAGACCCGAGCACTCATAGACGTCGGCTTCCGGCGAGTTGGGCAGGGGCTGGGTCTCGTACTTGTCGAGCCAGGTGCCGACCATGTTGAGGTTCACCGAACCCATGGTCTCCATGCCCAGGTTCGCCAGGTCCAGGCGGTAGTCGATCGACAGGTCGACGCCGCTGGTCTTGAGCGAACCGGTGTTGAGGTTGAAGCGACGGAAGTAGCCTTCGTCGGTCAGCCACAGCGTGCCGCCCGGACCGCGATTGATCAGGCCGCAGAAGTACGGGTCGCCATTGGCCAGGCAGTTGGACATGGCCAGGCCAGGGTTCACCGAGCCGATGAGGTCCGAGACCTTGATGTTGAAGTAATCGACCGAAACGGTCAGGCCCGGAATGAAGCCGGGCTGAGCGACCAGGCCCAGCGAGTAGGTGTCGGCGGTTTCGGGATTGAGGTCCGCATTGCCGCCGATCAGCGAGTTGAACTGGCCCGCCGGGTTGTCGATGATCCGGCCATACTGCGCGGCGCTGACGCCGGTGCGCTGGCACTGCTCGAGGGTGGCGAAGGGCGTGGCGCCCGCGCAGGGGTCGTAGAGGCCGTTGGCCAGTTCGGTCAGCTCGGCTTCGAAGAGCGTCTGCGAGGAGAACAGCTCCACCACGTTGGGCGCGCGAACGGCCCGTTGATAGCTGCCGCGCAGGCGTAGTTCGCGCATGGGCGACCAGTTCAGGCCGGCCTTGAAGGCGTCGGTCTTGAAGCCGGTGTTGTAGTCCGAATAGCGGTAGGCGCCTTCGAACGACAGCAGGCGGATGCCCGGACGATCCTCGATCAGGGGGGCGTTGATTTCGGCGAACAGTTCCTTGGCCGAGGTCGTGCCGTTGACGGGATACTCGGGGCTGACGGCGTTGCGGTAGGCTTCGTCCGGCACCAGGTCGAGGGTGTTCTTGCGGTATTCCGCGCCGAACGCGACGCCCACGCCGTTGGTGGCCATCGGGCTGGTGAAGCCGTATTGGCCGAGATCGCCGCTCACCGAGAAGACGATGTCGGTCAAGCTGGTGTCGCCGGTGATGCCCTTGGATTCAGCGATGTAGTCGATGGCCGCGCTGCTGGCGTTGGCGCCGAAGTAATCGAGCGGCGCGCAGTTGGCGTCATCGTTGCCGCTGTTGGCGTCGGCGTTGATGGCGCAGACCACCCGGCCGTTGGTGGCCGATCCCGTGCGACGGTCAACGACCGCGTTCAGGGCGTTGGCGACCCGACGCTGGTTGGCGTCGCCGGCGAAGCGGCTGCGATAGCTGACATTGGCGTAGGAGCCGAAGAGATCGTAGCTGAACGCCTCGTTGATCTGGCCGCGAACGCCGCCCACCAGACGGAAGGTGGTGTGACGGATGTCGTCCTGACGCGTGCCGCCCTCGACGTTGCGGCGCGAGACCACGATGCCGTTGGCGACCCCTTGCGGGCCCAGATAGGCGCCCGACGCGTCATAGTTGCCGGCCGTGGAAAGGCCGGCGGCGGTGCAGAGGAAGCTGGCCTGCTGAGCGCTGAGCAGCGGGTTGTCGCAGTTGACGCCGCCGGCGCTGCCGTTGATGCCGCCCGAGACGGTGCCCGGCGCGATCTGGGCCGTCGAACGGTCGTCCATGAAGCCCACTTCGAAGTAGGGCTCGAACATGTCGTTCAGCTTGTAGTGGCCGATGGCGCCGAGTGTGTAGCGCTGATCAGGGCGCTGGTAATAGTTGAAGGGCGCGAAGTTGAAGGTCTGGGTGCCAGCCGCGAACGACCCATTGTTCGACCGAAATGAGGTCGGCACGCCGGTCAGGCCCGCGGTGTTGGAGAAGTTGGCTGGGCTGTTGAAGCCGGACCCGCTGCACGAATACTGGCTGCCATTGGGTCCGGTCGTGCCGAGCGCGCAGGCGCTGTAGTCGAAGTCCTTCTGCAGGATAGCGTCGACCTTGCGGTAGGTGGCGTAGGCCGTGATGTTGCCCTCGCCGTCGCCGCTGTTGGCGCCCATGATCACAGAGTAGTCCTGGGTGAAGCCGTTCCAGACGCTGCTGTCGGGCTTCAGATAGCCGCCTGGGACGCGGGCGTTGTTGACGTCCAGCAGGTCACGCAGGCCGTCGCGATTGTTGTTGTGCTGGAAGGTGCTGAAATTGGCGCCCAGCTTGATGCCCTCGAAGTTGTCGAGAAGGGTGAAGTTCACCACCCCGGCGATGGCGTCCGAACCATAGACGGCCGAGGCGCCGCCGGTCAGCACTTCGACGTTCTTGATCAGGGCGGCGGGCACCTGGTTCAGGTCCGAAGGGGTCGATTTGGGCGAGCCGTAGGGCAGGCGCCGGCCGTTGACGAGCACCAAGGTGCGCGACGGAGTCAGGCCGCGAAGGTCGACCTGGGCGGTGCCGGTGGCTTCGTTCGAGGCCGCCGCACCTTGAGCTGCGAACACCTGCGGCAGGGCGTTGACGAGGTCTTCGGTGCGGGTCGTGCCACGCTGAGCGAATTCCTCGCCGCCGATCTGCACGATGGGGCTGACGCTCTCGACGTTGGCCGAGCGGATGCGCGTACCGGTGATGACGATTTCTTCGACGGTCGCCGCGTCGTCCTGGGCCAGGGCGACGTCTGCTGCGGCCAGACCGCCGAACAGACTGGTGGCCAAAAGCGCGACTCTCAATGACGCGCCGGGTCGGTAGGTATGAGCCATTTTATCCCCCTAGGATTTGGCTGCGCCGGCGGCAGGGCCGGCCTTGGTGTGGAGCAAGGTTCGGGCGTCGACCGCTCCAGGGGTGGAGCGGCCTTGGCCTTAAAGTCGTCTTCGAAGTCCGGTCGGCGGTGAGCCGGCCTAGTATCGCCAGCTGGTCAGATCGGCCCCTTTAGGCGCGGTCTGTTCGATGCGCTTGAGGATCTTGGGCAGGTAGAAGGTGTTGTAGCGAAGGCGCGAGATGGCGATGGGGTTGGCCTGGTCGCCGTTCCAGCAGTGCTCGGCGCGATCGCCGTAGGTGACCTCGCCGCCATAGGGAGGATCGGTCTTCTTGAGGAAGTCCTCCATCAGATAGACGGCGTTGTTGAGGTAGAAGTTATCCATGTCGCCGACGTGGATGTTGATCTTGCCCGCTAGCTTGGGCCCCAGCGTCTTCCAGTCGCGCTCGAGGATGTGGCGAAGGTCGTAGTTCTCGCGCCAGTAAGCCGCGACCTTGGGATCGATCACGCCGGTGCGCTTGTCCCAGATCCGCTGCGGATAGCCATCCTCACCCATGGGCGAGAAGACCGCCTCCCACACGTCCCACTGGGCGCCGGAGCGGGTCTTGTCGCCCATGACGAGCTCCCAACGGTTCTCCATCTCCATCGTGTAGGGGACGTGACCCAGGTAGTCGCGCTTGCCCGGACGGGCCACGCGGGTGAACGGCCCCTCGCGCCAGTAGGCGTTCTTGTCCTCATATATGTTGGTGACCATCAGCTGCCGGAAGTCGATCGGGTCAGGACAGGCCGCGAAAGCGCCGTTGTAGTCGTCGGGATATTTGACCTGGACGCCCAGGGCCTCCCAGCCGCCGGTCGAGCCGCCATAGAGGAACCTCGCCCAGCCCTGGCCCAGCCCGCGGAACTTCTTCTCCAGCGCCGGGATGAACTCATAGGTGATGGCGTCGCCATAGGGGCCGATATTGGCCGAGTTCACCGCATAGCTGTCGTCATAATAGGGATTGGAGTGATCGATCTCGACGATCAGCATCCGCGGATGATTGTCCGATATCCACTGCTTGTAGAAGGCGTAGGCCTCCTCCTGCTCGGTCCTGTTGTAGCAGGGCAGGTTGAAGCGCTCGGAGGGCTCGCACTTGAGGTTCGGGTCCGGCGGCGTGGTGCGGAATCCCCCAAAATCGTCGGGGAAGTGGCCGTGGAAGATGGCCAGCGGATACCGGGCCTCCGGATGCTTGTCGAAGTCCTTGGGGACCAGGACGTGGCCGCGGATGAAGACGTCACGGCCCCAGAACTTGGACAGCTTTTCGCTGCGCAGTTTGAAGTGACGGACGAACTCGGTGTCCTTGGGCTCGGCGATCGGCGGATTGACGCGATCCAGGGTGATGGCGATCTCGCCGGCCCTGGCCGGATCAAAGTCGATCAGCTTGGGCGTGCTGGTCAGGTTGCCTGGCTCCTTGCGCCAGTTCTGACCCGCCCCCCGCGCGGCCGGCAGCTTCACCGTCTTGCCGTTCTCCAGCCTGTAAGTGTCGTACTTGTGCAAAACCGCCTGCACATAATAGCGACCCGCCGGGACCGACTTCAGATCCTCCGCCGGAAAGCCCAGCACGCCAGAACCGACCGCGACCGCACCGCCGGCCTTGAGGCCGTCGACATTGATCCCGAACATCTGGGCGCCGAAATAGTCGGGGCGGGTCTGGTCCTTGGGCTCGGTCTTGCCGTCCGGCGTCAGGATGACCATCACGCGCCCGTCATAGGCCTTGTCGGGCGCGGAGGTCGGAACCTCGACCTTGAATTGCTCGGCGGCGGCCGGCTGGCCGAGGATGGAGAGGGCGACGAGCGCGGCCCCCAAAACCAGTTTCCTTGGCGTCGTCACGTCGAACCTCTTCATGTCATTGCCCCCCGATCACCGACCGCCGCCAATGAGCGTGATCTCGGTCTGGCGTCCGTCCAGGAACCGCACCTTCTCACCATCAAAGAAGGCGTTCTCCTCGGTGCGGAACTGCACTTCCTCGCCACCCCATTCGGGCACCTTGGCGTAGGCCGCCAGCTCGATGGACCAGGCGGTGTCGGCACGCACCTTCCACTCGCCCTTGTCGTCGCCGTTCTGATTGTCCCACATGCCGATCGAGGCGCCGGCCGCGTGGCCGTGATAGCCGAGCGGATGCGTGTAGATCGAAGGCTTGAGCCCCTGGGCGATGGACTTGGCGCGCGCCGCCTTGAGGATTTCGTTGCCGCTCAGGCCGACCTTGTAGGAGGACAGCAGCGCGTCCTGAACCTTGTTGGCCTGCGCCAGACCGGCGCGCAGGCCCGCCGGCGCCTGGGTCTCACCGTCCTTGAGAACGTAGGCCAGGTGTTGGGTGTCGGTATTGAGGCGCAGATAGGTGATGCCGAAATCGGTCCACAGCATGTCACCCTTCTGGATGACGGTATCGCCTTCCAGCATATCCTTGTGACCCTGGCGGATCACGGCGATGGACGGCTGGAACCAGGCGATAAGGCCCAGGCGCGCGAGGCGCTCGCGGTAGAACCACACCACATCGTCGGTGGTGGTCACCCCGGGCTTGATCACCTCGCTGGAGAAGGCTTCGGCGATGATCGAGTGGGCCAGGCGCAAGATGCCCGGATAGATCTTCATCTCGGCGGGCGTGCGGGTTTCAAGCCAACCCACAGAGAGCGCCTCGCCCGACACGATGCGCTCCTTGAACTTCGGATCGAGCGCCTTGGTCATCTCGCCGTACTGGCTGAGCGTCATGCCGTCGCCGAACGCCGTCAGGGCCGAGGTGTTGATGGCGATCTTGTTCGGGTCGCGCTTGGCGATCAGGTCGGCCAGGG
Source organism: Caulobacter sp. NIBR2454 (assembly GCF_027474405.1). Classification (GTDB taxonomy): domain Bacteria; phylum Pseudomonadota; class Alphaproteobacteria; order Caulobacterales; family Caulobacteraceae; genus Caulobacter. The sequence goes on from NZ_CP114871.1 coordinate 3,277,859, forward strand.
CCTTCCACTGGTCAGGCTGCTGCTCGGGAACCCAGGCCGCTTTGAAAAGGCCGCCCAGACCATAGCGGCTGACCGTCAGGCGTTCGATCGGCTTACCTTCGCCGGGATCGTAGAACACCAGGATGGTGCGCCGCCGGGCATGCATGCTCTCGGCGTTGAGCATGGTGGCGATCACCGGCTCTTCAAAATATTCGCGGGCCACCAGCACCCACATGTCGATCTTCTGCTCGCGCATCAGGCGCGGCACGACCGTATCGAGACGTTCGGCCAAAAGCGCGTTCTGAACCTTGGCCCGATCGCGCATGGTCAGGATCGGCGGCATGGCGGGCTTGGCCTGCTCGACGTCGCTCATAGGCAGGATGGGCGGCTCAGCCGCCTGAACAGCCGCGAGCGGCGCCAAGGCCGCGGCGACGGCGGCGGCCCAGGCCGCCTTGATGTTGCGTGAACCGTTCCCGTTTGTCTTCGACATGCACATCCCCCGACGCGACGACGAGGCTCTCGTCGTTAATTTGCGTGAGAATGGTCGCATCTTTTTGGAAGTGTCAAGCGATCGTCACATCGGCGAGCGTGGCGCTTGCCTGCTGCCCGAACAACGTTCAAAAGAGGCGTCATACAGGTTGCAGCGGCCGCCTCAGACCCTCCGGTTCGGAGCACGCCCACCGCACCCACCGACAGTCAACCAAGGCGGCCGGGGGCGGGCGCTGAGGGCGGCGGGGCCGCCAGATCTGCTTGCCTCCACAGCGGCCGCCAGCGCGGATAGACGCTTATAGAGCTCGCCGCTTCAGGAGCGCCACGTGGCAAAATCCTCGATCTTTGACCCAAGCAGCAGTGCGTTTAGACTATCTACATCACCATTTTACCTAATAGCGCACGCTGATTTCATGTATCACGACGCCATGGAAAAGACCCTGGCTCGCCATGGGATTACAAAGTCGACCTACCGAATCCTGACTGTTCTTCGAGAATCGCAGCCCTGCAGCGTAACTTACTTAGCAGATACGGCCCTCATAAAGCGTACGACTGTGAGCCGAATCGTTGAGAAGATGACTCAGATGGATCTAGTCACCACCACGCAGGGGGGCGAGGACGGACGCGTCACCGAGGTGCGGATGACCGATCAGGGCCGCGGCCTCCTCGACAGCCTCACCCCCATGATCGCCAAGTTGATCGAGCGCGCGACCGACGGCGTAAGCCACGCAGAATTGACCCGCCTGGTGGCGACCCTGCAGATCATGAGCGCAAACCTGACAAGATCGCCTCTCGAATAGGCGCCGCCGCCTTTGGCTGGCGATTTGCAGCCCCCCAGTTTATTCGACCAAATTCACGTGATAATGGTCGCACTTTCGCGGTGAGCCGGAGGGGGCGCACGTGTGGTCAAAATCGATCAGACCTGAGCGCTCATGACGCGGGCGGTCAGGATCAGCGAAGCCCGGTCGGGCCTGAGCGCGCGCTTTGAACTGCTGGATCAACTGGCGCCCCAATCTTGTGCGGCGCTCTGGGCGCTGGCCCAGGACGCCACGCCTCGCGAGGCGCTCCACGCCATGTGGACGGGCCCCGAGCTTTCATGTCCCCTGGCGGCGGGCGACCTCCCGGCGGCGATCGACGTAACGGCCCTGACGCTGGAGAACGCGGTGCGTCACCCCAACGCCGGCGAGCTTGTCCTCACCGTCTTCGATCCCGGCCCTATCGGCCCGGCGCGGCCCTTCGTCGACGGCGGATTGGACCTGGGCATATTCTATGGCGACGGGGGGCGGTTGCTGTTTCCTGTCGGCTGGATCGAGGGCTCGCTTTGCGCGCGCGTGTCTCCAGAAGACCTCGATGGCCTGGCGAGCGCGGCGCGTCTGATCCGCCGCCAAGGCGTATGCGAACTTCAGCTGGAACCCATCACTTGAACGGCGCTTCCCTTTGGCGCGCCCTCGATCAAGGCGCGGCCCATCGCCCTGCCCTGAGCGGGACCGAGGAGGCCGAAATCGCGATTGTCGGCGCTGGCGTGGCGGGCCTCAGCCTGGCCTGCGAACTGGCGGCGGCGGGGCGTTCAGTCTGCGTGATCGAGGCCGACGAGCCGGGCTCGGGCGCCCTGGGCGCCAGCGCCGGAATCGTCGCCCCCCAATTGGTCCGAACGACCCCCAACAAGGTGCTCGCCCGGCTGGGTCCTGAGGTCGGACCGGGCTGGCTCCGTCTCGTCGGCGAGAGCGGCAGCCACCTGTTCGATCTGATATCGGCCCTGAACATTGATTGCGACGCCCGCCCTCAGGGCTTCATCGCCCCGGCCCGCGGCGTTGACGCCGGCGCCCGCCTTGAAGCCATCGTTCAGGAATGGCGTCCCTTCCGGCGCGACCTGACCGCACTCGACGCCGCCGACACCGCGCAGATGACGGGCTGCCGCGGTTATGACGCGGCCATCCTTGACGCCAGCGGCGGCGGGGTTAACCCCCTGCGGCTGGCGGCGGGCCTGGCGGCTCGCAGTGTGGAAGCCGGCGCGCAGCTTTTCCATCACAGCCGGGTGGGCGACCTGGAGCGCGTAGGCGAGCGCTGGCGTCTGCATGCCGGCGCGGGAACACTCTGGGCCAAGCAGGTCGTGCTGTGCGCCAATGGCGGCAATCAGTCCCTTCATCCAGCGCTGGACAGCACCGTGCTGCCCATGCGCGTGCATGAATTGTCCACGTCGCCTGTTTCGCAGAACTTGCGCGCCTCGGTGCTCCCCGGCGGCCAGGCCCTGACCGATCTGGAGCCGGATATCTTCTCGATCCGCTTCGCCGAGGGCGGACGCATGATCACCTATTACCCGGTGTCAGGCGGCGCGACGCGGGCAGGCGTGGAGAAGGCGGTCAATCGACGCCTGTCCCAGATGCTCAACGCCTTCGAACCCATCCGCATCGAGCATCTTTGGGAAGGGGTCGCGTGGATGAACAGCAGCCTGCTTCCCCGCATTGTCGCCCTTGGTCCCGGGCTGTTGGCGATCCAGGCCTGCAACGGGCGGGGCATCGCCACCAACGCCATCGTCGGGCGTGAGATTTCGCGCATGCTGCTCAGCGACGGACGTTATCGACCGACGATAGCCTACGAGAGCCCTAACCCCATCGCCCGTGTGCCCTTTATGCGCCATGTGCCGGACATGATGCTGCGAATGGCGCGGGCGGTGAGACAAGCCCGAACCGGCTTGCTAGGCAGATGATCCTGATGGCCGAAGCGGGGAGCCCGCATGACGACCGGGATGCCGCTCGCCGATATGGCGGAAAGCCTTTTGCTGCCCGGTGCGCTTTCGGCGATCATGCTGTCCATCGGCCTGCAACTGAAGCCGTCGGCGTTCATCGGCATGGTGGTCGATCGTCGCCCCTTCCTTGTCGGGTTGGCGGGCCTGCTGATCCTTTCACCCCTGGCTGGAATCGCCATTGCAGCCAGCCTGTCGCCATCGCCGGAAGTGGCCGTGGGGCTGGTTCTGCTGGCGACCTGTCCCGTCGGCATACTCGCCACGGTGATGACCGATCTCTTCAAGGGCTCAGCGGCTCTGTCGATCGCCCTGACCGTGGTGATCAGCGGCGTCTACGTGCTGCTGGCCCCGCCGATCGCCCACTATGCGGTCGAGGTCGCCTTCGGTGTATCACGCACCATAGTCGTGCCCACGATGGAGCTGTTCGCCAAGGTGGCGCTGGTGACCATAGCGCCGGTGTCGCTTGGCCTGCTGGCGGCGCGTCTGGCCCCCACGACCAGCGCCCAGCTCGCCGGACCGATGAAGGCGATCGCATCCGCCATCCTCATTGCGGTTTTCGCCCTCGTGGTGGCCCGTCAGTGGAGCGCCATGACCGAAACGGTCTGGCGCATTGTAGCGCTGGTGATCCTGATCAATCTGGTCAACGCCGCACTGGCTCTGGCCATCGCGCGGATCGCTCGCCTGAAGGGACCGGACGTTTCGGCCATCGTGGCCTGTCATCTGGTTCGCCAGGAGGGCACGGCGATCTTTATCGCCGTCTCGGTGCTGGCCTCGCCCGAAATGGCGGTGCCCCTGATCGTCAATACATTCGTGGGCTTGGCGATCTGCGCCGCGCTCTTTGCTCCTTTGCGCGGTCTCCAGGGACCGCGCCTCAAGGGAGCGCGCCCCTAAGTTCAGGAGACCTTCCATGATCCGATGTCTAGCCATCGCAACAGCCGCCCTGGTCATGACGACCGGTGCGGCCCGGGCCGAGACGTTCCGGATCACGGCGCCGGCCAACGCGCCGCAAGGCGCCTATGACGGCCGCGTTCTGCTGATCATGACGGCCGACGGCTCTAAAGAGCCGCGCTTTCAGGTCGATCGCGATTTTCGATCCGCTCAGATCGCCGGCGTCGATGTCGAAGGCCTGCCACGCGGCGGGTCGGTCCAGATCGCGCTGGACACCGTCGGCTATCCCGCACGGAATTTAAACGCCGTCCCGGCGGGTCGCTATTATGTGCAGGCGGTTTTGCACAAGTACGACACTTACAGGCTGGAGAACGGCAAGACGGTGAAGCTGCCGGCCGCGCGGGGGGCGGGTCAGAACTGGCGCAAGGAGCCAGGCAACCTGACCAGCACGCCCAAGCTGATCGACTTTGATCCGGCCAGGGCCGGCGAGATCGCCATCACCCTGGATCGCGTCAATCCGCCGATCGCCGAGCCCAAGGACACCGAGTTCGTCCGTCACTTCAAACTGCGCAGCGAAAAGCTGTCCAAGTTCTGGGGCCGTGACGTCTTCATCCGCGGCCACGTCCTGGTCCCCAAGGACTTCGACAAGCATCCGGAGGCCCGGTATCCGCTGGCCATCTTCCACGGCCACTTCCCCGACGATTTTGGGGGATTCCGCACCACGCCGCCGGACCCGAACCTCAAGTGCGAGCCCTCCGAGCGCTTCAACCTGCCCTGCTACAACAGGACCGAGCAGGAGGAGGCCTACGCCTTCTACAAGCAGTGGATATCGGACAATCATCCGCGGATGCTGATCGTCGAGATCGATCACTCCAATCCCTATTATGACGACAGCTATGCGGTGAACTCGGCCAATATCGGCCCCTATGGCGACGCCATCACCTATGAGTTCATCCCGGCGCTGGAGAAGAAGTTCCGCGGGCTGGGCCAGGGCTGGGCGAGGTTCCTCTATGGCGGCTCGACCGGCGGCTGGGAGGCCCTGGGCGTCCAGGTCAAATATCCCGACGACTACAACGGCGCTTTCGCGGCCTGTCCTGACAGCGTTGATTTTCGCCAGTTCAAGGTGGTCGATATCTACAAAGACAAGAACGCCTTCTGGCGCGAAGGTCCGTTCACGCGGGTCGAGCGGCCGGTGGGCCGAAACTATCTGGGCCACGTGACCCATACCAACGAGATGGAGAACCGCTACGAGCGCGTTCTGGGCTCGAAGACCCGGTCGGGCGCGCAGTGGGACGCCTTCTTCGCCGTCTATTCGCCGCAGGGAGAGGACGGCTATCCCATTCCATTGTGGGACAAGACGACGGGTGTGATCGATCAGTCGGTGCTGGAATACTGGCGCGAGAACTACGACCTTCGCCACATCCTCGAGCGCGACTGGAAGACGCTGGGGCCCAAGCTAGCGGGCAAGATCAACATCCACGTCGGCGACATGGATAACTTCTACCTCAACAACGCCGTCTATCTGATGGAGGACTTCCTCAAGAAGACCGATCCTCCCTATGGCGGCGAGGTCACCTACGGCGATCGCGCCGAGCACTGCTGGAACGGCGACCAGGCCAACCCCATCGCCATCTCGCGCCTCCGCTACAACACCTTCTACCTGCCCAAGATCCTCAAGCGCATCGAACAGACCGCGCCCAAGGGGGCCGATCTGACCAGCTGGCGATATTAGAAAGCTCAATGAAGGACGGGCGGCCGCCGCCCGATCTCCATGACTGTTGGGCGATTACCCGTTGGCGGCGCGCGTCGTGGGCACGACGGCGACGTGATAGTCGCCGCCGGCCGACAGGACGATCCAGTCGCCCGGCGCGGCCACGGCGAGGCCGGAGGCCGTGGCGACCTCTACAAGTCCATGCATGCCTTTGGGACGGCCAGCGCAGCCGAGCCAGGCCAACAGACGGCTCCAGCCCAGGCCGTCAGCAGGTGCGGGCACGCGTAGCGCGGCTCCGTGGTCGAAGGTGGGACTGAACGCAGACATGTCGATCCGAACGGTGAAGTACGGGCGCAGTCTTGGGTGCGTTGGTGACCGGAGCCTTAACGCCCGGTTCCGTGCGCCTAGGTGGCGACGAGGATCACGCTGGCGGCGAACGCCACGAACAGCGACAGGGTGACCAGATCGGCCATGGCGTCAGAGACGATGGCGGGGTCGACTTTCAGGGTTCTGGCGATGGTCTGCATGATGAGCAACCCAACCACGCCAAACGGCTCACACGCTATTCACGGTTTCGACAGCGCTGCGTGTTCCTGATCACGTCGTCGCGAGAACCGAGGCGATCGCCTGGGTGAAGGCGGACGCCTTGACCGGCTTTGCGATCCATCCGTCGAAAGGCGGGCCACGACCGGTTCCGTCCCCCTCGGCTGAAAATCCCAAGATTGGCGTGGACCTGTTCGGACCAGGCTGTGATCGGATGGCGTCGAAGACCTCACGGCCCTGGAGGTCGGGCAGGCGCATATCGAGCAAGATGACATCGAAGGCTGTCCAGGCCGCCTCATCGACGCCGCTCTTGCCTGTGGCGGCGTCGACAACCTGCGCGCCGCAGGTCTCCAGAATCGTCCGCGCCAGTTCACGGTTGGCGGAGTTGTCGTCGATCACCAGAGCGCGCACCCGATCCAATCCATCAAGGCCCGCCTCGGCCGTGACCTCGCTCACCAGCGCCGTCGGCGCAGCCGGAACGCGCAGTGTGAAGATCGAACCCGCTTCCGGCGTGCTATGCACCGTCACCGAACCGCCCATGGCTTCAGCCAGACCTTTGCAGATGGCGAGGCCAAGGCCCGTTCCGCCATGACGGCGCGTCGATGAAGCGTCCACCTGCGAGAATCGCTGGAAGAGTCTGGCCTGCTGATCTGCGCTCATGCCCGGACCGGTGTCGGCGACCTCGATGCAAAGCAGTTCTGGGCCCGGCTCATAATCCAGAGTCACGGTCACGCGACCGCTGTCAGTGAACTTGACCGCATTTCCCACCAGGTTGAGCAGCATCTGGCGCAGGTGCTCAACATCGATGAGCAATTGGTCAGGCGCTGGCCCGCGAACGGCGACCTTGAGCTGCAGCCCCTTGGCCGTGGCTTGCGGCCAGAGCAGTGCGACGGTGTCACGCACCAAGGCTTCGGGCGAGGCAGGGCGACGATGGATTTTCGTTTCACCAGCTTCGAGCTTGGAGAAATCCAGAACATCGTTGACGAGGCCGAGCAGGACCTTGCCCCCATGGCCGATGCGATCGACCCAGTGGCGCGCTTGCGGACTTAAATCCTGACGATCGGCGAGCAGCGCGGAGAATCCGAGCACCGCCGTCAGGGGGGTGCGGATTTCATGGCTCATATTGGCGAGGAACTGCGACTTGGCGGCGGTCGCCTCTTCGGCGGCAAGGCGGGCCGCGGCCATGGCCTCGTTCTGCGCCACCCGCTCGGTGACGTCCCAGTTGCACCCGACCCGGGCGAAGGGATTGCCCGCCGCGTCACGCCTCAGTTGGCCAAAGGCGCGGATGACGCGGACCTCGCCGTCGGGCCGAATGATCCGAAACTGCGACTCCAGCGGGCCGCTGCTGTCAAAGGCGGCGTCCACCGCATTGACGAGGCGGTCTACGTCGTCTGGGTGCAGACAGCTCTTGAACACTTCCATGGCCGGAGCCGCGTCATTGGGCAGGCCATAAAGGGCGAACATACGCTCGTCCCATCGCAGTTCGCCACTGGCGAAGTCCCATTCCCAGACGCCGATCTGCCCGGCCTCGGCAGCCAAAAGCACGCGCTCGAGATCGCTGCGCTGCATCTGGGCCGCGGCCATCTTCGCCAGGAGCTTCAGCTGATCGAGCTGCTCGGTGGTGGGATGTGCGCGCGGCATAGGATCAACGACATGGAGCGCGCCGAGGGCTTGCCCGCCCGCGGCGACGAGCGGACAGCCGACGAACAATCCAGGCTCGTCGTCGTGGCGGTCTTCCGTTGCGATGACCAGCAGCTCGCCTTCGGCAAGGTCCATGACCTTAGCGGCCAGACCCCGGCTCGCCTCAGCCGAACCCGCCAGAACCACAGTCGCGCTCGGCGCGCCCAACAGAACGGCGGCCATCTCGGCGAGTCGATCCAACTCCAGCTTGGCCAGGCCATTGGCGATCGCCCGCGATATGTGGGGAAGCGGCGGTTTCACGGGGCGCTACATGCCTCAAGAGCAACTGTGCAGGAACACACAAAGCTCGAGGGTCGACGCCTATCCAGCCATCAGGCCAGTAGCCGCAGGGCGATCGCGAGCCGGCGAACCTTTAAAAGGGCGGCATCTGGCTAATCTACGCCAAGCGCCGGGCCAATGAGACAGTTCGTCTCCCTGCCGACCGCAGCCGCACATTAAGTCACTGCGCTTGCTGGGCGCCGCCGACGGAGACGAGGTGGATTTTGAAGAATAGCGTCGCCCCGCCGGGGATCTCGCCTTTGCCCGCCGCGCCATAGCCAAACTGCGAAGGGGCGAAGACCAGCCATTCGTCGCCTGGAACCATCAAGGGCACGATCACCTGCCAGGCGGTGATCAGCTTATCGAGGGGAAAGGTCGCCGGCTCGCCGCGAGCGTAGGAGGAATCGACGATGCGGCCGTCCGCCAGCTTGAGCTCGTAATTGACGGTGACGGTGTCGCGACGCGTGGGACGCACCCCGCCGGCCGGCCCAGACTTAAGCACTGTGTAGCTGAGGGCTGGCAGCACAACCGCCCCCTGCAACTGCGGAGCAGCGGTGGGCGCCTGTGCGGCCGCGGCGGCTTGAGCTAGGCCCGCGATGGAGAAGGTGGCCAGACCGAAAGCCGCCAGTGCGGCGATGGGGCGACGGATTTGGGACATGGGCTGGCTCGACGAGACGCATGAGGGGATCGCTACCTTCCATGCTTTGGAGCCACGGTCAAAGCCGCTCGGGGTGCGACCTGGAGCCAAGTCCTCCTAGATCACGGAGCGCTTGAGAACGTCGGCGCGCTTGGCCTCGATTTCCAGCCGCGCGCGATCGATCGCCTCCAACTCCGTTGCGAGCAACAAGTCCTCGATGACTCTGTCGAGATGAGAGCGCATGGCCTTGCGGGCGCCCGCCGAGTCCCGTCGTCGCAGGGCGGTGAGGATGACGTGATGGTCGTCGATGAGCGGCCGCGAGCCCGCCTGCCGCGCCCGGGCCAGCATGGTCGCGCAAAGAGGCGACTTGTAGCGCCAGTCCCACAGGGTCTCGACCATCAGGGTTATGGCGGCGTTGCGCGTGATGGCGGCGATCTTCACATGGAAGGCGCGGTCGGCCCGTTCGCCAGCGACGTCGCCGCGGTTCTCGGCGATCATCAGTTGCACGATCGCTTCCAGCTCATCGGCCTCGGCATCGGTGATGTTGACCGCCGCCAGGGCGCAGGCCTCGCCTTCAAAGATGCGCCGCGCCTCGGTCAGTTCGAAAGCGCCGATGTCGAGCTCCAGCACAGGTTCGGCGGAGGGCTGAACATCCAAGATCCACACGCCGGACCCGTGACGGGCCTCGACTACGCCACGGATTTCGAGCGCGATCATCGCCTCGCGAATGGTCGGGCGACTGACCTCAAGCCATTCGGCCAGATCACGCTCGGACGGGAGTCGACCACCGGCGCGATAGCGGCCTTCCGCGATCGCCTGAGTGATGCGCTCGGCCACTTGCTGATAGAGCTTCTGCGGCGTTGGGCTCATCTGGCGGAAACTCGTCCGCGCTTGGCCTGCGCTGCCTCGACCACGCTTATCGGCTTCCCGATCATTTTCGCTCCCGGCACTTTTCCAATGCTTGGGGCGCCGCAGTCACATTGGTCAAGCCATTCACGGGCTCAGCGCAACTTCTATCAAAATTTGGCAATACCAATCTTGACGCAGAACGGCGATTGGCCTGATATCTTAGGCACAAAGACGCCATAGTGCGTTGGGGAGGGAATATGAATACTGCTCATCGTGGGGCGCTACGCGCCGCGCTCCTGGCTTCCTGCGCCGTCTTGGCCACGTCGCCTGCTTTCGCCCAGACCGCCGCGCCCGACGACGCCGCCGCCGAAGAGGCCGCCGTTGAAGAGGTGGTGGTCACCGGTTTCAGGGCCGCATACGCCAACGCCATCGCCACCAAGCGCGATACGCTGCAGATTTCGGACGGCATCTCGGCCGACGGCATGGGCCGCTTCCCCGACCTTAACGTGGGCGAGGCTGTCCAGCGCATCCCCGGCATTCAGATCAACCGCGAGGCTGACAGCCGTAACGCGACCATCTCGCTGCGTGGCCTGCCCGGCACCTTCGCGCGCACGACCCTGAACGGCGGCGCCTTCGCCGATCCGATCCTCAACGGCTCCACCCCCCTGGGCGCCTTCAACTCCGACATCTTCACCGCCATCAACGTGATCAAGTCGCCGACCGCGGCCGACCTCGCGGGCGGCCTGTCTGGCAATGTGGACCTGCGCATCGCACCGGCCCTGCAGCGCACCGACGGCGGGTTCCTGAAGACCGCATACGAATACAATGAGCTGGGTGAGCTGGGCAGCCCGCTGGCCACGGTCGGCTACAACAAGCACCTCACCGACGACTTCGCGGTGTTCGGCGTCCTGGCCTACAAGTCAGAGAAGTTCCGCCGCGACTCCATCACGGTGAACTCCTGGGCCAACCGCCTGGGATCGATCCAGGTCGGCAATCAGGCCGTCCCCGGCCAGAACCCCGTCTATGACGCCCTGATCGCGGCCAATCCGGGCGGGGTCTATTATCCCAGCCAGACGCGCCAGCTGGTAAAGTTCAACCGTGGCGACACGTGGTCCGGCGCCACCGGTTTCGAGTGGCGGATCAATGACAACTGGAAGTTCGGGGCCAACGGCTTCTTCACCAAGCGCAAGCTGGATGAGGCCACCAACAACCTGCTCTATATCGACGCCACCGCGGGCCAGGGCTCCAACACGGCGCTGGGCGCCACCTCGGCGGTCGCACGCATCAGCAACATCGGCACGCCCTACATCGTCAAGACGCCCAACGGTGATCGCGCCTATATCAACTCGTTCTCCGCCGAGAACATCAACACCTTTGACTCCATCCGTTCGGAGCCTGCGGAAAACTCGACCTGGGCGATCAATCCGACCCTCCAGTTCGACAACGATGAATGGCGCGCCACCGCCAACCTGACCGTCTCTCGCGCCAAGGCGATGGCCGATCAGATCGAATTCGACATCGTCCAGAACCCTTATCGGAACCTGGGAGCGGCCGGCCTCAACGGCATCACCACCTCGGTCAGCCTGGGCGGGACGGATCTGTCCGACTACACTGCCGTCCTGAATACGCCGCGCAGCACCCACATTCCCACTGGGGGCTATCCCATCCCAGCCACGCCGAACGCCGCCACCCAGGCCGGCGCGCAGATGCCCGGTCAGGCGGCAGGCACGCCAGGCGATCGCTTTGGGGTGACCGGCACCAACGGTTCGGCCAAGAACGATCTGGACTCGTTCCAGCTCGATCTGGAGCGCACCTTCGCCGAGGACGGCTTCATCACCGCCATCCAGTTCGGCGGCCGCGCCGAGCGCCGCGAGTTCACCTCAAGCGGTTCGCGCAACACGTCCCTGGGCTCACTGACCCAGAACATCACCCCGGCCATGGCCGCCCAGTTGTCCTATGCCCGCGACTTCTTCGGCGGCAAGGCGGACGGCGCCACGTCCAACTGGATGAATGTCGACGTCAAACAGATCCTGTCGGTCGTCACGCCGATCAACACCGCGCCCCGCACGGCCGCCAATCCCAACGGCCTGCCCGACCAGTTCGCGCTCAATGCTCCGGGCGTGTTCCTCACCCCGTATGGCTTCATCAACAACTACTGGGACGGCAACTACTGGAACAACAACTTCACCAGCAAGGACGAGATCTATTCGGCCTATGCGGTGGGCAAGTTCCAGACCCAAGTGCTCAGCATCCCGGTGCGCGGCGCCCTGGGCGTGCGCTACGAGTACACCAACAACGAGATCACCGCGCTCAACTGCATAAACTGCTCGGCAGCGACGTCGGTGGTCGCCGGTCCGGTCAATCACTCGCTGACCACGGCCAAGACCGACAAGAACTACGACTACTGGCTGCCGTCCCTGGTGCTCGCCGCCGACCTGCGCGAGGACCTGATCCTGCGCGCCGCGGCCTACTCCACCTATGTGCGCCCCGGTCCGCGCGACATCGTGCCCACCAGCTTCGTGGCGGCGCCGATCAACCTGACCCCGCCGGTCGATCCCGTCTATACGGTCACCATCGGCGCCACGGGCCTCAAGCCCTACACCTCCGACTCCTATGACCTGTCGCTGGAGTGGTACAATCGTCCGGGCGGGCTGATCGCCCTGGCCGCCTACCGCAAGGAGATCAGCGGCTATATCGGCCCGATCACCGATCCGGCGCAGCTTTGCCCCGCCAATGGGGTTATCCCGGGCCTCGACCAGAACCTGGGCAACCTGTCGATCGACAACTCGGCCGGCACCCCGCGCTGCATCAGCTCCAACCAGTTCATCGGCGCTGGCGGCGTACTGAAGAACGCTCAGGTCAATGTCAGCGGTCAGACCAACCAGAACGACATGACGGTCACCGGCGTGGAGTTCAACATCCAGCAGAACCTCGACTTCCTGCCGGGCTTCTGGCGCCATTTCGGCGGGGCGTTCAACTACTCCTACACGACCATCGACGGGAAGGATCAGGCCGGCAAGGCGATCACGCTGCCCAACGTGTCGAAGAACAACATCAACCTGATTGGCTACTACGAGGCCGACAAGTTCGGGCTGCGTCTCGTCTACAACTGGCGTGACAAGTACGACCTGGCGGCGGGCAACTCGTTCGTGGGCGATGCGCGGACGGTCAAGGCCCGCAGCCAGCTGGACGCGTCGGCGTCCTACAAGATCCGTGAAAACCTCACGATCTCGGCGGATGCGTTCAACCTGACCGACGCGACGCGCTCGGAATACGAGAACGACCCGATGCTGCCACGCCGCATCGACTACGACGGCCGCACCTATCAAGTGACCCTGCGCGCCACGTTCTAAGTTCAAGGCCGGGTCCCGGAAGGGGCCCGGCCTCTCTTTTATGGGAGCGTTCGATGCGATCGACCCTGATCTTCGCAGCCCTGCTGACCACTCTGACCGCCGCGCCGGCACTCGCCGCCGGCGGTTTCGCCATCTGCGCCCCTGCAACGGCGTCTTCGGACAAGTCCGCCCCCGAGCTTCAACGCGTGCTGGAACGCGCGGCGGCTAATCGCGGACGCGCGGCGGGAGCCATTCCCAAGCTCCATACCGAGGGCACCCTGCCCGGTCACGGGATCCGCGACATCAGCATCAAGGCCAAGGCCGATCACCCGATCACCCTGGACTTCGCCCTGGCCTGGCGCCTGACTGGCGAGCGCGCCTATCTGGACCAGACCGCCCGTTATCTGAAGGCTTGGGCCGACATCTACGAGATGTCGTTCAACCCTATCGACGAGACGGGCTTTGACGCCCTCATGCTGTCATACGACCTGACCAAGCAGGACCTGCCGCCGGCGCTGCGCGCTCGGATGGACGGGTTCTGGCGGCGCATGGCCGTCGGCTATCTGGACGCCATGGACGCAGGCCCCAGGAACGCCAACACCAACTGGCAAAGCCACCGCATCAAGCTGGCGACCATGAGCGCCTTCCTGACCGGGGACACGGCGCTGATCACCCGCGCCCGCGAGGCCTACCGCGCCCAGGTCGCGGCCAATCTAAACGCCGACGGCACGACGTTCGATTTCCACGAGCGCGACGCCCTGCACTATGTCACCTACAATTTCGACCCGCTGCTCATGGCGATGCTGGCGGCCAAGGCCAACGGCCAGGACTGGTTCTCCTACCAGGCGCCGAGCGGCTCCAGTCTGCCCCACTCGCTCGATTGGTTCGCGGCCTACGCCCGGGGCGACAAGACTCATATCGAGTTCGCCAACTCCAAGATCCAGTTCGACCGCGACCGCGCCGCCGCCGGTCAGTCCGAATACGCGCCCCATCCCTGGAAGCCCGGCGGTTCTGTGAACACCTTCGCGCTGGCCGCTGTGCTGGACCCCAAGTATGCCGCCCTGAGCCGCGAACTTTCGAGCCGTTATGGGCGGCCTGGCCCGGCCTGGCTGGCGGTGTGCCTGCCGCGGCCCGCCGTCTAGTCTGGCGGTCATTGCGCCCTTTTTTGTTGGAGTAAGCCATGATCCGCGCCGCCCTCATCGCCAGCGCCGCCGCTCTCGCCCTGGCCAGCGGCTCACAGGCCCAGCCAGGTCAGGCCCATCCCCAAAACTGGCCCCGTTCGGCTAGCCCCGCGGCCATGGAAGATGCGGCGACCGAAGCCCTGGTGCGCGATCTGCTGTCGAAGATGACCCTGGAGGAAAAGGTCGGCCAGACCATCCAGGCTGACATCAGCTACATCAAGCCCGAAGACCTGAAGACCTATCCGCTGGGCTCGCTGCTGGCGGGGGGAAGTTCTGGCCCCTTTGGCGATGAGCGCGGTGACGCGGCCAAGTGGCTGGCTATGGTCAATGCCTTCAGAGCCGCGGCGGCGGAGCGGCCGGGAACCCAGATTCCGCTGATGTTCGGCATCGACGCGGTCCACGGCCACAACAATCTGGTGGGCGCGACGCTGTTTCCGCACAACATCGGACTGGGCGCCGCGCGCGATGCTGATCTTGTGGCGCGTATCGGTGTCGCCACCGCCAAGGAGGTCGCCGCCACGGGCGCCGACTGGACTTTCGGTCCAACGCTGGCTGTCCCGCGCGACGATCGCTGGGGCCGCACCTATGAAGGCTATGGCGAGACGCCGGAACTGGCCCGTCTCTACGCCGGCCCCATGACGCTTGGCCTGCAAGGCGTCCTGTCCCCCGACCGCACCCTGGCCAATGGTCACATCGCCGGATCGGCCAAGCATTTCCTGGCGGACGGCGGCACGGACGCGGGACTCGACCAGGGCGACTTCAAGGGCGACGAGGCGCAGCTGATCGCCGAGCATCTGTCGGGCTATCGCGAAGCCATCGACGCCGGGGTGCTGACCATCATGGCCTCGTTCTCCAGCTGGAACGGGGTCAAGCACACGGGCAACAGGAGCCTGCTGACCGACGTGCTTCGCGGCCCCCTGGGTTTCAAAGGCTTCGTCGTCGGCGACTGGAACGCCCATGGTCAGGTCGAGGGCTGCAGCAAGGAAAGCTGCGCGGCCGCGATGAACGCGGGCCTGGACATGTACATGGCCCCCGACAGCTGGCGGGGTCTCTACGCCAACACCCTGGCCCAGGTCCGATCGGGCGAAATCCCGCAGGCGCGGATCGACGAAGCCGCCGCCCGCATCCTGCGCGTGAAGATCAAGACCGGCCTGTTTGGCCCCCGCCCCGCCATCGAGGGCGACCGCTCGGTGATCGGGTCTGCCGCCCACCGCGATCTGGCCCGCGAAGCGGTGGCCAAGTCGCTCGTCCTGCTCAAGAACAACGGGGTGTTGCCGGTCAAGCCGGGCGCGCGGGTGCTGGTGGCTGGGCGCGCCGCCGACGACATCGGCCTGGCCTCGGGCGGCTGGACGATATCCTGGCAAGGCACGGGCACGACCAACGCCGACTTCCCTGGCGGCCAGTCGATCTGGGCAGGCCTCAAGAGCGCCGTCGAGGCTACGGGAGGCTCGGCGGAGCTGAATGTCGATGGCGCCTTCGCCCAAAAGCCCGACGTCGCCGTCGTTGTGTTTGGCGAAGACCCCTATGCCGAGTTCCAAGGGGACGTGGACAATCTGGATTATGCGCCGACCGAGCCCCTGGCCCTTCTGAAGGCCCTGCGCGCCAAAGGCGTGCCGACCGTTGCGCTGTTCCTGTCAGGCCGGCCGCTATGGACCAATCTCGAGATCAACGCGGCCGACGCCTTCGTGGCGGCTTGGTTGCCCGGCAGTCAGGCCGGGGCCGTGGCCGAGGTTCTGGTGGCGGGCAAGGACGGCAAGCCAGTGCGGGATTTCACCGGCCGCCTGTCGTTCTCCTGGCCCAAGACCGCCGCCCAGGGCCCGCTCAATTTTGGCGACGCCGGCTATGATCCGCAGTTCGCCTATGGCTATGGGCTGTCCTACGCCAAGCCCGGCCAGGTCGGAGCTCTGAAGGAGGAGTCCGGCGTGGCGCCGGGCGCGGGTCCGATGGCCCGCTACTTCGCCGATGGCCGCATCGTGGCCCCTTGGTCCCTGACCCTGCAGGACGCGGACGGTCGCACCATGCGGGTTGGTCAGCTTCGTCAGTCGACCAGTCCCGCGGGCTCGGTGCACTACGACACCATCGACGGCGGCGCTCAGGAGTCGGCTAGGCGCTTTGACTTCATCAAGCCGGGTTCGGCGTGGTTAGGAGGCCGCCCGGTCGACCTGACGTCCTTGGCGAAGGACGGCTATGGATTGAGCGTGCGCTATCGGCGCATCGACGCCTCGTCGGCGTCGGTCTGGTTTGGCGTCGAGGGCGCAGATCAGCCGTTGGTGCCTGCCCGCGCCTGGACGTCGGCCAGCGTTCCCCTGACATGTTTTGCCACGCAGGGCGCGGGTCTGGCGAAGATCGGCAAGCCCTTCGTGCTGCGAGGCGAGGCCGGCGCGCAGGTCGAGATCGAGGACGTTCGCCTGGTCAAGACTTCCGCGACGGGTTGCCCGCGCTAGTCATCGCGTCATCAATCGCGATCAAAGACGTTTAGGAGACCGATCATGTTGCGCTCCATTCTTGCCGGCGCCGCCCTGGCCCTGGGTCTGCTCGCCGCGACGGGCGGTCAGGCGCAGGGGCTGATCCTGACGCGGGCCGACCTTCGCGCCGGCCAGTCCCTGGATGGCCAGTGGACCTATTCCATCGATCCCTATCGCGATGGCCTGCTGGGCTTTCATCGCGGCGAGGCAGGGGTCGGGCACCGGCGCTATGAAGACAGCGACGTCGATGCGGTGACCCGCGCCGACCCGACCGCGCTCTACGAGTACGACATGCAGCGCTCGGCGACGGCCGACCTGCCCGCCTCGTGGCTGACGCACACCCCCGAGCTTCGCCACTATCAGGGGCTTGTCTGGTACCAGCGCCGCTTCCAGGCCAAGCCGCCGGCGGGCCAGCGCGCCTTCCTGCGCTTCGAGGCGGTCAACTACACCGCTAAGGTCTATCTGAACGGCAAGAAGGTCGGCGAGCATGAGGGTGGCTTCACGCCCTTCTCGTTCGAGGTCACCGACCTCCTGCGCGACGGCGAGAACAACCTGACCGTGGGCGTGGATTCGACGCAGACGCCAGAGGGCGTGCCCCCGCCTGTCACCGACTGGGAGAACTATGGCGGCCTGACCCGGTCCGTGAAGCTGGTCTATGCGCCGCAAACCTTCGTGGATGATGCCTGGGTGCGACTGGATCGCCAAGGCCGGATCGCCGCTACCGTCCATCTGGACGGCACTTCCGCCGCCGGCCAGCCCGTCACCGTGCGCATCGCCAAACTGGGCCTGACCCTGTCAGGAACCACCGACGCCCAGGGCGCCTGGACGGGCGAGGTCAAGGCGCCGCGCAACCTGGCGCGGTGGTCGCCGAAATCGCCGACGCTCTACGACGTCACGATCGCGGCGGCAGGCGATCAGCTGACGGATCGCGTCGGTCTGCGCACCCTCGAAGCCAAGGGGGGCCAGATCCTGTTGAACGGCAAGCCGATCTTCCTGCGCGGCATCAGCCTGCACGAGGAGGAGCTGGGCGAGAACCCGTCCCGGACCATGACCGAGGCCTCCGCCCGCGCGCTTTTGATGGAGGCCAAGGACGGCCTGGACGCCAATTTCGTGCGCCTAGCCCACTATCCCCATGCCGAGATCACCACCCGCCTGGCCGATGAGATGGGCCTGCTCGTGTGGAGCGAAATCCCCGTCTACTGGCTGGTCGATTTCGCCAATCCCAAGACCCTGACCCTGGCGCGGTCCATGCTCGCCGAGAACATCCGACGGGATCGCAATCGCGCCTCCATCGCCTTCTGGAGCGTGGCCAACGAGACGCCCGTGAGCGACGCACGCAACCGCTTCCTGGGCCGGCTTGTCGATGACGTTCGCGCTCTGGACGACACGCGACTGGTGACGGCGGCCCTGCTGGCCAATCGAGTCGAGACCGCTGATGGTCGCCAGACGGTGATCAACGACCCGCTGGGCGAGCATCTCGATGTGCTGGCCGTCAACACCTACAGCGGCTGGTATGGGGACGACACGCTGGATGCGGTGCCTTCCATGCGCTGGGCGGCGACCGACAAGCCGTTGATCTTCTCGGAGTTCGGGGCCGACGCCAAGGCGGGGTTCAGCGACCCGCAGCTTCAGCGCAAGTTCTCCGAGGACTTCCAGGCGCGCTACTACGTCCAGACCCTGGCGATGGTGAGCAAGGTCCCCACGGTCGCGGGCATGTCGCCCTGGGTGCTCAAGGACTTCCGCGCGCCGCGCCGGCAACACCCGCTGTATCAGCAGGGCTGGAACCGCAAGGGCCTGATCTCCCCGTCGGGACAACGCAAGGCCGCGTTCGAGGTCTTGGCAAATTTCTATCGCGACCGGGCGCGTGAGCAGCCCGATCCGTAAGGGCCCTGTCAGGGGATCAGGTCGCGCCGCAGGGCGGGCACAGCCTGGACCAGCCCAGCGGTGACCATGGTGGCGAAGTAGTCGGCGCCCTCGGGCCCCAGATGCGTGTAGTCGAACGCAAGCTTGGCCTGGCCCATTGGCTCGATCTGGGCGTTGTTCTGCTGTGGCGGTTTGGGAGAAGCAGCCGCCGCCGCCGCCGGCGTGGCGGGCTTGGACGAGATCGTGGTTCCGGTCCGCGCGGCGGCGAGAATTTCGGGCGTGGGCGGCGATTGGGCCAAGCGGGTCGCTTGCGCCGCGCCCATGGCCTGCACGGCGGCGGTGCTGGCGGCATGCAGATCGACCAGGGGCGCGCCGGTCTCGGCGGCCACCTGCCGCGTCGCCTGCGCCCAGGGCTCGAGGTCGCGGATCAGTTGGCCGTCAGTGAACTGGCGGCGGGTCAAAGGCGTGACCAGGACCGGGATCGCGCCAGCCGCCCGCACTTCCTCGACATAGCGCTTCAGGTTGGCCGGGTACTCGGTGGCCAGATCCGTGGAGCGGCCGGGCTTGCCGGGTTGGTCGTTGTGACCGAATTGAATGAGGACGTAGGTGGCGGAAAATCCGCCGGACTTCATCTCGCTGAGCGCGACATTCCATGAGCCCTCGGCCCGGTAGTTGCTGGTGCTGCGACCACCGCGCGCCAGGTTCACGCAGGCCACCGCGGACATGACATGCTTGCCGCAGAAGCTTGGCCCCCAACCACCCTGTACCGCCGTGGTGGAATCTCCGACCAGGACGATCTTGACCGCCCGAAAGTTCGAGGTTTGGGCGACGGCGGACGCAGACGTCAAGGTCGCGGCGACGATCAGCAACCCACAGCGCCTTGCCCAGCCTGCTGCTTGGGAATGAGACATGGGTGAACCCTTTTCGCCGGAGCCGACGAAGTCTCACGCAACCGCCTCGTCATGCAAGAGCGCGGCCGCCGATAGCGGAACCTCCGTAGCTGCCGCGTCTTAGTTGCGTCAGCACGGAGACATCCAATGACGAAAATTATGCTGAGCCTGGCCGCCCTGACGATGGCGGCGGGCCTTTCCGCCTGTGGCGCGCCTGAAGACAATACCGACAACACGGCCGGCCCGGTGGTCTCGACCTCCGAGGCTCCCCGCAACGAGGCGATCGACACCACCCCGACCACGGATGACGCGGCTCCGGCGGCGGGCGCCAGCTCCTTCACAGAGGACCAGGCCCGCGGTGCGATCGAGAAGGCGGGCTACTCTTCAATCGGCGCCCTGACGCAGAACGAACAGGGCCTGTGGATGGCGCCGGCGACCAAGGACGGCGCTCAAGTGACCGTCTCGGTCGACTACAAGGGCGTCGTGACGCCCAACTGATCTCGACCGCACCCCCAAATTTGAATCTAGGAAGCATTGACCATGACCCGCACCGTCACGCGGCTGTTTGACAGCCACACTGAAGCGCTCGCCGCAGTCTCCGATCTGGAGACGGCCGGCGTTTCGCATGAACGCATCAGCATCGTCTCCAACAACAGCGACAACTGGCACGAAGGCCACAAGCACGCATCGGGCGCCGGCCCGCTCGGCGACGCCAATGGCGACGGTGAAAACGACGTGGCCGACGGCGCTGGCAAGGGCGCCACGACCGGCGGCCTGATCGGCGGCGGCGCAGGTCTGCTGGCCGGCCTTGGCATGCTGGCCATTCCTGGCCTTGGTCCCGTTGTGGCTGCAGGCTGGCTGGCCTCCACCGCCGTTGGCGCGGCTGTCGGAGCGGCGGCCGGCGGCGCGACCGGGGGCCTCCTGGGCGCCTTGAAGGAAGCTGGTCACTCAGACGAAGAAGCCAACGTCTATTCCGAAGGCGTTCGGCGCGGCGGAACGCTGGTCAGCGTCCGCGCCGATGATAGCGAAGCCGATCGCATCGAGGCCCTCCTGAACGGCCGCAACGGCTTTGACGCCTCGAGCCGCGGCGCAGCCTACCGCGAGGCCGGCTGGACGCAGTTCAACCAGGACGCTCAGCCCTACAGCCGAGAAGACATCGAGCGTGAACGCAGCCTGCGACGTGAGGACCGCTCCTTCACCGGTTCAAGCGACGACGTGAGCGTTGACGATCGCAGCGGCCGCCAAGCGCCATATGCGGGCGGGACAACAAGCCCTGCTCGCGACATCTAGCGGCAAACTTTGAATGTCGAAGGGCCCTGACCGGTAGTCCGGCCAGGGCCCTTTTGCGTTGCGGGTGGTAAGCAGCGGATCGGATCTATCCAGGACGGCCTAGCCGTTCTGCGCGCCCGTTAACTCGGCGATCTTTCCCCCCAAGGTGTTCAGGTCGAATGGCTTGGCGATCATGTCCATGTTGGTGCCCAAGAAGCTCGAACGTATGGCGGCGTTCTCGGCATAGCCGGTCACGAACAGGATCGGCAGCTCAGGGCGGTATTGGCGCGCTACTTCCGCTAGCTGACGCCCGTTCATGCCAGGCAGGCCGACATCGGAGACCATGAAGTCCACCGGCTCAGGGGAGCGCAGGTGAGCGATCGCCGCTTGGGGCTCGGCCGCCTCCATCACCGCATAGCCCAGCTCGATCAAAAGGTCCCTCACCAGCAATCGAACTGACGGGTCGTCCTCCACCAAAAGGACGCTCTTGCCACCACCGTCATGGTCCGAGAGGCGCTTGGTCGGCGCCGCGGCGGCCTCCACCGCTTGGGCGACGGGGAGCAGCAGTTCGACCGTGGCGCCGCCGCCGGGGCTGCTAAAGATTCGAACCTGCCCGCCGCTTTGCTTGGCGAAGCCATAAACCATCGACAGCCCGAGTCCGGTTCCCTGGCCGATGGGCTTGGTGGTGAAGAACGGTTCGAACACCCGATCCAGGACCTCCGGGGCCATACCCACGCCGGTGTCGAGCACGGCGATCCGTACGTAAGATTGCGGCATGCCGCTCTCATCACCGCTGTCGTCGACCAGAGCGGTCTCGATCCGCAGCGTCCCGCCCGTCGGCATGGCGTCGCGGGCGTTGATGCACAGGTTGAGGATGGCGCTCTCGAGCTGATTGGCGTCGACGACTAGCGGGCGATCAGCCTCCAGGGCGACCTCCACCTGGATGTGCTCGCCGACCGTGCGCAGCAGCAGGTCGAGTAAAGAGGCGATGAGCTGATTGGCGTCGACGGCCTTGGGGTCGAGGGTCTGGCGGCGTGAGAAGGCCAAAAGACGTTCGGTCAGTGCGGCGGCGCGCGCCGCCGAGGCCGAGGCCGCATCCATGTAGCGGTCGATATCGTCGTCACGGCCGGCCGCGCGCCGGCGACGGATCATGTCGTGAGCGCCAATGATGCCGGTGAGCATATTGTTGAAGTCGTGGGCGATACCGCCCGTCAGCTGACCTACCGCTTCCATCTTTTGGCTTTGGCGCAGCGCCGCTTCGGTCTGGGCGCGACTTTCGACCTCGGCCTGCAGTTCGCGTGTGCGCTCGGCGACCCGCTCCTCCAGTTGTTCAGCGGTCTGGCGCAAGGCTTCCTCGCCCATCACCCGCTCAGTGACGTCCATGACAAAGACGTGGAAACCATCGACCGCGCCGGAGGCGTCGTGTCGCGGCAGATAGCGAATGTCGGCTTCCCGACGTCGCCCGTCGGCGTGAGGCCAACTGAGTTGCAGCCGCGCCTCGTGGCCCGCCAGCGCCCGCTCCATACTTGGCCATCGGGCGGCGAAGGCTTCTTCGCCGGCGACCTCCCTGACGTGCCTTCCAAGCACCGCTTCAGGCTCTTGGCCGAACCAGTCCAGATAGGCGCGGTTGGCGAAGCGATAGCGCAGGTCCGATCCGACAAAGCCGATCAGCACCGGCAGAGCGTCAGCGATGCGTTTCAGTTCCGCCTCGCTTTCAGCCAGGTCTCTGCGGCTTTTGACAAGCTCTGCGATGTGATCGCGCGTCTGAAACTGGCGCTGGCGACTGCGTAGCGCCGAATCGATCGCGCTGATCAAGGAGGTCGAACCCAGAGGGCGCTCAAGCACCACGAGATTGTTGGCTAGACCCCGGACGGAGATGCGGGCTGCGTCGGCCGCGCCGGGCCGATGGATGTTCTTTGATACCAGCAACAGGACGGGGATGTCCGACCAGGATGGCTGCTCTTCCAAGGCTTGGCGCAGAAAGCGAAGATCGCCAGCGAGGCCTTCTTCGGTGACGACAACCATTCCCACGCCATCGTCCAACCGCGCGGCCAAGACTTCAATCCGGTCGAAGGTCGCCGCGCTGTAGCCAGCACGCTCCGCCAGGCGCGCGACATTGGCCCCGTCACTGCCGAAGGGCGCGCAGATCAGGACCAGCCGCCCTTCCTGCTCAAACTCAGGCGGCAACAAACCGCTCCCTCATCAAGCGCGATCTTCCAAAAGAGGCTGAGGCTCGCCGATGTATTCGGGGGTTCCGGTCATCACGCCCTTGAAGTCCACAAGCGGCTCGCCGACGCGCAAGCCTCGACTATCAACGCGCAGCTCCCGAATTGAGTCTTCGTGAGCGCCCCCGCGATTCTTGATCACTGAGATGGCCTTGCGCATGCGACCGCCGGCTTCGAAGAAGCGCACAAGGATCACAGCGTCCGATACGTAAGAGACGTCCAGGGTCGATGACATTGTGCCGACCAGCCCATGCTGCGGATTGATCAGCAGCGTCGTGACGCCTTGCTGGTTCAGATAGGACAGCAGTTCGTGGATTTGCAGGAGCATCTGCTGCTC
Organism: Caulobacter sp. NIBR2454; assembly: GCF_027474405.1. Lineage (GTDB taxonomy): Bacteria > Pseudomonadota > Alphaproteobacteria > Caulobacterales > Caulobacteraceae > Caulobacter. The sequence goes on from NZ_CP114871.1 coordinate 3,301,219, forward strand.
CTGCGGCATAGCGGCCATGTAGCCGTTGAGGCTGTCGATGGCGATCAAGCGAACCTTGCGCACCTCGACCTCCTCGCGCACCAGGGCGACGAATTGGCCGGGCGACATCTCCGCCGGATCGATCTGCTGGATCTTGAGACAACCCTCCCTGACATGTCGCTCAAGGTCCATTCCCATGGCCTTGCTCCTGACCAGGAGCGTGCCGATCCGCTCGTCAAACTCATAGAGGACTGTCGGCTCGCCGCGCTCGCAGGCGGCGTAGAGATATTGCAGGGCAAGCGTCGTCTTACCCGCGCCCGCCGGGCCGCTGATCAAGGTGCTGGAGCCACGCAGGGGACCACCGGCCAGCAAGGCGTCGAGCTCTGACAGTCCGCTCGGTGTGGGCTCGCCCGTGAAGGGAACGTGATGTTCGGAAGCGATCAGTCTTGGGAAGACTTCGAGCCCCCCCTTGCGGATCGTCAGATCGTGGTAGCCGGCGATGAAGTCCACGCCGCGGAGCTTTTGAACCTGCAGCCTGCGGCGGGCGGCGCCGAACTGCAGCGTCAGCCGCTCAAGGGTGATCACCCCGTGGCACAGACTGTGCAGATGCGCATCGCGCCCGCCCGAGGTCGACAGGTCGTCCACCAGCAGAACCGTCGTCTTGCGACCTGCGAAGAACTGCTTGAGAGCCAAAACCTGGCGGCGATAGCGCAAGGGGTCCTGGGCCAGCAGCCGCATTTCCGACAGGCTGTCAAAGACCACGCGTCGCGGATTGATCTTCTCCACCTGCTCCTGGATGAGCCGGATAGTGCCGCCCAGCTCCACTTCCCAGGAGTTGAGGATCGATTGCTGACGCCCCTGGCCAAGCACCTCGTCGGCGGACGACAGTTCGAAAAGCTCGATCCCGTCCAGCGTCCAGCCGTGGGATGCGGCCACCGCCCGCAGCTCTTCGCTCGTTTCCGATAGGGTGATGTAGAGGACCGGCTCGCCGCGTTCGACGCCCTCGCGAAGGAACTGCAGGCCTAAGGTGGTCTTGCCCGAACCTGGCTCGCCTTCGACCAGATAGAGCCTTTCTGGCGGCAACCCTCCACGCAAAATCAGATCAAGACCGGTATTGCCGGTGGAGATACGGGTTGTTTCGGTCATGCGGCCTCACGCGCCAGGCCCCTTCAGCCCAGCCTTCCTTTCAGGAAAAGCCCGACCTATGGCCAAGGTTCCCCGGCCGCGGCGTCCAGGAGGGGTCAGCGCCGGGATCAATGTGTCGTTATGTCTGGGCGCAGATGCGGGTCAGAGCCCGCGGCTCGTGAGCCAAGGTCAACCGGCGCGCCATTCGCTAAGCACAGCCCCCGAGGCGTCTTCGAACGCCACGCGATCGACGCGCGCCGCCGCGATGCAAACGGGGCGCTGGTCGGGGCTGGCCGCCCGGCAGCGGACGGCCCGGCCACTGGCGAAGGCGGTGAAGCGTCCCTCGAGGACCAGACGGTAGCCGCCTGTAGTGGCGGGGGGCGCACCATCTTCGCCGCGCAGAGCCGTGGTATAGGCGCGGCCGTTGCGGCGCCCCAGCCGCGAGCTCGACTCATCAAACACCGCCGCGATGCCGGCCGATTGGGGTGATGGCCGCGCCGGCTCGCTGGCCAGGGGGTCGGCCGTCACGGCGGGGCAGCCGCCCGACAGCTGCCACGGGCGCAGCAGCCAAAACCCTTCGGCCGCCTCCCAGCTTTGGTCGCCGCCCTCGATCAGGGCGGAGCCGCTCCAATCGGCGGGGGCAAGATCAATCTGGACCGCCTTACGATCCTGCGACCAGCTCCATCGCCCGACGCCATCGCCTGGCGCATCGGCGGCCCTGGGCGGCGCCGGGCCGCCGCAGCCAAAGACCTGACGAACCACAAAGCGCCGTCCAGCCAAACCCTCGCCCGCAGGCTCTTGTCCGGCCGCATAGGCGGACGCCGCTACGCTCATCGCCTCAAGAAGGGCGGCGCGATCAACGACGGGCTGCGGCGGCTGCGGCGGTGTCGGGCTCACGGCCGCAACCGGCGGCGATTGCGGCTCCGGCGCCATGGCCTCTTGCTGGCGCTCACAGGCGCTCAGGGCGAATGCGGACGCCGCAAGGACGACCATCGGCAGGCAAAGCGTCGCGATGGGCTTTAGCATGGGGGACAGCCTAGCATGGCTTTGGGCCAATAGGCGGCGGCGGGGCGAAAACGGTTGACCTGGGCGTCGCGGGGGGCTCTGCAGAGCCAATGACCTTCGATCAGATCGTCGCCTTGAGTGTGCTTGTCGCGGTAGTCGGGTTGATGATCCACGGCAAGCTGCGCTCGGATGTCGTGGCGCTGAGCGGCGCCGCGGCGCTCCTGATGACGGGGGTGGTGCGACCCGTAGAGGTGCAGGGCGCCTTCGCCAGTCCGGCTGTCATCGCCCTGGCTGGCCTGTTCGTCATCGCCTATGCGATCGAGCTTTCAGGACTGCTGGGCCTGATGATCCGTCAGGCCACCAAGCTCTCGGCGCGGATCGGGGCGCGCGGCATCTGGATCGTGATCGGCCTTTGCGGCTCGGTCGGCGGCTTTTTGAACAATACGCCGGTGGTGGTGCTGGCCGCGCCGGTGATCCGCGATGTGGCCAAGTCGCTCAAGCTGTCGCCAAAGCGCTTCTTGATGCCGCTCAGCCACGCCACGGTGATGGGCGGGCTGATCACACTGATCGGAACATCGACCAACCTCTTGGTCAACGACATGGCCCGCAACGCCGGCCAGCCGGGCTTTGGCCTTTTCGAGATTGCGCCGGTAGGCCTTTGCATCGCCGCGGCCGGCGGTCTTTGGCTCTATTTCGTAGGCGCGCGCCAACTGGGTCGCGCGGTGGCGCGAGACGAGGCGCAAGCCCAGCGGCTGGCCTTGCTTGAAGAGACGCGACGCCAAGCCGAGGCCAAGGCCGCGGCCCGCAGGCGCCGTCTTTTGCCCTTCGGGTTCCCGCGATTGGGCGAGGCGCGCAACCAGCCGGATGGTTCGGGCGACGCGCATCTTGGCGACGTGGCGCTCTATGGCGCGGCCGATCGGCCGTTCCAGCTTCGGCCGGCGCTGATCGCCTTTGGGGTCTTTTCGCTGGTGATCGCCGCAGCGGCTCTGGGCTGGGCGCCGATCGCGGCGGCGGCCTTCGCCGGGGCGGTGGCGCTGATCCTGCTCAAGGTGATCACGCCGGAGGAGGCCTATGCGGGTCTGCGCCCAGAGATCTTGCTGCTGATCTCAGGGATGGTGGTGGTCGGCACCGCTATCGAGGTTACGGGCCTGGCTCAGGCCGGTGCGTCCAGGTTGATCGATGTCATCCGTCCCATGGGGCCGCTGGGCGCCCTGATCGTCCTCTATGGGGTGACGCTCTTTGCGACCGAGCTGTTGTCCAACGCCACGGTCGCGGTGCTGATCACGCCGATCGCCGTGGCCTTGGCTGAAAGCCTGGGCGTGGATCCGCGACCGTTCCTGGTGGCCGTGATGATGGCCGCCTCAGCCGCTTTCGCCACGCCGTTCGGCTATCAGACCAATGTCTTGGTCTACAACATGGCCGGCTATAGCTATCTGGACTTCGTAAGGGTCGGGATACCGTTGAACCTGATCACCTGGCTGGTGGCCATGCTGGCCATACCCGTCTTTTTTCCCTTCTAGTCAGAAGACGTAAAAGCGCCCCCGGCGAGTGATCGCCGGGGGCGCTTGATTGGCTCCAAGAAGCTTAGGCCTGTTGGATGGCCGACAGCTTCCAGGGACCTTGGCCCTGCCGCACGAAGGTCCACAGCTCGGTGGTCTGGACCGGTTGGTGCGGATCGCCTTCCAGCACCGCGCCGGTGGCGCGGTCGCGGATCACGTCGATGGCTTCGTGGCGCATGGCGGCGGTCGCATATTCACGATCGCCTTCGCTCCAGGCCTCGGCGACGTCGGCTTCGAGCAGCTTGGCGTTGGAGATCTCGTTGCGCTTGCCTTCGGTGGCGTTCTGCCCAAGTTCCTCGGCCAGATAGCCCATGACTTCGGGCGTGGTGCGCTCACGCAAGGCTGCATAGTCCTCGCGGCCAAAGCCCTCGCGGATTTCCATCATCAGACGCTCGAACGTCTCGCGGTCCGCGCCGGTCACACCGATCTCGGTCGTGGCGACCGTGGCCTGCGGCTCAGGCGCGTAGGCGGGCGCGGCCTCGCCTTGGCTGCGTCCAAAGCCGGCGGGATAGATCGGCTCACGGTTGGACGTGGTGTTGGACCAGCCGCCTGCCGTGGCCACGGCAGGCTGTTGGCGACGGCGCAAAAGCTTCATCAGCAGGAACGCGCCGCCAGCCAGCAGCGCCAGTTGGAACAGCACCGCGCCCAACCCGGCCATTCCAGCGCCAAAGCCATTGCCCATCAGGGCCCCGATCAGACCGCCCACGAGCAGGCCGCCCAGAATGCCGCCGCCCAGACCGCCGAGAAAGCCGCGGCGCGGTTGCTGCGCGCGCGCGGCGGGAGCCGCAGCCGGGGCGCCCGGGCGCGCGGCCTGTTGACCCGGCGCGGGCTGGGTCATGGAACGCTGTATGGGAGCAGCCTGGCCCGGCGCTGTGCGGGTTGGAGGCGGAGCCTGATAGGTGCGCGATCCGCGGCTGCCGAAGCTGCCGCGACGGGCGGCGTCCGCCGTATCAATGCTCACCAGACCGACGCAAAGCGCCACCCCGAGCATCGCCATCAACTTCGACCCACGGCCCATCATCATTTTTTCCTCCACTTGAGGCTTACATATAGGATGACGGGCCGACGGCGATAGCCGCTGACGCGCGTATACGGTCGTCGGGGCGGCTGCTCGTCAAGCGGCGGCTGGCCTGGGTCTAGGGCCGCGGCGCGCTCAGGGGCGCCGCGGTAATGCTTGAGAGTATTTTGCACGCAACGTCGAAATCTAGACGCAACTTGGCGCCGCGCCAGTCGTTCAGCCCGACATCAATAACAAGACGCGGTATGGAAATGTCCGGGCGACTAGATAACTTTACCATTTCTGAGACTGGCGACCGGTGGCGGTGGCGCGCCTTGGGGCCTGACGGGCGCTTGCTCGGCTACGGATTAGCCCCCAGTCGCCAACTCGCGGCCGCCTGCGTTATCCGCTGCCTCATCTCCACGGCGGCCCACCCTTGCTTGCGGCAAGCGGCCTGACGCCAGGCGCGGCGTGCTCGCGGGTCCCTAGTAGGCCTGCTTTTGAAAGAGAACGACCGCCGCGGTCTTGCACAGGATTTTGAGGTCCAGAACGATGGACCAGCGCTCGATGTAGGCGATGTCCAGGCGCACGCGTTCGGCCATGTGGTCATCGCCAGACTCGCCTCGCAGCCCCGACACCTGGGCCAGGCCCGTCAGACCCGGCCGCACAAGATAGCGCGCATCATAGTCTGCGATCACCGCGCGGCACTGGGCGTCATGGTCCACCGCGTGCGGACGCGGCCCGACCAAAGACATCTCGCCCTTTAGGATGTTCAGCAGCTGAGGCAGCTCATCCATGCTGGAGCGGCGAAGGAAACGCCCGATGGGCGTGATGCGGTCATCGTCGCGCGTTGCCTGGCGAAAGCCGCCCTCTTGACGAACGCGCATGGAGCGAAACTTCAAGATCATGAAGGTCTGGCCGTTGAGGCCCGTGCGGCGTTGGGAAAAGAAGATCGGACCTTCGGAGGTCAGGGCCACGAAGGCCGCGGCGGGCAGGGTTACGGGCAGGGTGAAGATCAACATCCCCAGCGCCACGATCACGTCCATCGCGCGCTTTATGGGATCGGCCACGGCGGCTGGCGCACGCTGCGCGGCCGTTACCGTATCGCCCCTCTCGACATTGAACATCCCAGCGCCCCGCCCTCGACCTGCCGGGAGGCCAAACGATGCGCCGTGATAAGAACGTGGTTCACAAATGGCAAAGGCTTTCGGCTAACAGGAGAATAGCGGCCGCCTACGGCTTGCTCAAAATGAGCTTTTTGCGCTCCCATCGGCCGCGCTCGACTGCAGATCGCCGGCCCAAACGCGGCAGCCTTGCCTGCCACCGCAGCGTTAGACTTGCCGTCCCCCGATCTAAACTTCACATAACTTCGTTATGGGATGCGGCCGCAATCAGTCGTCCCAGCGCGTTGGCGATTGCTTAAGCATGTACGCCGACGGTTTGTTTAGGCCCGCGCGATAGAAGACGGGCTGTTCCAGAAGGGAGCCGTTCGGTGAATCACAAGCGCAGGGTTGATCAAGGTCTCGACGAGATCATGGATCCGGCCGCCCCCCGTCTACACGCCATCACGGGTATGGAGGCGCACGCCGAAAGTCCCGCCCGTCGCTTGCAAGCCGACCTGGACGAGGCGTTCGCGTCCGACGCCAAGTGGCCTCCACGCCTGACCTTGGGCTTTTTGGTGGTCACCTGCGGCGTGTTCTGGGCCGCGCTGTTTGTCGTCCTGAAGGCCATTTTCGGCTGACGCGCGGCGGAGGGCGGCATCCATCCGCCGCCCAGCGCGTATTTCTACCAGATGGCGCCTGAAGATCACCTGGGCGACAAACCATCGACAAACGCACAGCAGGTGTGGAGGAAGTCCATGGGTTCGCGTTCTCTATCCACCGCCGCCGACGCCTCCGCCGTCTGGAGCCCTCTGCAGCGCACAGCCTTCATCTGCTTGAGCTGCGGCTCGTTCTGGGTCGTCGCTGCGGCCGCCGTGGCAAGACTCGTGCGCTAAAGACCCTCTTCGCCGGCCGCGCCATCCTGGCGGACTTATGGGTGACATACGCCCAAAATTCCGGCCTTGCAATCGATTGCCTCCCTACTAAGGTCTGCCCTCAAAGCAAGAGCGTGAGGCGCTGCGAGCCGATCGGCTGGCGACCTCGCAGCAGGGGGAGACATCATGGCGAACCAACAGATTCCATCGGCGAGGGCGCGCGGCTCGCTGTTGCTGAAAATCCTCGTCTTCTTGATGTTTGCGATGTTCGCCATGACGACGGACGCCGTGGGCACGGTGATCCCCGAGGTGATCCGCGAGTTCGGCCTCGGGCTGACGGCCGCCGGCTCGTTCCAGTACGCCACCATGTCGGGCATCGGCATCGCCGCCATCGGTCTTGGCTTCTTGGCCGACCGCCTTGGGCGCAAGGCGACGATTCTGATTGGGCTTGGACTTTTTGGCGTGGCCTCGGCGCTGTTCGCGGCCGGCCACGACTTCCTGTTCTTCACGGGCCTGCTGTTCATTTCAGGCCTGGGGATCGGCGTCTTCAAATCGGGAGCGCTTGCGCTCATCGGCGACCTTTCACGCTCCACGGGCGAGCACGCCCGGACCATGAATCTGGTGGAGGGCTTCTTTGGCGTCGGCGCCATCGTTGGCCCAGCGCTTGTGGCCTATCTGGTCCAGAGCGGAGCGAGCTGGAAGTGGGTTTATCTGCTGGCCGCGGGGCTTTGCGCCCTTTTGCTGATCGGATCGTTCGCCGCGCGTTTCCCCCGTCCGGTCGCGACCGCCCAGGGGCCTGTCCGCCCCGATGAGGCGCTGCGGCTGATGCGCGATCCGGCCTCGCTGTTCTTTGGCCTGGCCCTGATGCTCTATGTGGGCGCCGAAGCCGCCGTCTACGTCTGGGCGCCCACCTATCTGTCCAGCTACCAGGGGCCTTGGGTGTGGCTGGTCGCCTATGCGGTGGCGATCTTCTTCGTGCTGCGCGCCATCGGCCGCTTCCTGGGCGTGTGGCTGCTGTCCAAGTTTGATTGGACGGTCGTGGTGGCCATCTGCAGCAGCGCCATGGCCGCGCTGTTCTGGGTCGCCGTCGCTGGCGGCCGCGACGTCGCGCTGTTCGCGCTTCCGGCGACGGGCCTGTTCATGTCGGTGCTCTACCCGACCCTCAACTCGGCGGGCATCAGCTGCCATGACAAGAGCCGCCATGGATCCATCGCCGGCTTGCTGCTGTTCTTCACCTGCGTCGGCGCCGTCGTCGCGCCGCTGTTGATGGGGCTTGCCGGCGACTGGCTGGGCGAGATCGCCTGGAGCATCACCGCGGGGGCGGCCCTGGCCAGCCTCCTGGCGGCGCTTTGTGTCTGGAACGCGGTGCGTAAGCCGTTCGCCGCCCGGCTGGCCGAACGTGATGTAAACGACTACTCCCCCGTCGAGACCAAGCCGGCCGGCTAGGCTGGCGGTCGTCAGCGCTGCTACGGCGCCCAATAAGCGGTTGACATGCGGCCGGGGGCGTCGTGGAACGGGCGGTGACAGGGAGGCCTCTTGGCCAATAAGGTTCGCACAATCTACGACCTCGCCAGCCTGGCCGGCGTGTCGGCGGCCACCGTGTCGCGCGCGCTCGCCGGCAAGGGCATGGTCAGCGCCGCCACGGAAGAGCGCATCCGCGCCCTGGCCGACAAGCATGGCTTTCGCCCCAGCTCATTCGCCAGAAACCTGCGGATCAAACGGCGTGGCGCGATCGGCGTGGTCATCCCGTTGGGCCACGAGCGCGCGCAGCACATTTCCGATCCATTCTTCATGACCATGATCGGCTGCCTGGCCGACGAGCTGACCGAGCGCGGCTTTGAGCTGGTGCTCTCGCGCGTCATTCCCGACCGAGAGGACTGGCTTGAAGAGATGATCGCCGCCGATCGGGTCGATGGCTTCATCATCATCGGCCAGTCGGACCAGTCGGCCATTTTGGATGCGGCGGCCCAGCACTACCTGCCCATGGTCGCCTGGGGCGCCTTCGCACCCGGTCAGGCCCATTGCTCTGTAGGCACAGACAACTTCCTGGGCGGCCGATTGGCCACGCTTCACCTGATCGAACGCGGCTGCAAGAACATCGCCTTCTTTGGCAACGCCAAGGCGATCGAGATCCGCCACCGGCTGGAGGGCGCCCGCGCGGCCATCGCCGACAGCAAGGGCGCGGCCAACCTGGTCGAGATCCCCACCCATCTGGCGGCCGAGCTGAATTCGGCCGAGATCGCTCAGTTCCTGGATGAGGCCGAACAGTTGCCCGACGGCGTCTTCGCCGCTTCGGACATGATCGCCCTGTCGGCGATCCAGGCCTTCGCCGCGCGGGGGGTCCACGCCCCGCGTGACGTCAAGGTCGTGGGCTTTGACGATCTGGCGATGGCCCGCACCTCGATGCCTGCCCTGACGACGGTTCGCCAAGATGTCGCCGCCGGCGCCACCCAGTTGGTGGAGTGCCTGCTCAAGCGGGTGGAAGGAAAGCGGACGGGATCGGTCGTGCTCGACCCCGAACTGATCGTCCGCGCCTCCAGCTGACCGCTAAGCCGGCAAGGCCTGACCAAAGGCGCGGCGAAGCGCGTCCATCTTGATCCGCGTGAACCGTTCGGCGATTTCAGTCTCGCTCGCGACGCGGTCAAAGGCGTGATAGCCGCCGGGGAAGACGTGCAGTTCGACCGGCACGCCCGCCTCGTTCAGACGCCGCCCGTAGGTGATGTCCTCGCTGACGAAGAGATCCACCCCGCCCACCGCGATGAAGGTCGGCGGCAGGCCGGCCAGGTCAGCGACCCGCGCCGGCACGCCGGCGGCTGGAACGGCGCCCCCGCCCGGTTCAACGCCGAGCAAACTGCGCCAGCCATAACGGTTGGAAGCGGCATCCCACAGCACCGCACCGATATGGGCCGGCGTCCTGACCGAACTACCCGTGCGATCATCGAGCATGGGATAGATCAGGGCCTGGAAGGCGACCGGAACCTCGCCCCGGTCACGCGCGGCGATCGCAAGCAAGGCGGCGTGCCCGCCCCCGGCGCTTTCGCCCAGCAGCGCGACACGCTTGGGATCAAGGCCAAGTTCGCGCGCGGAGGCGTGCATCCACCGCAGGCCCGCATAGTTGTCCTCGAGCGATCCGGTAAAGCGCGCCTCGGGCGCGAGGCGATACTCGACCGACACCACGATGCAGTCGAGGTCGCGCGCCAGCTCCTGCAAAAAACGAAGTTCGTAGCGGGCCTGGCCCAGAATAAAGCCGCCGCCGTGGGTGTGCAGGATGCCGGGCCGCGCGCCCGCGCCGCCGGCGTTGATGACAAACACCGTAACCGGCGGATGCCCGCGCGCGCCTGCAATCTGGCGCTCGTCGACGCGAATGTCGGGCAGCAGCGGCGCCGCATAGCTGGCGCTTTCGGTCCGACGCTTGGCGACGGTGGCGTCGCCCAGCGGCTGCGACTGAGCCGACATGGTCAGCATGCGTAAAGCCGAGGGACGCAATTGCGGGTCGATGTGGGCAAGGACATCGGCGAACGGCGAGGCGTCCTGCGCGCGGGCTGGAACACCAAGGCCGAACGCGGCGATGGCGGCGACGCCAAGGCGCGCGAAATCTCTTCTATGGATGCTCACGATCGTCCTCCGCGGGCGCGCCGGTCTATCGCCGGCTGGCTAGGCGCAGCGTCGAACAAGCCATGGTCGAATACAAGCCCAAACGTAATCGATTGCGGTTCTGCGAGACATTTGACCGGCAATGGACCCATGTCGCCGCCAGCTTGCCCGTGCGACGCCGCGGGAGTTTGGCGCTCGATCGAGCCGAAATGACCTTGTGGTTCAGGCCATGCGGAGCTCCATCGGTTGCGCCGCCCGGCTTCAGGCGAAAGAGAAACGGGCGCCTTTTGGCTATACAATCGATTGTAACGACCGCAGCATTCCAGTACGCAGAAGGCTTAAGTTAGAAGTTCGGATCAGCCCGGTGCCCGCATACCTCTCTCTTCCCGCGACGATGAGCTCGACGCGCCCTTGGCGGCGGCGGGCGCGACCAGGCGCTCAGCCTCGGTGATGCGCACTGATCCACAATCGAGCGTCCCCGCCGCCGGCGACGCACCGGCGACAGCCTGGACCGCGGCGCAGGTGCGCCAGATCTCGCTGGACGCGGCCCATAGCGCGCCGATCCTTGGGCCGTCCGACGTGGTTCGAGCCGCGCCCGACATTGACATCTGGGACGCCTGGCCGATCCAGGACGCGGACGGGGCCGCCTTTGCGTTGCCGGGAGGCGAGACCCTATGGATGGCGCTTGGCGCGCCACGCTTCCCCGATCCCGACGAGCGTCATGGCCACGCGCGAATCCACCTCTTTTCCCGGACCGACGGGCGATGGAGCGATCTTGGCCCGGCCATGCCGGACGGCTTCTCGCCCGGCAGTCGTGAATGGTCAGGCTCGGCCGTCCTTGACCAGGACGCCGCCAGCCTGACGCTCTATTTCACGGCTACGGGTCGGCGCGGCGAGGCGGCCCTCACTTTCGAGCAGCGCCTGTTTCGCGCGCGCGCCACCTTGCGCGGTCAAACGGGGTCGTGGTCGCTGGGGGACTGGCGTGATCTGAACGAGTTTGTCCTGCTTGACCCAGACTTCTACATGGCCAGCGACGCTGGCTCGGGCGCTGTGGGCACCATCAAGGCGTTTCGCGATCCGGCCTATTTCCGCGACCCGGCCGATGGTCGCCACTATGTGTTCTTCGCCGCGTCGAAGGCCGGATCGCCTTCGGCCTTCAACGGCGTCATCGGCGCGGCCCGCGCGGATGAGGAGGCGGCGGCTCAATGGACCATCCTGCCGCCGATCATCAGCGCCGATACGCTCAACAACGAGCTGGAACGCCCTCACGTGGTCTTCCACGAGGGTCGCTATTACCTGTTCTGGTCGACCCAGAGCCACGTCTTCAATCCCGAAGGTCCCGTCGGCCCCACGGGGCTCTACGGCATGGTGGCCGAAGGGCTTGGCCAGCAATGGCGGCCGTTGAACGGCACGGGCCTAGTGTTCGCCAACCCGCCCCAGGCGCCGCGGCAAACCTATAGTTGGCTGGTCATGCCCGACCTGCAGGTGACAAGCTTCGTCGACGACTGGGGCGATGACGTCTCGGCCCCCCGCGAAAAGCGTTTTGGCGCCACGTTCGCCCCGATGCTGCGCCTTCGCCTGAGCGGCGAAAACGCCGAGCTTGAGGCGTAGCCGTGAGCGGCCCTGAACGCCTCGTCGGCGTCGAGCTTGGCGGCACCAAGGCCATCGCCATTCTCGCCGACGGCGATCAGATCACCGAGCGGGTCACATTGGCGACCCAAGCGCCAGCCGAGACCTTGGGTGCGCTTCGCGATCAGATCGATCGCTGGCGAGCGCTTTGGTCGCTGCAGGCGATCGGCATCGCCTCGTTCGGGCCCCTGCAGCTGGATCGCGGCCAGCCCGATTACGGGACCATCCTGGCTACGCCAAAGCCCGGCTGGAGCGGCGCGCGTGTCGCGGCCATGCTCACCGACGGCTTCGACTGTCCTTGGGATATCGACACCGACGTCAATGGCGCAGCCTTGGCCGAACACCTTTGGGGCGCTGGCAAGGGCTGCGAGGCCTTGAGCTACGTCACCATCGGCACGGGTGTGGGCGGGGGGCTGTTGATCAGCGGGCGGCCTGTCCACGGCGCGATGCATCCTGAGATCGGGCACCTTCGGCTGCGCCGCGCGCCCGGCGACAGTTTTGCGGGCGCCTGCCCCTTTCACGACGACTGCATCGAGGGGCTGGTGTGCGGCCCAGCACTGACGCAGCGGTTGGGCATGGACGCAGCCGCGGCGTCGGACGACCATCCGGCGTGGCGTTACGTGGCCTGGGACATCGCCGAGCTTTGCGGCGCCATTTTGCTGACCACCTCGTCCGAGCGCATCCTCTTCGGCGGCAGCGTGGCGCTGGAGCGCTCTTTCCTGCTGCCTCTCGTGCGCCAGATCCTGGTTGAACGGCTTGGCGATTATCTGCCGTTCGTAACCGCGAAATCCGCCGACAGCATCATAAGGGCCGCAGCCCTTGGTCCCGACGCCGGCCCCATGGGCGCGATCGCCCTAGCCAAGCGCGCCGCGTCGAAAGCCTAGCCGCCCGCACACAGCGCAGGCGGCCAGGCCTTCAACTTACTTGGCCAGGTGAGTGTCGAAGAAGCGCACCATGATGTCGTAGGCCTCGCGCGATTCCGGCAGCTCGGAATTGTAGATAAAGGCGTGAAACAGACCGTCCCAGCCATGGAACTGGGACTGCACGCCGGCGGCGGTCAGCTTGTTGTGGGAGTTCAAGGCGGCGCTGAATTCGAAAGAGCGCGTTCCTGAGATCAGCAGGGTTGGCGGGAACCGCGCCAGCACGTCGCGCGACACCTCCGGGTAAGCGAGCGGATCATCGCGGCGCGCATCGCCCATATAGGTCGGCGCACGCGGCGCCGGCGGCGACGCGCTAGCGGCAGGGGGCGGCGCTCGGCGAGGGCCAGAGCCCAAAAGCCCGCCGGCCAGGTGAGCGGAGTCGCCTGCCACCATCTGGCCCAGTGAAGAGCAGAAAACGCCGACGGCGGCGGGGTTAGGAAGATCGTGGCTCTGGAACCAGGCGATAGACTGCGCGGCCAGGGTGCCGCCCGCCGAGCAGCCATAGAGGCCCACCCGCTTGGCGTCATGGGTCTTGAGCACCTGCCGATAGACCGCCGCGACGTCCTGGCTGGCCGCCGGGAACTGGTATTCGGGGCCCATCCGGTAGTCGATCGAGATCACCTTGATGCGCATGAGCGCGGCGAGCGGAACCGATTCCACCAGTGATGCCGATCGCGCGCCGGTGACGAAGCCGCCGCCATGCAGATTGATCAGCACGCGGTCGCGGTTTTCGGGGGAGACGCCATCGGCGGGCGTGACGACGTCCACGAGCACGCCGCCGATCGTCTCCTCGGCCACATTGACGGCGTAGCGTCGGCGCATCGGATCGAGGAAGACGCGCATGATCGCGTCCTGCCGCGCCCGCTCGGCCTTGATGTCAGCGAGCGGCGGACCCGATCCGAAGGGCTTGTCCACGATCAGGTGGCGCAGGTAGTCGGCGCCTTCCTTGCTGAGCAGGTTGGACGGCGGGACCTCGCCGCTGAGCAGCACCGTGCCGTCGGGTTTGTAGGGCGGCGGCGCGGTCTGCGCGCCAGACAGGCCCGGCCAGCCGGTCGTGATCGCCAGGGCCAGGGGCAGCGCGGCGCAAGCACGCCGCAGGTTCGAACGCGGGGTCATCTTGAATCTTTCCATCAGACGCGCGCGCGAAGCGCCGGCTGAGCCGACGCATCGCCGCCCGATCACTGGCTCTTGGCCGGGGTGGCGGTCACCTGATCGACAAGGTCGAGCAATCCATTGACGATGGCGGTTTCGGCGCAGCCAGGCTGCAGCCGCGAGGAGACCACCTCGAAGGTGTTGAAGCCAAAGGCCGCGTCGTTCGGAATATAGCCCGAACGCGCCACGCCATTGGTCAAGGTGGTCATCATCGTGTGCTTGAAGGGCGACTGGCGTTTGAAGCGCTGGGCGATCATCGTGAACACCTCGGCGTCGACGCCGCCGATCATGGTGTCGCCGATCCGCAGCAGGCTAAGGCGAATGCCGATGGGATCAGCCGGCTCGTATGTGCCAGGATAGCCCGCACGGCCCTTGTCCAGGCGACGACGGCCGGGGCACGAGACGACGGTCTGAGCGCCCGCGATCTTGGCCTCGGCCACCGGCCGCTCCAGGTTGGAGCGCGAGACGTGGAGCACCTCCTCGCCCAGCATTTGGCCCATGCTTAGGGTCATCTGCTTTTGCTGATCTAGCAGGCGTGCGACCTTGGGGTTCTTGCGGTCCAGTCCCTGGCCGCCTGGCGGCATGGCGTTGCTGATGTCCTGGCCGCGCGCGGCGTAGTCTTCGATGCGGATCTGGCGCAGGTCATAGGTCTGCTGGAAGAAGATCGGATTTTGATCGCCGGCCGCGCCGTTGGAATAGACGGCGACCACATCGTCGCCCAGCGAGTCCTCGATATAGCGCGAGGCCGAACCCGGAAGATCGCCGCTGACCATGTCCAGCGAGCCAGTCAGGACGGCGTGGACCCCATAGTTGAAGTAGACCGCGATCGGCGCGCCTTGGAGTGTCTCGAACCGCACCACGGCGACGGTCTTGTCGGACGGGCCGTCGTAATTGGGCCCTTCCCACCAACGCTGGGTTTTAGGGTCGATGATGTTGCGGTTCACATTGATGTAGGAGACGCCTTGGCCATAGGCCATCCGCGCGGGGCGCAGTTTTGCCGAGGCGTTTTTCAGCGCCTGGAAGAGCGATTCCTCGTAGGCCGCGTCCCGGCCGAACGGAACGCTATGGGTGTGGGTCGCGGTCACCAGGATTTGGTTGGCGGGGATGCTAAGTTCGCTCGCGGCGCGGGCGGTCAGACGCTCCCAGATCGGCGTGGCTACAGCGCCCGCATCGACGGTCAGCAGGGCCGCGCGGGCGCCGCCGCTCTCGATCACGATGGCGCGGGCATAGATCTTGTCGAGCACGCCGTTGAAGTTGTCCGGCAGTTTGGCCGGGGTGACGTCAACCTTGGCGGCGCCCACGCGCATGCCCGTCGTCTGGGCCAAAGCCGGGCCGGCGGTCAGCATGAGCGCGCTCGCCGCTACGAGGCCTAGCCTCTTGAAGCGGCGCCCGACGCCAGCGCACCGAAATAGGCTCGCCAGCTTTTCGATAAGATTTTCGGCGCCCCACCACGCTCTTGTTTTTCGATTCATCCGCGTTTCCTCCGCAATCGATTACCGTTTAGGCTATTCGCGGCGCGGGCGGATGGCAACTTTTTACGGCCGAGCCCTCGGACGCCGCCGCCACGGAAGGCCGAGTGAGGCCCGCATGGCGCCGTGGCAGGCGATGCGGGCCCACAGCCACCAAACCATTGTTATTCATAGGCTTTGCACCAAGAACGGCCGGGCGGCGACGAAGTCCCGTGGTGGCGAGGGCCGCGCTGACGATCAATTTCGGCCATAGGCACACAGCCCAGACCTCCAACCGCCCGTCAGATTTTTCTAGAAATCCGCCCGCAATCATGTACGCAATCGATTGATATAAAAAATATAGGGGAGAAACATGTCACTTCACTGCAGTGTAGCCGTCGGAGCCTTGGCCATCGCCATGGCCGCTGGCGTAAGCGTCGCTCAGGCCCAGGAACAGGCCGAATCCGCCGGCGCGTCGCGCGCCCAAAGCGTCGATGAAGTCGTCGTCACCGCGCAAAAGTCCGGCGTCCAGGCCCTTCAATCGGTGCCGCTTCCCATCCAGGCCTTTTCGGGCGAGGAGATGAAGGAGCGCAACATCAACAACATCGGCGACCTGGTCTCCAGCATTCCGGGCGCCTCGGAAGGCTTTCGTCAGTCCGTCGGTTCGCGCTTTTACAATCTGCGCGGCGCAGTGACCCAAAACGGCGACTCGCCACTGGGCTATTACCTCGACGACGTCCCGTTCATCGTCACCAATTTCGGCATCGCTCCGCCGGTTCGCTTCGTCGATATGGAGCGCGTGGAGGTCCTGCGCGGCCCGCAAGGCACGCTCTATGGACAAGGCTCGGCCGGCGGCGTGTTCATCTTCCACACGCGCGATCCTAATCTGAGCGAAATGGAATACGCCGTGGAGGGCGAGACCTCCTCGACCAAGGGGGCCGAAGGCCTCAGCTACGGGGCCAACGGCGCGCTGTCGCTCCCCCTCATCAAGGACCGGCTGGCCGTTCGCGTCAGCGGCGGCTTCTCGCGCGAAGCGGGTTGGGCCGACGCCTACTACGGCCCCTTTGACGGCACCCCCGATGAGAAGGGCGTCAACGACGCCAAGAACGACGACCTGCGTGTCGTGGCCTTGTTCCGGCCGGTCGACAACGTCGAGATCCGCGGCCAGTACTGGAAGTTCAGGCCACGCCAGAACTTCAGCGGCTTCACCGCGGCGGTTGATCCGCCCTACTACCAAAACACCGCTGGCCAACAGGGCTTCTCCAACGGCGACTTCACCCTCTGGAGTCTGGCGGCGACGGTCAATTTCGAGACCTTCTCCATCACCAGCGCCACCAGCCATCTGGAAGGCGAGTTCGGGATCAACCTGCCGCAGTCGCCGTCGGGCTTCTTCTCAAGCCAGTTCATGCCCAAGATGTTCGCGCAGGAAGTTCGCGTGAACTCCACCACGGACGGCCCGCTGCACTGGGTGGTCGGGGCCTCCTATCAGGATGGCCAGGGCCCGCAGGTCAACGCGCTGGTTCGTCCTGGCGTCAACATCAACGCCGACAACAACACCATCACCGAAAACTACGCCTTCTTCGGCGAGATCAGCTACGACCTCTTCGACGGCAAGCTGGTCCCGCTGGTCGGGGCGCGGACCTATCACGACGACCGATCCTTCGAGGACGGCACGACGTTCGTGCCCACCAAGGAGGACGTCAACACCTGGCGTCTGAACCTGGCCTATCTGCCAAGCGACGACCTGACCATGTTCCTGTCGGCCGCCACGGGCTTTAGGCCCGGCATTGTGCAGTCGCGCGTTCAGGTGGAGTCGCTGGGCCTGGCGGGCGTGCCCGCCTCGGTGGCGCTCAATCCTGAGTCCACCAAGAACTACGAGTTTGGCGTCAAGTGGCGCAGCTACGACCGCACCTGGACGGTGGGCCTGAACCTTTACCAACTGGAATATACCGATCTGCAAACCTCGGTGACCGGCGGGATCGAAGGGGTCAACGGCTTCGCCAACTTCGGTGACGCCACGTCCAAGGGCGTCGACTTCGAGGTCCACTGGCGCACCCCGATCGATGGCCTGAACCTTGGCTTTGTCGGCAATCTGAACGACAGCGAGTACGACACGGTCAACGCCGTGGTCGCCGCCGCCCAACCGCTGCTGCGGCCCGGCTCGCGACTGCTCAACACCCTCGATAAGAACTACCGGTTCGACGTCAATTACAGCCGCGACTTCGCCCAGGGCTTTGAGGGCTTCGGCAACCTGTCGCTAAGCCACAGCGGCGATCGTCTGCAGACCAACGGGTTCACGGCCCGGCCGTACGATCTGGTCAACACCACGATCGGCGTTCGCCGCGACAGTTGGGAGCTGGCCCTCGTCGGCAACAACCTCCTTGACGAGCGTGGACCTACGTTCGTGGGCACCAACGGCCCGCTTTCGGGCTCTGGTCCCACCCCGCGCACCGTCGGTCTGCGTCTCCGCGTCACCTCCCAGTGATGCTGCGTCACCCGCCCCGCCGCTCCTGTGTCGGCGCGGGGTGGGCCACCTTGGTGCGTTAGAGCATCGCGCCCGCCGGCTTCAACCGGCGGGCTTCTTTTTAAGGCTGCAGCGCCTCGTCCAGAGCGGCCTTGGCGAGGGGCTCCATCACCGCATAGCCGGCGCGCGTGGGGTGAACGCCGTCATTGGCGTAGCGCGGATCAAACCCGCCTTGTGGATCGGCCAGGGGCGTGAAGTAGTCGACGAAGATCACACCTTCCTCGTCCGCCAGACGCCGCAGGCGGCCGTTGAGCGTGCGCACCATCGGGCGAACGTCGAACTCCGGACGCGGCAGCAACCGCGACATGGGCGGCAGGGCCGCCAGCACCACCTTGATGTCGTTGGCTTGCGCCAAGTCGATCATGGCCTTGATGTTGTAGACGTATTCGTCCTCGGTGATGGCGCCCGTGGCCCCGCCGATGTCGTTGGTCCCGGCCATGATGTGGACGACCCTGGGGCGCAAGGCCACGACGTCATGGTAGAAACGCGCCACCATCTGGGTGCTGCTCTGCCCGCTGATGCCGCGATCCACATAGCCTGTTTGGAAGAAGTCGCGATTGGCCTCGATCCACCCTTCGGTGATGGAGTCGCCCATGAAGACGACGCGGGGGCGTTGGCCGCCCTGCTTAAGGGCGGCGTTGGCGTCGCGGTACCGGCAAAGATAGGCCCAGTCGCTCGCCCGCTGTTCGGCCTGTCGCGCCCGGAACGCCACCGCGGCCGGAGAGTCGCTCTTGGGGTCCATGAAGCGGCGCGCCATGGCCGACATCTCGTCCAGATCGCGCGGGCGCGTTTCGAACTGGGCCGCCAACTGTTCGGCGCTGCGCGGCGGCGTGGCGGCGCAGCGTATGACCGTATCATTCACCGCCGGATAGGAGAGCAAAGCGTCCGCTCCAACCTGTTGGGCGCCCGGGGTCTGGGCATGCGCTGACGCCGAGACCGCGACCATAAACAGCGCCCCGACGGCGATGGCCTTTTTCATATTCGTCCTCCCTGTCGCCGCGTTGGGCGTGACTGTGATGGATGCGGATAATCCGCCACCTCAATCGATTGCATAACCCGAACCGGCGCCTTACGCATCGATCCATGGCGTTGGATGGGAGGATTTCATGCGGTTGTGCAGCCTGGCTCTGATACTGGCGCTCGCTTTGGGCTTAGTCGACGCTTCCATGGCCCAAGCAAGGACCGACGGCTCCGCGCCCAAATGGATCGCCAGCTGGGGCACGGCCCAACAGCTCGCCCCGTCAGGCCCGCCGCCCTTCGCTCGTTCTGGTCCGCCGCCCGCTGGGACCGCGAGCGCGCCACGCCCAGCGTCGCCCTCGCCCATGCTGCCCTTCCCGCCCACGCTTTCGGATCAGACGGTGCGGATGATCGTGCGCACCTCCGTGGGCGGCGGGCAGCTGCGCCTTGAGTTCAGCAACGCCTCGGGCGGACCCGCCGTCACCTTCGGGTCGGTCCATGCCGCCCTGGCCGCAGCAGACTCCGCCATCGTTCCGCAAAGTGATCGCGTGGTGACGTTCAGCGGCTCAAAGAACCTCACGCTCTTTCCCGGCGCACGGGCGGTTAGCGACCCTATCGATCTGGCCGCCCCCGCCCTCAGCCGCATCGCCGTCTCCATCCATCTGCCGCAAGAGACCCCGGTGAATACGGCCCATGCCCTGGGGCTCAACCCCGCCTACATCGCCAAGGGCGACGTGACCGGAGCGGGCAAGATCGAGGACGCGCAGGTCGCCCGATCATACTTTTGGCTGACAGGTCTGGAGGTTCTCAGCGACGCTCCCGATCCGGGCGTGATCGTGGCGCTGGGCGACTCCATCACCGACGGCTACGCCACCACGCCGGGCGCCTTCGCGGCCTGGCCGGACCTTTTGGCCGCGCGACTGCAGGCCGATCCGGCGACCGCGCGATGGGGTGTCGTCAACGCCGGCATCTCGGGCAACCGCATCCTGCGCGCTGGGGCCGGAGAAGCGGCCGTGGCGCGCTTCGACGAGGACGTGCTGGCGCGCCCTGGGGTCAAATGGGTCCTGCTGCTGGAAGGGATCAACGACATCAACATGTCGATCATGCCAATCATCCCCGACAGCGAAGACGTCACCGCCGACCAGATCATCGCCGGCATCAGCCAACTGATCGATCGGGCCCATCAGCATGGCCTGAAAATCGCCGGCGGCACGATCCTGCCCACCAAGGGCCTAGCCTTCTACACCGAGGCGGGCGAGCGCATGCGTCAGGACATCAATGCGTGGATCCGCACTAGCGGACGCTTTGATGCGGTCATCGATTTCGATGCAGCCGTCCGTGACCCCAGCGATCCGTCACGCCTGCGCCCCGACTTCAACCCTGGCGACCACGTCCATCCCAACGACGCCGGCAATCGGGCCATGGTCGAGGCGATCAGGTTGGAGCTGTTCCGATAGGCGCTGCGGCGCGACAGAGCCGACGATCGCCATAGCCCCTAGCCCACGTCGCCGCCGCGTCAGGGCGCGCTCGCATCGCAACCAACCTCGACCTGGGCCAGCATCCCAGATTGCAGCAAGGTGGCCAGCAAAGCCCCCGCGATCGTGGGCCCCTCCGCGGGCCCGTGTCTGAACACAAGAAACTCGCAAAGCGCGGCGAATGATGGATCGGCTTGTAGTTGGTCGAAGGCCTGTCCTTGTGCTTCGTCGACGCCCCGAACGACGCATTTGAAATCCCGCCGCCAGACGATGATCCGCGCGGTCTGCTCCAGCGTGGATGCGGGGGGCGGCGCTGTGTGCTCTGACAGGGCGGTCCAAATATCCAGGGCGTTGGTGGTGACCGCTCTCATCCGTAAGGATGGACAAAGCCGCAGCCGCGCCCTCTCCCAATCAATCCCTTCGAGCGACTGTAGCGCGAGCGGTTTGGCGTCCCTGGCGACGAACGCCTCGCCAAGGGCGGTCTCGATCCAGGCCAGATCAGCCACCTCAGGGTCGCCGGGAAAATGGCCGACAAGGCTTTGAGCAAAGCCAGGCGCATAGGCGTCGAGCGTCCAGGCGCTGGGCGGCTGGCGGTCGATATAGGCGACGGCGGCGCCCACGAAGGCCTCCTCGCCAATCCAGGCCAGGGTGAGCGGCAAGGACTCCTGCAACGCCCCGACCAACTGTGCGCGGTAGTTGTTCTGATAGACCAGCAACCCCGGCCCCGCCCCCAGGCGATCGGCGGCCACGTCCGACCCGTCCACGAGCCAGGCTCGAAAATCGGTTTGAAGCGCCGCGAGCGTCATGCGGCGGCCTGGCGTCGCGCGGTCGCCACGCGCTCGCCGATAGCGCGAGCGACATCCAATTCATCGAGGAGTTCCTCCAGCGGCGGAATGGCGTCGTCGCGCTCGATCATGGTGGCGACGCGACCGACAAGAGCGACGGCGTGTTCGTAAAGGCGCCATACAGCGGCGCAGACAGCGGTGTCGTGGGTGTCGATCAGCAGGTCGCGTCCCTGGCTGTGTCCGGCCAGGTGAATCTGGCGCACGCGATCGGCGGGAAGCCCTTCCAGGTAAGCGAGCGCGTCCTGGCCGTGGTTCTGAGCGCTGACATAGACGTTGTTGACGTCCAAAAGCAGCTCACAGCCCGTCCGCTCGCACACCGCTCCCAGGAAGGACCACTCGCTCATCGCATCCTGGGCGAAGGCCACATAGCTGGACGGGTTCTCCACCAGCAGACGGCGGCCAAGGACATCCTGCGCCAGGTCAATATTGGCGCAGACGATGTCGAGAGTCTCGCTCGTATAGGGCAGCGGCAGAAGATCGTGCGAATTGAAAGCCCCTATCCGCGACCAGCTGAGATGATCAGAGACAAACAGGGGATCGATCTCATCGACCAGGGCTCTGAGCCGAGCCAGATAGTCGCGATCAAGGCCGTCGGCTGATCCGATGGACATAGACACCCCATGCAAGGCGACGGGAAGCTGCTCACGCACCTGGCGAAGGATGTGACGCGGCTGGCCGCCGTCGACCATGAAGTTCTCGGAAATCACCTCGACGAAGTCGAGCCGCGCCTGGCCCTGCAGGACCAGGCTGTAGTGCTCCTTGCGCAGGCCAAGGCCGTAGCCGCTGAACGGCGGATTTGAAGACGGCGTCATCACTAGACTTTCATCGAGAAAGACCACGCCCGGCGCGTGGGACCGGGCGTGGGAGCAGGCTATTTGGGCGCGGTGAGGCTGCCGCCGGCGGCGACGCAGGCGTCCTTGGTCATGGCCTTGAAGCCCTCGCCCTTGCAGTTGTTCTGGCCACGGCATTCGCTCTTGGCGGTTTTGCAGTCGCTCGTGCCCTTGCAGGTGTTGACGCCATAGCAGTGCTCAAGCTTGGCCGAGCCTTGGGGGGCCTGGGCCGAGGCGGGCGCGGCGGTTGCGGCCAGGGCCATAAAGGCGGCAGCGGCTGCGACGCTGAGGCTGACGGACTTGGTGGGGGTCATGGTTGGTTTTCCGATGTGTGGACCCTCGATGGGGCCTTTCTTCTTCGCGACCTCGACGATCGCGGTTACAGCGATGGCGATCAGGGCCGCAGAGCGGCGGGAAAGGTCAGACGATCCAGCGACCAGGCTCCCCCGCCCCGCCCGATCAGCGGCAGCAGAAGGCCGCACCAGGTCAGATGGGTTGGCCAGGCGTCGGGATAGACGAAGATCTGGATCACCAGGGTCATGACCAGCAAAGCGCCCGCCGCCGGCCGGGTCAGCAGACCCAAGACCAGCAGAATCGGAAACAGGTGCTCAGCATAGGTCGCCGCCCGGGCTGCCAGATCCGGAGCGATGAGCGGCAGGGCGTACTCGGACTCAAAGAGCACGAAGGTCGATGGCTTTAGGGTCAGCAAACCCTCGACCTTGGTGCGCCCTGACAGGAAGAACACGCTGGCCGCGCCCAACCGGGCGACCAGGAGCAGCAGCGGATCTGGCAGCATCCGCCGCGTCAGGGTCGCCCCGTGGGTCAAGACGCTCATGATCACGATTTGGGGGTCAGCGAACCGGCGCCCTTGGGCGTCTTGATCTTGGTGCAGGTCCCCTTGTCGACGAGCTTCCAGGCGTTGCCCTGGTAGTCGACCTTGGAGGTGCCCGCGCAGGAGGTGCCGGGGCCGGCGGCGCAATCGTTCTGGCCCGCCAGGGAGACGCCGTAGCATTTTTCAGTGGGTTTGGCCGGGGCCGCGTGGGCGGCGCTGGTCAGCGCCAGGGCGATGGTCGCGGCGAGCACGGCATGGGAGGTCTGCATGGTAAGTCCTTCGAAGAGCCTCTTCGCCGCGCATCAAGCGATGGGGCGGCGCATGACCTTGCGAGGCGGACAGGGCGGGTCACCAACCTTCTTCGCCGTCCGGCTTGAGCGGGTTACAAAATCATCCCGCGCCGTCGCGCCGGAAAATATTCGCTCGTGGTCGTAACCGGCGGCCACAGCCCGACGAAGGGCTAGGTAAGGAGCATGAATGGCGGCGACTGAGGCCCAGCTCAAAGCGTGGATGAACGGCGGGCTGGACGGCGACGCCGCGGCTCATGCTGAGCTATTGGCCGCCCTCGTTCCCTTGCTGCAGGTGTTCTTTCGCAGGCGCTTGCGCGACGGCCATTCCGAAGTCGAGGATCTTGTGCAGGAAACCCTGATCGCCATTCACACCCGGCGCGAGAGCTATGACCGCGATCGCGTCTTGTCGGCATGGATCTTCTCGATCGCCCGCTACAAGCTGGTGGATCATTTTCGCCGTACCCGTCGCCACGTCCCCCTGGAAGGCCTGGAGGAAATCCTGATCGCCGAAGGCTTTGAGGAGGGCTCGAACGCGCGCGTGGACGTCAATCAGCTTTTGGGGGGCCTGCCCACCAAGCAGTCGCGCGCGATCAGGCAAACCCGCCTCGACGGGCTCAGCATCACGGAAGCTGCGTCTCAAAGCGGGCTTAGCGAGTCGGACGTGAAAATCTCCGTCCACCGCGGCCTAAAGGCTGTCGCCGCTCGCCTCAGCAGAGGTTCGCGATGAGCCACGATGATCTCATCCGCCAGCTGGCGAGCCATGTCCCCGCCGTGCCCCGCCGGGCCGCTGCGCGCCGCATTACGCGCGCCATTGTCGTGGGGGGCGTGATTACGCTGGGCCTGGTGCTGCTGGGCCTGGGCGTGCGCACGGACATCACGACGGCGGTCGCCACGGCGCCATTCTGGTACAAGGCCGCCTACACCGCGTCCTTTGCGATTTGCGGCGTCATCCTTTTGCTGCAGGTCGCGCGCCCCGACACGGCCCACCTGCGCTGGGCGTGGCTTTGGCTGGTTCCGCTCGCGGTCATGGGGCTGGCTTGCGTGCTTGAGCTGGCCCGCACACCCGCCTGGAAGTGGAGCGAGCGCCTCATGCATCCTCCGTGGGCCTGTCCGCTGATCGTCCTGATCTTGTCGGCGCCGGTCTTCGCCGGACTGGTTTGGGCTTTCCGTAGACTGGCCCCCACCAACCTGCCCCTGGCGGGGGCGGCGATCGGGCTGGCGTCCGGAGCGGTGGCCGCAACGCTCTACTGCCTCTATTGCGAGGCGGTCTCGCCGCTCTACATCTTCACGCGCTATACCCTCGGGATCGGATTGGCGACCGCCGCCGGCGCTCTGGTCGGGCCTCGCATGCTGCGCTGGTGAGCGATCAAACGAGGCGGCGGCGCGCTAGACCGTAGCCATCTCCTCCAGATAAAGCGCCTCCAGGTCCGCCGCGCCGATAGCGGCGCCCTTCAGAGTGCGGCGCAGGCGGCCGGCCCGCATCAGGCCGATCTGGTCGCCGACCGCTCGGGCCCGGAAGAGGTCGTGCGTGGCCATCAAGATCGCCGCGCCACGATCGCGCTGACGCACGATCAGGTCGTGAAACTCCGCCGAGGCCTGAGGATCCAGACCCGAGGTCGGCTCGTCGAGGAGCAGGGCCTTGGCGTCCTTGGCGATGGCCAGGGCGATGCCGACCTTCTGACGCATGCCCTTTGAGTACTCTCCAGCGCGCCGATCAGCGGCCTGGGCCTGCAGTCCCGCCTCCAGCAGACATTGGCGCAGGCGTAACGCCGAGCGCTCGGGAATTTGCGCCAGATCGGCCAGATAGGTCAGGTTCTCAAGACCGGTCAGCTCCTCGTAGAGGGTGACCTGTTCGGGGATGTAGAGCAGTTGCCTGCGCGCGCCTTGCGGATCGGCGTGAACCGCCACGCCCCCTACCCGCGCCTCGCCGGCCGAGGGGGCTATGAAGCCCAAGAAGAGCTTGATGGTCGTGCTCTTGCCCGCGCCGTTCGCGCCGAGCAGGCAGAAGATTTCTCCCGGAGCGACGGACAGGTCGAGCCCGTCGAGCGCCAAGTGGGAGCCATAGGTCTTGGTCAGTGCGACAGCGGTCAGCATGATGGAGTCCTAGAGAAGGTTGCGGCGGGCCAGGATCGCGGCCGAAAGGCCCGCGAGCGCGACGGTGAACAGCCCGATCAGCGCCAGGTCGCCCACGATGTGCGCAGCGCGCGGCGCGCGCGGTTCAGCGAAGACGAAGGCGGGAACCTTGCCGTAGTCCTCAGGGGTCATGATCGCGTCGGCGGCCAGACGATCGGCCAACCAGACCAGGGTCGTGCGCTTGAAAGCCAAGGCCTGATCCTGGAAGGCCATGGCGCGGTCAGCGTCCGACCCGGCCAGGCGGTCGAGCGCGTCCTGAGCGGCGACGGGGGCAAGCAACAAGCGCACCACGTCGAGCGCGGCGCGATGGCGATCTTGCTGCGCGCGATGGGCGTTCAATCGCGGCGCCATGCGCGCTTGGTATGTCAGACGATCGCTCATGAAGCTGCGAACGCGGTCCGGGATCGCGGGCGGCGGATCGCGCAAGGGCGCGGCCTCGCGCGCCTTGACCCGTGGCGCGATCTCGGCGCGGTAGGCCATGGCCGCGGCGCGCATGTCGTTGGCCAGGCGGGCCTGCGACGGCGGCGGGGCGGCAAGGTTCACCGTCGCCAGGGCCAAGGCCGGCCCCACCGCCACCAGGGCGATCCAGGCTGCGCCACAGGCGATGGCCGCTTCGGTCGAGCGGCGAGTCAGCAGGTTGGCGACCAGGGCGACGGCCACCCAAAAGGCCCCATAGACGAAAACGATCAGGCCAAGCGTCAAAAGCCCGGCTGCGTCGCGGCCTTGAGCCATCCACAAAACCGCCATGGACCATCCGGCCATGGGCGTCAGGATAAGAAGCGCCCGAGCCAAGGCTTTGGCGGCCAAGAGCAGGCCTGGCGCGACAGGCTGCGCCAGCAACAGCGAGGACAGCCCGCTCTCGCGTTCGCGATTCCACAGATCATAGCAGCCGGCCAGCACCAGCAGGGGCGCCAACACGACGAGCACGAAGGCCAGGTCCAGCCGCCCAGCCTGACGCACGGCTGGATTGTCGACATAGACCTTGAAGGCGTCGAACAGGGTCTCGTCGCCCAGCGGCTGAAAGCGCGCCGCATAGGGATAAGCCTCGGCCTGACCGATCGAGAGCGGTGAAAGCGCGCCCGGGTCGAGGGCGATATGGAACGAGGTGGTCTGGGGGGTCAGGAAGAAGGGGGCGGCGCCCGGCGGGGCCTTGGCCAAGAGCTCCATCTTGCGCGCCACCGAGGTATCGTACTCGGCCCGAACCTGGGCGACAGTCTGGGCGCGCTCGGCGGTCCAGATCGCGCCGCTCCAGGCGCCATAGGCGGCGAGGACGGCGAACACGGCCAAGATCCACGGCAGGGCGCGATCACGCAGGCCCCGGCGAAGCTCATGGCCCAGGATGGTGACAAAAGCGTTCAAAGGCTGCGCTCCAGACGTCGTCCCGACCACATGGCCAGGCCTGTGGCGGCCAGGACCCAAAGGGCGAGAATCAAAAGGTTCAGTCGCTGCGCGCGCCAAGTTTCCGCCAGATCGGGCCTTGGCGCCTTAAAGCGCAGATGTCGGGTGATGGCGTCGACATCGGCCATGTAGGGGGCGTCGCCTGGCGGGCGGTTTTTGATGATGTCGCGGTTGAGCGTCTGGATCAGTTCGTACCGGTAGGCTTCGGCGGCCATCAAAAAGCGTTGGTGCGCGGCCCAGTCAGTCTGGGCGTAGGCGGCCGAAAGGGGGCGCGCCGCCAGGGTCGGCGCCAGCAGAGCAAAACCTCGTTGCACGTCGGCCTGGGCGGCGTAGAGAGCGCGCAGGCGCTCATAGTGGCGGCGATAGGCCTTCGTGGAGTTTTCCTCACCAAACTCCAGCGCCACGCCCGACCAGTTGATCGGCAGGTCCTCGATATCGGTCACGCCATAACGTTGCAGGGTCTTAGCTTTCAGAGCGTCCAGCCGGGCGTCGGCCGGGTCATGGCCATTGGGTCCGTTCTTGGCTTCATCGCTCACCGCCTCCTCGAAGGCCGGAGCGGTCGGGGTGGGGTGGAGCTGTTCGGCCAAGGCCGGGACGACGCGCGGGGCCAGCAGGGTCGAGAGGGCCCAGACGGTGAGCATGACCGTCAGGCAAAGCCGCGCCGAAGCCAGGCGCGCCGAGACGCCGACCGTCAGGATGGCGAAGGCGCACAGGTAAAGCCCGTAGCCGGACGCCAAGATCGCAAGCGCGCTCCATCCGCCTTCGCCGGCGGCCAGCAGGGTCGCAGAGCCGGCCACACCAAAGAGCAGAACGACGCTCAGGGCCGCAAGGCAAAGGCCAAGGGCGCGGCCCAGCACCAGCCGCGTGGTCGAGGCGCCTGACGCAACCTCCTGGCGCAGACGATCGCGCGCCGCCTCGCCCGAGAAGGCGGTGAAGCCGGCCAGGATGATCAGCAAGGGCGCAACGACCTGCAGCGCCCAGGCGGGACTAAAGCCAGCAAAACGCGACAGCGCCGCACCGCCCTCGGAGGGTCGATCACGCGAAGGGTTCTGCGCATGGCTCTCCAGGCGAACGGACGTGCCCAGTTGGTCCATCAGCCCTGGATCAAAGGCCGCCAGGGGCGAGATGTCTGGATAGACATTGCGGCCAAAGTGCGCGGCCCCGTGCGGATTGGCCTGCCCCTGCGCCGCCCAGACTTCAGCATCCTGGGCCGCCGCGGCGGCCCGCTCTTCACGCAGGGTTTGGTGGCGAGCGTAGCCGGCGGCCAAGCTGGCGAAGGCCACCAGAAGAAGGATCGCGCCCGCCCAGGCCAGACGCCGGTCGCGCAGCATCAGGCGCAGTTGCGTGGCGGCCGCGGCGATGATGATCGAAGAGGGACGGGCCATGGCGCCGCCCCCTTAAAAGCGCGCGCGAAGCGCGACGGTGATGTTCCGCGGATCGCCGTAGGTGTTGTAGGTGTTGGGCCCGCCGATCCGAGCGTAATAGACCTTGTCGAACACGTTGTTGAGCGAGGCCGATAGGGCGATCTTGGGCGTTAAAGCATAGCCTGCGTGCAGGCTGAAGATGGCGTACGGGTCCTGCTCTCGCACCCCGGCCACCCCTGCCCCGATGAAGGTGCTTTGGGCGTGCATGCCCGCCGCGATCCATCCCCGGCTCCAGCCCGCGGCGCTTGGCGTGTACTTGGCGAAGGCCTTGAGGGTGTGCTTGGGCTCCCAGGTGTCGAAGGCAGCGCCCACCAGGCTGGCGTTGGAGTTGGCTAGGTGCTCGGTCTCGAGGAAGGAATAGCCGAACGAGAGATCCACGCCGGTCATCGGCCGGCCGGTGATCTCCAGATCGGCGCCGCGAACTTCAACCTCGCCCAGTTGTAGGAAGAAGCCCGGATGGGCCACGTCCGCGAAGGAGCGGTTTACGTCGCGCGTGCGGAAGATGGCGAGTGAGGCGTTCAGGCCCTCGTTGAAGAACGTCCCTTTCACGCCCCCCTCGATCTGCTTTCCCACCCGAGGGTCCAGGGGCGTGCCGCCGCCCGCATCCCACTTCAGAGCGGTTTGCGGAACGAAGATGTCCGAATAGCTGCCGTATAGGGTGATGTTGGGGCGCAGGTAGTAGACCAGCCCCCCATAGGGGGTCACGACGTCCTCCTCCTTGCCCTGGCTGGCGAAGTTGGTGGGGTTGGGATTGGGGGCGGTGGTGCGGAACTTGGAGTCAAAGTCGCTCAGGCGCGCGCCCAGGACCAGGCTCAGGCCGTCGAGGATTTCAAATCGGCCCTGACCGTAGAAACCGGTCTGTTCGGTGCGGGTGTGTCCGCCGTTGTTGTGGACGAAGTTGGGGCGCGGAACGGCGGCGGCCTCGGCGAGCGATATGCCCGCGGCCGCCGGCGTGCCGGTATAGGCGATGTTGCTGACGCCCGTATTTTTCTGCTCGTAGAGCTCGTAGCTGTAGCCGAGCGTCAGCAGGTGATCGCGGCCCAGAAACTTCAGCGGGCCCGAAGCGTATAGGTCCACGCCCGTGCGGTCGGTCGTGCCGTCGTTGTCGCGGCGATTGTAGCTGGAGAAGCGGCCAGTCACCGGGTTCAGACCGATGCCGGGCGTGGGGTAGCCGTCGTTGAAGATCTTGCGCTGCTCGCGATAGGTCGCCTTGGCGCGCAGCACCCAATCATTGTCCAGTTCGTGGCGCAGATCGGCGGCGTATTCGAGGGTCTCGTAGACGTTGAGATTCCAGTCCGGATACTGATTGGTCGAGCGCGGCACGTCCAAGAACTGGTTGTGCGACGGGTGACCGGCCAGGGCGTAGTTGGCCAGGCCCATGCTCAGGGCCTCGCCCCGATC
The DNA here is from genome assembly GCF_027474405.1 of Caulobacter sp. NIBR2454. Taxonomy (GTDB): domain Bacteria; phylum Pseudomonadota; class Alphaproteobacteria; order Caulobacterales; family Caulobacteraceae; genus Caulobacter. The sequence continues at coordinate 3,330,711 of NZ_CP114871.1, forward strand.
ATCCTGGTAGGTGATCATGGCCGAGGCCAGGGTGTGATCGGTGATGTCCAGATCCAAGGCCCCGTAGGCGACGACCTTTTCCTCGTGCGAGCGATCGGTGAAGAAGTCGCGCTCCAGGTACGATCCGGCGAAGCGACCACGAAGCCGTCCATCGAGCGCCAGCGGCCCGCCGATATCGGCTTCCACGCGATAGTTGTTCCAGGTTCCGGCAGAAGCGGCGACGGTGGCGAAGAACTCGCCGGGCGCGCGCTTGCGGACGAAATTGGCCGTGCCGCTAGGCTGACCCGACCCTTTGAAAATGCCGGCAGGACCCCGCAGAACCTCGATCTGCTCATAGACCACAAGATCAAATTCCTGAGCCTGGCCGCTATTCCAGGCCGGGATGCCGTCATAGGAGACGTCCAACAGATAGCCGCGAGACCGGATCTGACCGATCAGACCGTCCCAGGTGCTGACATAGACGCCAGGGACCTGAGCCAGGGCGTCGACCATGGTCACCAGGTTCTGGTCCTGGATGCGTTGCTGGGTGATGACGCTGATGGTGTTGGGCACTTCAAGCACCGACACCGGCTCCTTACCGCCGACGGTGACCGTCTTGGCGACATAGCCTCCCTTGGCGCCTTCGACGGTCACCGAGCTCACAGCGGTGTCCGCCGCTTCCGCCCATGCCGGAGCGGCGTTCGCGCAAAGCAGCACAGATAGGCCGGCGCCCGCCAAGGCGCGGTATTTGAACGATTGCATGCAAAGCCCCCGAGCGGGCCGCAAAGCGACCCCGCCCTTACTGATATGATATAACATACCTCCTAGCGATGGGAGAGCTTGAGTGCAACCGTCTCCCCGCGCCGGGGCGGGCGCGGCCAAGGATGACTGGAATCTGGACGCTGATCGCGGAGCGCTGAGCGATCCTTCAGCACCGGATCGTTAGCCAGCAGGCCCGAAGGCCGCAACGTGGAGGTCGCCCGCCGTCAGCGGCGGCCGGTTGCGTTCAGTCAGAAGGCGTAGACCACGCTTAAGCGCGTGGTGGTGTCGGTCTTGTCCAACGGGATGGGCGGGCTCGTCTCGTGCTTGACCAGGACCGAGGCCTGGGTGGCCAGATTGCCGATCAGCTTGAAGGTGAGCGAGGTGGTGGAGGTCAGGGTGCTGTTGTCGTCTTGAACATAAGACGAGGTGTCGTTCGACAAGACGACGCCGTCACGGGGACGCCAAGCGGCCTTAAGGGCGGCGCGGAAGGCGAAGGTGCGATCTTGGCTCCCGTCAACCAGCCAGGTCTGACGCCAACCTGGCCCACCCTCCAGATCCAGATCGATGTCAGTTCGGTCGATGGCCGAATAGCCCAGGCCGAGCGCCTCGCTGAACCGGCGGTCAAAGCCTGCGACATGGTCCTGCTCCCAGCCGAGAACACCCAGCGTGTAGCCCCGCTCGCCAAATCGCCGGTTCAATTGGTAGCCGGCCATGTAGCGCTCGCGCGACACCACTCCGTTCTCGCGCGAATAGTCGGCCGAAGCCTTGAGCTCGTTGCGCCAGATGGCGGTCTCGCGCGCCAGCGACAGCCCAAGGTTGGCGCCAAGGCTGTCATTGTTGCCTGTGGTGACGGCGCCGCCCGCGCGCACCTCGCCCTTCCAGCGCGGGGCAGGCGGCGGAGGAGGCGGCTCCGGGAGCGTGGCGACGACGACCGGCGCCGGCGGGGCTTCTTTAGGAGCGCCGCCCAGCTCGGCGACAAGGCTATCGACCTGCGGGACAAGTTCGGGATGGGCCTGCCGGGCTAGCTCGGCGACCGACGAGAGCAGACGGGCGTCGCCGGTCTCGCCCGCCGCGCGGATCATCCTGATGACCGGATCGGGCAGGCTCTGGCCCATGGCGGGCCCAAAGATCATGCTCAGCCCCAAGGCGATCGACAGCGCCCTCATCCCATCTCCCCTATGTCCGCCACGCCCCTTCCTGCCCGGCGAAGTCGGCGACAAAACGGCGATGGCCTTGCATCGACATCCGCATCGAGCCGCCGGCCGATCCGCAGGTGATGATCGGCTGCAACCACGACAAGGCGTCATCGGCCTGATGGCGGTCCGGATTTTGCGCTTGGAAGCATCGGGCGCGCTTGATCAAATCTGCGCTCCCTGGCCAGGGCCGCCGATCAAGATGGCGCGAAAATCGTTGACGTTGGTGCGGGTGGGGCCGGTGAAGATCAGGGCGTCCAGCGCCTCGAAGAAGCCATAGGCGTCATTGGCCTTCAGGCTCTGCTCGGCGCTCAAGCCGCGGTCCGTAGCGCGCGCGAGGATATCGGGTCCGATGGCGGCGCCGGCATTGTCCTCCACCCCGTCGATGCCGTCGGTGTCGGCCGCCAGGGCGTGGACGCCCCGAGCGCCCTCAAGGTGCTTGGCCAAGGCTAGGAGATACTCGCTATTGCGCCCGCCCCGTCCTGCGCCCTTGACGGTGACCGAGGTCTCGCCGCCGCTGAGGATGACCTTTGGCTGCGCATCCAAGGGCTGCTTGGCCGCGATCGACCGGGCCAAGATCGCATGAGCCCGCCCGACCTCGCGCGCCTCGCCCTCGATGCTGTCGCCAAGCAAGATCGGCGAGATTCCATGTCGCTCGGCGAAAGCCGCCGCGGCCTGAAGGGACTGGGCGGGCGTGGCGATCAGCACATAGTCGTCGCCCTTGCTCGCGCGCAGTCGCGGGCTTTGACTGCGAGGATCGGCCAACCAAGCCAGGATGGAGGCGGGCGTGGCCACCTTCCACGCTCGCAATATCTCCAGGGCGTCGGCGCTCGTGGTCTGGTCCTCGACCGTGGGACCTGACGCGATCATCTGAGGATCGTCCCCCGGCACGTCCGAAATCGCCAAGGTCACAAAGCGCGCCGGCCAGGCGGCTTGCCGCAGGCGTCCGCCCTTGATGAGGGAAAGGTGCTTTCGAACGGTGTTGATCTGGCTGATGGCGGCGCCGCTGGCCAAAAGGGCGGCGGTCACGCGCCGCTTGTCGTCCAGGCTCACGCCGGGCGGCGGCGCGGCGAGCAGGGCCGAGCCTCCGCCCGACAGGAGGCAGATGACAAGATCGTCCCTCGTCAGGCCGGCGCAAAGCTCAAGCATCCGCTGGGCGGCGATCAGGCTCTGCTCGTCGGGGTTAGGGTGGGCGGCCTCAATCACCTCGATCCGCCGACAGGGCGCGCCGTGGCCGTAACGGGTGACCACCACGCCCTGCAAGGGGCCAGGCCATTGTGTTTCCAGAGCCAGCGCCATGGAGGCAGCCGCCTTGCCGGCGCCCACGACGATCGTACGTCCGCTTGGCGGCGCGGGCAGGTTGCGCGGCAAGCAGTAGCGTGGGTCAGCCGCCGCGACGGCGGTCTCGAACATCTGGCGAAGGAGGCTTTGCGGATTCACGGCGATCGATCTTTATCCTCAAAAGATATCGCCGCGCCCCCGACCTTAGCCAATGCCGGGGGCGCATCGAACGATCCTGGCTCGTCTACATGCTCATATTGACGGTCACGCCGAAGGTGCGCGGCGGGGCGTAGGCTCCTCGAGGCGAGCTAGAAGGCGCGCGATAGAGCTCAGGCCAGAGGCCGCCGCGCCCGAGACGGCCGCGCCGAAATAAGCCCGCATGTATTTCGTCGGCCCAGACATAGCTGGCTCTTGCACGAACGGACCGAGCGCGACCTCGGCGCAGACTTCATCGTCCCAGCCGAGGTGACCGACAAATACCGATTGAAGGGCCAGCCGATCAGCGCTGCAGAGGATTGCCCTCCCGCGGCCCGGAGGGCGCGTGCTGAGGCAGGCGCGGCAGGCTGCCGATCATGCCATCGGGGCGCGCCTTGGCGAGCATGCGCTGGTAGGCGGGACGCGCCTCGATCTTGGCCTTCCAGGCTGCGATGGCGGGAAACTGGGCCACATCCACCAGGTTAAGGCCCGTCGCGGCGTTGAGCGGGAACATCATCATGATGTCGGCGCCGGAGAACGCCGCCCCGCCAAACCAAGGGCGCTTGGCGATGAAGTTCTCAGCGAACTGCACGACCGCTTCGGAATCGACCAGACGCGAGCGCTGCTTGGGCGGCTGGGCGGTCCACGCGCGATAATCGGAGAACAGCCGCGCGGCCAGGCTGCCTTCCGCAAAATGCATCCACATCAGGTGATCGGGATAGTCGGCGCTGTCGAGGGCGGGCTGCAGCCGGCCGCCGGCGTGCCGGTTGAGGATGAGTTCGATGATGGAGCCCGACTCCACCAGGATCTGGTCGCCATAGGTGACCGTGGGGGCCATGGGCACGACGGGGCTGAACTGGCGGATCATGGCCATGGACCCGGCCAGATCGCCGCGCTTGAACTTCAGCTCATAGGGAAGCGCCAGCTCTTCCATGAGCCAGACCAGGCGCTCCGATCGCCGCCCCTCCAGATGGTAGATGGTCACCCGCGGCATGGGCGCGCCCCCCTTGGGGCCTGTCTTGGCGGCCGCGTGAGCCAAAGGTGCGGCGGCCAGGCCCGCCAGGGCGGCCAGCGAAGCGCGGCGGCTTGTGGTGTGTTTCATGTCTCGTTCCCTAGGGTTCTTACTGGTTGTCGGGCGTCAGGTCGGTCGGCCCTGCGCCTAGAAGGCCACGTCAAGGCTGACCCCGACGCGCCTTGCGGAGTCGGGGCTGAAATATTGGACATAGCCGCCGGGATTGAGCGCGGTGACCGGCGAGGGCGTGATCTGAGCGGCGTAACGCTTGTCCAGGAGATTGCTGGCGTAGAGCGCCACGCTCCAGGCCTTGTCCGGCGCCGAGACGCCCAGCCGCCCGCCCAGCAGGCCATAAGCCTTCTGGACCGAGCCCGGATCGCCATTGGCCGCGTAATTGACGTCGCTTTGCCAGTTCCAGTTGGCCTGGAAGAAGCCGCGCAGGCCCGGGGTCACCTGGCGTTCATAGGCCAAGGTCGCGCCGTAGACCCACTCGGGCACGCCCGCCAGCGGCAAGCCAGCGGCGTTGAAGAAGCCGTCGATGGAGGAGGGGTTGGCGGGCGGGGCGCTGCAGGGGCCGCCCTGGGCGATCTTGGGCTGGCCGAAGTAACATTGGACGCCGTTGAAGTCAGCGTAGCGAGCGTGGGTGTAGGCCACCCCGGCCGTCAAGGTCAGGTCGGCGGTGGGGCGGGCCATCAGATTGGCCTCGATCCCGCGCGTCTTGATCTTGCCGGCGTTGGTGATGCGCGACGAATAGGTGGCGCTGGACAGATCGGAGACCTGCGCCTGGAAGTCCTTGACCACGGTCGAATAGACATTGGCGTTGACGATGAGGCGCCGGTCCAGGAAGGCGGCCTTGATCCCCGCCTCGTAGCTGGTGGGGATTTCCGGCTGCACGGTCTGGTCGGCCAGAGTGTTGGCTGCGCTCAGACCGCTAAAGCCAGGCCCCTTATAGCCGCGCGAGACGGTGGCGTAGGCCATGATGTCGTCGCTGAAATTGTACCGCGGCCCCACCCGCCAGGAGACGTTGGTGTTGTCGACATCTTGATGCAGGGTGACGGCGACCGAGCCTGGAATGAAGACCGCGCCAGGGGTCTGGGCGCGGTGATAATCGAGACTGAGCTCGTCACGGGTAAGGCGGGCGCCAGCGATCAAGTCCAGCTTTTGGGTGATGTGAAGCCCCACCTGCCCGAAGGCGGCCATGCTCTTTGAGTTTATGTCGTTGTAGGTGGTCGTCTCAAAGACGGTTCCCAGCGGCGCGCCCGGGACGATCGGCACGACCGCGCCGTTGGTCAGGGGGGTGATCCAGCTCAGCTGCCCGCGCTGACGGATCAGGGAGGAGGCCTTGGAGCGATAGAGGTAGAGGCCGGCGACATAGTCGAAGCGCTCGCCGATAGGCGAGGTCAGACGCAGCTCCTGGCTCCACCAGTCGGTCTTGCCCGCGCCGCCGTTGACGTCGACATAGCTGACCGTGGTCAGGTCGCCGTCATAGAAGCCAGACCGCTTGACCGACCGATAGGCGCTGATGGAGGTCAAGGTCAGGTCCCCCAGCTCGTAATCGATCTGAGCCTGGGCGCCTTGCGCGGTCGACTTGCCGTCGAAGGGTCCGTTGGCGGCGACGTCCAGGTTCTTGGGACCCGCCACAATTCCATAGCGGGCGTTGATGACCGCCGGCGCATAGCCTGGGGTGACCTTGCGCCAAGTCGAGGCGCAGCAGAACGCCTGGTTCTCGGTGCGGTCGGCCGCCAGATAAATGTTCAGATCATCGCGCGGGCGCCACAGGAACTTCAGGGTCAGGGTGCTGACGTCCTGGGGATCGGTCTGGGCGTTGTCCTTGGCGACGTTGCGGATCAGACCATCGCGCGCGTTGTGGGTGGCCACGATGCGCAAGGCGGCGTCATCTCCCACGGCGACATTGCCGATCGCGCGCAGGATCTGTTCGCCACGCTCGCCAAACTGCAGGTGCAACTGGCCGCTGTCTTCGCCAAGCCTTGGCCGGTTGGTGATGAAGTGGACCAGGCCCGCTGAGGCGTTCTTGCCAAAGAGCATGCCTTGTGGACCGCGCAAGATCTCCACGCGCTCCACATCGGCCAGGGTGGCCAGGCTGGCTGGATCGGCCAGGACCACACCGTCGACGACGGTGGAGATGCTCTGCTCGATGCCCGCTGAGAAGCTGCTGGTGCCCACGCCGCGGATGGTCAGGCCCGACGCGCTGCTGCTGAGGCTTTGCTTGAAGCGCACGCTGGGGTCGATCAGCGACAACTGCTGCGGCTGGGTGATGTTCAGGGCCTCCAGCGCCTCACCGCGCGCGGCGGTGATGGCCAGCGGCACGTCCTGGACGTTCTCGGCCCGCTTTTGGGCGGTCACCATGATCTCATCGATGGCGACAGCCTCCTGGCTGGAGGCTGGTGCGACGGCCTGAGCCAGGGCTTGTTCAGGCCCGGCCGAGACGGCGGCGCAGGCGCAGCTGGCCAAAAGGCTGGCGCGTAGGGGTGACAGACGTCCTTTGACATTCATTGGCGGCGTTCCTCTCCGGTGGGCCGCTTTGCGACCGCGTTCTTGGCGCACCCTCAGACAGCCGTCGCCGTTCGCTCGCGCGCAGGGCGCGGCGTCGCCCAAGCGGTTGGTGGCCGCCTGAGCCGGGACAACAAGTCGGTGGCTACTTAAGTAACGGTATCGTCACTTAATGGGTCTCGCAACGCCTTTTTAAACGCGCGTTTTGCCGCGTAGCGAAGTGCGAGCGCGTGTTTGGGTTCAGGTTTTCGGCGGTGCGTATTTGGCCTTCAGAGCCTCGGCGCCAGCCAAGACCGCAAGGGTGATCGTGTCGATCAGCTCCTCGTCGCCCTCACCCGTTCGCGACGCCAAGACGCCGGCCAGACCAGCGACCATGAACCATGCATATTGCCGCGCCTGGGGCTCGGGCAGGCGATAGGCCCTTTGCAGGCCCGCGCTCCAGCCGGCGGCGTCGGCTTGGCGAATGGCCTTGGCGCGTTCGGCCAGGGGCCCATGGTCGCTGGTCAGCCGCATGAAGAGTTCGCCCCGCTCATCGACCTTGCGGAACCATTGCTTGAGGGCCCCGCGCACCCAAGCCTCGAAGTTGGGCTTTGCGGGAAGGTCGGCGGCCAGACGTTCGACATAGACTTGCGTCTCGCGCTCGAAGAGGGCTTCGAGCAGGGCGTCGCGGTCGGCGAAATAGCGGTAGCCCAAGGACTTATTGACCCCGGTGCGCGCGGCCACGCCATCCATGGTCACGGCCCAAACGCCCTGTTCGATGACGATCTGCGCGGCGGCGTCGAGGAAGCGCTCGCGGCGCTCGGGGCCCTTCAATCGGGTTTGCGTCAACCTAGCCTCTGTGACGGAGCCTGCCGCCCGATACGCCCGTTCGGCGCGCCCGCAACCAGATCAGGCGGCTTTGACCGGCTAGGCGACCATAACCCACGTCACAAGGATCGCCAAAGAGGCGTCACTCAGGGCCCCGGCCGGCGTCGCTCGGGCGGGAAAAGACTAGGCGCGCGCCTTGGCTGCGCGCCAGCCATAGTAGGCCAGACCGATCGTGAGCCAGACGGCGAGCAGGCCATAGGGCCGCCAGTCCGTGCCAAAGCCAAGTCCCCCGATCAGGACGGCCGCGACGCAGCCCAGGGCGGCCAGCACCTTGACCGTGCTGCGCTTGAATTTCAGCCGCGCCGCGGCATGAACCTCTGGGTGAGCGCGCGCCACGTTGAACGCCGCCAAGCAGGTGCCAAAGTACTTCATCATGGTGGGCACGTTCACCGCCAAGAGCAAGAACAGCAAGCTCGACGGCAAGAACACCGCCGCCACGCAACCACAAAGCGCCACGATGCTGGCCACATGGGGCGTGCCAAATTTGGGATGGATCTTGCCCAGGGGCGCGGGCAACACCCCCGCCCGGCCCATGGCGAACAGGAAGCGCGAATAGACCAGGAAGACAGCGTTCATGGATTTGGTCAGGGAAAAGACCGCCGCCGTCACGATCAGGGGCGTTGCAATCGGACCCAGCACGGCTTTGGCCGCATCTAGCAAAGGCGCCTCGCTGGCGGCCAGCGCCTGCGATCCAATCGCGCTCATGGCCGCGAAGGTGACCGACAGATAGACGACCATGGTCAAGATGAGCGCGCCAGCCATGCCCAGCGGAATCTTGCGCTCAGCGTCCTCGACCTCCTCGCCCACTTCTGTCGCCGTCTCGATGCCCAGGAAGAGTTGGATCATCAGCGGCAGAGCCGCCAGGATCGGCAGGATGCCCCCTTGCGTCGCCTCGACGAAAAGCTGGGGTTCAAACCGAGGCGCGGCCGCGAAGACGAAGATGGCCAAGGCGCCCAGCAGCAGGATCATCAACACCGTCTGGGCGCGCGCGGCGACCGCCACGCCCACATAGTTGAGCGCGAAGATGAGGGCGAAAAACCCCAGGATGGTCGGAGTCGGCGCCAGCGGCACAACCATGGACAGGTAGTTGAGGAGCACCCGGGCCAGGACGATCATCACGACGGCATTGGAGAGCACGCGCATCCAGACGATGGCGAAGGCAAGCGTCGGACTGGTGAAGCGTCTTTGCCACTCAAAGGAAGCGGCGGTGAGCGGGGCGGTCGACGACAGGTACGCATAGACCAGCGCAAATAGCCCCATGGGCACGGCCGCCAGGATGGTGGCGATCAAGATGCCGTCGCCGCCGACCTTGGCGGCGGGGCCCAGCACCGTGAAGATGGCCGCGCCGATCGCCGTTCCCGCCCCCAGCATGACAAGGTCGATCAGGCGCACGCTATGGCGAAGCTTAGCGGTCATCGGCGGTCGGCTCCTAGAACTGGCATGCCGCCGCCGAAGCGGCGGGGTCGCGCACGAAAGCATAGCCCTCGCGCGGCGCGCCCCTGGGCAGATAGGTGATGGTCTTGAGCGCGTCGCCGCGTTTGACGACGAGCCGTAAGACGCGGGTCTGATCCTTGCGCACCTCGTCGATCGCATCGACCTCGACGATCACATCGCCGTTTTGAACGCCGGCCGCGGCCGCCGCCGATCCGGGGACCAGATCGCGGATCACGCGTGCGTCGTTGAGCGAAGCGCGCGCAAAGCCCAGCTCAAAGGCGCGGCTTTGCTTTTCGACGACCTTGAAGCAGGGCGCGAAGCGATCGGCGGGCTTTAGAAGTTGGCCGGCGACCATGTGGTCGTAGTCGGCGCGGGCGCGATCGGCGCCGATCTCAGCGCCCACCAGGTTCAGCCAATCGGAAACCCCAAACGAGCGCCCGGCCACTTCACGGCGGCGCATGGCCTTGACGATGTCATCGAGACTGCGGGCCCCGCCGCTGGCCTGCCGGATCGCCGCGTCGGTGTTGATCAGGTAGAAAAAGCCACGGCCGTAAGGGATCGTCTGGGCGATCGGATCGGTCCAGAACAGCTTGGCCCCTTCGCTGTTGCTCAAGGCCCGATATGGGTTGGAGTAGTAGGCGTCGGCCTTGTCATTGAGGGTCTCAAGCAAGCGCTCGGCCGGCAGCACGCCCGCGCGGTGCGAGAGCAGCACCGAATAGAACTCGGCCATGCCCTCGCTGTACCATGCGGTGTCGCCGTGCTCGCCCTGCATCCTTGGCCAATTATGGGCCATCTCGTGGGCGATCAGGCCCTGCAGGTCGTCGATCTTAGGGTTGGCGGGCGGGTGATAGCCGAACATGAAGGAGCGGCCGAGCGCGCTGCCGCCCATGCCCTTGTAGGGGTTCTGGCGCATGAAGACGCGATAGGCCCCGCCGGCGTCCTCGAAGAAGGCCGCCATGGGGTCAAACAGCGCCTCGATCCGTGAACCCAGGGCCTCGGCGTCAAAGGGCGGCTCGCCTAACCAATAGAGGTGGAAGCGACCTGGCTGCGCGGGGTGGCTCTTGAGCGGGCCGGCCGCGTAGTAGCTGAACGACAGGGCCTCGGAGGGCAGGACGATTTCGACGTCGCCGTCGCCATAGGTCCAGGCTCCGCGCGCGCCGGGGGGCGACGCCGACAGGTCCCAGCGAAGGTTCACCTTCCAGGGTCCAGGTTTGACTGGCGTGGCCAGGAAACCGACGCCAGCGCCGATGAAGCCGCCGGCCTCCTGGCGCAGATCAAACAACGGGCCGTTGTTGGTCGCGGCGGTCACCGCGCGCGGCGGCGCGGCGTAGCGGACGACGACATCGCCCTGGGTGGGGCGATCGACGCTCCAGCGGCGATAGACCCCCTGAGGGGTAGGCGGCTCTTGCGACTGGACCAGCGCCAGGGGGCCGGCCGCATCCCTGGCGGTCAGGGCGTCGCCGTCATAGCGGGCGCTGGGAATGCCCACGAGCATGAGGGGCAGGCGAACAAGGCCATCTCCCGCCTTCAGATCAGGGCGCGCCAGCGTCATGCTCACGCCAAGCTGGCTTTGCTCAGCGCGCGGCGTCAGCACGATGGCCAGGCTGGCTGGCTCGGCGGCCTTGGCCGGAGCCGCCAGCACCAGCGCGGCGAAGAGGGCGAGTAGCAGGCGGCGCATCATCATCACCAGGCCTTGCAGACGCTGTCGGGGACGCCGGCTTGGCGTGTGAAGCCATAGCCTTCCAGAGTCTGGCCGTCTTGGGTGTAGGTCTTGGGCGTAAGCGTGACGCACGGCCCAAAGACGCCCGTGACCGGCGTGAACAGCACGCCGTTGAGGATGCGGTCCTCGAACTCCTGGTCAGCCCCCTCCCCCAGCTCGCGCACGACGAACGCTCTCCAGGCGGCGTGATCGAAGCGCTGGCCCGCTTGGCGCGCCGCAAAAAGCGGCTGCAGCGCATCCTCGAGCCGGCGCTTGCCGCCGGACTTGGCGCGGATGCGCGCATCGAGATCGGCAAAGTAGAGGGCGCCACGATTGTAGGGCACGTGACGAATCTTCTCGTCGCCGAACCCAGCCTTGGCGATACGCTCGGCCGTCCAAGTGCGGGCGGCCACGCCGTAGTAGCCCTCGGCGATTTCGTTCACCTCCGCGGCGTAGTCGCCAAGGGAGGTGAACCCGCCGCGTTTTGGGACCACGGCGGTTAGGTAGGTGTTGAGGCCCTCGCTGAACCAGCTGGACACGCCTTGGGGCGCTTCGATGCCGCCTGTCCATTGGTGCATCATCTCATGGGCGAGCGTGCGGCGTGGACCGACGGCCCCAGGATCACGCGGCGCCGAAGCCTGGGACAGCATGAAGGAGTTGGGCAGGGCGGTGCCGCCGCCGACCGGCGGGGTGTCCAGGAAGCGCATGAACACCCGATAGGGCGGCGGCGGTTGCAGGTACCGCAGATCCTTGGCGATGAATGTGTAGAGCTGGGCCGACCAGGCCGCGTCCACCGCCGGATCGAAGGGCGAAGATCCAAGCCAGGCTGCGCTGAATCCATGGTCTTGGCCGTGCGCGGGATAGCGGCCCACGGGTCCGGCCATGTACCAGGACTGCATAAGCCGCGCTGGGGGGCCTTTGACCTGCGCGGTCCCCTCCCCGAACGATGCGATCCCGGTCGAGCCGGCGGGCATGTCCGTGAGGTCCCACTGCACGCGCGAAACCCCGCCCTTGACGTGCTCGGGGATCACCAGGAAACCCGAGCCCGCGCCGCTGACGCCGCCGCCCGAGGGGCGGATGCCGAATGGCGGCCCCTGGCGTGACCCCGCCGGCTGCACCAGCGAGCGGTAGCGGATGGTGACCGGATAGCTGACGGGCCGCTGCGCCTTCCAATGCCGAAAATAGGGAAAGCCGCCAGGCGCGGGCGGATCGTCCGTGGCGGTCAGGGCGACTTGGCCTTGAGGATCGGTGACCGTCAGATCCTGGACCCGGTCGGCGATGCCGGGCACACCCGCATAGACCACGGGCGCGGCGAGGCTGAAGGGGGCGTCGCCGCTGACACCGGAAAGCACCGAGCGCACTTCGATCGCGGTGACCTCGTCGCCTTGACGAAGGGGCTTGAAGCTCGCCTCGAAGATCTGCGCCCGGGCGGCGCCGGCTAGGGCGGCCGCGACGGCTCCCGCGCTCAGCAGCAGGACGGGACGTATCATTGCGGCGCCGCCTTGGCCGAGACTGACACCGATGGCGGGGGCGCGAACGGCTTGATGCTGAAGTGTTGGTAAATCTCGGCCGGGTAGTAGGCCACGCCCCCCACCATGGTCATGCGGACCTGGCGGATCGTGGAGATGTCCTTGGTGGGATCGCCCGCCACCAGCACGAAGTCGGCCAGCTTGCCGCGTTCGATCGAGCCAAGTTGCTGGTCGCGCCCAAAATAGGTCTCGCTATCGAGGGTGGCCAGACGCAGCGCCTTGGCCGCCGGGATGCCCGCCTTCACATAGAGCTCAAGTTCGCGGTGCAGGGTAAAGCCCGTGCCGTCATCGGTGCCCGGCAGCAACTGTACGCCGTTGTCGTCGAGCAGCTTGAGGGTCTCAAGCACGCGCTCGAACCCGCCCTGATAGCGCTCGTGGTCGTGGGGGTGTTCGAGGGTGACGAAGCCGCGCTTGCGGTAGCGCTGATAGCCGATCGGCACGTGGTCCAGATAGGGCGCGTCGCCGGGGTTCACCTGGCCGCCGCGGCTGAGCATCAACCGCTCCAAGATCACGGCGGTCGTGTCGAGCTTGACGCCCTTTTGCTTCATCAGGTCGATGGTCGCCCGCACCTTGGGCGAGGTCAGATCCAGATCGGTCCCCCGCGCCATGCCGGTCAGGCGCAATGGCGTGCGGGTGTCTTCCTCAGGCGACAAGATCCAGCCCAGCATCAGCTGATTGACGTGGGCGATGTCGTTGTAGCCATCCTTGATGACCCGGTCGGGCGAAGAGAACGCCGGCACATGCCCGCTGACGCCCAGGCCCAGGCGGTGGGCCTCGGCGGCCACGGGGGCGACCCAGTCGGGGTTGAAGCTGTTATAGATCTTGATCTGCCAGTAGCCGTGATCGGCGTACCAGCGCACGTCCTCCAGGGCTTCTTGAAGGCTATCGGCGATGAAGCCGTTGCGCGCCGAATATGGGCTGCGGCCTTCCAGAAAGCCATTGCGCACGATGCGGGGTCCGGCGATCTCGCCAGCCTCGAGCATCTTGATGCGGCTAAGCAACTCGTCGTTGTCATTGCCCTGGTCGCGGATCGAGGTGACGCCAGCGGCGAGGTTGAAGAGGTTCGACGACAGCGAAGCGTGATGGTGCATGTCGTGCAGACCCGGCACGAGCACGCCGCCTTCGGCGTCGATGACCGTCTCGCCCTTGATGGCCGGGCCCTGGCGCGCCGCTTCGATGCTGACGATCTTGTCGTCGAACACCACCACTTCGGACAGATCGCCCACCGTCATTGCGCGCGGGTCGAAGATGCGCGCGTTCTTGATGCGCACCGGCCCTTGGAAGGTGTGGGCCAGCTTGGCGCGGGCGGCCTTGGCGCTCTGCAGCGCCATCTCGCGGCTCATGGCCTGGAGTGTCTTGAACTCGGCCTCGTAGCCCTCGCGCACCAGACCGCCCAGCGCGAAGAGTTCGCCATCGTCGTCCAGCGTCACCATGCTTGGCTGCAGGTCCAGGCCGCTGAGTTCATAGACCGTCAGCGACACAGCCTTGGCGCCCTCGCCCAGGGTGAGCTTGCGCACCTCGTCCAGGCGCATCGAACCCGACGGCAGTACGGGCAAGGTGCGGTTTGGCGCCTTGAGCAGCGCGCGGGCGAACTGGCCGTCCATCCAAGGGCTCGCGTCTGCCGGCGCGTAGAAGATCGGCTGAGCGGCCTTGACCGTCCCCTGGTCGGGCGCGCTGACCCATTTGGCCGTTCCAGCGCTCCAGTCGAAGGTCTCGTTGACCGGATTGCCGAACAGCGAGGAGCCCTCGATGGTCCATTTGACCGGGCGGCCGTCGGGCGACAGGGTGATCTTCTCGCGCGCCTTGGGGCCGCGACCGTTGTTGCTGACCGCATAGTCGATGGCCACATTGGCCCCCTCGACCTCGGCGGTCAGATGGCCGACCTTCTCGCCATTGGCGATGACCACGTAGCGTTCGGTGGCGCCGAGAGCCGACCCGCAAAGCGCCAGGGCGGCGGCCCCAGCCAGAGCAACGAGGCGAAAGGTCATCAATGGTCCCCCTGGGGTCGAACGAACTTGCGCACGGCCTCGGCCAGGGCCGCGCGGTTGCCTTCCTCGGTGAACACCGAGTGTCCCCCGGGAAACCGCGCCGCCGTCAGACGGTCGGCGGGAACGCCGGCCTGATCGAGGGCGTAGCGCCCCCGATAGGCGGGCGTGGTGATGTCGTAGAGGCCGGAAGCCCAGAAGAGACGAAGCTTGGGGTCGGCCTTCATGGCCTGGCCAAGGAAGACGTTGGCGTCGCCCATGCCTTCATGGTCCCAGGCCGCGTTCACCTCAAGATTGAGGGAGGTGTAGGTCTCAGGGCTGTCGAACTTGAGGGTCTTGCGAAAATAGACCTCAACGGCGGTCGACTCTCCCTTGCCGACCGGTACGGCGATATCGGGCTTGGCGGCTTTGGGCGCGGCCGGGGCTTTTTCCAAGGAGAAGGACAGACCTGGGTCGTCGTATGGCGGGCGTTGGGCCGGCGCGTCGAGGGCCCGCGTGGCGCGCCCGTCAAGCTGACCTGTGCGCAGGCCGTGATCCTTGAGCAGTTCGAACATGAAGTCGCGATTGGTCAGCCGCAGGTCCTTGGACAGGATGAAGTCGACTGACAGCCCGGTCATGGCCGACATCGTCTGAGCGATCTTGCGCCTGTCGCCGGCAGGCAGGCTCGAGCCCTGGATGAGAGCGGTCACATAGTCGGTGCGGGCGAAGCGGACGGCGTCCTCATAGACCTGCTCGACCGACCGGCCCGCGTGGCCGCCCCGCTTGTGCCACCAGGCGACCGTGGCCAGGCTTGGCAGACTGGTCACAAAGGGCATCTCGCGCCCTTCGCTCGCCCCCACTAGAGCGAAAAGCAGCACGCCGTCGAGTTTGAGGGCGGCTGCGTCCTTGGCGATCAGGGCGGCGCGGGTCGTCCCGTAGCTCTGGCCCAGGATGTAACGGGGCGAGGACTGGCGACGGTTGGTCTTCAGCCATTGCTCGATCACGTATCGGACGGAGGCGGCGTCGCCTGTGCGGCTCCAAAACGCCTTGCCATCCTGCGGCGTGAACGGGCGGCTGTAGCCCGTACCAACCGGATCGATGAAGACCAGGTCGACGGTGTCCAGCGGGCTGACCGGATTGTCGATGAGCGTCTGCTCAGCGCCCTCGCCCACCCGGCGCATGGGGCCAAAGGCGCCAAAATGCAGGGGCGTGGTCGAGGCGCCCGGCCCGCCGTTGAAGATGAACATCACCGGCCGCGCGGCCAAGTCCTTCACGTCTGTGCGGACATAGGCCGTGGTGACGATCGCGGCTCTTGGGATTCCCGAGGCGTCGGGAACGAGGGTCTGGGCGACGATCGCCTGGTAGGCGACCTTCTGATCATTGAACCGGCCAAGATGGCGCGTTTGGGCCGTCATCGCGCGAGGCTGGTTCGCCACGGCGGGCGCGCCGCTTGCCTGAGCGTGGGCGGCTGGAGCCGCGCTTAGGAGCAAGAGCGCGGCCACGGCGGCGGGTCGTATCGGCATCTGAAGATCCCCGGCTTCGCGCTGAACACGAAGGCCGCATCATCCTACCCGCAAGCCTCGGCATTTCTATTCGAAGTGCGGGCGCCGCGGGATGGATGTGACAAGTTCAATGCAGATTTGGGGCAGATGGGCGCATAGCCTATGCGGGTGCGGCCTGGCCTGAACGGTCATTCGAAAGGAAAAACCGGCGCGCCTTGGCTAGGCTCTGGGCCAGGGCGACGAGACGGGGACGCGACGATGTCGATCACAAAACGCCAATGGCTGGCCGGGGCGGCTTCTGCGGCGGGACTGGCGGGGTTGGGCGGCGCCTGGGCGCAGGAACCTGCGGCCGCTGGCCCTTTCGTCACCCGGCACGCGGGCGTCTTCAATGGTCGAAAACTGAACTATACCGCCACCGTGGGCGAGACGATCCTTCGCGACAGCGCGGGGGTGGCGACGGCGCGGTTTGTGAGCACATCCTATGTGCGCGACAAGGCCGACCAGAGCCGGCCGGTGATCTTCGCCTTCAATGGCGGGCCGAGCAGTTCGTCTCAAACCCTGCACATGATGGCTCTGGGACCAAAGCGTCCGCCGGTCGCGCAAGATCCCCGGTCGCCTGAACCGGCGCCCAGCCTGATCGACAACAGCTTCAGCGTCCTGGATGCGGCTGACATCGTCATGGTCGATCCGGCGGAGACGGGGTTCAGCCGCATCCTGCCGGGCGGCAAGCGCGAGTACTTCTATTCGGTGGAGGGCGACGCCCAGTCAGTTTCCGATTTCGTCGTCGCCTGGTGCCAGGCCAATGGCCGCCAAGCCTCACCCAAATACGTCTTGGGCGAAAGCTACGGCACCTTGCGCGCCGCCTTCATGGCTGGGCAGCTGGCCAAGACCCTGCCGCTGGATGGCGTGTTCATCTTCGGCCAGGCGGTGAACATGATCGAGACGAGCCAGCGGGCCAAGAACGCTGTCTCCTACGCCACCAACATCACCGCCCTGGCGGCCATCGCCGCCTATCACGGCAAGGCCGAACGCAGCGACCGGCCGATGAACCTGATCATCGACGAGGCCTACGCCTTTGGCATGGGCGAGTATTTGCAGGCTCTCGTGCGTGGAAGCGATCTGCCGGCCTCCGAGCGCCAGGCCCTGGCCGGCAAGCTTCAGGCCATGACGGGGATCAGCGCCGACTACTATCTGGCCAATGGCCTGACCATCACCAAGATGGCCTTCCAGCGTGAGCTTCTGAAGGACGAGGGACTGATGGTAGGCATGTACGACGCCCGCTATGTGGGCCCGATCCCTAAGCCGGGCGAACGCCTGCCCGACCCTTCCTTCAAGCCGATGCAGGCCATCGGGCCGATGATGCTGGAGCACTACGCCAAGAACCTTGGGGTGACCTGGCCGGCCTCGGACTATCGCTCCTCGGCGCCGCAGACCAGCGGCTGGAGCTGGGCGCCGACCCTGGGCCCCGGCGGGCCGTTCTATGATTTCGACTACCAGTCCCAGCTATCGAAGGCCTTCGCAGCCAATCCGAAGTTTCGCCTGATGGTCGGCACGGGGATTTTCGACCTGACAACCACGGTGGGCCCAGCGCGCTACCTGGTCTCGCAAAGCGACTACCCGCGCGACCGTGTGATCCAGCGTCAGTATGTGGGCGGCCACATGGCCTACACCAACGAGCCGACCCTGAAGGCCTTCAATGACGATGTGCGCGCCTTTGTGACGGGAGGGCGGTTGTAGCCCCGTACGCCCTGCCGATCGGTGCTTGCGGCCATTCTCACTTCCACCGCCGCGAGCGCCCTCAGGCAGTACGCGCTTCAAGGCCTGAGCGGACCGCCGCGAGATAGGTTCTGCCGACCGGTACGGTCAAACCGCCGGTCAGCTCTATGAGCGTTTGATGCCCATCGCGGCGCATCCGCGCGACTTCCTTGCGCGCGACCCACCAACGCCTGTGCGCTTGAAAGCCAAGCTGCCCCGGCAGGAGTTTGACGGCTTCGCTCAGGCGCATGTGGATGAGCGCCGAACCGCGACGTGTATGGACCATTAGATAGTGGTCCTGCGCCTCAAGGGCCAACAACTCACGCCCCAGCCGATCAGGAACGCGCTGGAAGAACGGATCGGCGCTCAAGTCCTCCACAGAGCGCGCTGGCCCGCGGTGGGAGAGAAACGGCCAGATCGCGATGCCGGCGATGACCAGCTGGACCGCCGCCACCGAAACATAAAGCGACGCCAAATGCCCGGGCGGCGTCGACTGTGCGGGGTTCACCACGCCGAGCGCCCAGGCCACGACGAACATCATCGGCAGGGTCGAGATCAAAGCCACGATCACGATCGCGGCGAGCTTCGGCAAACGCGCGAACGCCGCCGCGGGACGAAGGATTTGCAAGGTGGCGATCGCCAGTGCGTGGCCCGTCGCCACACAGCCGAACCAGAAGGCGTAGCGTTGGGGGTAGGCCAGAGATTGGTAGGAGCCAAACGGCCCCGCGAACCCAAGCAAGACCCCCAGCGCGATCGCCCCGTAAAAGCTGGTGAAGAGCGGGGAGGTCCAGGTGCGGGGGGCGATCAAGGGATTCTTGCGGCGTTGGCGAAAAGCGAACGCTATTCGCGCAAACCGGCGTTGTCGAGCCGACTGGATGTGAGCTTCACGGACGTATTCCGTCGCCAACTTCCGGACTCCGATGACATTCGACCTTCTCATAAACGGCCAGAAACGGCGCGTCGACGTACCTGCTGATCAACCGCTTCTGTGGGTATTGCGAGAGCAGCTTGGCCTCAAGGGCCCGAAGTTTGGCTGTGGCGTCGGCGCCTGCGGAGCCTGCACGGTTCATATGGATGGCCAGGCCGTTCGTTCCTGCGTCACCCCGGTCGAAGCCGTCGGCCAGGCCTCGGTCATTACGATCGAGGGCCTTGCAGCGAACGGCGGCCTGCATCCTGTTCAGCAGGCCTGGATCGAAGAGGACGTCGCTCAATGCGGGTACTGTCAGGCTGGCCAGATCATGGCCGTCGTCAGCCTGCTGGCTGAAACGCCGAGCCCGTCTGACGAAGAGATCGACGCCAGCCTCACGAACCTGTGCCGGTGCGGCACATACACGCGCATCCGCACCGCGATCCGCCGCGCCGCCGAGCTCATGAAGCAGCGCGTCGCATGAGCGCGGCGACGTTGACGACTTCCCGGCGCGACCTGCTGAAGGCGGCGGCCGGGGCCGGCGCGCTTTTGGTGTTCGCCCGACCGCAGGCCGGCCGCGCGGCCACACGCTTCATGGGCGAGATCGGTCCGTTTGTTCGCATCGAGACGAACGGCGCGGTGACGATCGGCTTCCACGTCGGAGAAATGGGCCAGGGCGTGTCGACCTCCCTGCCGATGCTCATCGCCGAAGAGCTGGACGTGCCGTTCGAGCGGGTATCGATCCAAGCGATGCCGCTGCGTCTGGCGCGAAACGCCCGAGGGCAAGTACGCTCGTATCTGGGCGCCGGCCAAAGCACCGCCGGCGGCTCCAACAGCGTGAGGGTCGGCTTCATGCCCCTGCGGCAGGCCGGCGCCCGCGCGCGGCGGATGATCCTCGAGGCGGCCGCCGAACGCTGGGGCGTTCCGGTGGACGAACTCACAACTCAAGGCGGCGTCGTGCGGCATGCTGCTTCCAGCCGTACCCTCAGCTACGGCCAACTCGCCGGGGAGGCCGCCAAGCGCCCCGAGCCGGTCGGCGAAATGGTCCTCAAAGCCCCGGAACAGTTCTCCATCATCGGCAAACCTCAGCGTCATCTGGACGCGGATCGTATCGTCCGCGGCGAGCCGCTGTTTGGGATCGATGCGGAAATGCCCGGCATGCTCCACGCCGTCATCGCCCGCTGTCCCTACCTCGGCGGCAAGGTCGACACCTTGGATGAGGCCCACGGCCTTGGACTTCCCGGCGTCGTCGCGCTCGTCCCCATCCACGCCGCCAATGCGCCGGCGGCGCCTTTGAACCCCAAAAGCACGCCGCTGGCGGAGGGCGTGGCCGTCGTGGCCAGATCCTTCTGGGAGGCGTTGCAGGCCCGCGAGGCGCTCAAGATCACCTGGAGCCGAGGGCAAGGAGCCGCCGCCGACGAAAGCTCCGAGCGCGCCTACGCCGACACCTGGGCGAAGATGGAGACGACCCCCGGCGACCTCGTCCGCAAGGACGGGGATTTTGCGGGTCTGCAAACGCCCAGTGCGGGAAGGATCAGCGCCAAGTATGAGGCGGCGATGGTCGCCCACGTCTGCATGGAGCCGCCCAACGCCATCGTTTCGGTCGATCCCGACGGCAAGCGCGCTACGGCGATTCTGGCCACCCAGGCGCCTGACGCCGGCGTGACCGTCATATCATCAGTGACGGGGATCGATCCGCTGCAGATCGACGTCACGCTCGTGCGCATGGGCGGGGGTTTTGGCCGAAAATTCGACCAGGACATGGTCGCCGAAGCGGCGATCATCGCCAACGCGGTGAGGCGCCCGATCAAGCTCGTCTGGACCCGCGAGGACGACATCCAGCACGATCTCTACCGACCCGGCGCGTGCCACATCCTGGACGCTGCAGTGACCCCTCAAGGCCGCCTCGTGGGTTGGCGACACAGACTGGCGACGCATTCACGTCTGGCGGGCGCAGCCGGCGATCTGGCGCCCAAACTGATCGAATACTATCCCGACGACTTCCCGGCCGGTCACGTGCCGAACATGCAGGTCGAGTATCACCTTTTGCCATCGGCGGCTCCGCGCGGGGCCTGGCGCGCGCCAGGCCACGTCGTCAACGCGTTCGCGATCGAGTGCTTCCTTGATGAGATCGCAGTCGCCACAAACCAAGACCCGGTGGAGCTGCGCCTTGAAATGATCGGAGCCGGCGGCGCCCTTAGCTACATGTACCTGCCTCAGATGCCGCGCCGCACGTTCGACACCCGGCGCTACGCGGCGGTCATCCGGCGGGCGGCCGAGACCGCCGGGTGGGGCAAGCCGCTGCCCAAGGGCTCGGGGCGCGGATTTGCGGCGCACTACACCTTCGAAAGCTATGTCGCCCAGGTCGTTGAGGTGACGGTCGCCGACGGCCGCTTGCGCATTGATCGGGTCACCGCGGCGGTGGACGCGGGCATGATCATCAATCCCAATGGAGCGCGCGCCCAGATCGAGGGCAGCATCAACGATGGCTTGTCGGCGGCGCTGGGCCAGGCGATCACCATAAGCGACGGCCAGGTCCAGCAGCGCAACTTCAATGACTACGAGATGCTGCGCATGGATGGCGCGGCCCGGCGCATCGACGTGAGCTTCATCGAGTCGCTTGAACCTCCCCACGGTCTCGGGGAGCCGGGCGTGCCGCCGCTTGCGCCGGCCCTGGCCAACGCGATCTTCGCCGCGACAGGCGTGAGGTTGCGCAAGACGCCGATGTGGCCGGACCTTCGTCGCGCGCTCGAAGCTAAGACGAGCAAAGCCCCGAGGCGCTCGTAGAGGGAAATACGGCCTGGCCTGCTGGATAGACCTCTTGGGTGGACCACCCCGGGACGGGTCAGCCCCCAATGCTCACGAGGTCGCCGATGGCGTGATCCGCGCATCATCGGGCAACGGCGTGAACTCCAGGGCGTCACCATCGGGAAGTTTCATTCGGCCAGCCTTCCAGTCCTCGGCCGCCTGGCGCAGCCGATCACGCGAGGAGGACACGAAGTTCCAATAGAGGAACCGCTCGCCCACCGGCTCTCCGCCCAGCACCATGACGTTCGACGGAGAGGTCGCATGCACCGATGAGGCCTGGTGGCTCAAGACCGCCATCTGCCCAGCCACGAGACGCTGGCCGCCAAGCTCGACTTGGCCGCTCGCCACATAGACGGCCCGCTCGCTGTGTCCGCTGGGGATTTCCGCGCTCGCGCCCGGCTCCAAATCCAGATGGACATAGAAAAGCGGCGAATGGGTCCGGGCCGTCGCGGTCAGGCCATAGGCGTCGCCGGCGATCAGATGACCGCGCACGCCCTGGTCGCGCCAGGCCGGCAGATCGCCGCCTTCGTAGTGGGCGAAGGCGGGCGCGGTCTCCTCGTCTTGCGTCGGCAGCGCGACCCACGCCTGGATTCCGTGCAGATGGTCGCCCACCGCCCTGGCCTTCTCGAGGCGCTCGCTATGGGTGATGCCGCTGCCTGCGGTCATCCAGTTGACCTCCTGCGGGCGGACGACCTGCTCGTAGCCCAGGCTGTCGCGATGCATCATCTCGCCAGAGTAGAGATAGGTGACGGTCGAAAGGCCGATGTGGGGATGGGGCCGAACATCGACCTCGCGGCCGACCCCGGGACCGATATCGATGGGCCCGATGTGGTCGAAGAAGATGAAGGGCCCCACCATCCGCCGCTTGGCGAACGGCAGCACGCGGCCGACGTCCAGCCCGCCTCCAAGACTGCGACGTCGCTGTTCAATCACCATTTCAATCATGTCGTCGCTCGTCACCAGCTCTAGAACAGGAAGCGCCCGACGGGCGCGAGATGTGGACGACGAGGCGCAAGGCGCGGCTCAAATGACCGCTATATCTCGCCTCGTCGTCCCGCCTCATCAGGCCCCGACGGGCGTATTGAGCAGTTGCTGCTCCCACAGGTAGGCGACGCCGCTGCCGCCGGCATGCTGGATGAGAATCTCGGTGAGGTCGGCGACATGTTCGGTGCGCGCCCAGTCGCGTTGCCATTCGGCGGCCACGGCCATCCAGGTCATCATATTTGCGCCGGCGCCGATCATGCGCTGGATGGCGACCTGGTGGGATTCCACAGAGGTGCCGCCGGAAGCGTCGGTGACGACGGTCACATCCCAGCCCTCGCCGAGCGCTTGGATCACCGGCATGGCGACGCAGACCTCGGTCCAAAGTCCGGCGATGATCAGTTGCTTGCGGCCGGTCGCCTTGACCGCGTCGACCACCTTCTTGTCCTCCCACGTGTTGATGAAGGTGCGGTCGATCACCTCCTGGCCGGGGAAGACGTCGGTGATATGCCGAAAGAGCAGCCCGCCACGCGCGGCGATCACGCTGGTCAGGATCGTGGGCACGCCAAAGGCCTTGGCGGCCTTGGCCAGGGCCGTGGTGTTGTTCACCACGGCTTGGGGATCGTGGCTGTTGAGATTGGCCAGCTGATAGGGCTGATGGTCGATCAGCACGAGGACGCTGTCCTCCGGACGAAGGAGTGAATCGAGGCCGTTGCGCAGGGTCATGATCATTCTCTCAGCTGCAGGGGCAAAACAGGGTTCGGGGGAGGACAGACGCCGCCTTCAACGCCCCCTTTTTGGACATTGGCATTTGCAATCGCGGCACGGTATGCCCCCTTCAGGCTACGCCGCGTCGCCATTTGAGGAACGCCAGTATGGACACCGAAGATCTGCGCACCTTCGTGGAGGTGGCCGACGCAGGGGGCGTTTCGCAGGCGGCGCGCCGGCTTGGCCTGGCCAAATCCATCGTCAGCCGACGGCTGTTTCGGCTGGAGGCGGAACTTGGGACGCAGTTGCTGGCGCGGACCACACGGGGCACCGTTCTCACCGAAGCGGGCGCGACCTTTCGCGACTACGCCGCCAAGATCAGCGCCGAGATCGACGTGGCCAAGGAAACGATCCTTCCCGAAGGCGAGCTGCGCGGGCGCCTGCGGATCTCAGCGCCGCTGACCTTCGGGCCGACGCACTTTGCGCCCGTGCTAGCTGAGATGGCGCGACGCCACCCCAAGCTGAGCATCCACACCTGCTATACCGATCAGTTCGTGGACCTGGTGGCGGAGGGTTATGATTGCGCGATCAGGGTCGGATATCTGCAGGACTCCAACCTCGTCGCGCGACGGGTGGGGCCGGTGTTTGGCAAGCTGGTGGCCAGTCCTCGATACATCGAGCGCCATGGGGCGCCGCAAAGACCCGAGGAAATCCTCGACCATGAAGCCTTGATGCAAGGCACCGAGGCGTGGCGGTTCATGGATGGCGACAAGACGGTCAGCGTGCGTCCCCAGGGCCGCTTCAAGGCCGACAACGCGGCCGCGCTCGTCGCCGCCGCGCTCGCCGGACTTGGGCTTGCCTACGTCCCGAACGACTTCACCGATGAACACATCGCCTCTTGCGCGCTGCTTGAGGTCATGACGGATTATCCGCCGCCGCCGGCCGCGGCCTATATCCTGCGCGCGCCAGGTCAGCATCCTGCGCGTAAAATCCGCGTGCTGACCGAGCTTTTGATCGAACACTGCAACTAGGCCCGCCTGTCGACCGGCCCAGGCGCGATCCGCGGTCGGCTAGATGCCGAGGATTTGCCGATAGGTGGGATGCACCACGTCCGCATGCTCGGGGTGCTTTTGAAAATAGCCGGCGAAGAACGGGCAGACAGGCAAGATCACAATGCCCCTTTGCTTGGCGTCGGCGATGACATGCTTGGCGAGCCGACTGGCCAGCCCCCGGCCTTCCAGGGCTTCTGGGACCAGGGTCTCGGTGACCATTAGGCCGGAGGCTCCCAGATTGTAGGTCACGACAGCGACGTCGCCGTCGATCGCCAACTCATAGCGCTTGAGCTCGGAATGATCGCGGATTTCAGGATCAAGCATCGGGGTTCCTTCGCGGCGTTCGTGCAGATTTAGCCCGGCCGCACGCCCATGTCGCCGACTATGCCGTTCCGCCCTGAGGGACGCGGCGATGCGATATGCGGCACGATGCTCTCCACTCAAAATAGAGCGCCCAACGAGCTGTCCCACCGCCCGCCCGTAAGAAGACCTTTGACGGCCGCTTCGAGCGACTTGAGACATCGTCAGAGCGCCGATCGATAGAAGGCTCTGAGCGCGTCGGTCGCCTGGGCGCGGCTGGCGGCGTTGGAGAAGACGGCATGGCCTGCGGGGTAGACCTCGTGGGTGAACCGCCCCTGAGCCAGATCGGCGGCTAGATACTCCTCCATCGGTCCTGCATAGGGGATGGTCAGGTCGTAGTAGCCGAGCATCAAGATCACCCGCATCTTTGGGTCTTGAGCCATCAGGTCCTTGAACATCAGCGGCATGCTGACCGGACCGCGCGCGACCTTGTGGTTCCACTGCTCATTGGCGGGGTAGGACAGCCGGATGTAGTCCGAGGCGGGACGGTAGCCGAACTCTTCTCTGAACAAGCCCTCCACGGCCTTGGTCAGGTCGTAGGTCAGCGTGTAGGGCGAGGTGGACGGATCGTCGTACGGCGCCTTGCGGGTGTCGGTGAGACTGCGCGGCGCCTTGGCGCGGGCGTCCGATCCGCCGATGCGCTCGCCCGTCTCAGACAACAGTTCGCGCACGAACCTGTCGGTGGGGACCTTGAGCCCCGAGGCCTTGATGTCGGCTAGCGGGAAGCCGGTATAGCGCGACACCTGCTCCGCGATCTTGTCGGCCTCAGCCGGTGGGATGGCGTCGCCCTTCGCCAGCGCCTGGGCGTATGGACCGGAGCTGAACCGATGGGCGTCGGCTGCCACCGCCTCAACAGTGCGATCACCATAGGCGCCCTTCTTGTGGAACCAGGCCGCCGCAGCTTGGCTGGGCAGGGCCCGCACCGCCGGATCGGCGGGACCGGCCAGGGGGGCGCGGCCGCGGGTCGCCGTCGAGGGCGAGACCAGAACCACGCCGTTCATCCTTATCGGTTGGGCGTCGGCGGCGAGCGCCTCTGCCACGAAGCCGACGCGGACGCCCGCATAGCTTTCGCCCACCAGGAACTTTGGCGAGGCAAGCCGTCCGTTGTCGACTAGCCACTGGCGGATGAAGGCGGCCATGGCGGTCGCATCCTCCTCCACGCCCCAGAACTCGCGTTCGGCGCCGGGCGTCAAGAAGCGGCTGTAGCCCACGCCTGGCGGGTCGACGAACACCAGGTCCGAGACGTCCAGAAGGCTGTGGGGATTGTCGGCGAAGGCGAACCCGTCGGCGGTGTCGGCATTGACGGTCAGGCGCGGCGCCAGACCCTCGCGAAGAGCGATGGTGGCCCCGCCCGGACCGCCGTTGAAGAGGAAGGTCACCGGGCGTTTCGCTGGATCGGCGCCTTGGGCCAGATAGGCGGCCGAGAAAACGGTCGCGCCCGGCGCGCCAGCCTTGGTCGGCAGGATGATCTCGGAGGCGACGCCCCTATAGGCGATAGTCTTGCCGCCGATCGTCACCTTCGAGGACATTGTGGCGGGCGATGGAACCTGCGCCTCGGCAGACTTGGCGATAGCGGCTGAGCCGGCGCTGGCCGCAAGGACCGAGGCGATGGACCGGACGCCCAGCGCCCGGCGGGTAAGAAGCGACATGGCGGGTCCTTGCTGCGAGGGATCTAAGGCGCCGTCGCCGACGGCTTGACCGAGGGCAGATAGCGATCGCGAAGCTCGCGGTTGCGCGAGCTCATGGGCTGCTCGACGCCCTCGATGAACACATGCCGAGCGACCGTGGTGGTCTCCAGGGGATCGCCGCTCCATAGAACCAGATCGGCGACCTTGCCTGGCGCGATGCTCCCGCGCGTGGCCTCAAGACCGAAGATGCGCGCGGGATTGACGGTGATCGCCGCCAGGGCGCGATCCCAGGCCAGGCCATATGGGACTGTGCGCCCCGCCTGGAAACTCGGCGTGCGGATGAGAAAGACGATGCGCGCGATGCCGGGCTTAAAGGCGATGAGCACGCCTGCTTCATCGAGAAGGGCTGCGTTGCGATAGGTGGCGTTGAGGCTGTCGAAGGTGAAGGCCTGGTTGTCCTCGGCGTCGAGGATGACCGCGACCTTGGCCGCGGCGATCTCATTGGCGACCATCCAGGCCTCGGCCGCGCCCGACAGCACCACCTTGATGTTCTCCTCACGCGCCAGGGCGAGCACCAGCTGGATATCCGAAGCGCGGTTGACCTCGACCAGCAGCGGCGCCCGTCGCTCGACAATGGGGACCAGCGCCTCCAGATCGGGACGCGATAGCGAAAGAGCGTCCAGCCGCGCCTCGTCGATCCGCCCGGCGCGATAGTCACGGGCGAGCGCCAGGGACTGCTTGACCAGGACCCGCCAGGCTCCACGTCCGCCGCCGGCGGAGGAAGCTGCGCCTTCGCCTACGGCGGTGAGCACGGCGATGTGGGGCGCGACGAGATAGTCGCTGGTCGATACCAGGCGGATAAGCCCCGCCTGACCGCCGAACGCCTTGCGCGGCGCGCCGGCCGCCGCCGCCGAAGCGGGATTGGGCGCGACGACGGCCGAGGTCACGCCCTCGACTCGGGCCTCGCCGATCTGCGGCGAGTTGGGATTGACGTCATAGGCCACGTCAAAGCCGGCGCTGAGGCGAGGATCAGACGATCCGCGTCCGCCCCAGCCGCTGCCGATGGTGTCGTTCAATCCGATGGCCGAGACCGTCGCCACCAGGCCCGGGGTGAGGGTCATGCCCTTGGCGTCGATCACCCGCGCGCCCTGCGGCGTCCGCACGCTGGCCCCGACCTCGATGACCTTGCCGTCGCGAATGAGCACCGCGCCGCTGGCCAGATCGCCGGCCGGGCCCATGCTGACAACGCGGGCGTTGATGATGGCGAGCGTCTGCGCGGAGGCTGGAGCCCCCAGCGCGAAAGCCGCGGCGGCGGCCAGGGCGAGCTTTCGGATCATTGGACCACCCCCGCGGGACGCTTTTGAACGCCCAGTTCGAAGTCCGACCTTGGCTTGGCGGGCGGGTTTGCCCGGTCGTGCATGACCGCCCCGTCGATGAAGACCAGATCGGCCAGGCTGTAGACGCTGAAGGGATCGGCGCTCCAGATCACCACATCGGCATCCTTGCCCACTTCCAGGGAGCCGGTTTGCTTGTCGACGCCCAAGATCTTGGCGCCATTGAGGGTCAGCCAGCCGATGGCGTCCTCATAGGCCACCGCCAGGCCGGCCTCGCGGCCGGCGGTCATGGCGCGGGCCGCCTCGTGGTTGAGGTGCTGCATGATCATGACGTTGTCTGAATGCATGGCCGCCACGCCCCCCGCGGCCTGGACGAAGGCGGCGTTCTCCATGACGGAGTCGTAGGCTTCCATCTTGTAGCCGGACCAGTCCCCGGCCCAGGTGGCTACAGGGATGCCTTCGCGCGCCAGGACCGGCGCGATCTTGAAGGCTTCCAGGGCGTGGTGGAAGGCGGCGATCTTAAAGCCGAACTCGTGCGACAGATCGATCATCTGCAGCATCTCGTCGGCGCGATAGCAGTGGATGTGGACCTTGGCCTTGCCGTCGAGGGCCGCGGCCACCGTCTCGAGCGCCAGATCGCGGCGCGGCGGCTGCGCGGTCTGGCCGGCGGCCACCTTGCGGCGATACTCGCGCACCTGCTCGGCATAGGCGGCGGCGGCCAGGAAGGTGGTGCGATAGCCCAGCATGCCGCCCGCGCGGGTGCCGGGCTTGCCCGGACCGCCGCCGGTGGGGTTCTCGCCGCAGGCGATCTTCAGACCGTAGGGCGCCCCCGGAAACTTCATGGCCTGAGGCGACAGGGCGGGCGCCATCTTCAGCGTCACCGTGCGGCCGTTGAAGAGGTTGGCCGAGCCGGGGAGGATCATGGTGGTGGTGACGCCCGCGGCCAGGGCGCGCTCGAACATGGGGTCTTGCGGCCAGACCGCATGCTCGACCCAGATGCCGGCGGCGTTAGGCCCCGATTCATTGGAGCCGTCGCCATTGGCTTCGCCGGGGCTGGAGCCCACCCCGATGTGAGAGTGCGGATCGACGACGCCGGGCGTGACCCAACGCCCCTTGGCGTCGATGACGCGCACCCCGGCGGGGATGGCGATGTCGCGCCCGATGGCGGCGATCTTGCCGTCCCGGATCAAAAGCGCCCCCTGATCGATGCGCGGGCCCGCAGCGGTGAGCAAGGTGGCGTTGATGATGGCTGTCGGCTCGGAGGCGACCGGCTGGTAGGTCGAGGGGAAGGCGTCGCGCTCGAAGCTGGGATCAAGGCCAGGGACGGCCGGCTGAGCGGCGGCCCCCGCGCCCCAGGCTGCGAGCATCGCGCCCGCCAAGGCGGCGGCCTGCTTCCAATGGCGCGTCTTCATTTCAAGCCTTCCCCATGTAGAGCGCCTGGGCGGCGGCGAGGTCTTGGACGATGTGGCCCAGGGACTTGTAGACCGTGATCTGCTCGGCGCTTTGACGCCCGGCGATCACGCCAGCCAGAACCTGGCCGATCTCGCCGACCACATGGGCGTCGTCGACCAAGCCCGCGGCCTTGGCGCGCAGGAACTCGGCGCCTTGGGCGAGCACGCCCTGGCGGCTGTCGGCGATAAAGCGGGCGCGTCGCACCACCTCGTGGTCGGCCTCGCTGGGTCCTGCGTAGCTGGAGCCCACCAGATTGACGTGCGTCCCTGGCGCCAGCCACGCGCCCTCCAGGATGGGTTCTGAAGCGGCGCTGACCGTGCAGATGATGTCGGCGGCCTCCACGGCGGCCTTTGGCGTTGGGGCGGCGATGGTCGGAACTTCGAGCTCGTCGCTCAGCCGGCGAGCCAAGCTGGCCGCCCGCTCGCCTGAGCGCCCCCAGAGGGCGATCGACTGCAAAGAGCGCACATTGGCGATGGCGCGGGCGTGCGCGGCGGCCTGCTCGCCATAACCGAGAATGGCCAGGCGGCCAGCATCAGGTCGAGCCAGGGCGTCGGTGGCGACAGCGCTGGCAGCGGCAGTGCGAATGGCGGTGATCTCACCGGCATGGGCTACGCAGACCGGCGCGCCGCTTGTCCCGTCAAAGAGCACCACCACGCCCTGGTGCGACTGAAGACCTTTGGCGAAGTTTTCGGGAAAGACACTGACGAGTTTGGCGCCGAAGACGGCCTGCTCGCCCAGGGCGCCAGGCATGACGCCAAACATCCGGCCCTCGCCCAGCGGAATGATCGATCGCAGCAGTTGGCGCGTCTGGCCGGCCGACAGGGCGATCATGGCGTCCCTGACCAGCGGGATGCAGACCTCAAAGGTGAGCCGCCGCGAGACCTCGTCACGATCGATGACCCGCATCAGCCCGCCCTGCCCCAAAGCCAAGCCACGCACGCCAGGTCCTGAGCCGCGTGGCCCAGCGACTTATAGACGGTGATCTGGTCGTCCCCGGTGCGGCCAAGCGCAGGGTTGGCGAACACTTGGCCGATCTCGGCGGCGATGACGTCGTCATCGACGAGGCCCGCCGCCTTGGCGCGCAGGAACTCTCCGCCATGGGCCAGAACGTGCGGGCGGTGATCAACCACAAGCCGGCCCTTGGCCACCAGGACGGAGTCGGCTTCGGCTTGGCCCGGTCCGCTGGAGCCTACGAGGTTCACGTGGGCGCCGGGGGCCACCCAGTCGCCTTGCAAGATCGGATCGACCGCTGCGGTCGTGGTGCAGATGATGTCAGCCTCCTCGACCGCCCGGCGCGCATCGGCGCGCGCCACGCAAGCCACGCCAGTCTCCAAGGTCGTGGTCGCGGCCAGGGCGGCAGCCCGATCAAAGTTGCGGCCCCACAGGGTCACCGAACTTAGAGGGCGCACCCTGGCGATGGCGTCGATGTGGGCGCGCGCCTGGCGTCCGGCGCCCAGCACGCTTAGGCGCGTGGCCCCCGGCCGCGCCAGGGCGTCGGTGGCCGCGGCGCTGGCGGCGGCGGTGCGGATCGCGGTGACCTCGCCGGCGTCGGCCAGGCAGACCGGAGCGCCGTCGTCGCCATTGAACAGGACCACCAGGCCCTCGTGGGCCTTGCGGCCCTGGCCGT
The DNA here is from genome assembly GCF_027474405.1 of Caulobacter sp. NIBR2454. GTDB lineage: Bacteria > Pseudomonadota > Alphaproteobacteria > Caulobacterales > Caulobacteraceae > Caulobacter. Next base: position 3,361,251 of record NZ_CP114871.1, read on the forward strand.
CGCCAAACACGCTGACGAGTTTGGCGCCGAAGACGGCCTGTTCGTCCAGGGCGGCGGGCATGATGGCGAAGGTGCGGCCAGGGCCAAGGCCGATGAAGGAGCGCAGCTCCTGGCGCACGCGACCATTTGAGAGGGCGATCATGGCCTGGCGCACCAGGGGGATGGCGGCCTCATAGGTCAGGGCCGCGCGCACGGCCGCCGCATCCAGAACCCTAAGGCCCGCGATGGTCGCGCCCATTCATCCAAGCCCTTCTTACAAGCGACTGGCGGCGTTCGTCTTGGAACGCCGCCAGCCTGAAACACGGCCCAAGCTCGCGCTTGGACGCTAACAGCCTAGAAGCGCGCCTTCAGCGCGACGAAGTAGCGCCGGCCAAGGATGTCGCCATAGGTGCGCGTGGGGAAGGACGGCTCCTCGTCGGTCAGGTTGGTGACGCCGGCTCCGACCGTGTACTCGCCGAAAGTATAGGCGGCGGCCACGTTGTGACGCAGGTTTTCCTTGATGTTGGGCGTGGGCACGTTCTCGATCGTCGAGGTGGCCGTGAACTTCACCGGCGACAGGTAGTTGGCCGTGTAGGTGAAGCGGAAGGGCCCCTTGCGATAGCGTGCGTCGAACTTGGCCGACAGATCTGGCGACGGACCAAAGTCCGGCGTGTTGGACGTATTGTCGATGCGCGTGCGATCCACCCCTGTCACCGAGATCTCGAATTTCTCGATGCGCGTGGCTTCAAGGTTCAGCTCAACTTCGCCCAGATCGCGATCGTCGAAGTAGCGGCCGATCGGGAAGCTATAGTTGATGTTGTAGACCTCGCCGCGGAACGTGATCTTGCCGGCGTTGAAGGTGGTCGACAGGGCGGTGACGACGTTGCCCTGCGCGTCGCGCGTGAACGTGCCGCAGATGTCTTCGGGCTGGTCGACGCTGTCATAGCAGGTGGCCAGGAAGCTCTGCGGCGTGAACGCCGACAGACCATCCTTCAGGTCCACTTCGATCCGATCGGCGACGATGCTCAGGCCCGGCACGAAGGTCGGCTGGAAGACGACGCCGAAGGTCCAGGTCTTGGAGATTTCGTTGCGCAGGTTCGGGTTGCCGCCGGTGGTGATGTTGGCGTTCGAGAAGTTCTCCGACGCGTCCTGAAAGGTGGCCAGGGGGCCGTATCCGGGATTGGCCGCAAACAGCGCTCGGCAGTTGGCCAGGCGGACCGCCGGAGCCGGACCGATGGCGATACGGTCGGCGTCGCAGGGGTCTTGGGCGATCGAGCCCAGGGCCGTGCGCTGCGGCGCGAACTGCTGATCCAGAGTCGGCGCGCGGAAGTTGCGGCTGCGCGATACGCGAGCGCTCAAGCCCTCGAAGATTTCCCAGCGGCCGCCCACGCCCCAGATGTTCTCCTTGCCGGCCAGCGAGTTGTCCACGTGTCGGAAGGCGCCGTTGAACTCGACAGCGCGGGCGAACGGCAAGGTGAAGTCGCCGCCCAGCACGGGAACCAACAGTTCGCCCGAAAGCTCATCGGTGTTGTACTTGCCGCTGGTGGCGGCGGTGCGCACCTGCGAGCCGATCAGGCCCTGCTGGTTGGCGATGAGCGGAACGAACTTTGCGTTCTCGGCCCGATGTTCGTAAGCGGCGCTGAACTTCACCGCGCCGGCCGGCAGGTTGAAGAGATCACCGCCCAGGGTCGCAAGGAAATCATCCTGGGTGTTCAGGTACTCCTCGCCGCTGCGGATGGTGGCATAGGCGCGCGCCTGCGGCGACACATTGCCCACCCCGAACGGATTGATTGGCGCGCAGTTGGCGTCGTCATTGGCGGTCGTGGCGTCGGCGTTGATCGCACAGACGATCTGGCCTTGGGTGTTGCGCACGGCGTTGACCGCGTTGTTGAAGCGCGAGGTGTAGACGCTGTAGCCGGTGCGCTCGCCCGATGTTTCGGCGTGGCTGAACGACAGGCTCCAGTAGAACTCGCGGCCGGCATAGTCGAAGTCGCCGTCGAGCGAGAGCGCGGCACGCACCGTATCGGTGCGCGTAACGACCTCGCGGGTGGGCAAAAGGTCGGTCCAGAACTTGGACAGGGTGAGCGGCGCGCCTGCCGGGCCAAGCACTGCGGTGACCGCCGGGGACAGGTAGGGGTTGGTCCGCGAGATGCTGATAGCCCCAGCGCCGCTGGCGGCGTTGTTGAGCACGGTGTTGCTGGCCTGGTTGCCGTAGGGGTCGGTCCCCTCGACCCGCGCGATCAGCAGTTCGCCCGAAAGCTTGATGCGGTCGGTCAGCTCGTAGCTGCCCACGCCCGTGGCGGTCCAACGCTCGACGCCGGCGTAAAGAGCCGCCAACTCCTGATAGGGATTGCCGTCGCCGCCGCTGGTGAAGGGCGGCACGGTCGGGTTCAGCAGGGCGCCGATATCATAGGCGATCAGACCCGTGCCGGCGGCGTTGAACTGTTGCGGCACGCCATTGACGCGATAGATGGAGCTGGCGAAGGGCGGTCCTGGATTGAACAGCACGCCGTTGGCGTTGAAGCTGACAAAGCGCGTGTTCAGGTTGCCCACGACCGCCGGGATGCCGTCGGCGTTCGACGTGTTGGCCGGGTTGGAGATCGTCACGCGGCCAAGGTTCGAGCGCGGCCGATCATAGTCAAACAGCGGATCGGTCTTGGACCATTCGAGGTTGAACGCGACATTGGCGCGGTCGTCGGCGAAGTTGCGCCCGCCCGTGACGCGCACGCTGGGCGTCTCGTAGTCGTTGCGCGAAGAGATGCCGTATTGGAGATCGACCTCCAGGCCGTCGAAATCGTCTCGCAGGACGTAGTTGACCACGCCCGAGATCGCATCCGAACCATAGACGGCCGCGCCGCCGGCTTGAGCCACTTCGACGCGCTCGATGAGGCCGGTCGGGATGATGTTGGTGTCGACCACTCGGTCGCCCAGACCCGAGGACGAGGTGACGAAGCGGCGACCATTGACCAGGGTCAAGGTGCGTCCGGCGCCAAGGCCAAAGAGGTTGGGAAACTGCTGACCCGTGCCCGCCGCCGAGCCGCTGCCCGCGGCCATGGCGAACTGGGGCATGTTGGAGGTCAGCTCGTTGAGCGCTTGGCCGATCTGGATGAAGCCGCGATCTTCGATCGACTGCTGGTCGATCACCGCGACCGGCGCTGCGGTCGTGGTCTCGGCGCGACGAATGCGCGAGCCGGTGACGATGATCTCTTCGACCGCGTTCTCGTCGGCCGCCTGAGCGTAGGCGGGCTGCACGGCGAACGCCGAGATCAAGCCTGCGCTGGCCATCATTGTCGAGGCGAACAGACGCCTGCGTGACGAAAGGAACTTCATGCTTTTATCCCCCAAAAGCTTCAGATCTCGCGACGTACCCCCGGCTTCCATGTCCCTGGATTGGCCTAGGGATTAGGTTAGTCGGGAGACCCCAGATATTCTTTGCGTTCTCCACACATCCACCGGTCCGTCGCAAATTGGTCATGCAGCGTATACGGCCTGCGCGCATGACCTATGCGCCGCCTACGGCGTGTGGCGGAGCGCCGCCTCCAGTGCGACCAGACCACGCTCGAGCAGATCTGGCTCCCCGCCGAACCCGAGCCGGATGTGGCCGGCCAGGCCAAAATGTTCGCCGGGCGCGACGATCAGCCGATGCTGCGCCCAGAGCCGCTCGGCCAGCGCCAGGGTGTCTTGGACGCCCCTCACCCGAGGAAAGTACATGCAGCCATGCGGCGGCAGTTCGCCTTCGAGCAGTCCCGCCTCGATCATGGCGCTGACACGAGGCTCCACGACCGCTCGGGTCGCGCTCAAAGAGGCGCGCCAGTGCGCGTCGAACGGGGCTAGGTCCTCAAGGACCAGGGCGCCGATCGCATGGGTGAGCTTGGAGACCGCCAGATCGCCTTGCGGATTGGCCGCCTCGATGCGGGCGATGCTGGCTTGGGACGCGGTCAGCCAGCCGCAGCGAAGAGCAAACAGGCCATGCACCTTGGAAAGGCTGCCGGCGATGATGAACTGGGGGTCGGGTGCGATGACGCCCGCCTCCCCTAAGAAATCGGCATAGACCGCGTCGATCAGGACCGGCACGGAGGCGTCGCGCGCCACCTTGGCGATCTTGTCCAAAGCCTGGGGCGTCAGGGCCGCCCCGGAAGGATTGTGGACCTGGGTGAGCACGACCAGCCGGGTGTCAGGGCCGATCGCGGCGTCCAGTTCGTCGGGATCAACCTGGAAGTCGGGCGCCCGGCGCGGCAGCCAGTCGACCACGGCGCCGGCTTCGCGCGCCAGGCTCGCCAGAAGATCAAATCCGGGCGTCTCCACGAGCACCCGCTCGCCGGGGCGAACAAAGGCGCGGATGGCCATGGCCATGGCGCTGGTGGCGCCGGCGGCGCCGATCACCTGGTCTGGCGAGACCCCGCATCGATCGGCGACGGCCTTGGCCACAAAGCGATTGCCCGAGGAGAACACGCTTTCGTAGCGGTCGGTGATCTGGCCCGAAAAGGCGCGAGCGATCACGCCCGCCAAGAGCTCGGTGGGCTCGGGGATGGTGGAGTCAAAAAGAACGATCGCTTCGGGCGTCTCAGCACGGCGGGCGAGCGCTGTGCGCACCCATCGCGAATAGCCCTCCTCAAGCGCGGACGCGGCGCTGCGCTCCCACGCATTCGAGACTGTCAACGGCCGCCCCCTCTCAACACTGCATGCGCGGCGATCAAGGAACGCTCGTCACGACGCCATTGAGATCGTAATCCGCGGCGAAGGATTTTCTTGTCTTTGTCCTGCTTGACGGGGGCGGTTTGCGCATCCGTTATGCGCACTGGATAGAAAACGAACATAAGCTATGTCAGCCAAACTCGACGCCATCGACCTGAAGATCTTGACCCTCATGCAGCGGGACGCGTCGATTTCGACGGCGGACCTGGCCGAGCGCGTGGGCCTGTCGCAGTCGCCTTGCTGGCGACGGATTCAGCGCCTGCGCGAGGACGGCTACATCACCTCGGTGGTGGCCATCGTCGACCCGCGCAAGCTGGGCTTCACCATGCAGATCTTCGCCCAGGTGAAGATGACGACCCTGACCGAGAAGGAGCGGGCCGACTTCTATCGGCAGGTTGAGAACATCCCCGAAATCCTCGAGTGCTGGACCGTGTTTGGGGAGATGGACGCGATGATGAAAATCCTCGCGCCCGATGTGGTCTGGTACCAGGACTTCGTCTTCGCCGTCCTCTTGAAGCTGCCCGGGGTGGTGGACGTGCGATCCATCGTCACCTTGGCTGAATCCAAGAGCACCACGGCGGTCCCCTTGAAGGCCCGCCAGTTCCGCTAGGGCCGATAGGGCGCCTCATGCATGCGCCAAACCTTGAGCAGGCGCATAATTCATTCGCTGATCGCTGCGGGCGCACGTCTCAACGAAAGGACAATCTGGGGGGCCGCCGCTAGGCTGGCGTTCTCGTAGGAGGCTCGATGACGTTCACCCGCCGCGCCCTGATCGCCGCCGCCGCCGCGCCTGCGGCCGCCCAGGCCGCAAGCGCGGCCCCGGCGCCCGCAGCATCGCTCGCCCTTCCCGTGCGGTCGGCCTTCGCGGCCATGCCTTACGTCTATCTCGATAGCGGCTCGACCCACCCCATGCCGCTTGGCGCGCGCGCCGCGCTGGAGGGGTATCTGCGCTACAAGACCCGCGCCCCCGACGCCCCCGAACTGGACATGAACGCCAAGGAGCAAAACGTACTGGCGGCGTTTGGCGCCCTGGTAGGCGCTTCGCCTGGCGAGCTTAGCCTGGTGCAGTCCACCACCATGGGCGAGAACCTCATCCTACAGGCCTTGGGCTATCCGGCCGAGCGCGGGCGCATCGTCACCGACGCGCTCCACTTCTTTGGCTCCTTCTACACCTATGGCGAGCTCAAGCGTTTGGGCGTCGACGTGGTCACCCTGAGGATGACCCGCGAGGGCCGCATCGACCTGGATCAGATGGCCGCGGCGGTGACGCCGGGCACGCGCCTTGTGTCGATCAGCGCGGTCTCCACCACCAACGGCTTCCAGCATGATCTCAAGCGCGTGTGCGAAATCGCCCATGCCCAGGGCGCTTACGTTTATGTGGACCTGGCGCACGCCGCGGGGGCCGTGCCCGTCGATCTGAGAGCCGCCGGCGTCGATTTCGCCGCCACGTCTTCCTACAAATGGCTGATGGGCGACTTTGGCCTGGGCTTTGTCTACGTGCGCGAGGACGTGCGGCCCAAAATCCAGAGGCCATGGTGGGGCTATCACCAGATCGGCCGCTTCCAGAGCCACGTCTTTCCTTATGATGCGCCGGGCGACAGCGTCGCCGACTACGCCGCCCGCCCCGATGCGACGGGCCTCTTGGCCATGGGCACCACCTCATGGACAGGCGTCGTGCAGTTGGACCACACCTTGCCGTGGATTCAATCGCTTGGGGTGGAGCGCATCCAGGCCTGGCGGCAGCCCATGGTCGACGCCGTAAAGACCGAACTTCGCCGGCGCGGTTACAAGCCGCTCACGCCCCTGGACAGCAAGACGCCTTTGGTGGCCTTCGCCCTCAAGGACGCGCGCGGCAAGCTGCGCGATCTCCTGGCCAAGGGCGGCCTGCGCCTGACCGTGGCGCAAAACCGCTTTCGGGTCTCGATCTCGGTATTCAACGACATGAATGACATCGACCGGCTGTTGGCCGTGCTGCCAAAGGCCCCACCCGCATGAAGCGTCTTGTTCTTGGCGCCGCCGCACTGATCTTGGCCAGCGGTTCGGCCTTGGCCCAGGCGAGCCCGCCCATCGAGCTGGCGGTGTCGGCAAACAACGATCGCCCCGTGGTCGCCGCGCCCGCCCCGCCCGTTTCCTTCGTCACCAAGCACCGCACGACGATCCGGGGCCGCAAGATCGACTACACCACCACCGCCGGCGAGACCTATCTGACGACCCTGTCTGGCGAGCCGACAGGCAGCATCTTCAGCTTCGCCTACGTCAAGGACGGCCCGCGCGATCCCAATCGCCCGGTGATGTTCGTGTTCAACGGCGGGCCGGGTTCGGCGTCGCTTTGGCTGCATATGGGGGTGGTGGGTCCGCGCCGGGTCGTCCTGGACCGCGAGGTCAATCCCAGCAACGTGCCGCCCTTTGGCGTAGCTGACAATCCAGACAGCCTGCTCGATGTGGCCGACCTGGTGTTCATCGATCCTGTGGGCACCGGCTTTAGCCGGGCCGTGGGGTCAGGCAAGGCCGAGGACTTTTGGGGCGTCGATCAGGACGCCGACTCGGTGGCCCAGTTCATTGAGCTTTGGCTGAGCGCCAATGGTCGCTGGACCTCGCCCAAGTTCCTGATGGGCGAAAGCTACGGCAGCGTGCGCGCGGCCTTGTTGCCCCGCGCCCTGATGGGCGGCCCCACCTATCTGGGCGTCATGCGCGGCATCACCGTCAATGGGATCATCCTTTTGGGCACCACCCTCGACAGCCGTGACGGCCCGCCCAAGCCCGACGCCGCGATCGCCTCGGCGGCCAACGACCTGACCGCCCAGGCCGCCGTCGCCTGGGCCCATGGCCGCACAAAGCACCAAGATAAGTCGCTGCCTGTCTTCCAGGCGGAAGTCGACCGCTTCGCCGCTGCGCAGTTCGAGGACGCCCTGCGCCGCAATGGCGCGGGCACGCTTGGGTCAGCAGAACGCCAGGCGATCGTCGAGCGCATCAGCGGTTACACAGGTCTGCCGACCGAAGCCTATGATCGTGATCTCAAGCTGGCGACCGGGCAGTTCGCCAGACAACTGCTGGCCGACCAGGGCCTGAGCGTGGGCCTCTATGACGGCCGCTACACCCTGCCCACCGCCGGTTCAGGAAACGAGCCCGTGGCGGACGATCCGGCCATGGGTCGCTATGTTCCGGGTTTTGTCGCCGCCTTCCATCAGATGCTGCGCGACGACCTGAAGGTGTCGATGAGCCGCCCCTATGGCGCGATCGTGTGGCGCGACCTGCTGTCCAAATGGAAATGGAGCCGCGCCCAGGTCCCTGTCGGTCAAAGCTTCGCGGTCGATCTGGCCACGGCCATGCGCCGCAATCAGCACCTGCAGGTCCTCGTCGCCTCGGGAAACTATGATCTGGTGACCACCCCGGCCGCCGCCCGTCGCAGTCTGGCCGCGGCCAACTTGCCCGCCGACCGCGTCACCTTCCGCGACTACCCGTCGGGGCACATGCTTTATCTGGGCGACACCGCTGCGGCCTTCTCGGACGATGTGCGCGCCCTTGTCCGGCGAAGCGTCGTGGGAGAGGGCCACGGTTCAAGTCCTGGCGGCTCCAGGGAGAAATAGCGCGGGTGTTTTGGGAAGATCGCTAGCTGGCCTTGCGATCTATGCCCAGCGCCGGCGCTCTAACGACATCGACTAAAGTACCCCCGCGCCACAACTCGGCCGTCGCACAGGTGGCGTGGTCGTAAATCCAAACTTGAAGCTGGGCCAAGGCCTCCGCGTCGTTGACACATTCGAGCAAGTCGACGACAGGCACTGACCCATCGTCCCGCACGCCAAGAAATGTGTAGTAGGTCGCCTCGGTAATTTCGAACATAAGCGATTGTAGCATGAATAGGTCGCTCCCGTCGTCGGCTACACGACTTATAGGAATTGGACACATTCTAAGTTGTCGATTGTCAGATTCAGGTCGACCACAGGCTTATGCTTGGCCGAGATAGCCGATGCGGGCTATAGACCGGCGCCGCAAAGGCCCTAGCCACGCTGGCGACCTAGCGGCGATCTGGCTGGCGGCGGCGATCAACCTTTCGCTACACCGCCAATGCCTATTCGCGCGATCGGCTCATAGGCGAGGCGCGCAACAGGATGCTGTTGGAATAGACTTGCCCCGGTCGCAGCACCGCCGAGCCCAGATGCTTTTGGTTCGGCGCATCGGGAAATCGCTGCGGCTCCAGCGCCACCCCGTCGCCTTGTCGGTAGACATGGCCCTGCTTGCCCACGGTCGTGCCGTCGATGAAGTTGCCTGAATAGAGTTGCAGGCCCGGCTGGTCGCTCCAGAACTCCAGGGTGCGGCCCGAAGACGGATCGCTCAGGCGAGCGGCCAGGCGCAGCGCTCCAGCGGCGCCATCAAGGACAAAGCTGTGGTCGTAGCCCCGCCCGACGACCAGTTGCGGTTCCGCGCCATCGCGAACGCGCGCGCCGATGACCGTGGGCGCGAGAAAATCAAACACGCCGCCCTCGACTGGGCTTAGGGCGCCCGTTGGGATCAGGTGTTCGTCAACAGGCAGATAGCGGCTGGCCGCCAGCTGCAGGACATTGTCCAACGCGCTTTGCGCAGCGCTATGGCCCGCCATGTTGAAGAGTGCGTGGTGGGTGAGATTGACGATGGTTGGACGATCGCTTGTCGCGCGATAGTCGATGGCCAGACCGTTTTGGTCATCGAGGGTGTAGGTCACCGTGGTGGTGAGCGTTCCTGGATAACCTTCCTCGCCATCGGGGCTGACATAAGTCATCTCTACGGACGCCGAAGGGCCCTCAGTCACCCGAGCGACGGACCAGATTTTCTTGTCGAAGCCCGCCTGGCCGCCGTGGAGGCTTGCAGCCCCGTTATCGTTGAGGGCCAGTTGGTAGGATCGGCCGTCAAGCTCGAACCGGCCCTTGGCGATGCGGTTGGCGTATCGCCCGACCGATGCGCCAAAATAGTTGGCGCTCTTTTCGTATCCGGCGACGTCGTCATAGCCCAGCACCACGTCGGCCAGCTTGCCGGCCGGGTCTGGGACCATCAGGGCCTGCAGGGTGGCGCCGTAGGTCAGGATGGTCGCGCTCATCCCGCTGGGATTGGTCAGGGTGATGGCTTCCACGTCGCGCCCATCAATGGTCTTGCCAAAGATCGAGCGCTTCAAATCGGCGGCGTCACTGGGCGCCGGCGCGGCCATCAGCAGCAAACTCGCCGCGAGCAGCATCGGACGGATCATGCAAAGTCTCCAATTGGCGGCAGGGTGAAGCGTGATGGTCTGCTCAAACGGCCGCCCTCATGCGCTGGCCGCGCAGCGAAAGCCCATATGAGAGGTCGATGTATCGACCGGCTGACCCCAACGGGCGGCCGGTCGATAGCGTTGGCACCAGTTTGGCGCGCAAAGGTGCGAGCCGCCCTTGGCCACCCGGCGCGACGTATGTGACGGCGCGAGGGGGTCGATGCTCAGCTGCGCGCCCAGAGTCTGGCTCTTGCCAGCCGAACAGCAGGCCGGTTTGACCGCCTCGCCTGCAAGGTAGGTGTCGGCGGTCCATTCCCAGACATTGCCGATCATGTCGTAGAGGCCAAAGCCGTTGGCGGGGTAGGCGCGCACGGGGCTTGTGCGCTGCAGGCCGGCGGGCGCGTCATTGCGCCAGGGAAAAACGCCGGCCCAGATTTTGGCTTGCGGCCGCCCGCCCGGCTCCAGCTGGTCGCCCCAGGCAAAGGTTTTGCCTTCAAGGCCGCCGCGGGCGGCGCGCTCCCACTCAGCTTCCGTCGGCAATCGCTTGCCCGCCCATTGGGCATAGGCCTCGGCGTCGCGCGCCACCACGTGGGCGACGGGGTGATCTTCCAGACCTGCAAGGTCGCTGGAGGCGCCCCAAGGCCGTCGCCAGCAGGCGTCGGGCGCGTATGACCACCATTGCGCCGCGTCGCTCGTGGCGACCGGATGGTTGGGCGGGGTGAACACCAGCGACCCCGCCACCGCCAGGGCCGGGTCCATGCCAGGATAGTCTTCGACCCTGGGCGCGATCTCGGCGTAGGTGACGTAGCCGGTGGCCTCGACGAACGCGGCGAACTGGCTGTTGGTGACCGGAACTTCGTCGATCCAAAAGGCGTCGATGTCCACGAGGCGAACGGGGCGCTCATCCAGATAGTGGTCGTCAGATCCCATGGCGAAACGCCCCGCCGGGATCAGCTTCATTGCGGCCCCGCCTTTGCGGCGGGGCGAAGGTGACCAGGGCCAGCGCATCGCCACTTATCCGTCCCCGCTAAAGCCTATTGGAAGTCCCACTTGCGCAGCCAAGGGTCGCGCGTGCGGGTCTGGAAGGCTTTGAGACGGGTGATCAGATCGGCCAACACCGCCCCGTGCGCGGGATCGTCAGCCAGGTTGCGGATTTCGCCGGGATCGCTTTGCAGGTCGTAGAGCTCAAACCGAGGCCGATGCAAAAACGCGTCGACCGATCTTTGTCCAAAGCTCGTCGCGCCCGACTTGGTGTTTTGCATCCAGCTGGACGCGTAGAGCAGGTCTTCGGCGAAGGGGAAGGTCAGCTCGGGATTGATGTTGTAGATCAGCTTCCAGCGGCGCGTTCGGATCGAGCGCATCGGATAGTACATCTGCACTTCGTGGAAGGTGTGGCTTCCAAAGACCTCGTCCCAGCCCGGGGCGGCCGGGTCCTTCAGCACCGAAACAAAGCTGCGGCCATCCATGGCCCGGCCTGGCGCGACGCCCGCCAGGTCCAGCAAGGTGGGCGTCAGGTCGGCCAAGGAGACCATGGCGTCGGTGGCGCGGCCGGCTTGGGCGCCATGGGGCAAGCGCATGATCAGGGGCGCGCGCACACCCGGGTCATAGAGCGTGGTCTTGGCGCCCGGAAAGGCGATGCCGTTGTCGGTCAGGTAGACGATGATGGTGTTGTCGTAATGACCCGTATGCTTGAGCAGAGCGACCAGACGGCCCACGCCTTGGTCCAGGCGGCTGATCGACTGATAGTACTGGGCAAGCTCGTCACGCACGGCCGGCGTATCGGGCAAGAAGGCGGGCACGCTGACCTTGGAAGGGTCGTAGGTCTGCTCGGTCACGCCCGGATAGCCATCGGCGCGATTGCCAAAGCTGTTGGGTTGATCGCCGATGGAAAAGGGGAAGGCCCGATGCGGATCGTCGGTGGCGAAATAGAGAAAGAACGGCGCGTTTGAGCGCTCGCTGACGAAGGCTTGGGCCTTTTCCACCATCTGGGCGGGGCTTCGCGCCAAGGAGACGGTCTGGTTGGCCTGGCCTTGGGAGAGCACTTCATCAAAGGCGAAGACCGCCTGGGGCGCCACGTGGAACTTGCCGACCCGGGCGGTGCGGTACCCGGCCGTCTTGAGGCGAACGGGCAGGCTCTGCACGTCGTCGAAGGTGGAGAAGTGGCTTTCCTCGTGCTCGAGCCCGTACATGCCGGTGTTGTGGTTCATGCGGCCTGTCAGGATGGTCGCCCGGCTGGGACTGCAGCTGGAGGTGGCCGCAAAGGCGTTGTCGAAACGCAGACCCTCGCGGGCCAAGGCGTCGATATGGGGCGTCCTGACCGTGCGCGAGCCATAGGCGCCGATGTCGTCACGGCCGTGATCGTCCGAAACGATCATCACGATGTTGGGCCGCGTTGCGGATTGGGCGCGCGCATCGGCTCCAAAGACCAAAGCTGCGCCCAGACATAGGGCCGCAAAGAGGGCGCGGGCGGGTACCTTCGCGATCATGGCAAGATCACCTGGTTGTTCATCAAGGTCGTCTCCGGCTCACCCTGGCCCAGCGACAGCTTGATCTGCGCGCCGGCAAGATCGGCCTTGGGCCCGACCTTGAGCTTTACGCTCCAGGTCTTGGGCGCAAGATCGACAGGCGCGTCCAAGGTGGGGATCGCCGCCTGCACCAGGAGCGTCCCAGAGGCGTCGTGCAGCCGGATCACGCCGCCCTTGGCCTGGACCGCGCCCAGGCTATGGACGGTGACCTCGATCCCGCCCGCAACGCGCCTGACGTCGCCTGCGCCCACGCCAAGATCGGCGCGAGACTCGGCGGGGGGCGCAGGTTCGACCAGCTCGAAATCGAGCAAGGTCGTCACGCCCGGTTCGAAGACCAAGTCTGTCGAGGCCGATCGCTCAAGTACCACCTCGGTCTGACGGACGGGACCATCGGGGCGGTCATCGCCATCTGTGTCGAGGGCGGCTTTCAGTCTGTAGCGGCCGGGTGCTATCGCCCAGGCGGTCATGCGCGCCGCCTGGCTCCGGTCGCTGATGTTGTGGGCGGTGATCTTGAACCGGTCGGGCGCCTGGGCGGTCACCAGCAGGGCGACGTTTTGGGCGCCGTCGGTCTGGTCGAAACGCCAGCTGACTGCGTGGCCAGGATAGGTCCAGTTGCGTTTGAGAGCCACGCCGCCCAGGCGCTCGCGCTGCAAGATTTCACTGGGCTGCTCGACCCGGTCGGTCCACCAGTGGCCCTCGGTGAGCATGTACATGCGCTGGGATTTGTCCTGGATAGCCTTGGCGTGAAGGGTCTCCAGCCAGCGCTTGTCGCCAGTGGTCAGCCAAGCGGCGTATTGGGCGAAGGGATCGCCCCTGGGCGCCTGGGCGGTAAGGGCGGCTCCCCAGTCGCCGCGCCGGCCCAGGGCGTCGATCAGGTTTTCGTTGAGGTCGGCGATGGAGCCGGCGCCCGCCTTGGCCGCACGACCCAAGATTGGGCGCAGATAGCGATCCTCACCGGTCCAGCGCCAACTCGCCCAAGCCGATTGCATGTAGGCGGGCATGCCGCCGGTGTCGCCCACGCGCGCGGCGTCGGTGCTCCAGCTGATCTCGTTGGGAAAGCTCCAGACGCCGGCGTCGTCCTGTTTGCCGTGCGCCAAGACGCCGTCCATGGCCCCGGTCACCAGGCCTCGGGCCAGGGGGTTTGCGTTGTAGATCCCCATCAGGATCGGCGCGTGCATGACCGTGAAGGAATAGAGCTTTTGCCAATCCCACGGAGGCTCGCGATAGGCGTGGGCGGCGCCATACCAATTGCTGTTGAAGTGCAGGTGACCCTGGGCGTTGGGGGTGACGATCGATTGCAGCGCCTTGGTGGTCGCCATCAGGCGCTCCAGCCGCAGCGGGTCGCCCCAGTTCAGATAGAGGGCCGCAGCATCGGAGTTCAGCCCTTCCTCATAGGCGTGCAGCTCATCGGTGGCCACCACGCCCAGACCGCCCGACATCATGCCGTTCTTGTAGACCGCGTCGGCCAGGGCGTTGAGGGAGGTGCGGATCTTGTCGGGCTTGTAGCCCATCAGGGCCAAGCCGGGCCACTGAGACATCAGGTCGGTGTCGTCGGAGATGCCGCCGCCAAAGTCGCCGTAGGCGACCTGACGCTCATCGATCCACCAGTCCACAAATCGGCCGACCAGCTTTAAGTCTTCCAGCTGCCGAAACGCCCAAAGCGGCGTTGAGCCTCGCGGCTTGGGCTGCTCGAACGGGGGCCAGTCCTGGGTCGCATAACCGATTTCCTGCCAGTAGAGGCGGCCCTGTTCGTGGTCGGGGTCCACGCGCAGCAGGTCGGAGATGTCGGTGTAGAGCCGACGGTAGAGATCGGCACGCACGGTGGCGGGACGCGCCTCCACCAGGAAGGCCCAGTTGTCCTTGACCTGGTTAAAGCGGTCGGCGACGTGCTCGACCTTGGCGATCTGACGGTCCTTGAAGACCAGGCTGATCCCAAGCCCGTCGATGGAGTCGGCGCTGAAGTCGGGCGCGCTGGAGGCGATGGTCAGCCACAGACTGTCGTCGGTGAGGATGCGGTCGCGAAGATCAAGCCAAAGGCTTCGCGCCTCGCCCGGCCGCACCGAGACCGAAAGATCGATGAGGTCGCGTCCCGGCCAGATGGGATCTTTGATGCGGATGTTGAGGGCGGCCAGGCCGTTCTTGTCAGGCTTGATGTTCAGGGCGGGGATATCAACAACCACACCGTCCAGGCCCGAATGCATGTTTTGCCAGCCATAGTTCCAAGAGCGGGTCACGGGCTGGGCGGCGGGCGAGGCGTCAAAGCGCGAGGGGATGAGGATATGGGCCAGCGGCGCCGACGCAGCCCCGCTCTGCTTGGCTCGCAAGGGTCCCTTGGCCGCCTGGGTCGGCAAGGCCACGACGGTGGCGCGCTCGTCGGCGGGAAAACGTGCTTGGATGTGGCGCTGCAGGGCGCTCAAGGCGTCGCTGGACGGCGCCTCTTGGGAGCGCACGACATAGCGCAGCAGCGGGCGGTCCTCGGGCGCGCGGCCTGGCGCGACGTCATAGGCCCACACTTCCTGGATAGGCGTTTCCTGGGCGTCGTTGGCAAAGCGCAGCCGACCGCCGGTGAGGCGAGCAAACTGGTCGACGGTGCGCACGGCTCCGGCCGATCGGCGCAGGAGCGGGCGCGTCACGCCCGAAGGGTCTGTCCAGGTCAGGGCGCCATGGGCCGCGCCGCGAATTTCCAGCTGATTGAAACTCTCGCCGGCGGGCACGGTCAGGTCATAGGCCTTGCCGCCATCCACATAGACGTTCCAGTCGGGCAGCACGATGCGCTCGTCACGGCCGGGCAGGCGAGAGCGGTTGTAGACGCCTGGCCAGGTGGTTTCCGGCACGCCGTCGACGCCCTTCCACATCCACGCTTTCAGATCCTTGGCGTCCGAGAACTCCACCTTGCGCACACGGGTGCTGGGCGCGGTCAGCAAGGGCGGCGTCGCTCGATCCCACCCAAACCTGTGCAGCCAGGCTTGCCGCTCGCCGGCGGCCTGGCCGGCCATGAGCGCGGCCGGCTCTCTCAGATCGGCGAGCGCCTTGGCGTCATCCTCCGAGAGCAGATGATCATAGACGCGCACCTCATCGACATCGCTGCCGCGCGAGAAGTTGTAGCGGCTGTGAACCTGGTGGGGCGAGATCATCCGGCCGGCGAAGCCGAACTGGTCAAGCCCGGTGTCGAGGTCGAGACTTTGTGTGGTTCGCGCCGCTTCCACGCCATTGATGAAAAGGCGCACGCCGTGCGTCTCGTCCCAGCCGAGGGCGATGTGGGTCCAGGCGTCGGCCGAGGGAAGCGCCGGGGCTTTGAAGGCGACCTTGGTGCGCGCCAGATTGGCGTCGGTGATGAAGGCCTCGATCCCCTCGCCGCTCCAGTCGATGCGCGCAAAGGTCATGTCAAAGCTGGTGTGCGCCGCAAAGCTGGCGCGGAAGATCACGAACGGCGCCGTGGTCAGGGGCTGG
This sequence comes from Caulobacter sp. NIBR2454, assembly GCF_027474405.1. GTDB lineage: Bacteria > Pseudomonadota > Alphaproteobacteria > Caulobacterales > Caulobacteraceae > Caulobacter. The sequence goes on from NZ_CP114871.1 coordinate 3,377,118, forward strand.
CCCGCGCGCCAGAAGAAGGCGACCGTGCCGCGCTGGCCATAGATATTGCCTGGCGCGTTCCAGGCCACCGCCCCGTCGTCGGCGCGCGCCATGGCCGAGCCTGATCGGCCGGCGGGGGACAGGCTCATCTTCTCCTGGAAGTTGGGGATCGGATCGCCCAGGGCGCGGTCGGCGACAAAGCCGGCGTCGCCCGAGGCCCTGAACAACAGGCCGTCCTGAGCGCCCGCTGCGGCGGGCGCAAGCACGGCGCAAAAGGCCAGGGTACGCCACCAGGTCATGGGAAATTGGGTCATGGGATATCCTGGCGGCGCCGCCTTTGGACGTCAGAACTTGTACTGGACGCCGACGTTGTACTGGCGACCGGTGTGGCTGAAGAACAGCGGGCTGTTGCGCGCGGTGTCCTGGAACTGATCGTTGAACTCGTCGGTCAGGTTCAGGCCTTCGAAGGACAGCTTGATCCTCGGCGACAGGCTGTAGGAGACGGCGACGTCCACATTGAAGGTGGAGTTGACGCCATCGGCGTCGTTGCCGGTCTGCCCGCCGGGGATGGCGGCGTAGTAGCGGTCACGATAGGCGCCCGAGACACGCGCGCTGAACTTGCTGTCTTCGTAATAAAGGGTCGCGTTGAAGGCGTTGCGCGACAGGCCGACCAGATCATTGGTGACAGTCGCCGCCGAGCCGGCGGTGACGAAGTATTCGATCTGGGATTTGACCATCGTGTAGTTGAAAATCCCGCCCAGGTTCTTGGACCAGTGTGGCAAGAACGGGAACACCTCGGGCAGGAAGGTGAAGGGCTGCTGGTAGCTGAACTCCAGACCCTTGAGGGGGCCGCCCTTGGTGTTGACCGGCTGAGTGAAGATGAAGAGATCGGTCGGCTGCAGGGACGTTCCGGCCAGCACGCTGTCGGGCAGGCCGGCGGTGTTGAATGGGCGCGTCTCGCGCAGGGTTTGGATGTAGGTGTCGATGTCCTTGTAGAACAGGCCAAGCGAGACCAGGGCGCCACGCTCGAAGTACCATTCGAGCGCCATGTCGTAGGTCTTGGCGCGGATGGGATCGAGCAAAGGATTGCCGGCGCTGACGCCTGGCACGCCCGTCAAGATGACGTTGCCGCCCGGCGTGAGGTCGGGAAGGTTTGGCCGCGAGATGACCTTCGAAGCGCCAAAGCGCAAAAGCAGATCCTCGCGCAGATCAGCGACCAGGTTTAGGGCCGGCAAGACGTCGTCGTACTCGCGCTCGGCGGTCACCAGGATCGGGGCTGCGCCCACTAGCTGGTAACCGTTGGAGGTCTGCTCGGTCTTGACGTAGCGCACCCCGATATCACCGCGCACGGGCAGCGGCAGGGCGTTGGTGTTGAAATCGGCCTGCACGTAGAAGCCGGTCGTCTTTTCGCCCACGGCGCGGATGTTGCCGCGGGCCGCGGCGTTGGTCACCCCGGTCAAGGCGAACATGCCGGTGTTGCTGTAGATTCCGAAGACCTCGGCGAACTTGTCGAAGTCGGCGGTCACCCAGCTGGTGGGCGTGCCGGCCGGAATGTTCATATTGCGGCCGATGCCGCTGACAGTCTTGGTCAGGTCCGCCAGGGTCACGCCAGCGGGCAAGGTCGGAATGGAGATTTCGGACTCGCGGGCCAGGGCGTCGGACTCGAACGTGAAGTCCTTGATGGCCACCCCGGCCTTGAGGGTCAGGGCGTCGTTGAGAACGAACTGGGCGTCGAAAGCGGCGCTGTCGAAACGGTTCTCGACGGTCTGCGGGCGAAGCCGGATTTCGGAGCCTACGAAGGCTCCGCCCGGGAGGGCGAAGACGAAGTTCTCGGGCCGGGTCGGATCAAAGCCGACATTGATCGACGGTCGCCGATCATCCTGGCGAAAATCGATCGTGTAGCCGCTGACGTTGGGGCGATCGAGGGAGATGATGGTCTGGATCGGATTGTCGAGCTTGGAGCGCGACGTGCCGACCATGGCCTTGACCTTGAACCGGTCGGAGAACTCATGCTCGCCGCTCAGGGTCAGCTGGCGATAGGTGGAGGTGAACTCGTCGTAGCGGGCTTCGGCGCGCATATCGACGCCGTCGAAGACGCCGTAGACTAAGTCGCCGTCAGCCGACACCTCGGCGGCCCTGATCGAGGTCTGGGGCTTGCCATTGGCGGAGGCTGGACGGCTGAACGAGAAGGCGCTCAAGAAGGCCTGCTCGCGGCTAGCTTCGAAGGTCGAGCTCAGAGCATCCAGGCTCAGCTGCGTGCGGTCGGTGGGCTTCCATTGCAGCGAGGCGGTCAGACCCAGCCGCTCCTGCTCATGCTCAAAGCGTCCGTAGCGCGGAATGCGCGGGTGATGGACGTTGGCGCTGTTGACCAGGGCGTAGGCGGCAGGATCGGAGGTGCGCGGCAGGCCCGGCCCGCAAGGGGTGGTCAAGGTGGCGCTGGCCGGCGCGCAAAAGCCGCCGTTGACGGTCGATTGATCGTAGCCGACCGTGCCAAAGCCCTCTTCGAGGAAGTCGCGATCGCTGTAGGCGACAGAGAGCAGAAGGCCCACGCGGTCATCGAAGAAGCGGTCGCTGATCAGGCCTGCGAACCTGGGGCTGATCGTGCGCGACAGGTCATTGTAGCCAGCCTGGGCTGAGGCGGCGACCGTAAAGCCCTTGTAGTCGAAGGGACGCGAGGTCTGCAGATCGACCGTCGCGCCAAGCGAGCCTTCCTCGACTTCGGCCGAGGGGGTTTTGCGCACGGTGATGCTGTTGAAGAGTTCGGAGGCGAAGACGTTGAAATCGAACGAGCGGGTGCGGTTGTTGCCGCCCGAACTGTCGGTGCCGCCGACGGTGCTTTGGCCTTCCATGCCGTTGACCCGCACGCGGGTGAACTGAGGGCTAAGACCGCGCACGGTGATCTGACGGCCCTCGCCGCCGTCGCGGGCGATGGAGACGCCCGGAACGCGCTGGATGGATTCGGCCAGGTTGTTGTCGGGGAAGTCGGCGATGTCTTCGGCCTTGATGGCGTCGACGGCCGCCGCGCTGGAGCGCTTGGCGTCGATCGCCGCGTTCAGGCTGCCGCGAAATCCGGTGATGACCACTTCCTCGACGAGATTTTCCTCGGCGGGTTCGGCCTCAGCCGGCGCCGCGGGCGCGGGCGCTGGCGGCGCGGCCTGCACCATGGCCACAGGCCGCATGGCGGCCACTTGGCTGGAGCGCACGGCGGCGGGCGCCAGGGTGACGGTGCGGCCATCGTTGGAGACGACGGTGAGGTTGGTGCCGGCCAGCAGGCGCGCCAGTCCCTCGTTCAGGGAATAGGAGCCCTTGACCGCATTGACGCTGCGGCCGCGGACCGACGCCTCTGAGGTGAGAATCTGGACGTTGGCCTGCTTTGCGAAGGCGGGGATGCCGCTCTGGGCGGGCTGGGCCGGAACATCGAAAGTCTGGCTTTGCGCCAGGGCCGGACCTGAGACCGCAACGGCGGCCACGGTCAACATAAGCGTCCGCCGCAGCGAACCCGACACCGAAAACGGCATATATTCCCCCAGATCCTGTTTGTTCCCTGAGCGCCTCTTTCGGGCGTTCCTAGGGTTGATGATCTGGGGGGAAGCTTCCGTCGGCTAGGTGCTCATGTTTCTGCGAATTGTCGCAGGCTGCAGCAAAATCTCATTGGGCTGGGCGACGACCTGCAGACCCAGCATGCCCGCGGCGGCCACGGCGAAGCTTTCGGGCTCGTAGGTTCGAAACCACCCCACCAGACGCTCATCGGCCAGGCTCGGATCGGCGAGCACGATCTTGCGCGCGTTGTAGCGGTTAAATTCGCGCACCGCCTCGCCCAGGGTGTCGCCGTCGAGGATGATCTGGCCCGAACGCCATGCCAGCGCCCGGTCGATATCGGCCACGGCGTAGACTGGCTTGCCGGCGCGGCCGCGCGCATCGATGAAGACGCGCTGGCCGGCCGCGATCTTGGTCGCCTGTCCGCCAAAGAGGCCCTTGGGCGCGACCGACACCACCCCTTCGGTGACCAGCACCTCGGCGCCGCCATCTCGGCGGCGTACGGAAAAGGCGGTGCCGACCGCGGTGACTTCAGCGGGGCCGCTGGCCACGGTGAAGGGGCGATCGGGATCCTTGGCCACTTCGAACCAGGCCTCGCCGCTTTCCAGGCGAAGGCTTCGCTTGCGACCCGACAGGTCCACGCTGACCTGGCTTTCGGTATTGATGACGATGCGCGAGCCGTCGTTGAGCGGCACCTGGCGAACCTCGCCCACAGCGGTCCCGTAACGGCTTGGCTGCGGCTGCAGCGCGGTCACGCCGGCGACGACGGCCACTGCGGCGGCCGCCGCGGCGGCCGCCGCGGCCCCGCCAAAGGTCAGCAGGCCGCGGCGAGAAAGGCTCGGCGAGAGCGCGCGCGCAGCGGCGCTGTCGGCGGCCAGAACGCTGGCCCGGTCGAGCTTGGCCCACCCGGCCTCGGCGCGCAGAAACGCGCCCTGACGGCGGCGGTCGCCTTGCAGCCACAGGTCAAGGTCGGCTTGATCGGCCTCGGTCCATGGACCGCGATCACGCCGCACCACCCAATCGACGGCCTCCTTATCGATAGCGTTCATGGGCGGTGCGCTCGTTACGGTTGGGCTTGCGCCGATGGTCGGGTCGGGCCTGGTCTTGGGCCATGGCCTCGAGGATGTGACGCAGGCCGCGCTTGGCGTCGTTTTCGACGACGTTTTCGCTGACGCCAAGCCTTTGGGCGATATCGCGTTGCGACAGGCCGTCGATCTTGCGCAACTCGATGATGGTGCGGCAGCGACTGGGCAGGTCGGCGATCAGGGCCTTGACGCGGGCCAGCTCGCCGCGACCGGCGACGATGCGTTCGGGCGAGGGCTCGTCATCCATGACATTGGCCGTCTCCAACTCGGTCAGGGCGTCGATACGCACGATACGGGCGCGCCGGAGCTGCTCGAGCACCACATTGCGCGCGGTCTGGAAGAGATAGGCGCGCGGATTGGTGATGTGGTCGACATCGCTGAGCATGGAAAGGCGGCAATAGGCTTCTTGCATGACGTCATCGATCTCGGCGGCGTCGCTGAAGGCGCCTCGAAGCCAGGCTCTCACCACGGCCTCGTGCGGCAGCACTTCGGCCGCCACCCACTCGACGATCCTTCGTCTGTTATCGGTCAAGGCGCACCTCCCCTCTTGAAGTGATGCACGGCCAGGCCGCTTCCGTCACGACCCGCGACATTTTCGTATGCGTCAGGGCAAAGAGAACCCGGCGCCGGACACGCGCGTGTCCGGCGCCGGAGAGTTGCGCGGTCCGGGGAAGCCAGAGCCGCGGGGTCTCACGCCGGTCAGGGGCGGGCCGAGCTCGATGGCTCGAGCTCGGCGATGGAGACGCCAAGCTCGCCCTGGACGGCGTAGAGCAGGTAGGTGCGACCGTCCTCGCGGAAGATCGCCGGGTCTCGCAGGGCGTTCTCAGCAAAGGTGATCTTGCCGTTGCGCGAAGGGGTCAGCGGCAGGTCCGCCCCCTCGGCCTTCGTCTCCGGCGCGAGCAGAAACATCGGTTCGGACGCCTTCCAGGCGCGCCAGTCGGCGGTCATCTGCACGGTGGAGAGAAATATCTGTTCAGGCGCGTCGCCCAGGCGCGAGTAGAAGACCGAAAGCTTGTCGCCATCGGTCATCACCGCCACATGGCGGATCGCCTTGAAGACCACGTTGTGATCGAAGGGCCCCTTCTCGGCGGCGATGAAGTTGGTCAGGCCGTCCTGCGAGCGCAGCAAGGGCGAGGCCGCGCGGGGCAAGGCGTAGTAGGCGTCGCCCCACCGCCAGACCCGAAAATAGCTTGGCCCCAGGGGCTCGGGCTGGACCGTAAAGTTCAGGCCGTCCGTGGAGATGGCCACGTGCGAGGTCTGTTTGCGTCCCGCCAGGCTGGCCTTGTAGCCGGGGACATCGGCCGCAAGGTCGGCGGGAAGCGGGCGGGTGTGAAAATAGAGCCGGATCTGGCGGCGCTCGTCATCGACGATGATGTCGGGCGAGGCGACATGGTCGGTGTTCCAGCTCAGATCCTTGGTGTGGATCATCCCTGGCCCATAGATTTTCCAGGGGCCCGTCAGGGCGTCGGCATAGGCCAGGCGGATATGCTCGCCCTCGTGGTGGGCGAAGTAGAGCAGGTACTTTCCGGGCGCGTTGGTCAGCCACTTAGGCGCGCGGATCAAGGAGGGGCCGTTGATGTTGCCGCCCTTAGCGCCCAGCATGGCGGGCGTGATGATGGGGCCTGCGCCCATTCTTTGGACGGTGTATGGCGCCAGGCAATCTTGGGCCTGGGGCTCGGCCCCGGCCGCCCCGCCGATCAGCGCCAGTCCAAGCGCCCAAACCACAATCCGCATGAAGCCTCCCTCCCCGTCGTGACGCGGGGTTTTGAAGGATTGATGCGTGCGGCGGGTCTTTCCGTCAGGCGTCGTCAGGGGCGCGGGTGGAAGAACTCGCAAGGGATGAGCCAGCGGCGCGATCATGCGCCGGCGATCTTACGTCTCGTCCCAGCCGTGCGCCCTTCTATCGCAACCACATGCTGAAACTGGCCAATACCTTGGTCAGCACCGCGTGGTTCTCGGCGCCTTGATCGATCTTGAGGTGACGCAGATTTCGACAAAAGGCCTGATGAGCCGGGCCGACCTCGGCGCTGGACACCAGCGCCATCGACCAGTCTGGGAAGGCCCTGGCCGAGACCTCCTGGCGGTGCATCACGATCAGACCACCGTGGCGCCTGTCCTTTGAGATGAGCGCAAAGAGGGCGTCGACCTTGTCCTCCTCGCCTTCAAGGAACTGCAGGAAGCTGCCGTCATAGTGGCACAGCAGACCGGCGATGCCGCGCGCCTGATTGTTGCGCGCGGAATGATCGATCAGCGTCCCTAGCGCCTCAGGGTCCATAAGACGGGTGGCGGAGCTGAGATAGGCGAGCGAGATCATCAGCTTTGCTTGCCCAACTTGCGGCGTTGTTATTGTTGCTCACAGCGGGTTCGCTCCGCCGACTGCGTGATGAGCCGCCGCGCAAAAAGGCGACTGTCGCGCTTGCGGTTTGCCATATCGGCCCGCCCCTTGCGAGGGACCGCGCAGATTGCACAGCCCAAGCCTTGCCTTGCAGGGTGGCGTCACCTAACGCCATTCGAAGTCATTGTGGGGATGTCATGTCGCGGTCAGCCGTGGAAGCAATTGTGCGCAAGCACTTTGTCCTGACGACTTTCGGATCCTTAGGCGACTTCCTACCCACCTTTGGCCTGGCGCGTGCGCTCGCAGATCTTGGGCACAAGGTCGATCTGGTGGCGCCGGCCTATTTCGCCCCCCACGCGCAAGCGCCGGGCGTACGCTTCATCGGCCATGGATCGGCGGCGGGCTACGCCCGCGATCTGACCGACAGCCGCGGGGTCGACCGCGACCTGGCGTGGCTGGCTGAATACAGCGCCGGCGCGGCCCTCTCCCACCAGATCAGAGCGATCGAGGCGGCCGCGGGCGAAAGCGGTTCTGACTGCGTTGTGGTCGGCCTGCCGAACGCCTTTGGTGCGCTGTGGGCCGCCAAGGCGCACGGCTTGACCACCTTCGGCCTCGTTTTGGCCCCCAACCACATGGTGACCTTCGCCAATCCACGGCCAATCTCTGAAACCGCCTATCGCGCCGCGTTCCGCGGTTATGGAATGGATGATCCGCCGCCGCCTGTGACTGATCCGAAGCGCAGCTTCCTTGGCGACTATGTCTTTGAGTTCGATCATTTCATCGAGCTCTTCCCGCCTTGGTTCGACACCATCCCCTATGAGCGGCGCTCCAACACTATTCTTGGCACCTTCCCTGGCGAGACCTCGACACGCTTGGTCGAGGCCGCCCAGACCTTTGCCGATCAGGGACCGGCGCCTTGGGTGTTCTTCCCCGGGTCGGGCCGCACGCTCTTGAAGGTGCGCCCCGATCTCTTCGAGGTGGCGGCCGAGGCCTGCCGCCGATCTGGCCGGCGGGCGATCCTGATCGATCCAGCCCTAGGTGACGCCGTCGAGAAGATCGACGACGTCGCCATCCTGTGCGGGATGACGGACCTGTCGCGCCTCTTGCCGCTTTGCGCGGGGTTCTTCCACCATGGCGGCGCCGGCTCCACGTCCATGGGTCTGGCGTCAGGCTTGCCGCAGGTGGTGTCCCCGGTCGTCTACGACCAGCCCAGCAACGCCGCTTGGCTGGTGCGCGAAGGAGCCGCGACAACCCTGGAGCCCGCCCAGTTGACGGCAACGTCCCTGATAGACGTTTTGCAGGCGGCTGAAGCCCTTCCGGTGTCGGCGCGGCACGCTCTGGCCGCGCGTCTGGAGAGCGAAAAGGGCGCCGCCGGCGTTGCTGCGCGCATAGTCCAGGCTCTAGAGGCGGCGCCCTCGTCAGTCCTCGAGCCGGCGTGATGGGACACCAAGCACTTAGCCTGCGTGAAAGCCTGGCCCTTCCCTATTTCTATTCACGCTTTGGCCCTACGGGGTCTGGGCCCGGCACCAATCTCGTCTACGCGGCCAAGCTGACGGGTCCGCTGGACGTGCAGGCCGTGCGGCGCGCCTTTGAAGAACTCGCCCGCGAGACCCCTTCCCTGCGCGGCTATTTCAGCGGCCCCGGCGCTGAGCCGGCCCGACTGACAAGCCCGGTCCCGCCCCCGTTTAACTTCATTGACGCCCAGGGCGACGGCCCCGGGTTCAAAGCAGCCGTGCGCAGAGCCGCTGACCAAAACTTCGAGGTGTCGGCCTTCCCGTTGCTGGAGGCGACGCTGGTGCGTCGCAGGGCCGACGTCCACGTGCTGGTGCTGGCGGCGCATCATCTGCTGATGGACGGCTTCTCGATCGTCATGCTGTTGCGCGCGATCTCCAACCGGGTTCGCGGCCGCACCGCCGTCACGCGCAAGGACGCCGATTATGACGTGGGGGCCGAAGCCAAGGCCCGCTTGGCGTTCTTGCAGTCGCAGGAGGCGGCGGCCTTAAAGGCGCGCGCCGTTGACTGGATGAGACCGGCCGCGGTCGCCTTGTGGCCGCGCGAACAGGTCTTCTTTCCCATGCCAAAGGAGCGGCACGGACTAGTGCGGCTGGCGCGCGAGCCGGTCCAGGCCGCGTCAAAGACCCTGGGCTTGAAGGCCACGGCCCTGCATCGCCTGCTCCTGGTGCTCTTGCAGCATGCCATCACCCGCTCGCCCCATGCCGCGTTCAGCGAGGCGCACGCCAATCGTCCGCCATCGCGTCCTGATCTCTACGGGTTCATGTCCGACGACCTGTTGGCGCGCGTCGATCTGGACGCTTCGTTGTCGATCGTCGATCTCGTCGCGCGCATCGACCAGTCTCTCACCACGGCGAGAGGCTTTTCGGCTATTCCGTGCTCGCGCATCCTGCAGGCTCTGGATTCGAACGCGCGGCCCCTGCCCCGCTTTCACTTCAACCCGCTATCGATCGCCGCTGGCGCTCTGCGGCTGCCCAACGTCGAGGTCCGCCCCTTCAAGATCATGCCGGCCTATAGCGTCGCCGAACTGGTCTTTGTCTCGGGCGATCTGGAGCGCGTGTTCATCGCACTGGCCCACGGCCAGATCGAAGGCCTGGACATCGACCGCCTTGGCCTTTGGCTAAACCTTATGGTCGAACGGCTGGCCGCTCCGAATGCGACCGTCGGCCAGGTGTCGGCCGAGCTTGCCTGACGCTCGGTCGAGGCGTTCGCTAAACGCCCCTACCCGGGTTTGGCCTTGCGGTAGCGGGCATAAAAGTCACTGACGGTCAGACTCGGAAAGCGGCCTTCGATGACGATCTGGGCGATGTCTTCGGTCTCGCGAGCCTGCAGGCCAAACTGCACCATGGCGTTGGTGACCACGTTCAAAAACGGCCCGGCCTCAAGAAGCGCCAAGTCATCGCCCATCTTTTCGTCCAGCCGGCTGAAGGCTTCCATCATCATCAGGGCCAGCTTGTTGCGGCTCACCCGGATCGCCAGTTCAGGACGCCCGAGAATGAGCGCAAGGAAGATCCCGAGCGCGTCGCAGTTGGTGGCGTTGCCGAAGGCGAAGACGCGCTCTGTGTGCCAAAGGTCGCTGGCCTCAAAACGCCCATAGGCCCGTTCGCTCAGGCCCATCCGACGGGCCACTTCGATCTTGCTCAGGCCCCGGTCTTCGCGGATCGCGACCAAGATTTCGCCAAGGGCGCCCTTCTTGGTGGTGCGGGGACTGTCATCTGAACTCATGAGAAATCAACCAACGACTCTTACGCGCTCCTAGGTTGCACGAAGCTCTCATTTGCAATCAATCCAAGTGGATCGCTTGCCCGCTCGAGACGTGATTGTGCAGATTTGAAGCGGTTTGAGCGGCGCCGCGCAGGTCGGTCCGGCGCAAGAAAGATTCACGACCCGCCACGAGGCGCCGAAGACCCGGCGGCCATCGACACTACAACCCGCCATCACCCGCCGCCGGCCTGCATGCCGGAGTTCGTTGCAACCCATTTGGAGGCTTGCCGTCGCCGCACCCTCGACTCCTGGCCTAAGGCGCCCTGCGATAGAGGCGAGGCTGGACGGAGGGGGCAAGGTGGGGCGACTAAGCGATCAGTTCCACTTCGCCGTCACAATGATCCGCAACGGCGTGCGCGACGGGGCGACGGCGCCGGGAGAACGCCTCGTCGCCAACGACATCGCCTTGGCCCTGAAGCTTAGCCCCACGCCGGTGCGCCAGGCCTTGGCTTTGCTGAGCGGCGCCGGGCTGTTGGAGGCTCGCCCGGGCGTCGGCTACTTCGCGCGAGCCTTGGGCGTGGAGGATCTTGAGGATCTCTACGGCGCCAGCCAGCTCCTGCTGGTGGCGGGCGCCAAGCTGGGCCTGTCCAGGCGCGCGGTAACGCCTCTTACGCCTGCGCCCGGCCTGTCAGACCCGGCCGCCCTAGCCCAGCGCGCCGAGGAGGTCCTGCGAGCCCTCATGCAAGAAGGCGCTAGTCCGGTCCTGATGGAGACGTTCGCCATGATCAGCGACCGCCTGGCGATTGCGCGGCAGGCCGAGCCTTACATCATCGACGACGCGGCCAACGAACTTGAACAGCTGGCCGCTGCGATCGGCCAAGCTCAGGCGCCTCATCTGGCTCTAAGATACTTTGATCGCCGCCGACGCATGGCGCGGCCTATCATTCAACAGATAAGACGCGCGGTCGCCGCCCGCCCCGCCCTCAACGATCCGGGCGGCTCTGGTCGATCAGGTTGACTTGTCCTGTCATGGCAAGCGCGTATGAATCGCTGCGCTCCCGGCGAACGGGCGCTATCTGTGTTTTGGTCTCTGATACCCCTGCCAGGTCAGGTCCGATCTAATGATCCACGACGACAGTGACGAACGGCGGGCCCGGCGAGAAGCGGCCGAATGGTTCGCCCATCTTAAGAACACCGACATCACGGCGGCCAAGATCGCCGAGTTTCGCGCTTGGCGAGCCCATGCGGCCAACGATGAGGCTTATGGCGAGCTTGAACGGATGTGGCGTAGCGCCGACGTGCTTGAGCGCGACTCTGACATTCATCGCATCGCCCAGCGCGCTTTGCGCCCTCGCAGAAGGTCGGCGCTCTCCGCTCTTGGACGCCCGCCCGTCTTGGCCCTGGCGGCGGGCCTGGCTGTCGCCTGCGCTGCTGTGGGCTATCAAAGATTTGCCGCGCCGACGTACGAGACCCCCGTGGGCGAGCAAAGATTGGTGGAGCTGTCCGATGGCTCCCAGCTGCGTCTAGACACCGACAGCAAGGCTGTCGTGCGGTTCGGATCGCACGGCCGACGCATCGTGCTCAAGCGCGGCCAGGCCTTCTTTGACGTGGCGCACGACCCGCAACGCCCCTTCGTAGTCGAGGCCGGCGACATGGCGGTCACCGCGCTTGGAACGCGCTTTGACGTTCGCCGAGCCGACAGGGCCTTTGTGGTGACTCTGGTCGAGGGGGCGGTGGAGGTTCGATCCACCGACAAGAGCCGCGCCCAGGCCTACACGCTTGGGCCGGGTGAGCAGCTGGCGGCGCAGTCCGACGGCGAGGTGAGCCGGCGGCGGATCAGCAACACCGCCGAGGCGACCAGTTGGACGACAGGCCAGTTGACCTTCCGCGAAACGCCCCTGGACGCGGCCGTGGCCGAGATCAATCGCTACACCAAGTCCAAGGTGGTGCTGGGCGCCGATGATCTTGCCGATGAACGTCTGAACGGGGTGTTCAAGGCCGACGAGACAGACGCCTTCGTCTCGGCGATCGCCACCTTGTACGACCTGCAAGCGCGCAAGGATCGAAACGGCAAAACCGTGCTGACGCGAGCTGGGGGCGCGGGCGCTTAAAATTATTTGCGAGTGCGGTCAGGGTGAATCCGGCTTTTTTGACTCTCTGCTTCCTAGGACCGTCCACATCCGTGCGGCGGACTTTGGGAGACAAAGACGCCAAATGACCCGATCCACCCGATCCTACCTGCTCGCCGCCTGCGCTTTCGCCGCCCTGGGCGCGCTGAGCGCGCCGCCAGCCAAGGCCCAGACAAACGCCGGCTCCATCGCCTTCAATCTCGCCGGCGGCTCGTTGAATGACGCCCTGATCGGTTTGGCGCGGACCGCCAAACTGCAGTTGGTCTACCCCAGCAGGCTGGTGGCGGGCCGCACCGTCCCGCCGCTCAACGCGACCTTGCCCCCGCAAGCGGCGCTTCAAACCCTGCTCAAGGGATCAGGTCTTGTAGCGATCGAGACCTCGCCGGGGGTGCTGATCATAAAGCCCGCCGCCGAAGAGAGGGGCGCCCTGCTTCCGGCATCGACCCCCGCTGGCGCTACGCAGGTCATCGAGCCGCCGGCGGCCGACCCCCTGGCCGCGCCCGAGCCCACGCGCCTGGAAGAAGTCGTGGTCACCGGCTCCAACATTCGCGGCGTGCGCGATGGCGCCTCCCCGATCGTGGTCTTCAATCGCGACGATATCGATCGTTCCGGCTACGCCACCGTGGCCGAAGTCCTTCAAGCCCTGCCGCAGAATTTTGGCGCCTCGGCGTCCCCCGACACCGCCCAGCTAGGGTCTGATCCGCGCGCCAGCAACGGCGCCCGCGCGACCGGTGTTGATCTGCGCGGCCTGGGCGCCAACGCCACCCTGGTCCTGGTCAACGGCCGGCGGATGGCCGGCACGGGCTCCAAGGGCGACTTTGCGGACGTTTCGGCCATTCCGACGGCGGCGATCTCGCGGGTGGATGTCCTTCTGGACGGCGCGTCGGCCCTCTATGGGTCCGACGCCGTGGGCGGTGTGGTCAACATCGTACTCCTGGACGGCTATGATGGTGCTGAGACCCGCGCCAGGGTTGGCTCAGCCCAGGGCGGGGCGCGAGAGCATCAGGTGGCCCAAACCCTGGGCCGGGCCTGGGATGGCGGTCAGGTCTTGATCGCCTACGAGCATCAGCATCGCGACCGACTGGCCGGCGCCAAGCGCGACTACACCCGATCGGCCGACCTGCGCCGATTTGGCGGGTCCGATTGGCGTACGCCCTACGCCGTCCCGGGTACGATCGTCAGCTCCAGCCTCGCTCCGCTCTACGCCGTTCGCCCCGGCCCCGAAGGCCAGCCGCAGTTCGTCGCCGGCCAAGCCAATCTCGGCGAGCCCCGTCAAGGCTTTAGCCTGATCCCGCAGCAAGATCGCCATAGCGTCTACACACGCCTGGCGCTTGATCTGACCTCCCGTCTGCAATTTGACCTCGATGGACGGTTCAGCCGTCGCCGTTTCGAGGCTGACGGGTCCCCAGCCGTCGCGGCCGCCGTCGTCACCGCCGCCAATCCCCATTTTCAATCGCCCAGCGGCGCGCCCACGCAGATTGTCGCCTACTCCTTCTCACGAGAGTTGGGTCCCAGCCGACAACGCGGCGTTTCCGAAAGCCTGGGCTTGTCGGCCGGCGCAAGCCTCGATTTTGGAAGGACCTGGCGCGCTGAGACCTACGCCGCGTTCGCTCAGGAGCTGGCGATCTCGCGGACCACGAACCTGGTCAACAGCGCCTTTTTGAACGAAGCTTTGGGGCGCACCGCCGACAATCTGGCCACGTCTTTCTCGGCGGCGCGGGACGGGTACTTCAATCCATTCGGGTCCGGCGCGTCCAATAACGCGGCGATCTTGCAGTTTGTGGGGTCGGGCGCGACGCTGGTGAAGACGCGCGGCCAGACCGCCACGGCGAGCCTTAAGATCGACGGTGTCTTGGCGCGATCGCCGGGGGGCGACATCAAGCTCGCCATCGGCGCCCAGGGCCGGCGCGAGAGCTTCCAGTTGGGCGGATCCAACTTCACCGGATCGGCGAGCCCATCGGCCATCATCCGCCCGCTCTATGAGCGCGACGTGCTGGCCGCCTTCGCCGAACTTAACGTCCCGATCGTAGGCCCGGACAACCGACGCCCTGGGGCCGAGAGCCTGACCCTGTCCTTGGCCGGCCGGGTGGAGCACTATGAAGAGGCCGGCTCGACGACGGACCCTAAAATCGGTGTCCACTGGTCGCCCATGGAAGGCCTTAAGCTGCGGGCCACCTATGGGACCTCATTTCGGGCCCCCACCCTTCCCGAGCTCTTTGACACCTACGCCATCAGCGCCACCAACTTGCCGCGCGGGGATGGCTCGACCCTGATCGCGCTCTTCCAAAGCGGCGGCAACGACCAGTTAGCTCCGGAAAAGGCGACCACCATCACCGCCGGATTTGACTACCAGCCATCTTGGCCCCCCAAGGCGCGGATGAGCCTGACCTGGTTCGACACCGACTATCGCGACCGCATCGGCCAGCCGGCCAATGAGTATCTGAGCCGCGCCCTCTTTGATCCCAGCCTGGCCAGTTTCGTCACCCTGGTGCGCCCGGGGTCGAGCGCGAGCGACCGCGCCCTGGTGGAAAGCTTCCTGGCTTCGCCCGCCTATCGCAATCCGGGGTTGGTCCCGGCCGACAGCTTTGGCGCGATCGTCGATGGCCGCTACCTCAATACCGCCAGCCTGCACGTCTCGGGCGTGGATCTGTCGGCAAGCTGGCGTTTTGACGTCGGCGCAAACCGCTTCGACCTCAAGGGCGACGCCACCTGGCTTATGGACTACGAGCGGGCGATCGCCAGCTCCGCACCCGTTGTAGAGCTTGCCGACACCGCAGAATTTCCTGTCGATTGGCGGGCTCGCGGTTCGCTCAACTGGAGTCGCGGTCCCTGGGCCGCGAGCACGACGATCTCCTATGTCGATGACTATGGGGCAGGATCAACAAGGGTCGGGTCGTGGACAACCGTCGATGTCCAGGCTCGCTGGCAAGCGCCGGACACCTCAGGGGCGTTGACCGGAGTCGCCATCGCCGTCAGCGCACAAAATCTCTTTGATCGAGATCCGCCGTTCTACAACGCGCCCCAGGGCGTGGGGTACGATCCCGCCAATGCTGATCCGCTAGGCCGGTTCATCTCGGCCCAGATCACCAAGCGCTGGTAGCGGCGAGCCTCAGTCAAGGTCCTGCAAAATGTCATCTCGCTCACTTGTGGGCGCGATCCTGCTCGCCTTTGCGTGTCTGGGAGCGCCCGCCTTTGCTCGACCCTTCACGGTCGAAGATTTGCTGGCCTCCCAGGCTTTTGGACGTGCGCTCATCGATCCAGGCGAGCGTTACCTCGTCTTCGAGCAGACGCAGGGGCTGCAGGCGCTGGATCACTATGTGGACACCGTCCCAGATCGGCTGTCCTCCGCGCGCATCATGGTTGTGGATCTGAACTCTTTGGCCCGCGCTCGGCCGTTGGTCGAAGACGCCGCCGTGCCGATCGCTTTCTCGCCCGACGGCTCCAAGCTCTTGATCCATCGCTTCGCCCGCCAGGCTCTTGAGGCGGGAGTCGTCGAAATGAAGAGCGGCCAGATCAGATGGCTCGGCGTCACGCCTGAGACGCCAAACCTTGGCCAGACGGCCCAATGGCTGGGCGAGGACGAACTGGTGATGGTCGCGCGACCTGCGGGCTCGCAGCCGGCCTTGCTGCAATCGAACCTCTATCGCCGCGTCGTGCCGGAGCGATGGCGGCTTGCCGGCCAAGGCGTCGGGGTGACCACCTGGCGAGCAAGCGGGCGTTTTGGTGATCTTGAGCCAGGGCTGCAATCGGCGACCTTGTTGCGCATCGACCTTCGCACCGGCGTGAGGCGCGCCCTCGCCTCGGGCGCCTTCTACGATCTGCAGCTTTCCCGCTCAGGTCGCTATGTCGCCGCGGCCGAATTGACCGCTCCGCGTAGCCTCCAGCCGCACGACGGCCTTGAAGGCGCGGCGGCCCTTACGCGCCGCCGCGCTTTGCAGGTCATCGACCTGACCACGGAGGCGACGATCAACCCCTGCCCGGGCTGCGACCTGCTTCCGCAACTGCTCGACTGGGCGCCGCAAGGCCCCGACCGCTTGCTGGTGTTCGCCCGACGGGACCGCGAGGCGTGGAGCGAAGGCCGCTTGTGGGTCATCGACCCCGTCGCAAAATCGGGACGGCCGGTCGCGGACAGCCGGCTAAAGCCTCGCCTGGATTACGTCTCGGGACGAATGCCCAGGGTGAGCGCAGTATGGCTCGGCCAAGATCCTCTCGTCTTGAATTCGGACGCCGCCGGCCGTGGCGAGTGGCTGCGTCTGAGCGATCATGGTGCGGGCAAGCTGTCGGATGCGCCGGATTTGGCCGCTGCTGCGCTAACCGTCATCGGCGATGATCAGGCGCTGCTATCGGCGCAAGGCCGCATATGGAGCTTGGGTCCGATGGGTCGCGAGCGTCCTTTGGCGACCGGCGCGCTTGCGCCATACCTTCGCTCGCCGATCTATCCGGTCGCACCCAGGCAAGCCGTATCGCAGGGCAAGTTCGTCGTAGCTCGCGCGAACGACCGCTTCCTTCGCATTGACGCCCGCGGCGAGCGCGGCGGTTCCAGACCGGCTGCGCCTAGCGATATCCTGGCCGCAGCCTCACCCCACGTGTGGGCTTGGATCGCAACGCGCCCGGACGGCACGCGCGCCCTGCTGACGCAAAGGGACGGCGCGGCGCCTGTGGAACGCTCACGGATCAACACACACCTGGCCGGTGTAGACCTGATCAATCCACAGCCCGTCATGCATCGCGGCCCGTCTGGCGAGGCCCTGACCAGCTGGCTCTATCGGCCGCCGGCCGCTAGCGTTGAAAGGCCCGCGCCCCTGGTGGTCATCCCCTACCCCGGATCGGTCCACCCGCGCCCCCCGACCATGCAGGGTGGAGCCACCCTCACCCAGACCCCCAGCGCCCAAGTCCTCGTCGCAGCAGGCTATGCGGTGCTTGTTCCAAGCTTGCCCAGAGCCGCAGGCGCCGAGCCGGCCCTGGGCCTCGCCGACCAGATCTTGGAGGTTGTCGATGAGGTCGTCGCACTGGGCGGAATCGACCGCCATCGCCTGGCGCTGTGGGGCCATAGCTTTGGGGGCTACACCGCCCTGGCGGTGGCGACCCAAACGGATCGCTTTGCAAGCGTGATCGCCCAAGATGGCGTCGCCGATCTCATTGGCATGTGGGGCGCCCTGACGCCCGAGGAGCGCGTCGCGCCCGATCACCCTGACTATCTGATGGGTCCTGGATGGGCCGAGGCTGGCCAAGGGGCGATGGGGGCTCCGCCTTGGGCCGATCCTGATCGATACGTACGCAATAGTCCCTTGATGGCCGCCGATCGTGTGACCGTTCCGGTCCTTCTCATCCACGGCGATCAGGATTTCGTGGGGCTTGATCAGTCCGAGGCGATGTTTAGGGCCCTGCAGCGGCAGGGAAAGGACAGCGCCCTGGTGACCTTTTGGGGCGAGGGCCATGTGCTCTCAAGCCCCGGCGCTCAGCGAAAACTCTATGACGCCGTCCTGATGTGGTTGGGACGTACGCTTAGGGAGGGTCAGCAAGGCGAGCCGGGGACCGGGCGACCCGCTCTTCCCAATGACGAAGCCAGCCTTCAAGGACTGCGGCCTGCAGGATTTCCAGCTGCCCGCCTGTCCAGATCATTTGCGAGGGATCCAGCGCAGCCTCTAGGCGCGGCCGGTCGACCATACCCAGAGCTGCAAGGCGACCATCCAGCAGGTGCGGCTTCAGAAACCCTAGGCTTGAGGTCACCACCCTCGCGTAGAAGGACGCGGCGCTGCCTTTGGAGCGTCGATGGATGACGCTGCCTGGCAACTGATCGCAAAACAGCCGTCGGGCTAAACCCCGATCACGGCCTTCAAGGGTCAGCTGCGAGACCGGCAAGCGCAGCGCCGCCTCGACCACGGGTTGGGCCAGCAACGGCTGGCAAAGGTCCAGCTCTGCGCCGCGGTGGGTCGCCGTGAAATAGGCCTGGGCGGATATCAGTCCCTCAATCTGCAGACGCTTGGCCGGCCAGCGCTCAAGACCCAGCGTCCACGGGTGGTCCTCTGCGGTCGCACCGTCAGAGACTGCGAATCCAAGCGTCGGCATGCCCGTCGGCGCGGACCCACGCCGCAGCGCGCCAGCCAAAAGCGCCCACACCGAAATCCCATTGCGGCGCGCAGTTTGCGCCAAGCTCTGTGGTCGCAGAGCGCCGAGACCAATTCGGCTCAGCTCATCGACCAGCACCAAGGGCGTCGCATATCGGAAGAAGACGCTGTCGCCGCCCTGCCCGGTGAAGATTTGATCAGCCCCAACAGCCCGGGCGTGTTGGATCAGGTCTTGCTCGTAAAGCCCGTCCAGGGCGCTGAGGCTGGGACGCACGCTTGTGACGGCGGCGTCGGGGATACGGGTCAGAACCAGATCGGGCCGCTCAGCTTCGTGGAGCGGGACGTCCAACTTGCTGGCGACGTCACGCGCATATCTTCGCTCATCGCCTTCACCGGCGTCGAAGAAGTAGTTGAGCGCGTGCAGCCCCCCGGAGCGCACCTCCCTGAGCGCCGCCATCACAATGGCGGAATCCAAACCGCCTGAGAGCTCCGCCAGTATCGGTCGATGGGGCGAGGTCAGGGCCGAGACCGTGGTGATGACCGCATCGCGAAGGTCCTGTGCCGCCGCCTTCGGCTGCTGGCGCTCAACGCCGACAAAGGTTTGCGGCCGCCAGATCATCCGTGCGGCCTCAGCCGCCTCCACCGCCTGGAGCGCGCCAGGATTGACGGCCACGACGCCTTTCAAGCCCAGGGCGCCAACCTCAGCCGAGCGGTCGAGCAACATGCGATGCACATGAGGATAGTCGATGGCCAGGACAGGGAGGAAGGCGGCGGCAAGCCAGTCTGGAAGGGTCGAGGCCACGAACGCCAACCCGCCCGCTCGCCAGGTGACGCAGTCGAGCATCCCCGAAGGATCTCGAAACGCCTGGACGCCCTGGTCATCTGCGCCGCGAACGACGGCGACATAGCGTCCCCAATAGTGACGACATAGGCTTTGGCAGACGACCTCCGCGGACGCCTGCGGTGTGCTGATCGCGCTCACGCGACCTTGAAGCGGCCCGCTCGCGCCGCGTTCGAAGAGATCGCCGATGATCACGCCGCGTCGCGCTGGAAGCGGCCTCACGCGCATCGCCGAGGCTTTGGGCGCCAGTACGGCCCACCCATGGTCGGCTGCGATCGGCGACCACTCAGAATTGGCGGCGGCGATCCTCTGGACGGCCAACGAGACCTGCTCTCGAGCTCCTCCGAACACCGCCAGATAGTCGCGCATCACACGGCCAGGATGGGTGTGTAGCGCTCGAGACGATCGACGGTGTCGTCGAGGACCAGGTCGCCAATCTGGAGCCATGAGTGAGCTTCGAAGGGCCACGTCCGAAAGCCCAGGACCAGGGTCGCATCATGGCCGCAGCGCCGAAGCACCGACAAAAGAACGTAGGAGCGATAGAGGCACTGCCCCTGAAACGGGAGCCACGGAAGGATCGCCCCAAACGCCGCAACGGCCGGTTCTAGATTCTGCTCGTCGGCTCCGCAGGGTACGGGCCTTGCAGCTTGCACGTCCGCTATCACCTGGGCGAAGTCGATGCGATTGAAGCGATGGCCAGCACGCAGCGCCCAGCACCATGTCGCGGCGTTTCGGAGCAGGCCGGTCCGGGTACTTAGCCGCCGCAAGTCCCGTATCGGCTTGTCTGGAAGGTGCGGCGCTGGAGCACCGGGGCCGCGCGCCAGCAGACCCGCGCCTTCCAGCTCCGCGGCGAGGCTGGGCTCGATCCAACACGCGGTGGAGCCTGCAGACCGGATTTTATCTGCAGCGTCGGGAAGGCAAAAATAGACGCCGCGATGGGCGTCGAGCAGCGCCAGATCGCGGGCTCGAAAGGCGGCGTAAACACCGGGTGCGAAGCTATGCATGATCAAGCAAGCGGAAGACGGGGCGAACATCAGTCCGCCCCGCTCCGTCTCAGTTCAGTGCCGCGACTTCACGGCCGCCCGGCAGGAACTCCGGATCGCCCAAGATCTCGCCGCGCGTCAGGTGCTTGGCGTCGCCGCAGATCAGGCGGCCTTTTGTCAGAGTGGTCATCTTCGCCTCCATCTTTTGGACATCCGCGAAATTGCGGACGCTCAATGGGGCGCGCCGAGGGGGCGGTTTTCAAAGGATAGTCATTCAATCCGGCGCCGATGGCCTGGGACCCAGACCACTAATCAGCGAGAAGTTCTCGGCAAAGTTCAAGCGCCTTGCTCAGGCGCCATTCAACCGTCTTGACCGATATGCCCTGGTGTTCGGCGATTTCCTTGTAGGTGAGCCCAACGATCCGGCTCAACACGAACGTCTCTTGAAGCGCCTTTGGCATCGCGAGGATGACCTGCTTGAGGGCGAGCGCTTCAATTTGGCAAGCCGGCTCGGCGCGAGCGAATTCTGCCGGGACATCGACGATGACCCCCTTTGATTTAGCCTTACCTGCTAGCACAGCAGACAGCGCTACTCGCAGGAGGAAAGCTTTGGGGTGCCTGATAGGTGAATGCGCCCGCGAGACGAGCCGGCGGAAGGTCTCTTGGACAACCTCGTCGAGAAAATCCGGAGCGACTTTTGTCCGCAGAACCCGGCGCAACCATCGCCCATGCCGCTCGTAGAGGGCCAGAACGCTTGCCCCCTCAGCAGTATCGGCGGTTGGATCGACAGGCAGTGGATGCATAGCGCCACGCGAATATCCCAATATGGGATAACCCAAAACGGGTTCTATTGAAAGTGCCGACGTCCATTTGAGGCATCGGCCATGGCTTCTTCGGTATTCACCGAAGACTATCGCGAGCTACTTGCGATCCTTGTGGAAGCACGGGTTGCGTCGGGTCTTAGCCAGGAAAAGGTCGGCGCCAAACTCGGCAAGCCTCAGAGCTTCGTGTCCAAGAGCGAAAATGGCGAACGTCGCGTGGATGTTGCCGAGTTCTGCAATTTGGCGGAGGCGATGGGTCGCTCGCCGGTAGAGCTATTCGATGAATTTCTAAAGCGCCGCAAAGGCGCGTGATCCCATTTTGGGATATCCGATATTCGGTTTCAATGAGGTGACCATCGCCACTCGGCCATGGTCATGCCCGCCTCAGTCTTCACGGAAGAATATCAGCGTCTCCTATCCGTGATGACCCAAGCCCGCTTGGAAAAGCGGGTTACGCAGGTCGAGTTGGCGGAACGACTTTCGCGCCCACAGAGCTATGTGTCGAAGTATGAGCGCGGCGAACGTCGGATCGACGTCATCGAATTCTGCGACATAGCTCGAGCGCTAGATTTTGACCCAATACAGTTGCTGCGATCGGTCCTGGAAGCGGGCCGAAGCCGGGCTTAGTACGCTTCTTTCTGAAAGAAGACGACTAGAGCCGTCTTGGCCAGGATCGCCAGGTCGGCACCGAACGACCAAGTGTCGATATAGACCAGGTCTAGGCGCACCCGCTCTGCCATCAGCTCCATGCCGTTGGTTTCGCCGCGATAGCCGCTCACTTGAGCCAAACCCGTCAGACCCGGACGAATGGCGTAGCGTTGGTCGTAGTCGGTGATCTTGCCCCGGCATTGGTCATCATGCGCCAGGGCGTGCGGGCGAGGCCCCACCAGGGACATGTCGCCGCGCAGGATGTTGAACAGCTGCGGCAGCTCATCGAGGCTGGTCTTGCGCAGGAACCGACCGACGGGGGTGACGCGGCAGTCGTCCTTGGTGGCCTGACGAAAATGGTCCTGGTTCTCCACGGTCATCGAGCGGAACTTCAGGATCGTGAAGTGCTCGCAGCCCATGCCGTTTCGCTTCTGGCGAAATAGGATCGGGCCTGGCGAACTCATCTTCACCGCGATGGCGATGGCCGCCAAAAGCGGCAGGATGAAGAGAATGATCAGGCCGCTGACCAGGATATCGAGCGCGCGCTTGGCCGCGCTGCAGGACGCTTTGGATGCCGATGGAAGCGTCAGCATCTGTTCGGCTGTCTCAGTCCGGTACATGTCCACCACCCCACTCCCTTGCTACCGGGGAGGGTCGCAAGGACCAGGCCACCCTATGAACATGGTTGATGGGCATCAACCTTAATCACTCGTTAGGCCTTGTTTTGTCAGGGTTTGGTGCAGCGCAGCATCAAAACTGCCTGAAATATGCATCTTCGATGTCAGCATCCGATTAGATCGTCGGCGCCGTCGCGCGGCGGACACAAAAGATCAGCTGAAAAGCCGTCGACAGTATGCTCTAGGTTGTTTCGTTGTGGGAAACAGCGCGCCTCTAGGCGGCCAGCGCTTCGACCAGGATCGGCCCCTTAGCCGCCACCCTGCGCGTTTGCAGGAACCCCCGCTCCTCGCCGTCCAGAACCACGGCGGTCAATACGCCAGTTGCATAGGCGCCGGTGTCGACGCCGATGCGGCGCTTGTCCGAATGCGGCTCGTCCGCCGGGGTGTGGCCATGGACCACCATGCGTTCGAAGGGACGGGTGTCGTTGAGGAACTCGCCCCGAATCCAAAGCCGGTCACGACGCGATTGTTCATCGAGCGCGACGCCGGGCCGCGCCCCAGCATGGACGAAGGTGTAATCGCCCAGCGTCACCGACTCTTCCAGGCCCTGGAGGAAGTTCACATGGCTTTGGGGCATGACGGCCCGCAGCTCGATCTGCGCTGCGCGCCAAGCTTCGATATCAGCCCCACGCGCGGGCGGCGTGACGCGGTAAGACATCAGCGTTTCGCGGCCACCAAACTCGCACCAGGTCTCACCGACGGCGGGATCGGCCAGGAACTCCAGAAGGGTGTCGTCGTGATTGCCCGCCAGGAAGCGCACCGGAACCGGCGAGCGCTCCTTGAGAGTCACCAGGGTCTGCAGGACCGCGTCTGAACGAGGACCTCGGTCAACGTAGTCGCCGAGCATCACCAGGGCCGAAGCGTGAGAGGGACGCTTCAGCGCCTCGTCATAGATGCGCTCAAGCAGAGCGTTGAGCAGGTCGGCGCAGCCGTGAACATCGCCGATGGCGTAGATGCGAACGCCGTCCGGCGCCTTGGCCGGCTTGGCGTTCGCAAAAGAGAAGAGACGCTTG
This sequence comes from Caulobacter sp. NIBR2454, assembly GCF_027474405.1. GTDB lineage: Bacteria > Pseudomonadota > Alphaproteobacteria > Caulobacterales > Caulobacteraceae > Caulobacter. The sequence goes on from NZ_CP114871.1 coordinate 3,400,450, forward strand.
AACATGGACCTTCAGGCGGCGTGCGCACCGCCCCTGGGTTGAGCCTTAGCTCGCATAGTACTTCTTGTACTCGCCATAGTAATAGCCCGCATCGCCGTAGCCGTAGCGAGCCTGCTCCTTCATGTCGATCTGGGTCAGGGCCACGCCCGCCACGTTGGCGCCGGTGCCGCTGAGCAGGGCTAGCGCCGCCTCGATCGCCTTTTGGGGCGTCTTGCGCCAACGGGCGAGGAAGACGACGGCGTCGGCCTTGGGGGCCAGGATGCGGGTGTCGGCCACGGGCAGCAGGGGCGCGGTGTCGAGGATGATCATGTCAAAGCGGCGACGCAGCTCGGCGATCAGTTTGTCCATCGCCTCGGTGCCAAAGACGTCCTTGGGCGTGAAGTTGCTATTGGCCAGCGGCAGGAAGGCCGCCCCCGTTTTGGGGTCGTGCTTGAGGACCTGGTCCAGGGTCGCCTGACCCGAGAGCACTTCCAGAAGGCCGACGGTCGGCTCGACGCCCAGCACGCGATTGACCGTGCGGCGACGAAGGTCGCAGTCGACGACGACGGTGCGCTGGCCCTGCATGGCGATGGCGCGGCCAAGGCAGATGGAGGTCGTGGTCTTGCCTTCGCCGGGCAGCGACGAGGTGATGGCCACGACCTGCACGTTCTCGCCCAGGCGGGCATATCGGATGGACGCGCGAAGGTTTCGGAAGGCCTCGGAGAATCCGGACAGCGGCTTCTCGACCACGAAATCGACCGGCATCGATTTAGTCTCGGCGACTGAGCTCAGGGTCGGAATGCCGCCGAGGTATGGAACGTCCAATCGACGCTCCACGTCCTGGGAAGTTGTCAGGCCGCTATCGAGCATCTCGGCGATTACGAGCGCTGCGAAGCCGGCGCCGATGGCCAGGACGAAGCCGATAGCGAAATTCACCGAGACCTTGGGCGAACTCTGCTTAGTTGGGATTTTCGCCTTCGACACAACGCGAGCGTCCGATTGCTCAATGCCCTGTTGCGAGCTCGTCTCCTTAAAGCGGTTCAGATAGCTCTCGTAGAGGGTGCGAACAGCTTCGGCGTCACGCTCAAGTTCCCGGAGACGGACGGCGGCGCGATTGTTGCTCGCCAATGTGCCGCGTGCCGAGCCCAGGCTCCCGGACATGGAACCTGCACGTTGACGGGCGATCTGTGCCTGGGTCTCCAGGTTGGTGACGATGCGCCGCGTCTCTGCCTGAATTTGTCCATCGACGTCCGCGAGTTCGCGCTGCGCCTTGAGCATCTCGGGGTGGCGGGGGCCATAGCGACCTTGCAGATCGGCGACACGGCCGCTGATTGTAGCGCGCTGGCTACGCAGTTGTTGGATGACCTCAGAGCCAAGCGCCTCGCCCAATTCTTCACCAGATGAACCAGCAGCTAGTTGACGTTTGGCCGCCGCAAGGCGGGCCTCGCGTTCAGCTTGTTCGGCCCGGGAAAGAGCGACCTGCTGGTTGTAGGTTGATATCTCCTGCTCGGTCAGGGTGGCGCCAGACGCGCTCAACAGATTGTTGGCGATCTTATACTGCGCGACCGCCGCTTCGGAGGACTGAACTTGGCCTCGCAGCTCATTGAGCTTGGTGTTGAGCCAGGTATTGGCTTGCCGGGTGGCGTCGAACTTGGCTTCCAGTTGCTCCAACAAATAGAGGTCAGCAAAAGCGTTCGCGATGCGCGCGGACTTGGCGGGATCTGTCGTCTGGAAAGAGACTTGAATGACATAGGTCATGCCGCTGCGGCGAACTTCGAGGTTCGCCAAAACACGATCCACGATGGCCTCGCGCTGACGTTGTGCCGTTACGTCGTCGACCCGAGCATCCTTCGGGCGAGAAGACGCGAACAGATTCTTAATGCTGCCGACGACGAGCTTAACTCCGCTAGGTTTTGCCAGGCTGGGATTGAACTCAGGGTCCTGATCAAGCTTCATGCGGGCGACAACCCGCTCCGCCAATTGCCGCGACTTAAGGATTTCGACCTCGGTATCGACGACGCTCGAGTCCGCCGGCAAGCCGGACAGCACGGCCTCGACGTTCGTGACCTGCTCCTTCCGAGGATCCAGCATCACATTGGCGGTGGCAGTATATTTGGGCGTCGCGGTGAGCGTCGCCAACACCGCGGCGAGGAAGACGACCAACGCGACCGCGCCAAACAGGCGCAAGCGCCGACGGAAGATGCTGATCAGGTGAGTCAGATCGAAGCTTGGCGCAAACGCAAAGCCGCCCTCTGATGGCGGCTCATGCCGTGCTTCCGTAGGGGTGCCGGGGGTCGAAGACATCGAGTTCATAAGGGACCTCCAAACCGTGCCAGCGCGGGACGCATCCCACGCCTTCGCAGTTGCAGCAGGCAAGTCGCATGCCAGCACTATCTTGCATAGTAGAAAGGCGTCGACAGCACAGAGCCGTCGACGCCCCCAAAAGGATGACTGTTTATCCGTCGCTTAGAAGCGGCCAGTCAGTCCAAGCGAGACGCGATTGACCTTGAAGTCCTCGCCGCCGTTCAAGCCCTTCGAGTTCTGATCGAAGTAGCTGTAGCCGGCGACGACGCCGAGGCGGCGGTTCAGCAGATAAGTCGCGCTCACGCCAGCGTTGAAGCGCTTGTCCTTGCGCTCGATGCCGTCGTAATCGTCATTGGCGTAGTCGAGTTTCCCGGTCAGGATGATGTTGCGACGCAGCTCATGATCCACCTGGGCGCCGACCGCGCTCGACAGGTAGCCGGATGAGCCAGGGATGCCGCTGTCCTCGATCGAGCGGGCGCCCGTGAACGTGACGGTCGTCAGCTGCGTGGGGAACCATTCGACCTGCGCGCGTGCGCCCAGGCCGTCGATCTTCTTGGCCGTCGGGTCGTCAAACTTCTGCGAGATGTAGCCCACGCCGAACTCACCGCGCATCAGGGCGCTCAGCTCGAAGTTGGCGCCAGCCAGAACCTCATAGCCGTCAGAGTCCCGATCGAGCGCGGAAACGGGCGGTTGGAGGCGATAGTCGCGCTTGTTCACCGCACCTTGGACGAAGAACGCTGTCGCGGGGCTCAGCGCGTATTCAGCGCGACCCGTGAAGCTGGTGATCTCACGGTCGCGGTCGTCCTGTTCAACTGGCGCGCCAGCGACTGTACGGCCGTCGTCATAGTTAAATTTGCGATAGTCGCCGCGCGCCGACAGACGCAGTCGATTGAGTTCATGTACACCGGCGATGTTGAACTGGGTCAGGTCATACTGGATCGGATCGACGGATCCAGTGGGTGTGCTGGACGAGGTCCGCGGTTCGGTGATGCGGTTGTAGTTGCCACCGAGCGCGATATTGCTGCCACGAACGATATCGATGCGGCCGTCTGCGCCAAAAGCGAAGTCCTCGGTGTCTTCCGTCGAGAAATCTACGTAACGGTTGATCGCGGCGTTGGCATAAGCCGACAGCGCATGCCGCGACCAGGTCGAGGCGAGCGACAAGGACGGCTGAACCTTGAAGATGAAATCGTCGGCCTTATTCGTCGCGGCGCCGTAAATATTATCGCTGTAGTCGACCGACGCAGTGACTTGCGGATAGAGCATGAAGGCGCCGGAACGAATGCCCATCGCGTCATATTCCGGATGAGGCCGCTGACGCACGGAAACGTTCCGGTCGCGTGCGAAATTACCCTGGGCGTCAGAGGCGCTGTTAAGCGCTCCGCGCGCCGTCTGAGCGAAAACCACCGTCATGGGCACGAACATGGCCGCCATGGCCGTTGCGGCCACCGTGGCGGCCATCAATTTGATGCGCATAACTACTCCCCAGTCAAAAACACACAAAAGGCGGCGGCGTGACCATCCCCTAGCCACACCGAGCGTGGGCCTTACGCACCACGATTGAGCAATGAAAGCTCTTAGTTGCCGGACGGCGTGACAGACCCGTAACCGCCGCCGCCGCCGCCGCCCGAAGAAGGCGGGGCGCCGGCGACCGTGCCGCTGCCAGCGCCGCCGGTGGCGCCAGGGGCGCTCGTGCCTACGCTAGCAACCTGCGTTGCGACGCTTGTCATCGCGGCGGCCGCCGAAGCCGTCAGGACGCCGTTGCTGGCCAGGGTCGCGCGGGCCGCGGACAGAGCTTGCGCCGCGACAGCGGGTGAAGCACCCGATGCGGCGATGGCGCCTTGAACGGCGGCTTCGACGGCTGCCGCAGTATCCTCGGGGGACAGGCCTTGGGCTGCTGCGGTCGCCTGAGCGGTCGTGACAGCGGTTTCGATGGCGACTTTCAGGGCTGCGACTTCATCCTGCCGCGCGGCGGCGGGAAGGGCGACGGCGGCCACACCGCCGAGCACGACCAGAGAAGCGGCCGCTCGGAGGATCAGACCCGCGCTGAGAGCTTTGATCTTCATAATCCAAGTCCTTTGGAATCACAGGTTGATCGTCAAAATCCAAGCCACATAACGGCTGGTCGAGCCTATGGCCCGTTCACCAATATTGTGCAGCGCATTCAACTTGTGGTCAATGCTGCTTGACCGCAATCTGATTCAACCAGAAGGCGGCGACCATCTGCCCCGTCGGCGTGCTTATGGAGCGCAAATCCTCAGTGATGTAAGGCCGATGCGCCGAATCCTTGAGCAAAACATCCGCCTCCTCCTGGACAGCCGCCCTGGCCTCCGGCGTAAGGCGCGTCCAGTTCTCCAGCCCAAATCGGATTCGCCAAAGCGCGACGTCGGGATCCAGTGCGGCCAAGTCATAAGACCGCTCGAACCACTCAACCCCTTCCGCGGACAGACCGCCGCGGCGCGCACGATCAATGTAAGCCATCCGCAACCAAGCCGGGGTGTCGTAAGGCGCGATTGCCAGGGCCCTGCGGCTCGCGGCGTCGGCATCATCAAGCCGACCGGCCTCAAGGGCGCGCTCGGCGGCGCGATCATGTCCTATCGACAGCTGCAGGAGATTGATCGAGCCGAGGCGCAGCGCGCCCGCTTGCAGCGCCACGAGCGCCATCGCGCCGCCCACGAGACAGCCCACGCCGGTTAAGGCTGCCGCTGCAATGCGGGATGATGCGCCGGCGACGGCTCGCCCACGGCCTCGGGAGCTCTGTGCAAGGCTGAACTGCAGACCCAATAGCAACGCCCATAGGCCGGCCACTGAAGATGCCTGAAGCGCGAAGTCGGTCCAGCTGTGCAGCAATATGATCAGGTCGACGGCGATAAGCGCGTAGAGCCAGCCGCGCATCCGCTCACGACGAAAAGCGCCGACCAGCGTGAGGACCACTATGACGCCAATGCACATGAACATCGGAATGGCGCCGGCCAGCCCCGCCTCCTCGAGCCATTGGATATAGACGTTGTGAACCGAATTGGCTGTCCAGATGGCGGAGAAGTTTTGCGCGTTCAGGTGCTGTCGGTTCAGGGCGTCGAAGGCGCCCAGGCCGTATCCGTTCAGCGGTGAAGCCAGGAACGCGTCCCAGTGGACTCGAAAAAGTACGCCGCGGATTTCGGCAGCCTCCGCCATGTCGGCGTAGCGCGAAACCAAGCGGTCGCCGGCCAAGACGACCATGGCAGCCAAGATCGCGACGCAGCCGAACGCCGTCGTGAGCGTGCGCGCCGAGAAGCGTCGGCGAAGCCCAAGCTCGGTTGCGGCGATGAATACAAGGCCGGCGAGAGTAGCGGCCATACCGGCCCGCGATGCAGTGGCGATCAACGCGGTGAGGAAGAGGAAGGTCGCACAGACCGGCAGCGTGACGGCGCTGAGACGGCGCGCTCGCGGTGTTTCGCGATAGGCACGCAGCGCCATGGCCAAGCCCAAAGCCGCCAGAGCGCCGAACAGGGTGGCGGCCGTATTGGGTGAGAGGAAGTGCCCAGACAACCTTCGAAAGGTCTGGGCCGCCGGATCTCCGCTCACAAACGCTGTGAAGGCCCAAGCTCCGAAAAGCGCTCCTCCCACCACAGTTGCGTTCAGAGACAAACGGGCGCGCTTATCTGAGGCTCCCAAAGTGGCCCCGACCATGAAGAGGCAGGCAAAGCCTAGGAGTTTGACGATCTCGACGAATGTTGCAGAAGGATCAATGCTGACGAACCCGCGCTGACCTACGTAACTCCAGACCGGGTGTGGTCCGCCAGGCACCCATGGAGTCAACGACCAGGCCGCAGCGGCGACCACCAGCGCGAAGAAAACCCCGACCCAAGGCAGCTTTCCGATACGGACGAAATCCTCCCGCAGTGGGCGGTCGATAAGCATGAAGGCCAGGAGCAGACCGGAAACGACGGCCTGAAGCAGCGCCACTTCGATCCGTTGCGCACCAAAGAGCCAGTTGCTCGTGGTCAGCAGAAGGACAGAAGCCAGCGCGATCAGCGTTCCAGACGGGCGTTGCGCCCAAGCCTGACGGAGCTGATCGATCGTGGACGCTTCAGACATCAGGCCCCCCTGAGCGAGGCCTGCTGATCGCCCCTCGGACATCTTTGTTTATTTACCGCGCTGCGACGGACATCAAGCCGCCGCTGGCGCCCGTCGCAGGCAGGCCCCAGTTAAACGTCCCACCCGAGAATTGGCGCTCACGCCACGCGTAACCAACCTTCGCCCATGGCGCGATGAAGGAGGACAGGTTGTCGAGGACATACTCCCCCTGATCGGTGTCGACCAAAAGAACAGCATGGGTTTCGCCCCAAGGGGTCGTCACGACGGCGACAGACAGGGCGCTGGCCGGCACGCCGACGGCCATGAGGGCGCGACGCTTCTCCAGCACGTAGTCCTCACAGTCGCCGTAAGCTGCAGCGCCGCTAGAGATCGGCGCGGCCCAATAGTCCTCTTGACCGTAACCTTCAAGATCGGTGCGGCGGACCAGATCATGATTGATTTTGCGATTGATCTTATTCAATCGAGCCCAGAACTCAGCGTCTGCTTTAGGCTTCGACGTAACAGGCTTCGCAACAACCTCGATCGAAGCGATGTCTAACCGCTTCGCAGCGCGCTGGCGGTTTGCGGCCGCGAATACGCCAGCCCAATCGGTCTTTTCCGCAGCCAGTCGGATCGCAGCCGGCGCAGGGTCGGCGCTTCGCTTGAACACTTCGCTCCAGGCTACCTTCTGAGCTTCACGCTGGACCTGCAGGCTTTGCGAGCCCTCACCGCATTCTCCCTCGGCCCGCGCGCAATAATCCAGGTAGGCCGCAGGCGCTGGCGTGGCGATCGCCATCCGCATGCTGCTGCTCGCCTCGGGCATTGACGCACAAGCCGTCAGGAACGCCGCCGCGGCAATGATTGCCGAGCCACGAAATAAAGTAAATGACAGGTTCACCATTGCAAGCACCCGGTTTATGTTGGGCGAACAATGGATCGATCACTTTAAATCACGACTAAAATACAAGGTGTATGCAGAACTTACCTATCTTAACTGGGCAATAAACTCCATGGTTTATCTGAATTAGGGAAAATGTCCGTTAACTTTACTTATTGATGCTTAAGTAGCGATTCACCATTTGGGGGCGCCACATCCTGACCTATTCCGTCTCCGCCCGACCTGAGGTACGGATGAGGTCGCCAAACGATCGAGGTATCCATGCTCCGCCAAGCCCTGCGACTGCTTCTGACTGCCTGCGCCGCCATCTTTGTTTTGAGCTCGGCCCCATCAGCGTTTGCGCAAGGCGTCTCGCCCGCGGTGCAGCCTGTGGTGCCGGAGTACATTCTTGGCTCCGGCGACAAGCTGCGTGTGCTCACGTTTGGGGAGGAGCAGCTGACCGGTGAATTCTTCGTAGGGTCTGAGGGGAAGGTCGCTCTACCCCTCATTGGCGAGATCAAGGCCGGCGGATTGACTGTCCGCCAGTTCCAGGAAGGGATCGAGCTTGCGCTGAAGGAAGGCTACATCAAGGAGCCTCGGGTCAGCGTCGAGGTCCTGAATTACCGCCCATTCTTCATCCTAGGCGAAGTCAAATCGCCGGGAACGTATCCCTACACAAGCGGCCTTACGGTGCTGAACGCTGTGGCTACCGCGGAAGGTTTCACCTATCGAGCGGACACCAAGAAGGTGTTCATCAAGCGGGCAAACGAAACCGCTGAACATGCCTACCCGCTAACCACTACCACGCCGGTCGCCCCCGGGGACACGATCCGCGTCGGTGAGCGCTTCTTCTAGCGTTTCCGCGCACGTGGCTCGGCAGATTTTAACCGAGCAGCGCGGCAGCCAGTGCAACAACGCTAGTCCTGCAGCTTTATTGTGAACGAGCGTGGCAGCCGGCGGCGCACTCGACCCGGCAGCCGTTGGAGAACTTTCAGCATCTCCATCCCCAAGAACAGGCGGGGAGAGACCAGGATCGCGGCGCCGGCGGCGAGCGTGCCAGCGCCCGTCAAACCGATGAACTGTAGCCATGGCGAAAGCTCTCGCATGGCGAAGCTAAGCGGCAAACCTGCTGCCGCCAGCAAACAAGACAGCCAAAACCCGGACGCATGCGCGCGGACGAACTCGGACCATGAGGCGCCCGACACCTGGTTGGCTAGGCGCGCTGATAGAAAATAGAAAATGACGATGGCGAACGACACACCGGCAGCGACACCCGCTATGCCTAAACGTGCGCCGACAAAAGCTCCGGCCAGAACCAGCATACAATAAACGATCTGCCGAACCGCCGACTTCAGGACAGCTCCGGAGGCGACAGCGACGCTTTCCGTCACCTTGTAGGCGAACCGAGGAAAGAGACTAACGCCCAATATTGCGAGGGGCAGCCCCACCGCCACCCATTCATCGCCCAACACACTCACAACCATCGACTGAGCGCATAGGGACAGCATTACGCCGGCCGGCATCATCAAAGCCGCGCTTACCGACAAGGCCCGAAGGTAAGTCGCGCGTAGGCTGGCGAGATCTTCACGCTTTCGAGCCAGATCGGGAAATAGCGCCGTGGAGGCGGCCTGTCCCAGGGTGTTCACCGGGATGCTGAACAGGTTGAAGGCCCTGCCATAGACGCCAACCTCGGAAACGCCGAGGACCTTGCCCACCACGATGTTGTCGCCGCTCCTGGCGAAATAATTCGCGACGATCGACAGCATGAAGCTGCCGCTGAACTTGAAGACTTCGCCAAAGGCGGCAAGCGAGAACCCGGCGGCGATGGGGTGCCGCACCCTACTGTAGAGTAGGATAAGCGCCAGCAAGGCGTTGCCGACTTGGCCTGCCACTAGCGACCAGTAGCCGAAGCCCATGTAAGCTAGGCTGATGGAGATTAGGTAGTTGCCCAATACGAGCGATACACTGTCCACGAGGCTTTGGAACCGGAACTGCGTTCTCCGCTGGAGCAGGGCGCGGGAAGTCGACGAAGCGCCTTCCAGGAAGATGACGATCGCGATGGCGGGGATCGCTTGGGCAAGCTGGGGCGCATCAAAGAAGCCAGCCAATCCTGAGGAGGCCCCAGCGGTGGCAAGCGCCAGGATGAGCGCCATCGTGATCGAAGCACAGAAGGAGGCGCTGATGTGCGCGGGCGCGACATCCTTCAGTTGGATCAAAGCGCGCGAAAACCCCCCGCGAACGAGGTCGGCGGAAAGGTTGATGGACAGCAACGCCAAGCTGAACACCCCGTAGTCGTGAGGGGTGAGTAACCTCGCGAGAACCACAATTCCGGCTAGCCGGATGAACACAGCGAAGATTTGTCCCGCGGCCGACCAGCCCAGTGCGTTGAGGAGACTTTTGCGAGGAAGGGTCACGCTGCTCCCGTGCTCCGTTTAGCGATGCTTGGGCGTCTATCCATCGCGGCGGGCGGGCGCGCTTGCGGACCCGGCCTCACGGTCGAGTTTCCGTCAGTGCGAGCCATTTCGTCGCGACAGTCGCCCTCGCAGAAATGATATGACGCGTTGCGGCCACTCACGCTGCATGAATGGGCGTTCGACCAAAATGTAGAACATCAATCCTGCGATGAGTGCGGCGGGAATGAGAAGGGCGAACGAAAGCGCCCAGGCCTGCGCCAGCGACTCGAACACCACGACCTTCCTAATCACCGTGATGAGACCTTGCATCAAAGGCACGTGGATTAGGTATATTGAATAACAGGCACCGCCGATGAGCGTGATCCAAGAATTGGCCATCAAGCGGCTTGCGAAGCCGCCGCGCATCGCTCCCATGTAGAGAGACAGGATCGCAGCCACTCTCAGGACCGCGTTCGGGATGTAGAAGAAGGCGTCCCGGAAATGATGCTGGATGCTTCCGCTGATCAAGAGAAGCGCAAGGCCGATCCAGAAAAGCACGTCGTAGAATCGACGCTTTGGAAGGTCCGCGGGGCGAGTGGCTATGCTCCAATCGCAGATCACGACACCCAACAGGAAGCCGTAAGCCTCGGCCAGCAGGCTGTGACGTATAATGTCTGTTTCATCCGACCAATACTGGACGGCTCCGCCGATCAGGATCGTGCTTACGACAGCCAGCGCGCCGAACAGCAGGCGTGGCGTCCTTTGTCGGCAGAGCACATAGAGCCCGAACAGAAACGGAGCGATGAGATAAAACTGGACCTCCCGCTCCAGCGACCATGTAGGCGGATTGAGGCGCGGATGGCTGCCGAAGATGAAGCTGTGCAGATATACGAGGCTGGCAGCGAGGCTCTGCCATAGCGGCACGTCGGTGGCGTTGAACCCCGGAGCATCCGCAGGACGGAAGCCCGCGCTCAGCACCAGGAAGCAACCCACCATGACCAAGATGTACGGTGGCTCCAATCGGAGAAGTCGCCGCATATAGAACTGCTTCAGCCCCGGCCGAGCTCCCGACATGAAGGGATAGGCTATGATGTAGCCGCTGATGAAGAAGAACAGCGACACCCCGGCCCCGCCGTGTGGAAGCCAAGTCGAGAACACGTCCTCGGCTGGGGTCAGCCCGGGATAGGATCGTTCGCCGCGCAAACCGGCATGGTAGAAAAGCACCGGCGCTAAGGCCAGGAAGCGCAGGCCATCGATCTGCGGAATGTAGGACCCCGCCGCCGTCACGCGAGCGAATCGATTGGGTATCGAGGCTAGCCATCCCCGCGTCATAGCTCAGGTCACCGTCGCGCCGCGGCGCGCGCTGTGAGTGTACTGGAGCGTCAGAACCCCCATGAGCATCAGCAGCGGTATCAGCATCCCCACGTCACGCGTGACGTTCACAAGGTCCTTCGCGGTTCCGGTAAACTGAACGGAAAAATAGATAACCATCGGGAACACGATGGGCACCGCTCGATAGGCCTTGACGAACGTCACCACAAACCGATGGAAAAAGCCCATTAGCATCGAGACAAGCACCACGCCAAAGATGTGGAAATTCCAATAGGCCTCGACCGGACTGCTTACCGGAATCCCGAATAGCGCCCTTTGACCCGCGCGCGGCAGCGGGTCGTCCATCGCATGCCCCTCATAGGCGATCCACATGTTGTAGCTGTCCGCGGCGCGCGGCTTGTCGGGCCATGCGGCGCGCGGTATCCACGCTGCTAAGGCGTAGGCATAGGTCTTGCCCAAAAGCAGACCTTTCTCGTTTGCGGCCGCGAACGCGGCGAGATCACTCTCCTCGTTGTCTCGCCGCGCAGCCTCGGCGACCGTGCTCGTCAGCCACTCGCCTGCTCGCGAAGGATTGAGAACGGACCAGTCGACTGTCTGGCTGCCGTAACTTTGCCGCACAGCGCCGAACCCGCCCAGCACTGCATAAGCCGCCAAGAGCGCGCATAGGGCAGGAATAAAGGCGACTCTCCCAAGCTGCCGCCACCACAGCAGCACAATGGCCAAAGCCGGCACGATCGCGCCGCTGCGCGACCCCGTCGCAAGCAATGTTCCGGCAAGCGCCAGGAAGACACCGGCCAGGAACCAAGGATTGGCGAACGGGCGTCGCTCGTAAGCCTGCCAGATCGTAATGATCAGGGCGGAAAAGCTGATCACCTGCAAAACTGGACCGATGTCGGAGAAGAGGATCACGCGGCCGCCGCGCATGGCCACCAGATATCGCGATATCCCTCCCGACTGCTCGAACAGCCATAGGGCCACCAGGGTCGACAAGGCGATGACGCCCACGCAGACCGCCCCCACCCGCCGGCCGGGTCCAAAAGGTATGCGGGGCATGGGCACGCGGCGCCACGTGAAATAGGCCGCATAGTAAACCGCCAGCCCCAGGCAATAGAGCAGCGTCAATCCCAGGCGCGTGGCGTCCAGGTCAAAGGCGGACAGCCTAAGGCTGTCGGCACGGCTGGCCGTCTCGACACCCATGTAGACCATTGGGCTCTGGAACGGCGCCACAAGAGCCAAGGGGTTTTTGAACACCTCCTTGGCCACAAGGAAGATCGTGGGCAGGAAAAGCGGGCTGAGCCAACCCGCATCCCGTCGCACGAACAGGAAGGGAAGAGCGGTCAGGAACACCAGGAGCGTTTCTGCCAACACACGCGGCACTGCGAGCGCGCCCCAGGCCCCGTTCAAGCCGGTGCCGATGATCGGAAACAGCAGATGATAGAGGACTAGATAGATAACGATCCCCATGCGGAAAGGCGTGCCGAGGGGGAGGAACAGGTCATCCGAAACAGGCCGGCGCTGGGCGCTTGCATGACTGCGCCAGGCGGCATTGGGCGTTGTCGACCTCATGTTCCATGCCTTCCCGAAAGCTTCAGCGCGTCGTCATAGCGGTCAGCTATCGAGTTGATGCTGAAATCCAACGCGCGCCGCCGCCCGGCCTGCGCGTCGAACTCAGCGCCAAGAGCCGCAGCGATAGTTGAGGACAATGCCGCGGCGTCCCCCACGGGGCTTAGCCGGCCCAGACGTCCCTCTTCCAGAATCTCCCTAGGCCCGTGAGGACAATCGGTCGAAACGACGGGCAGGCCGATCCAGAGCGCCTCAACCACCACGTTGGCCAACCCTTCCCATAGCGAACTGAGCACAAACAGGTCGGCTCCCGCCATCCAGTCCAGCGGATTTTGCTGGAATCCCGCAAAATATACGGAGTGTGTCAGACCCAGGTCCGCCAAGATTCCATCCAGCCGATCACGGAGCTCGCCTTCTCCGAGGATCACCAACCCTACATCCCAGTGCCGGCGGACTTCGGCGAAAGCGGCAAGCAGCGTGGGATAGTCCTTCTGCTTTGTCAGTCGCCCGCTCGCGATCAAAATCTTTCGATGATGTTCATCGAACAGAGCGCGGAGGTCACGCGGCTGCGGCGCGGGAGCCGAAGGGTCGATGATGGGGTTCGGGATTACGGTGATGCCGTCCAGCGGCACGCCGAAGAACGTCGACGCGTCTTCCGCCACCCCAAGCGATATGGCGAAGTAATGATCAGCATGCCGGGCGCTCCTACGGTACAGGCGCATGAGCAGCCGCTCAGAAGAAGATGCGCTCTGATGCGCCACCACCGACGGCGTGTTCTGGAAGCACAGGACCACCTTCGCCTTCCACCCGTAGAGCCATCGCGAAAGCAGAGTGTAAAAGTCGAGGTGGAACAGGGCCGAGAAGACGATGTCGATCTGGCGCGCACGCACTTCACGGGCCAGAGGCCCCATGATCTTGCGCGCATTGCTCAAGCCTAGATTTACGATCTCAACGCTTGGATTGATCGCGGCCTCGTAGGCTCCGCCTGTTCGCAAAGTGAACACGGTGACGCGCCTTCCGCGCGCCGCAAGAGCGCTGGCCAGATTGGCGACTGCCCGTTCTGCTCCCCCGCTGCCCAGCGAAGGGACAATGAACGCAAGATGCGGCATTGGATTTCACTCACTCATTCTCAAAGAGGCTCCGCAGCGACATCGCCTGACCGCCGCGGCTCCACCCGTCGGCGGAGGAACGCGAGCATGGGCTGCTCGACAAGGCGATGTGAGATCACACCACCAATCAACGCCACGATCACGGACGTCGCGACGAAAGCCCAATCGGCTTGTCCAGGTGCGAACGGCCACAGAATCCCCACGCCCCCTACGGCGAAGGGGTGGCTGAGATAAAGGCTGTATGAACTTTCTCCCAACCAGTCCGCGAGGGGTTTTAGCAATCCGGAGAGCCGCTCACCCGCGCCCCAAATGGCTGAGGCCACAAGAAGCGCGGCGGGCACGCCCCAGGCGATCGCGCGCGGCGCTGCGATCACTTCATCCAGCACAAACTGGCCGGCCGCAGCCAAGCCCAGTCCGACGATCAACATCAAGGTCGAGGGCAGCCATCTGAAGCTTAGGTAGGCGTAGCCGATCAACACCCCAAAGGCGAACTCGATAATGATCGGGTTCGTCCAGAACTCGGGCGGAGCCGACTTGAATTCAACCTGCGCGCCAATGATCGCAAGAACGGCAAGCATTGAAACCAAGAGAAGGATGCTTTTTGCCCGAGACAGGAAAAGCGTTGCAGAAAACAACACGTAGAAGAACATTTCGTAGTTCAGCGTCCAGCCCAGGCTCAAGATCGGCGAGATCGCGCCATCCCAACGCCGAACTGGATAGAACAGGTAGGACCCGACCGCGCTTGCCGTGTCCCAACGCATCTTGTTGAGCTCTCCTGGCACTACGAAGAGCGCCGCGATCGCGAGCGTGGTGTAGAGCCAATAGAGCGGCACGACCCGTACGATGCGGCGGGTCAGAAACTCGCGGAAGCCGCCGGCGGCCCCGTATAGCTTTTCGGAGCTCACCACCATGATGAACCCGCTGATCACAAAGAAGATGTCCACGCCGGCGCCCCATGGAAACGCCGTCCGCGTGAACGTCTCACTCATCTGCTCGGCATTGGTCTGAGCATGACCGATCAGGACGCTGAGAGCCGCGACAGCGCGCAGCACCTGAATAGAGATCAACTTGTCTCTAGCCACGCCCACCCCCTAGACTTGCCGCCAAAGCGGCCAGAGCTTGGTAGCTCTCCGCGCGACGCGCGACGAGGGCGCTGGCTTCATACCGCGCCGCGGTCAGCCAATTGGCCTCTACCTCAGCGCACTTCTCCTCCATCGCGGACTTGACGAGATCTGAAATGGCGAGAGCCAACGCCTTGTGCCGCCCCGGCGGATGCAGACGTTTGGGGGGCAGAAGCTCAGGCGTTCCACCCGCCGTGCTGGCGACGGCCAGACACGCTCGCCCCAGCGCCTCAATCACCGCGCGGGGCAAGCCTTCCTGCAGACTAGGCTGCAGGTAGACATCCACGCCGTCCAGCCACGCGGCGACGGGCGCGCCGGCCGGCAAGACGCCGTCAAAGAACATGCGATCGGCCAGCCCGGCCCTCTCCGCCAGCCGCCGGAACGGTTCGGCGTCGCCTTCGCCAAGGATGCGGTAGGTGAAGGGCGGGAGCTCATCCTTCAAAGCCGAAAGAGCTGCGATGGCGTCATGCAGCCCCTTCATACGCGAATTCAAAGACCCGATCGTTCCAAAGACGAGAGGGGAGGAGTCCGCCATCAGGCTTGCGCGGCGGAGCGTCAACACCTCACGGTCCAACGGCTCCAGCACCACGTTCGAAGCGGTGAAGACACGACCGCGAGCCGGATAGCAGCGTTGCAGGAAACTTTCGGTGACATAGCGCGCCAACGGCGCGCCACCGACAGCGGCCTTTGTCCTCATCTCCAACACAGGCGCGTACGCGCGCGCGGCGATTGAACCGTGATGCCACAGGGCGTCCCAAGCGCTGGCCACGACTTCGACCAGGTAGGGCTTCTTCTGCGCGCTTGCAGCCGCGCAAGCGGCAAGGCCGATCTCGCTGGGAAGTCTGGCGATCACGCAGTCGGCTTCGCGCACATGGCGCTCAATCTCCTTATTGCCGAGTAGAACTTCGCCAAGTCTCGCCAACCCTCGCCTTCCGCCCAGGAAGACATGGCTCACCCCTGGGCCGGACGACAGCGAAAGGCGGCCCGGCGCTGAGCCCAGGGGTCCGCCTCGCCCGAGCACGACGACCTCGTCGAACACGTCCAGATGCTCCGCCCAGAGCCGGTAGGGATACTTGCCGCCCAAGGTGAACACGGCCCCGTCGGCGGCGATCTCAAACCGATGATCCATCGCAAACAGAAGCTTCATGCCAAGCCCTTCGCGTCGACGCCGCGAGTCAGGACTGCGTCGTAGATGTCGTCCAACCGTCCGACCATGGAGGCCACGCTCCAGGCTGAGAGATCGAGCGCCGATGTCGCCTCCCTAAACCGTTTGCTCTTCTCAGGGTCACAAAGGAGCGAGATCACCGGTTCAGCCATGGCCGAAACGTTGTCGATGGGCGTCAGAACGCCGGTGACGCCATGCTGGATTACGTCCTCCACGCCAGGCAGCGCGGTTGTCACGATGGGCACCCCACATAGGGCGTACTGAACCAGCACGCGCGGCAAGCCCTCGCGTTCAGAGGAAAGAACACAGACTTGTGCCGTCTTCATCCAGCGCTCGGGATCAGTTCGAAAGCCAAGCAAGGTTACGCGGCGCTCAAGTCCGAGCTCCCGTACGCGCGTCTCTAGCCTGTTCCGGTCATGCCCTTCGCCCAAGACAACGAAATGAGCGTTCGGGCATGCTACCGCGACCTCGGCGAACACCGCCAGAAACTCCCAAATCCTCTTGCGAGGTTCGAGCGCCGCGGCCATCACCACGAGTTGTTCGGATGAGCGTCCCTCAAGTTCTTCCGAGAGCTCGCGAAGGCTGAACGGCCTCGCACTCCCAAATCGAACGACATCCATTCCGCTCGGTACGACATGGTGCTTTCCAAGGCCAAGCCGGGCCTGTTCGCACGCAGCCCGCATTCCGCCGCTGACATTGACGAACGCAGCGGTGATCGGCGCGAGCGCATGCTCCAAAGCGAGGTACACTGCCCCGGCGAGAGGATTCACATTCAGGAAGGGCAGGATGTGGACGCCGTGAACGACGCCGCGTCGGCCATCCATCCAGGCGGCCAGCCGGCCAAGGATGCCCGCCTTGCTGGTGTGGGTATGGACGATGTCCGGAGCGAACCGATGCGTGATGCGCTTCAGCTCGAACAGCGCCTTCACGTCCCGGACCGGATGGATTTCGCGGACAAGGTTCGGCGCCGCTTCGACGCGCACTTCCGGATGCAATTGCGCCAACAAGTGGGGCGACACGTCGCGGCCATGGATCAGCATAACCTGGTGTCCCGCCGCCGCCTGTGCGTTGCAGCTCAGGAGCGTGTTCTCGTCCGCCCCGCCTCGAATAAAGCGCGTAATGACGTGGAGGACTTTCATCGCCCGGCTCCCGCGCCAAGCGCTTCAAGCAATGCGCCGTAGCCTTCCCGGGCCGCCGCGGCATCGAAACGTCGACGGGCGGCCTCACCTCGCGCATCTCTTTGCGCCAAGTCATCCATGCGCCCCGTATGGTGGGCGCACACAGCCTCCACCAACGCCGCATAGTCGCCCTGACGGACGACCGACGCAGCTCCATGCAGATCGGCCATTTCCTGGGCGGAGCTGACATCGAAACTCGCGAAAGGCGCGCCGATGCACATCGACTCGATGATGCATCGCGGCAGCCCTTCGCGTTCGGAAGCCAGAACGATCAGGTCGGCGGCGACGTACCATCGCCACGGATCTGGGCTGAAACCAACGAACTGGAGCCTTTCGCCCGCATCCAGTCGCCCGGCCGCTGCGACCGCTTGCGCCGCCGCGGGATTTTCCGTCGGGACGCAATCTCCGACGAAAATGATGCGGGCTTCAGGCGCCCGGGCCAGGATGGCCCCCGCAGCATGTTCGATGAACTCGGCCTGCCTTTTCTTTGGGTGAAAGCTCGCCACATAGGCGACAACATAGGCTTCCCGGGGCATCCCAAGAGCCTGCCGGACCATTTGCCTGTCGGCCTTTATGGCGTCGGGATGAGTACGGACGATGCTGTAGAGATGCCGCACCTTCCCGCTCCCGGACACGCCAAGAAGGCCACGCCAGTAGGCTTCCATATCCTGCGAAAGAACCAGGAAGAGATCGCAGAGTCGGTAGGCGAGGCGCCAACGAAGAGGCGCCGACTTGTATCGTGGAGGCAGGGCGTCCCGTACGTTCAAGACGATGGGAATCCCAGCGATCTTGGCGGCTCCGACTGAACTCCAGAAGCTGCGAGCATCGTTGGCGTGAAGTACGGCCACACGCTCCTTTTTCAACCGGCTCGCGAGGTGAAGGTTGGTCAGGACGCGTCCAAGCGCTCGGCCCAGCCGCCCGCCACTCTTTCCCTCCTGATGGAAGCTTCCCTCATTCATCCGGATGACGACGACATCACAACCAAAACCCCGCCAACAAGCGGAGAAGTCGCTTTCCAGATTGGTGAACACGAGCACGCGCTGGTCGCGCGCTCGCTCGGCGACCAGCTCGGAAATGCTGTTCAGCCCGCCGTCCGCCTGGGCCCCAGCCTGGAAGATGACGAAGGCGATCGGGCGGTCTGAAAGAGGCCCGGCCGTCATGTCGAGCGACCTTGGGGAGCGGGCCCGAAGTAACGATCAAAAACCCGATTCAGCAGGGCCTGCGCGGGCAATTCAACATAGCGGTACGCTAAAGCCGAAACGATAAGGATCAACCCGATATAGGCCACCACCAGGCCCTCGGCGAACCACCAGTGCCCAAGCCCGAACTTGCTCGCGCCTAGATCATAGATATTGCCGAACCCCAAACGGATGACGCTGTGGATCATGTAGATCGAATAGGAGTGAGCCCCCAGCCATTGGACCGCCGAGTGCTTCAAGAAGCGATCGATCAGGTCGTCACGCGTGGTCAGCCCCGACGCGAGGATGAAGCCGCCGAAGACAAAAGGCGCCACCATCGTGATCGGCTGATTGCCAGTCGGGAAGGACACAAGCGCCAAGGCGAAGGCGGCGAGGGCGTACTTGCTGATCTCCACCGCACGTGCGCTGACCCTCATTCGCTCTGCGGCGATCAGCCTTTGGACCAGGACGCCGATGGAGAAGCCGGCGATGCACCGGAAAATTCCAAAATCCGTTTCGACGCCGAGGTACTCACGGTTCGGAGACAACGCAAGGATGATCAGGCTGAGGATCGCCAAACCGCCAAATATGTAAGGTCTTAGAACACGCCTGCTCCCCGCCAGCACCGCGATGGCGAATACTACATAGGTATAGAATTCGACGCTAATGCTCCAACTTGGCCCATTCCAGGTCGCTCCGTCAGGGAAGAAACCCAATGCTTGAATCAGCAACAGATTGGCGACGAACGCTGTGAGGTTGTTGTCCTCAAAGGGCGCTTCTGTGGGGAAGCCCTTGAGATACGCGAAGTATTTCAGGACCTCGTAGGCCACCGACAGCAGCAAGGTCAGAAAATGCAGCGGATAGAGGCGGGCAAATCGCTTCGCCATGAAGCGGAGGGTCGAGTAGCCGCCGGCGATCTTGTCGTAGTAGTTCAGCGAAATCACAAAGCCTGAAAGAACGAAGAAGAAATCGACCCACAGGCTGGTATTCACGAACGGGGGTGAATGGGAGATCACCGATGGCCAGCGGATATGCCCCAGTGCGACGGACAGCGCCGCGATCCCCCTTATTCCATCCAGCGTCTCATACCTTTTGGCCATCGCCCCACCCCAGCGTCAGCTTGTCTCAGCTGCGGCCAACGCTCACATAGTTGAACCCGCGCGCCTTCATGTCGTCCGGCCGATAGATGTTACGCAGGTCGACCATGACCGGGGATTTCATCATCAGCTTCAAACGATCCAGATCGAGCGCGCGGAACTGATCCCATTCGGTGATCATGACGATCACGTCGGCACCTTCAGCCACTTCATATGGGCCATCCTTGAAGTTCACGTCCGCCAGCATGTATTTGGCCTCGTGCCCTTCAGGATCGTAGGCCTGGACGGTGGCGCCCATCGCTTGCAGAGCCGGGATAATGTCTAGGCTTGGCGCATCGCGCATATCGTCGGTATTGGGCTTGAATGTGAGACCAAGGACCCCGATCGTCTTGCCTTTAACGTCGCCGCCGACTGCCGCGGCGACCTTGCCGGCCATCGCCTTCTTGCGAGCGTCGTTGACCTGCACGGTGGCCTCAATCAGACGCGTCGGCGCGCCATAATCGGCCGCTGTTTTGACCAAGGCGATGGTGTCCTTGGGGAAGCATGAGCCGCCATAGCCTGGACCGGCATTGAGGAACTTGCGGCCGATGCGGCCATCGAGACCGATGCCCCGCGCAACCAGCTGCACGTCCGCGCCGACCTTTTCGCAAAGGTCCGCCATCTCGTTGATGAACGTGATCTTCATAGCGAGGAAGGCGTTGCCGGCGTACTTGATCAGCTCGCTAGTGCGGCGGCCCGTAAACAGGATCGGCGTCTCATTGAGGAACAGCGGGCGGTAGAGCTCGCGCATCGTCTCCTGGGCGCGCTGATCGTCCGTCCCCACCACCACGCGGTCGGGCCGCTTGAAATCCTCGATGGCTGCACCTTCACGTAGGAACTCGGGGTTTGAGACGACGGCGAATTGCGCGTCGGGGCGGACCTTCTTGATGATGGCTTCGACTTCGTCGCCAGTGCCGACTGGCACAGTCGATTTGGTGACGATGACGGTAAAGCCATCGATCAAGCCGGCGATCTCTTCCGCGGCGGCATAGACGTAGGACAGGTCGGCGTGACCGTCGCCGCGGCGGGTCGGCGTACCAACCGCGATGAATACCGCGTCCGCTTCCTTGATGGCCTGGGCGCCTTCGAGCGTGAAGAACAGGCGGCCTTCCTTGACGTTGCGGGCGACAAGTTCGTCCAGCCCCGGCTCGAAGATCGGGATTTCGCCCTTCTCCAGCCGCTCGATTTTGGACGGGTCCTTGTCAATGCAAGTCACCACATGGCCAAAATCGGCGAAACAGGCGCCCGACACCAAACCCACATAGCCGGTGCCGATCATTGCAACGCGCATCAGTCTATCCCAATCTGATCCAAGTTTCCGGGTCTCTACCGCATTGCAGCAAGACACCAGCCAAGAATTCCTACGCTCGACGCAAACTATTGGACGAACGCCGCTATATTAGCCGTAGAAGCCGCGATACCATTCCACGAAGCGCGGAAGACCGACCTCAATAGGAACCTCGGGCGTGTAACCTGTGATGTCCTTCAGTTTCGAGACATCGGCGAAGGTTCGACTCACATCGCCTGGCTGCATGGGCTTATAGACCTTTACCGCTTCGCGGCCGATCGCTTTCTCCAGGGTGGAGATCATGTCCATGAGCCCCTCCGGGCGGCCGCCACCGATGTTGAGAATCCGGTTTTCGCCGACGGGCGGCGCGTGATCGAGTGCGGCGACAACGCCGGTGACGATGTCGTCAATATAGGTGAAGTCGCGCGACATCTCGCCTTGGCCGAACACCTCGATCGGCTCGCCGGCGAAGATTTTTTTCGTGAACGAGAAATAGGCCATATCGGGCCGACCCATCGGCCCATAGACGGTGAAGAACCGAAGGCCCGTTTGAGCCAACCTATAGAGCCGCCCATAAGAATAGCTCATCAACTCACCGCTGCGCTTAGTGGCGGCGTAGAGCGAGACCGGCTCAACAGCTGCGTCGCTCTCCTTGAACCCCTCGCCGCTTTGCGGGCGATCCCCATAGACTGAGCTGGAAGATGCGTAGACCAAATGTTCAACGCCGTTGTGGCGGCAGGCTTCCAGAACAGACAGGTGGCCAGCCAGATTAGAACGTTCATAAGCGAACGGATTTTCAAGGCTGTAGCGCACCCCCGCTTGTGCGGCGAGATGGACGATCCGCTTGGCGCCGCTCGCCTTGACGAGAGCGGCGAAGCCGCTGACGTCAGCAATGTCCATCCGAGCCATGCGGAAGCGATCTTGAGCTTCGAGCTTGGCCGCACGTGCAGCCTTAAGGGCGGGGTCGTAATAGTCATTGAAGACGTCTACGCCGATGACTGTTTCACCCCGATCAAGCAAACGCTGAGCGGTATACATGCCGACAAAGCCGGCGGCGCCTGTCACGATGACGGTCAATTCGGCTCTCCTATGACGTTGCGTTTTCGCCTTGTCTCTCATCCAAGGCCCCTGCGACGTCCGTCAGAAGCTTGAACGAGAATTGCTTCGCTTAAGCTGCGGCGTCCTCGGCCAGCAGCGCGTCAAAATAGGCGATAGTCTTGGTCAGGCCCGCTTCCAGATGGACCGTGGGCTCCCAGTCGAGCAGCGCGCGCGCCTTGTCGATATTAGGCTGTCGCTGGCGCGGATCGTCGGAGGGAAGCGGCTTGTAGACCAGCTTGGAGGACGAGCCGGTCAGGGCGATGACCTTCTCGGCCAGGGCCTTGATGGTGAATTCGCCTGGATTGCCCAGGTTGATCGGGCCGGTGACGTCGTCATCCGTTCCCATCAGGCGCAGGAAGCCTTCGACCAAGTCATCCACATAGCAGAACGAACGCGTCTGATCGCCGTCGCCATAGAGGGTGATGTCCTGGCCCTTGAGCGCCTGGACGATGAAGTTGGAGACCACCCGCCCGTCATTGGGATGCATGCGCGGGCCATAGGTGTTGAAGATTCTCGCCACCTTGATGCGCAGCTTGTGCTGGCGGTGATAGTCGAAGAACAGGGTCTCGGCGCACCGCTTGCCCTCGTCGTAGCAGGATCGGATGCCGATGGGGTTCACATTGCCCCAGTACTCCTCCGGCTGCGGATGCACCGTCGGGTCGCCATAGACCTCGCTGGTGGAGGCCTGGAAGATTTTGGCCCGCCGGCGCTTGGCCAGGCCCAGCATGTTGATGGCCCCGTGGACGGACGTCTTGGTCGTCTGCACTGGGTCGTGCTGGTAGTGGATCGGGCTGGCCGGGCAGGCCAGATTGTAGATCTCGTCGACCTCCACGAAGAGCGGGAAGGTCACATCGTGGCGCAGGAGTTCGAAGTCGGGGTTGTCCAGCAGGTGGGCCACATTGCGCCGCGAGCCGGTGTAGTAGTTGTCCAGGCACAGAACCTCGTGTCCCGCGTCCAGCAACCGCTCGCACAGGTGCGAGCCGATGAACCCCGCGCCTCCCGTGACCAAAACCCGCTTGTTGTTCATGACGTCACCCCTAGGTGGCAACGACCTCTGCGATTGCCGGCGAGATGTCAATCAAATGCCGACATGCCCTTCAATCCGCCTCAACTCAGCGGCGAAACTGTGCCGGTATAACGGGTCCGCCTGCTTCTGATGTCCATATGTCGGCATCTGCAGAGTAACTAAAATTATGTCGCCCTCGAAAGGCGGGTGCGTCGATGCACCATGTGCCCACCCCTTGCGGGGCAACGGACGGCTCTACACTAAGGGCGGCGATCACAGCCCATGGCGGCAGCGAGTCACACTCAAATGAGAACATTTCAAGAACAAATAGCTCGACTCCGCCAACTGTCTGGCTAGAGGATGGCGCTTCGGAGGTCTTCATGTCGTCGTCCCAAACGCCCGCCAGGCTACGGCGGCCGGTCGAACCCCAATGCCTGATGTGCGGATTCGACCCGAGCTTGAGCTATGCTATCGGGCTAGATCGCCATCTGCGGGCGCGCTGCCGCTGCAAGCTTGTGGTGGTGGTCAACACTGATCGTTGGGTGGCCGAGGGGTTGATCGGCCAGCGCCTCAGCAAGTTCAGTGATCGTCTGCGGTGTCAGTGCGGCGCGCGATCGGTGGCCTTGGAGGTTTGGTCTGGGCCACCCGACCCTGAGACCCTGGCCGGCGGCGGCATCTATTGCTTTCGGTGACCCATGGGATTTTGGAAGGTGAACCCTCAGCCCCCCGACCTTTGGCCTGCGGGACCGGCGATGGCCAAGGCGCCGCCGCGCGGTTGGCTTTCGCTCAATGACAAGCTGGCGCGCGACGATTCCCTGGCGGGCTATCAGGCCCGCAAACAGGCGGTGCGCGCCAGCTGCCACCAGCGCGGCTGCAAGCGAAGCTGCTGGATCGACATCGACTTTTTGGTCAGTCGGCGCATGGGCGCGATGGCGATGAGCGAGTTCAAGCGCCTGCTCAAATGCCAGGTCGTATGCGGCTGCGGGTTAGATTCGCGAGGAGCCGAAGGATGTCGGCCTGCCCTTAAGTGTTCTTGCCCAGGCTGGCGCCAGTGTGACGATCAAAATCAGTTGTCGCGTGTGCGACCACGCCAAGACGGTCGCGCCCGCGGCGATGATCGCACGCTTGAGGGCCGACAAGCTGGGCGATGGATCGATCCGGCACACCGCTCATTTGAGCAAACTCAAAAAGCCTTGTCCCAAGTGCTCGAAAGTTTCGTGGGCGCTGGAGTTCCAATGGCTCGACCCGCGAAGGCCCACACCCGGTCCCGGCGCCAAGGAATACGACCGCCGCATGCGGTCATGACAGTTCCATTCAGGAGTTGAACGACGTGCCTGACACCAGGATCGCCGAGCTGACCAAGGTCTTTGGCAACGAAGGCCAACTGCTCTTTTATACGACGCTCCGGTACGCCGGTGGGCGGGCGCGTTGCGATTTCATAAAGGTCGAGCTCGTGCCGGCATTCGAGGGCGAGGCGGCATGGTTTGAACTGGAGCGGTTCAAGCAAACCGGCTGGACCATGTGGCGCGCCATCCGCCAGGTGGACCGGCCAGCTTGGGCCTAATAGGTTCAGCGCATGTGCAATGAGATCAAGCGCAAGAAGGACACGCACCAGCTGACTGGCGAATATGGCCAGCTGGACTTGAGCGTCCGATGGGCGCAAGCGCACGCGGCCACCAACCGCCACCCAGACACCTCCATCAAGATCACCGACCGCACGGAGATTGTCAGGCCGTCCGCGAGCGGCGGCGAACTGCAGGTCCTGCCCTGGTCGTGGAAGAGCCCTGGGTACGGCGCGCCGGTGTTTAATTTCCGCTCCGAAGGACGCAGCTTTCCCAAAGACGGCCGTTGCCTGGTGCCGGCCACGCATTTCTACGAGTTTGGGGAGGGCAAGTCGCCCAAGCCGAAGTTTGACTTCAGCGCGGTCGAAGACGCGCCTTTCGCCATAGCTGGCATCGTGCGCCACGATGCCTTCACCCTTTTAACCTGCGAGCCTGGGCCTGATGTGGCACCCTATCACAAGCGTCAGGTGGTGCTGCTTTTCGGGCGGCAAATGGTCGATTGGCTCGCGGGCGCTCAGGAGGCGGACCTTCTGTCACCCACACCGGCCGGCCGTCTCCAAGTGGAGCAGGTCCGCTAGAGGCTCCAAGGCGCCGCGGGCCTATCGATCGCGCTCAGGGGCGCCAATCCTGCGCTCGCGGTCGCTTAGCCGCTCGAGCGCTCTGCGCCGATCATAGTCCCGCGCTTGCTCGACCAGCAGCTCACGGCGCGTGCGCACCGGCGCCATGTCCTGGACGAACCGCCGAAGGTCGTGGGCTAGATCTTGATCACCAGCCTCATTCATCGCCTCCAGGTGATCGGCCAGGGCCAGATACCCTTCCCGGGTCTTGCGTTGCCGCTCGGCGATCGCCCGCTCCCAGGGACGATCGCCAACATCAAACCCACGAGCGATGTCCAAAGCTTCGCGATGATCCTCCGCGACAAACCGGATGGGCCCGCCCCGGCCATCACGATAGTCGTCCATCGCATGACGCACCTTCGGATTCAGCGGTTTGATGACTACGCCTCTCACCCAGCGAGGAGCTCCATCCGCCTCCAGACCCGCGTCGCGTAGTTTTGCGGCGAAGACTTCCGGCCAGCGGTAGAGGTCGGCGATTTTGGAAGGATGATGCCGTGCGTCATCGCTCTCTGCTCGGACCGCTAGATGGACGTGGGGATGCGGACGGTCCAAGTGCAAAACTGTCAGAAAATCATTCTGACTGAACTCGCTGGCCGCGAAGGATCGCGCGGCCATCTCCACGGGTTCGGCGGGCGTGCCGGGCGGCATGGACAGAACCATGGTGTAGGCAAGGGCGACGCCGCCCCGATAACGAACCTGATCCAAGGCCCAGTCATCGGCCCGCTCGACGATCCGCTCACGACCGATCAGGCGCTCTCCGTCGCGCCCGCGCAGGGCAAGCTCGCCGTGACGGCTGATGTAGAGCAGGTGATTTTGCAAGGCGCCGTGAGACTTGGGCCGAGCCATATTGGTGACCATGGCCAGCGGCGGCCGTGAGACAAGGCGTCGAAGCTCGACACGTATAGAACCGGCATCGAAGAGGCCTTTGGTGTAACGCCGCGGCTCATTGATCTGGCGCCAAAGATCTTCAAAGCCACGCACATTGGCCAGCTCAGCCATCGGCGGGGCTCCAGTATAGAAGGTTACCCACCAGGGCTGCCCGCAGGGCTTCCAATTGGCGCCGAGCCTGCGCCCAGCACGCGAGAATCTCGCCGATAGCTTGAGCGTCGGCGCCATCGGCCTCAGCCACATCGACGGCCCGCCGAAGCACATAACCGATGCGCTGAAGCTCGACCCGCACGCTGCTGTTGGCCGCCGCCTCCTCCCAGGAAAACTGCGGCGCGCGTTCAAGCCGGGCGCGAACCACCGCTCGCACCCACGCGCCCTTACTCATCGCCGTGGTCCGACGCTCCTGATCGATCTTCGTCATCTCAGCGCGCGAGAAAGGTACGTTGATCGCCGCCTCACCTCGCAAGGGCTCAGCCAAGATCTGCTTTCGGCCAGTGAGAGGGGCCATCAGCATGGCGCGCTCGATGACGGCGGATGGCCCGCCCAGTTCAGTCGCCAACGCTTCGAACCGCTGCGCCAGGTCAGGCGCGAGCGCCAACGTGATGAGAACCTTCTCGCCCCTCACCGTTCAAGCTCGCGATCGTGGCTGGCGAAGAGATCGTCCGACTGAGCGGCGGCGAGGGGGCTGACCTCGTCGCGCGCGGCGGGCGTACAATCGCGAAGATCGATAGCCTGCGATGGCCTGGGGGCAGGCCGCCATAGCTTTTGAAAGCGGCGGTCGCGGTACCAGACAAGCTTAGAGGCCAGGGTCGGCGGGGCGCCGGTGCGGATGATCACGGCCCTGTCGGCGGGCAGCATCATCAGCTCTTGGGGCAAAAGCAGACGACGTCGCTGAGTTGACTGACTGACGCTTCGTTTTGCCGCCGACATCCCCTCGGCGCGGCTACGCGACAGAGCGCTGTAGTCGTAGTCGCCTAGCCGTTCGCTGAGCTCGCGCGCGTCCTGAAGCTCCTTTGGCGCGAAGATCAGTTCGGCGCCGCAGTTGGCCATGATTTCGCGCGCTCCATCGGGGCCATAGAGATGGCGAAGTTGGGCGGGGGTCTGGATGACCGCGGCCAGGCGAACCCCGTAGCCCGCCAGATAGGAAAAGGAATCGGCCAGGGCCTGGGCGCGGCCGAGCCGAGCAAACTCGTCGAGAAGGACCAAAAGCTGGCGAGGGTCGCCCGGCGGTGGAAGCTGGCGCGCGCTGTGCTCGACGATCTGCTGCATCAGCAAACCGTAGAGGGGTGCCACCAGATCAAGGTCGCTCGGCCCCGCCGCCAGATAGATGGTGACCGATCGCGTGCGCAGGGAAGACAGCTCAAAGTCGCTGCGCGAGGTGGCCAAATCCACTTCGGGGCTCAGCCAAAGCGACAGGCGCGAGGTGACGGTCTGGCGGATGCCGGCGAAGGTGTTGTCGGCGCTGTCGGCCACATCCTGCAACAGACTGACGCAAAGCGGGGTCAGGGAGCCTGGGCCCGCGCTGCGGGCTTGCAAGATCGCGATCAGCCGCTGACGAAGATCGGCGATGGTCAGCTCGCGGGTGATCGCGCCGAGCGTGAAGTCGCGATGGCTGTTGGGACTTTGGGCGATGAACATGCCCACGGCCACAAAGGCGTTTCTGGCTGCGCCCACCCAAAAGAAATCGCCCTTGGCCTGGTCTGGAAAGAGCAGGATCGCGATCTTCTTGAGCTCACGCAGACAGATCGACTGCTGGTCACGGGGGATGTGACCCAGCGGGTTATAGCGCGCGGTGCGGCCCTCCTTGGCGAAGGGATCAAAGAAGAAGACCTGCTGGCCCATCTCAGCACGGCGCCCAGCGGTGGCGGCATGGTTCTCGGCCTTGATGTCCAGCACCACGGCTGAGTAAGGCCAGGTCAGCAGGGTCGGAATGACAAAGCCCGCCCCCTTGCCCGAGCGGGTCGGCGCATAGACCAGCACATGTTCTTCACCGCCAAAGCGCAGCAACCGTCCGCTCTTATGTCCAAGAACAAGGCCTGCGGCTGCGCGCAGGCCGGCCCGCCGGATCTCGCCTTGCCCCGCCCACCGCGCCGCGCCGCGCCGTGTTGAGGGCGACGAGCGCCGGTCGCCAGTTTTGCGATAAGACCCAGGATCAGTAGGCCCGAGCTGGCCGCGCCGATGGCCATCCAGCGACCGACAAGGGGATCGTGGCGAAAATACCAAAACCAGCCTGGAGCCTGTTTGATCGCCAAATCCGCGCTCAAGCGATCCAGGCCCGCCAATGCGACCAGGGCTGACAGACTGACCCACACTGCCAGAAGGGCCCCAACCGCGACGACGGCGGCGGCGGCCCTAAGCGGCCAAGGCGCGGCTGCGATCGGGCTCATGCCAGACCTCGCTCATGCGAAAGCCCCCGCTGTCGCGTTTGAGTTGGACGACGATATCGACCATGGCGCGCAGCAGGCCGCGCACGTCCTGGCCCGACAGGCCCCTGCCCGCCTCATTGAGCTTGATCATCAAGGCCAATTGCTCGAAGGCCAGGCGCGGGCTGTCGGCATGTAGGGTCGTAATGGATCCAGGATGTCCGGAGTTGACGCTTCGCACATAGGAGAAGGCCTCGCCGCCGCGCAGCTCGGCCAGCAAGATGCGGTCTGGGCGCATGCGCAGGGCCGCTTCCAGAAGATCGCCAGGACCCAGACGCGCTCGTGACTGGCCGTCACGCGCATAGGTCAGATGCACACAGTTGCGATGCGGACAGTCGAGCTCGCGGGCGTCCTCGATCGTCACAAGCCGCTCGTGCAAGGGGATCAGCTGGATCATGCTGCGCGCCAGGCTGGTCTTGCCCGAGCCCGTGGCCCCGGAGATGAGGATGTTGCGCCGGCTGGTCACCGCCAGCCTGAAAAATCCTGGCCAATCGCCACGTTCGCGCAAGGCTACGAGCTGAGCGTCGACGGGGTCGGGCCCCGCCGACCGAACGGCGCTGAAAAGCCCCATGGACTGGAGGGCGTCTAGATCGTGGACGCGGGCCTGCGGGCGGCGGATCGTCAGGCACGGGGTCGGGGCCAAGGGGGGCAGGACGATCTGGCAACGCTCGCCACCGGGCAAGGTCGTGGCGCATAGCGGCGCTGAGGGTCCGACATCCTGGCCGGTGAAGGCCGCGGCGGCCCGGGCCAGGGTGGCTAGCCAGGCCGGGGTGAGGCGATCGTCGGCGACCCAGGTCCATCCCTGCAGGGTTTCGATCCCAAGTTCTTGCGGCCTGTTGATCACCAGCTCCATGACGCCGTCGCGGTTCAGATGAGGCGCCAGCGGCTCAAGGTGATGACGCAAGATGGAGAGGTCCGGTCCCATCAGCGTGCCTGCAGTTGGTAGACACTGGAGAAATCCAGGTCCTGGGCGACGAAGATCGAGACCTGAGCGCCCTGAGGCTTGCGCAAGGTGGGCGCGATATCGATGGAGCGATCAACGGCGATGGCGGCCGCGTCGGACGGCAGGCGCGCCAACTGGCGCTCGCCGCTGCGTTCCAGGGACGTCACCGGGGCCGCATCGACAATGGAGAGCAGCACCGCGCCGCCAAACCGGCGCCAAAAATGACGCTCCACCTCGCCGCCGAACCCGGCTCGGCCCATGGCGTCGCTGGCCGGGGAGTTCAGCGTGATCGCCACACCTTGCGGCGTCACGGCGCGGCTCCACACGACATAGAGCCGCCCTTCTCCGGTCTTGAGGCCTTGGCGGTATTGTCCAAGGACGCGCGAGCCTTTCTCCAGGACCACGACGCCCCCGCTCTCGGACCAGACGTCCCGGGCGATGAGGCAAGCGACGTGACCGGGGACGGAAGAGTCCATCGCCGTCTGCAGGGTGCAGGGAATCTGAGTGCCGGCGGTGATCAGGAAGTTGCGGTCCGAAAGTCGCTTGGCCATCGCCGTACCGATGACCGACGCCTGGCGGGCCGAACTCTCGCCGGCTTGATCCGGATCGTCGTCCGCCTCAACGACGGCGACCGGCTCGACCCCGCGGGGCGATGACCGCCGGCCAGACCCTGCGGACCATGCCAGCACCGGGGCGTGCCGCACGACGCGAGCCGCCTCGCGCCGTGCTTGGGACTGGCGTTCGGCCTGGGCCTGCGCCTGGCTTGCGTCATCGAGCTCGGCCATCGCGATCGAGGCATCTGCTTCGGCGCCGTCAGGGTCCGCGGCCCCTAGCTGCGGCGGATTGGATCCGGGATTGGCCAAGGTCGGAGCCGCTGGCTCGAAGGCCACCACTTGCTTTGGTACGCTTGTCTGGGCTGCTGGCGGCTTGGGCCTGTCCTTCCAGGGCGCCAAGATGAGAAGACCGCAAACCAGGCCCAGCACCACCACCCCGCCGACGCGGCCAAAGCGGCTTAGACTAGAGTCGCCGGAGACCGGCGTTAGGGTCCGGTTCAGAGGCGTCGCGCCGGGCTGGCCGGGCGCGCGGGCGTCGTGTGGCTCCGTCATCGCGACGGCTCCTTGAGGCTGCGAACAACCTCGTCGGCGGCCGTGCCCGATGCGGCGCCACCGCGCCGAGGATCAAAGGCCTCGTTCCACAAGCAGGCGACTTGGCGCCCCTGACGCAGTCTCAGCTGCGCATGGACGCCATGGACAACCACAAACTCACCCCGCACATCGAAGGCGGCCAGGGTCTCCTCCCCGTCGGGCGCGACGGCGAACACCGCAGGCACCGCCTGGCCGCCCGGAAAACGCAGCACGGTGAAGCGTCCGTTGTCACTGACCTCGGAAGGCGCAAGCGTCACTGAGCCTTGAAGGGACCACGCCAGATTGCGGGGCCCCTCCACCGCGCCGCGATCAAGCTGAAGCTGGATCAGGCGTGCGCGCAGCTGGGCTTCCTTTGCGTCCACCACGGCGGCTAATCGCACCCTGTCGTCGGCGGGATAGGTGAAGCGCAGCATCCAGGGGCCGTCGTCCTTGCGGGCCGCCACCTTCAGGTCAAAAGCATAATTGCGGATCGATCCGTCAGGCGCGCGGGTTGCGACGATCAGATTGGTGGGCCGAGCCTCCAGCGGCTTGAGGAATAGGAGCCGGCCTTCGGCGACCGCCTCCCACGCGGTGCTGTCGCCAAGCGCCACATGCAAGATCTCCTCGCCGTCGCCGAGGACCACCTGCACAGCGTTGGAGAACCGTCCCTCCACACGCACCACCGCATCGGGGTTGTAGGCGAGCGTGCGAATACGCGGGTCCGCCGCGATGGCGAGGGATGAGGCGGATGCCGCCAAGAGGACCGCCATCGATAGGCTGCGGATCATCGGGCGGCCTCCGGGTCGGCGCGGTAGTCGGCCACCTGAAACCCCAACGGGTTGCGCAGCCGATCGCCCTCCTTCATCGCGCCCTTGGCGTAGGCGAAGGTGATGGTGGCGATCCAATCTATCGCTTCGACCTGACCCGCCCGCTCGACGGTTCGCCTAAACCGCACCTGGCCGACGCTGGGAGACAGGAAGGTGACGGCTCTGACCTCGACAACAGCTTGGGCCGAAGGTCCCAAAACGACCTGCGGGCTTTGCGGATTGTTGGGCCGAAAGATCTGCGCCAGCCGCTGCTGCTCGGAGGGGGCCGACATGATGACGGCCTGATCAAAGTTGGCTTGCGCGGCGGCCGGCAGCCAGGTCTCGCGCGCTCGCACATAGGTGGCCAGAAAGTACTTGCTGACGGCTTCGTCATAGGTGTGCGGCTGGTCTCCCGTCAGGGCGGTCATGACGTCGACCGCCCCGCTGGACCGGTCGACGCGAACGACGAAGGGCTCGACGGTCTTGAGCGGCGCCAGGGCGGCCACGGCGATGCAGGCTAGGGTAGCCAGGCTACAGCCGCCGGCGGCGATGATCCAAGCCAGGCGCCGCGACCGTAGGGCCGCCGAAAGACGGTCATCATCCCAGGAGCGGGCTTCGGCGAGATAGGTTTTGAGGCCGCGAGCCGTGCTCATTTGGCCCTGCCACAAGGCTGTGCTGGCGATGGGGCGGGCGTCGTTGCAGGCGCTTCGGGCGATAGCACCGATCCGTAAGGGTTAGCGGTTCGGCGATGCTTGCCGTCGCAGGCAGCAAGGCGGTCGGCGGACCCGACCGACCCACAGGCGGCGGTCGCTAGGCTGACGATGATCAAGAGGGCTGGACGGGTCATATCAGCGCCTCCGCCCGCGCGGCAGGACGCGCCCGCCCGCCCGCATGAAATCGGAGACGCCGATGCTGGCGCCGCCGGCGATGCCGGCCGCGAGCGTGGGGGTTTGAAGAAAGAAAATGGCGCCGAGGATGGACAGGGCGATGAAGGCGAACCCCGCCGCCATGGCGTCCTGGCCCTGCAGGGTCTCCCATTGATCAGCGACCATGGCCAAGACCAGCTGGAAGACGGCGAAGATCAGGGCGAACAGCACCAGATAGTTCACCGCTTGGGATAGCCAGCCGAAGAAATACCGCCGCGTCGCCTCAAACAGGGCAAGGCCAATGAAGATGGGCCCAAGCGCGATGATGAGGGCGAGGGCGACCTTGGCCACGAGAACGATGCCAAACCCAAGCGCTGCGGCTAGAGCCCCGGCGATCCAGACCGCGCCTGACATAAGCCATTGGCCTATGTCGAAAGGACCCGCTCCGTTGCTCAGGCGCTCGCCGAGCCAACCAGCGCGTGAGAGATATTGGTCGAAAGCGGCGCCGGCTTCGGAAGTCTGTCCTCCCCCGACGGCCCGAGACAGCATATCAGGCATGACGTGAAACAATGGCTCGGTGACGTAGCCGGAATAGGCAGGTGTCGTCGCCAGGAGGTAGATCGCCGCCAGCTTGAGGCTGCGGATCGAAAAGTCGATCAGCGGCTCATTGATGGCGCCGCGAATGATGGCGAAGCCATAAAGCAGCACGTAGAGTACGAGCACCAATCGCAGCGGGCCGGCGACTTCCGCGGCGGCGTTTTGCACGCCTTGGCCGAGGAACACATCCAGCCGGGTTTCCACAAAACCGTAGGCCTCTGTGAACAGAGTATAGTGGGTCTCCATCACGGAGCCTCGGTTTCAAAGCCGCGGCGGTAAAACTCCATGCGCGCTCTACGTTCGCGGTCGACGCGCGACGCTGTGGCGTTCTCGCATTCCGGACCACGATGCTTTCCGGCCTCGCAAGCCTCCATGACGCGGTCGGCTTCTGTTGGGTGCGCGATGAAGTAGCTGGCACTGCGGGGCTCGCGGTCGCACGCCGCCAGGAACAAGGGGACGATGAGCGCCAGCCGGTTCATTGGAACCCCCGGCGATAGAACTCCATACGCGCCTTTCGCTCGGCGGCGGCGCGCTCCATTGCTTCTTGCCGCTGCATCCGCTCTTCCGCCGCCTGGGTCAGCGCCAAGGCTTGCAGGCGCATTTGATCGTTGGCGATCAGAGCCTGCTCGGCGCTGATGCGCGCCTGCAGGTCGGCCACGGCGCGGGCGCTTTCGGCGCGACCGACGGCGACCTGAAGCTCGCGCAGTCCTTCCAGCCGCTCCCCAGCGGCTTTGGTCGCCGCCTCCCCGACCGCAAGATCGCGGGCGGCCAAATCGCCGCCGCGCTCCAAGATCGCGCCCGCAGCATCGCCTTGCTCCGGCCGATACTTGCGGCGCGCCTCTCGGATTTGGCGCGCCTCCTCTCCGATTGCGCCAAGCGCGCTCAGGTCTCCTCGGGCGGCGGCCTGCAAAGCCGCCAAATCAGGCAAGGCCTTGCGCAGATCGGCACCGGCCAGCTGCGGCGCGATCTGGTCGATGGCCGAGCCAATATTGAGGCTGTCATGCAACTTGCGCCCCTCGGCCAGTTGAGACTTGAGGGTGTCGAGCTGATCCAGCGCCGTGCGCAGCTCCTCCACCAGCTTGGCGTAGGCGGTAGGATCGTGGACGATCATGGCGCCGTGGGCCGGCGCGACCGTGAGCGACGCGCCGCAGACGATGGCGGCCAAGACTGCCGGTCTCATGGGAAACTCCTCAAAGATTGCCGAAAGGGCTCGCGCCAGGCGGCCGGGTCGTCGCCGACTTGGCGTCGGATTTCATCAAGCCGGGCGGTCGTCGCCGCGCGGCCGCTGAGGATGGCTAGATGCTCATCCAGCCCCGTCAGGTCCAACTCGGCCACCGCCGAAGCGCCGCCCTGCCGGATCAGGAAGCCGCGCGAGCCGACACCCAACTCGTCGCGCACAAGGGCGAGTTCGCGACCGCTCAAACCAAAGCCTTCGCCGTAGTCGAGTTCAGTCGCCTCGCCGTTAGGCAGGAAGATCTTGGTGGCGCATTGCTCTTGGATCGTGCGGGCTATGGGCGAGGCCAAAACGTCGGACGGCGACTGGGTCGCGAGCACAAGGACCGCGTCCTTCTTGCGCCAGGTCTTCAAGCCGTCCCGCGCAAGGTCCCTGAAGGCCTCGTCCCCCAGGGCCTTCCAGAACTCGTCTATGCACACGACCAGACGCCGGCCGTCGGCCAAAGCGCCGATACGGTGCAGCAGGTACATCATCACCGGCGCCCGCACGTCCGCATCGTCTAGGATCGAGGTCATGTCGAAGGCGCTCAGACGCGGCCCCAGGTCCAGCGCATCTGCGTCCCCGTCCAGAGCCCAGCCCAAGGCTGCGTTCTGGCCCCATCGCTCAAGGCGCGCGCCCAGTCCCGCAGCGTCCTGCTGGCCCAAAAGTCCCCGTAGAGCGGCTATGGACCGTTCGCGCTGAGGCAGCCGCAGCACCGCGGCGATCGCCTCATCGAGCATGGCCGCCTCGCTGGGTGAGACGCGCCCGTCCGCGCCCAGCGCCATGCGCAAGACGAGCGCTCGCAAAAACGCCAGATCGGTCGGGGCGTCCCCCAAGGCCTTGAGCGGCGAAAGTCCCGTCGGCTCGCCTGAACGCAAGGCCTGGTAGGCGCCGCCGCAGGCGCGCACGAAGACCTCCGCGCCCCGATCCTTGTCGATGAGTACTTGGCGCGCGCCAAAGCGCTCCATCTGGGCGAGAAGGAAGTTTTGCAGCACCGTCTTTCCGGCGCCCGAAGGGCCGCAGATGAAGGTGTGGCCCAGATCGCCCACATGGAGATTGAGTTCGAAGGTCGTGCG
Source organism: Caulobacter sp. NIBR2454 (assembly GCF_027474405.1). Classification (GTDB taxonomy): domain Bacteria; phylum Pseudomonadota; class Alphaproteobacteria; order Caulobacterales; family Caulobacteraceae; genus Caulobacter. Next base: position 3,435,348 of record NZ_CP114871.1, read on the forward strand.
GCCGCGGGTGCGCAGCGAAGCGACCGGCGCGTCCCAATGAGGCTTGCCGTGCCGCCCGGAAGCGTAGGCGTGCAAGGGCGCAAGGGCGGCGAAGTTGCGGCTGCTGATCGCCGCGGGCCGCGTGCGCATCTTAAAGACCCCCGGAAACTGGGCCCAGAAGGCCGCTTCCAGTCCAAGGTCCTCGCGAGCCGCCACCAGGCCCCCGCCCGCCAGCAACGCCCTGGCCGCGGACAGATCGCGAGACAACTCAGCTGGCGTGTCAGCCAAGACCAGCACACTGGCCTGATGATCGCCCATGACGAAGCGGCCGCTCGCCAGATCGTCCATCGCCTCGTCGAGGGCGTCGGCCTGTGATGCGGCGCGGTCATTGGCGCTCAGCATCTGGTTTTGCTTGCGGCCCATAAGGCCCTCAGCGGCAGCCCTGGACAAAAACGCGAACGACTGGCTGACGATCAGCCGATAAGGCGCGGCGAGCAGACCGTCCCAGATGCCGGGGTGGGTGGAGGCCGGGTAGGCTTTAAGCCCGAGCATGGCGCCATAGGCGCTGCCCCCGGGCTGGCGAATCTCCAAGGCCTCGCGCCCAAAGATCACCCGCGCCGCGTACAGCGCTTGGCCAAGATGGCCAGGCACCAAGGGCATGGGGCGATCTTGCCCCTCCAAGATGGGAACCAGCGCCTCAAGGGTTTGGCTGAACAAGACTTCGCCGCGGCGCTCTATACCCAGCGGGCGCGGCCGCCATGGCGTCAGCAACTGCATAAGGTCGCGCGCGACGCCTTCCAGGCGGCGGATGCGCTCGCCCTCCGGGGCCGCCTTGACGGCGGCGCCCGCCAGCCAGGGGCTTAGCCCTGGACCCTTCAAGATCAGCGTAACGATGAGCCGATTGGCGAACAGGCCATCGCGGTTGACGCGCCCACGCCATGCGGCGTCCAGCTCGGCGCCATAAGCCGAGGCGAACCCCTCTGAGGGAGCCACCTTCGCCGGGGCCCTGATCAGATGCTGCCAGACGGCGAGGTCTTCTGAGGCGATGTTGCGCCAGGCGCCGGCCAAGGCCTCATGCAGACGGTTGAGCTCATCGCGCCCGGCGGTCTCGAAAGCCACGCCTTCGACGAAGAACGCGCACATCAGCGCGCCGCCATCGAGGGCGAGAATCTGATCGGTCGCGTGACGGACATAGGGTAACGGAGCGCGCGTTTCACGCGCCATCGCGTTCCTCACCGGACCTCTCGGCAGCTCAACCATGGCGAACCTTTCGGAACGCCAGCGGGCTGCAGGCCGAACCGCCCCAAAGCGCGGCGTTGCGGCTGCGTCCGCGGGTCTGCAGGTGTAGCCACCAAAGCCGCAGCGCATGGTGGTCGTGGCGGCAAATGGCTCGCAGCACCAGATGCACCGCAGGGGCCGCGAGCAGATAGAGCAGGCTGCCGCCGCCCAGGAACGCCACGGCGCTGACGATGAGGTTGATCCCCATCGCCTCCATCGGCACGCCAAGCACTAAGGCCGGACGCGTGCAGGCCAAAAAAAGGGTGTCGCGGGTCAGGCGCTCAGGCTGGCCGGCCACGGCGTCACGCTCCGCCCACGATCATGTCGACGATCGTGCCGGCCCCAAAGATCACGATGATCCCCACCACCACCGTGCCGGCGCGACGCAAATCCAAGTGACCAAACATCCAAGCCACGCCGGTGAGAATGACGGCGAGAACGGCCAGCCCGCGGATGATGTCGGAGTTCAGCAGGTCGATGATGTTTTGGATAAAGCCGCCCAAGTCTGCGCCTGACTGGGCCATGGCTGGGCTTGCGCAAAGCGAGCCTGTCAAAATGGCGCAGACCAAGGCGCGAGCACGATCTGAAGAGGTCATGGCAAAGCTCCGATCATGAGGGGTGGGTTGCGAAAGACGTGGAGCGAGCGCGCCGTTCGGGAAGCGAACACATCGTCGGCGCCTCCACGATCAATGGGCAGTGACGACGCGGTCGCTTGACGTGCGAGACTGGCTTGGATCTGAGCTACGCGCGCCACGTAACCGTTGGCGAGCCCCCGGCGCGGGTGACCGGTGTTGTAGCGCGACAGCGCTGCATCAAAGGCGCGCCGACCTTCCTGCGGCCGATAGCCCGACAAAAGAACCTGGGCGGCCGCCTTGAGATTGGCGCACGGCTCGAAGGCCGCCTCTATGCTCAGGCCGAGCCACTGGAGGTTTGCGCTGTTGATCTGCCCTAGGCCCAGATCGATGGAGCGCCCCTGGGCGATCAGATCGCGGGCCATCGATACGGCCTGGGGTTTGGTTCGGGGACGAAGGCTCGTTGGATCGGGGCCGTTCACACCGATCGCCAGAGGATCAAGACGACTTTCAGCGTGCGAGATCGCCAGCAAGGTTTGAGGAGCTGCTTGCGGTGCGCATGCGACCGCAAGCTCCAATACCGCCGCCGCGGTCAGCGCGTTCATCGCCGAGCGCCCCACCGCAACCCTGGCGGAGGCGCTGCGGCTGACTGGGGTCTATGAGGGGCGATTGAAACGCTGATGATCATGGCTGAACTCCACGAAAATCAGTCTGTCGCCAGGAGGGTGCGCCCGCCAAAAGCTACTGGTCGACCAGCCTGTCAGAAGGCCATTTTTGGGGCCCCTGATCACTTGGAGCGGCGCAGAGCGGCGCCCGAACCTGCGCATCGCGTCAGGGGTGACGGCGGCCCCTTGCGACAAGTCCCACCGGCAAGCGCCGGGCGGCCAAGCCCATGATTTGAGCGCGCCTCTCGGCTCCGGCCTCGAGCCTCATCCTGTCCCAAGCGCGCCGGCCACACGCTGAAATCTGCTTACGTTAGGGCGCGGCAGCGCGGATGCGCACAACGACAGCCTTGGCGGCGGCCGCCTAGGCGCCGGATTTACGATGAGCTCGGCGAAGGGCGCTAGGTGATCGCCGAAACCAGTCGCTCCACGGCGGCCTTGCGGTCAAAGGTGGTTCGATTGGCGACGATCGCCACGGCCAGCTTGCGATCCGGCAGATAAGCCATCACCGAACCGTAGTAGGGCATGGTGCCGCTATGACCCAAAGCCACCCCGTGTCGCGTCTGGACGATATTACAGCCCAGCGCGTACTGAACCCCCGGGCGATCGGAGAACCGATTGGGCCGCAAGAGTTCATCAAGATAGGGCTGGGGTAGAGCACGCCCCTGATAGAGCGCCTCAGCCCACCGGGCCAGATCGGGCGCGCATGACATCACGCCGCCGCCGGTGAACTCCACGGCCGGGTCGATGAAAATCCTTCCGTCGACAAAGGACTTTTCGGGAATTCCAAACGTGTTCTTCTCGCGCAGATATCCGTTGGCCAGACCCGGATAGGCGCGGCGGTTGCCCACCGTGCGCGTCAGACCCAGCGGCCGGATGAACCGCTCGCCGATCTCATCCAGATAGGCTCGACCCGTAATCTTCTCAAAGATCATCCCGGCCAAAACGTAGTTGGTGTCGCTGTAGTTGTAGCCCTGACCCGCTGGAAACAGAGGCTTCTTGTCCAGCACATAGCTGACCAGTTCGGCGGGTGGGAACAGATGGTCAGGATCGTCGCGCGTCTTGGCGAAGTAGTTGGTCAGCCATTCTGGGGCCCAGGCATGGTCGACCAGACCGCTGGACTGATCGAGCAGCATGCGCACGGTGATTTGGCCGCCGTTGGGCAGGCGCGCGAACCATGGCTCGGCGCTGAGCCAACCACTGATCGGCGCGTCCAGCTGAAGCCGGCTTTCTTGAACTAGTCCCAAAGCCCAGGCGCTGACGAAGGTCTTGCCGATGCTGGCGGCTGGCACGATGGCGTCCGGCGCCATGCGCAGGCCATCCTCCAGATCGGAAAAGCCCGTCGCCGCCGACAGCATTTGGCCATCGTCCAAAACGAGGGCGGCTGCGGCGCCCGGGAGCTTTTGCTTGGCCGCTACACTGTCCAGAGCCCGCTGAAACTCAGGCCCGCGCTCGATCGCCGCCGCGGCCCGCGCGATCGCGGCGGGAGCCGTTAGAGCGGCGGACGCGTACAATAGCAGATGACGACGGTTATTGGACGCCTTCGGTTTCGATGACCCACTGTTTGAGCGCCTGCTTGTCCACCTTGCCGATGGGCAGCAGAGGCAAGGCGTCCAGCACGTGGAGTCGCTTGGGAATCTTGTAGTTGGCCAGACGCTGGCGGCAGGCCGCCAGCAGCGCCTCCGGCTGGCCAGCTGTCGTGGTCATGGAAGGCGGCTATGCGGTTGAAGCCTTGGGCGACAACGTCGCCAGCTTCCTTTCCGGGTTCTGAGCCAAGGACGCGGCTCAGACGCCAAAGCGGCGCCTAACTCGCCCGCTCATAGCCCTGGTCCATCGCCGTCTGGAGCTTGTTGTCGGCCCTGGCGGCCCGCACCAGGCTCGCGCGCACGATCAGCTTATGGAACGGCATGATCGCCGTCAGATAGATCTGGCCCAGCCGGTTGTGGCAGTGGGCGATGCTGGTGGCCACCAGCTCCACTCCGCCCGACGGCGATGGCCGCGTCATCACCGACAGCCGAAAATCCAGATGCCGGTCGTTCTCGCCTAGGACCACCTCGTGGTCGCGGCGCGCCAGGATGCGGAACATGCCGATGTGGTCGGCGCGGGCTGCGATCGCGTCGTTGAGAATCTGGCGCGAACTCTTGACCCCAAAGACGCCCATCACCGCGTCGCGGATCGCCAACAGCGCCAGCGACCACATCGGCGGCTTGGCCATCATCGCCAGGGCCAGCACCTCGGCGGGCAGACGCGCGTCCTCAGGCTTGAGCGCGATGGCGAACGCGTCAGCCAGATCGGCGTCGTCGTAGAGGGTGGCGATCAGGGTGTCGGCCGGCGGTTCGACGGACCGCGCGCGGTCCAAGATCGGGGGTCTGGGTTTGGAGGTCATCCGCGCAGGCGATTTACAACCCGTGGATGTCGGGCGCCCGTTCATGCCGCACTCCGCCGCCCCGCGCCAGTCGTGTTTGGGGCCGATCCCGTGAGCGCCAGATCGCGCCGTAGCGGCCCACGGCGTTGCTTTGGCCTGGCGTCTTGGCCAGCGCGATTGCGCCGCCGACGCCGCGCCGTTAGGTTCGCGACCTCTCCTCCCCCAGCCGGGCTGATCCATGACCCTCGACCTTGAGGCCATCCGCGCCGCCGCCGCGCGCCTGGAAGGCCACATCGAACGCACGCCCTGTCGCCATTCCAAGACCCTGTCCAAGATTACAGGCGCGGACGTGTGGGTGAAGTTTGAGAACCTGCAGTTCACCGCCGCCTACAAGGAGCGCGGCGCGCTCAATAAGCTCTTGCTGCTCAGCGAGGCCGAAAAGAAGCGCGGCGTCATCGCCGCCAGCGCCGGCAACCACGCACAGGGCCTAGCCTACCACGCCACCCGCCTTGGCGTGCCGGTGACCATCGTCATGCCGCGCAACACCCCCTTCGTGAAGGTGCAGCACACTCGCGACTTCGGCGCCGAGGTGGTGATCGACGGCGAGACCTATGACGACGCCAACGCCACCGCCCGCCGGCTGCAGGAAGAACGCGACCTCGTCTTCGTCCACCCCTTCGACGACTACGACGTCATGGCCGGCCAAGGCACCATCGCCCTTGAGATGCTGCAAGAGGCGCCGGACCTGGAGATCTTGCCCGTACCCATCGGCGGCGGCGGCCTGATCAGCGGCGTGGCCACGGCGGCCAAGGCGCTCAGCCCCGACATCCGCATCCTTGGCTGCGAGCCGGCCATGTATCCGTCCTTCACCGCCCGCATGCGCGGCGTCACCGCCCATTGCGGCGGCCAGACCATCGCCGAAGGCATCGCCGTCAAGCAGGTCGGCGACAAGACCTATGCCCAGGTGCGTCCCCTGATCGATGACGTGCTGCTGCTCGAAGAGCCGTTCATCGAACAGGCCGTCTCGCTCTACTGCAATGTGGAGAAGACCATCGCCGAGGGCGCTGGCGCCGCCTCGCTCGCGGCCCTGCTGGCCTATCCCGAACGGTTCCGCGGCAAGAAGTGCGGCCTGATCCTGTGCGGCGGCAACATCGACACCCGGCTTTTGGCGTCGGTCCTGACCCGCGAGCTGGTGCGCGCCCAGCGTCTGGTCTCCTTGCGCATCGTCGGCGACGACCGGCCGGGCCTTTTGGCCACCGTGTCGCAGACCATCGGCGAGCTTGGCGCCAATATCATCGAGGTGGCCCATAATCGCCTGGCCCTCGACGTTCCGGCCAAGGGCGCCGAATTCGACATCACCATCGAGACCCGCGACGCCCAGCACACCCAAGAGATCGTCGACGCCCTGCGTGAGCGCGGCTACCCGCCCCGCACCGTCTAAGCCCGACCTGTCTGGAAACAACGACCATGTTCAAGAAACTCGCCCTGGCGCTGAGCGCCGTCCTCGTGCTGGCCGGATGCGGCCCGAGCAAGGAAGCCAAGGCCAACCTGGCGGCCGCCGACGCCTTCATGGCCGAGAACGGCAAGAAGGAGGGCGTGGTCACCCTGCCCAGCGGCCTGCAGTACAAGGTCGTGCGCGCCGGCCCCGCTGCCGGCGCCCATCCAGGCCTCAAGGACGAGGTGAAGGTCCACTACGAGGGCAAGCTCTTGGACGGCACGGTGTTCGACAGCTCCTATGAGCGCGGCGCGCCGGCCACCTTCCCCCTGCAAGGCCTGGTCCCCGCCTGGCGCGAAGCCATCCCGCTGATGCGTCCGGGTGACGAGTGGACGCTCTATGTCCCGCCGTCTCTCGGCTATGGCGCCCAGGACAAGGGTCCGATCCCGGGCAACAGCGTCATGGTCTTTCGCATCGAACTGATCGACTTTTTGTCGGCGGGGGCGGGCCCCGGCCAGGGCTGATCTAAAATTCATCCTTTCGTCGCGACGGCGTCACCGGCCCGTCGCGCGATTGGCCTTTAGGAGAACCATGATGATCAAGGTCTCCACCGTCCTGGCCGCCCTCCTCGCGGCCGCATGCGCAGCGCCGGCCCTGGCCGCCCCGATCCAGGCTGGCGACGCGCAGGTGGTTCGCCGCTACGCCGCGCCCGAAGCGCGTCAGGGCGTGGCGGTGGATCGCGACCACGTCTATGCGGTCGCCAACTTCGTCATCGCCAAGTACGACAAGAAGACCGGCGCCAAGCTCGCCGAATGGAAGGGCGACCCCGCCCGCTTCCCGCACATCAATTCCTGCACGGTGATCGGCAAGGAGCTGGTCTGCGCCAACTCCAACTTCCCGGCCGTCCCCCACTGGAGCGCGGTGGAGTTCTTCGACCCCAAGACCCTGACGCACCTGCGCACCGTGGCGCTTGGACCCGGCACGGGATCGGTCACCTGGGTCGAGCGACGCGACGGCTTTTGGTGGGCCGCCTTCGCCAACTATGACGGCAAGGGCGGCGAGACGCCGCGCGACCACCGCCACACCGTCCTGGTCAAGTTCGACGACCAGTGGCGGCGCACCCAGGCCTGGAGCTTCCCGCAATCCGTGCTGGAGCGGTTCGCGCCGATGAGCTCGTCCGGCGGCGGCTTTGGTCCCGACGGCCGGCTCTACATCACCGGTCACGACCACAAGGAGCTCTATGTCCTGGAGCTGCCCAAGGCCGGCGGCGCGGTGTTAGATCACGTGGCCACCATCGGCGTGGACGTGGAGGGTCAGGCCGTCGACTGGGACGAGAGCGAGCCGGGCATGATCTACGGCATCAGCCGCCCCAGCCGCGAGATCGTGGCCATGCGCGCGCCGTCCCTGAAAGATAAGCTGCCCTAGGCGGATTTGGCCCGCTTGGGGATCAGGTGGACGATGAGCGCCAGAACTGATCCCACCGCCAGCCCGAATACCCCATAGGCCGCGGCCATGGCCGCCCAACCGGTGGCGGCGCCGACGCCCGGAACGGTCGCGGCGGCATGGCCGATCGCCTCGACCCCATGCTCGACCGCCGAGACGCCAAAATGGTCGAGCCCGTGGACTAAGATGCCGCCGCCGACCCAGAGCATGGCGGCGGTGCCCACATAGGTCAGGGCGTTCATGACGCCGGGCATCCCCTTGACCAGGCCGCGTCCGATCGCCCGGGTCAGGGCGGCTTTGCGTTCGGCCATGTGCAGACCGATGTCGTCCATCTTCACGATGAAGGCGACGACGCCATAGACGAGCACGGTGATCAAAACGCCCACCGCGGCCAAGGCCGCCGCCTGGATCGCCAGAGGGCGATCGGCCACTTCCGACAGGGCGATGGCCATGATCTCGGCCGACAAGATCAGGTCCGTGCGGATGGCCCCGCCGACCTTCTGCGCCTCCAAATCCTTGGCGCTGAGCGCCAGGTCGTCTGTGGGGTCATGATCGCCGTGCGGATTGAGCGCCTCGATGATCTTCTCGCTGGCTTCAAAACACAGATAGGCGCCGCCGCACATCAAGATCGGCGTCACCGCCCAGGGGGCCAGGGCGCTCAGCAAAAGCGCGCCCGGCAGCAGGAAGATCATTTTGTTGCGAAGGGAGCCGACCGCGATCTTGGCGACGATCGGCAGTTCGCGGTCGGGGGTGAAGCCCATGGCGTAACCGGGGGTCACGGCGGTGTCGTCCACCACAACCCCGATGGCCTTGGAGCCGGCCTTGCCGGCGGCGCCGGCGACATCGTCCACCGAGGCGGCGGCGATCTTGGCGATCCCGGCCACGTCATCCAAAAGTGCGAACAGTCCCGACGCCATCCGGCTCTCCAAGCGCTTGCAGTCATAAGGCCGCGGCCGTGGGTTAGGCGGTCGAGCCTGGAGCGTAAAGCCCAAGCCAATGCCTTCGCGCCGAAACGAAAACATCCAGCCACGTATTGTGTTGCTGAATGATCAGGAGGGCGCGCGCCCATGTCGCCTAAGCAGACCGCATCGCAGCAACGCTACTTCGTGCGCTTGGCCGGCGCAGGCCATGAACGCGGACAGACCGTCATCGCCGAAAGTGTCGAGGAGGCGGCCGTCGCCTTCTTGGAGCTTGGGCCGGACGGTCAGGACCAAGACGAGGTGCGCATCATCGTGCGCCCCTGCGACGAGGGCCGCGATCACTGCCTGACCATCGATCTGATGAGCGGCGAGGCGCGCGCCTGCGATTGAAACCATCAGCCGCAGGTCCGCGAGAAGAAACAGGCGCACAGACCTAGGCGCGCCGCCTCACCCGCGGCGCGGCGGGGCCGCGATCATCGACGCCTTGGCGTCCTTGCGGCCAAAGGCTTGGCGAAGGCGCTTTTGAGCCCCGCGAAGCCGCACCTCCGTCGATCCCAGACGCGCAAGCTCCAGGAGCGCACGCTCCTCATCACCGGTGAGGACCCGCGGCCGCCGGTCGATGACGCATAGCGAGCCCACCGGATAGCCGTCGTCATCAAGGATCGGGGCGCCGGCGTAGAATCGAAAGCCATCATCGGTCGCCACGGCCGGATTGTCGCAAAAGCGCGGATCGGCCGAGAGGTCCTCCACCGAGAAGACGTCCTTGCGCATCAGGGTGTAGTTGCAAAACGCCCAGCTTCGCGGCGTCTCGGCCATCTCCAGGCCCAGGCGCGACTTGAACCACTGGCGCGTGGGGGTCAGCAGGGTCACCAGCGAGATGGGCGCGTTCAACGCCCGGGCCGCAAGCCAGGTCAGCCGGTCAAAGGCCTCCTCAGGGGGTGTATCGAGCAGACCTGTGCGCTCCAGAGCCACCAGCCGATGCGCCTCATTGAGAGCGAGAGGAAACGGCGCGGCCGCGGCCATGTCCGCACCCCTGGAGAGAATCCGCCTCACCTCTTGGATCGCCGCTTGGGGCGTGTCGACGACAACGGCCTTCGACAGCTCCGCGTCAAGCGGCGCTCCGACGATGACGACTTGCCGCGACGGCGCCTCGGCCGACAGGCTGCGCAGCAGCTCCAGGCGCGCGGGATCGGCGTCCGTGACGTCGGCGACGACGAGGCCAGGACGAAGCTGATGAATGGCGGCCCGGGCTGCTTGCGTCTCGCCCAACACCTCCACCTCGCCTTCGGCCAGGCTCGTCGCCAGGTCCTGATAGAGCGCGGCGAGCCCTTGCGGGACGGCCACAACCACCCGCGCCGACGGCAAGGCGGCGTTGGGCGCTGGCGCGTCGATCAAACCCTCGACGTCGGCCCGGTACACCCGGCGGTGCCCCCCAGGCGTCTTCCATGAGGGCACCGAGCCGCCCTCGATCAGCAACTGGGCCGTGCGGGTCGATACACCGAGAATCTTCGCGGCCTCGGCAGTCGTCAGGATGTCCTTGTCCATCTGGCCTTTTCGTCCCTGGCCCGCCTGGCGGACGCTCGCGATGATCCTCCCTATCAAGTCAAAAGGGGTTGGGCAAAATATTAGTATTGATGGATTTGATAGATTTGATACCGATGTGCCGCCGCTGGCCCCCGGGCTGCTTTGCGGCGCTCCTCGCAGCAGGCGACGGGGCTTAGCCGCCGGAAGCGCGTGACGCGGGCCCGGCTTTCACTGGCGTGTACCTGGTCTTGCCGGGCGCGATCGCCGGCTTCGTCCACCGACGGGGCCGCGAACGCCCGCTCGTGGGCGCGCGCCTTCGGGGCGATGCGATCGCCTGCGATGAGAATGGATGAGCACTGATGAATGACGCCGCACCTTCCAAGGCCGGATCGGCCGCCACCGCACCAGCACAGCAATATGACGTGATCGTCTGCGGCGCGGGGTCGTCAGGCTCGGTCGTCGCCTCGCGCCTGTCGGAGAACCCGGACGTGAAGGTCTTGCTTTTGGAGGCGGGTCCGGACGACGAGGCCCAAACCGTGCTCGACCCGGCCCAGTGGCCGTTAAATTTGGGCTCTGAACGCGATTGGGGCTTTCAGGCCGAGCCCAGCGCGCACGTCAACGGCCGGTCCTTGTCGATGTCCATGGGCAAGGGCCTGAGCGGCGGATCTAGCGTCAACGTCATGGTCTGGGCGCGCGGCCACAAAACCGACTGGGACGGCTACGCCGCCGAGGTCGGCGACGAGGCTTGGAACTATGAGAACGTCCTTGGCGTCTATCGGCGGATCGAGAACTGGCGCGGAGCCCCCGACGCCGCGCGACGGGGCTCGTCCGGGCCGGTCTGGGTCGAGCAGCCCGCCGATCCTAGTCCCGTGGCTCTGGCCATGCTCGAGGCCGCCAAGGAGGTGGGGGTGCCGACCTTCGACAGCCCCAACGGCGAGATGATGGAGGGGCCCGGCGGGGCGGCCATCACCGAGATGCTTGTGCGCGACGGTCGGCGAAACTCCCTCTATCGGGCCTATGTGCGCCCCAACCGTGATCGCCCCAACCTGACGGTGATCACCGGGGCTCAGGTCCTGCGCGTCATCCTCGAGCAAGGTCGCGCGGTCGGCGTGGAAGTCCTGCACCAGGGCCAGACGCTCAAGATCGGCGCTCGGCACGAGGTCGTCCTTAGCCTTGGCGCCATGCACACGCCCAAGGTCCTCATGCAATCTGGCGTCGGCGAGCGCCAGGAGTTGGGGCGCGTTGGCATCGCGGTGGCCCGTCACCTGCCTGGGGTCGGCGCCAACCTGCAAGACCATGTCTCGTTTGGTTGCATATGGGAATACAACGAGCCCCTAGCGCCCCGAAACAGCGGCAGCGAGGCGACCCTCTACTGGAAGAGCCGGCCCGAGCTTGAGGCGCCCGATCTGCTGTTTTGCCAGGTTGAGTTTCCCGTCCCCAGCGACCGGACGGCGGCGCGGGGCGCGCCCTTGAACGGCTGGACGATGTTCGCCGGCCTGGCTCACCCCAAGAGCCGGGGTCGTGTGCGCCTGGGCGGCGCCGATCCAACCGCTCCGGTGCGCATCGATGCGGGCATGCTGTCGGACCCGGAAGACCTGCGCTCGGCCCTGGCCTGCGTGAAGCTTTGCCGCGAGTTGGGCGCAGCCCGTGCATTTGGCCCCTTCGTGCGCGGCGAGGCGCTCCCTGGCGACCTGACCGGCGCGGCCCTGGAGGAGTTCGTGCGCGACGCGGCCGTGACCTACTGGCACCAAAGCTGCACCGCCAGGATGGGAACCGATGATCTTTCGGTCGTCGACGCGCGCTTGCGGGTGCATGGGATCGAGGGCCTGCGCGTGGCTGATGCTTCGGTCTTCCCACGGGTGCCGACGGGCAACACCCAAGCGCCCTGCGCCGTCGTCGGCGAACAGGCCGCGCGCATGATCCGCGAGGATCACGGTCTCTAGGGCCCGCCCGCCAAGGCGATCGTCCGGCGCCGGGGGGCGGCCGGACGGTCGCCCCATACCGTTTTCCCGCCGCTCGCCGGCCAGCCTCCTTTAGTGATCATGTTCCTTAAACACAGCTTCAATGAAGCGGGCCCTGAAGCGCAGGGCGGGCCCTGCGCCCATCCATCCCGCGTGCTCGTCGCGGGCGTTCCCGGCCAAGCCCGCGCCGCCATAGCCGACTATCTGACCGAGCGGCGCTGCGCGGCCTTTTGCTGCACGCCCGACCAAGCGGCCGAACAGGTGTCGCGCATCTCCGCCAGCCTGGTCATCCTCGACCTGCGCGGCCGGCCCTATGACGACCTTGAGTCTCTCTTGTCGGTACGCCGCCAGTCGCGCGCGCCGTTGATCATGGTCGGCGGTCGAGGCAAGGACGCCTTCGATCGCGCTCTTGCCCTGGAGCTGGGGGCCGACGACGTCATGGGCGAGCCGCTCGATCTTCGCGAATTGCTCGCCCGCGCCAGGGCCATCCTCCGGCGCCAAGACCTGGCGCGCCGCGGCGGCGACGGCGCGCCGACAGGCGGATACCGTTTTGCCGGCTGGGAGCTTCGGCGCGCAATGCGCGTGCTGACCGATCCGGCCGGCCGCGTCGTGCCTCTGAGCCGAGCCGATCACACGCTCTTGGTGGCGCTCTTGGAGGCGCCGCGGCGGGTGCTGACACGCGCGCAGTTGATCTCGGCGACACGCGCCCATGACGACGCCTTCGACCGCAGCATCGACGTCCAGGTGCTGCGCCTGCGGCGCAAGCTAGAGGATGACCCCCGCAGGCCCAGCTTGATCCGCACCGAGCGCGGCGTCGGCTATGTTCTGGACGCTGCGGTGGAGCGCCTGTTCTAGGCAGGCAGGGCCGGCGCGGCTGGTGGCCGGGTGGTTGCAGGGCGAGCCCAAGCTCTTAGCGGTTTGACGCCTCGTCGATCACCGGCCGTCGCCATCGCGCAGCCCAGCGTGTTTATTGGCCCGCCCATCCCAACCGATCCGTTCGAGGAAGCCTTCGAGCAAGGCGGTGACGGCGGCGGGACGCTCCAGAGTGGAGGTGTGGCCGCAGTCGCCGATGACGGCCAACTGGGCGTTCATCAGCTCGGCCATGATCCTGCTCTCCTCAGCCGGTCGGGCAAGGTCGGCGGCGCCGGCGATCACCAGGGTGGGCGCCGAAATGCGCCTCAGCATCGGCAGATCGTCGGGTCGGTCGAAGATCAGCCGCCCCAGCGGCGCGATCGATCCCTTGAGGGTTTCTTGCGTGAAGCTATCCATGGTCTGGCGCAGCTGACGCACCAGATCGGGCTGAGCGCTCGGAACGTTGGGGCCAAAGAAGAGCGGGGTGACCACGCGGGCGGTCTCCTCATCGATCCGGCCGGTGGCCTCGACGCGGTCCAACATGGCCCCATAGGCGGCGCGCTTTGGCGCCGGCTCTTGGCCCAGATAGGTGTTGAGCATGACAAGCCCCGCCACGCGCTCGGGCGCCATGGCGGCCAGATGGGCGGCCCACATTCCACCCAGGGACAGACCGACGACCACGCAGCGCTCGACGCCCCGCGCGTCGAGGAGCGCTAGCATATGGCCGGCGATGTCAGCCAGGGACGCCGTCCCGGACGGCAGGGGCCCAGAGCCGCCGTGCCCCCACATGTCGGGGGCGAGCACGCGGCGCCCGCGTGCGAGGGCGGGTATCTGCGGCGCCCACATGGTCTGGTCCCACAAAAAGCCATGACCAAGCAGAACGGCGGGGCCTTCCCCCCTCTCGATCAGCGACAGGTGCTGGCCGCCGACGGCGACCTTCAGGTCATGGCGGATGACGTCGTCCATAGCGCGTTCTCCTTTGGCTTTGCGCCAAGGGAGTGACCCGCTGCTGTTACGGGACGGCTACGCGAACGGCCCGCCAGGTTTCGGATGAAACAGCCGCGAGCCCCGCTCACTCGGCCTGGGGGCCGTCCGGCGCCCAGCGGCCGATCTTGCCGTAGAGGGTGTCGCGAAGGTCGCGGATCTTGTGGTTGAGCGCCCCCAGGTCGGCGGGAGTTTGACCGGAGGCGGCCAGAAGCGCTTGGCCCAGACAGCCTGATCGATCTCGCATCGCCCGACCCGCATCGGTCAGTTCGACGATCACCTGACGCGCGTTGGCGGGGTTGCGCGTGCGACGCACCAGTTGGGCCGTCTCAAGCCTTTGAAGGAGCGGCGTCAAGGTGCTGGGCTCAAGCGCCAGATGTTCGGCGATCTCGCCCACGGTCCGGCCTTCCTGAAGCCAAAGGACATTGAGCACCAAGTACTGCGGATAGGTCAGGCCCAGCTCGTCCAGGAGCGGCTTATAGGCCCGCTGAATGGCGATGCCCGCCGAATAGATAGCGTAGCAAAGCTGATCTTCGAGAGGCGGTGGGGCGGTTGGGCTGGGGGTCATGAAACGGCTCACGCAGAAAAATCAGTTATCGCGATAATTATAGCTTGCGCCCCGCGAAACGCCAGGCTAACTAACATTTATCGCGATAATTGTTGTCGCGAACGGGAGCGGGCCGCCGGCCGTCGATCTCGACCGCGACAGATTTCAAGGAGCAACGCCATGACGATCAAATCCGCCATCATCGCCGCCGCCGCCGCCACCGCCGTCTTCGGCGCCGCGCAGGCCCAACAGCCTAAGACCCCTTCAGCCGCCCCAGCGGTCAAGAATGTCGTCCTGGTCCATGGGGCCTTCGCCGACGGCTCGGGCTGGCGCGGCGTCTATGACGAACTGACCAGCCGAGGCTACAAGGTCAGCATCGTCCAAAACCCCCTGACCTCCTTGGCCGACGACGTGGCCGCGACTCGCCGCGTACTGGCCCGTCAGGACGGCCCCGCCATCCTGGTCGGCCACTCCTACGGCGGCACGGTGATCACCCAAGCCGGCTCGGGCGCCGACGTGGCCGGTCTGGTCTATGTGGCGGCCCTGGCCCCCGACACCGGAGAATCCACCGGCGACCAGTTCGCCCAAATTCCGGCCCCTCCCGGCTTCGTCATCGAACCGCAGGCCGACGGCTTTGGCTTCGTCAACGGCCCCAAGTTCAAGAGCGGCTTCGCCGCTGATGTGAGCGACGCCGACGCCGCTTTCATGCGCGACAGCCAGGTGCCGATCGCCATGTCGGCCTTCGGCGACAAGGTCACCAAGGCCGCCTGGCGCGCCAAGCCCAGCTGGTTCGTCGTGGCGACCGAGGACGGCGCCATCGATCCGGCGCTGCTGCGCAAGACGGCCAAGCGCATCGGCGCGACGACGCGAGAGGTCGAGGGCAGCCACGTGGTCTTCATCAGCAAGCCCAAGGCTGTGGCCGACGTCATCGACGAGGCGGCCCGCCACGCCACGCACGCCGCGGCGCGCTAAGACAAAAAGTTCGACGACTCCGCCGGGGACGCATGGCGCGTCCCCGGCGCTCTCGCGCCGCGGTCGGCCGCGCGCTATTGCAAAGCTTTATTCCCTGCGGGTTTGTAAGATTCCATGGCCTCCCCGATGCGCGATAGTCCCCCGCCCGGCGCCTGGTCTTCGGCCCTCATCGCCACCGTCGTCGGCTTTGGCGGAACGATCGCGCTGGTCGTGCAGGCGGCGCGCACGCTGGGCGCCTCTAGTGAACAGACCGGATCGGCTGTGATGGCCCTGTGCCTGGCCATAGCCCTGGGCGGAGCCGTGCTGTCGATACAGACCCGCATGCCCGTGGTGCTGGCATGGTCCACCCCGGGCGCGGCGCTTTTGGCCGCAAGCTCAGGCGCCTCTTGGCCCGTCGCCATCGGCGTCTTCATCTGCGCGGCGGCGATGGGCTTGGCCTTGGCCGCCGTGCCCGTGCTTGGACGTTGGGCCGGCAAGATACCCGCCTCCATCGCCGCGGCCATGTTGGCGGGCGTCCTTTTGCCCTTTTGCCTGAATCTCTTTCGATTGGGCGCGGTCGATCCGCTGCTTGTGGCCGCCCTCGTGGCCATCTATGTCGCCGCGCGTCAGCGTATGGCGGTCTATGCGCTCTTGCTTGTGCTCGCGGCCGGACTGGCGCTCACCTTGGCCCGCGGCGATGTCGAGCCCTTGCCGGCGGGGCGGGTCATCGGCGCTCTCATCCCTGTCGCCCCAAGCTTCCAAGCGGCCGCTGCGATCGGCCTTGCGCTTCCGCTCTTCCTGGTGACCCTCGTCTCGCAAAACCTGCCCGGCCTGGCCGTGCTGCGCTCGGCCGGCTACAGCCCGCCGGCGCGGCGACTGCTCGCCGGCGCGGGCCTTGTGTCTTTGGCGGCCGCGCCCTTCGGCGGACACGCGGTCAATCTGGCGGCGATCACGGCGGCGATCTGCACCAGCGACGACGCTCATCCCGACCGCCATCGGCGCTGGACGGTCGGGGTTGTCTATGCCGGCTTTTATCTTGTGCTGGCGATCTTCTCGCCGTTCTTGGTGAGGCTTTTCCTGGCGCTGCCGGCCGGCGCCGTCGCGGCTCTGACCGGTATCGCGCTGATCCCCGCATTGGCCGGCTCGCTCAAATCCATGCTCGATGCGCCCTCGGATCTTGATGCGGCGCTGGTCACCTTCCTGGCCACCGCGTCCGGGCTTTCGGTTCTAGGGCTTGGGTCGGCCTTCTGGGGCCTGGTCGCCGGCTTTGCGGCGCTTGCGATCAGCAGACTGCTGCGCGCGCGTCGCCCCCGTTTCACCGCCTCCTGATAGGCGCAGGGCCTAGCCGCCCGCGGCGTTCTCGGCATCGAGGTTTGCAACGACGCGGCGGCGGCGCCCCGGTCCATGAAGGCGACGCCAGACGCCGGGGCTGACCCCGCATTCGCGCTTGAAGGCCTTGGACAGATGGCTCTGGTCGGCAAAACCTACGGCGGCGGCGATCTGGGCGAGCGGGACGCCCTCCTCGGCCAGGAGCCGGCGCGCCTCGTCAATACGGGCGGCAAGACGCCAGCGGTGCGGTGTCGAGCCTGTCGTCACCTTGAAAGCCTTGGCGAAGTAGGCGGCCGATAGGGCGCATTCGTCGGCGACCATCTGCACGCCGCGATCGAGCGAAAGATCAGAGCCAAGCAGCCGCTTGGCTCGCGCCGCCTGCCAGGGGGCGAGCCCGCCTTGGCGCACGGCCCCGTCATCCAGCGCCCCAAAGGCGCCGATGGCCTGCAGGCAGCAAGCCGTCACCAGGTGCCGAAGATAGAGCGGCTCGCCCTCACCCGCATCAAGGCCGTGGGCGATTACGGCTGCGAGTCTGGCCACGGCCGGATCGCGAACGCCCCAGGTCGTCGCTTCGGCCGGGCCGTCGCTCAATGGCGCCCCAGCGTCCGCCGCCAGATCCTCCAGGGCCTTGCGATCGATGGTCAGCAACAGAAGATCAAGCGGCCCGTCCAAGAGGGCGGCATGCTCAAAGCCTGGACCCAGCACGCAAAAATCGCCCGGGCCCACCTGGGCTGCGCGCCATCGGTCGCCGTCGGTCCATCGATCGTGCGAAGGGCAGGTGCGCAACGGCACAAGGATGCAATGGGCTTGGCGCGCGGCCGCGACGATCCTGACCGGAACGTCCCTGCGCTCGCTGACGAGCCGATTGACCACGATTTTTGAGCGGCGCGTGTCCACGTCAAGCGCACGTGACCCAGCCGCTAGAAGGTCCGAGCAGCGCAGATCGGGCCCGGCTCTCGCCGGGACCAACGCTTGGGAAACAATCATCGCATTCACCGTCCATGCGACGGGCCCAAAGCCCGTCCAGCGCCCTCATCGCCCCCGCCGATCACCGGACGGTTACGCCGCAGCGCTTACGCGTTACCGTTGTAGTGCGACGGCAAGGCCGGACGGCCTCGCTGCTCAATGAGGCGCGGCGGGGCAATGGCGATAGCGCACGGCCTTTCGTCCGGCGGGCGATCGCAAGTCAGCGCCCGCGGGCATTTCGACGATTTCAAAGCGAGCAGAATCTAGGATGCGAACATAAGGACGGCCGGTCTCGCGCCATCGACCGTCCTCGAGGCGGCAGGCCTGGCGCAGACGTTGGACGCCTTGCAGGCTCCACAGTAAATCCGAGCGGCACTGACCCGCGTGGACCGCCTTGAGCGTTGCTCCGTCATAGGTCTTGCCGTGCGTGACCGGGCTTGAGCAGGTCTGGCCCAGCTGCACATAGAGTCCTGGCTCAAGAGCCAGGATGTCCTCACCGGCCGGATCGGAGCCCGGCGGCGGCGGGCTGGCCGCAGCAACGCCAAAGGCCGCCGACGCCGCGACGGTCAAGGCGACGAAGCCGGCCGCCAAGCCCGTCGCCGCACGACCGTGCCCAGGGCTCACCGGCCTATGCGCATGGCGACCGGCCGAGCCTGGTCGATCCGCCGGGCGCGGTCCTGCCTGGCGACCGCCACGGCCTGGGCCACTTCCTCAAGGACCGCGCGGCGGCAGCGTTCACGCACGTTCAACGGGCTACGCGGACTCTCTCCGGCGCAAAACTGCTCGGCCGCCGCCTCGGAGCGCTGGCGCAAAGTGTCGCGGTCACCGGAATGCGACAGGTCCAGATCGCCGATCCTCACCCGTGCGTCGCCAGCGGCCAAGGCGGTGCCAGAACCGAGCAGGACGAGGGCGCAGGCGGCGAGAGTGGATGACCGCAGGGCTGTTGATCTGCGGGTGGCGGGCTGCTTGGACATGGAAGCTCCTTGGGGGTTGGAAGAGGCCGCGCTAATGCCCCCTTGCAGGGCCCAGATCGTGTAACGGCCTGCGCTCGCATGTCCGGGACTGCGCTGTGACATCGCCGGCAGGCTTGGCGGACCCGATCCATGCCGCAGCCACCGACAAGACGCGGCAGGAACCGACAATCCGCCGCCGACGGTCGAGGTCTACGCATGCAGCTACGCTTTGGCGGAATGACCATGAGCCCACCTCAGGCCCGAACACCCCACCCCGCCCGTATGACGGCGATCGGCGCGCCCTTAAGCGCGACCGCATCGGTGGCGGTGCTTGGCGTCCTTGTCTGGCGCGCTCACGGCGGACCTCTGCACTGGGACGAACCTGGACGCGAGGCGCTCGTCACATTGCTCGGGGCGACCCCGCTGCTCGCGGCGTGGGCGGGGTTGGGCGATGTGCGCCTCCTTGCCCTGGTCTGCGCGGCCTTCACCCTCGTCGCCATGCCAGCGCGACGCCTGCGTCAGGCCACAATCCTTTGGGGCGCGGCGGCCGCCAGCCTGGCGTCCAGCTTGATCCTCAAGGCGCTCATTGACCGGCCGCGCCCGCCCGGCGCCTTCGAAGCCGGCGCGAGCTTTCCCTCAACCCACAGCGCCATGGCGGCGGCGGTCTGGCTGACCCTGGCAATGGCGGCGAGCGCTCGATCGACGCGCCTGCGCGTTGCGATCATGGCCGCAGCACTCGCCGCCGCCGTCCTGAGCGCGCTCGCCGGCGTGGCGCTGGGACGGCATTGGCCAAGCGACGCCGCCGCCGGACTGGCCTTAGGCGTCGTTGTCGCCTGCCTGGCGGCGCGCAGGATGAGGGGACTTGGCGCCCGCGCCTAACCTGGGGATTCCCCCAATTTGCGAGCGTGTCGGCGCCAAACGGGGCCGGCCATCGACGGGCGCCGCTCAACAAAAGCGCCGCCGACGGCCGGCTGGCTCGGCCCCTGATTGTGGGGAAGGGGCCGGCGCCCGGCGCCTTGGAGGAAAGGCGACGGACGCCCCTTTGTCATCGATCAAGGAATGGCGGGCGCGGCGGTTCCTGTCGGATTTGGTCGGTTTGCGCCGCCGCTACACAGAAAGCTCATGGCGCTGCCCCATGGCGGACGCCTCAAGAGCAAGATTACGTGCTAGTATGGCCCTGCGGGGCTTTGGAGATAACCAGATGAAGATCATGATCGCCGCCGTCAGCCTGGCCTTGGCTTCGGCCGCACCCGCCTTGGCCGACACCAAGCCAAGCCCGCGTCAGATCAAGGCTGAAGCCGCCCTCAACAAGCAACTGGCCGACCGCGTCGCTGGCGCGCCGGTCAGGTGCATTCCCCTGCACGCCATCCGCTCAAGCCGCATCATCGACGGCACGGCGATCGTCTATGAGGGCGCCGGCGGGGTGCTCTATGTGAACCGGCCGCGTTCTGGAGCGCGCTCGCTGGATCGCAACGACGTGCTGGTCACCAAGACCCACACCGGCGACCTTTGCAGCATCGACATCGTCACCCTGTTCGACGCCACCAGCCGCATGCAAACCGGCTTTATCGGCCTGGGCGAGTTCGTGCCCTACAAGAAGGTCAAGACCGCCAGCCGCTAGTCGGTGAAGACGACCGTCTTCTTGCCGTTGAGCAGGACCCGGTCCTCCAGCCGCCAGCGCAGGGCGCGGGCCAGGACGCGGCGCTCGATGTCGCGCCCCTTGCGGACCAGATCTTCGGGCGTGTCGCGGTGGCTGATGCGCTCGACGTCCTGTTCGATGATAGGCCCCTCGTCGAGG
This sequence comes from Caulobacter sp. NIBR2454, assembly GCF_027474405.1. Taxonomy (GTDB): domain Bacteria; phylum Pseudomonadota; class Alphaproteobacteria; order Caulobacterales; family Caulobacteraceae; genus Caulobacter. The sequence continues at coordinate 3,455,867 of NZ_CP114871.1, forward strand.
TCGGCGGTCACATAGTGGGCGCTGGCCCCGATCACCTTCACCCCCCGCTCATGGGCCTGATGATAGGGCTTGGCGCCCTTGAACCCCGGCAGGAACGAGTGGTGGATGTTGATGCAACGGCCCTCAAGCTTGGCGGCCAGGCCATCTGACAGCACCTGCATGTAGCGGGCGAGCACGACGATGTCAGTCTTGGTCTCCTGGACCAGGCGCCACAGCTCGGCCTCCTGCTCCAACTTGGTGGCCTTGGTCACCGGCAGGTGATGGAAGGGCAAGCCGTCCAGGTCCACGTGCGGATAGATGTCGCGTGGGTGGTTTGAGACCACCGCCGACAGCTCCATCGGCAGCTCCTCGATCCGCCAGCGATAGAGCAGGTCAGCCAAACAGTGGTCCGACTTGGAGGCCAGGATCATCACCCGGTACTTGTCGGCCGGATCGCGCAGGGTCCAGGTCATGGACAGGTGACCAGCCAGGACGGCGAACTCATCGCGCAGCGCTTTGGGGTCCGCGCCCTCGGCGTCGAACACCACGCGCATGAAGAAGACGCCGGTCTCCTCGTCGTCGAACTGTTGGGCGTCGAGGATGTTGCAGCCGCGTTCGAACAGGAAGGTCGAGACGCGCGAGACGATGCCGCGCTGGTCGGGGCAGGAAAGGGTCAAGATCATGGCTGGCGGTGTTTACAGCCAAGGCGCCGATCTGGCGAATCTCGCGTGTCGCACGAGCGGCTGTGGGCTTGGCGGGCGCGGACCGTTAGGCTGGCGTCATGTCCACGGCTGAAGTCATCGCACCCCGCGCCATCGACCTGCTCGCCAAGCTGGTCGCCTTCGACACCACCTCGCGCCGCTCCAACCTGGCCCTCATCGAATGGGTAGAGGCCTATCTGTCGGGCTTAGGGGTCGCCTCGCGCCGCGTGCCGAACGCGGACGCAACCAAGACCAACCTGATGGCCACCATCGGACCGAACATCGAGGGCGGGATCATCCTGTCGGGCCACACCGACGTGGTGCCCGTGGACGGACAACCCTGGTCCACCGATCCCTTCGTCCTGACCCAGAAGGACGGGCGGCTCTATGGACGTGGGACCTGCGACATGAAGGGGTTTTTGGCCCTGGCCCTGGCCGCCGCCCCCGAGCTGGCGGCGCGGCCGCTCAAGCGCCCCGTGCATCTGGCCTTTTCCTATGACGAGGAGGTCGGCTGCCTGGGCGCTCCTGACATGATCGCCGCCTTCGCCAGCCAGGTTCCGCGCGCGGCCGCGGTCATCGTGGGCGAGCCGACCCTTATGCAGGCGGTTAGCGGCCACAAGGGCATCTCCACCTTCCGGGTCACGGTCACCGGCCGCGAGGCCCACTCCAGCATGACCCACCTGGGGGTTTCGGCGAACATGATCGCCATCAAGCTGATGGGTCATCTGTCCGATCTGGCCGACCGGCTGGCCACGGAAGTCGACTCGACCTCGCTGTTCGTTCCGCCCTGGCCGACCCTGACCATCGGTCAGATGAGCGGCGGCACGGCGGTCAACATCCTGGCCCGTGAATGCGTCTTCCTGTTTGATCTGCGCTGCCCGCCCGGTCGCGATCCCAAGGCGATATTGGCGAGCTTCTTCGAGCTGGCCGAGCGCCTGGACGCGCAGATCAAGGCCCGGGCGCCCGAAGGCGGCGTGCAGGTCGAAGTCCGCTCCCTCACCCCCGCCTTCGCTCCCGAAGCTGATGGAGCCGCCGAGAGTCTCGCCCGCCGCCTGGCTGGCGACAACGGCCCGCCCCGGGTGGCCGCCTACGCCGCCGAGGCTGGCCAGTTCCAGGGCGCGGGCTTCTCCACCGTGATCTGCGGCCCAGGCTCCATCGACCAGGCCCACCAGCCGAACGAATATGTGGAGATCAGCCAGATGGAGCGCGGCGCGGCGTTTATGGCGCGCCTAGTTTCGGAAATGTCGGACATGGGCCCAAGCCCCAACGGGTGATCATGCGGTCACCGTTTGGACAGGTCTGCGGGCGCGCACGCTCAGGGCCGCCGTGCAGACAAGCGACACAGCGCAGGTCGCGGCCAGATAGATCGATATAGGCAGACTGGACTGGAAGCGCTCAAAGAGCGCGGTGGCGATGATGGGCGCAAGGCCGCCGCCGATGACCGAGCCGACCTGATAGCCCAGCGAGGCGCCCGAGTAGCGCAGCTCCACAGGGAAGAGCTCGGCGAACAGAGCCGCCTGCGGTCCGTACATCAGGCTGATCAGGACAAGAGCCACGCTGATGGCTGCAGCGATAAGCGTGGGCGAGCCGGTCTCGACCATGGGAAAGAAGGCGAAGGCCCAAAGCCCGCAAAGCGCGGCGCCCAGCATGAAGGGTGGACGCCGTCCCCAGTGATCGGAAATCCAACCGCAGGCGATCAGCGCCGGCGCCATCACCACACTGCCGATCATCACTGCGCCCAGCATCACCGTCTTGGGCGCCTGCAGGATCGAGGTCCCGTAGGATACGACATAGGTGATGGCGATGTAGAAGCAGGTGTTGTTGGCGATGAACGCGCCCCCGGCCAGCAGCACCTCTGTGCGATGATCGATGAGCACAGACAGGATCGGCGAGCGGGGCGGCCTGCTGTTCACCGACCGGGTCTCGCGCTGGTCGAACTCGGCCGACTCCTCGAGGTTCAGCTGGACGTAAAGACCGATCCCTACCAGCAGCAAGCTGAGCAAAAAGGGGATGCGCCATCCCCACTGCAGAAAGGCGTCCGGCGCTACCGCCGCGCCCATCACTAAAAAGACCACATTGGCCACCAGCACGCCTAGCGGCACGCCGATCTGCACGAAGCTTCCAAAATAGCCCCGCCGATGGGCCGGGGCGCTCTCGATGGCTAGCAAGGCCGCTCCGCCCCACTGTCCGCCGACCGCGATGCCTTGGATGAATCTTAAGGCCACCAGCAGTAGCGGCGCGATCACGCCGGCGGTCGCATAGGAAGGCAAAAGACCGATGCCGGCGGTCGCGATCCCCATGACGACCAGGGCGATGACAAGGGCGCGCTTGCGCCCGACAAGATCGCCAAAATGGCCAAAGACCGCTCCGCCCAGAGGACGCGCCAGAAAGCCCACCGCAAAGGTGGCGAAGGCGGCGATCTGCGCGGCGAACAGCGGCAGGTCGGCGGGAAAGAACAGCTTTGGGAACACCAGGGCCGCCGCGGTCCCGTAGATGAAGAAGTCGTACCACTCGATGGTGGCGCTGGCCGCGGCGGTCAGCGCCACCTTCAATGGCGAGCGCGATCCGCCGTCTTGATGGGACGCACGGGCGGCGCTCATGGCAAGGTCGCGGCGATCACCGCCTGGAAGGCCGCCGCCACCGGCGCCACCAGCTCGCCCGACACGCAGCGCATGTCATCGCGGGGGGTATGGAAATAGCGGTGACCGCCATAAAGGCCGATCGCCGGCGCGTAACCGGCTTGGATCACATTGACCAGCTCGCCGCCCGCATGGGCCTTGTCGGCCGGATAGACCGCCTCCAGGCCGCTGATCCCGGCAAAGGCGGCGCGGGTCTTTTCGATCACCTCAGGCGTGGCGGTCAGCACACGCTGGGCGTCAGGGCTTGGCAGGGGTCGCAGGCCGATGGCCAGCTCATGCCAATCGCGGGCCGCAGCGCTGGCGCCGATATGGACCCACATGTGTGTGCGATCGGGCTTTGGCGCGTGGTGGGCCAGATACTCCTCGCCGCCCAGATAGATGTACTCGTGGCCGCTGGTCGCCACGAACTCCAGGTTCACGCCAGGTTTGGCGGCCGCCAGCTGTCGCGCCGCCGACAGCCAGACCGCCACGCCCGCGCCGCGCTCGGCCGCGCAGGTGAACCAGCCCGACCTTGGAGTGGTCACGATCAGGGTCTTGGCCGCGCCGCGATCGAGCCGTGCGATAAGGTTGAAGGCGGGCCGCTCGCCCACCTGAGCGTCGATGACGAGGCGCGCCGACTCGCCCCTGGCGGCGGCCGCCACGAACGGGTCGGCGTCCTTGGGCGCCAGGATAGCCACCGGCTTTGGAAAGGGCGGCTTGGCGACGCTGACATTGAGGCCGATCGCCTCGCCGGTCGGTCCCGATGTGACCAAAACCACCGCCGCTGCGTCGCGCTCGAAGGCGTCAGCTAGAGCACGCGCGATCAACGGTTCGGCGGTGGAGACCCAGCGGCGGGCTGGCAGCACCACCAGGGCGATCGCCCCAGCAAGACCGCCGGGCGCGTCAGCCCGCACGAGCGGGCCTGACAGACCGCCCGCGCCCGTCGTGGAGACGATCGCCTGCGCGAAGACCTCGGCGCGCTGATCGCCGACCTGAAGGGTGGCGGTCCGCACCTGTGCATAGGGCACGTCGAACATCTGGCGTTCACACCGGAAACCCAGGGCGCTCATCTCGCCCTCGAGCCACACGCCGCTTTGATTATCCCCCGACCCGCCCGCGGCCTTGACGCCGAAGGCGGCGAAGCGCTCAAGGGTCTGCTGCAGCCAATCCACATCTTGTGCCGCGACCGGGGAGGCGGACCGCGCCGCCGTCCCCGCCGCCGTCAGTGCTCCCGCCCCCAAGAGCAGGCCTCGACGCGACGCCTTCATGGCAAACTCCATTTTTTGTTTCCTACCAACGGTAGATCGCATTCACCCCGAAGGTGCGCGGCTGGTTGAAGCGAAGCGCGGTCTGAACCCCGTTGGCCTGCAGGTTCAAAAGCACCTCGGTCTGGTTGGTGAGGTTCTGGGCGAAGACGGCCAGCTCGACCTTCTTGATCTCAACGCCCGTGCGCATGCTCACCACATCCAGGTCGCTAAGATCCACGCGCGGGGCGGTGGGGGTGATCGTGTCCTGAACACCACCACGCTGGCCGTTGTAGGTGAGGTTCACGAACCCGGTCATCTGAGTATTGATCGGGCGGCGGTAGTTGAGCTGCGCCGACATGGTCCATTTAGGAATCTGGGCCACCGAAGAATCGATGATCGGCAGACCCGAATAGTTGTCAGGGGTGTCCACATAGCGCGCGCGTTGCCGGGCGGCGTTGGCGCTGACGTTGAGCGTGCCGCCGCCGACCTGGAATCGGCCGTCCAGAGCGGCTTCGACGCCCCGGGCATGGACCGTGCCGCCATTGATGTTGAACTGGGTGGCGCCTTGCATGCACGCGTTCACCAATGAGCAGCCGTCGGTGATGGTGGTGATCGCGTCCTGGGTGCGCGATGCGTAGGCCGAAAAGCGCAGGAAGATGTTGCGCGCCAAATTGCCCTTGTAGCCGACCTCGTAGCTGGTGGTGTCCTCGTTGCCATAGGTGGGCAGGAACGGATTGGGCGCCGCCGGATGTGAGATGCGGGCGTTGACCCCGCCCGCACGATAACCGGTGCCCACCTTGCCGTAGACAAGGCCCGGCAGGCTGGTCGGCAGGTCGTAGCTGAGGGTGACCGTGTAGTTCACCCGCTCTGCGGCGAAGGCGTACGACACCACTGGAACGGCCAGCTCCAGCGTGTAGAGGCGATAGACTGATTGGGTGACGATCTTGTCGTCGTGCGAATAGCGCAGCTCGCCGGCCAAGGTGACGTCGCCGACCTTGTACTTCAGCGTGCCATAGGCCGAGTAGGACTCGTTGCGCAGCGGCGCGCGGCTGGAGGTGCCGAACGGATTGGGGAAAGGCGTGGGGCAAGGCGCCGAGCCAGGGACGCCGGGATAGCATACTGGCGCGGCGGGCGTGCCGGCGCAGATGCTGGCGCCGATCCGGAAAACGCAGGGGCTCGTGGCGATGTCGAGGCCGTTGACGTCGTGCTGCAGCAGGTAGTCGGCGCCGACCAGCCATTCGAGCTTGTCGCCATAGCTGCTGCCGGCCAAGTGGAGGTCTTGATAAAAGCCCCTGTCCTTGGCCAAGGTGCGCACCTGTCCGAACGGATAAGCGCCCAGCTGGCCCGACTGCTGCAGTTGCTGCTCCAGCGCCAGATCGATCGACGGCGAATAGGCCTGACGTGAAATCCAGTGCGTGGCCATGCTGGTCGAGGTCAGGGTCGCCCAGCCAAGATCGTAGTCGGCCAAGATCATGGCGCGCTGGGCGGTCTGCTTGACGTAGTCGTCGCCGTCGCGACGCGCGATGTAGCGGTCCTGGTAGAGGCCTTGAGGGATTTGGGCGTTGCGGCCGGGGGCCAGGGCGTAGACGGCCACGAAGCTGGGCAGGTCCAGGTCCTGGGCGTCGACCAGGAAGTTGATGTCGAGCGGCCCCTTGTTGAAGCGAATCTGGGCGCGACCGATCCAGCCATCGGTATCGTCGATGTAGCTGTCCTGGTTGGGATTGTAGTGGAAGCCCTTGGCCTGGGTGATCCCCTGGGCGCCGATGCGGATGGCCACCTCGTCGCTGAGCTGCTCGTTGATCACCCCGGTGATCTTGGTCTGGTCCAGCTTGCCGATATAGGTGGCGTTCACGTAGCCCGAGCGGTTGAACCTGGGCTTGGCCGAGACGAGATTGACCACGCCGAACTCGGAGTTGCGCCCATAAAGGCCGCCCTGCGGGCCCTGCAACACCTCGACCCGCTCAAGGTCGAAGTGGTCCACGTGTCGGAAGTTGCGCCCCCCAAGGGTGCTTGATCCCACATAGGCGCCGTTGACGAAGAGGCCCACGCCCGAGTCGGCGCCGGTGGCCCGCTGGGTGCCCGATCCGCGGATCGACACCTCGCTCAAATTGTTGCTTTGCAGATCGTTGAACCGCACGCCGGGCACGGTGCGCAGCAGGTCGCCAGTGCCCGACACGGGACCCGTGGCCGCCAATTGGTCGGCGGTCACCGCGGCGATGGTCGCGGGAATATCGCGAAGGCTTTCCTCGCGTCGGGTGGCGGTGACGACCACCTCGCCCACGGCGGTCACCTTGTCATTGTCCGTCGTCGCCGGCTGGGCTGCGGCCACACCGCCAGCAAGCATCGACACCGCCGCAGCGGAGCAAAGCAGATTTCGCATGTGTTCCTCCCGTCAGCGTCTTTTGGCGACGCTGTTGAGCGAGAGGACACACCCACCTGCACGATCATGTCAAACAGATTGTACGACAATCTGTATTTGCTGGAGCAACAATCGTGTTTACGATCATACTGACCGTCGCGACATTGAGGCATTGACGACAGGGTCGGGAACGTCGGATCACGGGTGCGAGAAGTTGAGTGACGCCAAGGGGCAAGCGCGAGTGACGCCGCACAACGACGCGATCGGCCAAGGCCAGGAGCAAGCCGCCGCCACCAGCGCCGCGGACGTGGCCGACGCGCTGCGCCGCCAAATACAGGATGGCTATCTGCCGCCGGGCGAATGGCTGCGCGAGGCGCGGATTTGCTCGGAATTCTCCGTGGGCCGCTCCCTCGCACGCACGGCGCTGCGCTCCCTCGCCGACGACGGCCTGGTCAATATCGAGGAGAACCGCGGGGCCTATGTCGCGGCCACCACGATCCAGGAGGTGTTCGACCTCTACGAGGTGCGCGCCGCGCTTTATGGCGCCGCGGCGCGTTTCGCCTGCGCCCGGGCCGACGCCCGGTTCATGGCCGAAACCTTGCGGATGATCGATGTCATGCTCGCCGCCTCTGAGAACGGCGGAACGCCCGAAGAGCTTATCCGTCAAAGCGAGGCGATCTTCAGCCGCCTGTCGAGCGTATCCAGCCCCGACGCCCAACGCATGATCGACTCGGTACGGCGCAAGACGCGCTGGCACTATTCGTATGTGGGCCTGGCCGAAAGCACAGGGCCCTTCGAGCATTGGCTGGTGGTCCGCGCGGGGCTCGCCGCGCGCGATGGCGCCATGGCGTCCGAGGGCGCGCGCAACATCCTCTACTTCATGCAAAACGAGGCGATGCGCCTGATGATCGCCAGCGGGCACGGTCTTCAACCCGCGCCCGACGTGCGTCCGCGCGCGCGCCGAAAATCCGCTTGAAGGCCCCCAACTCGGATTGGAGCCGACCCATGGGCAGTCCCCTTTCTCGCCGTGACATGCTGGCGACCGCCATGGCCGCGGCCGCGGCGCCGGCCTTGGCCGCCGAGCCGATGCAGGCGGTGGCCGACTATGCCGCGAGCCAGAACACCACCGGCTTTCTGATCGTTCAGAACGGCCGCGCGCTTATCGAAAGGAACTGGCCGGCAGCCAGCGGCGCGAGCGCCTTCCAGGCCTATGTGCATGGCAAGACCGCGAGCGGCGCCCTGCTGGAGGATGTCGCCTCGCAGCAAAAGAGCTTTGTGGCCATGCTGGCGGCCATCGCCGTCGACCGCGGACTTTTGGACGTGAACGCGCCGGTCTCGGACCTGATCGGCGCCGGCTGGTCCAGGGCCTCGCCCGAGCAGGAAAAAGCGATCCAGGTCATCCATCTTTTGACGATGAATTCGGGCCTTGGCGAGACGCTCGACTACCAGGCGCCGCCCGGCTCGACCTTTCTCTACAACACGCCAGCCTACGCAGTGACCAAGCGCGTTCTGGCCGCCATCGCCCGCCAGCCGCTCGAGGCGATCACCACCGAATGGATGACCGGGCCCGCCGGCATGGTCGACACTGCCTGGCGGGCGCGCCCCGCGAGCTTTGGCGATGTTGGCAATCCAACCGGCCTGGTCACCTGCCCGCGCGATATCGCCAAGTTGGGCCAGATCATTCTCGACGGCGGGCTTGGCGCCAGCGGCGCGCGCATCGTCTCCAAGGCCGGACTGCAGGCGATGTTCTCGCGCACGGCGACCAATCCATCCTACGGCCGTCTGTGGTGGCTGAACGGCGGCGACCATGCGGTCCGCGCGCCCGCCAGACGGACCGAGGGACCGCTGGTGCCGGCCGCGCCCGCCGATCTGGTCGCCGCCTTGGGCTTCCTCGACCGCAAGCTCTACATCGCGCCTAGCTTGAAGCTCGTCGTCGTGCGCACGGGCCCCGCGGCTGCGGACAAGGACTTCGATCAGCAGCTATGGCTGCGGCTCTCAAGAGCTCTCGCCTGACGACGTGGTGTTCTCGAAGTTCTAAGGCCTCGCGGCAAGGGGCGCTTGCGATGTTGAACGGGGCTGCACACGCTCCCTTGCATCTATGCCAACCTTACCTAATATTATCTACGGAACATAAACTCAGATAAACTTGCACTAAATGGACGCTCGCCAAAATCCATACGCCCCAGGAGCCGGCACGCCGCCCCCCGAGCTTGCGGGTCGTGATGACGTCGTGGAACGGGCGGCGATCGCTCTGGATCGCATCCGGGCCGGCCGCGCCGCGCGCAGCTTGATATTCTATGGACTGCGCGGGGTCGGAAAGACCGTCCTGCTCAACAAAATTCGCCTGGAGGCGGAGGCGCGGGGCATCGCAACAGTGCGTATCGAGGCGCCCGAGGAGCGGTCGTTGCCGGCATTGCTAGCGCCGGCCCTGCGCACGGCGCTCTTTCGGCTTCGCCGGATAGACGCGGTCAAGAACGGCCTAGGTAAGGCCATGAAAGCGCTCGCCGGCTTCGTTGGGGCGCTCAAGATCAAATATAACGATATCGAGGTCGGGCTCGATCTTCCCGCAGAGCAGGGGCTGGCCGACAGCGGCGACCTGGCCACAGACCTTGCCGATTTGATCGCCGCGGTCGGGGAGGCCGCCGCCGAGCGCGAGACCTCCGTCGCCCTGTTTATCGACGAACTTCAGTACGTCCCCGAAGAGCAGCTGGCCGCCTTGATCATGGCGCTGCATAGCGCCAATCAGGCGCAGTTGCCCGTGACCATGGTCGCCGCAGGGCTTCCCCAACTCCTCGCCCAGACTGGGCGGGCCAAATCCTACGCAGAGCGGCTGTTTGAGTTTGTCGAGGTCGACCGCCTGGATGGCCCAGCCGCCAGGGACGCCCTTTGTGTCCCCGCGCAGAAGGAAGCGGTCACATTCACAGAAGACGCCATTCAGGAGATTTTCGCCCAGACGCGTGGCTATCCCTATTTCCTGCAGGAGTGGGGCAAGCACAGCTGGAACGTGGCTGACGACACGCCTATCGATCGAGATGACGCGGTGCGCGCGACCGACGAGGCCCTAGCTGAGCTGGACGCCAGCTTCTTCCGGGTCCGGTTCGATCGCCTGACGCCAGCGGAAAAGGCCTATATGCGCGCCATGGCCGACCTTGGGCCCGGACCGCATCGGTCCGGAGATATCGCCGATCGCCTTGGTCGTAAAGTGACGACGGTCGCCCCCGTTCGCAACGCCTTGATCACTAAGGGTATGCTCTACAGCCCCGCACACGGGGACACTGCCTTCACCGTGCCGTTGTTCGACGGGTTCATGCAACGGATCATGCCGACCAAATAAGCGAAGGCGACGCTGGCGCCTCAGAGCACCTCGAAGAGTCCGGCGGCGCCCATGCCGCCGCCCACGCACATGGTGACCACCACATAGCGGGCGCCCAGGCGCTTGCCCTCGATCAGGGCGTGTCCCACCAGGCGGGCGCCGGACATCCCGTAGGGGTGACCCATAGCGATCGCTCCGCCATTGATGTTGAGCCGCTCGTCGGGAATGCCGAGGCGGTCGCGGCAATAGACGACCTGGCAGGCGAAGGCCTCGTTCAGCTCCCAAAGCCCGATATCGTCCATCTTCAGGTCGAACCGCTCCAGCAGACGCGGAATGGCGAAGACGGGGCCGATGCCCATCTCGTCGGGGCTGACGCCAGCGACGCTCATACCGACATAGCGACCCAGCGGCGTCAGACCGCGACGTGTCGCCACCCCCGCCTCCATGATCACGCAGGCCGACGCGCCGTCCGACAGCTGGCTGGCGTTGCCGGCGGTGACGACCCCGCCCGGTCGAACCGCCTTGAGAGCGGCCAGGCCCTCCAGGGTGGTTTCGGGCCGCACGCCTTCGTCTCGCTCCAGCACAAGCTCACGCAAGGACGTCGCGCCCGTCTCCTTGTCGACCACCTTCATGGTCGCCTTGGTCGCGATGATTTCGGCGTCGAACCGGCCCAGGGCTTGCGCGGCCGCGGCGCGCTGTTGCGAGGAAAGCGAATAGAGGTCGCAAGCTTGACGGCTGATCCCGTAGCGCGCGGCGACGGTCTCGGCGGTGTCGAGCATGGGCATGTAGGCGTCGGCGTGCATGGCGACGAGCTCGGGGTCCTGATCGACCCGCAGGTCCGGCGTCTGGACCAGCGAGATCGACTCCACCCCGCCAGCCACCACCACGTCCATGCGGTCGACGATCACCTGCTTGGCGGCCGTGGCGATGGTCATCAGGCCCGACGAGCACTGCCGGTCAAGGGTCATGCCCGGCACGGTGACCGCAAACCCGGCCCGAAGAGCCGCCATGCGCCCGATGGTCTGCTGATAACCCTGCGGCAGGGAGCATCCAAGGAGGCAGTCCTCGATCTCATCGGGTGCGACCGCCGCGCGCTCGGCGGCGGCGGCCAGGGCATGCGCGGCCAAGGTCGGGGACGGGGTGTTGTTGAACGCCCCGCGATAGGCCCGCCCGATCGGGGTGCGCGCGGTGGAGACGATGACGGCGTCGCGCATCACGACCTCGCCGAGACGGGCGCCGACAGGCCCGCGCTGGCCAGCTCGCGCTCGGCCTGGGTGAAGCCATAGGCCGGGACGATCTCGCCGGCGCGATCGGCCACGCCGTCCCACTGGGCGATCAAGGCCTGCCCCGCGTCCAGGCGCTCGCCGATGTAGCGGCCGTCGGTCAGGGTGATGTTGGCCACTGCAAAATGGCCGGCGCCGGCGCAAAGCACCGTGCGGGTCGGGGCGTCCTCGACGACAAGGGCCAGCAGGCCCGGGCTGACAAGTTCGGGCTTGAGGCGCTCAAGGCTTTCTGGCGAGAGCACGCCTTCGGTCATGCCGGTGGCGGCCGTCGGCGCCAGGCAGTTGACCCGCACGCCGTACTTCTCACCCTCGATGGCCAGGGTCTGCATCAAGCCGACCAGCGCCATCTTGGCCGCGCCGTAATTGGCTTGGCCGAAATTGCCGTACAGCCCCGAAGAAGAGGTGGTCATCACGATGCGGCCATAGCCCTGGGTGCGCATGATCTCCCAGACGGCCTTGGCGCAGACGGCCGCGCCCATCAGGTGGACATCGACCACCAGGCGAAAATCATCCAGGCTCATCTTGGCGAAGCTCTTGTCGCGCAAGATGCCCGCGTTGCTGATCAAGATATCGATCCTGTCCCAACGCTCGATGACCTTGGCGACCATGGCCGCCACCGCCGCCTCATCGGTGACGGAGGCCGCGACGCCGAACGCCTGGCCGCCCGCAGCGGTGATCTCGGCGGCCACGCGGTCGGCGGCTTCCTGGGTGAGGTCATTGACCGCCACCTTGGCGCCCTGCCGCGCCAGATAAAGCGCATGGGCGCGCCCCAGGCCCCCGCCCGCCCCCGTGACGATCGCTACGCGTCCATCCAGCATCATCGTTCGCATTCCTTCTCTTCGAAGACGGGCCGGCCCGCCATATATTCACTAAGGCGATAGTTAATTTGTTGAGCAGAGTCTGGCGCGCTCCAACTCGCCCGCACTCGACCTAACTTGAGGAGCGCTTACACACCGACAAGAAGCCGGCGGCCATGAAGGTGGCCATGCGCGCCTTGACGGCGGCGAAGTCGTCCGACCGACACACGCCCCCCGACAGCTTGTCGATCCGTCCGGTGCGTCCCAGGGTCAGCATCAGGGCCCCGGTGACGAAGTGATAGCCCCAGAAGATGTCGGCCTCGGCGCAGTCGGGCAGCGCCTTCTTCAAAAGTCCGATCAGGCGCAGCACCACCGGGTCGAAATGCTCGTCCATCAGGGCCGCGCCCCACTCGGGCGTGTTGGCCACTTGCGCGCCGAGGGCGGCGTAGTTCCTCCAGCCCTCCCCGCCCTCGATGTAGAGATCAAGGTCGGTGTCGAGAAAGGCGCGCAAGGCGCCCTCCACGGTGGGCTTGCCGGCGCACGCGGTCTCGTAGGCGTCCAGGGCCCGCAGCCGGCGCTCATTGGTCACCACGGCCCGGCGGGCGAAGACGGCGTCAAAGAGGCTCTTCTTGTCGTCGAAATAATAGTTCAGCAGCGTGTGATGCACGCCCACCCGTTGGGCGACGTCCTTGAGGGTGACGCCATAGAGCCCGTGCTTGGAGAACAGGTGCTCGGCGGCGTCGAGGATTTGCTCCATCATCTCGGCGCGCTGCTGGGCCTTGCTGGAGCTTTTGCGAGGCTTGGCGTCTTCAGGCACGAGGCGGGCTCTCACTGGCTTGGGGATCGACATGGCGGCGAGGGCGCTTCACCCGCCGCCGTACTGCGACCGCAGCCACATTTTGTCGATCTTGCCGGTCGGCGCCAGAGGCATGCGCTCAAGGCGAAACACCGCGTCGGGTATCCACCACGAGGCCACCTTGCCGCGCAAGGGGGCCAGCAGCATCTCGTCGGCGACCTCGTCCTGGCCTTGCATCTCCACCAGCAGGATCGGCCGCTCGCCCCATTTGGGGTCGGCGCGGCCGATGACGGCGGCCAAGGACACCTGCGGCAAGGCGCCGATCACCGCCTCGATCTCGGCGGGATTGATCCATTCGCCGCCCGACTTGATCAGGTCCTTGGCGCGGCCGGTGATCATCAGATTGCCGTCGGCGTCGATGCGCGCCAGGTCGCCGGTGGCGAACCAGCCGTCCGCGTCGGTCGCCGGGGCGGTCTCGCCGAAATAACGCTCGATCACCGACGATCCGCGCACCCGCAGATGGCCTTCGACATCGCGTTGCCGCGGCAAAGGCGCGCCTGCGGCGTCGGTCAAAAGCAAATCCACCCCGACCGCGGGAGGGCCGGAGAGCGCAGCGTCAGCAGGGCTGCTGAGCGGCGCCACCGTGCCCGAAGGCGACAGCTCGGTCATGCCCCAGCTGGTCTGGACGCGAACGCCCAGGCGCTTTTGGATGCGCTCCATCAGGGCCGGCGCCATGGGCGCGCCGCCCACGATGATGCGTTTCAGGCTCGGCAAATCGCCGCCTTGCGCATCCAGATGCTCGATGAGGCCCAGCCACACCGTCGGCACGCCGACCCCGACCGTCACCGCCTCGGCCGCGATCAGACGGGCCAGGCTTGCGCCGTCGGTGTAACGGCCCGGCAGGACGAGCTTGGCCCCGACCGCGGGCGCGGCGAAGGGCAGACCCCAGGCGTTGGCATGGAACATCGGCACCACGGCCAGGACGTTGTCGGCGCCGCTGATGGCCATGACGTCGGCTTGCAAGATCCGCAGGGTGTGCAGGTAGCTGGAGCGGTGGGTGTAGGTTACGCCCTTGGGCGCGCCGGTCGTGCCGGAGGTGAAGCAAAGACCGCACGGCGCGGTCTCGTCGAACTGCCCCCAGGCGACCTCGCCGCGCGCGGCGGCGATCATCGGCTCGAGGGTCTGGCCCGCGGCGGCCTCGCCATCGATGATCAAGAGCTTGTCGGCTCGCGGGGCCGCATCGAGCACCTGGCGGGCCAGCGGCGCAAGATCGGCCGAGGCGATCAGGATGCGCGCCTGCGACTGATCAATCATGGCCGTCAGCTGCTCGGCGGTCAGGCGCGGGTTGAGGGTATGGCACACCGCGCCCATGCCCATGACGCCATACCAGACCTCCACATGGTGCTGGCTGTTCCAGGCCAAGGTGGCGACGCGGTCGCCAGGTGCCACCCCAAGCCCCTGCAGCACCGCCGACACGCGCTGAGCGCGGGCCTTCAGATCGCCATAGCCGACACGATCGGTCGCCCCGCCCTCGCGGGCGGTGACGACCTGGGCGCGCGGTCGCCACTTGGCGGCGTGCTCAAGGAACTTATCAAGCGTCAGGGCAAACGCCTGCATCTGGCCGTCAATCATCGGCACTCAGCAACTCCAGGGGGAAGCGGGGGGGAGACGACGCCGACGTTCCAGTTCCAGGAAATGTCTCCCTGGGCGCGGCGACGGCACATCACAGCCTCGTTCAACTCGTACATGCCCGGCCGCAGATGCGATCCGACCTGCGGCGCATCAGCGAAGATCATGTAGGCGCGCCCGGCGCCATAGGCGGGCCAGGCGGGCCGTCCCTTGGCGGTCGGCGCGCCGTCCTTGGCGAAGGAGGCCCAGTAGTCGCCCATGGCGGCCGTCAGCGCAGCCTCAGTGGGCGTGTCGGGGTTCTTGGGCCAGCCGTCGGGCGTCTTGGACGCCGTGCCGAAGACGTAAGGGATTTCGGCGGCATGGAAGGCATGCAGACCGGCCGCCTGCGCGGCCGGATAGCCATGGTCGAAGAGGTAGAGATAGCCTTGCGCGCCGAGTTTGGTCTGCTTGGCGGCGAGCCGTTCGGCGGTCCAGCCGTAGAGGGCGTCGCGCGGGGCGGCGAGCACGCTCTCGGGCACGTCCGATGACGGATAGAGCTTCAAGAAGTCGTCAGCCAGATCGCCATAGCGCTGGCGGATCTGGGCCTCGTAGGCGGCCGCGTCCGCAGGCGGCGGCGGCGCCAGTCTGCGCAGCGAGCGGATTTCGCCGCTGTTGAAGCCGGCCAGGACGGGCACGCGCGCCTGCTCGCCGCGATCGAAGGCGTCGACGACCTGGCGCGGCAGGACCTTGCCGTCCACCGCAGCGGTCGTCTGGAAGCCGGCCATGAGCGCCTGGGTGGTCAAAATCTCGGCGTCCATGGCGCGAAGATCAGCCAAGCTCTTGGCGCCCAGCTTGGCGGCCGTCGCCGCGCCCATGGCCTCGGCCGCCACGTGACCGAACCTGGCCTCGTTAAGGTGCGGCGTGGAGACCATGTAGGCGCTCTGGGCGATGGCCTTGGAGAACAGGCCCCGCGCCTTGGGCGACGCCATCAGGTAAAGGACGCTCAGGCCGCCGGCGGACTCGCCGGCGATGGTGACGTTGGCCGGGTCGCCCCCGAAGGCGGCGATGTTGCGCTTGACCCATTCCAGCGCCTTGATCTGGTCGAGCAGGCCATAGTTGCCCGAGACCTTGTCGGGGGACTGGGCGCTGAGTTCGGGGTGAGCCATGTAGCCCAGCACGCCCAGCCGGTAGTTGATCGAGACCACCACCAGGCCCCGCTTGGCCAGGGCGCCGCCGTCGTACATCCCCTCGCTGCTCGATCCTGAGATCAGAGCGCCCCCATGAATCCAGACCAGCACCGGGGCCCTCTTGGCGTCCTTGGGCCCCCAGATGTTCAAGGACAGGCAGTCCTCGCTCATCGAGGCGAGCGTGGAGGCGTAGATGCCGCCATTTGCCTTGGGCTGCCAGCACGACGGGCCAAACTGGGCGGCGTCGCGCACGCCTTGCCAGACGGGCGCGCTTGCAGGCGGCGCCCATCGCAGGCCGCCTATCGGTGCGGCGGCGTAAGGTACGCCCTTGAAGACCTGAAGACCGTCTTGGGCGAGGCCCCGCACGGCGCCGGCCGGGGCGTGGACCACGGGAGCCCCCGCCTGGGCGTGGGCTGTCTGGGCCTGGGCTGTCTGGGCCTGGACGGCGCCGGCCAGGGCGCAAAGCCCAAGGGCGCCGATCAGGCCAAGGACCTTGCGATGAACGGACGCGCCCATGGCCTAGAACTCGTAGCCGACGCGCACGCCCGCCGTGCGTGGGCGCATGGTCCCAAACCGGTTAGCCAGGAAGGCTTCGGGGTGGACGTAGGTGATCGAGTCGTCGTCGAGAAGGTTCTCCACATAGGCGCCGACAGTGAACTTGTCGAAGCTGACCGCGAAGATGGCGTTGACGTTCTCATAGGCGTCGGTGAAGCCGTAGGTGGGGGCCACGGTGTTGGGCTGGCCAGGCACGCGCGGGAACATGCCCGGATAGGAGCCCACGTGCTGGACCACCATCGACAGGTTGGCCCGCGCCTTGGGCGTCAGGTCAAAGCCATAGTTCACATAGGCCGAGCCCTGGAACCGCGGCGACGCCAGGCGCGCCCCCGGCACAGCGCCGGAGATGGCCGCCTCTTCAGGCGTCAGCTCGGTGACCTTGGCGTTGTTGAGCGAGCCGTTGAAGCCCAGGGTCAGTCCGCTCGACGGATAGGCCAGCACCTCGAACTCCAGCCCCCGGCTGCGCGCCGCGCCGATATTGGTGGCGAACTGCACAGAGTCGGAGACGCGGTTGGCCTGGACCTGGATGTTGCTCCAGTCGATCCAGTAGGCGGCCAGGTTGGTGACCAGCCGGCCGTTCAACCAGCGGACCTTCAGGCCGATCTCATAGTTGGTCAGGTCGTCGGAATCGGCGCCGTTGGGGATGATCAGGTCGCTCGGATTGACCACGCTTGGTCGACCGGCGAAGCCGTTGACGATCGGCGTGCGAAACCCCGTCGAGACGGTGGCGTAGGTAGTCAGAGCGGACGTCGGCTTGAACGAGGCGCTGACCTTGAACGAGGGCTTGCTGCCCTCGGCCTTGACGCCCGAGACCGGCGCGATCTGGGTCACGGTCAGGGGCCCGCCGATATTGAGCAGCGCGTTGGTCAGGTAGTTGCTGGTGTAGCCGCCCTGGACGAAGCCTTGAGCCTCGACGCTGCCGTAACGCATGCCGCCGGTGAGCCAGAAGCGGTCGTTCAAGCGCCAGGTCACCTCGCCAAAGCCGGCCAGCTCGCTGGAGTCGGTGTAGTTGAACTGGCGCTGGTAGTACTCGTCCGGCAGGCCGGTGATGCCGCGCGCGGCCAAAAACTGCGGCGAGGAGCGGTAGAAGTAGTCAACGTCCAGCCGCCGATCGAGATAGAAGCCGCCGACCACCCAGTCGAACTTGCCCCCAGGGTCCGACGCCAGGCGAAGCTCTTCGACGAAGGTCTTCTGATAGCCCCAGGCGTCCAGCGCGAAGGAGATGGCGCCGCCGAAGGTGCCGGCCAGGTCGACGAAGAACTTCTGGTCAAAGCGCGAATAGGTCGACGAGCTCGTCAGCCGCGCGCCGTCGAACTGGTACTCGATGGTGGCGTTGTAATTGGCCAGCTTGCCCACGAACAGATCGGGCCGGTCGGAGTTGCGCTTGTGGTCGCCCAAAGTCGGATTGATCAGCGCCGAATCCTTGGGGTTGCTGTCCTCGTAGGACGCCAGAAGCTTGACCGACAGACGGTCGGTGGGCTTCCACAGCAAGATGGCCCGGCCGCCCCAGTCGACCAGGGTGTTGGAGTTCTTCACCCCGGTGCCGATGTTGTCGACGTAGCCTTCCTCGTCCCGGTAGAAGCCGACGACGCGCAGGCCCAGCTTGTCATCGATGAGCGGCGCGTTGATCATGGCGTTGTAGCGCTGGCGAAGGCTGTCGGAGCCCGTCAGGCCGTAGTCGACCAGGGCCGAGGCGTCGAAGCTGGAGAGGTCGGGGCTCTTGTTGAGGATGCGCAGCGCGCCCGACAGCGAGCCAGAGCCAAAAAGCGTGCCTTGCGGGCCGCGCAGGAACTCCACCCGCTCCACATCAAAAAGGTTGGGATCAAGCACGGTTGTGTTGCCGATGGTCGAGATCGGAAGCTCGTCGATATAGATCGCCACCGTGCTTTGCAGGTTGGCGCCATAGCCGTTGGTGGCCACGCCGCGGGCGGTGAAGTTGTTGAAATTGGCGGTAGGCTTGTTGAGCACCACGCCCGGAGTCTCGCGCGCCAGGCCCTCGTAGCCGACGATGCCCTTGGCGGTCAGACTCTCTTGCGAAAAGGCGGTGATGCTGAGCGGCACGTCCTGCAACCGTTCGGTACGCCGCGTGGCCGTGACCACCACTTCCCCCACCAGATCGGCGCCCTGGCGGGCGCTGGCCACTTGATCGGCCGGCGCGCTGGTCTGCGCGAGAGCGGTCGTCGATGCGGCGATGACAGCAGCGGCGCACGCCGATGCGAAAAGACCTGCCTTCATGATGTCACTCCCCGTTTTGCGCCGATCATTTGTTGTCGACGCTGGGGGTGAACGTGCCGACGCCGGCGCCCGCTGTCAACATTCACTCTCACGCGCGTGAATGTTGACGAGGCTTCGCGCTTGAGCGCATGCTCGCCCATAGTCCGACGAAAAGAGCGGCAAAGTGGGAGAAGCGCCTTGAAGACCAAGCCTGCGGCGACGCTGCGGAAACATCCGCGCGGCCTGACGACACGCCAGCCTCGGACGGCCGGCCGATGACCGCCGCATCCGTCGACGCGCTCGATCCGCGACCACAGCCCCAGCCCCAGCCCCAGCCAGTGGACCGCAAGGCCTGGATCGTCCTGGCCATGCTTTGGTTCGTCTATGTCCTGAACTTCCTGGACCGCCAGCTGATGTCGATCCTGGCCAAGCCCATCCAGGACAGCCTGCAGGTCACCGACAGCCAGCTTGGCCTGATCGGCGGCTTCTACTTCGCCCTCTTCTATTGCTTCATCGCCATCCCGGTCGGGTGGCTGGCGGACCGCACCAACCGGGTGATGGTGCTATCGGTCGCCTGCGGAATCTGGAGCGCGGCCACCGTGGCCTGCGGGCTCTCGCGCACCTATGGCCAGTTCGCCGTCTCGCGCATGACGGTGGGCTTTGGCGAGGCCGGCGGCGTACCGCCCTCCTACGCCATCATCTCCGACTATTTCCCAAGCGGGCGGCGCGGCACGGCGCTGGGCCTGTACAATCTTGGCCCGCCCGTCGGGGCGGCGCTGGGCATCGCCTTTGGCGCGGCGATCGCGGCGGCCTTCAACTGGCGATACGCCTTCATCGTGCTCGGCGCGGTCGGCATCGTGGCGGCCATCGCCCTGCCCCTGATCGTGCGTGAGCCCAAGCGCGGCGGTCTGGACCCGGCCTATGTGGACGCGCCTGTAAAGAAGGCCGGCTTTTGGGCGACGATGAAGATGTTCTTCTCGCGCCCGCCCCTGGTGCTGGCGGCCCTGGCCAGTGGAGCGACCCAGTTCGTCACCTACGGCCTTGGCAACTTCACCACCCTCTTTTTGATGCGCGAGAAGGGCATGACCCTAAATGAGGTGGCGCTTTGGTACGCTTTGGTGGTGGGCGTCGGCATGAGCGCGGGCATCTTCGCCTCGGGCCGGGTGATCGACCGCTTCACGCACCGCTCCAAGGTCGCCTACGCCCTGGTGCCGGCCATTTCGCTGGCCCTGGCGATCCCGTTCTATATCGGCTTTGTCTGGGCCCCGACCTGGCCGCTGGCCTTGGTCCTGCTGATGTTCCCGACCTTCCTCAACTACTTCTACCTGTCCTCGTCGGTGGCGCTGGTCCAGGAAGAGGTCCAGCCGCATGAGCGGGTCATGGCCGGCGCGCTCTTGCTTTTGGTGATGAACTTCATCGGCCTTGGCCTTGGTCCCACCTATGTGGGCGCGGCCAGCGACTTCTTCCGCGCCACACACCCGGGCAACTCGCTGCAGATGGCGCTCTACACGCTCACGCCCTTCTACGGCCTGGCGGTGGCGCTATTTCTCTGGCTGACCTGGATCTTCATGCGAGCCGAACGCAAGGCCAGGTGAGCCTGCAAGATTGCTCCAGCCGCGGGCGCTAGTCCTTCAGGGCGATGAAGCCCGCGGCCATGAACCTTGCGATGCGCTTCTTGACGGCGGGAAAGTCGTCCGAATGGCAAAGCCCGCCTGACAGCCGGTCGATGCGGCCCGTGCGCGCCAGGGTGTTCATCAAGGCGCCGCTGACGAAGTGGTAGCCCCAGAAGATCTCCTCGTCGGCATAGGTCGGCAGGGCGCGTTTGAGAATGCTGACAAGTTTGAGGACCACCGGGTCGAAGTGCTCGTCCATGAGGGCGGCGCCTTCGGGCGTATTGGAGACCCGCGCGCAGAACGCCGCATAGTTCATCCAGTGCTCGCCGCCCTCGAAATAAAGATCAAGGTCGGTGTCCAAGAACGCATGCAGCGCGCCCTCAACGGTGGGATTGTCGCCAGCCGCCTTCTCGTACTGCTCCAGCGCGATCATCCGACGGTCCGAGGACACGCCGGCGCGGCGGGCGAAGACGGCCTCAAAGAGGTTCACCTTGTCCTTGAAATAGTAGTTGAGCAGCGTGGTGTGGATGCCCACGCGCTGGGCCACGTCGCGCAGCGTCACGCCATAAAGACCGTTCTTGGAGAACAGATACTCGGCCGCGTCCATGATCTGCTCGAGGCTTTGAGCGCGCTGCTCAGCCTTGGTGCGCCGCGCCGTGTCCGCCGCCCCCGAGGTCCGCCTCGCCTTCGCCTGCGCCAAGAGTGTTCTCCAGATCCTTTTCGATCCCCTGCCTAGTCGGGACCAGACGCGCCGGTGTCAATCGTCACGACCAAAATGTGGCCGCGACGAACAACGCTCATTGACGGCGAAGCTATGACGCGCACATATTCACTCTTGTGAGAATGAGCGTCTGAGATTCATTCCACCGGGAGGATGCAAAAAATGAGAATGGGGCTTAACCGCGCCTCGGGCGCCGCCTTGCTTATCGGCCTATTTGGCCTGGCCTTGCCGGCCATGGCGCAAGATCAGTCCACCGAGGTCGAGGAGATCGTCGTCACCGGCTCCAACATCCGGGGCTCGGCGCTGGACGCCGCTTTGCCGGTGGAGGTCTATTCGCAAGAGAGCCTGGAGAAGCAGGGCTCGCCGTCGGTCCTGGAGTTCGCCAAGAGCCTGACCATCTCAGGCCCCACGAGCGGGGAGTCCTACTACTTTGGCGGCCCCACCCTGGTGGGTTCGGTCAACTTCAACCTGCGTGGCCTGGGCGCGGACAAGACGCTTGTCCTGCTCAACGGCCGGCGGATGAACCAAAACACCGCCAACGTGCCGTCCATCGCGCTGGCCCGCACTGAAATCCTCAAGGACGGCGCGGCCGTGATCTACGGCGCCGACGCCATCGGCGGGGTGGTCAACTTCATCACCCGCGAGCGCTTCACCGGCGTCGAGGCCCAGGGCCAGTACAAGTACATCGACGGCTCCAAGGGCGACTATTCGGTGGGCGTGGTGGCCGGTATCGGCGAAGACCGCGTCAACCTGCTGGTCTCGGCCGAATACGAACACCGCTCGCGCCTCAACACCCTGGAGCGCGGGTTCACCAAGGATTCCCTCACCCCAGGCGCTGGCTACAATCCCGCCCCCTGGTCGACCCTGACCAACCTGACCGGCTGGCAGCCTCGCGGCGCCTTGCCCGCCGTGCCGGGCCTCAGCGCCGACGCCGAGTTCGGCGCGCCCGTCGGCGGGCTGGTCTCGGACTTCACCCCCGCCAGCTGCGCGGCCGTGGGCGGGCGTTACGACAACGCCTTCACCTGCGCTTACAACTACATCCCCTACTATCGGCTGGTCGAAGAGCAAGACACCTATCGCCTCTACGCTCAGGTGAAGGCCGACATCACCGACAGCATGAAGTTCCATGCCGACGTCTCCTACGGGCGTGTGACCCTGCCCCAGGTCATGGGCTCGCCGGCCCAGCCGGTCGTGCGGGGCCCAGCCATGGCGACCGGCTCGGTCAACCAGTTCTACGTCCCGATCACCAACCCCCATGCGGCGGCCTTCGCCGCCGCCCACGGCGTCACCGGCGCCCAAGGGTTCACGCCCACCACCTACCGGCTGCTGGGCCACGGCGGTAACCCCTACTATTCGGGCGGTGAAGGCTTTGGCGTGGCCGACCGCATCGACAACAAGGTCTGGCGCGTCTCGGGCGGCGTCACCGGTGATCTGGGGGACCTTGCGCCCTTCGCCAAGGCGGTCGGCTATGATTTCGCCCTGACCTATAACGACGCCTACAACTTCAACACCCACCCCGACACCATCGGCTACCGGGTGCAAGAAGCCTTGAACGGTTTTGGTGGTCCCAACTGCCGCGCCGCGGACCTCGATCCCCGCCGCTTCGGGACCCAAAACCCCGCCGCCGCCGGCCAGAACGGCTGCCAGTGGTGGAACCCGTTCTCCACCTCGTTCAAGGGCCAGCCGGTGCTTGGCCTGTCCAACCCCAACTATGTCGCCGGACGCGAAAATCCGCAGGACCTGACCCTTTGGATGTTCGATCCGCGCGCCACCGAGACCTTGAGCAACAACTTCACCGCCGACCTGGTGTTCAACGGCCGCTCGGGCCTGAACCTGCCAGGCGGCGAGGTGGGCTGGGCGCTGGGCGCCCAGTACCGCACCTTCGAGAACCGGGTGAACGTCGACAGCCCGCTCTATAACGGGACCGTCCAGTGTGAATGGCCCAGCGGCACGACCAGCGCCAATGGCGCCGGCTCGCCGAACCTGGAAGCCAATCCGCTGCCGACCACCGACCCCAACTTCCGCGGCTGCACGCCCGATGCGCCGGGGCCGTTCGTGCTGTTCGCTCCCCTGGTTCCGACCCATGCCGAGCAGAGCCAGTACTCGCTGTTTGGCGAGCTTCAGGTGCCGCTGCTCTCCAACGTCGATATCCAGCTGGCCGCCCGGCGCGAGCGTTTCTCCAACGACCTTGGCGCCACGGTCTACAAGGTGTCGGGCAAGTGGAACGTGTGGGGTCCGCTGACCCTGCGCGGCTCCTACGGCACCAACTACCAGACCCCGCCGCTGGGCGTGACGCCGGGCCAGGTGACGGTCGCCGCGCGCACCTTCACGGTGGCCGCCAGCAACTGGCTGGCCGCTCAGTTCGTCACCGACTCCGACCTCAAGCCCGAGACCGCCAAGACTTCGAACCTGGGCGCGATCTGGCAAAGCCGGGGCCTGTCCTCCGACCACGATTTCCGCCTGATCGTCGACTACTTCGACATCCGCACCAAGGATCAGATCGGTCAGGTCGCCGACCCCAACCAGATCGCCAGCCTGGTCTTCAACGGCGCTGGCGGGACGATCACGACCTGCGACGTCGCCCGCCAGCCCCTTTTGGCCCGCATCACCTTCAACAACGGCTGCCAGGTCGGGATGAACGGGATCGGGACCTTCTCGTCGGTCACCACGCGGTATGGCAACGGCCCGGGCCAGACCACCAAGGGCGTCGATATCCAGGCCAATTACGGCCTGCCCCTGGGCCCCGGTCAGCTTGACGTCAACATCACCGCCACGCGGGTGACCGAACTTCGGACGGGCTCAACCACCCTGGACGGCGTCACCATCACCACCGGCGACAACCGCCTGGGCACGCTGAACTTTGCGACTTTCGCCCAAGCGGCGCCCAAGTGGCGCGCCAATCTGGGGGTCAACTACGGCTTTGACCGCCACAACCTGCGCCTGGGCGTCAATTTCGTCTCGGCGGTGAAGGACGAACGTGTCGGCGTCCAGTACGGCGAGAACGGCCAGGAGTGGATCACCACGGACCTGACCTATCGCCTGCAGCTACGCGAGGACACGGTGATCACCGCAAGCGTGGCCAACCTCTTCGACCGCGATCCGCCGCCGGCCCAGGAGGAGTTCGGCTACGACCCGTGGACCGGCAATCCGCTGGGACGGACCATCGAGGTTGGTCTCAAGCAGGCCTTCTAGTTCCTCTACCTCCCTGGCGGGCGGCGCAAGCCTCCCGCCTTTTTCTTAAGCGACGGCCAGCGTCGTGATCGCGAGACCGCAGGCGGTCCCTCGATCAACTGTCACATTCGGTCCTTACTGCCGGTACCCGCGGTGCGGCGGAGGAAGTGAATGGCGACATTTTCGCAAAGTGGGCTGGCGACGCTAAAGATGGTCGCCGGCCCCCTGTCTCGCCGATCCTTGCTGTCAGTCTTGCCCGCCGCCCTGGCGAGCCTCTCGACGGGAGTGATCGCACAGACGCTCAGGCCAACGCCGCTTCAGATTGTCGCCCGTTCCGGCGTGGCCCTGAGCGGCGTCTATGCTGGCCATCTCCAGGGCGCCTGCACCAACGACCGCGACGCGATCTATTGGTCGATGACGACCAGCATCGTGAAGACCGACGTGAGCGGAAACGTCCTGCGCCAGATCACCGTCGCCAATCATCATGGCGACCTTTGCCACGTCGACGGCAAGATCTACGTCGCCGTCAATTTGGCCCTGTTCAACGATCCGCAGAAGCGCTCCGATTCCTGGATCTATGTCTACGATGCGGACGACTTGTCCCTGCTCAAGCGGCACGCCGTCAGCGAGGTCGTCTATGGCGCCGGCGGGATCGCTTTCGGCGACGATCGGTTCATCGTCGTCGGCGGGCTGCCCGACGGCGTGGGCGCCAACGCCCTCTATGAGTACGACGACCAGTTCAGGCTGCGCCGCGAAATCGTCCTCAAGACGGGCCAGACCTACAAGGGCATACAGACAGCCGCCTATGATGGAAGCCATTGGTGGTTCGGCTGCTACGGCAAACCCGATTTCATGGAAGTGCTGATCAGGGCGGACCGCACATTCGACGCGATCGGCAAGTTCGCCTTCGACGCCAGCACCGGCCTCATCGCGCTCGACCGCGACACCTTCCTGGTCGCCAAGGCCGGCTGCGGCAAGGAGAGTTGCGTAGCGCGGCTTGTCCCCGTCGACCTCAACGCCTGGGTCAAGGACGGCACGTTGAGGCCGCTCTGAAGACCCGGGATGGGGCGGGTTGAGGCGCCGACGCCGCTACCCGCCCGGGTGCAGCCCAGGGGCTTCCTGACCCGTGCGAGTGACGTATTCACTATAGCCGCCGCCGTACTGATGGACGCCCTGCGGCGTCAGCTCCAGCACGCGGTTGCTCAGGGCCGCCAGGAAATGGCGGTCGTGCGAGACAAAGAGCATGGTCCCTTCAAAGTCCGCGAGGGCGGCGACCAGCATCTGCTTGGTGACCATATCGAGGTGGTTGGTCGGCTCGTCGAGCACCAGCAGGTTGGGCGGGTCGAACAGCATCTTGGCCATGACCAGACGCGCCTTCTCGCCGCCGGACAGCACCCGGCAAGGCTTTTCCACGTCATCGCCGGAGAAGCCAAAGCACCCCGCCAGGGTGCGTAAGCTTCCCTGACCCGCCTGCGGGAACGAGCCCTCCAGGGATTCAAAGATCGTCTCTTCGCCGTCCAGCAGGTCCATGGAATGCTGGGCGAAATAGCCCATCTTGACGCTGGCCCCGATGCTCACCGTGCCCTGGTCGGGCTTGGTGTCGCCAGCCACCAACTTCAGCAGCGTCGACTTGCCGGCGCCGTTGGCGCCCAGGACGCACCAGCGCTCCTTGCGGCGCACCAGAAAGTCGAGGCCCTCATAGATCGGCTGCGCGCCGTAGCCCTTGTGAACATTGCGCAGATTGATCACGTCGTCGCCCGATCGGGGCGGGCTTTGGAATTCGAACTGGACCGACTGGCGACGACGCGGCGCCTCGACGCGCTCGATCTTGTCGAGCTTCTTGACCCGGCTCTGGACCTGGGCGGCGTGCGAGGCGCGCGCCTTGAACTTCTCGATGAACTTGATTTCCTTGGCCAGCATCGCCTGCTGGCGCTCGTACTGCGCCTGCCGCTGCGCCTCGCCTAGCGCCCGCTGCTGGTCGTAGAAATCGAGATCGCCCGAATAGGTGATGAGCGAGCCGCCGTCGATCTCCACCACCTTGCCGATGATGCGGTTCATGAACGCGCGGTCGTGCGAGGTCATCAGCAGGGCGCCGTCATAGTTCTTGAGGAAGGCCTCAAGCCAGATCAGGCTTTCCAGGTCCAGGTGGTTGCTGGGCTCGTCCAGCAGCATGCCGTCGGGCCGCATCAGCAGGATGCGGGCCAGCGCCACGCGCATCTTCCAGCCCCCAGACAGCAGACCGACATCGCCGTCCATGCGTTCCTGGCTAAAGCTTAGGCCCGCCAGGACCTCACGCGCCCGCGCCTCCAGCGCATAGCCGTCCAGTTCCTGGAACCGTTCCAGCACCTCGCCGTAGCGTTCCATCACCGCGTCCAGCTTGTCGGCCTGGTCCGGATCGACCATGGCGGCCTCAAGGCTCGACATTTCGGCGGCCAGGGCGCTGACGGGACCAACGCCGTCCATCACCGCCGCGACCGCGCTCTGGCCCGACATCTCCCCGACATCTTGGCTGAAATAGCCGATGGTCATTCCAGGATCGATCGAGACCAGGCCGTCGTCAGGCTGCTCCTGACCGGTGATCATGCGAAACAGCGTCGTCTTGCCGGCGCCGTTGGGGCCGACGAGCCCGACCTTTTCGCCCTTTTGGACGCCCATCGAGGCCTCGATGAACAGGATTTGGTGGCCGTTTTGCTTGGAGATGTTGTCGAGGCGGATCATGGGGCGGTCTGCTAACGCGGGCGGGCCCAGAACGCCAGCCTGGAGCACCTGAACTTTCAACGGACCTCGGCCCGCGCCCGGCCGGTGTGTCAGATGACCTTGGTCTAGACCGCGCTCTCGCCGACGACACGGCCCTTGGCGTGCCGCCGAATGGCCCGGACCACCCTCCCACGGGCGACCTCGCCACAAGGTCGACAGACTTCATGGACAAGTCAGCGCCTAGCCGGCGGGCTCCTATTGACGCATGAGCGTCATCGCCCCCCGGCTTTCGACCTGTCGAGACGGCCCATTGCGTAGAAGATCAAGGCGCTGGTCATCAGCAGCACAGCCGCCAGCGCCAGCATCGGCGCAAGATTGCTGCCGGTGGCGTCGCGCACCATGGGCACCAGGTTCTGGGCGATGAAGCCGCCAAGGTTGCCGATGGCGTTGATCGCGGCGATTCCCGCCGCCGCCTGGGGTCCGCTGAGGAAACTGGGCGGCAGGCTCCAGAAGACGGGCTGGGCGGCGAAAATGGCCGGGGCGGCGATGCACAGCATGGCGAACTTCAGGGCGGAGCCAGGCAAGATCACGCTCAGGACAAGCGCGGCGGCCGCCACCAAGGTCGGCCCGGCGATGTGCCAGGCGCTGGCCCCATGGCGCGCGGCGTGACGCGGCACCCACCACAGCGCCACGCCCACCAAGATCCAGGGAATGATGTTGATCAGCCCATTGACGGTGTTGGATACGCCAAAGGACTTGACGATGGTCGGCAGCCAGTAGCTCAGGCCGTAGGCGCCCAGCGGCATTCCAATGTAGAGCCCCGCCAGCAGCAGCACGCGTGGATCGAAGATCGCCTTCCAGGCGCCGCGGTGATCGTCGATCGCCCCGCCCCGCTCGGCCGACAGGGCGGCGGCCAGCCAGGCCTTCTGAGCCTGCGGCAGCCACTTGGCCTCGGCGGGTCCATTGGGCAGACGCCACAGGACGTAGGGCGCCAAAAGCACAGCCGGCAGGCCCGTCACCAAAAACACCCACTGCCATCCCGCCAGCCCCAAAAGGCCGTCCAGATCCAGCAGCACGCCCCCGATCGCCGCCCCGACGGCGTTGGCCACGGCGCTGGCGATCATGAACAAACCCACCATCCGCGCCCGATGCGCCTGCGGGTACCACAGGGTCAGGACATAGAGCACGCCGGGGAAGAACCCGGCCTCCGCGGCGCCAAGCAGGAAGCGCAGGATGTAGAACATGGTCGGGTTCTGGGTGAAGCCCAGGGCGAGGGTGACCAGCCCCCAGGTGAACATGATCCTGGCGAACCACACCCGTGCGCCCACCCGCGCCAGGATCAGGTTCGAGGGCGCTTCGAACAGAAAGTAGCCGATGAAGAACAACGACGCGCCCAGCCCATAGGCCGCCTCGCTGAGTCCCAGGGCCTGGACCATGTCGAGCTTGGCGTACGAGACGTTTTGCCGATCGATGTAGGCGATCAGATACATCACGCAGAACAAGGGCATCAGCCGCCGCGTCACCTGTCCGACGGTGGCGCGCTCCATATCGGCGGACGGATCAGACATGCGGTGACCTTTCGGGATGGGAGGCGGCGTTCGGCCTTGGCGACGGCGCGGGGGCTGTTGATTGACGCTCGATCAGGCGATGATCCAGCACATGGTCGGCGAAGGCCTCGGGCGCGGATGGAGCGCGCAGGGCGCGCATCAACCGCTCAAGCGCCACGGCCGCCATCTGCCTCACCGGCTGATGGATGGTGGTGAGCGGCGGCCACAGCGTGGTGGCCACGGTCGTGTCGTCAAAGCCCACGACAGTCAGATCGCCGGGCACATCCAAATGCCGGCGGTGGGCGACCGATACGGCCGCGGCGGCCATGTCGTCGTTGCTGGCGAAGATGGCGGTCGGCGGCGACTCCAGGTCGAGCAGTTGCTCGGCGGCCTGCAGGCCCGAAGCATAGGTGAAGGCCCCCTGCGCTAGGACAAGCTGGGCGCCTTGGACCGCCGCCACCGCCGCCCGCGCACCCGCCAGGCGCTCGGCGCTTGCGCTCTGGTCGGGGTTGCCGACGATGACGCCGATCCTTCGGTGACCCAGATCCAGGAGATGGCGCACGAGGGCCTGGCTAGCCTGGCGATCGTCAATGCGGACATTGATCGCATCGGGCGCCGGGCGGCCCGCGGCGACCACCGCGACGGGCAGCTGGGCGGCGGCGAGCAGGGCGCGCACGGCCGCGGATTCGCCCAGCGGCGGCGCCAACACCACCCCGTGAACGCCGCCGCCCAGCAGCCTTCGCATTTCCGGCAACGAGGGCGCCTGGCCCGCCTCGCCGCGAACCAGGATGAGGCGAGCGCCCGCCTTGGTGGCCTCCTCGAACACGCCAATGAGGAAGTCGCTCATGAAGGCGGCGCTGGGATTGGAATAGACCACGCCGATCCGCAGCTCGCCGGCCATAACCAAATTCCGGGCCGTCAGATTGGGGGCGAAGTTCAGCTCGCGGATCGCCGCCAGGACCGCAGCACGGGTCGCTTCACTGACCTTGTCGCCGTCATTGATCACCCGCGACACCGTCATGCGCGAGACGCCCGCCAGCTGCGCCACATCGGCCATGGTGGGGTCTCGCGTACGGTCCGCCCTAATCATCGCCTGCCTCCCCTAAACATCGGCCAAGCCTAGTCAAACTCGACGTTCCCGCATGACGATTCTAGCGCGAAGAAAGGCGCCCGAGCCACGGAGCGGCGCAGCGCCGGTCCGGACCCGGGCGAGGCCGCCCAGGGGGGAGGTGGCGGCGAGCGGCCTAGAAGCTATAGCGCAGGCCCAGGTGATAGAACCGTCCCAGCAGATCGTAGAGCGCCGGGTTGGCGTCCAGGCCCGTATTGGTTTGCGGAGACGGCGTGGGGTCGCGGTCCAGCAGGTTGTCGACCTTGCCGTAGATTTGCAGACCATTGTCGAACTTGTACGAGGCGCTGATGTCGACATAGGTCGCGCCGCTCATCTGGTTGTAGTCGAGGGTCGGCCGACTGGCGGTCGAGACAGGGCAGCTGCCGGGCTTGCATTCGACGTATTCGGTGGTGGCGTTGCCGAACCTGCCATCACTGAACCAGCGCTCCTGTACGCTGAAGGAAAAGCGGTCGGTCTCCCAGGTTTGGATGGCCAGGAGCTTCCAGTCCGGCGTGGCGCCGGAGTTCTGGCCGGCCGAGTCGGTGGCGACCGCCCCGGGGATGCCGGGGTTGGTGACGAACTTGTGCGTGTTCGTCGCCAGGCCCCGGACCGTGAAGCGGCCAGGCACGCTGGGCAGTTCGAACCGATAGCTGCTTTCGATGTCAAAGCCGCTGGTCTTGATCGAGGACAGGTTGAACGTCTGGGAGTTGACGAAGGCCGTGCCCTGGGCAGGCGCGAAGTTGAAGGCGCCGCAGAACTGCTGGAGGCCCGCGAAGCAGAAATTGACGACCTGCTGGGCGCTCAGGCTGGAAATGCCGCCGTTCAGGACGATGTTGTACCAGTCGACCGAGACGCTGAAGCCCGGCAGCCATTGCGGATTGGACAGCACGACGCCGAGGGTCGCGTTCTTGGCGATTTCCGGCTTGAGGTCCGGGTTGCCGACCACGTTCTGGAGAACCGTCAGCGCGCCGCCCGTGAACGGGTTGGTGAAGTTGGGCATCGTGGTGGTGACCGGCGCGGCGTAAAGCTCGGACAGGTTGGGCGCACGCACGTCACGCGAGGTCACCGCTCGCAGGCGAAGGCCCTCAAGAGGTGTGTCCCAGGTGGCGCCGACCTTCCAGGTATAGACGGTTCCGGAGGTGCTGTAGTCGGTCCAGCGGCCGGCCATGTTGAGGTTGGCCCTGCCCGCCGCGTCGGAATCGACCAGCGGCACGTTCACTTCGGCATAGGCTTCCTTGACCGAGTACTCGCCAGCGCCGGAATGGTAGTTGCCGGCGAACCAGTTCGCGCCTGACGGGGTCAGGACCGGATCTGCGGGGTAATCGGCGGTGTTGGGCGAGTCCGTGTTGCCGTCGCCATAGGGGTCGCCTTCGACGTAGTACTGCTCCTTGCGCCACTCGGCGCCGAAGGCCAGCGACACCGGCCCCGCCGGAACCGAGAACGTATCGCCGCTGAAGTTAATGCTGGCGACGTCCTGCTTCTGGACCGAGTGCTGGTATGGGCCGTTCTTAGGCGTGATGTAGGCCAGGGCCGCCTCGCTGGGCCGCTGACCGCCGAAGATGTTGATCGGCACGCAGCCGCTGGCGCGGGCGATCGGGTCGGCGCAGACGATCTGCCCGCCCACCGTCGTGGCCTGGATGGCCGCGCGATAGCGCGGCATCAGCAGGATGTCGCGAACGTGGATGTTCGTCGTGTTGCGGCCATGGGTGTAGTAGGCGTCGTAGACCCAGTTCTTGCCCATGACGTCGAACTTGCCATTGGCGCCGACCACCAGACGGTACTGGGTGCGGGTCGGATGGACCGAGATGTTGCGCGGCAGCAGCGCGTTGCTGAGGCCGTAGCTGAAGGTCGTGATGCCGGCGTTGGCGCACGCCGCCACGACCGAGGCCGGCAGATACGGGTTCGCGCACGACATCGTCAGATTGGTGGTGGCCGCCCCCGGGTTGGGCTGGTTGCTGGTCTCCACACGGGCGGCGTTGAACGTCGCGTAGATCTCGTGGTTGGCGTCCAGATCAAAGCCCACACGGGTATAGGCGTTCATGCGCTTGAGGCGCGACTGCAGCGAGGTGCCGATGCCGACGTTGCCCGACAGGTCGCCGCCGACGCAGAAGCCGCCGTTGGTGTAGCAACCGCTGACCGCGCCGTTCGCCGCCCTGGAGGGCACGCCCCCGCCCCCATACTGGAACTGGAACGGATTGCCGGCTTGGTCGAAGGCCGTGCCCTGCA
Organism: Caulobacter sp. NIBR2454; assembly: GCF_027474405.1. Taxonomy (GTDB): domain Bacteria; phylum Pseudomonadota; class Alphaproteobacteria; order Caulobacterales; family Caulobacteraceae; genus Caulobacter. The sequence goes on from NZ_CP114871.1 coordinate 3,487,607, forward strand.
GCGGACCGGCGCTGATCAGGCCGTACTTGGCGTACTGGTAGGCCTGGACGTGCTCGCGATAGAGGTACTGGGGCGAGCCGTCGTTGGTGATCCCGCGGTTGACCAGGGTGGCGGTCGTGTACCAGTCGCGGCTGCCCGGTGCGTCTTCGCCGAAGCCGCCCGCCGGAACGCCCTCTTCCCAGTCGTATTCACCGCTGACCTGCACGTGCAGGCGGTCGTCCAGGAAGCTCTTGCCCGCCGCGACCTGGGCAAGCCACTGGTGGTTGTCGCCATAGGTGGTGACACCGGTCAGCAGGTTCGTCTTGAAGCCCACGAACCGCTTGTTGGTGACGAAGTTGACCACGCCTCCGACCGCGTCCGAGCCGTAGGAGGCCGAGGCGCCGCCAGTGACCACGTCGACCCGCTCGACCAGCAGCTGCGGGAACATGCTGATGTCGGGCACGCCCGTGACGTTGGCCGGAACGACCCGCTGGCCGTCCAGCAGGGTCAGGGTCCGGATGGTCCCCAGGCCACGCAGCGAGAACGAGCTCAGGCCCTGCTGGCCGCTCGATGTGCTGAACGTGCCCGTGGTCGCGCCGCTCGATCCTTGCAGGGAGGGCAGTTGGGTGATGGCGGTGAAGATGTTGGGCTGGGCGGCCCGCTCCAGATCGACCTGGCCCAGGACCTGGGTCGGCGTCGGCGCGGTGAAGCCGGTGGAGCGGATGCGCGTGCCCGTGACGACGACCTCCGACACGGCGCCAGCTGGGCTTTCCGCCGATGGCGTGGCCTCAGCCTCCTGCGCGAGGGCTGTTCCAGCCCCCATGATGGTCACGAACGCGCTCGATGCGAGCAAAGCGCTTAAAAAGGCCGTTCCCCCTCGCGCGCCATCCAAAGCACTCATCTTATCCCCTCCCAGTTTTTCATTGGGCCAGCGTCGTGGCCTACCTGGAATTTGTCAGAGGAGCGGAATGCAAACTATACGACCATGGTCGTAACCCTATCCGGGCGATCTCCCTTATTTGCGACTACTTGGCCGGCGCGGCGTAGAGGGCGTGATGGGTGAGGATGTACAAGGTCCGCCCGTCCGCACCGCCCATGACCAGCTGCAAAGGACGTTCGGGGACATCCAGTCGACCAAGCTCGCGGCCGTCAGGCGCGTAGACAAAGACCTGACCGTTGGCGACATAGACCTTGCCGTCTGGGTCCACCGCCACGCTTTCACCGCCTCGGTCGGCGAATGGCTTCAAATCGGTGATCGCTCCGCCTTGGCCCACGAGCCCGCTATAGGTCTTGTTCTCCGAACTGTTGGCGATCAACACCCGCTGACCGGGCTTGGCCGTGGTGAAGCCGTAGGTGTCCAGCGAGTCCGAGAAGCGAAGTCCCCGGTGATCGGCCGGACCTTGCTGGAATACGCGGAAGGCCGGCAGCGCCAGGCTGCCATCGGGCGAAACGTATTCCCGGGGCTTTGGTAGGGCCATGTCGCGCGCGAACATCTCGGCCAGGGTCGTGAACTGATAGGTGTCCGGGTCGAGCTGGTCCTTGAACTCGCCGTTGTTCCACCAATTGACCGGCAGGACGATGGCCGCGCCAGGGCTTTTCCCCGTCGGAGTGGGCGCGATCACCGTAACCTCGGTGTCGGGGCTGCCGGGCTTGAAGCTGTAGACCGAGCCGTTGCGGCCGTCCGACGACAGGACCAGCAGGTCGCCTGAAGCGGCGACCGCCAGGTTGATCGGGTCCAGGGTGTTGTCGCGCACGATAGAAAGCTTGCGGGCGTCCGACCAGCTGTAGATCCGCTGGTTGCGGCGGTCGGTGAAGTACAACGTCCCGGCCGCGTCGGCAGCGCCGCCGCCTAGCGAATAGAAGCCGTCAGCCAGCTTCTCCACCCGCGCGCCCGCGGGGTAGACCGATGGCGTCACAGGCGCGGGAGCCGCGCCGACGTCGAGCACCGCGAACTGTCGCTCGCGCACTTCCAGCCCGCTGGTCACGTCCTGGATGGCGTTGGTGTAGGGATACTTGGTCAGGCGCAGGAAGGTGGCGCAGCCGCCTTCATCGCAGGTCGGAAAGCCGCTCTCGCCATTGACCGCGACGTTGCGGAACCGGATGTCGTGCGAGTTGTAGAGCCGCACCGCCGCCGGCGCCGGCCGGCGGGTCCGGGTCACGCGATAGCCGTGATAGTTGGCCACCAGGATGTTGCGGGAATCGCGGATCTCCAGCGAGACGGTGTCCTCGCCCTCCCCGGCCTCCTCTTCGGTCTGCGGCGCCAGAAGCTCCCAGTTGGCGACGCGATTGAGGCTGATCTCGGACCGAAGGTGATGCTCGACCGAGGTCTGGTAAATGTAGCCAGGGGTCTCGGTGTCGGACACGTAGATGCCAGAATAGGCGTAGGTGTTGGGGCTCCAGATATTGGCGAAGGTCCCGCCGCCGCCGTTGGTCACCCACAGGCTGGGATACTGCCCGCCCCAGCGCTTGGCGATGTCAGGATCGGCGGTCGCGTTGGCGTTGTAGGGGTTGTAGCGCGCGCCATCGAACAGGTTGGTGCCGTGGCCGCCCTGGAACTTGACGTCATTGACCATCGAATTTGCGCCGGCCGTCCACAGCAGCGCGGTGGCGCGCGGGTTTTGGCCATCGGTGTAGAGACCCAGGCCATGAACGATGTTGTCGCCGCCGGCGGCGGACTCAACCAGCGCCTTGGGGCCGCCGACACCCTGGAAGGCCGGCGTGCGGTCGGGCAGCACGATCTGGGTGAGGCTGGGGTGCAGGCCGATCAGGACGGTGTCGGGCCTTAGCTTGAGCGTGTCGGTGACCCGGTAGAAGCCGGTGGGGAAATAGACCACACGGTGAGTGTCGATCGCTTTTTGGATGGCGGCGGTGTCGTCCGTTGCATTGTCGCCCTTGGCGCCCAGGGTGCGCACGTTCGTCCAATCGGAGGTCGCCGGCAGGGAGCGGATCGCCGGCGCCCGGGGCGCGGGCGTGCTGGTCAGCGCCTCGGCCTGGAAGATCGTGCGATACTCGCCCATCTGGCCAAGAGCCGGCACGACAAGGCCGTGATTGAAGGCGGCGACGCGGTAGGTCCGACCCTTGCCGGGAACCGTCTTGCCGCTGTCGCGCATGCGGGCGAACACCGGCGTGTTGATCGCCACCGCGTTCTCAAAGCCCACCTGGGTGTAGACATTGCGTTCATTGGAGATGATGACGCCGGCCTTGGAGACGTTCTCGAAGCGAACGTCCTTGCCCCAAAGCCAATCGCCATAGCCGCGGTCGATCTCGATCCCGACGGGCGTGTCGCGCATGGTCACATTGACGAGCGTCAGACCCGCCTCATGCTCGCGGATCGCCGCGTCGCGCTGACCTTCAAAGGTGGAGTCCAACAGCACAAAGCCCCAGGCCGCCGACGGCTTCTCGGCCAGGATGCCGTAGCGGCCGCCCTTGAAGTGCAGGTCCTCAGCCTCGTTGGCCACGTGGTACAGGCCCGCCAGTCCCGACCCGATGTCGAACCTCATGTGGCTGACGAAGGTATGCTGCGCCGAGTGGAAGCGGATCGCCGTCGCGGCCGGGTTGCCGCGCCCGATCGCAAAATCGATGTTGCTCATCGCGGTGTAGAAGGTGCCGGAATTGGCGTCGGCGATGTCCTTGTTGAACGGCACGCTGCCCGGCGGCGGGAACGGGACGCGCACGGCCGGATCGGCCTTGGCGCCGGTGAAGATGACCATATTGGCCACGCCCTTCTGGAAGCCCGGCGTGGCGTCGCCCAGCACGATCTTCGGTCGTTCCGCGCCCACCCCGAACATGCGCACGCCGGGCCACATGAAGAGGGTTCGGCTGATCCGGTAGCGGCCAGACGGCAGGAAGACGAGGCCGCCGCCGGGCTTGGCCGCCGCCGCGTCGATCGCCGACTGGAGCGCGGCGCTGTCATCAGCGCGGCCGTCCCCCTTGCCTCTGACCATGACGGCGGAGGGATCATCCGGCGTCGTCGCCAGGACCGAAGCCGACGCGAAGGCCGAGCCGCCGCCTCCCCCAATCAGGAGGAGGGCGGCGACCAGGGTGACGAGCCAAAGTCTCATGACGAACTCCGTAGCGGACCGGCCGACGCGGATCGTCGGCAAAGGCGGGCGCCTGATCAAGGCGTCACCGCGTAGAGCGAATGATGGGTCAGGACGAACAGGATCTTGTTGTTCTCGCCGCCGAAGATCAGCTGCAACGGACGTTCGGGCACATCGATGCGGCCGATCAGCTTTCCGTCGGGGGCGTACTGAAAGATCTGGCCATTGGCGACGAACACGCGCCCCTGCCCATCGACCGCGACGCTCTCGCCGCCCCGGTTGGCGAAGACCTTCAGGTCGGTCAGGGTCCCGCCGGCGCCAACCTTGCCGCTATAGGTCTTGGCTTCGGATTCATTGGTGACGAACACCCGCTCGCCAGCCTTCGCGCCGATCAGGCCGTGGGCCTGCAGGCTATCGGCCCAGCGCCAGCCCACATGGTCGGGCGGCCCCTGCTGCCAGACCCGGAAGGCCGGAAGGACAAGGCTGCCGTCGGGCGAGACGTACTCCTGCGCTTTGGGCGCGGCGACGTCGCGGGCGAACATCTCGGCCAAGGTGGTGAACTCGCCCCGGGCGGGATCATATTGGTCGCGAAACTCGCCGTTATTCCACCAGTTGACCGGCAGTAGGGTCATGGCGCCCGCACGCGGCGCCGAAGGCGTCGGCGCGATCATGGTCAGTTGATCGCTGGGACCAGCCGGGTCGATCGAATAGACCGAGGCCTGCGGCCCGTAGGACGACACCACCAAGAGCTTGCCGGATCGGTCGATGGCCAGATTCACCGGGTCGAGGGAATGGTCGCGCACGACCTCCAGGCCTCGGGTCTTGGTCCAGCGCCAGATCCGCTGAAAGCGCTTTTCCACGAAATAGAGCGTGCCGTCTGGGGCTGTCGTCGCGCCGGAGATCGACCAAAAGCCGCCCTCCAGCTTCTCCACCTTGCGGCTGGCCGCCGGCGCGGGCGGCGGCGCGTCACCGGGAACGTCGAGCACGGCGAACTCGCGCTCACGCACCTCAAGCTTGCGGGTCTTGTCCTGGATGGCGTTCTCGAACGGGAACTTGCTGGCGCGCAGATAGGTGCCGCAGCCGATCTCGTCGCAAAGGGCGATGCCGCTCTCGGCGTTGATGTGAACATTGCGAAAGCGGATGTCGGAGGAGTTGAACAGCTTCACCGCCGTCTCCGCGGGGTGATACGAGCGCGTCACCCGGTAGCCGTGATAGTTGGCGAACAGGATGTTGCGCGAGTTGCGGATTTCCAGCGACACCGCATCGGGGCCGTCGCCCACCTCCTGCTCGGTCTGGGGCGCGAGGAACTCCCAGTTCTGGACATTGTCGAGCACGAACTCGTTGCGGGCGTGGTGCTCGACCGAGACCTGGTAGATGAAGCCCGGCGTGCTGGTGTCGGAGATGTAGAAGCCGGCCGAGGCGAAGGTGTTGGGGCTCCACACATCGTTGAAGGTGCCGCCGCCGCCGTCGGTCACCCAGATGCTGGGATACTGCGCATCCCAGCGGCCATCGGCCACGGGATCGCCGCTGCGAGCCTGGGCCGCGCCTAGAGACTTGCCGTCGGCGGTTGGCGTGCCGCCGCCGCCCATGATCTTCACATCCGTGACCAGCGAGTTCGCCCCCGAGCGCCACAGCAGCGCCGAGGCGCGAGGATTGATACGGCCCGTGAAAAGGCCGATCCCCGATACGATGTTGTCGCCCGCGCGAGGCGTCTCCAAGATCGGGGCGACAACCCCGACGCCTGCGTGGCGGGGATTGCCGTCGGGAATGACCAGCTGGGTCATCGCCGGGTGTAAGCCGACCAATACGGTGTCCGGCCGAAGCTTGAGGGTGTCGGTGACCTTGTAGAAACCGGCCGGCAGGTAGAGGACGCGGTGGGTGTCGATCGCTTTTTGCAGCGCCGCCGTGTCGTCGGTCGCCCAGTCGCCCTTTACGCCCAGTGTCTTGACGTTGGTCCACTCGGCCATGGACGGCAGCGACCTCAAGGCCGGCGCCGGGGCGGCGGGCGGAGCCGTAAGCGCGGCGAGATCAACCAGCGTCTTGTACTCGCCCATCTGGCCCAGGCCCGCCAGGGTCAGGCCATAGGTGAACGACTTGACGCGATAGGCCTCGCCCTTCCCCGCCACCGTCCTTCCGCTGTCGCGAAAGCGGGCGAACACAGGGGTTTTCAGGGCCACCGCGTTGTCGAAGCCGATCTGTGTGAAGACGTTGTCCTCGGCCGAGATCACCACCCCCGCCTTGGAGACATTTTCAAAGCGGACGTTCTTGCCCCACAGGCTGTCGCTGTAGCCCCGGTCGATCTCGATCCCTATCGGCGTGTTCTTGATCGCCACATTGACCAGGGTCAGGCGCGCCTCATGCTCGCGGATCGCCGCATCGCGCTGACCATCGAAGGTGGAGTCCACCAAGGTGAACTGCCAGGCGGGCGAGGTTTTCTCGGTGACGATCCCGTAGCGGCCGCCGTGGAAGTGGACGTCTTCCATGATGTTGCCGGCTTGATAGACCCCGGCGAACCCCGAACCGATGCGAAAGTCCATGTGCCGAAGGAAGGCGTGCTGGGCCATGCGGAAGCGAACGCCCGCGGCCGCGGGATTGCCCTCCCCGATCTCGATGTCGACATTGCTCATCGACGAATAGAAGGTGCCCGAATTGGCGTCGCGCACCTTGATGGCGGCGGGCCGGACAGTCGGAACGGGCACGGGAATCTCGCCCACGGCGTATTGGTCGCCGCCGGTGAACACGACCATCGTGCCCACACCCTCCTGAAAGCCTGGCGTATTGTCGCCCAGAACCAGGACCGGTCGCGTGGCGCCGACGCCGAACACGCGGACGCCAGGCGGCACCAGAACGCTGCGGCTGAGCCGGTAACGGCCCGAAGGCAGGAAGACCAGGCCATGGCCGGTCTTGTCTCGGGCCGCGTCGAGGGCCTGCTGAATGGCGTCGGTGTCGTCGGCGCGGCCATCGCCCACGCCGCGGACCTGGACCGCACGCGGATCGTCCGGCGCCGCCAAAAGGACCGACGGCCCGGCGACGGCCAAGGCCGGCGTCAAGATCGCCAGCATCAAAGACAACAGGATCGCGCGCATGCCGGCCCCCAAGGCTGTTCTGGCCAGTGATAAATCGGCGGGCGGCCTGCACCATCCTCGACCATGGTCGTAGTTGCACCGCCCAGACGCGCCGATAGAACCTTAACCACCCCTGGCGTTTCGATCGCCCGGCGCGCCAGTCGCCGCCAGCCGAGGACGTCGTTTGCCCCCGTCATCCCCCACCCCCGACCAGGCCGATATCGCCGTCATCGTCATGGGTGTCAGCGGGTGCGGAAAGTCCACGCTCGGCGCCTTGCTGGCCGACAGCCTCCAATGCCCATTCCTCGAAGGGGACGCCTTCCACGACGATCGCGCCGTCGCCAAGATGCGCGCTGGCGTGCCGCTGAACGACGACGATCGGTGGCCCTGGCTGGATCGCGTGGCCTCAGCTATCGCAGAGGCGCTCGCCGCCCGTGGAAGGGTGGTGGCGGCCTGTTCGGCGCTGCGGCTCAGCTACCGTGAGCGGCTGCGCACGCAAGTCGGATCGCCGCTGCGCTTTGTTCTGCTTGAGGCTGGCCATGACGAACTTGCTCGCAGACTTACCGCGCGTTCGGGCCACTATATGCCGCCAAGCCTGCTCGACAGCCAGCTCGCCACGCTCGAACGGCCCCTCGATGAGGAAGCGGTGCTGATCCTGGACGCTTCCATCCCGCCGGAGCGCCTGCGTCAGATGACCGAGGCGTGGTTGATGAGCCAAGCGGCCGGGACCCTGCGCGCTTAGGGCATCAGTCGCTTTCGCCCTCGCGAAAGATGCCAGCGCATGGCCAGCGCCGCGCCATCGCCGTCCTGGGCGCGGATCGCCTCAACGATCAGTTCGTGCTCGCGCATCATCTCGGCGATCACCTCAGGGGGCCGTGAGCGCGAGATATCCACGCCCGCCCGCATGATCCTGTCGACATCGGCTTCCAGCGCCTCGAACGCCACGAGGAAGGCGGGATTGGCTGTGGCCATCACGATCTGGCGATGCAGCGCCATGTCCTCGGCGTGGGCGGGCGCGCTCGATAGCAGCGCTTCGCGCAGACGACGAAGCGCCGCTTCGATCTGGTCCATTTCCTGACCTGAGCGCCGCACAGCCGCCAGCCGCGCCGCCTCAGCCTCGAGCACGAAGCGCACCTCGTAGCTTCCCAGGGTGGAGGGCAGCTCCGACAGGGGCATGTAGGCCCCGAGCCTATCGGAGGGTCGGCTCTTGACGAAGGATCCGGCGCCGCGCCGCGCCTCGGTGATGCCGTCGGCGGCCAGCCTGACCAAGGCTTCGCGCACCACCGTGCGCGACATGCCGAACGTCTCGGCTAGGCTCGCCTCGGAGGGCAGGCGGTCGCCGACCGCCAGACCATCGTCGTTGATCATCTCAACAATGCCCGTATAGGCCCGATCGGCCAGGCGGCCCTCACTCATCCCCAACTCCTGTCGTTGCCACGACCATCAGGCCATTCGCGCCCGATAGGAAGCTGCAGCGCGCGCCATGCTATGGCAAACCTGTATGACAGGTTTTGTCCAATCGTGTCATTTTCGCCGATGTTCGCGCTAACATTGCGAAGTCCGCTTGAATTTGTCTGACAGATAGCGGTAACATCCGCTCACGTAACCCGGATCAACCGACGCAGATCGGCGAACAAAACCGGGAACGGCTCCGCCGCGAGGCGGTGCGCAGGGACGAACAGAAGGGCTCGCAAATGACTAAGACGGAAGTCCTCGTCGCGAACGAGGATTCGCAAGTAGCGATCGGCGGGCTCACGCCGACCCAGATGAAGGTGCTCGAGGGGCTGAACCTTGGTCTGCTCAACAAGCAGATCGCATTCGATCTGGGCATCGCCGAGGCGACGGTAAAGGCTCACATGACCGCGCTGATGCGCAAGCTCAACGTCCACAACCGCACCCAGGCCGCGCTCGCAGCGCGCGCGCTCGGGCACGGGACCCGCTCCGCCGCCGGTTAGGGCGGCCGGGCGCTCCGAGCCGCCGCCTTTCCTCAGGCCTTCTTGACCACCGGCGCCGCGCGCAGCCAGGCGAGCGGATTAAGGCTCATGGCCGCGGCGATCTGGAGCGAGGTCGCCGTGCGCGTCGCCTGCACCACCCGTCGCCGGGCCAGAGCCTCCCCCAACCCTTTCAGACCATCGCCCAGGCCCCGCAAGGCTGGCTTGGTCTCGCCCCGCAGCACGTGCCGCGCCATCAGCAGGGCGGTGAAGGCTGCGTGGGGCGCGATCGTCAGCGCCAGAAGTAGGGGCGGCGTGTTCTGGACGTAGGCCCACAGCCGATTGCGCGCGCCGTGATAGAGGGCGAAGGCCGAGCGCGGTCCGGCGTTGCTGGCCGATCCCGTGTGGCGCACCACCGCGTCCGGGACCAGCCGCGTCGCCTCCCCGATCAGGCGCAGGCGATAGCCAAGATCCACATCCTCGCAGTAGCAGAAGAACCGTTCGTCAAAGCCGCCCAGGCCCGCGAAGAGGTCGCGCTCGATCATCATCGCCGCGCCGCAGGCCGAAAACACCTCCCCCGCTGGACCGCCCAGATCGAGCGCCCCATAGCCGCCTCGAAACGGAACCCCGACCAGCGACATCACATCGCCCAGGCCATCCAGACGCGAAGGGTCTTCGTCCATCAGCTGGCGGGCGGTGAAACAGCGCACGTCCCGATGAGCCTGCGCCGCTGCCATGAACCGCTCCAGCCAGTCCGCTTGCGCATAGGCGTCGGGATTGAGCAGGGCGATCCATCGGCCCCGGGCCGCCTTGGCCGCGGCGTTGTTGCCGGCCGCGAAACCCAGATTGCGATCGGCCCGGATCACCCGCACGCCCGGCGCGGCCAGCGCGATCGCGGCGCCGTCGTCGGTGGAGGCGTTGTCGAGGACGATGGTCTCGAAATCGGTGAAGGTCTGGGCCGCCAGACTGTCCAGGCAACGCTGGAGGGTCGGCGCGCTTTGATAGGCGACGATCAGAACGCTGACGGCGGGAGGCGAGGCTTGCGGCACGAAGCGCTCTTAGCACGCAAGACGCGCCCGCGTGGACACCCGCGGCGTCTTGCGTCTATCAGACTGTGACCGATGACCGCCTCCGATCCCGCCCTCGCGCGCCTGCGCGCCCTGCGCCGCCGTCTCGCGCCCGGCCTTGGCGCGCCGCTGCGCCGCGTCCTGCCGCCGCTGTTCGCCTTCACGGCCGGCCTGCGCCATCGCGCTCTGGGCCTGCCTGCGGGCGGGCCGATCGTGTTGGCCGGCTTCCACGGTTCTGTCCTGGGCATCGGCGAGGGCGCGCGCGCCCTGTCGGCGACCCTGCGGGCGGCGGGCTTCGAAGTGACCGACTGGGACGTCAGCGCCCTCTTCGGGCACGACCGGCGCATCGACGCGGGCGATCCCGCCCCGCCCGCGCCCGGCGGCGGCGTTCTGATCGCTCATATGAACCCGCCCGAGCTTTTGCAGCTTATCGCCCTGCACGGCGGCGGCGTCCTGAAGGGCCGCCGGGTGATCGGTTACTGGGCCTGGGAGCTGGAACACCTGCCCCGCGCCTGGAAGCCGGCTCTGCGCCATGTGGACGAGGTCTGGGCGCCGTCGCGGTTCACCGCCGAGGCGGTGGAGGAGGTCGCGCCCCAAGGCCTGCCGGTCAGGGTCCTGCCGCACACCCTGATCCCCACCGACACCGCGTCCGACCGGGCGCGGTTTGATCTGCCCGACGACGCCGTGGTCGTCCTGTCTGCGTTCGACCTGCGCTCGACCCTGGCCCGCAAAAATCCCCTGGCCGCCATCGAGGCGTTCCGCCGCGCCGGCGCGCGCTCCTCGTCCAAGGCCCTTCTGGTGCTCAAGACCGTGGGGGCCGACGCGCACTCGCCGCTTCTGGCCCAGATCAACGCCGCCATAGGCGGCGCGCGCAACATCCGCCTGTTCAACGGCGTGCTGACGCCCGACGACCGCGACCGCCTGGTGGCCAGCGCCGACATCATCTTGTCCCTGCATCGGTCCGAAGGGTTTGGCCTGTGGCTGGCCGAGGGCATGCTGGCCGGCAAGCCCGTAATCGCCACCGCCTGGTCCGGCAACCTGGACTTCATGACCCCCAAGGCCGCCGCCCTGATCCCCGCCCGGCTGGTGGCCGTGGACGACCGACAGGGCATGTACGCCGGCGGACGCTGGGCCGAGGCCGACCTTGACGCGGCCGAGGCGCGGCTGGTCGAACTGATCAACGACGCAGACGCTCGCGCCGCCCTGGGCGCCGCCGCCCGCGATCATGCCGCCAAGACTCTGGACCCCGCCCGCTGGGCCCAGGCTCTCAAGACCTGGCTGCGGCCGTGACGCCGCCGCGCCACACCGTCTCAGAGGACATCCACTCGATCCTCATCGGGACCAGCTTCATCGCGGTCGGCCTGGCGCTGCTCAAGGCCGCCGGGCTGGTGACCGGGGGTGTGGCCGGGGTGGCGCTGATCATCTCCTACGCCACGGGCTGGCAGGTGGGCCTGCTGTTCTTTATGCTCAACATTCCCTTTTACGAGCTGGCCCGCCGCACCATGGGCTGGCCCTTCACCCTCAAGACCGTGGCGACCAACGCGTTGCTTGCGGGGCTGACGGCGGTCTTGCCGCTTTGGCTGACGTTCGACTGGGTCGATCCGATGTTCTCGGCCCTGTTTGGCGGCACCATCATCGGCATGGGCGTGCTCGCCCTGGCGCGGCACCGCTCAAGCGTTGGCGGCATCGGGGTGCTGGCCATCTACATGCAGGAAAAGCGCGGCGTCAGCGCGGGGCGGGTTCAACTGGCCGCCGACGTCCTGATCATCGCGGCGGCCTTCACGGTGATCGATCTGGGCAAGCTGGCCCTGTCGCTCCTGAGCGCGGCGGCCCTCAGCCTGGTGATCATCGTCAATCATCGGCCGGGCCGTTATTCGGGCTACTGAGCGCGACGCCTCCCGATCTATCCGTTAGATATAATTCTCGAAATCTAACAATATCATCGATCCACGAACATTGTTACTCAGATACGGCGGCATCCCGATCAGATCGCCTTGCCGTCAGGTAAGCTTAATCTTCGACAACGCCGTCAATAATGACTCACGAGGTGGACATTCCGCCTCTCATTCTTGAAAACTCGCATTTTCCAAGCTTTGCATTACTTCATGTAGCGATCGATTACTGCTTGCACTCGCTTGGCCGCCAAGCGAAATGTGACCGCCACGGTCACGGGCGTTCCGCTTGACCAAGTCAGACGGAGCTTCCCATGGCGATCCCGACAACCACTGTCGTCACCGCGCAGTTCTCGGCCGACAGCGGGATTTCGAACACCGACCTGATCACCAATGTCGCTAGCCAGACGCTTTCGGGCACGACCAGCACCAATCTTGTGGCGGGAGAGTCAGTCTACCTGTCGTTCAACAACGGCGGGTCCTGGAACCCGGCTACGACAAGCACGGGCTCGAACGCCTGGAGCTTGTCCGTAACGCTTGGCGGGTCCGGAACATTCCTGGCCGTTGTGCGCAACACCGACGGGGATTCGACGCAGCTTTCCACATCGTACGTGCTCGATACGACAGCGCCCTCAACCACGGCGGCTAGCCTGAGCCTTTCGGCCGATACCGGGACCTCATCGACGGACTTCGTCACAAAGACTGCCTCGCAAACCATCAGCGGCACGCTTTCGGCCAACCTGGCGGCGGACGAAACGGTTTGGGTCTCGGTGGACAATGGCGCCACATGGGCGTCGGCCTCCGCGTCGGTCGGATCGAGCGCCTGGAGTCTGGCGGGCGCCACCCTGGCGGGCTCGAACAGGATCGTCGCCAAGGTCATGGACAGCGCCGGCAACAGCGGCGCCGGCTACAGCTACGGCTATGTGCTGGACATCACAGCGCCAGCGACATCGGTCGCCAGCCTGAGGCTCTCGGCCGATACCGGCGTCAGCGCGCTTGATTTGGTGACCAAGACCGCGGCGCAAACCATCAGCGGCACGCTCTCGGCCAATCTGGCGGCGGGCGAAAGGGTGCTCGTATCCACCAACAACGGCGCCACCTGGGCCGAGGCCACAGCATCGGTCGGATCAAGCGGCTGGAGTTATGGCGGCGTGACCCTCACGGGCTCGGACACGATCCAGGTCCAGGTCGCCGACTCCGCCGGCAACGGCGGCGCCATCCTTAGCCAGGCCTATGTACTCGACACCACCGCGCCCACTATCGCCGTCACCTCCAACGTCTCGACCTTGAAAGCCGGCGAGACCGCGACAATCACCTTCACCCTCAGCGAGGCCGACCACGGAAGCTTCACCATAGCGGACGCCGTGGTGTCGGGCGGCGTGCTGAGCGGCTTTTCGGGCTCCGGCTCGGTCTACACCGCAACCTTCACCCCGACCGCGGGGGTCAATGGGGGAACTGCCAGTATCACGGCTACGGCAAACAGCTATATCGACCTGGCGGGCAACTTCGGCGCTGGCGGCTCGCTGTCCCCGCTGACGTTCGACACCCTGGCGCCCAGCGCGCCCTCGACGCCCGATCTGTCGGCCGGCTCGGATACCGGCGCCTCAAACACTGACAACGTCACCAGCGACAGCACGCCCACCTTCAACGGCACGAGCGAGGCGAACGCCACGATCACGCTCTACGACACCGACGGCACGACAGAGCTTGGGACCACCACCGCCTCGGCCATGGGCGCGTGGTCGATCACCGCTTCGACACTGTCGGCCGGCGCCCACACCCTCACAGCCAAGGCCGCCGACGCAGCCGGCAACGTCTCGACGGCCAGCACCGGTCTGAGCATCACCATCGACCTGAGCACGCCGGCCGCTCCCAGCACCCCGGTGCTGAGCGTCGCCAGCGACACGGGCACCGTCGGTGATGGCCAGACCGACACCACCACGCCCGTCATCACCGGAACAGCCAGCGCCAACGCCGTGGTCAAACTCTTCGACGGCTCGACCCTGGTCGGCTCGACCACCGCCGATGGCGGCGGCGCCTGGAGCATCACCACCTCGACCCTGGCGGCCGGCGCTCACAACCTGACGGCCACCCAGACCAATCTCGCCGGCACGACCTCGGCCGCGAGCGCAGCGCTCGCCTTGACCATCGGAACCATCGCCCCGCCCGTGGATGAGACGCCGCCTGAACCGCCCGCCCCCGACTATACAGCGCCCGAAATCCGCGAGAACTTCGCGGCGGCCGCCGGCTTGCAGCCCAACTCGCCCAAGACGACCATCGCGACCGTCACCCTGGCCGACGGCACGGTCGTGGCCAATCCAACCTATGAGACGGCCCTGCAGCTAAGCCAGCTGATCTTGCGCTTCGAGGCCGGCCTGATCAGCCGTGAGCGGCTGATCGACGAGGTTGTCGATCTGTCGGCGCCGACCTCTGGCGTAGCCTTGCAGGCCTATCAGTTCTTCACCGGCCTGGCGCCCAGCAAGGCGGGCTTGGCCTATCTGATCGACAGCCCCGCCAACGCCAATGACCTGACCGACGCCTACTACGCCCGCTTCAACGAGGTGAACCGCTTCATCAATTTCGCGGTCAGCCTTGGCGTCGAGGGCGAGGGTCGCGCCGCCTTCGAAGCCAAGTTCGGCGGCCTCGATTTCGCGGCCTCCGTACGCCTGGCCTACGACATGGTCATCGGATTGGACGCCGCGCGCACGGCCGGCGTCGATGTGGACGCCGCCCTGGCGTGGATCTCCAGCCAGGAGAGCTATTTCGACCTTTTCGCGGGCTCGGACCTGGGCGGCAAGGCGGCCATGGTCGGCTACATCATGCAGGCTGGCTTCGAGGCCCGGGTCGGCCGCTACTACGAGGCTAGCCACGACTTCCTCGAAGACGCCTTCGATGGAACGCCGACCTATCAGGTCGATCTTGTGGGCGGCCAGCACCTGGGCGGTTAGCGCCCTATCGGGCCTGACGACGACTGTCGATCAGGTCGCCGCGGCTGGCGGCGATGCCGTACTGGAAGCTCTTGGCGATCATATCGGCCCGCGCGCAGACAAGCTCGGCGGCGGGCTTGGGCCAAAGCTCGGCGGCGGTCGTCTTGAACAGCGCGAGCCACTGGCCAAAATGCTCAGCCTGAATCTGCGGCAGGGCGGCGTGGACCTGCATGGGCGCGCCGCTATAGCGGCCCGACGCCAGCAGCACCGAAGACCAGAAGTCACAAAGCTTGCTCAGGTGCTCGTCCCAATGGTCGCCGATCACCCCGTCGAAGATCGGCCCAAGAACGGCGTCGGCGCGCACCTTGGCGTAGAAGGCGTGAACCAGGTCCTCGATCATCGCCTCCGTGACGCCGACGGCGTAGCCGGGGGACAAGATTCTGCGGTGCTCCTGCCGATCCATGGTCATGGGTAGATCCTGACGCCGCGGAAAACCACCGCCTTGATCTGGCGCAAGCGGGCCTCAGCCGACCGTGAACTTAAAGTGCTGGCTTGGCCCATGATCGAACAAAGTCACCTCGCCGCCCTTCACCTTGGCCTCGAAATGGGTCTGGTCGCCGTGATGGTAGCCGGTGACCGTGTCGCCCACGCGGGTGAAGGCGATGTGGGCGGCGTCCCCATGGTGATAGACGCCATTGGGCAGGGCTCCGGTCACATGATGTCCGCGCGAATGGTCATAGGCCTCGACCGTCTCGCCCTCGACCTTGGCGCTTATGCGCACATTGCCGGTGCGACTGTGGTCCAGGACGTTGGTGTACGGGCGACCATTGACCAGGGCGGCCGCGACGGCGGCGACGACAGGACGGGCGTGGACGTTCATGAAGCCTCGAAGGTGCGAGGGCGACGACGCCCCCATGGTCAAGCTTTAAGCCAAATGCGGCTGGCGCGGTTCGGTTGCCGCCGCCAGTTCGTCCAGAACGTGGGGATCTGCCTCGCTCGCCGCCAGCCCCGCCGCCAAGGCGGCGAACGCCGCGGGCTCCAACAGCCGCCCCGCCGCCCATACCGCCGCGCCACGCACGTCGGCGCTGGCGTCGGCCAAACGCGGCTGCACGGCCGCCATCAGGCTCGGGTCGGCGCTGTTGCCGATGGCGTAGAGTACATTGCGCACGAACCGGTCGCGGCCGATGCGCTTGACTGGGCTCTTGGAGAACAGCGCGCGAAACGACGGATCGTCCAGGGCCGACAGTTCGGCCAGGGACGGCCCCCTCAGAGTCTCGCGCGCATGCAGCTTTTGCTCGCGCGCCTGGGACGCGAACTTGTTCCAGGGACAGACGGCCAAGCAGTCGTCGCAGCCATAGATGCGGTTGCCCAGGGCGGGCCGAAACTGCGCCGGAATAGGCCCTCTGTGCTCGATCGTCAGGTAGGAGATGCAGCGCCGCGCATCCAGCCGATAGGGTTCGGGAAAGGCCTTTGTCGGACAGATGTCCAGACAGGCGCTGCACGACCCGCAGCCGGCCTGGGCGACGGTGTCGGTCTCCAGCTCAAGGGTCGTCAGGACCGAGCCCAGGAACAGCCACGAGCCAAAGCCGCGCGAGACGAGGTTGGTATGCTTGCCCTGCCAACCCAGGCCGGCCTTCTCCGCCAGCGGCTTTTCCATCAGGGGGGCGGTGTCGACGAACACCTTCACCTCTCCCCCAA
The DNA here is from genome assembly GCF_027474405.1 of Caulobacter sp. NIBR2454. Lineage (GTDB taxonomy): Bacteria > Pseudomonadota > Alphaproteobacteria > Caulobacterales > Caulobacteraceae > Caulobacter. Next base: position 3,504,206 of record NZ_CP114871.1, read on the forward strand.
ATCTCTCAACGATCCACCCGGCCAGTAGCTTAAGTCTCTTCTTGATGACGTCGTGATAGTCGTCGCCCTGGGCGTAGACCGAGATGGCCGCGCGGTCGCGATCGGCCAGGGCCGCCAGCGGATCGACGTCTGGCCCATAGTTCATTCCAAGCACCACCGCCGAGCGCGCATCGGTCCACATAGCGGTGGGGTGGGAGCGCCGCTCCAGCGTCTCCTCCATCCAGCCCATGGTCCCGTGCAGGCCTTCAAACACGAAGGTTTTCAAGCGTTCGCCCGCCAGCCACGGCTCATCGACGGCCGCGAAGCCGCAGAGGTCGAAGCCCAGCTCCAGCGCCTTGGCGCGGATCAGGTCCTTGGATGGATCAGAAGTCGAGGTCGTCATAATGGCCAGCGGGAGCGAGCCCGGGCCAGCGATCGGCGAGGATCGGCCGGAAGGACGGCCTGGACTTGATCTTCATGTACCACGTCTTGGCCGCCGGGAAGTCGCGCCACGGCACGTCGCCAAAATAGTCGATCACCGAAATATGCGCCGCCGCAGCAATATCGGCCAAGGATAGGCGCTTGCCGGCCAGCCAGTCGCGCAGCTGCAAAAGCCCCTCGATATAGACCAGGTGCTCGCGCAGCGCCTCGCGACCGCGTCGCAGGTTCGACAGTTCCGGCGCGCCCATGCGCAGTAGACGCTTTTCCATCTTTTCGTGCAGGAGCAGGCCGTTGACCTCGAAGTCGAACTTTCGGTCGAACCACTGCAGAAGGCGTCGCGCCTCGGCGCGCTCGGCCTTGTCCGGCGACAGCAGGGCTGGCTCGGGGTGCTGCTCTTCCAGATGCCCAAGGATCGCGCGGCTTTCGCACAACACCAGAGGCTGGCCGCCGTCATTTTCAATCAGCACGGGCGTTAGCCCGGAAGGATTGAGCTTCAAGAACTCGGCTGGCCGCTCCCAGTAGCGCACCTGCACATCGGCGAACGCCAGACGCTTTTCGCCCAGCGCCACGCGCACCTGGCGCGAAGCGGGATCGAGCGGGAAATGGTGGAGAATGCGTTCGACGCTCATGCGAGGCGGTCTGGAAGTCCAGGGCGGTGATGGAGGCTATCGGCCACAAGGCGCCGAACCCGTTAAGGTCCCGTTTACTGAACCGCGTTCAGCGACAAAAGACCGGAGTTTCGCATCGATGGGCGCAGGCGGCGCCCATTTGAAGGCGCCCGCAAAGAGACAGCGCTGTCATTTCCTTTTTCTTTTTAGCGAACGTCAGTGTTAGCCTGTCGCAAACAAGGCGCGCTGACAGCGTCAAAGGGGCAGGACACATGACGCCGGCGCAGCTTAGCGTGGTCTTTTTTTTACAGATGTTCGTCATCATCGCCGCTTGTCGCGGCGTGGGCTGGCTGTCGAAAAAGTACCTGGGCCAACCGCAGGTCGTCGGCGAGATGATCGCCGGCGTGATCCTCGGCCCGTCCCTTTTCGGCCTGTTCGCGCCTGACCTGCAGGCCATGCTGTTTCCCAAGGAATCCAAGACCATCCTGTTCGTCGGCGCCCAGATGGGCGTGGGCCTCTACATGTTCCTGGTCGGGCTTGGCTTCCAGACCGATCACTTCAAGGCCAACGCCAAGAGCGCCGCGGCGGTGTCGCTATCGGGCATGCTGGCGCCCTTCGCGGTCGCCATCGCCATGACGCCCTGGCTGCTGGACAGCGGCCTGTTCGGAGCTGGCGTCGACACCTTCCAGGCCACCCTGTTCATGGGCGCGGCGATTTCGATCACCGCCTTTCCCATGCTGGCGCGCATCATCCATGAACGCGGGATCAGCGGCACCCCGCTGGGGACCTTGTCACTCTCGGCCGGAGCGATCGACGACGCCGGCGCCTGGACGGTTCTGGCCATCGTTCTCGCCAGCTTTGGCGACGGGCCGATGGTGGCCGTCAAGGCCATCGTGGGCGGCGTGGTCTTTGTGATCTTCATGCTGACGGCGGCGCCGAGATTGCTGGCCCCGCTTGGCCGCATCGCCGAGCGCGAGGGCAAGGTGGGCTCGGGCCTCTTGGCCATTTGCCTGATGCTGTTCATGCTGTGCGCCTTCGCCATGGACGCCATCGGCATCCACGCGGTGTTCGGCGGATTCATCTTGGGCACGGTGATGCCGCGCGGCCTGCTGGCGCGCGAACTGAAACGTCAGCTTGAGCCCTTCGCGGTCGTGGTCCTGCTGCCGATGTTCTTCACCTTCTCGGGCCTCAACACCGAGCTGAGCATGGTCAATAGCTGGGGGCTGGCGCTGGCCGCGGTCGCCATATTGATCGGCTCCATCCTGGCCAAGGGCGGCGCATGCTGGGCCGCCGCCCGCCTGACGGGTCAGGACAACGCCACGGCCCTGGGCATCGGGGCCCTGATGAACTCGCGCGGCCTGATGGAGCTGATCATCATCAATATCGGGCTGCAGCGCGGGGTGATCGGGCCGGCCCTGTTCTCGATGCTGGTGCTGATGGCCATCGTCACCACCCTAATGGCCTCGCCTCTCTTTGAGCTCGTCTATGGCCGCAAGGCTCGTGAACGCGGCGAACTGGGCGCTCTGGACGAAAGCCAGGACGGTCCCTCCCCGTCCCTGGCCAAGCCCGCGGCGACGCTCTAGCCCGCTATTTGGTCTTTCGGCGGGTCGGCAAGTCTAGGGGCGGTGATGGTCACAAGCAGGCCGCCGTCCGACGCATTGGCGATGGCCAACGCCCCGCCACACTGCGCCAGCAGGCGTGCGGCCGTCGGCACCCCAAGGCCAAAGCCTGCGGTGTTGCGCGCACGGGCCGGATCGGCGCGAAAGAACGGCTCGAAAATGTGTTCCAGATCAGCCGGGGCCATGCCGCCCCCATGGTCGCGGATCTTGATCTGAGGTCCCTCGGCGCCGTCGACGAGGGTGACGCTGGCCTCGCCAGCGTGGCGCACGGCGTTGTCGATCATCCGCCTTAGCGCTTCTTCGATGGGAGCCCGATAGGTCCTGGCCATCATGGTCTTGGGGCCCTCGTAGCGCGCTTGGTCGCCAAAGCAGTCGACGATCGAGCGGGCCAGAGCAGCCAGGTCGACCATCTCGGCCTCGCTCTCCTGATGTTGGGCTCTCAGGAAGGCGCTGAGCGAGTTCAGCATCTGGTCCAGCTCGCGGACATTTTCATCGAACAGCTGGCGCACATCCGCCGGCTCGGCGAACTCGGTGGCCAACTGCATGCGCGCCAAAGGGGTGCGCAGATCATGGCTGATGGCCTCCATGGATCGCGCCTGATCGGCCATGAGACCGGTGATCCGGTCCTGCATCTCGTTGAAGGCGCGACCCAGGTCCCGCAGTTCGTCGGTCGAGCCCTCGACATCGACTGGCGCGTGCGGCGCCCGTCCGAAAGCCCGCGCCGCGTGGGCGAGATCACGCAATGGGCGACCCATCTGCTTGAGCACGAAGACCGCGAACACCAGACAAAGCACGGCCAAAAGAATGGTCATCCAGGTCACCCGGACCGCGGTCGGCCACATGCGACCCAGGTCACGCGAGCGGAAACTCAGCCATTGGCCGTCGTCCAGACGCATCGCGCCCACAAGATCCAGACCACCCAGTTCGTTCGCCTTGGTCCAGATCAACAGCTCCTTGTGAAGCAGTTCCGGCTCCCAGCGCACGATAGCCTTGCGAACAGCCTGCGCCTCGTCGCTTGAGGACCCGGGGGAAGGCGGACGGGCCGGCAGGCGGGCGACCTCCAGGTAGCTGGTGGTCATCACCTCGCCGACATCGGCCGCGCCAAGGGCGTGAACCCGCTGGCTGACCATGAGAAGCTCAGCGACACGCCGGGCATGGTCCTCGCGCGCGGTCTCACGGTCGATGCTCACATAGAAGGACAGGCTGACGCCGAGCTGGAGGATCAGGATCGCTCCGATCACCAGCATCGACCGTCCAACCAAGCTCGTTGGCCACACCTTCGTCATCGCCAGCGTTTCGTCCCTCATTGGATCGCGCAGGAGCCGGTCGCGCGATCAGAAGTCCAGTTCGATGCGCCCCGCCGCGACGTGAGCGCCATAGTTGCGATCCTCGGCGCCTAAGGCTGCTCCTTGGTATTGCAGGTAGCCGTAATTGAAGTTGAGGCGCAGGTCAGGCAACAGCCCCCAGATCAAAGCGCCAAGATAGCCGCGCTGTTCACCGCCCTGGATGGGCCCATCGTTGAGCGACAGGTAGTCAAAGCGCAGGTTGAGCTGCAAGGATCCTGCGCCGCCGTCGTCAAGAGGACGAGCCGGATTGGCGCGGCCGAACTGGCCGTCCTTGTAGCCTCGACGATCGCCGCGGGTGAGGAAGTAGCCGATCTCGCCGTAGCCGCCGAAGAAGGTGACATCAGGCTGGCCAGGGCGATTGGCCTGGAGCCAGTGAGTCTCGGCGGCGAGATGCCATCGCCCCCGGATCAGCGCCGCCTCGAGCCCGTAGTTGAACTCGCTGTCGACGTCCAAGGCGGGGGTCGCCAAGACCCGGCTGTTATTGGCGTGCAGATAGGGTCGCTGGCGATAGCGCGTGGGCGTCTCGGCCAGGCGATTGAGCTCGCGCCAATGTGCTGACGCGCCCAGGTGCAACTGTGTGTCGCCAAGCCTTGGCGCATAGACGATGCGCTGATCGAAACTGAAGCTGTTGTTCTCATCCCCCCCGTCAGGACCGTCGCTCTGGTTCGAAAGCGCCTCGACGTCGTCAGCAAAGACACCTGTCTGGAACAGCCAGGCGCCGCTGCTACGCTGGGCCGACACGCCGAGCCGGCGCTCGAAATTGAAGGCGTCCGTGAAGGCGGCGCGTTCCATCACAGATCCGGTCGTGTCGCCGGTGAGTTCATCTAGGGACTGGAAGGCGTTGTGGTTGCCCACGGTGAACAGCCAGCGTCCCGCATCAAAGGTCACGAACGTATCGACCAGGTCGACGCTGTTGTCGGAGAGTTCCAGTTCCAGCTTATAGCCGACCCCGCCGCCCAGAGCGCCTTCACCGCCGAGGCGCAATCGCCGAAACTCGCTGGCGAGACCGAAGGCTTCGTCATCGAGCCCGGGAGGCGAAGACACATAGCCGACGTCGGCCTGGATACGCCCTTTGACCTTGAAGGCGCGGTCGTCGCTGACGAACTGCGGCGAGCCCTTCCAACCAATCTCGGTCTGGCCCTTTGCGGGGGGTGAGGCTTCATCCGGCGGCGCAGTGGCTTCAACCTTGGCGATGGGCGTGCCGATCGCCGTCTCCAAACGCCGCTCCAGAGTTTCGACCTTCGCCTTGAGCCCGGCGAGTTCGGCTCTGAGCAGCGCCGCTTCGGCCGCGCTGAGCGAACCCTCCTGGGCCATAGCTGAGCTTGCGAGGCAGGCGCCGGCCAGGGCGAATGGCAAGACGAGTTTGGTCGTTGGAATCATTTCAGCGCGCCGAAGTCGGCGCGGACCGTGGTGGCGCAGCTTGAGGAAAGCCCGATCAAAGAGCAGCGTTCGTTGAGATTGCCCATAAGGGCGACACTGCGGCCCGCAGGCTTTCTGAAGTGCATCAGATTTGTGTCAAAACATGTCTGGCGACGACGCCATAAGACGTCGTCGCCAGCTAGGTCAGGCGTGGGCGGGGATAAGCCTACGCCGAACAGTTTCGTTAGCGCGCAGCTCGACGCGCCCGCCATCGCGCTCTCGTCCACGCAACCAGTCGGTTAGAACTTCCGCGCAGGTGTGGTCGAGGGTGGATAGCCGCTCAAGGTTCAGACGCACCATGCCGCCGCGGGGCGAGGCTTCCAGAGCCTTAGCGATCCTGGGCAGCTGCACGAAGGTCGCCGCGCCGTCGAGGCTGACTTCCCGCTCGTCGTCCGACAGCGTCTGCGTCTGGATGCGCAGGCGCAGCCGCATCAGGTTCGGCGCCAGCTCCACAAGAGTGAGCGCCATACCCACCAGAACGCCTGTCAGCAGATCGGTGGCCACGACCGTGAAGAAGGTCACCGCCCAGATCGCGGTCGGCAAAAGCCCATAGCGCTCGAACAGGTGACGCGCGTGCTTGAGGCTGACCAAACGCCAACCGGTCACCACAAGCACGCCGGCGAGGGCCGCACTCGGGATGAGACGCAGAACGCTGGCCAAGAGCGCCACCGAGCCCAAGATCCAGATACCGTGCAGGATCGTCGACAGGCGGGTCTGGGCGCCAGCCTGAACGTTGGCTGAGCTGCGGACGATCACACCCGTCATGGGGAGCGCGCCGGCCAAGCCGCAGAGCAGGTTGCCAATGCCTTGGGCGGCCAGCTCCTTGTTATAGCGGGTCTTGGGGCCGCTATGCATCTGATCGACCGCGGCGGCCGAGAGCAAGGTCTCGGCCGAGGCGATGAACGCGATGGCCAAAGCCGTGATGAAGATGGCCGGCTCCATCAGTCTCGCCAAGTCGCCAGCGCCCGGAGGGGCGATGGCGGCGATGATCGATTCTGGGACGGCGATGCGCTGCACGGGCAGTTGGAAGAAGATCGCCGCCAAGGTCGCGGCCAGCACGCCGAGCAAGGCGCCGGGAACGAGTTTGAGCTTAGCGGGTCGCACCTTCTCCCAGATCAGCATGGCCGCGATGGTGATCGCGCCGACCAGGAAGGTTGCTTCTGCGACCCCAAGGTCCGTGGGGTTTAGGCTGGCGAAAGCGGCTGGGATGGCGAGCAGGTTTTGCAGCCCATGCGGCCCTGGACTGTCGCCAAACAGCACGTGGGCTTGACCGGCGACGATCAGCAGACCGATGCCTGCCAGCATGCCGTGAACGACCGCCGGCGAGATCGCTCGAAACCATTGTCCCAAACGAAGGGCGCCGGCGCCTAGCTGGATAAGACCCGCTACGACCAGAATCGGACCGAGCATGGCCAGGCCATAGCGCTGCACGACCTCGAAGACGATCACGGCAAGGCCGGCGGCCGGACCGCTGACCTGAAGCGGAGAGCCGGCCAAGGCGCCGACGACGATGCCGCCGATAATGCCGGTGATCAGGCCCTTTTCAGCCGGCACGCCAGAGGCGACGGCGATGCCCATGCAAAGCGGCAGGGCGACGAGGAAGACGACGACCGAAGCGGTGAAGTCGCGCATGAATCCGCCTGCGGCGGGCGCGCTCCCCGAGGCCTCGGAACCAACAGGGACCGAGCTCATGCTGCGTTGGTCCGCACATGAACATGGTCGGCGGCCGCCAGGCGCGGGGTGGCGGCCAGGGCGACCGGCAGGTTGGTGCGGTCGCGCGCGGTGACGAAGCGGCCGGTCTCGCCATCCAGCGCCAGGATGTCGGCCGTCTCGATGTCGAAGAACCAGCCATGCAGCGTCAGTTCGCCCTTGGCGACGCCCGAGGCGACCGACGGGTGGGTCCGAAGATGGTTGATCTGAACCACGACATTCTCAAGCGCGAGCGCACGCACGGCCGAAGCATCGTCCAGGTCGTGATAGGCCGAGCAGACCACGCTATGGGCTGCGTGGGCGTGGCGCAGCCAGGCGGCGACGTTGGGCATCTTGGCCAAGGCGGAGGGGTTGGAGAACGCCTTCATGGCGCCGCAGTCGGAGTGGCCGCAAACGACGATGTCGCGCACCCCAAGCGCTTCGACCGCATATTCGACCGCCGAGGACACGCCGCCATTGGCCTGCGAGAAGGGCGGAACGATATTGCCGGCGTTGCGGCAGACAAAGAGGTCGCCAGGGGCGGCCTGCATGATGATTTCGGGCACGACCCGCGAGTCGGCGCAGGAGATCATCAAAGCGCGAGGGCTTTGACCGTCACTGGCCAAGCGTTCGTAGAGGGCGCGCTCTTGAGGAAAAACATTGTCACGAAAGAGCGCCGCGCGCGCGAGCAAGTGTTCCAAGGTCAACTCTCCAAAGCCCGAGGGGAGCGACGGCCACAACCCGGCGACAAGCGCCTTAGGGCAAGGGGAGGCCGTAACCGCCGCGCTCAAGGTTTTGGGGGACGGCCTTTGCTGCTGCGCAGCATCTTCGTGACAAACTGTGTCGGCGTTAGTGTGCGTGAGGCAGGACGAGTTCGGCGCGAAGTCCGCCTTGAGGGCGGTTGATCAGGTTGAGCGCGCCGTTCTCGCCGTCGGCGATACGCTGCACGATGCTCAGTCCCAGACCCATTCCGCTCGTATTGCGCGCCCGGGCGTGATCGAGCCGATGGAAAGCATCCACCACGTGGCTCAATTGGTCTTCAGGTATCCCAGGACCGCTGTCCTCGACCGCGAGGGTGAGCTGCGGATCGTGCGACAGGATCAGATGGGCGTCGCCCGCATAGGTCACCGCGTTCTGGATGAGATTGTCGATCGCCCGCTTGAGCGCGACAGGGCGAACCTTGACCATGAGGTGGTCGGGACCCGTGTAGCGGACCTGCCCCCCCGCATCGCACGCCTCGTCGACGAGGGTCAGGCAAATGGCGGCGACATCGGTAAGTCGCGCAGGCTCCGCCTCGTGGCCGCCACCAAGATAGTCCAGAAGCGAATTGAGCATCGCCGTCATCTCATCGACGTCGCGCTCCAAAGCTTCACGGGTTTCTGGATCGGCGACCATCCCGGCGCGCAACCTCAATCGCGCCAGGGGCGTGCGCAGGTCATGGCCGGCGGCGGCGAGCGCGTGAGTGCGCGCCGTCAGCAACTCGGAGATGCGCTTTTGCATGGCGTTGAAAGCCCTGGCGACACGGCGCAAATCGCCGGCGCCGACTTCCGGCACATGCACCGTGCGGTCGGCTCCGACGGCCTCAGCCGCCTGGGCCAGGGCGCCGAGCGGCCCTCCCATGCTGCGCAACAGCATGACAGCCGCGGTGATGACCCCGACGCACAAAATGGCGGCCGACACCAGTTGCTGCAAAAGCAGATCCCAGACGTGCCAGCGAAGGTCCGTGCCGACCACGACCCGCGATCCGTCCTCCAGGGAGGCCGAAGCGGTCACTCGCTTGCGTTTCAACAAATCGCGCGGCTTCTTGACCTCGATCGCAAAGCCGCGGACCAGCAGGCCCGGCTCCTGACGCGCCATGGTCGCGCCCATGCCGCGCAGTTTCTCGCGATCGACAAGTCGGACGGGTTCGGCGCTGGGCTTCCAGCGCACCGATATTGTGTCTGTCTTGAGCGCGGCCGCCACGCCGGCGCGGGCCGCCGGCGCAGTGCCGTCCAAGATGCGGACCGCCCCGATCAGGACGTGCGCCATCTCGCGCGCCTGCTGGTCGCGCGAGGCCTGGAGCCCCTCGTGTTCGTACAGGATGAAGCTGCCCAGGAACTCCACCAGGACCGCGCACATGACCACCAAGGTCGCGCGCCCGATCAGTCCCTGAGGAAGTAATTTGAAGGCCTTCAAATCCGCCTGACCGGCAAGGAGAACATGTAGCCGACCCCGCGTACCGTGCGGATGATCGCCCCGTCCTCTTCACTTCGCCGAAGCTTGCGGCGCAGCCGGCTGACGAGCACGTCTATGCTGCGGTCCGAAGCGTCCGCGATCCGGGCGCGCGATAGCTCCAACAGTCGCTCACGGCCGATCACCCGTTGCGGCTGGCTGACAAAGGCGACAAGCAGGTCGAACTCGGCCCCTGACAGATCGACCGCCGCGCCTTCGGGAGAAATCAGTTCACGGTGCGCCGGGTCGAGTATCCATTGGCCAAAGCCCAGCTGGCCGCGCGAGAGCTCCATAGGTTGGCTGTCGGCGTTGGTGCGGCGAAGCACCGCCCGAATCCGCGCCACCAGTTCGCGGGCGCTGAAGGGCTTGGCCACATAATCGTCGGCGCCAAGCTCAAGGCCCAGCAGGCGATCGGCCTCCTCAGCGCGTGCGCTCAACATGATCAGCGGAACATTGCTTTCGCGACGGATCGCGCGGCAAAGATCAAAACCATTGGACCCGGGCAGCATGACGTCGAGCAAGATCAGATCGACGGACGCGCCCTGCAGGGCGCGAACCATCTCTGGGCCCGAACCTGAGCTGAGAGCGTGATAGCCGTTCTCGCGCAGCGTCCGCAGCAGCAACGCCCTAAGGCTTGCGTCATCCTCGACAACAAGGACCGTAGGCGGCCCCTGCAGGGCGACGTTCAGATTCAAGTCGAACATTTAAATCTTATGCGGAGGCCCGCGCCTGCCGAACCGGAGCGATACTTAAGTGCAGGGCTCTACAGCCGCAACCATCGTGCAGCGCAGCGTCACGACACAATGAAGACGACGAGGCTACCGAGCGCCGCCATCCGAACCGGCTTCCGAACAGGCCGACGCCGTCGCGGCGTCACGCTTGCCGTCCGCCTTTGGGTCTTTTTGCCGCTGGGCTTTATCGACGCCGGCCTTGGCGCAGGCGGTATCGGCCACTGACGCTTTTGCGATCAGCCGGGCCTTCTTACTCACCGCGACGGTGTGAGTAAGACCGGTGCTTTGCGGATTGTTGGCCAGAGCCGGGGCGGCGGCGGTAAGGGCGGCGAGAGTCAGGAAAGCGGCAAGCTTCATACGGATACCAAAATCAAGGGGGACAGGAAGGAGTTCAGGGCTGCAGCGGGTTGGTCGTCTGCATGCCTTTGGATGCGGACGCCGTGCTGAAGTTTTGAGATGCGCGATAGGCGTCCACTGTCCGCAACAGGCCGACAATTTCAGCCTTGGGAAGTTGGGTGCGGTGCTCCTCACCCAGTTGCGGTTTGAACTTCAGCTCCCAGGCTTGGGGGTCGTGTCCGCCAGTGCTTTCAGCGGCGCGACGAAGATCGGCCTCGCTGACTTCAAAGGAGACTTGCTCCAGGCAAGCTTGGGAGAACTCAATGGCTTGGCAGTGCGCCTTGTTGGCGGCGAGAACCAGAAGGCGCGCCGAACGCGGCAGGGCGTCCGTCTCGTAGTTGACCCGCTCATAGTGGCGGAACGTGCCGATATAATTGAAGGTCTGGCGCACTTCGAAGCGCACCTGACCGGTGCCCTTGTGGACCGCCGCGCGCAGGTAGCCGTCATTGTGCAGGGTGCGGAAGACCCCACGCGTGCTGCGCACCGCGCGCTCGGTGCTGAAGGCGGTCTCCTGCTCGAGGGGATCGTCCATCACGACAATGGCCTGCTGGACCTGCTCGGGGGTGATTGCAGTCTGAGCCTGAGCCAAGGATGGCGCGGTCATGACACAGACGACCAGCGCGGCGCGCAACGCGCCGGAATGCGCGACATTCCTGATGGTCATCAGATAACTCCTGCCGTGGCGGTCCGCGACAGCGATCAAATGTTGCGTGCAGTTTGCTGGAGCGTCACGGCAAGTGTGACAAACTGTTGCCGCGATCGCCCCAGAGCGCGCCACGCGTGAGCGTTCAGGAACGCTCCAGGCGCGGCGCTGGCCCTGGTTGCCGGCAAAGCAAACCTTTCCCCAATTCAGCTCTCGCCAAACACCCCGCCGTGGGTTTCGGCCCGGCCGCGGGGGTCGGCGTGGAGCAGGATGTCGGCGGCGGGGAAAATGCTCAGAATCCGTCGCTCGGCGTCGACCACGATCTGGTGAGCCGCCTCCAGGGTCAGATCATGGTCGAGATCGATGTGGGCCTGGATGTGGATGTAGGGACCGGACTCGCGGGTGCGTAGCTGATGCACGCCACGGACACGCGGATCCTGCGCCATCAGGGCGAGCACCCGGGCGCGGTCCTTGTCCGACAGCTCGCGATCCATCAGTTGGCCTGACGCGCCGCGGAAGACCCCGACCGCCCCCCAGACCAGCCAAGCGGCGACCACCAAGCCGGCGACGGCGTCGATCCAAACCACGCCGGTCAGGGCGGTGGCGAGCAGGCCCACAATCACCACGCCGTTGGACGCCAGATCGGCCGCGTAGTGCGCCCGATCGCCGGCGACAGCGATAGAGCCCGCCTTGGCCAGGGCGCGCGATTGCAGAGTGATCAGCCCGCCGGTGATGGCGATGGAGACGATCATCACCGCGATGCTCCACCCATCCACCGACACCGGCGCCGGGTGCAGCAACCGGCCGATCGCCTCGCGCCCGATCAAGGCGCCCGAGGCGAAGACCAGCCCCGCCTGCATCAGGCTGGCGAAGGCCTCGGCCTTGCCGTAGCCGAACCGGTGAGCCGCATCGGGCGGCGCGTTGGCGTAGCGTACGGCCAAAAGCGTGACGAGCGACGCCACCAGATCCAGGCAGGAGTCGGCCAAGGACGCCATCACCGCCACCGAGCCGCTGGCCGCGAAGGCGGCGCCCTTCAGGGCGATAAGCAGCGTGGCCGCCAGGGTCGATAGCAGGGTGATACGCCGGGTGATCACGGCCTTATCGGCGACCGACAGAGCGGGAGTTGACATGCCGTCCTCAAGCCTCGCTTCAAACCCGGTTCGCCGACCGGCGAGATTTCAAAGAATCTCATCGTCAATATGGAAACGACGGAAACATAGGCCTATGTAGGAAAAACGTGCGGAGCGCACAGTTTTTGGCCTTCCGCGTGCAAAAACAGCCCAAGGAAACGCCAATGTTGAAGATGCTTGCTCCCGCCGCGGCCTTCGCCCTGATCGCCAGCGTCGCCGTCGCGGCTCCCGCGACCAACTCCGCGGTCGTCAAGGTCGGCGACCTCGACCCGGCCAAGGCCTCCACCGCGCGCATCATGGAAAAGCGCATTGAAGCGGCCGCCCTGACCGCCTGCGGCGCCGATGAAGGCAGCGTGGCCCTCGTCAAGCGCTCGGCTCAAAAGAGCGATTGCTACAAGCAGGCCGTGGCCCAGACGCGCACCGTGGTGTCTCGCCAGCTGGCTTCGAACTAAGTCCCCCTTAGGGTGCGGCGCTGCGATTCCAATCCAGCGCCGCCTCCCCGCGCAGCTTGCGCAAGAAGAAGTCGAACTGGCGCCGCTGCACATAGGGGATCGGCCCCGTGGAGCGCCCCACCGCATGGCCCTCGCCCGGGACCATGAGCAACTCGAAGGTCTTGTCGGCCTTGATAAGGGCGTCGACCACCTGAAGGGTCGAGGCGGGATCGACGTTGGAATCCTGCTCGCCCACGATCAACAGCACGTCGCCCTGCAGCTTGTGGGCGTTATCCACACCCGAAGCCCGTGCGTAGCTGTCGTCCACCGGCCAGCCCATCCACTGTTCATTCCAACTGATCTTGTCCATGCGGTTGTCGTAACAACCGGCATAGGCGACGGCCGCCTTGTAGAAATCGGGATGGAAGAGCAGCGCTCCAAAGGCGCTCTGGCCGCCGGCCGAAGCGCCGTAGATGCCCACCCGGCTGGCGTCATAGGACGGATCGATCGCCGCCAGCGCCTTGTGCCAGGCGATCCGGTCGGGGAAACCGCTGTCGCCCAGGTTCTTCCAGGCGACGTCGTGGAAGGCCTTTGAGCGGTTCAGCGTGCCCATGCCGTCCATCTGCACGACGATGAAGCCAAGGTCGGCCTGGGCCTGCATGCCGATCATCTTGTCGCCGCCGGCGTGGAAGCCGAACGGCCAAAAGGTCTTTGGGACAAAGTTGTCGTGCGGGCCGGCATAGATGTTCTCGATCACCGGATAGCGTTTGGCCGGGTCGTAGTCCTTGGGACGGACCACTAGGCCCCAGATGTCGGTGCGGCCGTCGCGGCCCTTGGCTTTGAACACCTGCGGCGCCTTCCAGCCGGCGGCCCTCAGGGCGCCGATGTCGCCGGTTTCGATCCGCGCCACCAAAGTCCCGTCGGCCTTGCGCAATTCGGAGATGTTGGGCTGGTCCACCCTTGAATAGGTGTCGACGTAGAAGGCCATGTCCGATGAAAAGGCCACGTCATGCCAGGCGTCGGCGAAGGTCAGGGGCGTCAGACCCCGGCCATCGAAGCCGATGCGGTAGACATGCTGCAGATAAGGATCCTCGCCCGGCCGCATGCCGCTGGCCGCGAACCAGATCTGGCGCCTGTCCTCATCGACCTTGATCACCTTGCGCACGATCCAGTCGCCCTTGGTGATCTGGTTCTTCACCCGCCCGGTGCGGCCGTCGTGCAGATAGAGGTGGTTCCAGCCGTCTCGCTCCGACATCCAGATCACTTCGCGCCCATCGGCGCCGATATCCTGGCGGAAGGTCCGGCCCATATTGATGAAGGTCTTGGTCTGCTCGTCGATCACGGCGCGGGCCTTGCCGCTGGCCGCCTCGATCTCGATCAACTTCAGCGCCTGATGGCCGCGTTGATCATACTCGAAGGTCACCGTGGCGCTGTCCTTGCGCCAGGCCAGTTTGGACATCGCATAGGGGTTGGCAAAGAGGTCGTCGGCGACGGTGACCTGCCTGGCTGACGCCACGTCGAACAGGACCGGTCGCTCGATATCCACTGGGTCGCCGGGCTTGGGATAGAGCTGGGTCTGCAGTTTGGGCTGCACCTGATCGCCAGGCGAGGTCTCCACCCGCAGCACCTTGCGCCCATAGCCGGGCCGCAAGCGATAGAGGGCGAGCTTCTTAGAGTCCGGCGACCAGGCGATGGTCTCGGGGTCGTAGAAATCGCCCGGCGAGCCGTCCGTGCTCAGGATCGTCACAGCCCCGTGCGGCAAGGCGCGCACCGCCAGATTGTCGCCCTGGACGAAGGCCTCCCATCGGCCGTCGGGCGACCGCCTGGGCGTATTGTCGGCGGGAACGGAAAGATCGCGCACCACGCCAAAGCCCTTGGGGCGAGCCTTGCGGGCCGGGGCGCGGGCGCAGACGTAGTCCTCCAGCCGGCAGGTCCAGCGACCTTCGCCGGACGCAAAGGCGATCGACCGCCCCTCGTGAACGAAAGTGTCGAACGGCAGACGCAGAGGATTTTGCGGCGCGCCCATCGCCTTTGAAAGGCCAGCGGCGAGGCGCTCATGATCAAAGGCCGACGCCTTGGCGTTGGTGGCCACGTCATAGGCGATGAAGCTGAACCCGCCAGGGACGGTCTTGCGATAGTAGAACTTCGACTGTCCTTCGACCCAGGTCGCCGGGTCAGCGACGTCCTTCGTCAGGAACATCCAGCGATCACGCAGGGTCAGGGCCGCATCCACGTCCGCCCGTGTGGCCGCCGCCAGGACGGGACTGGCCACAACCAGGAAAAGGGCTGCCGCGGCCCCCAGGCATCGAAGCATGAACATGACTTGGCCCCCACGAAATGAGGGTCAAGCTATCGTATACGATTTTGGATTCCTAGGCCGCCACGCGAGGAGGGGGGCCGACATAGGCCGACTGCGGCCTTATCAGGCGCCCGCCGGCTACTTGCTCGCGGGCATGGGCGACCCAGCCGGCGGTGCGCCCCATGGCGAAGACGCAGGTGAAGGCGCTGGGCGGGAAGCCCAGAGCCTCCAGCAGCAGCGCTGTGTAGAATTCGACATTGGTCTCCAGCGGCCGATCTGGCTTGCGCTCGCGCAAAATGGCCAGGGCTGCCCCCTCCACGGCCTCGGCCAGGGCTGCCCCCTCCACGGCCTCGGCCAAGGCGATCCGGCCGCACACGGCTTCTTCCTGCAGGGCAAGATCGCGCACCGCCGCCTTGAGCGCGTCGGCGCGCGGGTCGCGAACCCGATAGATGCGGTGGCCAAAGCCCATCAGCCGCTCGCCGCGATCAAGGGCTTCCGCCAGCCAGACGCGGGCGTTCGTCGGCGCGCCGATAGCGTCAAGCATGTCGATCACGGGCCCCGGCGCGCCGCCATGCAGCGGACCCTTGAGGGCGCTGATCCCCGCCAGAACCGCCGAGGTCAGACCGGCCTGGGTCGAGGCGACGACCCTGGCGGCGAAGGTCGAGGCGTTCAGACCGTGATCGCAGACCGTGACCAGGTAGGTGTCGAGGGCTGCGGCCTGCGCCCGGGTCGCCGCTTGGCCACGCATCATGCGCAGGCTGTCGGCGGCGTGGCCGAGCTTCGCATCCGGAGCGATCGGCGCCTTGCCCGTCGAGACGCGCAGCACCGCGCCGGTGAACACCGCCGGGGCGGCGATCAGGTTCAGCCCAATCTCAAGATCGTCCCGGTCCGCCAGTCTGGCCACAAGAGCACGGATCGCCTCGACCGGGGCGCGGGCGAGATTGGCGTCCAGATGAGCGACCTGCTCAAAAACCCTTACCCGCGCCGCCCCCAGGGCGGGGGCCAGATCGTCGGGTAGGTCCGGAAAGAAGCCAGCCAACAGCAGCCCGGCGGCCTCCTCGAAGGACCAACGGCCCGCGAGCTCATCAAGGGCATGTCCGCGGATGATCAGCCGGCCCGCCAGGCCATCGACTTCTGAAAGAACGGTTTGCGCGGCGACGACGCCTTCTAGTCCCGACATGGACATCTCCTCTTGGATTTGGCCGCAATCCGCTCCTGAAAGACATTGACGTCAATCTTGATCAATATAATCAATATATGATGGACTGGATGACCGCAGAAGACGCGATGGCCGCCCTCGGCGTGCGGGCTCAGACCCTCTACGCCTATGTCAGTCGGGGGCGGATAACGGCCCAAACCGACGCCGCTGATCCCAGGCGGAGCCGCTACAGCGCCGCTGACGTCGCCGCCCTGGCGGACCGCAAGCGGCGCGGGCGCAAAGCCTCCGACGTAGCCCAGAACGCCATCGCCTGGGGCGAGCCGGTGCTGGCCTCGGCCATCACCACCGTCGCGCGCGGCTGTCTCTACTACCGGGGACGTGACGCCGTCGGCCTGTCGCAGTCGGAGAGCTTTGAATCCGTGGCGCGGCTGCTTCGCGATCAAAGCGCCCCCGATCTTGTTCCGGTCACCGACGCCGCGATCGCCAAGGGCAAGACCGCCGGCGCGCGCCTTTTCGCCACCCTGGCGGGACGCGTGGGAACTGACCTGCCAGTCGCTGGCCGTTCACCCCGGTCCCTGGCCGTGGACGCCGCCAGCCTGCTCGACGCCGTGGTCACGGCCGCCGCCGGACAGGACAGCCGCGACCCGGCGCATGAGAGACTGGCGCTGGCCTGGGGGTGCGATGCAGACGGCGCCGACCTGATCCGGCGCGCGCTTGTTCTGCTGGCCGATCACGAACTGAACGCCTCGACCTTCGCGGCCAGAGTGGCGGCGTCGACGGGCGCATCCCTGGCCGCCAGCGCCTTGGCGGGCCTGGCGACCCTGTCGGGACCGCTGCACGGCGGCATGGCTAGCCGCGTCGCCGTCTTCATGGCCGAGGTCAAGCGCAGCGGAGCCCAAGCGGCCACCGCCGACCGCCTGATGCGCGGCGAGCCCCTGCCTGGATTTGGTCATCCGCTTTATCCAGAAGGCGACCCGCGCGCCCAAGCCCTGCTGGAGAGGTTCGAGACGCCCAAGCGATGGGCGGCCGCCGCTCAGGCCGCCGAGGCGGCGGGATCGGGCAGGCCGAACATCGACTTCGCCCTCACCGCCCTGGCCAAGCATCTCAACCTGCCCGATGACGCGCCCTTCACCCTATTCGCCACGGCGCGTTGCGCGGGCTGGGTCGCCCACGCCATCGAGCAGTCCCAGACCGGCCGCCTGATCCGGCCTCGCGCGCGCTACGTGGGCGCGCCGGTCTGACGGGCCGCTCCAGGCGGCGCTCCATAGCGGCGCACGAAGGCGCGGGTGAAGCTGGCCTGATCAGCAAAGCCGAGCTGGCGCGCCACCTGCGCGGGCCTTGCCTGACCCGAGGCCAACATGTCCGCCGCCCAAGCCATGCGAAGATTGCGATGATAGGCGGCCGGCGCCGCGCCATGCGCCTCGCGAAAGGCGCGCGCCAGATGAAATGGCGAGACCGCCGCGATCCTGGCCAGTTCATCCAGGGGCACGGCTCGATCGCGCACCGCATGCAGATAGGCCCGCGCGGTCTCGATCCGCCTGAGAAGCTCCAGCCGTGTCGCGGCCTTGCCGCCGCTGAGGGCTCCGATGCGCAGGCCCAGGTCCTGGACGAAATGGTTCAGTCCGCGACGGGTCGCCTCCAACGCCCCGGACGCCGCCTCTTCCCCATGCTCAGGCCGCCGCGCCAACGTCTGGGCCAGGGCTGTCAGCGCCGCCCCAAAGGGATGGTCCACCAGCGGCATGACCAGGGGAGAGCCTGACAGGGCTGATTCCCAAGGCTGATCAGACGGGTTAGCCGGCATGTAGACGCATAGGCCTGTGGCCTCGCCGCCCGCTGGCAGGCTCACCTGCATGGCCGAGCCCACATCGGCGATCATCAGGGAGCCGGCGCCAAGGCGATGGGTGCGCCCGCTCGCCTCGTATCGCTCCTCCCCCTCCAGAACGACTTTGACGCACACAGCGGCGCGCGCGATCTGGCTGCTGCCGCCAGAAAGCTGCGACAGCACCAGTCGGCCGCCGGGCGCGGCCTGGCGAGGCCGGTCCAGATGCTGGCGCTGATGTACGAAATCGACGGTCACGCCCAATCCTGTCGCTCGCCGCGCAAGTTCGCAAGAACGGTCAAGGACGCAGCGATGTCGCGCCTGCTATCGCGACCCCTTCGCCTCCGTCGAAAGCCAAAGCTCATGTCCGTGCGTCTCGCCCTGCTGATTTCCGCCGCCTTCCTGACAGTCGCCGGGTCGGCGCAAGCCTTGCCCCGCCGCGCGGAGCTGGGCGTGACTCTGGGCGCGGCCAAGGACGGCGGCGTCACCGTGGACGCGATCGCAACTCCAGCCTCCGCCGCGGCGGCGGGTCTTCAAGCCGGAGACGTCATCTTGAGCATCGGCGGCGCGGCGACCGCTTCGCCGGCGGCGGTGCTGTCGGCTCTGGAAGGCCGTCGCCAAGGACAGGCGGTCAAGATCACGCTGCGGCGTGGCGACAAAACCCTGGTCCAGACCCGCAAGCTCGCCCCCAAGGCGCGCGAACAGTACGATGGCGGCCACGCGACCTACGGCTCCGTCCCCTTTGGGGGCGGCCAGCTTGCCGACATCATGGTGGCGCCGCCGCAGGGGCCCGCGGGCCCGGTGCTGTACATCATCCAGGGCTACACCTGCGCCAGCATGGAGGCGTCCAATCCGCAGTCGGCCTATCGGCTGCTGGCGCAGGGCCTTCTGGCGCGCGGCGTCTCGACCTATCGCGTCGAAAAGCCCGGTGTGGGCGACAGCCTGGGCGGGCCGTCGTGCGCGACCATCGACTTCGACACCGAGGTGCGCGCGTTCGAGGCGGGCTATAACCACCTGGTCAAGGACCTGAAGATTTCGCCCGAGCGCATCTTCATCCTGGGTCACTCCATGGGCGGCGTGGAGGCGCCGCTGATCGCGGCCCGCAACCCATCGCCGCGCGGCGTGGCGGTCTATGGAACCGTGGTGCGCAGCTGGCAGGACTATCTGCAGGACGTCTTCAAGTATCAGGCCTTCCTGGCCCGTGGCGGCGATCCGGCGCGCGGGGAGGCCGATGGCGAGGCGACCCGCGGCGTCATCGAGAAGATCTACGGCCAGGGCGCAACGCCCGCCCAGGTGGCCGCCACAAACGCTGAGGACGCCAAGCGACTGCGCGACTGGTTCGGCTGGGACGGCGCCGAGCAGATCTTCAGCCGCCACTACAGCTATTGGCATGGGGTCGCCAAGGTCGCGAGCCTGGCCGCCTGGCGCGACGTGCGCTCCGACGTGCTGTCGGTACGGGGCGAGTCCGATCTGGCCGCCCTCAATGACGAGGATCACAAGCTGATCGCCGATGTGGTCAGCCACTATCGCCCTGGCACGGCCCGTTTCGTCTCCGTGCCGCTCACCGGCCACGGCATGCGTATCGAGGGCACGCCGGCCCAGGTGCGGGCCAACGCCGCCGCGCCGCCGCCGGCCGCCTTCAACCCCACAATCATCGACCTGTTCGGCGACTGGATCGAAGCGGCCATGGCCAAGCCGCCGGTGGCGACGCAGTTCGAAAAAGCGCCTGCCTGATGAGCTTGGCCAAGATCGGCGCTATCGCCGCGTCCCTCGCCCTGGCGGCCGCACCCGCCTTGGCGGCGCCAACGGTCGCGGGAGGCGGCGACGCGACTCAAGCCCTGTCCGATTGCAACACTGACCTGCGCTTGCTCAATCCGCTCACCGGTTGGCAGGCGCGCTGGCCTCAACAACTGGCCGGGCTGGCCGCCGCGCCGGCGCCGGTTCAGCAGGTGGCGCTGGACGATTGGCGAGGCGCTCCCGCCGCGCTGCACGCCGATATCGAGGCGTTGCGCGCCCGAACCAACGCTCCCGCGCACGTGGCTCGCCGCATCCTGACGCAAGTCCAAGCCCTGCAGGCCGGTCCGATAGCGCCGCAACTGACCGACCCGCAATGGCGCGCCCTTCTGGATGGCCCGCTGAAGGACGCTGTCGCCGACTACGCACGGTTCCTATCCCAAGGCTATCTGCCCAAGGCCCCGGCCGGCAGCGGGCTGGCGCTCGATCGCGAGGGTCAGGCCTGCTTTCTTCTCGCGGCGACGCGCTGGACCAGCCTGGCGCTAACCGCCGACCAGATCGAGGCGACGGGTCGCCGGCTGCTCGCCGAGCGTCGGGCCAGGCTGGCCGAACTCAGTGGCGTGGCTGAGGCCGACCTTGCCCCGGTGCTGGAAGGCCTGCGCGCTGGCGAGCAGACGCCCACCACCCGCGACGACATCCTGCGGATATCGAGGGCGGCGCTGGAGCGCGCCCGCATGGCCGCGCCAGACTGGTTTGATCTTCCCGACGCGCCGCCCATAAATCTGGAACCCATCCCCGCTTCATTGGAGGCGGACCTGCCCGCCGGCTACTACCAACCCGCCACGGCCCAGACGCCGGCGACCTACCGGGTCAACCTGTCGCGACCTCAGGACCGGCGGTTGATGGCGCAGGTCATCGCCTTTCACGAGACGATCCCCGGCCATCACTTGGGCTTTTCAGCCGCCAGGGCGCCGGGCCAGTTCAACTCGGGCTTTGTCGAAGGGTGGGGCGTCTATGCCGAGCACCTGGCCGAGGAGATGGGCCTCTATAGTGATCGTCAGGCCCTGATCGGCTCAGCCGCCAAGGACCTGTGGGGCGCCAGCCGCCTGATCGTCGAGCCGGGCCTGCACGTGAGGGGCTGGTCGCGCGATCAGGCCGTGGCGTTCATGCTGGAAAACACCGCCCTGAGCCGCGCTGAAATCGAGGTGGAGGTCGATCGCTACCTGGCCCTGCCCGGTCAATCGCTGTCCTATATGCTGGGCTATGACGCCATCCGCCAGGCGCGCGAGCGCACCCAGGCCCGCCAAGGCGCGGCCTTCGACATCAAGGCTTTCCACAAGGCCCTGCTGTCGCCGGGAAGCCGGCCGCTTTCGGACCTGACGCTCCCCTAAAGGACGCCCAGGTTTCTCCAGACGTCGATGCGGCCATTGAAGGCGGGGGCCATCTGCTCGGCCAGATAGGCCCGCGCCTCATCGTCCACCAACTGACGACCCTCGTGATGCAACAGGCGCCCGCTCGTGGACAGGATGGCGTAGCCGTAGGCCGCCGCATCCGCCAGATCGTCACCCCGCCCGTCGGCCACGGCGCAGGCGGTCAGCAGGTCTGCGGAGCCCACAACCACGCCGGTTCGCGCGGCCGGCGCCACCAGGACGTTATAGCTGCGACCGACCCGATAAGCCGACAGCAGGACCTGGTTGAGCCGTTGAGCGGGGCCGGGATCGACCACCTCCTGGACGGGCAGTATCTGCTTGGCGTGAACCAGCAGGGCCAGAGCCTGAAGCGCCACGGCCGGATTGCTGGCCGGGATCAGGCCCTGGAGCTCTCCAAAGCTCGCTGGCCCCGCGGCCAGCCGGTCCAGGATCGGATGGTGGACCGCCGCCTCGCCCGCCATTTCGCCCATGGGGCCGACAAAGGCGATCTTGGCGTCGGCCCGCGGCACGGCCAGGGCGAACTGCTGCTCGCGCAGCGACAGGAACTGGTCCACCGGGTTCAGCCGGTTGAGGCCGCGCCCATAGATGTCACGCCGAAAGGTCTTGTTGTTGGCCAGGTCGCGCAGTTGCTCGGCCCAGATGCGGTCGTTCCCCGCCTCCTCGGCGATGATCGCCGCGGCGGCGGTCGTGGTCGCCGCCTCGGTCATGCTGTCCATCAAGGTGGCCGAGGTCATGTAGTCCAGCCGGGCCTCGGCCATGCGGCCCGCGACCTCGGTGAAATGGAACGGCCGCCAGTGGCTGTTCAGATATTCGTGGGCGAAATAGGCGCTCGACTGCGTGCGCAGGTGGGCCAGCTTGCCCCCCAGGCCCGACTGTTTGGCGAAATAGACCGCGCCGGCGTCGGTCAGGCGCTGGGCGAGATCCAGCACTCGGGTCGGGACGCCGTCGGCGTCACCCACGCGCGTGAACAGCTGATGGGCCATATGGCGGAAAGACAGGGTCTCGGACCAGCCCGGCAGGCTGTTATAGGAGACATAGACCAGACCGCCGGCCTTCAAGGTGCGGTCGATGAACCGCAACACCTGGTCGAAGTTTTCATCGGACACCCAGGTCAGGACGCCGTGCAGGGCGATGATGTCGAAGGCGGGAAGTTCGTCGGCGCGCTCAAGCGCCTGTGCGAAGCTCCAGTCGCGAAAATGCGCATTGTCGAGCTGCGCGGCGGCGGCGAGCTCGCGGGCGTTGGCGATCTGGGCCGGATTGAAGTCGATACCCCAAAAGCTCGCCCCCGGATTGGCGGCGGCAAGGACATTGACCGACACGCCCTGGCCGCAGCCCAGTTCGCAGAAGGTGAAGCCATCCCCAAGGCTGGGCGGTCGCCAGCCCGTGGATCGCGCCGCGAACGACAGGTGGGCGGGCGCCAGTTCGCTGTAGAAGTACGGCGTGTACTGCAGTTCGGTCGTATAGCCTTCGTTCCAGCCGCCCATGTCCCGCCCCCGCGAAAGACGGCATGCGCCGTCATCTCGCCAGGGTTAGCGGGACTCGGGGCCGCCGCACAATCCCGCTGAGAGCGGCCCCGAACTTCTCAAAATCACGCCCGTTCGTGCATCGCCTGTTCGGCCACCAGCGGATGCGACAGGCGGCTGACCATCTCCTTGGGACAGACCTGCCAGAAGCCGCCTTTGACGTGGTCCCAATCGCGCAGCAGGGTCTTGGCCTGAGGCGATCCGGTCTCCTGGGCGTGTTCGGAGACCAGAGAGCGCAGCACACCTTCCCAGTGCGGGGAGGACAGACGCTGGACCACGACGCTGTCGGGATTGACCAGGGGCGCAAAGCGGTTGTCCGGGTCGTAGACGAACGCCATGCCCCCGGTCATGCCGGCGCCGAAGTTGCCGCCCACGGGTCCCAGCACAACCACCTGACCGCCGGTCATGTACTCGCAGCCGTTGGCGCCGATGCCTTCGACCACCGCGGTGGCGCCGCTGTTGCGCACGGCGAAGCGCTCGCCCGCCTGGCCGGCGGCGAACAGACGACCGGCTGTCGCCCCATAAAGGATGGTGTTGCCCAGGATGGCGTTATCCTCGGGTCGCGCCAGGTGGGCGCCGGCGCGGATGACGATAGTCGCTCCTGACAGGCCCTTGCCCACATAGTCGTTGGCCTCGCCGGTCAGTTCGATGCGCAGGCCCTGGACCGCGAAGGCGCCCAGGCTCTGGCCGGCCGAACCGCGCAGCTGCAGGGTCAGGTGCCCGGCGGGCAGGCCCTTCATCCCGAACTTGCGCACGATGTGGCTCGACGTGCGCGTGCCGATGGTGCGGGCGGTCGAGCGGACCGTATAGGTCAGCTGCATCTTCTCGCCGCGCTCCAGCAGGGGCGCCGCGTCGCGGACGATCTGGGCGTCGAGGGTGTCGGGCACGGCGTTGCGGCCCTCCACCGTGCAATAGGGCTTGTTGGCCCCCGGATCGGCGCGGACCAGCAGGGGGTTCAGGTCAAGGTCATCGAGGTGCTCGCCGCCACGGCTGACCTGCTGCAGCAGGTCGGTGCGGCCCACGATCTCCTGCAAGGATTTGAAACCCAGGGACGCCAGGATCTCGCGCACTTCCTCGGCGATGAAGCTGAAGAGGTTGATGACCTTTTCGGGCGAGCCGGTGAACTTGGCGCGCAGGGCCTCATCCTGAGTGCAGACTCCCACCGGGCAGGTGTTGGAATGGCACTGGCGCACCATGATGCAGCCCATGGCGATCAGGGACGCGGTGCCGATGCCGAACTCCTCGGCGCCCAGCATTGCGGCGATGACCACGTCGCGGCCGGTGCGCACGCCGCCGTCGGCCCGCAGCATCACCGAATGGCGCAGATTGTTGAGGGTCAGGACCTGATTGGCCTCCGACAGGCCCATCTCCCACGGACCGCCGGCATGCTTGATCGAGGTCTGGGGCGAAGCGCCCGTGCCGCCAACATTGCCGCTGATCAGGATCACGTCGGCCTTGGCCTTGGCGACCCCGGCGGCGATAGCGCCGATGCCGGTCATGGAGACCAGCTTGACCGTCACCCGCGCGACCGGGTTGATCTGCTTGAGGTCATAGATGAGCTGGGCCAGATCCTCGATCGAATAGATGTCGTGGTGCGGCGGCGGGCTGATCAGCATCACGCCGGGGGTGGCGTGGCGCAGGCGCGCGATCATCTCTGTGACCTTGAAACCGGGCAGTTGCCCGCCCTCGCCGGGCTTGGCTCCCTGGGCCACCTTGATTTCGATCTCGCGGCACTGGTTCAGATATTCGGCCGTGACGCCAAAGCGGCCCGAGGCCACCTGCTTGACCGCGCTGTTGGGGTTGTCGCCGTTGGGCAGCGGGCGGTAGCGCGCCGAATCCTCGCCGCCCTCGCCCGAGACGGATTTGGCCCCAATGCGGTTCATGGCGATGTTCAAAACACCGTGCGCCTCGGGCGCCAGGGCGCCCAGGCTCATGCCCGGGGTGACGAAGCGCTTGCGGATTTCGTTGACGCTCTCGACGTCGTCGACGCTGACCGCCGCCTGGTCCGAGCGCCAGTCGAGCAGGTCGCGCAGCTGGATCGGCTTGAACCCGCGCAGGCCCTCGCTCCAGCGCTTGTAGGCGCTGTAGTCGCCGGTGTCGCAGGCGTGCTGCAGGGTGTGAATCATGCGCGCCTCGAAGGCGTGCGCCTCGCCCGAGCGGCGGGCCTTGTAGAAGCCGCCCACCGGCAGGGTGATGGCTGAGGCGTCCCAGGCCTTGCGATGCAGTTCGACCGCCTTGGTCTCCAGGCCCGCCAGACCGATGCCGCTGATGCGCGACGGCATGCCTGGGAAATACTCGGCGACCATGGCGCGCGACAGGCCGACAGCCTCGAAGTTATAGCCGCCGCGATAAGACGAGATGACGCTGATGCCCATCTTGGAGAGAATCTTCAAAAGGCCGCCCTCGATGGCGGTCTTGAAGTTCACGCAGACGTCGCGAAGGGTCAGCTCGCCGGCCAGGCCCCGCTCCAGGCGATCCTGGAAGCTTTCCTGCGCCAGATAGGCGTTCACCGCCGTGGCCCCCACCCCGACCAGCACCGCGAAATAGTGGGTGTCCAGGCACTCGGCGGACCGGACGATGATCGACACGTAGGACCGCAGACCCTTGGCGACCAGGTGCGCATGCACACCGCCCGTGGCCAGGATCATCGGCAGGGCCACGCGGTCGGGACCGCAGGCCTCGTCGCTGAGCACGATGGTCGAACAGCCGCGCAGGGCCGCGTCCTCGGCTTCGGCCCGGATGCGGTCGAGATTGGCGCGCAGGGCGTCGCCGGGGCGCGCCTCGGGGACCGGGATCGGCATAGTGCAGTCGATCAGGGCGACGTTCTTGTCGCCGATCACATCGACGATGCGCACGTACATTCCGGTCGTGAGCACGGGGCTGTCGAGCACGAACACGTCGGTCTGCGCCGAGTCCTGCGCCAGGATGTTGCCCAGGTTCTTAAAGCGGGTCTTCAGGCTCATCACCCCCGTCTCGCGGAGCGGGTCGATGGGCGGGTTGGTCACCTGGCTGAAGTTTTGGCGGAAGAAGTGGCTGAGCGGCCGGTACTTCTCCGACAGCACCGCCAGGGGCGTGTCGTCGCCCATAGAGCCGATGGCTTCCTTGCCTTCCTCGGCCATGGGGGCGAGGACCATCTCCAGGTCCTCCAGCGTCAAGCCGGCGGCCAGTTGACGGCGGGTCAGTTCCTCGCGGCCATAGCGACGCGGCTCGGGGCCGGGGCCGATCTCCTGGTCCAGGTCGCGGATGTTGCCCAGCCACTCGGTATAGGGATGGCGCTCGGCCAGCTCGTCGATGATCTCGTCTTCGCTGTAGAGCTGGCCGTTGGCCAGATCGATGGCGATCATCCGTCCGGGCGAGATGTTGAGCTTCTTGACGATGCGCGTGTCGGCGACGCCGCACATGCCCGCTTCCGAGCCCATGATCACCAGGCCGTCATCGGTATAGGCGACCCGCAGGGGACGTAGGCCGTTGCGGTCCTTGCCCGCCACGACCCAGCGGCCGTCGGTGGCGCAGACGGCGGCCGGGCCGTCCCACGGCTCCATCACCGCGTTGCAGTACGAATAGAGCGCCTGATGCGAGGCGGGCATCTGTTCTTCGGTCTTGCCATTCCAGGCCTCGGGCATCAGCAGGGCCTTGGCCATGGGCGCGTCGCGGCCGGCGCGGACCAGCACTTCGAAGGTGTTGTCGAGCGCGGCGCTGTCGGACACGCCGGGCTGGATGACGGGCTTCACATCCTCGCCGAAATCCCCAAAGGCCTGAGCGGCCATGCGGATTTCGTGGCTCTTCATCCAGTTGACGTTGCCCTTCAGCGTGTTGATTTCGCCGTTGTGGGCCAGCATCCGGAACGGCTGGGCCAGCCGCCATTCTGGGAAGGTGTTGGTCGAGTAGCGCTGGTGGAAGATCGCCACCGCCGCGGAGAAGCGCTCATCATTGAGGTCGGGGTAGAACTCATTGATGTGCTCGGCCAGGAACATGCCCTTGTAGATCAGGGACTTGGCCGAGAACGAGCACAGGTAAAAGCCGTTGAGGTTGGATGCCGCGACGCGCTTTTCGATCCGCTTGCGGCACAGGAACAGGGCGCGCTCCAGCGCCTCTCCCTCAAGGCCGTCCGGCGCGGCGAGCATGATCTGCTCGATCTCGGGACGGGTGGCGTTGGCCTTCTCGCCGATGACGGCGGTGTTCACCGGCACCTGGCGCCAGCCATAGATGTAGAAGCCGAACCGCAGGGCCTCGGCCTCGACGATCGTCCGCGCCGCTTCCTGGGCGCCGAGATCGGTGCGGGGCAGGAAGACCTGCCCCACGGCGATGGGGCCGGCACGCAGAGCGTGGCCCGTGCGGCGCACCTGGTCTGCGAAGAAGTCCTGCGGCACCGACAGCAGGATGCCCGCGCCGTCGCCGGTCTTGCCGTCGGCGTCCACCGCGCCCCGGTGCCAGACGGCCTTCAGCGCCTTGATGGCGAGATCAACGACCTCGCGGCGCGGCTGGCCGTCGATGGCGCAGACCAAGCCCACGCCGCAGTTGTCGCGCTCGCTGGCCGGATCATAGGCATGACCGTCAATCAGACGCTGACGGTTGGCGAAGTAGAGGTCGAGGATATCGTTCATGGTCGTCTACTCCGCCGCGACCAGCGCCGGAGCGCTCGCCTTGGCCGTCAGGTACGAATGGATGGAATCCGCTGCGTCGCGGCCGTCGCGGATGGCCCAGACCACCAGGGAGGCGCCTCGCACGATGTCGCCGGCGGCGAACACCCCGTCGAGATTGGTCATCTGATTGCGGAAGTCGGCGCGCACGGTGCCGCTGCGCGACACTTTCAGTTCCGGGGCGGACCACAGCTGCGGCAGGTTTTCCGGCTCGAAACCCAGGGCCTTGATCACCAGTTGCGCAGGGCGGTCAAAATCGCCGCCCGGGACCTCTTCGGGCGACTGACGCCCCGAAGCGTCGGGCGAGCCTAGACGCATGCGGGCCGCATGCACGCCAGTCACCGCGTCGGCGTCGCCGCGCACCGCCTTGGGCGCGGCCAGCCATTCGAAATGGACGCCCTCTTCCTCGGCGTTGGCCACCTCGCGCATGGAGCCCGGCATATTGGTCTTGTCGCGGCGATAGAGGCAGGTCACCGAGGTCGCGCCCTGGCGGATGGCGGTGCGCACGCAGTCCATGGCGGTGTCGCCGCCGCCGACCACGACCACGTCCTTGCCGTGTGCGTTCAACTTACCAGAGGTGATCTCCTCGACCGCGTCGCCCAGGCTGTGGCGGTTGGAGGCGATCAGGTAGTCGAGAGCGGCCACAACGCCGGTCGAGCCCGCGCCCGGCACGGTCAGATCGCGGGCCGCATAGACGCCGGTGGCGATCAGCACGGCGTCATGACGCTCGCGCAGTTGCTCCAGGGTAGCGTCCTTGCCAACGTCAAAACCCATCTGGAAGACAATGCCGCCTTCGGCCAGACGACGGGTGCGGCGCTCGACCACGTCCTTTTCCAGCTTGAAGCCGGGGATGCCATAGATCAGCAGGCCGCCCGGGCGATCGTGGCGGTCATAGATGGTCACGTCATAGCCGCCTTCACGCAGGCGCTCGGCCGCCGCCAGACCCGCCGGGCCGGCGCCGATGACGCCCACCGACTGGCCGCGCGAGGGGCCGGCGACCAGAGGGCGCACCCAGCCTTCCTCCCAGGCCTTATCCGACAGATATTTCTCCACCGCGCCGATGGTGACCGTCCCGTGGCCCGACTGCTCGATGACGCAGTTGCCTTCGCACAAGCGGTCCTGCGGGCAGATGCGGCCGCAGATTTCGGGCATGGCGTTGGTGGCCTGAGAAAGCTCATAGGCTTCCTGCACACGGCCTTCGGCCGTCATGCGCAGCCAGTCGGGGATATTGTTGTGCAGCGGGCAATGTGACTGGCAAAACGGCACACCGCACTGAGAGCAGCGCGAAGCCTGCTCTGTCGCCTTGGCGTCAATGAAGTCGCCGTAGATTTCCAGGAAGTCGTCCGAACGGGCGTCGGCGTTGCGCTTTTCCGGCATCCGCCGCGGCGTCACCGTGAACTTCAACATGCGTTCGGCCATGATCATCCCCTTCTCGACGCGCGCGGGGCCCGGCAGAGGCATAACCTTGCGCGCGATGGGGTCTTACGTGCCGTTCATTGCAGCGAAAACAGTATAGTCCTATTTATTGACAATTATCCGCTCGCAAATCCCGTCCTATTCGCCGAAAACGTCTATTGAGAGTCGCTATCAGTCAATTTTATAGACTATACGACCTGTTTACCTTATCGCGCCACGCCTTGAGCTCCCGTCGGAGAAGCTTCCAATGCCGGACTGGTTGATCGCCATCGTCCTGGGCCTGATCGAGGGCCTGACCGAATTCATCCCGGTCTCGTCCACCGGACACCTGCTGCTGGTGGGCCATTTCCTGGGCTTCAACAGCACCGGCAACACCTTCGAGGTGCTGATCCAGCTGGGCGCGATCTTGGCGATCATCAGCGTCTATTTCACCCGGCTGTGGAGCCTGCTGATCACCGCGCCCAAGGACCCGGCGAGCCGCCGCTTCATCGCCGCGATCATCATCGGCGTCGTGCCGGCCGTGATCATCGGCGTAGCGGCCCACGACTTCATCAAGACCGTGCTCTACGAGTCCCCCACCCTGATCTGCACCACCCTGATCATTGGCGGGATCATCCTGCTGGCGCTGGACCGCATGAAGTTTCAGCCGCGCTATACGGACGTGACCCAATTCTCGCTGAAGACAGCGCTGATCATCGGCCTTTGCCAGGCGGTCGCCCTGATCCCTGGCGTGTCGCGTTCGGGCGCGACCATCGTCGGCGGCCTGCTGCTCAAGTGCGACAAACGCTCGGCGGCGGAATTTTCGTTCTTCCTTGCCATGCCGACCATGGCCGGCGCCTTCGCCTATGATCTCTACAAGAACCTCGACCAGCTCAGCCTGGACGACGCCGGCCTGATCGGCCTTGGCTTCATCGCCGCCTTCGTCTCGGCCGTCTTCGTGGTGCGCGGCGTGCTCAACTTCGTCACCCGCCACGGATTCACCCCCTTCGCCATCTGGCGGATCGTCGTGGGCGCCGCCGGACTGGTGCTGCTGGCGATTTTTCCGGCCCGCTGAGGAATTTGCGGGCCATCGAGCCTTGAGCCGGAGCCGCTTGGGGCCTAGCTAGCCGGCATGGGCGCGCCCGATGGCTGCGCCGGACTCCCCTTTGTCGAGGGCGCGTCGTCTTCGAAGGGGAATTTCCGATGAGCTCCAGCCGCAATTTCTTCGGCCTGGCCCTGATCCTGGGCCTGGTGTCGGCCATCGGCCCCTTCGCCATCGACATGTACCTGCCGGCCCTGCCCTCCATCGGGGCCAGCCTGAACGCCAGCCCCGGGGCGGTGCAGATGAGCCTGATGGCGTTCTTCATCGCCTCGGGGGTCTGCCAGCTGATCTATGGGCCGATATCGGACATGATCGGCCGAAAGCCGCCGCTCTATTTCGGCCTCAGCCTGTTCATCGTCGGCAGCATCGGCTGCGCTCTGGCGCCCACCATCCATGCCCTGATCGCCTTTCGTGTGGTTCAGGCCGTAGGCGCCTGCGCCGGCTCGGTCGTTCCGCGGGCCATGGTGCGCGACATGTACACCGGACCCGAGGCCGCGCGCCTGATGTCGCTGCTGATGCTGGTCTTCAGCATCTCGCCGATCCTGGCCCCCTCCGTGGGCGGTGCCGTGATCGCCCTGACCGGATGGCGTGGTGTGTTCTGGGCGACCGCCATCGCCGCCGTGATCGGCCTGATCCTGATCGCCTTCTTCATGAAGGAGACCCGCCCCGCCGAAGCCCGCAGCGAAAGCTCGTGGACCAGCGCGGTGATCAGCTACGGCAGGCTGCTCAAGGACCGGCACTACTTGGCCGTGGTGCTAGTGGGCGCGTTCGGGGTCTCCTCGTTTTTCGTCTATGTGGCCAATTCGTCCTTCGTCATCATCGACTTCTACGGCCTGTCGCCCAGCGCCTTTGCGATCTTCTTTGCGTTCAACGCGGCGGCCTTCTTCGCCGCGGCCCAGTTCACCGGCATGCTGTCGCGCCGCCTGGGGCTGGGCCGGCTGGTGCGCCTGGCCGTCACAGGGTTCGCCGCATCGATGGTCCTGATGACCGCCCTGTTCGCCCTGGGCCTGGGGAGCCTGGCCGTCATGAGTGGCATGCTGTTCATCGGCTGGGGCTTTTTGGGCCTGGTCATGCCCACCACCGGCGTGCTGGCCATGGAGGCTCACGGCCGCATCGCAGGCTCAGCTTCGGCTCTGATGGGCGCCATTCACGTGACGATCGGCGCGGCGACCATGGCCATCGCCGGCCTGTTTGCGGATGGCAAGCCGCTGTCGATGATCACCGGCATCACCGCCTGCGCCCTGACGGCCTTCGTGCTGGCGCAGATCTTCGTGCGACCGCCGGCCGCGGACGTTCGCTGAAGGCCACGCTTAAGGGCTTGATCTGAGGACCCGAACAATTGCACGCGAGCACGCGTTGCGAGCCGCGAAAATCTGGGTTATGAATTCACCCGATTGAATATCGTTTTGGTTCGGTTGCTCTCCACGCTTGCTCTTCGGATCGAGCTTCCGAGTCTACCACGATCCTCTCCGACAATTTGATCATGCAGGGACACTTTCAGCCCTGCGTGAACCTCCTCACCCGAAAGGTGACACTAATGGCTACCGGTACTGTTAAGTGGTTCAACACCACCAAGGGCTACGGCTTCATCCAACCTGACGACGGCGGCGCCGACGTTTTCGTGCACATCTCGGCCGTTGAACGCGCCGGCATGCGCCAACTCGATGAAGGTCAAAAGCTGAGCTACGAGCTCGAGCGCGACCAGCGCAGCGGCAAGACGTCCGCGGGGCAACTGCAAGCCGGCTAATCCGTTTCCACGGATAGGCCGAGCCCAGCGCTCAATACGAACAGGGCGGCCTTGGCCGCCCTGTTTTTCGTCCGCCCTCCCCCGAGCACGGACCAATACCCAGACACAGGATCAGAACTGACCTTATGAAGAACGTCGACTTTTCGGACCGCCTCAAGACCGCCGCTGAAGCCAAGCAAGCCCTCCTGAGCAAGCTCAAGCCAAAGGTCGCCGTCACCGATCCGCTGTTCGAACAACGTCAGGCCCTGCGCGAAGCCGAGGTCGAGCGTGTCCGCCAGGAACGCGCCGAACAAAAGGCCGCCGCCAAGCAGGCCGCCGCCGAGGCCGAAGCGGCCGTCCGTCAGGCTGAGGAAGCCCTCGCCGAGGAGGCCCTGGCCAACAAGCGCGCCGAGCGCAAGGAACGCAAAGCCCTTACAGCGGCCGAGCAGAAGGCCAAGCGCGACGCGCGATACGCCGCGCGCAAGGCCCGCCACTAGAGACTGAGAAACCTGGGCGGCTCCGGCCGCCCGGACTCAACTGCGCAAATGGGTCCGCCCGTTTTCTACAGAGCGCCTTCCGGCAGCGGCGCGTACTGACCGCCCTTGCGGTAGAGGTACAGATAGCTCGGAACCACCGCCTCCACCGTCGTCGGCACGATGCCTAGCTCAGCCAGGCCCGGCAGGGAGCCAGAGACGACGTTGTCGCTTTGCAGCAAGATCACCTGATCGCTGGTGATCGGCGCCGGGAAAAGACCCGAAATCATGTCGCCGGCCGACCCCATGGCCTTGGCCGCGAACCAAGGAATCGGGATCAGCGGACGATTGCGGCCCGTCTCGCGCAAAATCAGCTCCAGCACTTCCTTGAAGCTGTAGACGGCCGGGCCGCCCAGTTCGAAGGTCTTGCCCGCGTGACCGGCCTGGGTCGCCGTCGCAGCGATCGCCGCCGCCACGTCGCCCACGAAAACCGGCTGGAAGCAGGTCTTGCCGCCGCCAAACAGCGGAAGCGCCGGCGCCAGGGTCGCCATGCGGGCGAAGAGGTTGAAAAAGCCGTCCTCGGGCCCGAACACGATGGACGGGCGAATCACCACCGCGTCGGGGAAGACCTGACGCACGGCCGCCTCGCCCATGGCCTTGGTGCGGGCGTACTTGGATCCAGATTCAGCATCGGCGCCCAGGGCCGACATCTGCACAAAGCGTGTGGCTCCAGCCGCCTTGGCGGCCTCGGCCACCTTGCCGGCGGCGGTGGCGTGCAGGCTCATGAAGCCCTGACGGCCACGCTCTTGCAGAACCCCCACCAGATTGACGCAGGCCTGCGCCCCTTCGAGGGCGCGAGCGACGGACGCGCCGCTGCGGATATTGGCCTGCACGACCTGGATTTGGCCGACATCGCCCAGCATGCGCATACGGTGCGCCATGTTGGTGCGGCGCACGGCCACGCGGACCCGCCAGCCCTGCTTGGCCAGGGCGCGCACCACCTGGGTCCCGATGAACCCCGAGCCGCCGAAAACCGTCACCAAGCCTTGCATGGGAAATCCCTCGTTTGTCGGGTGCGGGATAGACGTTCCCAAGCTTATTCGCAACGCACGATGCATTTTGGCGAAGGTTCGTGTTGACGTCCCGAAATCGCTTCTCTAAAGCTCCCGGCCTCGCGCCGATCCGGTGGATGCGGAGCGGGCCCAGGTGGCGGAATTGGTAGACGCGCTGGCTTCAGGTGCCAGTGGCTTAACGGCCGTGGAGGTTCGAGTCCTCTCCTGGGCACCATCGCTCTTTTTCTACCTAGAAAGAGCAGGCGCCTCACCGGCGGCGCGCTATATAAAGCGCCAACATCGCCGGAGCGTTCGACACCCTTGGCCAATTTTCTTCATGAAGGCGACCTGCCCGCCGACGTTTTCGCGGGCGCGACCTCTGTCGCCGTCGATTCCGAAACCATGGGCCTTCGCCTGGGTCGCGACCCGCTGTGCGTGGTCCAGATCTCGGACGGGAACGGCGACGCCCATATCGTCCGCCTGAACCGCCCGGCCTATGACGCGCCCAATCTCAAGGCGCTGCTGGCCGATCCGGGCGTGCTGAAGATCTTCCACTTTGGCCGGTTCGACATCGCCATGTTCGACCTGCACCTGGGCGTGACCACCACACCGGTCTATTGCACAAAGATCGCCTCCAAGCTGGCGCGCACCTATACCGACCGCCACGGCCTCAAGGACGTGGTGCGCGAATGCGCCGGCGTGGAGCTGTCCAAGGCCCAGCAAAGCTCCGATTGGGGCTCAGCGACCCTCAGCCCCGAGCAGCTGGCCTACGCCGCCAGCGACGTGCTGCATCTGCATGCGGTCAAGGCCAAGCTGGACGCCATGCTGGCGCGTGAGGGCCGCACCGCCCTGGCCCAGGCCTGCTTTGATTTTCTCCCCAGCCGCGCCAAACTCGACATCGCTGGTTGGGAAGACGCCGACATTTTCGCCCACGCCTGAGGTCCCTTAAATGACCCAAGCCGCCGCCCTTACCGATCGTCCGTCCCGGCCTGACCTGAAGCGCTGGCGCAAGCGTTCGCGCACGGTCCGCACCCTGCGCTGGGCCCTGCCCGCGGCGGCCGGCCTGCTGGTGGTGATGCTGGGCGCGCAGATCGTCTGGAACGCCTTCGCCCGCGAGACGCCCTCCCTGGAGAAGGCGGCCACGGTCGTGCGCATGACCAATCCGCGCTTCTTCGGCCGCGACGAGAAGGGGCGTCCCTTCCGTATCAGCGCCAAGAGCGCCGCTCGGGACGACAAGGATATCAACGTCATCCTGCTGGAGCAGCCTGACGTCAGCCTAGCCATGGACGGCCCGTCGGCCACCCGGGCCACCGCCCGCACTGGAATCTACCGTGAGAGCGACCGGACGTTGAAGCTGCAGGGCGACGTGAAGTTCAGCGACGCCAGCGGCTATCGTTTCGCTGCTCAGGAGGCCAATGTGGACACCCGCGCCGGCCGCGTGGTCGGCCAGGGCCCGGTGCGCGGCGAGGGTCCGGGGACCCAGCTCAACGCCAACGGCTACACGGTCGAGGACAAGGGCGATCGGGTGATCTTCCGCGGCAGGGTTCGCGCGCGGCTCAATCAGGATTAAGAGGGGTTCGTAAGAACCCTGTGACGGAGGAACGGCGAGTGATCATGCGGTGGGCGGCGGTCGGCCTTGCAGCGACCCTTATGGCCGGCGCGGCGCAGGCGCAGATTTCGCGCGACTCCAGCGCGCCGATCGATATCACCGCCGACGAGAGCGAAGTGATCAACAGCCAGTGCGTCACCATCTGGCGCGGCGAGGCCGAGGCCCTGCAGGAGAACACCCGCCTGCGCGCCGCCGTGATCAAGGTCTACGCCACCCCGCGCCCCGGCACGGGCGAAAACGGCCAGGCGCGTTGCGGCGACACCAACCGGCTGGAGGCCGAAGGTCCGGTCTATTACGTGACCCCCAACCAGACCGTGCGCGGCGACCGCGCCGTCTACACCGCCGCCGAAGACACCGTGGTGGTCAGCGGCGATGTCATCGTCGTCCAGGGCAAGAACGTCGCGCGCGGCTCGCGCCTGACGCTGAACAACAAGACCGGCGAGGCCAAGATGGAATCGTCGGTGACCGGCCGTAACAAGGCTGGCCGCGTGCGCGGCGTCTTCTATCCCGACAGCAAGCCTGCCGCTGGCGGCGCGCGATAAGCCAGGGCCGACCTCACGTGAATCGCTCCTCTGCCGCAAAGACCGCGTCCTCGGCCGCGCCCGCCAAGGACGGCCTGTTCGTCGATGGCATCGCCAAGACCTTCCGGGGCCGCCCCGTGGTCAAGGGCGTCAGCCTGCACCTGCGCCGCGGCGAGGTCGCCGGCCTGTTGGGTCCCAACGGCGCGGGCAAGACCACCTGCTTTTACATGGTCACGGGCCTGATCGCCGCCGACGCTGGCCGCATCTTCCTCGACGGCGAGGACATCACCGACCAGCCCATGTATCAACGCGCCCGCATGGGCGTGGGCTACCTGCCGCAGGAAGCCTCGATCTTCCGCGGCATGACGGTGGAAGAAAACGTCATGGCCGTTGTGGAGATGCGCGAACGCGATCCCAAACGCGCCCGTGGCATCGTCGATCGCCTACTCGAAGAGCTGCGCATCGGCCATCTTCGCAAGTCGCCGGCCGTGGCGCTGTCGGGCGGCGAGCGTCGTCGCGTCGAGATCGCCCGGGCCCTGGCGGGCGAGCCGTCCTTCATGCTTTTGGACGAGCCCTTCGCCGGCATCGACCCGTTGGCCATCGCCGATATCCGCGAAGTGATCACCTATCTGAAGAGCCGCGGCATCGGCATCTTGATCACTGACCACAATGTGCGCGAGACGCTCGATATCATCGATCGCGCCTCGATCATCGCCAGCGGCGAGGTCCTGTTCGAAGGCACGCCCAAGGAGATCGTCGAGAACCCCGAGGTGCGGCGCGTCTATCTGGGCAATCTCTACGACTGAGCCTGCGACGGTTTAGCTCGGCCCTTGTTGGCCCAAGGCTTGCAGGCGTTCGCATCTCGTTAACCATGATGACCGCATCTAGTCCCTACGAGGTTTCGTAGGAGGTCGTCTTGGCCATAGGCCCAAGACTCGAGTTTCGGCAGGGCCAGAGCCTGGTCATCACGCCGCAGCTGCAGCAGGCGATCAAGCTGCTGCAGTTGAACAATCTCGAGCTCCAGGCCTTTGTCGAGGCCGAGCTCGAGAAGAACCCCCTGCTGCAACGCGACGAGGTCGACGCCGAGGTGGCGGTCGAGGCTCCGGCTCCAGAATCCTACGCCGTCGATTCCGTGCCGGACGGGGCGGCGGCGGCCGATATGGATGGCGGCGCCTCCGACAGCCATGCCGACGCCTCGCCAGGCGAACGCGATTCCGGCGAGACGGGATCAGAACCTTCAGGCGGGCAGATCGATTGGTCCAAGGCCGGTCGCGGCGGCAGCTTCGAAGGCGACGACAATCTGGAAAGCGCCCACAGCCGCGAAAAAAGCCTGTGGGAGCACCTGCACGAGCAGCTGACCGTCGCCAGCTTGGCCCCCGCCGACCAGGGCGTCGCCGTAGTGCTGATCGACGCCATCGACGAGGGCGGCTATCTGCGCGCCGACCTGGAAGAGACCGCCGAGCGCCTAGCCTGCGCCCCGGAGCGAGTCGAAAGCGTGCTAGCCGTCATCCAGGGCTTTGATCCTGCCGGCGTGGGCGCCCGCGACGTGCGCGAGTGCCTGATGCTGCAGCTAAAGGACCGCAACCGGTACGATCCGGCCATGGCCGCCCTGCTGGATCATCTGGACCTGCTGGCGCGCCGCGACCTGCCCAGCCTGAAGAAAATCTGCAGCGTCGATGACGAGGACCTGCGCGACATGATCGCCGAGGTCCGCGCCCTCACCCCGCGTCCGGGCGCGGCCTTCAGCACGGGCGAGACCGCCCAGACCGTGGTGCCCGACGTTCATGTCCGCGAGGGCCTGGGCGGGCTGTGGCACGTGGAGCTCAACGCTGAAACCCTGCCGCGGGTGCTGGTCGACCAGCGCTATCACGCCCGCATCGCCGGCGGCGCGCGCAGCGACCAGGACAAGACCTTTGTCTCCGACTGCCTGTCGTCGGCCAACTGGCTCGTCAAAAGCCTCGACCAACGGGCCAAGACCATCCTCAAGGTGGCCAGCGAGATTGTCCGCCAGCAGGACAGCTTCCTGGCCTTCGGGGTCGAACACCTTCGCCCGCTGAACCTGAAGACCGTGGCGGACGCCATCGGCATGCACGAGTCCACCGTCAGCCGGGTGACCTCCAACAAGTACGTCTCCACGCCCCGCGGGGTGTTCGAGCTGAAATTCTTTTTCACCTCGTCCATCGCCGCCACTGGCGGCGGCGAGGCCCACTCGGCCCAGAGCGTGCGCCATAAAATCCGCCAGTTGATCGACGCCGAAAGCCGTGAGTCAGAAGTGCTTTCGGACGATGCCCTGGTGGACATTCTCAAGGAGGCTGGCGTCGATATCGCTCGGCGCACGGTGGCCAAATATCGCGAGGCCCTGAAGATCCCCTCGTCGGTCGAGAGAAGACGCAGGTTGCGCGAGCACGCCTGAACCCCACATCCTGTTGGTGCGTTCTGAAAACCAGGGCGTCACGACGGGACCATCGCATGGAAGAGAACGACCGGCTCTCCGAGGTTTTGCAGGACATCTGCGATCGGCCCGAGCCGAACGTCTCAATCGGCGAAATCATGGACGAGTTTGGGCCGCGCGCCTTCGGCGCCGCTCTTCTGGTCTTTGCAGCCCCCAACCTTCTGCCGCTCCCTCCAGGCTCCTCCACGGTCCTGGGCGCCCCTCTGGTGCTGCTGGCGCCCCAGGTGGCCTTGGGCGCCGAGCATCCCTGGCTGCCTGAGCGCGTGAACCGGCAAACCCTTCGACGGGGCGACCTGCGGAGCGCTTTCGGAAAGCTGATCCCCATGTTGCAGAGGGTGGAGCGGATATCGCGCCCTCGCCTGGAGTTTCTCTTCGGACCCTTGGGAGACCGGATGATCGGGGTGGTCTGCACCGCCCTGGCCCTGGTGCTGATCGTTCCGATTCCCTTGGGAAACCTTTTGCCGGCGGCGGCGGTTTCGGCCTTCGCCCTGGCTCTGATCCAGCGCGACGGGGTCTTCGCCCTTGTCGGCTATCTCCTTACGGCCACCAGCATCTGCGTCCTCGTCCTGGGCGCAAGCGTTGTCGTGGCCAGCTTTCGGCATATCGCCGATCTGTGGCCGGGGTCATAAGACCGCGGCGCCGCTTGACAGTCTGAAAACGGAGGCGTTCGCTAAGCACATGCAAGTCCAGATCTCAGGCAAACACGTCGCTGTCGGTGATGCCCTGCGGACGCGGGTCACCGACGAAATCTCCTCCAGCATCGGCAAGTACTTCGAACGTGGCGGCGACGCCAACGTCGTGGTCAGCAAGGACGGTCACAGCTTCCGCGTAGACTGTTCGGTGCTGCTGGCTTCGGGCCAGCATCTGGAGAGTCACGGGCTGGGCGGCGACGCCCACGGCGCCTTCGACCAGGCCCTCCAGAAGATCGAGACGCGGGTGCGGCGCTACAAGCGCCGGCTCAAGAGCCACAGCAACGCCCAGACCGCGAAGTCGGCCGAGACCGCCCAATTCTACGTCCTGCGCGCACCCGAAGGCGATGACGAGACCGAGGAGGAATGGTTCGCCGACGGCGATCAGGCGCCCCCCAGCGCCATGGTCATCGCCGAGACACAAGCCGAGCTTAAGACGATGACCGTTTCTATGGCTGTCATGGAGATGGACTTGACCGAGTCGCAGGCAATCGTGTTTAGGAACGCCGCCCATGGCGGTCTGTCGGTGGTCTACCGCCGTTCTGACGGGAACATCGGTTGGATCGATCCCGAAAGGACCACCAATGGGCATGCTTCGAGCCGTGCGAACGGCGCCGCTCTTAATGGCGCATCGTCCGGGACCCAGTAGACAGTCTGCGCGTTCATGCCCGGCCGAGATAATCGACCGGGCGACGGCCGCCTGACTTGAGCGAGCTTTCCAAGTCCATGCGTATCGAAGAGTTGTTGGACCGGCGGGCGATCTCGCCGCGGTCGAGTGCGTCTAACAAGCGTCAGGCGCTGTCGGTCATCGCCGACATCGCCGGCCGTACCTTTGGCCTCCAGTCCGACGCCGTGCTTGAGGCCCTGCTGGAACGCGAAGCCGCCGGCTCTACTGGCGTGGGCCAGGGGGTGGCGGTGCCGCACGCCCGCCTGGAAGGGCTAGATCGGATGCGCGCCGTGGTGGTCCGCCTCGACCAGCCCATCGACTTCAACGCCGTTGATGATCAACCTGTCGATCTGATGGTGGCCCTGCTGGCTCCTGTTCATTCCGCCAGCACCGAGCACCTGCGCGCACTTGCACGGGTGTCTCGCCTGCTGCGTCGCTCTGAAATCCGCGAGCAGCTGCGTCAGGCCAAGTCCGCGGACGCGATGCATGTCGTCATGGGCAGCGAGGCGGCTCCCACGGCCGCCTAAAAAGGCTGCAGGCCGCGCCCGCCAGGGCGCGGCCCTCGCCGTCTAGTGGACAGACACCGGCGCCAGCTCATGCGCCAGAGCCGCCGCCACCGCGGCCGCCTTGTCCGTGAGCACGGCCAGGCGGGCGCCGTCTGCGCGATAGACCGCATATAGGGTCTGTTCAGGATCCAGCGACAGGGCCTGCTCGGGGTCGGCGTCGGGGATCACCTCGGCGGCCTTGACCGGCCGCACATAGACAAGATCGGGCGCGCCAAGCGCGGCGAAGGCCTCGTTCGAGAAGACCGGATTTTGCAGTGTAGGCGTCATTTCGACCACCTCCTTGGAATTTGGAACGCGCCGCATGGCCGCCGGTTCAGCCGGCCGCGCCGCATCCGCGAAATGAGACAGGCTCAGCCCGCTGTTCTGATGGGTATTGTGCGCACCTGACGCTCCGGCTCGGGCCGGGCCAAATCCACATGCAAAAGCCCGTGCTCGAGGATGGCCGCCTCCACCTCCATGCCGTCCGCCAGGACAAAGGCGCGGATGAAGCCGCGGGCGGCGATGCCTCGGTGCAGATAGGCCTTGTCCTCACCCTCGCCACGTCGGCCGGCGATGGTCAGCTGTCGATCCTCGACCTGGACGAAAAGCTGATCGGGCGCGAACCCGGCC
Organism: Caulobacter sp. NIBR2454; assembly: GCF_027474405.1. GTDB lineage: Bacteria > Pseudomonadota > Alphaproteobacteria > Caulobacterales > Caulobacteraceae > Caulobacter. The sequence goes on from NZ_CP114871.1 coordinate 3,544,314, forward strand.
ACGGCCAGGGTGATGCGCACGCCGCCGCCTTCGCGGGCCTCGACATTGTAGGGGGGATATCCCTCGCCCGCGGCCTTGGCGGCGCGCTCGATGAGATTTCGGGTGTGGTCAAAGCCCAGCAGGAACGGGCTGTCGAAAAGCAGGGTACGGGTCGTCATCGCGTCTTGAGCCCTTGAACAAGCGACTCCCGCCGCCGGCCCAAGCGGCGCCGGATGCGGTTGCTTTTCTAGGTGGCGACGAGCGGCCCGGGGCGCAAGGGATGACTTGGGCCAAGGCGTCAGCTGCTGCGCCAGCGGGTCTCCATCAGATCGATCTCGCGCACCAGATCGCGGGCGATATCGTCCTTGAGGGCGCGCCGCCGAACAAGGCGAAAGAGCTCGTCACGCTCGGCCTGCAAGGCGGCCAGCCGCAGGTCGCGGTCGATCTCTTCCAGCTTCTGGATCAGGGCCGCCTCGCCCGCCTCCCGCGAATGGCCATCGATGCGGCGGCGATAAAGGCCCATGATCCGCGCCGCGGCTTCGGCCTGCAGGTCGGCGTCGGCCTCGTCTCCGGGCAGTTCATGCTGCGCGCGCTCTATGGCGCGGATAGCGGCCTTGGCGGCGGCGACCCTGGCCGCGCCCTCCTCACCCTGCCGGTCGGGATCGATGGAGGCGACCAGGCCCTTCATCGCCCAGGGCAGGGCGACCGCGGCCAGGATCAGGGATACCAGGATCACCCCTGCCACCAGGAAGATCACCAGGTTTCGGGCCGGCATGGGCGAGCCGTCCGCCACGAAGAACGGGATGGTCAGCACGCCGGCCAAAGACACCGCGCCCCGCACTCCGGCCAGCGAGATCGCCGCCACCATTCGCCAGCTGGGCCTTTCGAACGCCTCGCCCCGGCGCTCGTGGCGCAGACCGGCTAGACGGATCGAGACCCACACCCACACGAAACGCAAAGCCGCCAGGGCCAGGGTGATGGCAAGGACATAGACGAGCAGCCACCACGCATCCTGCTGACCCGACTGGCGGACCGTTCTCGTCGCCTTTTCGAGGATGGAGGGCATCTGTTGACCCAGCAGCACGAAGACCGCGCCGTTGGCGGTAAAGGCCACGGTGTCCCAGACCGCGCTGCGTCGCACGCGGGTGCCCGCCTGAAGCTGACCGCCGATCTCCGCGAAGCTCATGGCCACGCCCGCGGCGACCGCCGCCAGGATGCCCGAGCAATGCAGCGCCTCGGCCGCCAGATAGGCGCCGAGCGGAATGAGCAGGCTGATCAGCACCTCAGCCCCTGGATCTTCGCCGAACCGGCGCGCCAGACGGGCCTTGATGAAGCTCACGACCAGGGTGAACCCCGCCCCGACCGCAACGCCGCCAAGCGCTAGCCACAGGAAGGTCAGCATGGCGTCGGGCAATGAGAAGACGCCCGTCACCGCCGCCGCCACGGCGAAGCGAAGACAAACCAGTCCCGAAGCATCGTTGAGCAGAGATTCGGCCTCCAAAATCCGCATCAGGCGTTCAGGAAAGGGCGTTCGACGCGTGATCGCCGAGACCGCCACGGGGTCGGTCGGCGCGAGAACAGCGGCCAGGGCGAAGGCCACGGGCAGGGGTATGGCGGGGATCAGCCAGTGGATGAACCACCCGACCCCCACGACCGTGAACACCACCAGGCCCAGGGCCAGTTGCAGGATCGGCCGCGCGTCGCGCATCAGCCCATGCTTGGGAATGCGCCAACCGTCGAGGAACAGCAGGGGCGGCAGGATGAGCAGGAAGAAGATTTCCGGCCGCAGATCGATGGTCACCCCCGCCAAGCCGGCGATGGCCGCCCCAAGGGCGACCTGGACCAAAGGCAAGGGAACCGCGACCGGCAGCATGCGCGCCAGGAACCCGCTGGCGGCCACCGCCAGCAGCAACAAAAGCACGAGGGTCACGATGGCCATGGCGGCACCATGCCGGGCGAGCGGCCCAGCTTCAACCGCCGCTGCGAGCCCTTGTCGCAGAGACCCATCAGGCGACGCCCGCTATGGATTAGGCGCTTCCTCCCACAACGAGCCTCCCATGTTCAAGCACCTGAGCGTCGGCGTCGTGTCGCATTATGCGTCATGCATGGCGGTGATCTTGATCAGCACCATCGTCGGCGCCTATGCGGCCGAGGGCATGACGCCCGCCCAATGGGTGGGCGGTCTGGCCGCCGTCATCGCGGCCATCGCCTGGGCGGTGATCGTTCGCGCCTGGCCGGCGACGACCAAGGCCTGAACCGCACAGTCTGACTGGCGCCCCGCGCGGAGTGCGGGTTAAGACTCGCTCCCTCAGTATCCGGGGGACCTATGAAGCGCCTTTTCCTGACCACCGCCGCGGGCTTGACGCTCGCCCTCGCCTCGACCGCCATGGCCCAGGACGCCAAGCCGGCCGACAAGCCCAAGTGGGACGTCGCAAATCCCCCCGGACCGGGCAAGGACGTGAAGATCGACGTCACCTCCGGCACCTGGATGGCGGTGGACGTCAGTCCTGACGGCAAGGAAATCGTCTTCGACCTGCTGGGCGACATCTATGTGATGCCGATCAGCGGCGGCGAGGCCAAGGCGATCGCCACGGGCGTGGCTTGGGACATGCAGCCGCGCTACTCGCCCAACGGCAAGTGGATCGCCTTCACATCCGACCGCGCCGGCGGCGAGAACCTGTGGATCATGGACCGCGACGGCTCCAATCCCAAGCAGGTGAGTAAAGAGACCTTCCGCCTGCTCAACTCGCCGTCCTGGACGCCGGACAGCGAGTTCGTGGTCGGCCGCAAGCACTTCACCTCCGGTCGTTCGCTCGGTGCGGGCGAGATGTGGCTCTACCACCGCTCGGGCGGCGACGGCGTGCAGCTGACCGAGCGCCGCACCCAGCAAAAGGACAGCGGTGAGCCGGCCTTCTCCCCCGACGGCCGCTATCTCTATTTCAGCGACGAGAGCACCCCTGGCGGCGTGTTCGAGTACAGCAAGGACCCCAACAGCCAGCTCTATGTGATCCAGCGCCTGGATCGCGAGAGCGGCGAGGTCGAGCCCTTCGTCACCGGCCCCGGCGGTTCGATCCGCCCGACGCCGTCGCCGGACGGCAAGTCCTTGGCCTTCGTGCGCCGCGACCGCTTCCAGTCCAAGCTCTACGTGCTCGACATCGAGAGCGGCCGCGAGACGCCGGTCTATGAGCACCTGGACCGCGACATGCAGGAGACCTGGGCGGTCCACGGGGTCTATCCCGGCATCGCCTGGACGCCGGACAACAAGTCCCTGGTGTTCTGGGCTGGCGGCAAGATCAACCGGGTGGACGTCGCTTCCAAGTCCGCGTCGGTGATCCCCTTCCACGTGGCTGGCGCGCGACGCGTGGCCGACGCCGTGCGCTTCCCCGTCGAGGTCGCGCCCGACCAGTTCGAGGTCAAGATGACTCGCTGGGCGTCCACATCGCCTGACTGCAAGAAGGCCGTGTTCGAGGCCCTGGGTCATCTGTGGATCAAGGATTTGCCCAGCGGTTCGGCTCGCCGCCTGACCAAGCAGAATGACCACTTCGAACTTTATCCGTCCTGGTCGCGCGATGGCCGCTCCATCGTCTACACGACCTGGAGCGACAAGGATTTCGGCTCGATCCGCGTGGTCTCGGCCGCCGGCGGCGAGGGCCGCAAGGTCACCAGCAAGCCAGGCGACTACGTGGAGCCGGTGTTCTCGCCCGACGGTCAGAACATCGTCTATCGCGCGACCCGCGACGGCTTCCTGATCTCCTCGGTCAACGCGCGTCAGACCGGCCTTTATTCGATCCCGGCCAAGGGGGGCGAAGCGACTCTGATCAGCAAGAAGGGCGGCACGCCGCAGTTCGGGGCCAAGTCCGACCGCGTGTTTTTCATGACCAGCGACGGCGACAAGCGCACCCTGCGCTCGGCCTCGCTGACCGGCGCGAACGAACGCTCGCACCTGACGTCGCAATGGGCGACCGAGTTCTCGGTGTCTCCGGACGAGAAGTGGCTGGCCTGGACCGAGCGCTTCAACGTCTATGTCGCGCCCTTCGTAGCCAGCTCCAAGACCCTGCAGATGGCTCCCAAGGGTTCGGCCCTACCCCAGGCCAAGGTGACGCGTGACGCCGGCGAATGGCTGCACTGGTCGGGCGACTCCAAGCGCCTGCAGTGGTCGCTGGGCAATGAGCTGTTCACCCGCGACCTGAAGGACAGCTTCGCCTTCGTCGACGGCGCGCCGGCCACCCCGCCCAAGCCGCCGGAGGCCGGGATCAAGCTTGGCTTCACCCAGGCCTATGACAAGCCGACGGGCCGCGTGGCCCTCACCGGCGGCCGCCTGATCACCATGAAGGGCGACGAGGTCATCGAGGACGGCGTCGTGGTGCTCAATGGCAATCGGATCGAGGTGATCGGCCCGCGCGCCAGCGTCACCGTCCCCGGCGACGCCAAGGTCATCGACATCGCCGGCAAGACCGTGATCCCCGGCCTGATCGACGCCCACTGGCATGGCTCCATGGGCGCCGACGAAATCATCCCGCAGCAGAGCTGGGAGAACTACGCTTCCCTCGGCTACGGCGTGACCACCCTGCACGACCCGTCCAACGACACCACCGAGATCTTCGCCCATAGCGAACTGGGCAAGGCCGGCATGGTGGTGGCGCCGCGCATCTTCGGCACCGGCGCCATCCTCTATGGGGCGACCACCGCCGGCACCGTGCAGATCGACAGCCTGGACGACGCCATGGGTCACCTGCGCCGCCTCAAGGCAGCCGGCGCCTGGAGCGTCAAGAGCTACAACCAGCCTCGCCGCGAACAGCGCCAGCAGGTCATCGAGGCGGCCCGCCAGCTGGGCATGATGGTCGTGCCTGAGGGCGGCTCGCTCTACCACAACAACATGAGCATGATCGCTGACGGCCACACCACCATCGAGCACTCGGTGCCGGTGGCCAAGATGTACGAGGATGTCGATCAGCTCTGGGGCCAGTCCAAGACCGCCTACACGCCGACCCTGGTCGTGGCTTTCGGCGGCTTCGCGGGCGACCTCTACTGGACCCAGGCCACCGATGTCTGGAAGGAGCCGATCCTCAACAAGTACGTCCCGCGCCGCCTGATCGACGCGTCCACACGCCGGCCGACCAAGGTGCTGGAGGAGGAGGCCAACCACATCAACGTGGCGCGCGAGGCCAAGGAGCTGAACGATCTGGGCGTGCCGGTATCGATCGGCGCCCACGGCCAGCGTGAAGGCCTGGGTTCGCACTGGGAGATGTGGTCCTTCGCCCAAGGCGGCATGAGCCCCCACCAGGCGCTCAGGACGGGTACGATCAATCCCGCAAGGGCCCTGGGCATGGAGAAGGACCTGGGCTCGCTGGAGGCCGGCAAGCTGGCCGACCTTGTGGTGCTGGACAACAACCCGCTGGAGAACATCCGCAACACCACCTCGATCCGCTACGTGATCGCCAACGGCCGCGTCTATGACGACAATATGGACGAGGTCGGGACCCGGATGCGCAAGCGCATGCCGTTCTGGTTCGCCGAAACCGGCGGCGAAGTGTGGAGCGCTGGCGGCCTGACCAACGCCAACACCCACACCCACGAGCACTAGACCCTTCTTTCGCTTCCTGCCGCCTACGCGGCGGGAAGCGAGCCGTGGGTGACAATCGCCCCCTCGCGGCATTTACGACCTATCGCCGCAGGGCCTTCGGCGCCCGTCAGACTTAAGAATCTATTTAGCTGTGCCGTAGATACCCCTTGATAAATTAGGGGATTTCCATGCGCTTGCGGCTCGGCGGTCTGGTCAATCTGTTCGGCGCAGCGGTGGCCGTAGGCCTGGGCTTGATGATCTTCTGCGCCTGGTTCGCGGTCGATCGCGTCCGGATCGGCGGCGCGCTCTACTCCGATATCGTGTCCGGCAAGGACCTTATCGCCGACATCCTTCCACCGCCGCTGTATCTCATCGAAGCCAACCTGGTGGCCCAGACGTTCCAGGCCGCCGGGCCAGCGGGTGATGCGGACGCCACAGCCGCCAAGCTCGCGCAGCTGCGGCGTGACTACGATGCCCGCCTCGCCCACTGGCGCGGCCAAAGCTACAATCCGCCGGCGCGCGAGATTTTGCTGGGCGAGGCCGACCGCAGCGCCAAGGAGCTTTGGGCGTCCACCGACGCGTTGATCGACGCCGCCCGGCGAGGCGATCAAGCAGCCGCCGCCGCGGCCGCCGCAAGGACCGCGGCCGCCTACGCCGACAACCGGGCCGCCATCGACAAGATCGTCCCCATCGTCACCGCCGAGAACGCGCGGGTCGAGGCCGCGGCCCAACGTGAACAGCTACGCGATCTGGCGCTTTTGGCCGGGGGCGCTTTGGCCTTGGGCCTGGTGATGGCGGGGGGCGTGTGGATGATCCGCCGCCAAATCATCCGCCCGATCGAGGCGACCACCACCTATATGGACGCCCTGGCCCAAGGAGCCTACGACCAGCCGCCGCCCTATGAGGGACGTCGAGACGAGCTGGGCGACATGGCGCGATCCATCGCCGTCTTCCGCCAGAGCGTGCTTGATCGCCGCGCCCTGCGTGAACAACAGGACAATGAGCGCGAGCGCGTTGACGCCGAGCGTCAGGCCCGCGAGGCGCAGAACGCCGCAACCGACCAGGCCCGTGATCGGGCGCTGGACGCAATCGCCGAGGGCCTGCGCCGCTTGTCGCAAGGCGATGTACACTATCGCCTCCAGACCGCTTTCGCCGGTGAGTACGAGCGCCTGCGCAACGACTTCAACCTCACCGCCGGCGAACTGGCCCTTACGGTGGCCGAGATCAGCCGCTCATCACAGGGAGTGGAGACGGGCGCCGCCGAGATCGCCAAGGCGGCCGATGACCTGTCCTCGCGCACGGAGCAACAAGCCGCCCAGCTGGAAGAGACGGCCGCCGCCCTGGCTCAGATCACCGCCATCGTGCGCGAGACCTCGCAGAAGGCCCGGCGGGCTGACGACATCGTCGGCGAAACCCGAGACGACGCCGGCAAGACCGAGAAGGTGCTAGGCGATGCGGTGCGGGCTGTGGGCGAGATCGAGTCCGCGTCTCGCGAGATCGCCCAGATCATCGGCGTGATCGACGAGATCGCCTTCCAGACCAACCTTCTTGCCCTGAACGCAGGCGTCGAGGCCGCCCGCGCCGGCGACGCCGGCAAGGGCTTTGCGGTGGTCGCCTCGGAGGTCCGCGCGTTGGCGCAGCGATCGGCTCAGGCGGCCAAGGAAATCAAGCTGCTTATCGGCGCGGCCAACGACCGCGTGAACGAGGGAGTCGATCTTGTGGGTCAGACGGGCGACGCGCTGGGGCGGATTTTGGGCCGCGTCAGCGATGTCGCCAGTCTGATCAGCGACATCGCTCAGGCCGCCGGCGATCAGGCGGGCGGCCTTGGTCAGGTGAACCTGGCTGTCGAGCAGATCGACCGCACCACGCAGCAAAACGCCGCCATGGTCGAGGAGACCACGGCCGCCGCCCATTCGCTGAAGGGGGAGGCTGACCGCCTGTCGCTGGCCATCAACAAATTCGGTCAGGGCCACAAGACGTCAGACTACACCGCCGCTGCTTGATCTGCGTCAAAAACCTCCGTTCCCACGCCAGGCGGCGGCGTAAAGAGGCGCGCGCTGCACAGCAGCGCGCTACGCCAAGATGGATTCAGGGCCTGGACGATGGCGCCAAGTGATTTGCGAAGAACAAGCTGTTGATCAGCAGCCGTTCGGTTCCAAGCCAGTATTTCCGGTGCGCCGGGTCGTCTGCGAACAGCACCACGTTGCCCTCCCCAAGTCGTGCGACTTGGGCCCAGACTGATCCAGCAGCCTGCTTACGCAGCGCTTCGGGAAGATAGCCATTGACCGTCGGTTGGGCGTCGATGCGCACCACGTTGGAGAATGGGTCGGCCACGGGCGTGAGGGTGACGTCGGACTCCTTGTTCACGAACAGGGCCCGTTGGGTAAGACCAAACGCCAACGGATGGCTGATGTCGGCGTCGGCGGAGAGCGCATTGCCGGAGCTTCGCTTTTCAGCCAGCGCGTCGCGGCGCTGAGCGAAATCCTGGCGGGGCTCGGCGTCGGGCGTAATTGGGTCGGCGGCCTTGCCGGGCGCGCCGGTCAGCCCCTTAGCTACGGCCCATTTTGAAGCCGTACCAAACGTGACTAAGGAGCCGCCCCCTTGCACCCAGCGGCGCAGGGCGGCGACTGTGTCATCGCTCCAGTCGTCATAGCGGCCTCCCGCCAGCACGATGCTGTTGTAGCCGCCAAGCGGCACACGCCGCAGCTGGTTCGGATCAAGACGCGTCGCCGGCCAGCCTAGCCGTTCACTAAGGGAGAACCAGGTCGAGCCGATTTCAGTCGCATTGACGCCCTCGCCCATAACCAGAGCGATCTTGGGCGCGCGCAGCGGCCGGATGCTTTCGCTGCCCAGATCGACCCCGGACAGGCTCCGGCCTGACGCCAGGCTGTGGGCGACGACGCCCGCCTCACGCGCGGCCTTGTCGATGATCGCCCGCACTTGCTCGCCGCTGATTGGTTGACCCACGACAGGAATGACGATGGACCCGCGCCCGAACGCGGTCTGGCCGCCTTGGGTGCTGGCCGAAAACGGCTCGAAGGCGGCGCGCGCGCGCAGGCCCCTTTGCAGAACGGCGGCCAGAACCTTGGGCGCATTGAGATCGCGCCAATCGACGGCATAGGCGTACGCCGTCTCCGTTCCGATGACCCCGCCATTCGCGACCGGCGGCTCCGTCAACGCCGCGCCGAGCGAGGGGACGCGCGAGACCCGTCCCACCGACAGGCCGTAGGCCGGCGCGATCGCGTAGGAGGTGCTCCCGTAGACGCCCCCCTTGGTCTGCGGCGTCGGTTCGAAGATCGAGTGGATCAGGCGAAATTGCGGTTGGGCCGAAGGCACCACCCAGGCGCTGCCAGGCGCGTAGTTTCTCCCGTCGATGGAGACCGGGGACGCCAGGGCATGCACCCGGATCTTGTGTTGCAAGAGAAGGTCCAGCGTCTGCCGCGAAAGGCCGGGATCGGCGGGATCGCCAAACACGAAGGCGGCGTGGCGGTACTTGCGCCCTTCCTCAACCGCTGAGCGGAAAGTCTCGCGCTGCAGGCTGAATAGCCCCGCCCGCTCGGCCACCGCGCCACGGATCGAGGCGATGCCGGTGGCGACCTGATTGCGGATGGTGAAGGCGAACTCCACGCGCCCGGCGGCGGTCTCCTGCACAAGGCCGCGGGAACTGGCCTGTTCGACCGTCACCCCGACGCCACCGTGGAAATCGGGATAGGTTGAGCCGTAGACAGCCGAGAAATTGTCGTAGTTCTCGCCGGTGTAATAGAGCGAGCCCAGGTCATCGAGGGCCTTGGCGTGGTAGCGGGCCAACACCCTGTTGAAGTCATAGGAAGCCTTCGGAAGCAACGGGCTTTCCATGCTCTCTGGCGAGGGCTCGAAGTAGTATGTGCTGCCCGACCCCATCTCGTGGAAGTCGATCTGTACATTGGGCAGCCAGCGGTGGAAGATCTCCAGCTTGGCGCGGGTCTCCTTCTGGGTGACGGCCAGCCAGTCGCGATTGAGGTCCGTGAAATAGTGGTTGGTCCGGCCGGCGGGGAAGGGCTCGACATGCTCCTTGTCGAACGGGTCGGCGACCGGCGGGTTATTCTTCCAGGCATTGTGCCAATTGGCGGCCCGGTCGCGCCCGTCCGGGTTCTGAGCCGGATCGATGACGATCACCGCCTTGTCGAGCCAGTCCTGCACTTCGGCGGAACGTCCGGCCGCAAGGTAGTAGGCGGTGAGCAGCGCCGCCTCCCCGCTCGAGGTCTCGTTGCCATGGACGCCGTAATAGAGGCCGACAACCACGGGGGTGCGGGCTGGGTCCGGCGTGGGGGCGGATGGATCGGCCACCGCGGCGTGGGCTCTTTGAAGTTCATCTAGCCGCCCGTGGTTGGCGGCCGAGGTGACGATCACCGACAGCAGGGGGCGGCCCTCATAGGTGCGCCCGATCTCATCAACACGGATTCTGTCCGACAGCAGGTCCAGTTCCTTGAGGTAGGCCGCCACCTGGTCATGGCGCGTGTAATGCGAGCCGATCGGGTAACCGAGGAAAGCCTCTGGCGAGGGGATGGACGGGTCGAAGTCGGCCGCGGCGGCTTGCGGGAAGAAGTACGTGGTTTGCGCCACGGCCACTTGGGGCGACGATGCAAGCACGGCGGCGGCGAGGAGCGCCGCAGGGGCGGCGTTCCGGAGCCAGGTCTTCAGCGACATAGGTTCTATCCGAGAAAGAAATGATGAGAGCTTAGAGACGATAGTCGAAACCGATCTGGAAATAGCGTCCGCGCAGATCGTACTGGCTGAAGTCGTACGGCGCGCGAATGCCTGGGAAGTTGGCGTCGTACGGCGGCTTCTCGCCGAAGAGGTTCTCGACCTTGGCGTAGAAGGTCACCTTCTCCACGCCCGACCATCCGACATAGAGGTCAAATTGATTGTAGTCATCGACTCGGCTCTGTCCCGCAACCGTCGGGATGAGGTCGTAACCGCTGGTGTGGTACCAGGTTACGTTGGCGTCCAGGTCGGCGAAGTTCCAGCCGAGGCGCGTGGTGGCCTTGTCGGCCGGCAAAGTGGCGCCCCGGTTGTTGCCGGCATAGTTGATCAGAGGCCCCCCAACCGCCGCTGGACGCCGGTAGTCGATGACATGGGTGTAGGCGCTTGAAAGGGAGAAATCCCCGAACCGCTCGGTCTGAAGCCGCTGACTGAGCTCGACGTCGAAGCCCGACGTTCTGAGCTCGGTGAGGTTCTGGTAGCGGTTGTAGACGGCCACAAGCTTGCCGCGGGCGTCGCGGATCACGTCAGCGGGATTGTTGGTCTGGACGATGGTGGTGGTGTTGTTGGTGCCGATCAGGTTGTCCAGCTCGATCCGGTACCAATCGATGCTCAGCACGGTGTTGCGGCGCGGCGTCACGACGAGGCCTAGGTTGTAGGATTTGGTGCGCTCCGGCTCAAGGTTGGTGTTCCCGACAGTGAAAAAGGTCGGGCTCTGACGCGAGCCGCGGATATCGGGATCATAAGGATCGACCACGGTGCCGTAGGAGATGTTGGTCGACGCCGAGTTCTCTGACAGAGATGGAGCCCGAAACCCCTTCGAAGCCGACGCCCGGACCGTCAGGATATCGAGCGGCCGCCAACGCAACCCGGCCTTTGGCGAAAAGGCGCTGCCAAAATCGCTATAGTGGTCGCCCCGTCCGGCGAGCTGAAGCTCCAAGTTCGACAGGATCGGAAGATTGAGCTCGGCATAGCCGGCGACAACCTCCCGCTCGCCGTCCACGGCGGCGATGGCCGGGCGGATTTGTAGCCCCGCATCGATCTGCCACGGATTTTTGGAGACAAGGCTTTCCTTGCGATACTCTATGCCCGCGGCGTAGCTGATCGGCCCGGCCGGCAATTCGAAGAGCTCACCGGAAAACTTGAAGTCGGCGCCGTAAAGCTCAGACTTGGCGGGGCGCACCGTGCTCAGGCGAATGCCATCAAGCACGGCTGTCGGCGTTGCGCCGGGTTCGTGCAGATTCAGGCTGCCGTTCGCCAGAGCGGCGGCCAGGCTCCAGCGGTTGGCGAAGCCGGCCGCCACTGTCTCGCGTTCGTCGCTGGCTGAGGCGAAGGCGGCGAACTCCCATTCGATCCGGCCGCCGTCCCCACGCACCCCGGCCAAGGCGCGATAGGCCTTGGAGATGTTGGTCTTGAGCGACTGGCCGAGGTCAAAGAAGGTGTATTCGATCTGCGTCGGCGTCCCATAGGGATTGTAAGGGCTGTTGGCCGGCAGGAGATTTGAAACTGGCTCGGCCAGACCTGTATTGGCGTTCAGCGCGAAGCGCCCGCCCTCCAGCGTGAAATATGGGCTCGAGCCGAAGATGGAGGCCCCCTTGATGTAGCTATAGATGACCTCGCCGAAAGCCTCGACGTTCGGGGACAGCCGAGCAGTCCCGTGAAGATAGGCCTGATAGCGATCGGTCGAAGGGATGAGCGTGGTGTAGGGCGCCAGATTGATGGCGCAGGTATTGCCGGCGAGGCCGTCGATCGGCGCGCTCGCCGTCAGCAGCATGCCCTCCGGGCAGCGACCCGCAGAGTCCACCAGGGGTACGGACGCTCCGTTTACAAGAAAGCGGGCCCCTTTGGCGCTCCAGCCGTTCCATCGACCACCTGGCCGGCCTGAGTAGATGCCGGAGTCGGTCAACTCGCGTTGATCCTGGTCCAGACGCTCGCGCTCATAGGCTTCGGCGCTGAAAAGGATGTTCCATCCGTCATCGTCAATATCGCCAAAGCCCGCGACAAGCTTGCCGCGCCAAGTGTCGAGACCCCCTTCACCCGACGTCCCGTAGCTGGCGCCGCCCTCCACGCCTTGGAAGTTCTGGCGGGTGATGATGTTGACGACCCCCGCCACGGCGTCCGAGCCGTAGACGGCCGAGGCGCCGTCCTTCAGCACCTCCATCCGCTGCACCGCGTTCAGCGGGAGGGCGTTCAGATTGACGAAGGTGTCGGACAGTCCGTTGGATGGAAAACCGTAGTTGGCGACCCGCCGCCCGTTCAGGAGCACCAGGGTGTTCTTCTGCGACAGGCCCCGAAGGCCGATGCCGGCCGAACCGGACGCCCAGCCGCTGTTGCTGGTCTCATTGGTGGAGTTGCCCGTGTTGGCCGAGATCGAACGCAGAAGGTCGGCGACGGTGACCTTGCCGGAGGTCTGAACCTCTTCTTGGCCGATGACTTGGACAGGGTTGAAGCCCTGCGCACGGGCGCTGCGGATATTGGTGCCCGTAATCACCAACTCCTCAACTTCGGCCGCGCCTCCGCCGCCTGATGCGCCCTGTGCATGAACGAGAGCTGGCACACTTGCGGACGCCAGAGCGGCCAAGACCGCGATGGTGATTTTCGACATGGATGATCCCCACTTAAATCAGACTAGTTTTGTAGGAATTAAATGCGAGGAGGGATTGGCCTAAGCCAGAAAATCTATCCCAGTGTTAAGTGGGGGCGCGAGCGCTGGCTCCTATCTTCATTGAACAGAAGACTACAATCGGGCGCTAAAGCGCCTAATCAAGGAGCTAGAAAAACTGCAAAGATCAATTCCTATTTGTTGAGTAGGGTTTCGCCGTAGACGGCGTCCCTCCCCTTCGTCGTCCGATACGGCCGAGCGCGGATCGACGACATCGGCGATCCGCGCGAAGCTGCACAGAGCGTCGTCACTGAGCACCGTAGTCCTCACTGAAAAGGAGGCGTGCATGAACGCCATCACTGACCGCAAACGTTTCGAGACCGAAGTCATTGAGGGTCTCACCTTCACCCCCGCCGGACCGCTTCTCGGCGCTGAAGTCACCGGGGTGGATTTGAGACAGGAGTTGTCGGCCACGGAGGCCGCCGCCATCCGCGGAGCGCTCACCCGCTACAAGGTTCTATTCTTTCGCGACCAGGACATCAGTCACGACGACCATATCCGATTTGGTCGCTACTTCGGCGATCTGGAGGGCCACCCGGTCACCGCGACCGTGCCCGGCTATCCTGAGATCCTGCACATCGAGGCTGCGGATGGTCTTAAGATCACCGAACAGCTTCTCCCCATCGCCCGCCCAGCCAACAAGTGGCACACCGATGTGACCTTTCGGGAGAGGCCATCCTTCGGGGGCATCTTGCGCGGACGCTTGCTGCCGCCCCTGGGCGGAGACACCATTTTCGCTGACACGAACGCGGTCTACGAAGACCTGCCCACATCGGTGAAGGAGAAGATCAGCCGCCTGAAGGCTGAGCACGACATCCTTCAGAGCTTCGGCTATCGGGTCCGCGAGGAGCGGCGCGAACAGCTAAGCCGAGAGTATCCGCCTCGCGCACACCCCGTGGTCCGCACCCATCCGGAGACGGGGGAGAAGCACCTGTTCGTCAACCCCGTCTTCACGACCCGTATCCTGGGTCTGGACGAGGACGAAGGCCGCGAACTCCTGACTTACCTCACCGACCGGGTAAAGGCCCCCGAGTATCAGGTCCGCTTCCGCTGGAGCCAGAACGCCATCGTCTTTTGGGACAACCGCGCGACACAACACTACGCGGTGCTCGACTACTTCCCGCACGACCGGATCGTCGAGAGAGTCACCGTGGTCGGGACAGACATCCCATTTTGATTTTGCACTGAATTGGCTGCCGCCCTGAGCGAGAGAGCGGAGCGCGTCACCACATCCGGATTCGCGGTCCGCGACGCGGCGACAAGAAAGCGCCCCGGCCTGAAAGACCGGGGCGAAAGTCGCAATCTCTTGGGGGACACTGCTGAACTAGCTCAGCCATAACGAAGCTGGGCCGTTCAGGTTCCCGACCGCTTGCTCACCCGGTGAAGGGGCGGATCAGCAGCTCGACACGCCGATTGCGCGCGCGACCGTCGGGCGTGCTGTTGTCGGCGACCGGCTGGCGCGAGCTTACGCCGGCTACATAGAGCCGTTCGCGCATGACGCCGCGTTCGATGAGGTAGGACGCCACTGAAGAGGCGCGGCGCTCCGACAGCGGCTGGTTGATGGCGTCGCCGCCGCTTGAGTCTGTGTGGCCGACGACATCGACCATGGATTGGTCGTACTGGCGCAGCACATTGGCCACATCATCGAGTACGGGCGCAAAACGTCCGTCGATATTGGACTGGTTGGTGGCGAAGGTGACGTCCGAGGGCATCACCAGGATCAGGTTGTCACCCTCACGCCGGACACCAACGCCGGAACCCGACAGCTCCGCCTCCATGGCGCGCTGCTGGCGGTCCATATAGTGGCCGATGCCGGCCCCGGCCAAGGCGCCCACGCCGGCGCCGATCAGGGCGTTCTTGCGCCCCTGCTCGCCGCTGTTGGTGTTGGTCAGGTAGCCGAGCAAAGCGCCGCCTAGGGCGCCGGCGATGGCGCCCGTGCCGGTGTTGTTGCGCCTTGGAGTGGAGCTGTAGGGATCGGTGGTGGTGCAGGCCCCGGCGAGCAGGGTCGCGATGGCGGCGGTGACGCCGATAAGTTTGCCGCGCATAGCCAAATTCTCCGACTGAATGTCGGAGCTTGAAACGTGCGCCTTATGGTGAAGGTTCCGGCGATGGCGGGAGGCTGAAATGGACAGGGCCCGGACGTCGCCGTCCGGGCCCTAATGGTGGAGCTAAGCGGAGTCGAACCGCTGACCTCTTGAATGCCATTCAAGCGCTCTACCAGCTGAGCTATAGCCCCAGAACCGTAAGGTTCTCCCGGCGGGTCTGGTGTGTCCCCCCGAGCGAGGCGCGGAACCTATTCCGGGAGACTTTTTGGATCAAGCCTCCCGGAAAGATTTTTTCGCGCCTGCTTTTTAGCGGTCTTCTTCGTCGCCGGCGCCGGGGATTTCGATGTCGGCGTCTTCGAAGTCTTCTTCCTCGTCCTCGAGGAAGGGCACGTCGTCGGCTTCTTCTTCAGCCAGGTCTTCGTCCTCGGCGAAATCGACGCCTAGGTCGTCACCACCCGGAGCCACGACGCCGGGTTCGGAGTCGTCGCCGTCATCGGTTTCCACGACCTCTTCGGCCGCTTCGTCGATTTCCGGGGTCTGATCCACCTCGTCCTCGAAACCGTCCTCGGTCTCGGGTTGCTTGACCTGCGCTTCCTTCTCGTCGTCGGAATCGTAGTCAGGCGTCACGGCGCGGGCGCGAACCCGGCGGCTGCGGATGGCTTCTTCAGGATCGAACTGCTCGCCGCATTTGGGGCAGGCAGCCGGGCGCTTGCCCAGGTCATAGAACTTGGATTGGCAGTTCGGGCAGATCTGTTTTGCGCCGAGTTCGGGATTGGCCAAGGAGGCGATCCTCTCAGGAAGGGCTTGAGCGAAAGCGGCGGCTCCCTTGCCACGCGCGGGGGCCGCTGTCAAAAGCAAACCCCTCTCATATCAATACCTTCACGCAAGCTTTAGGGAACCCCGTTTTGGGCACGAACGCCGCTGGATTGAAGAGCGCTCCTGGCAAGGCGCTCTCGGGGACCATCAAAATCCCCGGCGACAAATCGATTTCCCACCGCTCCATGATCCTCGGAGCCCTGGCGACGGGGACCACAACGGTTGAAGGATTGCTGGAAGGCGACGACGTTCTGCGCACCGCCGCGGCCATGCAGGCCTTCGGCGCGATGGTGACGCGGACCGGCGACAAGGCCTGGCGTATCGAGGGACAGGGCGGGCTGGCCGAGCCCAGCGACGTCATCGACTGCGGCAACGCCGGCACCGGCGTGCGCCTGATCATGGGCGCGGCCGCCGGTTATGCGATGAGCGCCACCTTCACCGGGGACCAGTCCCTGCGCGGCCGTCCCATGGCCCGGGTTCTCGACCCCCTTGGCGAAATGGGCGCGACCTGGATTGGCCGCGACCGGGGCCGTCTGCCCCTGACTCTTCGCGGCGGAGGCCTCAAGGGCCTGTCCTATCGCCTGCCCATGGCGTCGGCCCAGGTGAAGTCCGCCGTGCTGCTGGCTGGTCTCAACGCTGACAGCGACGTGGAGGTCATCGAACCGGAAGCCACTCGCGACCACACTGAGCGGATGCTACGCGCCTTTGGGGCGACGGTTGAGGTCGAAGATCGCGACGGCGCGCGCCATATCCGCCTGCCCGCCGGCCAGAAGCTCGCCGCCACCCATGTGGACGTGCCGGGCGATCCGTCGTCCGCCGCCTTTCCCATCGTCGCGGCCCTGATCACGCCGGGTTCGGCGGTGACGGTGGAGGGCGTCATGCTCAACACCCTGCGCGCCGGCGTGTTCGACACCCTGATCGAAATGGGCGCGGACCTGACCATCGAGAACCGCCGCATGGCCGGCGGCGAAGAAGTCGGCGACCTGACCGCCCGCCATTCGGCGTTGAAGGGCGTCGTCGTGCCGCCGGAACGCGCGCCGTCGATGATTGACGAATATCCGATCCTGGCGGTGGCGGCGGCCTTCGCCGAAGGCCAGACGGTGATGCGCGGCATCGGCGAGATGCGGGTCAAGGAAAGCGACCGCATCGCCCTGACGGCTGGCGGCCTGAAAACCTGCGGCGTGCAGGTCGAGGAAGAGCCCGAGGGCATGATCGTCACCGGGACCGGCCAGCCACCGCGCGGGGGCGGGACCGTGACGACCCACGGCGACCACCGCATCGCCATGAGCCATCTGGTCCTGGGCCTGGCGGCGCAAGCGGGCGTGGCCGTGGACGAGCCCGGCATGATCGCCACCAGCTTCCCCGGCTTCGCCGACCTGATGCGCGGCCTGGGCGCCGACGTCTCGGAGGCATGAGCACGATGGGCTTCGTGATCGCCGTCGACGGGCCGGCCGCCTCGGGCAAGGGCACCATCGCCAGCGTACTGGCCAAGGACTTCGGGTACCCGTTCCTGGACACCGGCCTGCTCTATCGCGCCGTGGGCGTGCGCCTGCTGGACCAAGGCGGCGATCTGGACGACGCGAAGGCGGCGCAGGCCTGCGCTCAGAATCTGGACCTTGCCGAGCTTGAGCGTCCGGACGTTCGCACCCGCGCCGCCGGCGAGGCCGCCAGCCGCGTGGCCGTGCATGGCGGGGTCCGCGCGGCCCTGCTCGCCCTGCAGAAAGATTTCGCCGCCCAGGAACCTGGCGCGGTGCTGGACGGCCGCGATATCGGCACGGTGATCACCCCCCACGCCCAGGCCAAGCTGTTCGTCACCGCCACGCCGGAAATCCGCGCCGAGCGTCGTTGGCGCCAGCTCAGCGGCCAGGGCGAGGCCGTGACCTATGAAGATATCCTGGCCGACATCCGCAAACGCGACGAACGCGACAGCGGTCGCGACAGCGCGCCCCTGGCCATGGCGCCGGACGCGGTCTTGCTGGATACGTCCGAAAAGACTATAGACGCGGCCATCGATGCGGCCCGCCGTATCGTCGAGGCGGCGCGCGCCAAGGCCGGTCTTTGACCGGAAGAGGCCAAATCCAACGCGCCGACCAGCGACCGCCGCGGGACATCACCTTCACTACATTTCACCTGGACGTCCAAGAACCGTCGGTGTTCGCACCCGTTTTGGCCGTCCCCCAACCCTGTAGAGACCAAGATCAGCATGGCTGACGATATGAGCATGAACCCGAGCCGCGACGACTTCGCCGCGCTCCTCGACAACGCCATGGGCGGCCGCGACTTCATGGAAGGCAGCGTCGTTCACGGGAAAGTCGTGGGCATCGAGAAGGACTTCGCGATCGTCGACGTCGGTCTGAAGACCGAAGGCCGCATCCTGCTGAAGGAATTCGGCCTGGACGATAACGGCAAGCCCACCATCAAGGTCGGCGACAACGTCGAAGTGTTCCTGGAACGCCTCGAAAACGCCCTCGGCGAAGCCGTTATCAGCCGCGACAAGGCTCGCCGCGAAGAGGCCTGGACCCGTCTGGAAGGCGTTTACGCCAAGAACGAACCGGTCATGGGCGCCATCGTCGGCCGCGTGAAGGGTGGCTTCACCGTCGACCTGGGCGGCGCTTCGGCCTTCCTGCCGGGCAGCCAAGTCGACATCCGTCCGGTCCGCGACGTCGGCCCGCTGATGGGCAAGGAACAACCCTTCGCGATCCTGAAAATGGACCGTCCGCGCGGCAACATTGTCGTGTCGCGCCGCGCCATCCTGGAAGAAGCCCGCGCCGAACAGCGCACCGAGCTGGTCAGCCAGCTGCAGGAAGGCGAAATCCGCGAAGGCGTCGTCAAGAACATCACCGACTACGGCGCGTTCGTGGACCTGGGCGGCATCGACGGCCTGCTGCACGTCACCGACATGAGCTGGAAGCGCGTCTCGCACCCCTCGCAAGTGCTCGCCGTCGGCGACACGGTGAAGGTGCAGATCGTCAAGATCAACCCGGACACCCAGCGCATCAGCCTCGGCATGAAGCAGCTGCAGTCGGATCCGTGGGACGGTGTCGAAGCCAAGTACCCGGTCGGCGCCAAGTTCACGGGCCGCATCACCAACATCACCGACTACGGCGCGTTTGTTGAGCTGGAAGCCGGCGTTGAAGGCCTGGTCCACGTCTCGGAAATGTCCTGGACCAAGAAGAACGTCCATCCGGGCAAGATCGTCTCCACCTCGCAGGAAGTGGATGTGGTCGTGCTGGACGTCGATCCGTCCAAGCGCCGCGTCTCGCTGGGCCTGAAGCAGGCTCAAGCCAACCCGTGGGACGCCTTCCTGGAAGCCCATCCGGTCGGCTCGAACGTCGAAGGCGAAGTCAAGAACGCCACCGAGTTCGGCCTGTTCATCGGCCTGGACAACGACATCGACGGCATGGTCCACCTGTCGGACATCGACTGGAGCGTTCCGGGCGAAGAAGCCATGGCGCGCTACAAGAAGGGCGACATCGTCAAGGCTCGCGTCCTCGACGTGGACATCGAAAAGGAACGCATCAGCCTGGGCATCAAGCAGCTCGGCGGCGACCCGATGACCGGCGACACCTACCGCAAGGGTCAGACGATCACCGTCACGGTGACCGAAATCACCTCGGGCGGCATCGAAGTCCGCTTCGGTGAGGACGACACCCCGATGAGCGCGTTCATCCGCAAGTCGGACCTGTCGCGCGACCGTCAGGAGCAGCGTCCGGAGCGTTTCGCCGTGGGCGACCGCATCGACGCCCAGGTGACCAACATCGACAAGGCGGCTCGCCGCGTGTCGCTGTCGATCAAGACCCTGGAACTGGCCGACGAGAAGGAAGCCATCGAGCAGTTCGGGTCGTCCGACTCGGGCGCCTCGCTGGGCGACATCCTCGGCGCGGCTCTGCGCGACAAGGCCAAGGACTAATCGTCCTAGCCTGCTGACTAAGATTGCGGCGGTCCGGTTCTCCGGGCCGCCGTTTTCTTTTTAGTCACCACCCAACGCTACGCCTTGCACCCGTAGCCTCTTGAAGACTCACACTTCCTTGGGCAAAGGTCGCCCCGCGGGCCGACCCAGCGCGTATTCGCCTACCTGTTCTTTCCGGGGGACCAGATGATCAAGTCGGAGCTCATCGCCAAACTGGCTGGCGAGAACCCGCACCTGACCCAAAAGGACATCGAACGCGTCGTCGGCGTCATTCTCGACCAGATGATCGTCGCCCTGGAAAAGGGCGGCCGGGTCGAGCTGCGCGGCTTTGGCGCCTTCTCCGTCCGCTCGCGGCCCGCCCGCTCGGGGCGCAATCCCCGCACCGGCGAGACCGTCGAGGTGCGGGCCAAGCACGTGCCGTTCTTTAAGAGCGGCAAGGAACTGCGCGCCCGCCTTAACGCCGATGGCGACGAATAGGCGCTAGCGCCGCAGAACGATCCCCGCCCGTACCAGCCGACCTGGCGCGAAGCTCTCCACGCCATCGGCGGTCTCGGCCGTCTCCACATTCGCATCGAACAGATTATCGACCGCCAAAAACAGGCGGGCGCGGCGGCTGACCGTCGCGTCGAGCCGCAGATCGGCGGTGAGGGCTGGTGACAGTCGGCGCGTGTTGAGATCGTCCTCCCAACGCCCGCTTTCGTATCGCAGGTCCAGGGCGGCGGTCAGCCGCTCGCCCATTTGCCATTCGCCCCCGGCCGTGGCCGTCCAGATCGGCGCCTGGGCCGGCCGCTTGCCGGTCAGCTGGGCGGCCTGACCGCCGCCATCGACCCGAGCGTCGGTGGCTGACAGGGCGGCCCGTAGCCGTAGACGGTCGGTGACATCGCGTGAGGCCTCGGCCTCCAGGCCGACGGCCTCGATCTGGCCGACGTTCTGGCGCTGGCGAAGCACACCGCCGGCGGGGACGAAGCCGGCCACCGGGAATGTGCCCGGGCCGACGCCGATGGTGACATTGGCGATCGCGTCCTCCAGCCGGGTGGCGAAGGCGGTGACCGACCAGGCCAGACCAGCGAGGTCGCCGCCTGCGCCCAGTTCGCCGCCAAACAACCGCTCCGGCTCCAGGCCGGCATTGGCCTCGGTGATGTCATTGCCGACGCGGAATGGGCGATGCAGCTCGTTCAGGGTCGCGGGGCGAAAGCCGGAATAGGCGGCGGCGCGCAGGAAGAAATCGCTCGCCAGCGCATAGCGCACGCCTGCCCGGGCGGTCGGCGTCGTCCCGTCCTGATCGGCAGTACGCTCGTCCAGGACCAAGCCGCCGGTTGCAATGTCGCGCTCCTGGCGTTTGGCGTCGCTGGAGGACCAGCGGTCGAGGCGCGCCCCGGCGGTCAGCAGCAGCGGGCCGCTCTCACGCCAGGCCTCGCCATAGAGCCCGGCCACCGAAGCCTGGCCGCCGGCCACGCGGGTGCGGGTGAAGGCGCCGCCCATGTTGCGGAAGCGTTCGCGACTTTCGCCCTCGAACAAGCGGCCATCGACGCCGATCTCCCACCAAGCGCCGCGCAGGGCCGCGTTCAGGCCATAGCCCTGGGCAGGCGTCGCATATTGATCATTGGCTGGGGTAGTGCCGGTGCGGCCTGCGGCCGTGGCGACCGAGCCATTGCGAAGGTCGCTCTCCATGGCCCAGGCCTGCAACCGCCAGCCCGGACGGCCGTCTTCCGCCAGACGCGCAGCGGAAACGGCGACGCTCTTGCCCGAGGCGACGCTGTCGGCCCCCACTAGGCCCGCGCCGCGCTTCTCGCGCCAACCGGCGATCCGCAGGCCCACGGCGACATCACCCAGTTGGTCGCCGAAAGCGGCGGACAGACCCGTACTCTCCAGGCCGATCGCCGTATCCGCGGCGCCGCGCCTGGGCCCACGCACCGGAACCTCGCCATCGAAGCGCTCATAGGCCCCGGCCAACAACAGCCGTCGACCTGCCCCGCGAGCCAGAACGGCGGCCCGGCCATAGCCCTCATCGCCGCCCGCCAACTCCAGCTGCAGATCGTCGTTCGTCCCGTCTGCGGTCTGCAGGCGCACCACCCCGGTCAGGGCGCCCGCCCCAAAGGGACCAGCGCCGGCGCCCCGCACGATCTGGGCGCCCCCCAAGGTCGCCGGCTGAACCTGAGTCCAGATCACCCAGCCGCCAAACGGATCATTGAGCGGCGCGCCGTCCAAGGTGACCAAAGCCCGGCCGGCGCCCGAGGGCGCGATCGAGCGCAGTGACAGGCCCTGGGTCGTTGGATTGGCGATGCCCGAGCCGGTGCGCCGGAAGAGCGACGCGCCGGGCGCGCTCTTAAGCGCATCATCGACCCGAGGACGCGCGGACAGCAAGCGCGGCTCGATCTGCACCGAGGAGAAGACGGCCGCAGCCGGGGCGTCGGGAAGGCGCGGAGCCGTAACCACGACCGCATCAACGGTCGGCGGCGCATCGAACATCTACAACTCCACGGCTGATCACTTGAGGCACCAACGCGTCGCACACCGCTTGGCTCCAGCCAAGCTTGACCCTGGCGGGCGACCCGGCCAGCCTGCGCCAATCGAGGACAGTCAGGAGGCGGATGTGAGCATCTTCAAGGAATTTCGGGAATTCATCGCGCGGGGCAACGTCATCGACCTCGCCGTCGGGGTGATCATCGGCGCGGCCTTCAACAGCATCGTAAAGAGCTTGGTCGATCAGGTGGTGATGCCGCCCATCGGTCTGGCGACGGGCGGGCTCGACTTCTCGAAACTTGAATGGGTGCTGCGGCCGGAAAATCCCGCCACCGAAGAGATCGAAAAGGTCGCCATTCAGTACGGCGCCTTCATCAACACCATTATCCAGTTCGTTATCGTGGCCATGGCGGTGTTCGTGCTGGTCAAGATCGTCAACACCCTGCGCCGTCAGCAGGCGGAGGAAGCTGACGCCGCCACCTCTGCACCGACCCCCAGCGAAGTTCTGCTGACCGAGATTCGCGACGAGCTGAAAAAGCGCCCCTAGGCTCTGGGCGCCGGCGCGTCCGGCAAGGCCAAGATTGGCGCAGAACCCGGCGTTGCCGCAGGTGCGTCCGGCAGGCTCAGAGGCGCGGGCCCCGATACACGCGCTGCAGCGGGCGTGACGGACCCTGTCGCCGCCGCGGTCTGGGCGTCTTTCTTGTTCTTCTTGCCGCCGCCAATGATCTTGGTGACGAGGCCGCCGACGCCCTTGCCGATATGACCGCCAACAATTCCGCCCGCGGCGCCGGCGACCGGCCCGGCCGCCGCGCCAGCGGTGCTGCCGGCCACGCTGCCGACGGCTCCAGCCAGGTTCTGAACCATGCTGGGCTTGTTCTCGTCGGCCCGGCCGGCGCCGCCGCTCAGCAAAAGGGCTGCGACAGCTCCGATCATGATCTCGCGCATGGGGCTTCTCCCATTTTTGCGCAGAACAACACGGCCAAAAGGAAGCCCGTTCCAAGCTTGAGCGAGGCTCATTTGAGGGAGGGCGACGTCAAACCCTGCTTTCGCAAGGCTTCGCGTCGGCTAAGCTGACGACCTGAAATCCGAAATCCTGGGGAGCGGGGTGATGAAGGCTGGCGAGTTTGTAGCGGGCGTCTGCGCCGTTCTGGCGATCACCCTGGCGAGCGTCGCCACAGCCCAGACCAAGGACCCCGCGGCCTTCGTCGATCCCTTCATCGGCACAGGCGGCTATGGCCACACCTTTCCCGGCGCGACCGTGCCCTTCGGCATGGTTCAGCTCAGCCCCGACACCAAGACCGCCCATTTCGGCAAGGACAGCTATCCCTGGGCCGCCGGCTACCAGCATGGCGACCAGACAATGCTGGGTTTCTCGCACACGCACTTCTCCGGGTCGGGCCACTCGGACCTCGGCGATATCCTGGTCACCGCCATGAGCGGCGCGGCGAAGCTGGACCCCGGCGAAACTGGCGTCGGCTATCGCTCGCGCATCGACAAGAAGACCGAGACCGCCTCGCCAGGCTTTTATTCGGTCGATCTGATCGATAATGGGGTGAAGGCCGAACTGACCGCCACCGAGCGGGTCGGCCTGCATCGCTATCGCTTCACCAAGGCGGGACCGGCCCATGTGGTCGTCGATCTGCGACACGCCATCTACGACTACGACGGCAAGGTCCTGTGGTCGCGCCTGCGCCTGCGGCCGGACGGAGCGGTCACGGGCATGCGTGAGACGCGCGGCTGGGCGCCGGCCCGGCAGCTGTACTTCGCCATGCGCTTTTCGCGTCCGCTCAAGAGCCACAGTTTCCTGAACCGCGAGCAGAACATCGCCTACAACGGTTTTCGACAGCCCGCGCATGGCAAGCCCGACCCCGCCCAGCGTGAAGGCCGCGCCATGGTCGGCGCGCTCGACTTTGGCGACCTGGCGGCCGGCGACGAGCTGCTGGTCAAGGTATCGATCAGCGGCGTCAGCGAAGACAACGCCCTGCGCAACCTCGACGCCGAGGTCCCCGCCTGGGACTTCGACGGCGTGAAGGCCGCCGCGCGCGCCAGCTGGAACCAGGCCTTGTCGGCCGTCGAGATGGAAGCGCCCGCCCCGATGAAGGCGTCACTCTATTCGGCGCTGTACCACACGCTCATGGGGCCGACCCTGTTCATGGACGTGGACGGTCGCTACCGGGGTCCCGACAACGCCGTCCACACGGCCAAGGGCTTCCGCTTTCACTCGACCTTTTCGCTGTGGGACACCTACCGCGCCGAGCACCCGCTGCTGACGCTGATCCAGCCGCAGGCGCGCAACGCCGATTTCGTTAACTCGCTGCTGGCGTCACAGAAGGTCAGCCCGTTCGGCATCCTGCCGGTCTGGTCGTTCCACGGCCAGGAGACCTGGACCATGATCGGGTACCACGCCGTACCCGTGATCGCGGACGCGTGGATGAAGGGCGTGCGGGGCTTTGACGGCAAGGCGGCCTTGGAAGCCATGGTGGCCAGCGCCGAGTACGGTCCGTATGGCGGCCTCGATGAGTATATGGCGCGCGGCTACGTGCCGATCGACAAGTCGCCGGAAGGCGCGTCCAAGACCGTCGAATACGCCTTCGACGACTGGACCATTGCACGCATGGCTCGCGATCTGGGGGATGCCGAGACGGCGGCGAAGTTCGACAAGCGCGCCGCCTACTGGCGCAACGTGTTCGACGCCAAGACGGGCTTCGTCCGCGCCCGCAAGAGCGACGGGACGTTCCGCGAGCCCTTCGACCCGACGGCGATCAACTACGGCTCCGACTACACCGAGGGGAACGCCTGGCAGTATAGCTGGTACGTGCCGCACGACACGTCGGGCCTGATCGCGGCCCTGGGTGGTGATGCGGCGCTGGTCGGCAAGCTGGACGCCATGTTCGACTACGACAACTCCAAGCTCGACTATTCGCACGCCGAGGACATCAGCGGCCTGATCGGCCAGTACATCCACGGCAACGAGCCCAGCCATCAGGCGGCCTACCAGTACGTCCACGCTGGCCAGCCCTGGCGCACCCAAGAGCGGCTCAAGCAGATCGTCGAGAGTCAGTACAAGCCGACCCCGGACGGCCTGTCTGGCAATGACGACCTGGGCCAGATGTCGGCGTGGCTGGTGTTCACGGGACTCGGCTTCTACCCGGTGGCGCCCGGTTCGAACGAGTACGTCATCGGCCGCCCCTTCGTTGAGAAGGCGACCCTGAACCTGCCTAACGGCAAGCGCTTCGACATCGTCACCGAAGGGCTTTCGGACGCCAATCGCTACATCGGCTCGGCCCGCTTAAACGGCAAGCCGCTGACCCGCGCGGTGCTGCGCCACGAAGATATCCTGGCCGGCGGCGAGTTGCGCTTCGTCATGCAGGCCATGCCCAACAAGACATGGGGGACCGGCAAGGCCGAGCGCCCATACTCGATGTCGCCCTATCGCTGACCAGCGCCAGGGCGTCGGTCATCAACCCGCGAGGAGGTTTCCATGTCCGGCGACCAGAGCGTCCATCGTGATGAGCAATCGGCGCTCGCCGAATTTCGAGCCGGTCCGTTTGGCGGTCGGGCGGAGGTTCGCGTGACGCCTGAGGGTATCTGGGCCGTGGCCGGCCTGATGACAGGTATTTTGCTTTCGAGTGCGGCCATCGTCTGGGCCGCCAAAGCAAAACGGCGGGCCCGCTAGAGGCCCGCCGCTCTCAGATCAGTTGGTGATGGTCGGCGCTGGCTCGACCTCCACAAACGGCTTGCGCGTGGTCCATCCAAAGAGGGCGATGACCAGATAACAGACCGCCGGCAGCAGGAACGCCAGGCCCAGGCCGACGTGGTCGCCCAGCAGGCCGGTGGCCGGCGGCAACAGGGCGCCGCCGACGATGGCCATGCACAGCAGGCCCGACGCCGCCGGCATCTTCACGCCCATGCCCTGCAGCCCCAGGCTGAAGATGGTCGGGAACATCACCGAGTTGAAAAGGCCCACCGCGATGATCGCATAGCCGGCGGTCACGCCCGTGGAGAAGGCCGAGATGGCGATGAACACCGCCGCGCCCACCGCGCAGAAGGCCAGCACCTTGCCAGGCGAGACGCGCGCCAGGACCCACGCGCCGATCAGGCGGCCGACCATGGCCCCGCCCCAGTAGTAGGCGACCATGTGACCTGCCTGGGACAGCGACAGTCCCAAGGTATCGGGCTGGCTCAGATAGTTGGTCAGATAGGTGCCGATGGACACCTCGGCGCCCACATAGAGGAAGATGCACAGCACCGCGAAGGCCAGGCGCTTGTGACCCAGCAGACCGAACATCTCGCTCAGGCTGGGGGCCTTTTCCGGCTTGGGCGCGTGGTCGTGATTGCGCAGCAGGAAGAAGATCAGGGCCAGGACCGCCAGCACGCCGGCGATGATCATGTAGGGCGCCTGCACCGCCTGAGCCTGGGTATGGCGCAGGGTCTCAAGCTGAATCTGGGTCAGGGTCGCCGGGTCCGGCGCCTTTTCAATGTGGCTGAGGATCATCGCCGAGCCGATGAACGGGGCGATGAAGGTGCCGAACGAGTTCAGGAACTGGGCGAAGGTCAGGCGGCTCGACGCCGTTTCCGGCTTGCCCAGCAAGGTGACCACCGGGTTGGCCGCCACCTGCAGAATGGTGATGCCCGAGGCCAGGATGAACAGGGCCGCCAGGAAGCCCCAGAACACGCCGGCGTTGGCGGCGGGGGCGAACAGCAGGCAGCCGACCATCATCACCAGCAGGCCGACGACGATGGAGCGCAGGTAGCCCAGCTTGGAGACCAGGGCGCTGGCCGGCAGGGAGATGACGAAATAGCCGAGGAAGAAGGCGAACTGCGTCAGCCCCGCCTCGAAATTGGTGAGGGTGAACACCGCCTTCAGCGCCGGGGCGATCAGATCCACCAGGCAGGTGGAGAAGCCCCAGGCGAAGAACAGTACGATGACCCAGGGCAGCAGGAAGCCGCCGCCTTTTTGAACGCCCGCACTCACGGACGCGCCGCCGACTTGTACCATTCGATCCTCCCCGATCATTTTTATCGCTTTTAGCGGAGCGCTATCGACACTGTTGATGACAGCGCTGTCAAGACTTGCGCGGCAAACCTTCCGGGCGCACATCGCCCTCATGACCACGGCCAAGATCTGCGGACTGTCGACGCCAGAGGCGGTTAAGGCCGCCCTCGACGGGCGCGCCTCGCACATCGGCTTCGTCTTTTTCCCCAAGAGCCCGCGCGACATAGACCCCGCGGCCGCCGGCCGACTAGCCCTGCCCGTGCGGGGCCGGGTCAAGATCGTGGCTGTCACCGTCGATCCAAGTGACGCCTTGCTGGATCGTCTGATGAAGACCCTGGCGCCCGACCTGATCCAGGTCCACGGCAAGGAGACGCCAAACCGGGCACGCGACATCGCCGCCCGCACCGGCGCGGGGATCATCAAGGCCATCTCAGTCTCCACCGCGCAGGACATCGAAGGGGCGCGAGCCTTTGAGGAGGTGGCCGAGCATTTGATGTTCGACGCCAAGCCGCCCCAGGACTCAAACCTGCCGGGCGGCACCGGCGCACGGTTCGACTGGACCCTGCTCAAGAACCGTCGCTTTAAACGCCCGTGGTTCCTGGCTGGCGGGCTCGACCCTTGGAACGTGCGCGACGCGGTCGAACAATCAGACGCCCCCCTCGTGGACGTCTCGTCAGGCGTCGAGCGCGGGCCCGGTCAGAAGGACCCGGCCCTCGTCAGCGCGTTCCTGGACGCTGTCCGCCGGGGCTGACGCCCGCCAAGCGATCAGCAATCAAGCATCGGTCGCTGGAATCGCCGCCAGATCGCTCACCGATGCAAATTCGGTGATTTTCGACGCCCAGAGATTTACGCGCGCCCGAAGCCGTGGTGCAATTTTTACGCAGCGCAGCTTTTTGACGTCTTTTTCCTATTTGACGCAGAAATGCTGCGTGCACTTTGCGACTAAGCTTCTAGCCTGGCCCAGCTTGCCGTTTCACTGGCGCTGGCCGCGAACACATCACACCGGGGGTCGACACATGCATATTCTGAGAAGCCGAGGCTTGAGAGCGCTACTGCTCGGCGCCGCCATGGCGCTGCCTGCCGTGGCCGCGCACGCCGAGCCCACCGAAGCCATGCGCACGGCCGCGATCAGCGGCGTGGACGCCCGCGCCAAGCTGACCCAGGAGATGGTCGACTCGGTGTTCAGCTTCGCCGAGCCGGGCTTCCAAGAGTTCAAGACCTCCGAGTACATCACCGGCATTCTTGAAAAGAACGGCTTCAAGATCGAACGCGGCGTCGCCGGCATGCCGACCGCCTGGACGGCCACCTGGGGAACCGGCGGCCCGCTGATCGCGCTGGGCAGCGATATCGACGCCCTGCTGGGTCTGTCCCAAGTCCCCGGCGATCCGAACATCAAACCCCAGGTGGCGGGCGCGCCCGGCCATGGCGAAGGCCACAATTCGGGCATGCCGCTGATCGTCACCGCCGCGCTCGCGGCTAAGGACGTGATGGTCAAGAACAAGCTCCCCGGCCGCCTGATGATCTGGCCGGGCGTCGCCGAGGAGCTTTTGGCGACCAAGGCCTTCTACGTTCGCGACGGCCTGTTCAAGGACGTCGACGCTTCGATCTTCACCCACGTCAGCCGGGACTTCTCCACGGGCTGGGGACCGGCGGGCAACAACGGCATGGTGTCGGTGGAATACACTTTCCACGGCAAGACCTCGCACGCCGCGGGCGCGCCCTGGGCCGGCCGAAGCGCCCTGGACGGGGTGGAACTGATGAACGCCGCCTGGAACATGCGGCGCGAGCATCTGCCGGTGACCCAACGGTCGCACTATGTGATCACCGACGGCGGCGGCCAGCCCAACATCGTGCCGGGCACGGCGACGGTCTGGTATTATTTCCGCGAGCAGACCTTCGACTCCATCCGCAACCTCTACGAACTCGGGACCAAGATTTCGGAGGCCGCGGCCATGGCCACCGACACGACGGTGGAGCGTCGCCTGCTGGGCTACGCCGCGCCCAACTACGGCAACAAACCCCTGGCCGAGGCGGCCTACGCCAACATCAAGCGGGTCGGGATGCCCCAGTGGTCCGAGGCCGATCAGGCTTTCGCCAAGGCCTTGCAGGAGACCAACAAGTTCAAGATCGAGCCGCTGGCGACCGAGGTCGCAGCGCTGTCCACGCCAGATGGTCGCGGCCCCTCCATGGGCGGCGGGTCGGACGATATCGGCGACATCATGTGGACGGTGCCGACCATAACCATCCGCTTTCCGTCGAACGTGCCCAACGCCATCGGCCACAACGTGACCTCGGCCATGGCCATGGCCACACCTATCGCCCACAAGGGCGCCCAAGCCGGCGCCAAGGCGGTGGCCCTGACCATTCTTGACCTGGTGACCACGCCGACCCTGGTGGCCGAGGCCAAGACCTACTTCCAGACGGTCCAGCTGAAGGACCAGAAGTACGACCCCGTGCTGACCAAGGACGACAAGCCCGCCATCCATCTCAATACCGAGATCATGGCTCGCATGCGGCCCAAGATGGAGCCGTTCTACTACGACCCCAAGAAGCACAAGACCTATCTGGACCAGCTCGGCATCGCCTATCCGCCCGCCAAGTAGACAGAGGGCTTCAGACCGCCGGCTCCGCAAGGGACCGGCGGCTACTCCTTGTCTTGAAAGACGATCGGAGGCGTGCCGCGGCGAGCCACCTCCCGCATCACGAAGCTGCTTCGAATCTTGGCCACGTGAGGCAGGGTCGACAGCTCCCGCCGATAGACCCGGTCATAGTCCTCGAAGGACTCCACATGCAGCATAACGAGGAAGTCGGTGTCGCCCGACACGAAGCCGCAGTAGGAAATGGACGGACATTTGACCACTTCGCGCTCGAACTCGTTGAGCGCGCGCTCGGCCTGGGAGCTCAGCTCGATGGCGACGAACACCACCACGCTATAGCCCAGCATCGGCAGGTTCAGGTCCGCCGAATAGCCAAGTACGGCGCCCCGCTCCTCCAAACCCTTGCGGCGGCGCGCCACGGCGGTGCTGGAAAGATTGATCTTTTCCCCCAACCAGACGTCCGAAGCACGGCCATCGGCGCAAAGCTCCTCTAGGAGCTGATAATCGACCTGATCAAGGTCCAGCTGTTCGGATTTCGCCATGCTTTGGAGGACCCCGTGTATAAATCTGCAGCAGAATCTTATTTCTGACGGCGATTTCCGTCTTGGCGCAAGTCGTCGCACCCACCCCCGATAATATTCACAAATCCTGAGGCACAGGCGGTCCGGATGAATGAGGCCGCCGATCTTAGGGGCGCGTCGCTGTCGACCATGCGCTGCTTATTGCAGCTCATGCGTGCGGCGCTAGGGAAAACAACCAGGCGCTCCTGCGGACATAGCGGCCGCGGCTCGGGCGAGAACGCCAGTTTGTTTCGTGAGTACCTCAACGATTTCCTGACCTTATCCGCCTTGGGGGCGCAAAATGAATCTCTCGATCGGCAATAGACTAACGTCGAATATCCGGCGGTGCGCGCTCGCCACCGCCAGTCTCGCGGTGATCGCGGCCTGGGGCCAGAGCGCTGTGGCGCAGGAAGCTGGCGCCGCCGAGATCGAGGAAATTCTCGTCACCGGATCGCGCATCGCCCGCGACGGCTACGCCGCTCCGACGCCGGTCAACGTTCTGGGGACAGAGGAAATCTCGGCTGCAGCTCCGGCCAACATCGCCGACTTCGTCAACACCCTGCCCTCAGTGGCCGGCAGCTCCACCGCCGCCAACTCCTCCGGCTCGCTCAGCAACGGCGCGGCGGGCATCAGCGCCCTGAATCTGCGCGCGCTCGGCACCGGGCGCACGCTGGTGCTGTTCGACGGTCAGCGCTCGGTCGTGTCGGCCGCCACCGGCCAGGTGGACACCAACACCTTTCCGCAATCGCTGATCTCGCGCGTCGAGGTGGTGACCGGCGGCGCCTCCTCGGCCTACGGCTCGGACGCCATCGGCGGGGTGGTCAACTTCATTCTCGACAAGGAATACACCGGCCTTAAGTCGTCGCTGGAATATGGCGAGACGACCTATGGCGACGGTGAGAACTGGAAGTTCAACGTCACCGCGGGCGGCGGCTTTGCGGGCGGCAAGGGGCACTTCCTGGCCAGCGCCGAGTGGGTCGGCCAGGACGGCGTCCACACCCTGGACCGCGACTGGAACCGCAGCGGCTATTTCGCCATCCGCAACACCGACCTGTCGGCGGGCGCGCCCTACTACATCGTCAGCGACAAGGTGGGCATCTCGACCTACACGCCGGGCGGCCTGATCACCGCCGGCCCGCTGCGGGGCACCTATTTCGGGGTCAATGGCGCGGTGAACCAGCTGGCCTACGGCGCGGTGTCAGGCCAGTGGATGGTCGGCGGCGACTGGGACTATTCGTCCTCTGGGATCGTGGGCACCAACACCCTGATCCCGGACGAGGATCGCGAAAGCTATTTCGGACGCGCGAGCTATGAGATCACGCCCAATATCGAGCTCTTCATCCAGGGCTCCTACGCCAAGTACGAGGGGCTGAGCTACTACATCTCGCCCACCCAGACGGGCATCACGATCCGGTCCGACAACGCCTTCCTGCCCGCCTCGGTCAGGACGCAGATGACAAGCCTGGGCCTGACGTCCTTCACCATGGGCACCAGCAACATCGACATGCCCGCCTCGGGCAGCGCCATCTCACGCGAGACGGAGCGCTACGTGGTCGGCGGCAAGGGCGACTTCTCGGCCTTGGGGCTCGATTTTGCCTGGGACGCCTATTACCAGCATGGCGAGACCAAGACCCACGAGCAGCTGACCCCGACCTGGAACACCGCGCGTCTGACCCTCGCGACCGACGCGGTGCTGAGCAATGGCCAGATCGTCTGCCGCTCGACGATCACCAACCCGACCAATGGCTGCGTGCCCCTGAACCGCTTCGGGGTCGGGGTCGCCAGCCAGGCGGCCCTCAACTACGTGCTGGGCACGCCTTTGCGCGATCAGGTCTTCAAGCAGGACGTCGCCGCCTTCAACGTCACCACCAGCAGCATCCAGGGTTGGGCCGGGCCCATCTCGTTCGCCACCGGCGCCGAGTACCGCAAGGAGAAGATGTCCGGCTCAGTCGATCCGCAATACGAGAGCGGCTGGAAATACGGCAACTTCCGCGTCACCCGCGGCGAGTACGATGTGGTCGAGGCCTATGCCGAAGCGGTCGTGCCGCTGTTGACGGGCCTGGACTTCAACGGCGCCTTCCGGGTCACCGACTACAGCACCTCAGGAACCGTCAAAACCTGGAAGGCGGGCCTGACCTACCAGCCGATCCCCGACATCAAGTTCCGCGCCTCGGCCTCACGCGATATCCGCGCGGCCAATATGAGCGAGCTTTACGACGCTGGCACCGCGCGCAGCAATTCGGTGAACATCAACGGCGTCTCGGTCGCCTTCGTCCAGAACCTGCAGGGCAACCCGCAGGCCAAGCCCGAGGTCGCGGATGGTTACGGCGTCGGCGTGGTGGTCTCCCCTCGCTTCCTGCCCGGCGTCCAGGCGTCGATCGACTATTACGACATCAAGGTGGACGGGGTGATCAGCTTCGTCACCGCCCAGCAGGTCG
Source organism: Caulobacter sp. NIBR2454 (assembly GCF_027474405.1). Classification (GTDB taxonomy): domain Bacteria; phylum Pseudomonadota; class Alphaproteobacteria; order Caulobacterales; family Caulobacteraceae; genus Caulobacter. Next base: position 3,577,083 of record NZ_CP114871.1, read on the forward strand.
CTGACTACTGCTACATCCAGAACGTCTCATCCTACTGCTCGAACCTGAAGTTCACGAACGGCGTGCTGAGCACGATCGACCTCTATTACGACAACCTCAACCAGATGACCGCCAAGGGGCTGGACATAGAGGCCTCGTACCGCACCGATCTGGAGGACGTCGCATCCTGGGCCAAGGGCGCCCTGACCCTGCGGGCGATGTTCACCCACTATATCGAGAACGTCACCGACGATGGGGTGACCGCCATAGACCTGGCCGGCGCCAACACCACCAGCACGCCCGACTGGGTCTATCGCCTGACGGCGACCTATGGGCTGGATCCTTGGACCTTCAACGTCACGGCGCGGGGCGTGAGCGACGGCGTCGTCAGCAACGCCTACACCGAGTGCCAGAGCGCATGCCCGGCCAGCGTCGCGCCGTACTACACGATCAACGACAACAGCATCAAAGGGGCCCTCTACTTCGACGTCCAGGCCGCCTATGACTTCGAGGTCAGCGGCGTGGGTGGCGAGGCCTTCTTCTCGGTCAAGAACCTGTTCAATTCCGAGCCGGTCCTGCTGGGCAACCCCAACAACCTCGGCGCCGAGAATACAGTCGGCTACCCGCAGACCAACCGGAACCTCTACGACACCATGGGCCGCACATTCCGCATGGGCCTGCGCCTGGAATTCTAGGCGGAATTTGAGCGACCGGCGCTGGGGCGCCGGTCGTTTCTACTGGCGTCGAAGGCCTTGCGGGACTAAAGGAGCCGTCTCTTGTAACGGCCTCTCCCCCGCCGTACGCCGCGCCTGAGTCTCAATTGAGTCTGACAGCAAAGCCCAACGACTATTCGGCCTATCCGGATTCCGCCGGTCGCTTCGGCGAATTCGGCGGTCGCTACGTGGCCGAGACCCTGATGCCGCTGGTTCTCGAACTTGACCGCGCCTATGCGCAGGCCAAGGCCGACCCCGCGTTCCAGGCCGAGCTTCGCGGCTACCTGACCCACTATGTGGGCCGCCCCAGCCCGCTCTATTTCGCCGAGCGCCTGACCAGGCACTTCGGCGGCGCGAAAATCTACTTCAAGCGCGAAGAGCTCAATCACACGGGCGCGCACAAGATCAACAACTGCATGGGCCAGATCCTGCTGGCCCAGCGCATGGGCAAGACGCGGATCATCGCCGAAACCGGCGCCGGCCAGCACGGGGTCGCCTCGGCCACGGTCTGCGCCCGCTTCGACCTGCCCTGCGTGGTCTATATGGGCGCCACCGACGTGGCCCGTCAGAAGCCCAACGTCTTCCGCATGAACCTTCTGGGCGCCGAAGTGCGGCCCGTGACCTCCGGGGCGGCGACGCTCAAGGACGCCATGAACGAGGCCATGCGCGACTGGGTGACCAATGTCGCCGACACCTATTACCTGATCGGCACCGCCGCCGGCCCGCACCCCTATCCGGCCATGGTTCGCGACTTCCAGGCGGTGATCGGCAGCGAGACCCGCGAGCAGATCCTGGAGGCCGAAGGCCGTCTGCCGGACGCCGTGGTCGCCTGCGTGGGCGGCGGCTCCAACGCCATCGGCATGTTCCACCCGTTCCTCAATGACGAAGGCGTGCGCATCTACGGCGTCGAAGCCTCGGGCTACGGACTGGGTACCGACAAGCATGCCGCATCGCTGACGGGCGGCCGTCCGGGCGTGCTGCACGGCAACCGCACCTACCTTCTGCAGGACGACGACGGCCAGATTCTGGACGCCCACTCCATCTCGGCCGGCCTCGACTATCCGGGCATCGGTCCGGAGCATTCTTGGCTGCACGACGTGGGCCGGGCCCAGTACCTGACCTGCACCGATAAGGAGGCCCTGGAGGCCTTCCAGCTGTGCGCCGAGCTCGAAGGAATCATTCCGGCCCTGGAGACCGCCCACGCCCTGGCCAAGCTGGGCGAGGTCGCCCGCGACGTCGGCAAGGACGGCGTGATCGCCGTGTGCCTGTCCGGTCGCGGCGACAAGGACATCTTCACCGTGGCCGACGCCCTGGGACGCCAACTTTGACCAAGGACCGCATCGACCGTCGCTTCGCCGCGCTTGCGTCGGAGGACCGCGCGGCCTTCGTGGCCTACATCATGGCCGGCGATCCGGACGCGGCGACCGCGCTGGAGATCATGCGCGGCCTGCCCGCCGCCGGGGCCGACATCATCGAGCTGGGCTTCCCCTTCTCCGACCCCATGGCCGAGGGCCCGACCATCCAGCGCGCCAGCCAGCGCGCCCTGGCCGGCAAGATGACCACCAAGGGCGTCTTGGACACCGTCCGCGCCTTCCGTGAAGGCGACCAGGACACTCCGGTGATCCTGATGGGCTACCTGAACCCGCTGGTGAACTATGGATTCGAGGCCTTCGCCAACGACGCCGCCGCGGCCGGAGCCGACGGCCTTATCGTCGTCGATTGCCCCCCGGAGGAAGCAGACCCCCTGGTCGATGCGCTGGACGCGACGAATCTTTCGCTGATCCGCCTGGCCACGCCGACCACCGACGACGCGCGTCTGGCGGTGGTGGTCAAGCGCACTTCGGGCTTTGTCTATTACGTTTCGGTCGCCGGGGTGACCGGCGTGCTGGAAGCCGACGCGGACGCCGTGGCCCCCGCTGTAGCGCGGGTTCGCGCCGCTTCAGGCCTGCCGGTGGCCGTGGGTTTTGGCATCAAATCACCCGAGCGCGCCGCCGCCGTGGCGCGCATCGCGGACGCGGCCGTGGTCGGTTCGGCGCTCATCGACGCGCTGGAATCGAATTTGTCATCGAACGAAAACGTGACCTCAGCGGTTCTTTCAAAAGCTGAAGAGCTTGCTAACGCTGTGCGCTTCGCACGTTCCAAGAAGGCTTGAGTGGTGAAGGCTATGGCTATGGCGGACCCCCAAGACCCCAAGAAGGCAGACAAGGCGGCCAAGGCCGCGTCGGGCGAGCGTTCGCGCGGCGGATGGCTGGCCAAGATCGCGCCCGGTGTGCGCGGCGCCTTCGTCAAGCGCGAGACGCCTGACAACCTTTGGGTCAAATGCCCGGACACGGGCGAGATGATCTATCGCCCCGATCTGGAGGCGGCCCTGTGGGTCACCCCGGCCGGGCGTCACATGCGGATCGGCCCCGAGGCGCGCTTCCGCTACACCTTCGACGACGGCAAGCACGAAATCCTGCCGAGCCCGAAGGTGGCCGAGGACCCGCTGAAGTTCTCGGACGGCAAGCCGTACAAGCAGCGCCTCATCGAGGCCCGCAAGAAGACCGGCGAACAGGACGCCATGGCCATCGGCTTTGGCCAGATCGGTGGCCTGCCTGTCGTGGTGCTGGTTCAGGATTTCGCCTTCATGGGCGGATCGCTCGGCATGGCCGCCGGTGAGGGCTTCATCGCCGCCGCCGAAGCCGCCGTCGAGCGCAACGCCCCGCTAGTGATCTACACCGCCGCCGGCGGCGCCCGGATGCAGGAAGGCGCCCTGTCGCTGATGCAGATGGCCCGCACGACCCTGGCCATCCAGTCGCTGAAAAGCGCCGGCCTGCCCTACGTTGTCGTCCTGACCGACCCCACCACGGGAGGCGTGACCGCCTCCTACGCCATGCTTGGCGACGTGCACTTGGCCGAACCCGGCGCCCTGATCGGCTTCGCCGGCCAGCGGGTGATCGAACAGACCATCCGCGAGACCCTGCCGCCGGGCTTCCAGCGTTCAGAGTTCCTAGTCGAAAAGGGCATGGTCGACCGCGTCACCGCCCGCAAGGAGCTGCCGGCGGTGCTGGCCTCGATCCTGGGCACCCTGATGATGGGCCGGGCGCGCAAGAAGGCGGCCTAGCCGCCCACGCCATGAGCGACCACCTTCGCGCGCATGACGCCGCTCTGGCGCGGCTGCAAGCGTTGCACCCCAAGAAGATCGACCTGTCGCTGGATCGCATGCGCCGGCTGTGCGCCGCCCTGGGCGATCCTCAGGACCGGCTGCCGCCGACCGTCCATGTGGCCGGCACCAACGGCAAGGGCTCGACCGTCGCCTTCATGCGATCGATCGCCGAGGCGGCGGGCCTGAAGGTTCACGTCTTCACCTCGCCCCACCTCGTCCGCTTCGCCGAGCGAATCCGTCTGGGCGGCAAGCTGATCGAGGACGACCATCTGGCCGACATCCTCGACCGGGTGGAGGCGGCCAATGACGGCCAGCCGATCACCTTCTTCGAGATCACCACTGCCGCCGCCCTGGTCGCCTTCGCCGAGACGCCGGCTGACCTGCTGCTGCTTGAGGTGGGCCTGGGCGGGGTGCTGGACGCCACCAATGTCATTCCAGCGCCACGGGTGAGCGTCATCGCCCCGGTGGACATCGACCACCGTGAATTCCTCGGCAATGACATCGCCACCATCGCGGGTGAGAAGGCCGGGATCATCAAGCGCGGCGCAAGAACCGTCAGCGCGCGCCAACAGGATGAGGCGCAGGCGGTCATTGAGGCCCAGGCCGAGCGGACCGGCTCACCCCTGACCTTGATGGGCCGCGACTTCGACGCCTGGAGCGAGGGCGGGCGCCTGCTGGTGCAGATGGAGGATCGGCTGCTGGACCTGCCCGAACCGTCGCTGTTCGGCGCTCACCAGGTCGAGAACGCCGGCGTGGCGGTCGCCGCGATCCTGGCCCTGGCCGACCCACGCATTGACGAGTCGGCCATCGCCAAGGGTGTCGCCGAGGCGGTCTGGCCCGCGCGTTTCCAGCGTCTGACGGCCGGCCCCTTCGCTCTGAAGGCGCGGGTGGCGGGAACCGACTTCTGGCTGGACGGCGGGCACAATCCGCATGCGGCCCATGCTCTGGCCGACGCCCTGGGCCATCTGTCCCTAAAGGATGGACGGCCGGTGGCGCTGATCGTCGGCTTGCTGGCCAACAAGGACGCCGCTGGCTTCTTCGAGGCCCTGGCCCATCTAAATCCCGTAGTCTTCACCACCGCCTTCGAGGCCGACGCCGCGGCCGATCCGGTGACCCTCGCCCTGGCGGCCAAGGCCGCCGGCTTGCGGGCGGTCGCCTGCCCGGACGTCGACTCCGCCCTGGCCGAAGCGTTGATGCAGGATGGTCCGCCTCACATCGTCGCCGCCGGATCGCTCTATCTGGCGGGCGAAATCCTGGCCCGTTCGGAAGAAACCTGGCCCCGCTGACCAAGGGGGATCGCCCTCTCCAGGCCGCGACGCCCTGTCGCAGGCGCCTTCGCCAGAGCTTGCCGCACCGCCCTTCGTGACGTCTGTTGCGCCAAGTAGCGCACATGCGAAGGGGGGCATGGTGGGGGTGCTGGGCTTAAGGTCGCCAGTGGTGACCGTCGTGGCGGCCGTGTTGCTTGGGCTCGCCGCCTTGATCGCGGCGACCGCGCTGGCGCTTTCCACACCGCGCTTGGGGCTTGAATTGGCGCCGGCGGACGATGGCGGCGTCGTCATCGAACACGACGCGGCGGGCGCGCTGAAGGGCGAGCGCCTTCTGTCCATCGCGGCCGGCGATCGGATCGTTCTTCCGCTTTCCGATGACCTGATCGAAGAACCGGACGTCATCGACAGTTTTCCGGGCCGCGATCGCTTCATGGAGCGACAACAGGCCCTCGCTGGCCTCCTGGCCCAGGAGGCCGTGCAACTGCGCCTTCGGCAGGCTGACGGTGCGGAGCGCCGGATCGCCATATCGCCGTGCCCAGCGCGTATCGGCGACCTGCCCTTCGGCTTCTGGTTTCAGGTGGGGGTCGGCTTTGGCGGCCTGCTGATCTCGGCCTGGGTCTGGGCCATGCGGCCGGGAGACTGGGCGGCGCGGATGTTCGCTCTGACCGGATTGGCCATGCTGATCTTCACCCATGCGGCGGCGATCTACAGCACCCGCGAACTGGCGCTCGACGCGGGGCTGTTCCGCGTCCTGACAGGAGCCAACTATGTCGGCGCCAGCCTGTTCGGGGTGGCGATGATCAATGTCTTCCTGAGCTATCCCAAGCGCCTGGCGCCGCCAGCCGGTTTTCTGGTCGCGCCGTTGATCTTCGGGATCTGGGGCGCCGCCGGGATGTTGCGGCTGCTGCCGGATGTGGCGATCAGCTATCACCTGCCCATCGTGACAGAGATGGCCTTGATCGTGGCCGCGATCCTGGCCCAGGCCATCGCGGTGCGAAAAGACCCGGCTTCTCGCGCGGCGCTGTTGTGGCTGGGGCTCTCGGTCACGATCGGCGCCGGGGCTTTCGTCGCCATGATGGCCGCCCCGCAGGTTCTAGGGTTCGCCCCCGCCATGCCGCAGGGCTACGCCTTCGGCTTCTTCCTGCTGATCCATGCAGGCGTCGCCCTAGGTCTGCGCCGGTACCGCCTGTTCGATCTCAAGGATTGGGCCTTCACGATCCTGTTCTACGCCGGCGCGGCCGCCGCCTTCGTGGTGCTCGACGTGGTCCTGGTCATGGCCCTGCCCCTGGAGGAGGGGCCGGCCCTTGGCCTGTCGTTGCTGGTGGTCGCCTTCGCCTATCTGCCGCTGCGCGACTGGTTGTGGAGACGCATGGTCGCGCGCCGCACCATGGAGGACCATGAACTGTTCAATGCGGTGATCGAGGTCGCCTTCGGCGGCACTCGTCGGGAGCGCGGCGACCGCTGGCGCGAGCTGCTCAATCGCCTCTTTGAACCACTGGAGATCACGCCAACCCAGGCCCCGATAGCGGCGCCGTCCGCCACCGAGGATGGTCTGTGTCTCACCGTGCCGGCGACGGCCGACAGCCCGGCCCTGGTTTTGCAATATCCCTGGCGCGGACGAGGCTTGTTCGGGCGCCCGCACCTGAAGCTGGCGCGGCAGTTGGCCTCGATGATGAGCCACGTGCAGGACAGCCGTGAGGCTTATGAGCGAGGGGTCAGCGAGGAGCGGCACCGTATCGCCCGCGACCTGCACGACGACGTCGGCGCGCGCCTGTTGTCGGGTTTGCACACCAAGGACCTGCCCGCCACCCGCGAAGCGGTCCGCGACGCCCTCGGCGACATCCGGGTGATCGTCAGCGGCATGACCGGCGACGGCCTGCCGCTGAGTCAGGTGATCGCCGACCTGCGGCACGAAACCGCCCGCCGGCTGGAGGTCGCCGGCCTGGAGCTGGACTGGGCGACTCCCGACGCCGACGACAGCGAGGTCATGCTCGACTATCGAACCTATCGCGCCCTGATCTCCGCCCATCGCGAAATGATCAGCAACGCCATCCGTCATGCCCAGGCCTCGCGGGTCAGCGTCACCATAGCCGCCGTGGCAGGACGCCTGCGGACCGTGGTCAGCGACGATGGCGTGGGCATGTCGGAGCGAACGAGTGATGGCCCCGGCGGCTCAGGCCTTCGCAACATGGTGCGGCGGGTGCGCGAACTCGGGGGCGAGCTGACGTTCCCCGACCAGTCTCGCGGCGCGGGGATCGCGCTATCCTTGCCCCTGGCGCCCGCATGACCTCCCCTGTTTGGGGGATGAGCATGACTTCTCCGCGCGCCTAGACTGGCGCAGGACTAAACAGGGCGGCCATGACCTCGATCCATAGCCTGAACAAGGACCGTCGGCTCAGGGGCCTCGTGGTGGAGGATCACGCCAGCACGCGCGAATGGCTGGTCGGCGCACTCTACCAGGCCTTCGACATCGAGGTGGTGGCGGTGGATGACCTGCGCGGGGCTCGCGAGTCGCTGCAGCGCCGCGAGCCTGATCTGGCCCTGGTCGATATCGGCCTGCCGGATGGGTCGGGGATCGACCTGGTCGGCCAGATGGCTCGTACGCAGCCCCACACGATCTCGATCGTCACGACGATCTTCGATGACGACACCAATCTCTTCGACGCCATCGCCGCCGGCGCCCAGGGCTACCTGCTCAAGGATCAGGACACCCCCGCCTTCGTGGAAGCGCTACGGCGCATCGAGCGAGGCGAGCCGCCGCTGTCACCGTCTATCGCCCGCCGGATGCTGGAGCATTTCCGCAGGGCCGAGCCCGCCGCGCCGCCGAGCGATATGGAGCCCCTGACGCCGCGCGAGACCGAAGTGCTCGCCCTGCTGGGACGCGGATTGCGAGTGAGCGAAGCCGCCCATGTTCTGGGGATCAGCGACCATACCGTCGCCGGCTATGTAAAGACGGTCTATCGCAAGCTCAACATCGCCTCGCGGGCCGAAGTGGCGCTGGAAGCCGCGCGGCGCGGCCTGGTCTGAGCGACCCGGTCAACCCCCGGTATCGGGGATGCCCCACACCCGCGACCATCCCTAACGTCCCGCCCGGACGGCCGAGCGCAGGCCCGGCCAAGGCAGATGGGGACACAATAGACATGGCGACCGTACCGACGATCGGAGATTTCTCCTGGCTGATCCAGCTGGTGGATGCAGGGCTGATCAAGGCCAGTTTCAAGTTTAGCGACATCCGCGCAATGCTGCAGAGCCTCAATGTCCTGACGCCGGAGATTGATGCGGCGCTCAAGACCGTCGAGGCCAATCCAGGGCTGATCGACATCGGGGTCCAGACCCTGAAGGACGCGCTCGCCAAGTATCCGCCCGAAACGCCTCTGAGCGAGATCACGGGGGGAGGAACGCCGACGACGCCGACCAATCCAGTCCTCACCCCGTCGGTCCAGCAGGTGCAGGACGCCTTCAAGGCGCTGGCCGGCATCGCCGCCACCTCGTCCAAGGCGCTGGAGGAGTTCTTGACCACGCCGACCGGCCAGAAGGTCAAGAACGAGTTCTATGTGGAAGCCCAGGAGATGGCCAAATGGGTCAGCCAGCTGAACGCCGGCACGGCGACCCCGGCGCAATTCCTGGACAAGATGGTGGAGTTCGGATCGGACACCACCGGCGTCGCGCTTCAGGTCTATCAGTTCTTCACCGGCAAGATCCCAACCCAGGCGGGGATGACCTATCTGGTGGACAGCCCCACCAATGCCGCCGACCTGACCGACCCCACCTACGCCCTACTGAACGCCGAGAACCGCTACATCAACATGGCGGTGAACCTGGGCGTCAAAGGCGAAGGCGCCGCAGCCTTCAACACCGCCTATGGCGCGCTCGACTTCAAGGGGGCGGTGACCAAGATGTACGCGGCGATCATCGGCAACAGCCAGGCCGCCGCGGCGGGCGTCAATGTCAGCGCCGCCATCGACTACGTCGTTGCGCAGGAGTCCTACTTCAAGGCGCTGGGCGGCGGTGATCTAGGGGCCAAGGCCGCGGCGGCCGGCTTCCTGCTCCACAAGGGTCTGCAGGCGGGCGTCGGCGTCTATGACGACGCCGTGCGCGAGTTCTACGCCGACCTGTTCGCTGGTCAGGCGACCTACGGCGTCAGCATCCTGGGCGCCAGCTCGGCCTATGAAGGGTTCGACGGTCTGGCCTGACCCCAATTTGGGCTGACCACGAACAAGAACGGCCCGCCTCCGCGAGGAGACGGGCCGTTCCTCTATGTGGATGTCAGCGCGCTCAGGCGGCGGGCTGAACGCCGGCTTCGCTGAGCCATTCGAGGATCTTCTGCTTGGGCATGGCGCCGACCTTCATCGACGCCATCTGGCCATTGCGGAACAGCATCATGGTCGGGATGCCGCGCACGCCATAGCGCGACGGGGTGGTCGGGCTGTCCTCGATATTGACCTTGGCCACGGTGACCACGTCGGCCAGCTCCTCGGAAATCTGCTCCAGGGCGGGGGCGATCTGTTTGCATGGGCCGCACCATTCGGCCCAGAAATCGACCAAGACGGGTTTGTCGGCCTTCAGCACGTCGGCTTCGAAGGATTCGTCGGTCACCTGAACGGTGCTCATGAGATCAAGTGCTCCTGTTAGCGGCGGGAATCGCCCGCGCGGCTCTTTCAGCGAATGATGTAGGACGCGGGTTCCGCCGCATCAACCGTTGCGCTCCAGCTTGGCCAGCGCATCGGCCATCACCTTTTCTGGAACGGGCATCAGTTTGGGACCGTCTGTCCATACAAGCGCGCCCTCGATCCTTCTGCCTGGGAAGACCTCGGACAGCACCGCCGCATAGACGGCCATCTGCACCAGATAGGCCTGGGCGGCGTCCTCGATGCGCTCGGGTGCCGGGCGGTTGGTCTTGAAATCGACCACCAGCACCCGGTCGGGCAGCACCACCAGGCGATCGACCCGCCCCGATACGGCCAGGCCGCCCGGCAAGGTCGAGGCCGCGCCAGCCAGGGCCACCTCGGGCCGCGAGCCTGGGCCGAACACCTCGGCGAAGCGGGGATCGTCCAGCACCGTCAAGGCGGCGGCGGCCATCTCGGCCCGCTGATCCTCGGTCAGGTCGCGCTCGCCCATCAGCAGCCGGCGGGCGGCGGCGGGACGCTCGGAGGACGGCACGTCTGGCAACAGCTGCAAGAGCCGGTGGATGATCGTGCCGCGGCGATAGCGGCCCAGGCCCGCGACCCGCGCCAGGGGTGACGGCGCCTTGGCGGTCTCGTCCTCGCCCAGCATGGACGGGGCGGCGTAACGGATGTCGGGGCGTTCCGGCGCAGCGGCCTGCAAAGCCCAGGACGGCAGGGTGACGGGCGGTTTCTGGGCCGCTTCGCCACGCGGCAGGGTCATGGGATCGGGACCATAGCGGCGGAAGGTCGCCTCACCCTGGCCCAGGGTTCGCACATCGTGCGCGATCTCCGGATGGCGGAAGGCGGCTTCGGCGGCGCCGTACCAGCCGGCGACATTCTCCAGCTTGGTGCGCGCGTCGATGCGGCCGCACAGAATCAGACGGTCCCGGGCCCGGGTCAGGGCGACATAGAGAAGGCGCAGCCCCTCTTCCTGGTCCTTGGTCTTGCGCCGTTCGCGGGCGGCGGCGGAGGGCTCGCAGTCATTCTTGGCCGACGCGCACCACAGGAAGCCGCCGTCGGCGGTGGCCAGCAGGGGCGAGCCGCGCGAGGCGTCCTTGAGAGCCATCTCCGGCAGGATGACGATCGGCGCCTCCAACCCCTTGGAACCGTGGGCGGTCATCACCCGCACCTCCGCTCGAGCGCCCTCCATCTCGCGTTTTACGGTGATGTCGAGGGCGGCGAAGGCGGCGACCAAGGCCTCCAGGTCGTTCACCCCGCGCTGCTCAGCGGCCAGGACCTGGGCCAGGAATTCGTCGAGGGCGTCGGCCGCCTCGGCCCCCAGGCGGGTGAGGATGCGGGCCCGCATGGAGACGCCGTCCGGGCCGCTGAAGTTCAGGGCGCGGGAGAAGAACTCGAACGGCCGGCGATGAACCTCGCCCCGCGCCCAGCGCAGGAAGCCGGCCGGCCCTTCGGCCTGATCGCGGACCACGCGCCAGAGGTTGTCCTTGCGAGCATGAGCCAGGGCGTAGAGCTCGTCGTCACTCAACCCGCAGAACGGGCTCTTGAGCAGCGCGGCCAGGGTTAGCTCGTCCTGCGGGTAGAGGGCGAAGCGGGCGAGGGCCAACAGGTCGTCGAACGCGATATGCGCGGACAGGGCCAGACGGTCGGCGCCGGCGACGGGCAGGCCGGCGTGTTTCAGCTCGCGCAGGATGTCCTCGAACAGCGCCTTGCGGCGGCGGACCAGGATCAGGACATCGCCGGCCGTTGCCGGACGCCAGGCCTTGGTTTCCTTGTCGAAGACCGCCTCGCCGCGCTCCAGCAGGGCCTTGATCTCGGCGGCGATGCGGCGGGCCAGGCGGCGATTGGCGCTCTGGGCGCTTTCCACGTCCAGAGGCGTATCCCAGGCGTCGCGTTCGTCTTCCTTGATCTCCTGCTCCAGGGGCCAGAGGTCGACGCAGCCGGCATGCTCGATGCGGAAAGGACGGTGGATGACCCGGTCCTCGCCGGACGGTGGCGGCACCCCGGCGCGCATCTCAGGCGCCTCGAACAGGGCGTCGACGAAGGACAGCACCTGCTTGGTGGAGCGGTAAGAGACGGTCAGAGGCACGCCTTTGGCGGTGCGCCCCACCGCCTCGATCTGACCGATATAGCGCCGGGTCTCGACCAGCAGGCGTTCGGGATCGGCGCCCTGGAAGGAGTAGATCGACTGCTTCTCGTCACCGACCACGAACAGCGTCCGCTCGTCCGTGCCCGTCCGCCAGCCGGGCGATCCGGCGCCGCTGAAGAACTCACCAGTCAGTTCGCGCAAGATCTCCCACTGCTCGGGGGCGGTGTCCTGGGCCTCGTCCACCAGGATGTGATCGACCCCGCCGTCCAGCTTGAACAGCACCCAGGACGCGTCGGTGCGGCGAGTGAGCAGCTGGTGGACATGTTCGATGAGGTCGGTGAAATCCAGCGCGCCGCGCGCTCGTTTCTCGGCCTCGTAGGCCTTGGTGTAGGTCCAGGCCAGCAGCAGGACATCGACCGTGTCAGCCGCGACCCGGGCCGCGCGGCGCAGGGCGCGGGCGTCCTCCATGGCGTTCTGCTGGTCGAGTAGCCGGCCCCGCAAATCCTCGCGGCTCTTCAGCCCGCTGGTCTTCGTCGGCCAGGTCGCGGGCGTGCCCTCGCCCTTTTCGGTGAACAGCGGGACCAGGGCGTCGTCGAAGGTGGCGTCGGGATCGTTGGCGACCGCGCCCAGCTGCTCGGCGCACTTGATGTCGGTCTTGGTCCCGGCCGCCAGCGTCGCCGCCACGTCGCGCCACAGGTCGCGGTCGAGGCGAGCCATAAAGTCGGCGGCGATGGTGTGCGGGTCCTGCGGCTCGCCGAATCCGCACACGTCCCAGACGTCGGCGACCATGGCCGAAAAGCCGCCGCAGCGTTCCACATAGGCGCCGATGGCGCCGCGCCGGTCCTCGAAGGTGCGGAACATGTTCTGGAAGGCCTGGAAATCCAGGGCCACCGAGAAGCGAGCGTAGGCCTCGCCCAGCAAGCCTCCCTTCTCCGCCTCCAGCGCCGTGCGGCGGCGGGCGGCTTCGGCCAGGGCGGCGGAGGCCGCGTCATCCATCACCGTGAAGCCGGGCGACACGCCGGCCTCCAGCGGGAAGCGCCGCAGCAGCTTTTCGCAGAAGGCGTGGATGGTCTGGATCTTCAGACCGCCGGGCGTCTCCAGCGCCTTGGCGAAGAGGCGGCGGGCCTTGGACAGGTCCCGCCCCGCGCCGGAGCCTTCGAGCTTCTCCAACTCCCTCGAAAGCGGCTCGCCCTCCAGCACCGACCAGCCGCCGAGGGTCTGGTAGAGGCGGCGCTGCATCTCGGCGGCGGCGGCCTTGGTGAAGGTCACGCACAGGATCGCTTCGGGCTCGGCGCCGGCCAACAGCAGGCGGGCCACGCGGTCGATCAGGGTCTTGGTCTTGCCCGAGCCGGCGTTGGCGGTGACGAAGGCGTTGATGGCCGGATCGGCGGCGATCGCCTGAGGGTCGAGAATTGGGGGATCGAGCAACGTCATTCGTCGCCCCCGTCTTCACCCGCGGTGGACCATTCGAACACCCGCGCCAGGTGGGCATAGTCGCCGGCGTGGTCCTTCACGAACTGCGGCGCGACGCGGGACAGATAGGGTTGATCGGGATCGGCGTAGCGGTCGATCAGGCGGCGCAGCCCCTCGAAGGCGTGTTCTGCGGCGTCCAGGCTTTCGGCCCCGGCGGCGGCCACCGTCACCTCCTGCCCGGCGGGCTTTCGGCCGGTGACGCGCAGATAGGTCAGGTCGCCGGGCATCACCCGGTCGATCCCCTCGAACCCGCCCCGCATCAGGATGGCGGCGGTGAGGGTCAGCTGCGGCGAGAAGCCGGCCTCGACCATCTTGGCAGTGGGCGCCGCGCCGGTCTTGTAGTCGAGGATGTGGCCCACGGCGTCGGGTGTGACCTCGATACGGTCGGCCTTGGCGGTGAGGGTGAAGTCGCCCAGGGCGGTTGGGAAGACCAGCTTGCCGGACTGTTCGACCACGATACGGGCGGCGTGCTCGCGGCGCCGTTCCTCCAGGTCGGCGACCCAGGCGGCCGCCTCGCGGGCTAGGGCGGCTTCGCGCACCAGGGCGGCGTCGGGCATGCCCTCCTCGCGCAGGGCGGTCAGGTAGAGGTCGCGGAAGATCGCGGCCAGATCGGCGGGCAGGGGTCCGGGATGCGGATGCTGCTCCACCAGTTTCTCGAAGGCGCGGTGGATGGCGGTGCCGCGCGCCCTGACATCCACCGGCTCGTCCGGGCGGTCGATGCGCTTGAGGTTCAGGATGGCGCGAGCCCAGACGGCGTAGGGGTCGCGGGTCAGGGCCTCGACCCGGGTGACCGGCATGGTCGTTGGGCGATGCGCGACCGGAGGCTTGGGAGCCGGTCGTTTGACCGGGTCGTAGGACTTGGGCGCATCGATGGCTCTCGCCCATTCCAGCACGTCATGGCGTTCGGGTAGGGCGGCGCCCGCGCCCCTGGCCAGGGTGCGCAGACGCCACAGCCAGCGGGACTCCACGGCGGGCGCGCCGCCCCGGCGTTCGCTGTGGACGAGCACGACTTCCGGCGCGCTGGCGGCCTGGGCGAAGTCGTGCGCGGAAAGGCCGACGCGGCGTTCGGGCGGCGGCAGGTCCAAGGCCTTGCGCATGGGGCGCGACAGGAAGGGGTCGGTGGGCGGCGCCTTGGGCCAGACGCCTTCTTCCAGGCCGGCGAGGATCAGGCGGTCGGCGCGGACCAGACGCGCCTCGATGGCGCCGAGGATGCGCAGACGCGGATGGGTCGCGCCGCCGGTGCGCACGGTCTCACCGCCGATCAGGCGGCCCAGCAGGTCGTGGAAGCCAGAAGCGTCGACCTCGGGCAGGCCTTCGCCTTCGCCGGACAGAGCGGCGAGCAGACCGCCCAAACCTTCGCCGCCAGCGCCGTTCCACAGGGCGCCGAAGCCGTCGGGGCCATCGGCCAATGCTTCCATCGACCGGGCCAGGGCCACCGCCGCATCGGGCGGGGATGCAGGACCGGTCGCGAAAGGCTCCGCAGCCAGATCCAGGGCGGTGAAGAGGCGGCGGGCGAGGTCGGCGGCCTCCGGTTCGTCCTTCAACTTTTCAAACAGCCGCTCGCGGCTGGGCGGCCGCGGACCGCGCAGGCCCCTGCCCTCCAAACGGCGGCGAGCGTCGGACAATTTAGCGTCATCGAACCCGAGGCGGACAAGCGGATGCTTGGCCACGGCGAGGAGGCGAACAGGATCGAGCGGATCGGCGCTCAAGGCCGCCACATGATCGGCGAGGACGGCGACCGGATAGCCGGCGAGATCGGAGCCGGCCGAGTCATCGGCGGCGACGCCCCAGCGGGCGAGGCGGGCTCCGACCCGGCGCGCCAGTTCGCGGTCGGGGGTGACCAGGGCGCAGGTCAGGCCCGGCGTCTCCAGCGACTCGCGCAGCAGCAGGGCGCAGACGAGGGCGGCTTCTTCTTCCGTGCGGGCGGCGGCGACGGACAGGCCCTTCAGCCCCTCGGCGAAGGGATCGACTCCGGCCGGCGCCTCGGCGCGGAGGCGGGCGATCTGGGCGAGCCAGTCGGCGGTGGCTTCGGCTGGGCGCAGGGCTTCGTTGACCAGGCGGCGACGCCAGCGGCCCTGGCTGTCGGCCTCCGGAAACCAGGGGCGCACGGCGTCGCGGCTGGAGCCGGCGCGATGCAGCAAGCGCTTCATGGCGCCCTGCGGATGCTGCTCGCCCACATCGGCCCAAGCGCTTTCAGCAAGCCCCTCGTCCAGACCCGGCAGCACCACCGCGCCCTGCGGCAGGCCGGCGATCACCGCCAGCAGGTCGGCGGTGGCGGGTGCGGTGCCGGTGGAGCCGGCGGCGATCATCACGCCCTTGGGCGGCTGCGTAGTCCATAGCTCGCCCAAAGCGCGGAGCAGTCTGACCCGCCGCTCGGACACGTCGATCAGGTCCAGCTCGCGCAGGCGGTCAGCCCAGGCGTCGAGGGCGGCGGTGAGGAACCGCGCCGAGACCTGCCAGTGCTTGGCGAGGTCGCCGTCGACCAGGCTTTCAAGGCGGCCACGGGCGGCGACCTCCTCGATCTGGGCGCTGTCGAGGAAGCCGGCCAGGGCGTCGGCCATCTCCAGGGCGGCGGAGGCGTCGAGGTCGCGCTCCAGCAGGTGCGAATGATCGGCGGCGATGCGAGCCAACTCGAACCGGCGACGCCAGGAGGAGACGGCGGGCGGCAGGTCGAGCGCCAGGTCGCCCGGCTCGAAGGGCGGCTCGCCCTCGTCCAGATCACCCAGCGCGCGAATCTGCGGCAGCAGCATGGCCTTCGCGCCGGCCGCGGCCACGAACGCGTCGGCCAGAGCGCGGGCGCCCCGGCGGGTGGGGGTGAGCACCGTGGCCTGCGACAGAGCCTCGGGACCGAGCGGCGACAGCCGTGCGTGCAGACCGGCGGCCAGGTCCTCAACGAAAGGACGATGCGCCGGGATTGAGAACCAGCGGGGTCCGGGGGCGTCGAAGACGGTCACCGCAGGCGCGCCTCGGCCGCCTCCCGCGCGGCGGGGTCGCCGACGTGCATCCACAGGCCCTTGGGCGCGACGCCGTGGACGCGGCCGGTCTGGGTCAGGTCTTTCCAGAGCGGCAGCAGGCCAAAGGGACCCTCGGGGCCATTGGCGACCACCGAGGGCTTGGCGATGTGAACGCCCACATAGACCAGCGGTGCGGTCTCTCCCTGATCCTTGAAGCGGACCTCGCCGGCTTCGGACAGAAAGAGGTCGCCGGTGGCGTGGAAGCCCAGGGATTGGGTGGTCGAGGCGGTCAGCAGGCAGACGTCCATGCGGGCCGGGTCCCAGGCGGCGGCCACGGCGTCGAGCGCGGCGCTGTCGTCGTCGATCCAGACGGAGTCGATATTGGCGACCCAGTAGGCGTCGGTGGGCAGCAGGGGCAGGGCCTTCTTGATCCCGCCCCCGGTCTCCAGCGCCTGCGCCCGCTCGTCGGAGATGACGATGCGCAGGTCGTCCCGGCGCGCGAGGTGCGCCTCCATCAGGTCGGCGAAATAGTGGACGTTGACCACGGCGGTCTCGACCCCGGCGGCGACCAGACGGTCGAGCATGTGGTCGATCAGAGCCTTGCCGCCGACCTCGACCAGGGCCTTGGGCCGGTCGTTGGTGAGCGGCCGCATGCGTGTGCCCAGACCCGCCGCCAGAACCATCGCCGTTTTGGGGCCGCTCATCGGCGAGCCTCGAGCGGCACGTTGGCGTCGAGCCAGGTCTTCAGCGGGGCCATGGATGGCTCGGCCAGGGTGCGGTCCAGATAGCCCCACAGGCGGGGCAGGAACTGTTCGTAGCGGGGCTTGCCGTCGCGGATCACGAGCCGGGCGAAGATGCCGATGATGCGGCAGGTGTTCAGGGCGCCCAGGGCCGCGAAGTCGGCGCGGAATTGGGCGGCGTCGATGTCGGGACGGGCGGTGAGGTAGCGCGACAGGCAGCGCTCCTCCAGGTCCGGCGTCACCTGGCGGCGAGCGTCGTGCAGCAGCATGGAGAAGTCCCAGGCCGGATGGGCCTTCACCGCGTCCTGGAAGTCGATCAGCCCGACGCGAGCAGCGCCTTCGCGGGCCGGCAGCCAGAGCAGGTTCTCTGCGTGATAGTCGCGGTGGCAGAAGACCGACGCGCCAGCCTCGGCCCGCTGACGGATCGGCGACCAGAGGGCGTCCCAGTCGGCGATCGCCTGGTCGTCGAAGGACAGCTCCGTTCGCAGCTTCGGCAGCCACTCGACCAGCAGGTCCTGGGCCATCTTCAGGGCCAGGTCGTCATAGGTCAGCAGGGGCCACTCGCCGTCTCCGAAGGACAGGGCGGCGGGCGGCGGGGCGGCGTGCAGAACGAGCAGGGCGTCCACCGCCGCGTCGTAGAGCTCGACCTCGTTGGCGCCCGCGGCGATCTCGGCGGCGTAGAGACCGTCGCCCAGGTCCTCCAGAACGGCGAGGCCAAGGCCCACGTCGAAGGCGTGGACGGTTGGGGCGGACAGGCCCAGCGACTTGAGGTGTCGGGCGCAGGCCACGAAGGCGTCAACGCGGCCGGCGGCCAGGCGATAGGCGGCGTTGAAGCCGAGCGCCAGGCGCTCTTGGCGAGTTGCGTTCGGGGGACAGGCCGGGGTCTCGGTCTTGGGTGGCTGATCCATGAAGATCAGGGTCGTCCCGTCGGGCCGATGCAGCCGCTCATAGGCACGGGTGGAGGCGTCGCCGCTCAAAGGCTCGCGACGGACATCCCCGAAGCCGTTGGCGTCCAGGAAGGCGGCCTTGGCCGCGCTGCGATCAGAACTCAAGCTCGCGCCCTCTCCACGCACCATGGCGGGTCAGCCGCGCACGGCGGCCTTCGCCTTCGGGCGTGATCTCTATATCGAGTCGGTCGGCGGGCAGCGCCCCGTCCAGCCGCTGCGGCCATTCGATGACCACCGCCCCGTCCTCCAGGGCCTCGTCCAGTCCGATCTCATAAGCCTCGTCCGGCGACGTCAGGCGATAGAGGTCAAAGTGGGCGATCGGAAAGTCGGGCCCGTCGTAGAACTGCACCAGGGTGAAGGTGGGGGACGGCACGTCTTCGGCGGGCGTGGTCAAGGCGCGGACGAGCGCCCGGGCCAGGGTCGACTTGCCAGCGCCCAGGGGACCCGAAAGGCAGATCGCCTCGCCCTTTCGCAGGGCGTGGGCCACCGTGCGGCCCAGGCGGGCGGTGTCGGCCTCTTGGGCCAGGACGCGTTCGATCGATGCCATCGCCGGCGACCATAGGGGTCCGCGCGGCGAGGCGGAAGCGGCCTGGAGCGCAACTTCCCAAATGAGGCAGGAACGATCACCGCCCGCGATGGTTGTCGCCTCGTCCCGTGCGTACCGGGAGGGAGCAAAAGACCATGGCCAAATCATCCAAGGACGGCGTCGCGATCGGCGCCGGCGGCGAAACCCATCAGCAGGTTGGAAGCGGGGGGATCAAGGACCGGCTGACGACCAATCAGGGCATCCCGGTCTCGGACAATCAGAACCAGCTCAAGGCCGGCGCCCGCGGACCGGTGCTGCTGGAAGACTTCATGCTTCGCGAGAAGATCTTCCATTTCGATCACGAGCGGATTCCGGAACGGATCGTCCATGCTCGCGGCTCGGCGGCGCACGGCTTCTTCGAGCTCTATGAATCCCTGGCCGACATCACCAAGGCCGACTTGTTCCAGCGGGCCGGTGAGAAGACGCCGGTCTTTACGCGCTTCTCCACCGTCGCGGGCGGCGCCGGTTCGGTGGACACGCCCCGCGACGTGCGGGGTTTCGCGGTCAAGTTCTATACCCAGGAAGGCAACTGGGACCTGGTGGGCAACAACATTCCAGTGTTCTTCATCCAGGACGCCATCAAGTTCCCGGACCTGGTCCACTCGGTGAAGATGGAGGCCGATCGCGGCTATCCGCAGGCGGCCTCGGCCCATGACACCTTCTGGGACTTCATCAGCCTGATGCCGGAATCGACCCACATGATCATGTGGGCCATGTCCGACCGCACCATCCCCCGCTCGCTGCGAACGATGGAAGGTTTTGGGGTCCATACCTTCAAGCTGGTCAACGCCAAGGGCGAGACGACCTTCGTCAAGTTCCACTGGAAGCCCAAGCAGGGCCTGCAATCGACGGTCTGGGACGAGGCGGTGAAGATCGCCGGCGCCGATCCAGACTTCCACCGCCGCGACCTGTTCGAAGCCATCGACATCGGCGAGTTCCCCGAATGGGAGCTGGGCATCCAGGCCTTCGACCAAGCCTTCGCCGACAGCCTGCCGTTCGACGTGCTCGATCCCACCAAGATCATCCCCGAAGAGGTCCTGCCCATCCGCATGATCGGGCGCATGGTCCTGGACCGTTGGCCCGATAACTTCTTCGCCGAGACCGAACAGGTGGCCTACTGCCCGGCCAACATCGTGCCGGGCGTCGACTTCAGCGACGACCCGCTGCTGCAGGGACGCCTGTTCAGCTATCTCGACACCCAGAAGAGCCGGCTGGGTAGCACCAACTTCCATCAAATCCCGATCAACGCGCCCAAATGCCCGGTGATGAACTTCCAGCGCGACGGCATGATGCAGATGCTGCAGCCCAAGGGCCGGGCCAACTACGAGCCCAACAGCCTGGGTGAGGCCGGCGAGGTCACCGGCCCCCGCGAATGCCCGATGACCGGCTTCGTCACCCGGCCCGAGACGGAGCATGGCGAGAAGCTGCGTATCCGGCCCGAAAGCTTCGCCGATCACTATAGCCAGGCGCGGCTGTTCTTCCGGTCGCTCGATCCAGCGGAACAGGCGCACCTGGCGTCCGCCCTGGTGTTCGAGCTGTCCAAGGTCGGCATCGCCCCGATCCGCACCCGGATGCTGGGCAATCTGGTCAATGTCGATCCGGAACTGGCCCAGCGGGTGGCCGATGGCCTGAACATGCCGCTGCCCGAGGCCTCGCCGACGGCGGCGCCGGTGCTGGACATGGACCCGTCTCCCGCCCTGCGGATCATCAATGGTCCGCGCATGGCCGATACGCTCAAGGGCCGTTCGGTGGGCGTGCTGATCGCCGACGGCACGGACGCCGCCGCGCTCGACAGGCTGGTCGGTCAGATCGACAAGGCCGGCGGCCGGCCGATCCTGATCGCGCCGAAGATCGGCGGCGCCAAGCTGTCGGATGGCTCGCTGCGGCCGGCCGACGGTCAGCTGGCCGGTTTCCCATCGGTGCTGGTGGACGCCATCGCGGTGGTCTTGTCGGCGGACGGCTGCGCGGCGCTGCTGAAGGAAGCGGCGGCGGTGCAGTTCGTGATGGACGCCTTCGGCCACCTGAAGGCCATCGGCGCCAGCGATGAGGCCCAGCCCCTACTCGACAAGGCCGGCGTCGAGCCGGACGAGGGCGTGACGGGACTGGATGCGGCCTTCGTGAAGGCGGCGGCGCTTCGCTACTTCGATCGCGAACCCAAGCTGCGCACCCTGGCCTGATCGGCGGGCAAGAACGCCGCCGGTCGTAGGCCGGCGGCGTGTCCTGACGCCGTTGCGGCTTTTCAGCAAGGCCTCGGGCCGCTAACGAGGCGGCCATGTCGATCCGCACCGCCTATCAGGACCGCCTCGCCCAGGGCCAGATCATGCCCGACGCGGCCCAGGCGGCGGGGATCGAGGCCCTCGGGCGGCTGGAGACCGCGCTGGACGCGGCGGGGGAGCCGGGATTCCGCTTCTTCGGCCGCAAGCCCAAGAGCCAGAAGGGCGTCTATCTCTGGGGCCCGGTGGGGCGCGGCAAGTCCATGATCATGGACCTGTTCTTCGAGACCGCGCCAACCGCCCGCAAGCGGCGCATCCACTTTCACGCCTTCATGGCGGAGGTTCACGCCGATATCGACGCCTGGCGCAAGGGCGACGCGGCGGAGCGCAAGGCGCGGTTCGGCCAGCACAAGGGGGACGATCCCATCGCCCCGACGGCGGAGCGGATCGCATCCGACGCGCGCCTGTTGTGCTTCGACGAACTTCAGGTCACCGACATCGCCGACGCCATGATCCTGGGCCGGCTGTTCGAGGCGCTGTTCGAGCATGGGGTGACCCTTGTGGCCACCTCCAATCGGCCGCCGGACGATCTGTACAAGAACGGCATCAACCGCCAGCTGTTCGTCCCCTTCATCGACATGCTGAAGGCCCGGATGGACGTGGTGGCGGTGGCGGGTCCGACGGATTTTCGCCTGGACCGGCTGCGGGCGGCGCGAATCTGGCTTTCGCCGATCACCGCCCAGACGCGGGGCGAGTTCGACGCCCTGTGGGCCGACATGCTGGACGGCGACGCCGAGACCGGCGCGACGCTGGAGATCATGGGCCGAAAGCTGACCCTGCCCCGCGCGGCGGGCGGCCTGTTGCGGGCCGGGTTCGCCGAGCTGTGCGACCGGCCGCTGGGGCCGCAGGATTACCTGGCGATCGCCGAGCGGTTCCACACCCTGTTCCTTGAAGATTTGCCGACCCTGCGCCCGGAGAAGCGGGACGCGGCCAAGCGGTTCAACACCCTGGTCGACGCCCTTTACGAGGCGGGGACCAAGATCGTCGTCCTGGCCGAGGCCGAACCGGAAGCCCTGTACCCGGCCGGCGATGGGGCGTTCGAGTTCGAGCGGACGGTGTCGCGCTTGCAGGAGATGCGCTCGGCGGGGTGGCTGGAGAAGGTGCGGGAGTAGGTTTCCTCCCTTTGATGGAGCAGGCTTTGTCGCCTCCCCCAACCCGTCATCCTCGCCCTTGTGGCGAGGATCCAGACACGGCTGAGGTTCTGGGTTCGCGGAGGTGGAACCGTTGTTGGTCTTTCGGCCCACGCGGAGTCTCTGGACCCTAGGCACAAGGCCTAGGGTGACGGGGTTGGGTCGGGCTCCCTTCACCCGCTCATCCCGGCGAAGGCCGGGATCCAAGCTGAGAGTCAGTATGGGCCCCGGCCTTCGCCGGGGTGAGCGGCGGTTGGGGCACAGCTGCGCACCCCCACGGGAATCCCGTGAGGTTGGAAGGGCGGCGGAGCGGCCTGATCTGCGTCAGGCGATGTGTCTTGGAGTGTGCCGGTTCGACGTAGGCCCGTCCGCTCCGCACGGTCGTTATCCGGGAGCCGCCGGTAGGCAGCGCTCTTAGCGCTTAGCCGGCAAAGCCTCCGACGGGCGGGTGGGACCAGCGTTCCCATCCCCGGACCGCGCGAGTACCCCCCTCACGCCTCGCCCCGCTCGACCGCATCCCCGCCACAGCAACAGCGCTGGCCGCGCGCCCTTCCACGTGGCGGAGACGAGGCAAGAGTACGGGAGGTCGGAGCGGGGCGGATAAGTCGGCATTAGCCCCCTCTTTACGAGAACGCCGATACGACGCTGCGGCAGGTTGGCGCAGCTTGCGGCCCAAGGGGTTGAGATCGATTCTCAACAGTCGCGGTTTCGTTGACACCCCCTGATCGCGGCTTAAAAGCGGCGCAGCATATTCAAGGACGAACAGGGGCCGAACGTCTGATGACCGCACCCAACGGGGGACTTCCCGAGCGCCCGATGTCGCCGCACCTGCAGGTGTGGCGCTGGCACGTGACCATGGCCTGCTCGATCCTGCACCGCGCGAGCATCTTCGCGCTGTATTTCGGCGCCCTGTTGCTGGCGGGCTGGGCCATCGCCCTGGCCTCTGGTCCGGACTGCTATGCGCACTACATGTCGCTGGTGGGTTCGCCCCTGGGCAAGCTGGTGCTGTTCGGCGTGACGGTCATGCTGTTCTTCAACATCGCCTACAACGTGCGCCAGACCTTCTGGGACCTGGGCTACGGCTTCCTGCCCAAGACCGCCGACATGACGGGCGTGGTCGCCATCACCTTCGGCGTGGTCGCCGCCGTGGTGGTCTGGGTCATCGCCGGCTTTACGGGAGCCCTGTCGTGAGCAAATCCGCCTCGAACTTCCGCACGCCGCGTTCGCGGGCCCTGGGCCTGGGTTCGGCCAAGCACGGCGTCAGCCACTTCATCGTCGAGCGCGTCTCGGGCCTGGCCCTGATCCCGCTGGGTCTGTGGGGCGCCTTCGCGGCCCTGCGCCTGTCGGGCGGCGACTATGAGGGCGCGATGGCCTGGGTCGGCCAGCCGGTCAACGCCGTGCTGCTGTGCCTGCTGCTGGTGGTGGGCCTGATCCACCTGAAGAACGCCATGCAGGTGGTGGTCGAGGACTATATCGAGGGCTTCGGCGCCAAGACGGCGCTGCTGCTGCTCAACCTGTTCGTCAGCGTCCTTGCGGGCGCACTGGGTGTGTTCGCGATCGTCAAGATCGCGCTCACCGGAGCTCTCTAGATGTCGGCTTACAAATTCATCGATCACAAGTTCGACGTGGTGGTGGTCGGGGCCGGCGGCTCGGGCCTGCGCGCCGCGCTGGGCTGCGCCGCGGCCGGGCTTCGCACCGCCTGCGTCAGCAAGGTGTTCCCCACGCGCAGCCACACCGTGGCGGCCCAGGGCGGCATCTCGGCCTCGCTGGGAAACATGAGCCAGGATGACTGGCGCTGGCACATGTACGACACCGTCAAGGGGTCGGACTGGCTGGGCGACCAGGACGCCATCGAATACCTGACCCGCAATGCGCCGGCCGCCGTCTATGAGCTGGAGCACTGGGGCGTGCCGTTCTCGCGCACCGAGGAAGGCAAGATCTATCAGCGCGCCTTCGGCGGCATGACCAAGAACTATGGCGAGGCCCCGATCCAGCGCACCTGCGCGGCGGCGGACCGGACCGGTCACGCCATGCTGCACACGATGTACGGCCAGGCCCTGGCCAAGGACACCGAGTTCTTCATCGAGTACTTCGCCCTCGACCTGATCATGGACGAAGGCGTGTGCCGCGGCGTGACCGCGTGGAAGCTGGACGACGGCACCCTGCACCGCTTCCAGGCGCAGATGGTCATCCTGGCCACCGGCGGCTATGGCCGCTCGTACTTCTCGGCCACCTCGGCCCACACCTGCACCGGCGACGGCAACGCCATGGTGCTGCGCGCCGGCCTGCCGCTGCAGGACATGGAGTTCGTGCAGTTCCACCCCACCGGCATCTATGGCGCCGGCTGCCTGATCACCGAAGGCGCCCGCGGCGAGGGCGGCTATCTGACCAACTCCGAAGGCGAGCGCTTCATGGAGCGCTATGCGCCGTCCGTTAAGGACCTGGCGCCGCGCGACATGGTCAGCCGCGCCATGACCATCGAGATCCGTGAAGGGCGCGGGGTCGGTCCGAACAAGGACCACATCTTCCTGCACCTGGACCACCTGGACCCGAAGATCCTGGCCGAGCGCCTGCCCGGCATCTCCGAGACCGCCAAGGTGTTCGCCGGCGTCGACGTCACCAAGGCGCCGATCCCGGTCCTGCCGACCGTCCACTACAACATGGGCGGCATCCCCACGAACTATCACGGGGAAGTCGTCACCAAGGCCGGCAAGAACCCGGACCAGGTGATCCCGGGCCTGATGGCCGTGGGCGAAGCGGCCTGCGTGAGCGTCCATGGCGCCAACCGCCTGGGCTCCAACTCGCTGATCGACCTGGTGGTGTTCGGCCGCGCGGCCGGCCTGCGCTGCGCCGAAATCCTGACGCCGGGCGCCAAGCAGCCGGAACTGACGGAAGCCCACACCGCCGGCCACATCGCGCGCTTGGACGCCTTCCGCAACGCTTCGGGCTCGACCCCGACGGCGTCCCTGCGTCTGGAAATGCAGAAGGCCATGCAGGAGGACGCCGCGGTGTTCCGCACCGGCGAGAGCCTGCAGAGCGGCGTGTCGCGTCTGGCGGCGGTCTACGCCAAGAAGGCCGACATCCAGGTGTCCGACCGCGGTCTGGTCTGGAACACCGACCTGATGGAGACCCTGGAGTTCGACAACCTGGTCTGCCAGGCCGTGGTCACCGTCAACGGCGCCCTGAACCGCACCGAGAGCCGCGGCGCCCACGCCCGCGAGGACTGCCCGGACCGCGACGACAAGAAGTGGATGAAGCACACCCTGGCGTGGCTCGATCAGGCGACCGGCAAGGTCAAGATCGATTACCGGCCGGTCCACGACTACACGATGTCGGAAGACATCGCCTACATCCCGCCCAAGGCCCGGGTTTACTGAGGTAGAAGATGGTCGAACTCGCGCTGCCTAAGAACTCCAAGGTCCAGGCCGGCAAGCACTGGCCCGCGCCGGCGGGAGCCAAGAAGGTCAAGACCTTCAAGATCTACCGCTATGATCCCGAGGCGGGCGGCAACCCGCGCTGGGACACCTACGACATCGATGTCGAGGCGTGCGGGCCCATGGTCCTGGACGCCCTGCTGTACATCAAGAACACCGTCGACCCGACGCTGGCCTTCCGCCGGTCGTGCCGCGAGGGCGTGTGCGGTTCCTGCTCGATGAACATCGGCGGGCGCAACACCCTGGCCTGCACCCACGGCTGGGAAGAGGTTCCCGGCAAGGCCGTGCAGATCAGCCCCCTGCCCCACCTGCCGGTGGTCAAGGACCTGATCCCCGACCTGACCCTGTTCTATGCGCAGTACGCCTCGATCGAGCCTTGGCTGCACACCGACACGCCGACCCCCGAAAAGGAATGGCGCCAGGCTCCGGAAGACCGTGAGAAGCTGGACGGCCTGTACGAGTGCATCCTGTGCGCCTGCTGCTCGACCTCGTGCCCCAGCTACTGGTGGAACGGCGAGAAGTACCTGGGTCCGGCCGCCCTGCTGCACGCCTATCGCTGGCTGATCGACAGCCGTGATGAATCCACGGGCGACCGTCTCGACGCCCTGGAAGATCCGTTCAAGCTGTATCGCTGCCATACGATCATGAACTGCGCCCAGGTTTGCCCCAAGGGTCTGAACCCCGCCAAGGCCATCGCCGAGATCAAGAAGATGATGGTGGAGCGGGTGGTCTGATCCACCCGCCGATCCCTCTTGCCTTAAAGTGACGACCCCGTCATTTTTGGCCGACGGGAGGAACGTCGAGTGAGCAAGCCGCGTGTCGTGATCGTGGGGGCCGGCCATGCCGGCGGCTCTGCAGCGGCGTTTCTGCGTCAGTACGGCTTCGAGGGTCCGATCTATCTGGTCGGCGAGGAGCCGCTGCTTCCCTATCAGCGTCCGCCCCTGTCGAAGGCGTGGCTGAAGGGGGAGGCGGACGCCGACAGCCTGGCCCTCAAGCCCGACAGTTGGTACGCCGAAGCCGACGTCGCCCTGCGGCTGGGCGGCGTGGCTGTCGAAATCAATCGCGGGGCAAGGGCCGTCACCCTGGCCAGCGGCGAGAGCCTTTCCTACGACTTCCTGATCCTGGCCACCGGCGCGCGGCCGCGCATGCTGCCCATCGAGGGGGCGGACCTTGCGGGGGTCCTGGCCTTGCGCACGGCGGCGGACGCCGAGACGCTGAAGGGCGCGCTGGGTCCTGGCAGGCGATTGGCGATCATCGGCGGCGGCTATGTGGGGCTCGAGGCCGCGGCTTCGGCCCGCGCCCTGGGCGCGGAGGTGGTGGTCATCGAGCGCGAGACCCGCGTCCTAGCCCGCGTCGCCTGTCCTGAGCTGTCGCAATTTTTCCAGCGCTATCATGGCGAGCACGGGGTCACCTTCGAGCTGAACGCCGGGGTCGAGGCCTTCACCGGGACGGACGGCAAGGTGGCGGGCGTGAAGCTGGCCGACGGCCGCACCCTGCCCTGCGACGCGGTCCTGGTGGGCGTCGGCGCCCATCCCAATGACGAGCTGGCGCAGGACTGCGGCCTCGACTGCGCCGGGGGCGTGGTGGTGGACCTGGAGGCGCGCACCTCCGATCCGTATATCTTCGCCATCGGCGACGTGGCCCACCGGCCGCTGCCGCTGTACGACCGCCAGTTCCGACTGGAGAGCGTGCCCAACGCCCTGGAGCAGGCCAAGCAGGCGGCCAGCGCCATCGTCGGCCGCGCCGGCCCGACGCCGGAAGTGCCGTGGTTCTGGTCGGATCAGTACGACCTGAAACTGCAGATCGCCGGCCTGCCCTTCGACGCGGACCGCATCCTGGTGCGGGGCGATCCCGCGACCGCCAGCTTCGCCGTATTCCACCTGAAGGGCGATCTGGTCCAGGCGGTGGAGGCGGTGAACGCCCCGCCCGAATTCATGGCCGGCAAGATGCTGATCAGCCGGCGCACGCCGGTCTCGATCGACAAGCTGGCGGACACCACGATTTCAATGAAGGAAGTCGCGGCCTAAGCTGCCCCGACCGCATCCGAGGAACGCATGGCGAAGATCACCTATGTCGAACATGACGGCACCGAACACGTCCTGGACGTGAAGCCGGGCCTGACGGTCATGGAAGGGGCGGTTAAGAACAACGTCCCCGGCATCGACGCCGACTGCGGCGGGGCCTGCGCCTGCGCCACCTGCCACGTCTATGTAGACGAGGCCTGGCGCGACAAGACGGGCACGGCGTCGGCGATGGAGGAATCCATGCTCGACTTCGCCGAGAACGTGGAGCCCAACAGCCGCCTGTCGTGCCAGATCAAGGTCACCGACGCGCTGGACGGCCTGGTCGTGCGGATGCCCGAAAGCCAGCACTAGGCTTTCGCCGCCGTCTAGGGCTTGAGGGCCAGTTCGGGCTGGGCCGCGTGCTGGACGAATTCGGGCAGGTGGCAGGTGAACACCGCACCGGCGCCCGGCTCGCTTTCCAGGGCCACCCAGCCGCCGTGCAACTCGACCAGCGCCTTGACCAGGGCCAGGCCCAGGCCTGGGCCGCCACGGTCGCGGTCCACGAAACGATCGAAGATGTGCGCCTGGACGTGGAAGGGGATGCCGCGACCGGTGTCGGCCACCTGCAGCCGCATTTCGCCCACGGCGCGGGTCGCCGACAGGGTGACCTTGCCGCCCTGGGGCGTCTGGAGCAGGGCGTTCTCCATCAGGTGATCGAGCACCTGGCCCAGCCGCTTTGAGTCGCCGCGGATCAGGCCGACCGCGGGGTCGCAGGCCAGGTCGAGAGCGATCTTGCCGGCCTGAGCCCGCTCGATCCAGCGCGCCTCGGCGTCGGCCAAAAGGTCGTAGACACGGATGTCGCTGACATCGAGGGCCATCTCGTCGGCGTCGATCTGGGCCATATCGAGCACGTCGTCGATGGAGCGGGCCAGCTGCGAGGCGGCGGTGCGGACGGCCGACAGGTGGCTGCGGGCGCGCTCGGGCATGGTGTCGCCCATGTGCTCCAGCAACTCGGAATAGCCGATGATCGTGGTGAGCGGGGTGCGCAGTTCGTAGGAGACGTTGCCGACGAAGTCGCGCTTGAGCCGCTGGGCCTCGGTCAGGGCCATGGAGCGGTCGTTGAGGGCCTGCTCCAGCTGGCGGGTGTCGGTGATGTCGGAGAAGGCGATCAGGGTGGCGCCGTCCGGCAGGGGGCGCGACTGATAGGCGATGGTTCGGCCGTCGCTGTCCTTGATCTCGCCGCTGATCGGGGCGCGGGCCTGGGGATCGGGGTCAGCGACGCGGCCCTTGAGCTCACGCCAGAACTGCAGGTCGTGGATACGGTGCTGGCAAAGCTCGACCACGCGCTCGAAATCGGCGGCGGCCTCCAGATCGGCCGCGCTGACGTTCCAGAAGCCGGCGAAGGCGTCGTTGTGCAGACGCAGGCGGCCGTCGGAGCCGAACACCGAAACCGCGTCGTTCAGCTTGTCGAGGGTGGCCTGCTGCACCTGGATCAGGGAGTTGTACTGGGCCTTGAGGCGCAGCTCGCCGGTGATGTCCGAATAGAGCACCAGCATGCCGCCCAGGGGGTGGGGCTGGCGCACGACTTTCAGGGTCCGGCCGTCGGGCACGGTCCACAGGTCGTCGGCCTGGGGGCGGATGTCCTCGTAGTGGCTGAGCTCGGCGGCCTTCCACTTGGCGTAGTCGACGGTCTCGGGCAGGCGGCGACGCTGGCGCAGGCGGTCGAGGATCTCGCCGTGGGTCGGGCGGTCGGCCAGCCAGGCGGGCTCCAGGCCCCACAGCTCGGCGAAGGCGGTGTTGTGGAACGACAGACGGCGCTGCTGGCTGAAGATCGCCACCGCGTCGCCGATGTGGTTCAGGGTCTCGTCGTGGGCCTCGACATGCTTCTTGAACGCCTCGCGGGTGTCCTCGAGCTCGGTGACGTCGATGCTCCACACGCCCGCGCCGCCGCCTTCCAGCGGATCGGCGATGAATCTGAAGGCGCGGCGGCGCCCCTCGATCGGAACATGGCGGGTGGCCTCGCGGCGCTTGCCCAGATTGGCCGCCTCGCTGGCCAGGGCCTCGGCCGGGCGGTCGAAGGACAGCTGGCGCGCGGTGGCGTCGGCGAAGCTGGCGGCGCCCACGGCCCGCAGCCAGGCGGCGTTGACCCATTGCAGGGAGCCGTCGCCGCCGGCGATCCAGGCCGGGTCGGGGCGGGCGTCGAGGAAGGCGGCGAAGCGGGCGGCGGTGGGCAGGCCTTCGTCCTCGTCCAGGGCGGTGAGGCGCAGCCAGGCGATGGCGCCCGCGGCTCGGCCCTCTACCGACACCGCGCCCTTGGGCCCGCGGGCCTCGAAGGCGCACGGCTCGCCCCTGTCGAACAGGGCGCGCAGGCGCTTGGCGTGGTCCGGCTCGGCCCGCATCACGGCGTTGACCACCGCCTGGGCCTCGGGTCGGTCGATGCCGAACACGGCGGCGCAGGCGATCAGGCTGTCGATGCCCGAGGCCAGCATGGCGTCGCCGTCGTCGATGGCGATCAGGGCGCTGTCGAAAGCCTCGGCCGAGGCCTGGGCGGCGGAGGTCAGGGTCTGGGCGTCGCGCAACTGGCGCTTGAGGGCGGCCATCTGGTCGGCGTGGCGGCGGCGCTGGGCCACGGACCACAGGGTCGAGCAGACCGCCAGGCTAACCGCGCCAGCCGTCGCCGCCAGGATCAGATCGGACGGGCTGAGAGGAGCCAAGGGCGGTCCACGGGCAAGCTGCGAATCAGGAAATTAAGCTTAAGCCGCATCTGCGCCGCTGGCGAACGCTGAGGAACGGGTTATCTGCAGATGATGACCGACTGGACCAAGGCCCGCGCGCCGGGACTCGACGACTTCGCCCGCCTCGCCCAAGCCGCCTTTGAAGCGCTGCCGGCGGAGGTGCGCCAGCTGACCGGCGAGGTGCTGTTCCGCATCGAGGATTTCGCCGACGAGGCGACCCTGGACGAGATGGGGATCGAGGACCCCTTCGAGCTCACCGGCCTGTATCGCGGGGTCGACATCGGGCGACGCTCGTTCCTGGGGCCCGCGCCCGAGGCGGCCATGGTGTTTCTCTATCGCCGGCCGATCCTGGACGAGTGGGCCGACCGCGGCGACCTGGAGTTGGGCCAGCTGATCGAGCACGTGCTGGTCCACGAGATCGGCCATCATTTCGGCCTGTCCGACGATGACATCCACCGGATTGAGGACGAGGGCTAGCCCCTCAACACTTCCTCCACCCAGGCCGGGACGATCTCGGTCGCTGGGCCGTAGCGGCGCTCGTCGAAGGCGAAGGCGTTCTGGGAGGGCTCCAGGTTCAACTCGCAGGTGCGTATGCCCCACGACCGGGCCTGGGAGACCAGGCCCGCCGCCGGATAGACCGAGCCCGAGGTGCCCAGGGACACGAACAGGTCCGCCTGCGAAAGCTCCTCGTCGATCATGTCCAGGCCTAGCGGCGTCTCGCCGAACCAGACCACGTCGGGCCGCAGCAGGCCCGCCCGGCCGCATTCGGGGCAGGCGCGATCCTGGGTGAGGGGCGCCGCGTCGTCGAAGATGACGCGGCAATGGCCGCAGCGGGTGCGGAACACCTGGCCATGCATGTGATGCACCGCCCGGGCGCCGCCGCGTTCGTGCAAGTTGTCGACGTTCTGGGTGCAGAGAAACAGCCGCCAGCCCCGCGCCGCCAGTTCCTGCTCCAGCCGGGCGACGGCGAAGTGGGCGGCGTTGGGTTCGGCGTCGCCGTGGTTCTCGCGACGCATGGAATAGAAGGCCAGCACCTTGTCCGGGTCGCGGGCGTAGCCCTGGGGCGTGGCCACCTCGTTCAGGTCGAAGCGGGTCCATAGCCCGCCTTTGTCGCGGAAGGTGCCAAGGCCGCTTTCGGCGGAGACCCCGGCTCCGGTCAGGAGGAAGATACGCAAGTTTTTGACTCCAGAGCCCAAATTACAAACGTGACGCTGCCGTCATTTTCATTTGACCGTCGATATTTTTGGGCGGATTGTTTCGAAAGCCAGAGGTTCCAAGCAAGCGGACCCGCCTTTGAAGGGCCAAAAGGAGCGCGCCGTGACCGACAAGAACATCACCAAGGACGCCATGTACGACGCGGTTGCGCCGGACGATTTCGAGTCGATGCTCGATCTTGATCGGTACAACAACCGCTCCACGGCCTTCGACAAGATCATCTCGGCGACCCACGATCACTTCTGGGACCCGCTGGACAAGGCCTATATCGATTTCGACGAGCCCTTCGACATGGAGAACCAGGCGCTGGTTCCCGAAGAGCTGGTGATCGCCCTGTCCACCGACTACGTGTCCGACCACCTTTCGGACCCCAAGCAGCGCATCCGCTTCATCAACCAGTCGGTGCTGCGCAGCTTTTCTTCGATCCTGCACGGCGAGCAGGGCGCGCTGAACCTGTCGGCCAGCCTCTGCCACGTGCTGAAGGACCAGGGCGCGCAGGAATACGCCGCCAACCAGACCCGTGAAGAAGCCCGCCACGTCACGGCCTTCGCCAAGTACATCAAGGCCCGCTGGGGCCGCCCGGTGGAATGCGGCCCGGCCCTGAAGACCCTGCTGGTCGAGATCATCGGCGCGCCGGAGGTCTACAAGAAGATCATCGGCATGCAGATGCTGGTCGAGGGCCTGGCCATGGGCGCCTTCGCCACCTTCTTCAACCAGATCAATGATCCGCTGGGCAAGAAGCTGCTGCAGCTGGTGATGACGGACGAGGCCTTCCACCACAAGTTCGGGAAGATCTGGGCCGACCGCACCGTGCCCAAGCTGAGCCCCGAAGAGCACAACATCATCGAGGACTGGGCGGCGCACTGCTTCCAGACCCTGCTGTTCAACCTCGTCTCGCCGCACCAGCAGCGCGACCTCTACGCCGAATTCGGGCTCGATCCGGACAAGGTGGTCGAGGAGTACGGGAAGATCATGACCGACGACCTGCGTCGGGAGAACATGAAGGAGCAGACCAACATCTTCCGGGTGCTGGTGAAGACCCTGCTCAACGCCGGCATCATCACCGACCGGACCCGCGCCTTCTACGCCATGTACGTCGACATCGACGAGCTGAAGGCCGAGGGCGACCGCATGGTCGGCGACGACATCGCCGAGGACGGCATCCGCTATCTGCAGGCGATCAACTTCAAGGATCGCCCGGTGGCGGCGGTGAGCATCGCCGCCGAGTAGGCGTCAGCCAACCACCTAAAGCAGCGCCCCGTCGGAACCCCGGCGGGGCGCTTTGCGTTGGCCCGTCCCATGCTTAAAGGATGGCCGATGCGCATTTCCCCCTTCGCCGGCCTCGCGGCGGGCCTCGTTTTCTCAACCTCCGCCCTCGCGGCCGCCCCGCCGCCGAGCAAGCCGGTGCCGGAAAAGTTCTACAGCGGCCGCTGGTACGAGGTGGCGCGCCTGCCCAACGCCGGGCAGCGCAATTGCGAGGCGCCGTCCACGGTGTTCACCCAGTCGGGCGCCGGGGCCTTCACCGTCGTCCAGACCTGTCGCCAGGGATCGGCGGCCGGCAAGGCCAAGGTATTCAACACCACCGGCAAGGTCGTGCAGGCCAGCCGCAACGCCAAGTTCTCCATGAGCTTCCTGGGCGGGCTGAAGAAGCAGGAATACTGGGTGCTGGACCGGGCCGACGACCAGTCGTGGGCGCTGATGGCCACGCCGGGCGGCAACTTCATCTGGCTGCTGTCGCGTGCGGCGGTGATGAGCCCGGCGGCCAAGGCCGCCGCCCTGGCCCGTATCAAGGCCCTGGGTTATCCGGTCGATCGGCTGGAATATCCGCAACAGCCGCCTGCCTGAGGATCACCCCGTGCGCATCCGCTCCGCCCTATCTGTCGCCGCCGCGCTCCTCGCCGGCCTGACCGCCGCCTGTATGGGCGGGCCGAGCGGCAACGCCAATGTCCCCGAGCCGGCCGAGCCCGTGGCCCTGAACCGCTATCTGGGCGTCTGGTACGAGATCGCGCGCTATGAGCAGCGCTTCGAAAAAGGCTGCGAGGGCGTCACCGCCGAATACACCCTGCGGCCGGACGGCATGGTGGGGGTCAAGAACACCTGCCGCGAGGGCGCGCCCGACGGCCCGGTCAAGGTCGCCGACGGCAAGGCCAAGGTGGTCGAGGGGTCCAAAGGCGCCAAGCTGAAGGTGTCGTTCTTCGGCCCGTTCTTCGGCGACTACTGGGTGCTGGACCGCGCGGAGGACTACAGCTGGTCCATCGTCGGCGAGGGCTCAGGCAGGTACCTGTGGATTCTGTCCAGGGAGCCGGTCCTCTCGGACGCCGAACGCGACGCCCTGATCGGGCGGGTCAAGGCGATGGGCTACGACACGGGGATGCTGAAGATCGTGAAGCAGCCGCCGGGGGACTAGATCAGCTTCTCATAGGCAACGCGCAGAATCGCCAAGATATCATCGGTGTCGGTGTCACCAACCGCGTCCCACATCTCTTGAACATTCATGCGGTTGGTGGCCACTTCGCCGTGGAAAAGAATTTCCCAACCCGACGAGCCGCAAGTCAGGGCTACAATGGTCCCACCATCGAGATCAACAGACGTAAAGGCTGGCTTCACGGCCAGCTCCATCCGCCGCGTCGCCTCCCCACCCACTGAGGTGATCGCACCTTGGGTTAGGACAACGTTGGTTAGCAGGCCAAGAGCACGCTTCTTTTTGTGATCTTTGTCTTTTAAAGAAAATGCTCGCACAAGCAACTGATACGAAAGAAGCAGGTTGTTCCTATAACTTTCAAGATAAGCGTTTCTATCTAAGTTTTCCTGCTTTGCAGTATCTATCAATGCATTGCAATGCGCCGCTCGAACATCGGCGACTAGATCTATTTTGCTGAGTTCGTCCGGGCTAAACGCCACTTTCATTGTCGCAGCTAGCTCGTGCTCCATGAATTTCTGAGTAATATGGGTGATTTCATGGAAAACATATAAGGCTACAGCTTGTCTAATTATCTCTTCGAGGGCGCCCGGCGACTCTCCCGGCTCAATAGGGAATAGATTTTCAACAGCCGAAGAAATCGACCTTAGATAGTTTGCATTAAACAAAACCTCGAAGTTCTCAGGATCGGATTTGAAACCCGCATCGCCAAGGCCTTCGCTTACCACAAGGTTATTTGCTGAAAGGATAGCCACAACCGGCTCAAGGGGCGCAGCCAGGGCGGGGTTCCGGTCTCTCCACCATTGTCGGGCAAAAAGCGCGTCGGCTCGCACTTGATTCAAGATTCGAGTGAGAACGTCAGAGCGTTCTTCATTCGCAACTTCTGGAACCTGGAGAGGCGCTTCAACCGAATCGCCCTCAGCTTCCTTTTCAGGATTACCAACCGACATGAACACGCCTCTCGTGCGCTGGAAGTTGCATCCGGAGAGGCCTGCCGCGCGAATTTCAGTCAGAACTTATATTAATTATACCGCTGTCACAAAAATTGTTCCGAATAGGCAACTTTTTTTGGCGACGAGAATTGATCGGTTAATAACTTGTGCGAGATTGGGCGAGCGCATATACGCACGGCGGCACGCGCAAGGGGACGATGGGACGATGACCGACTCAGAGAAGGCTCAACTTCTCGTGCGGGGAATCGCTGTAGCAGGCTCTGGCTCGCAATGGACGCTTCTCGGCACAAGTCAGAAGGACGCTGCAGAGAAAGTTGCAACCGCTCGAGGTGCTTCTGCGCGCCTTAACGCTTGGTCAGACTCGTGCTTCATCCGCTCTGAAGACGTAACCGTGGTTGCTGCTCGGAAAGTTGAAGAACCAGTAGCGCCCGCAAAGAAGGCGCGCCAGGTCAACGGCGTCAGCAAGGCTCTCTCGCCTGCCTATTGCGACATGTTTGGCGCGCTTTCAGCCGATTTTATCTCCGTTGGATCAGCGTTGGCAGCTTCCAACCTTCCTCGTAAGTAGCGCTAAAACCTACGCTCTTCCCGCCGCTTGCCACACGAACATATCCGGAACAAAATGGCCGGATGGACGTGGCTGTCACCTTCATTTCGCGCCCGGAGACCACCGCGTCGGTGACGCGGGGGGCGGCGCGGCTGCTGATCGGGTTGGGCTATGCGCCCCTGGCGGAAGTGCGGCTGCCCAATGGGCGGCGGGCGGACCTGATGGCCATGGGCCGCAAGGGTGAGCTGGTGATCGTGGAGGTGAAGTCGGGGATCGACGACTTCCGCACCGACCGCAAGTGGGGCGAGTACGCGCCCTATTGCGACGCCTTCTATTTCGCGGTGTCGCCGGACTTTCCAGACGGCGTGCTGCCGGACGAGCCGGGGCTGATCGTCGCCGACGCCTTTGGCGGGGCCGTGGTGCGCGAGGCGGGGGCCGCGCCCCTGGCGGGAGCGCGGCGCAAGGCCTTGACCATCGCGTTCGGCCGGCTGGCGGCCCTGAGGGCGGCTGGCGTCCAGGCCGAGACCCTGGACGCCTGAATTCCTATTTGACGTTGCGGGCCGGGGGCGAGGCCGAATAGGGCGCGCCGACCGAGACCACAGCATCGAAGCTGTCGCGGGAGGTGTCGAGAACGATACCCCGGGTGGGGATCGTCTCGCGCGCCGTGGACGGCCACACCTTGCAGTCCTCGGGCGCGCCCGGGGTCGGGGAGCGGCAACCCCACACCTCGCCGCCGCCGCGCACGAAGGTCACCGCCACCGTGCGGTCGGCCGGCAGATGCTGGGACATGGACGGGAACGGGGGGTTGAAGGAGCTCCAGGCGCTCTTGCCCGCGTGGCCGACGCCGGTGAGGGCTAGGACGGGGGCATTGGGACGGTCGGCCTTGGCCTTGAGCAGCAGCTTGGCCATGCCGGACTCCCGCGCGTCGGACGTGCCGGGGGTCTCGCTGGGGTGATCGAAGGCGACCAGGGTCACGTCGGCGCCCGCCGCCTTCATCTGGCGCACCCTGTCGATGACCTGGAAGATCGCCTGGCTGGCGCGGCCGTAGGGATCGCCCCACCCCGCCGAGGCCAGCAGGGCGGCACGCGCCGCCGCGCCACCGTCGGAGGCCATATAGGCGTCCATGGCGGCCTGCTCGGCGGGCAGGAACTCGACCCCGATGGTCACCGGCCCGCTGGACGCATAGGCGCAGGCCAGATCGGCGAAGGCGGCGGGCAGCTCCTGGGTCCCGTGCGCCTCGCCGAAGATGACGAAGTCGGGGGCGCGGGCTTGCAGCGCCTCGGCGCCGGCCAGGGGCGTGCAGTCCAGTTTGGGTTTGGCGACGGCGTTCCCGGCAAGGAGGGCGCACGCGGCGACGGCGGTCAGAAGAAGGCGCATGTCGAAAATCCTCATGCTGCTGGAAGGGGTTGGCTAGTAGCGAAGGGTCAGGGAGATCCGCGCGCCGCGCCGGTTGGGGCGGTCGAGAAGTTCGGAGCGGGAGGCGACCCACACGTCGGTGTCGAAGACGTTCAGCAGCCGGGCGCGCAGGGCCATGTCCTTGCCCGCGTACCGGAAGGCGTAGAGCATCCCCAGGTCCATCGTGCCGAAGGCGGGGGTGCGCAGCGAGCCCTGCGATCGCGCGCGGCGGTCGGAGTAGTAGGCGACCTGGCCATCGAGGGAGAGGCCCGGAACGGCGGGGACGGCGTAGGTGAGGCCGGTCATGGCCTGGACCTTGGGGATGCCCACGGCTTCCTTGGACCAGACGCCGGTGTCGACAGGTTCGCCCGCGCGCTCGGCCTGCAGGTAGGCGGCGCCGGCGACAATGCGCAGGTCCCGAGTCAGGCGACCGGTCAGCGACATCTCCACCCCGCGATGCCGCAGGGTCCCGATCAGGCGATAGACGTTGCTGGTGTCGAAACCGGGGGCCGATTTCTCGATGGAGAACAGCGAACCGATCAAGGTCAGCTGGTCGGACAGGCGGCCGCGCACGCCCAGCTCCTGCTGGGTGGCGATGGCGGCGGGCAGCACCTCGTTGGCGTTGGCGGCGTTGTTGGGCGCGGCGCCGGATTCCTCCAAGCCGCGCGTGGCGCTGGCGAAGACGGTCCACTGCGGATTCACGGCATAGACGGCGGAGGCTTCGTAGAGCCAGGGCTGCTCGCTGGCCGACTGGGCCGGGCGGCCGGGGGCGGCGATGGTGCGCTCGTGCAGGGTCTTGGACACCCCGCCCTTGAGGCGAAGCTGATCGAAGGTCGCCTCGTAACCCAGGCCGGCGGTGAACTGCTCGATCTCGTCCTGGGTCCTGGGGACGTTGGTCAGGATGGGCTGGGCCGACGGGCGCAAGCCCTCGGCCTGGTCGAAGGGGCCAAGGTCCAGGGAGACCGACGGCGAGAACTTGTTGACCGTCCGGCGGCCCCGCATCTCGGCATAGAGACGGCGGCCCGGCGCATGGCGCCAGCTGGCTCCCACGGCGCCGGCCCAGGAATGGGCGTCGCGCGGACGGTTGGTCACCCCCGTGGCGCGGCCGACGCCGTTCTCGTCCACGCTGAGCAGGGCGAAGTCGGCCTTGTCCAGGTCCAGCCGCGAATGGATGACCGAGCCGGTGACATCGAGATCGTCGGCCAGCTGGCCCGAGGCGATGACGCCCGCGTTCAGGTCCTGGCCGTCATGATCGCCCCAGCTGGGCACATAGCGACGGGGGTGGACCAGTCTGGGGGGCAAGGCGGCGGCGGTGGGCGAGATGCCATAGACGCCTTGCAGGTTGAAGTCGGCGAGGCTGGCGAAGGCGCGGACCCGGCCCGTGTCGGAGAACCGCCACTCGCCTACCGTGCCGTAGCGGTGATGCCGTGAGCTGACTCCGGTTGATGAAACGAAGAGGTTGGCCTGGAAACCCGCCAGGGCCGCGAGGCTTCCGTCCGCGGACTTCGTCGATCCGCCCAGCTCATAAAACTCGCCGCCATATTCGCGGCGCGCGATCTCCATGTTCAGGGTCGGGGCTTCGAACGGCGAACGCAGGCGGTAGTCGACGACCCCGGACGGCGCGGCGAAGTCGGAGTCGAGCGCATTGATGCCCACGCGTGTGACGACCCCCGCCAGGACCGTGTCCACAAGGTTGGCCGAGCGCACGTAGTAGGCTTCACCCAGGCGAAAGTTGCCGGCGTCCTGAAGATTGAAACCCCGCACCTGGGTCTCGCTGTAGAGGCCGATCTGCTCGACGCCCACGCGCATGCCAAAGGCGTCGGCGGCGCGCTGCACCGCGCGCTCATCCGTCTGGGCCATGGCCTGGGTGGCCAGGACCGCGCCGAGAGCGACGCCGAGAAAAAGAAACGTACGTGACATCAGGCAAAACCCCGCTGAGAACGGGGTCCGCCTTAGGGGCTCAGGCCTGGCCCGGCATGGGGCGCAGGCCGATGCTTTGCCGATGATTTCCTGATGAAGGCCGGACGCGAGGCCGGCTAACGGCCGCTAGCGCGGGGCGCGCTTGGCCAGGATTCGCTGCAGGGTGCGGCGGTGCATGTTCAGGCGGCGAGCCGTTTCCGACACGTTGTGGCCGCACAGCTCATAGACGCGCTGGATATGCTCCCACCGCACGCGATCGGCGCTCATGGGGTTTTCCGGCGGCGGCGGCGCCGAGTCGGGGCGGGCCAGCAGGGCGCGGACCACGTCGTCCGCGTCGGCGGGCTTGGGCAGGTAGTCCACCGCCCCTGCCTTCACCGCGGCGACAGCGGTGGCGATGTTGCCATAGCCGGTCAGCATGACGATGCGCGATTCGGGGCGGACATTGCGGATCTGCTCGACCACCGAAAGACCGGTGCCATCCTCCAGCCGCATGTCGAGAACGGCGAAAGCGGGCGCCTTGGCGCGGACGGCGACGGCGGCTTCCTGAACGCCCCCGGCCAGGGCGACCTCGAAGCCGCGCTGCTCCAGCGCGCGACCCAGGCGGGTGCGCAGGGGTGCGTCGTCATCAACCACCAGCAGACTCTTATCGGGAAGGGCTTCCACGGCGCTGGTCAGGTCGGTCATGCATCAGGCTCCCTCGCGAACCGGATCCGGCTCGGTTGTGTCATTGTGTCGCTCTATAGTGCGCCGCATCAAGCCCCACGCAGCGTTTGGGCTAAATTCGGCGCCTCGACGACGGCGCGCGGCCAGCGCGCCGCGACCACGGCGCCGACCTGTCGGCCATTTCTGAAATCCACCACGGCGCCGGTTCGTTCCAGCAGGGTCTTGGCGATGAAGAAGCCCAGACCCATGCCCACATGGCCTGTCCGCCCTCCTTCGGCTCCGGGGCGGCTGGTGATGTAGGGCTCGCCCAGCTTGGCCAGGATCTCCTGCGCGAAGCCAGGGCCGTCGTCGCGGACCTCGACCACGACGGAGCGCTCGTCGAAGCGGGCGGTGACCAGAACCTCGGACTTGGCGAAATCCACGGCGTTCTCGACGATGGAGGTCATGGCGTGGACCACCTCGGGCATGCGCCAGATATCAGGGGGCGGACCGCCCCCGCCCGTGACCACCGCCTCGACCCGCACGCCGCCGACGGTCAGGTGGGGCTCGATGGTCTCCTGAACGAATTGCAGCAGGCTCATGCGCTCGTGGACGGCGTCGCCGGTCTCGGGCGTCTCGCCAAGGCGCTGCAGGATCTCGCGACAGCGCTGGGCCTGGGCGATCATCAGTTCGGCGTCCTCGCGGGTCACCGGGTCGGTGGCCCCGCGCGCCATCTCGCGGGCGACGACGGTGATGGTGGCCAGGGGCGTGCCCAGTTCGTGCGCGGCGGCGGCGGCCAGGGCGCCGAGGGCCGACAGCTTCTGCTCGCGCGCCAGAACCCGCTGGGTGACGTCCAGGGCCAGCTGCATGCGCACGCTTTCAGAGGCCGCGTACCAGGCGTAGCCGGCAGTGAAGATGATGCCGAGCACGCGCGCGGTGGTGACCACCACCATGAACAGGGGCGTGGGCGCCTCGTCCATCAGCTGGGTTCCCCAGGGCACGGGCAGCGGGCCAAAGGCCAGGGCGATGGTCATGGCCACCGCCAGGCCGGCCAGCGCCAGAGCGTGACGGGCCGGCAGGGTCGCCGCCGCCAGGGTGGCGGGCGCCGCCAGCAGCAGGGCGAAAGGATTGGCCCCGCCTCCGGTGACGAACAGCATGGCCGTCATCTGCAGGATGTCGAAGGCCAGCTGGGCGGTGGCTTCGCTGTCGCGCACCTGGCGTTGGCCGCCGGCGGCGATCATCAGCAGGACGTTCAGCCAGGCCGCCAGGGCGATCAGGGCGAAGCAGATGGCGTAGGGAACGTCGAAATCGAAGATCAGCCCCGCCACCAGCAGCACGACCGTCTGGCCCGCCACCGCCAGCCAACGCAGGGCGATCAGGGTGCGGGCGCGCAAGCCATTGCGACGTGCGCGAGCCTCGGCCCGGCTGTCGGCCTCGGCTTGCACATGATCGGAGCCCGGCCTATCGAGGCCCGGCGGCATGGTGGCGTCTGAGGGCGGACCCATGCGCGGCAAGATCAACGAGTTTCCTTCTCTAGGCGAGCCCTCGTTTCAAAGGGCCGGAGTCCGTTCATGAACCGCGTTCGCGTCTTTCTGGTTCTTCTTTGCCTCGCCGCGGCGGCCTTCGCCGGCGTCCTGGCCTGGCGGGTCGGCGCCCTGGGGGGCAAGGACCACCGCGCCAGCCAAGCGGTGACCTCCACCGGGACGGCGGCCATCGGCGGCCCCTTCACCCTGATCAATCAGGACGGCCAACCGGTCACCGAGCAGGCCCTGAAAGGCCAATGGAGCGCGGTGTTCTTCGGCTTCACCTATTGCCCGGACGTCTGCCCCGGCACCTTGCAGGCGCTGAACGACGCCGCGCGCCAGATCGGCGACAAGGCCGACAAGCTGCAGGTGGTGTTCATCTCGGTCGATCCCGGCCGCGACACGCCGCAGCAGATGAAGGACTATCTGGAAGCCATGAACATGCCGGTGAAGACCGTCGGCATGACCGGCTCGCCCGAGCAGGTGGCCGCCGCCGCCAAGGCCTATCGCGCCTACTACAAGAAGAACGGCGAGGGCGACGGCTATCTGATGGACCACTCCACGGCCATCTATCTGATGAACCCGGAGGGCAAGTTCGACCGCGTCATGTCCTATGGCATGACCCCCGACCAGATGGCCGAGCAGCTCAAGCAAGCGATCAGATAGGCGCGGCCTGCGCTGTTGAGGCGCAACGCACAGGGCTGGACTTCGTTAAGTGTGGCCGTGCTATGCTGCGACGCACAATGACAAGGCGGCCAATCTGATGCTCTACGCCCTTCATGAGGCGGCCTATTACGCTTCCCAGCCCATGCGCATGGCCGCCCTGGCCGCGCGCGACTTCTGGAGCTCGCCCCTAAATCCGGGGGCCAACTCGCGTTGGGGCCGCAGCCTGTTCGCGGGCGCGGACCTGTTCGCCAACGTCACCCGTCGCTATGGCAAGCCCGCCTGGGGCATCGACAAGGTCGAGGTCAACGGCGTCGAGGTGCGCGTGCGACCGACCACCGTGTGGCAGAGCCCCTGGTGCAAGCTGGTGCAGTTCGACCGCGACATGGCCGACATGCGCAAGGCCGGCAAGATGCAGCTGGACCCTGCGGTGCTGATCGTGGCGCCCTTGTCCGGCCACTACGCCACACTGCTACGCGGAACGGTCGAGGCGCTGCTGCCCGACCACGCGGTGTTCATCACCGACTGGTCCAACGCCCGCGACGTGCCGATGATGGAAGGCCGCTTCGATTTCCACGACTATATCGACCACATCCGCCAGATGCTAAGCGTCCTGGGCGGCCGCGCCCATGTGGTCGCGGTCTGCCAGCCGGGCCCGCCGGTCCTGGCGGCCGCCGCGCTGATGGCCGAGGACAACGACCCGTCGCGGCCGCGGACCATGACCTTCATGGGCTCGCCCATCGACGCGCGCCTGTCGCCGACGGTGACCAACCAACTGGCCGAACAGAAGCCGTTCACCTGGTTCCAGTCGAACATGATCCACACCGTGCCCGCGCCCTATCCGGGCGCGATGCGGCGCGTCTATCCGGGCTTCGTGCAGCTGGCGAGCTTCATGTCCATGAACCTGGAGCGCCACCAGGACGCCCATCGCCAGTATTTCGACGACCTGGTTAAGGGCGACGGCGACCAGGCCGACAAGCACCTGGTCTTCTATGACGAGTATCTCTCGGTCCTCGACCTGACCGAGGAGTTCTACCTGCAGACCATCGACATCGTGTTCCAGAACTACGCCCTGCCCAAGGGCGAGTTGCGTCATCGCGGGCGGCTGGTGAAGCCGAGCGCGATCAGCGACATCGGCCTGATGACGGTGGAGGGCGAGCTGGACGACATCTCGGGCATCGGCCAGACCCAGGCCGCGCACGAGCTATGCTCGGGCCTGCCGGAGACCATGAAGCTGGACTACATCCAGCCGGGCGTCGGCCATTACGGCGTGTTCAACGGCCGCCGATTCCGCGAGGAGATCGTGCCGCGCATGCGCGATTTCATCCGCGAATGCGATCCGGACTTTGAAGGCTCGCGCCTGAAGGCCTAAGTCTTGAGACGATGAGTCTCTTCCGCATCAACGCGCCGCGCACGACCGCCCTTCGGGACGGCGACGAGATCGTCGTGGCCGGCGCCCAGGTGCGGATGAAGGTCAACACCAAGGCCCGGCGCATCAGTCTGCGGATCGACCGCGCGGGCCGGCGGGTGATCGCCGTGGCCCCCAGCGAACGCAAGCTGTCCGACGCCGCCGCCTTCGCCCGCGACCGGGCTGAGTGGATCGCCAAGCAGATGGCGTCCGTCCCCGATGTCAAACCCATGCAGCCCGGCGACATGCTGACCGTGTTCGGCAATCCGGTGCGGCTGGAGCGGGCGCCGGGGCGCACGCGCCTGACCGCCGCCAACGCCTTGCATCCCGCCCGCCTGATCGCATCGGGCGAGGGCGAGGTCTGGACCCGCGCGGTGCTGCGCCGGCTGAAGGCCGAGGCAAAGGCCCAACTGACCTTGCTGACCGCCGCCCACTGCGAGGCCCTGGGCCAGCCTTTGCCGCCGGTGTCGGTGATGGACGCCAAGGCGCGCTGGGGCTCGTGCAAGCCGGCCCATGGGCGCGAGCCGGCTGCGATCCGCTACAGCTGGCGGCTGGCCCTGTGTCCGCCTTCGGTGGCCGACTATGTCTGCGCCCACGAAGCGGCGCACCTGATCGAGGCCAATCACGGGCCAAGGTTCTGGGCCCTGGTCCATGACCTGGTCGGCGACCACAAGCCCCACCGCGACTGGCTGAAGCGCCACGGCGGCGAGGTTCACGCCGTTGGCCAGGCTTAGTAGGGCAGTTGTGGCTGCTGGGGCTGGTTGGGCTGCGGCTGGGGCGGCAAGGCGTTGGGATCGGCCGAGGGGTCGCCGCCGATGCCCAGTCCGCCCAGCAAATCGCTGATGGCGTCCGGGGCGGTGGGCGGCGGTTCGATCACCCCGCCCGGGATCGCCTGCGCCTTCAGGCGCGGCAGGGCCGAACCCATGAAGGTCTTCCAGATTTCGGCCGGAGCCCCGCCGCCGGTGACCCGTCGCATGGGG
The DNA here is from genome assembly GCF_027474405.1 of Caulobacter sp. NIBR2454. Taxonomy (GTDB): domain Bacteria; phylum Pseudomonadota; class Alphaproteobacteria; order Caulobacterales; family Caulobacteraceae; genus Caulobacter. Next base: position 3,620,836 of record NZ_CP114871.1, read on the forward strand.
GTGTTGTCGTCCTTGCCCACCCAGACGGCGGTGACGAAGCCGCCGGTGTAGCCGACGAACCAGGCGTCGCGATAATCGCTGGTGGTGCCGGTCTTGCCGGCCACGTCGTAGCCATCGACGCGGGCGGCCGTGCCGGTGCCGCAGCAGACCACCTGGCGCATCATCTGGTTCATGTACTGCAGGGCGGGCGAGCCGATGACGCTGGTGCGGCCAGGCTTGCCCACATCATGGTCGTAAAGGACCTTGCCGCCGGCGGTGCGGATGCGGGTGATCCCATAGCCGCGCGCCGAGAAGCCGCCATTGGCGAAGGGCGCATAGGCCTGGGCCATCTCCAGGGGACTGACCTCGACGGCGCCCAGGGCCATGGACGGGTCCTGCTGGATCTTGGAGGTGATGCCGAGACGGCGGGCGGTGGCGGCGACGTTGCCGGTGCCGACCTCGCTGGCCAGACGGGCGGCCACGGTATTGATCGACTGGGCCAAGGCCTGCTGGATGGTCATGGGACCACGGAAGTCGTTGGTGTAGTTGCGCGGCTCCCAGTTGCCGATCTTCACCGGTTCGTCGACGACCACGACGTTGGGGGTGCGGCCCGCCTCCATGGCGGTGAGATAGACGAAGGGCTTGAAGGCCGAGCCGGCCTGGCGCTTGGCCTTGGTGGCGCGGTCGAACTCGCTCTCGGCATAATCGGCGCCGCCCACATAGGCGCGGATGCGGCCCTCGCCGTCGAGGGCGACCAGGGCGCCCTGCTGCACGCCCTGAGAGGCGCGGGCCTTGACCGTGGCGCGGATCGCCGATTCCGCCGCCGCCTGGATCGGCAGGTCGAGGGTGGTCTCGACCACCAGATCCTCGGTGGGCTCGCCGACCATGGAGCGCACCTGGCCATCGACCCAGTCGGTGAAATACTGGGCGCGCTGGTTGGCCAGACGGGCCGAGACGCGGACCGGCGTCGACAGCGCTTCGTCACGCTCCTCGGCGGTGATCACCTTGGTGCGGACCATCTGGTCCAGCACGATGGTGGCGCGGCGCTCGGCGCGGTCGGTGTTGTAGACGGGGCTATAGCGCGACGGGCTCTTCATCAGGCCGACAAGCAGGGCGGTCTCGCCCACGGTCAGCTCGCTGGCCTTCTTGTTGAAATAGCGCTGGGCGGCCGCCTCAATGCCATAGGCGCCGCCGCCGAAGTTCACCCGGTTCAGGTAGAGAGCCAGGATCTCCTTCTTGGTGAACTTGAACTCAAGCCACACCGCCACGATCAGCTCCTGCACCTTGCGGCGCAGGGTCTGGCGGAAATCGAGGAACAGGTTGCGGGCCAGCTGCTGGGTGATGGTCGAGCCACCGCTCAGGGGGCCGCCGTCGCGCTGGATGTTGCTGACCACGGCGCGTCCGATGCCGATCGGGTCGAAGCCGGGATGCAGATAGAAGCGGCGATCCTCCACCGCAATGAAGGCGGCGGGGACATAGTCGGGCAGGGTGTCCAGATCGACCGGCGGCGCGTACTGGCTGCCACGCACCGCCAGCAGGGCGCCGTTGCGGTCGAGATAGGAGATCGACGGCTGGCGCTTGGCGTCCAGAACCTTCGACACGTCGGGCAGGTCACGGGCGAAGACGGCCAGCATGGCGAGGGTGAAGATCGCCGCCCAGACGCCGAGCACGGCCGTCCAGTAGACGAGCCCGCCCAGAAAGCCCCGGCCTTGCCGGCCCTCGGAGCCGTTCTGCTTCGCCATATTCCGTTCCGTCCTAGAAGACCCCGCCCAGCCCTGGCGCGTCTTAGCCGAGAAGGACCTAACCCGCGACAAGGTTTATGAGAGATGAACGAAGCTTAAGGCAAAGATACGACCGATTTTGACGCATTGCAGCTTCAGCATGCCCTCATACCGCTGGAGGGACCCATGGCTGACATCATCTATTTCTCGACCTACCGCGATTTCACGCCGCGTCCCGTGGAGGCCAAGGGCGATCGCCGCATCCTAGGTTCGATCCGCTATGCCGGTGTGCTGCTGGTCTGGATGGGCCTGTTCTTGATCCGTCCGCGCCTGGCTCTGCAGGTGTTTCGCGAGCGTCGGGCGGACTCGCCGCTGCGTCGGCGACCGCGCCATGTGATCGCCCCGGCGCCCGCCGCGGCCGTCGCGCCCGAGGGCCTGATCGCCTGACTTTCCGGGTGGCGATTCAGGGAGCGACCTGCCACAAGCGGACCGATGTCCCCCACCCTCGACCAGGCCCGCGAAGTCCTTCGACAGACCTTCGGCCACGCCGATTTTCGCGGCATGCAGGCCCAGGTGATCACCGAGGCGCTGGAAGGGCGCAGCGCCATGGCGGTGCTGCCCACCGGCGGCGGCAAGAGCCTGTGCTACCAGATCCCCAGCATGGTGCGGCCGGGCCTTGGCCTGGTGGTCTCGCCCCTGATCGCCCTGATGACCGACCAGGTGGCGGGCCTGCAGCAGTCGGGCGTGGCGGCGGCGCGGCTGGACAGCAACATCTCCCTCGACGAGCGGTCCGAGACCTGGCGGCGGATCGAGGAGGGCTCGCTCGACATCCTCTATGTCTCGCCCGAGGGCCTGATGGCCGGGGCGATGCTGGACCGCCTGCGTCGAACGCCCCTGGCGCTGATCGCCATAGACGAGGCGCACTGCGTCAGCCAGTGGGGCCACGACTTCCGACCCGAATACCGGATGCTGGGCCGGCTGGCCGAGATGTTCCCCGACGTGCCGCGCCTGGCGGTCACCGCCACGGCCGACGCCCGGACCCGAGACGACATTCGGGCCGAGTTGCGGCTGGAGGGCTGCGAGGAGTTCGTCGACAGCTTCGCGCGGCCGGAGCTGGCCCTGTTCGCCGAGCGCAAGCGGCCTGGCTCCAAGAACCGGGTGGTCGAGCTGGTCATGGAGCGGCCCAACCGTTCTGGCGTGATCTATGCCGGTTCGCGCGAGGGCACCGAGACCTTGGCCAAGACCCTGCAGGATGCGGGCGTGCCGGCCCTGGCCTATCACGCCGGCCTCGACAAGCAGGTCCGCGCCGACCGGCTGGAAGAGTTCCTGGAAGCCGACGCGGCGGTGATGGTGGCGACCATCGCGTTCGGCATGGGCGTCGACAAGCCGGACGTGCGCTTCGTGATCCACGCCGATCCCCCCGCGTCCATCGAGGCCTATTGGCAGGAGATCGGTCGCGCGGGGCGCGACGGTCAGCCAGCCGAGGGCATCACGCTGTATGGCGCGTCGGATCTCGCCTGGGCCTTGCGCCGGGTGGAGAGCCGCGAGATGGACGCCGAGGTGAAGGCGGTGCAAGTGCGCAAAGCGCGCCAGCTGTACGCCATGCTGGACGGGGTGAACTGCCGGGCCGCTTCGGTGCGGCGATACTTCGGCGAGGAGGGCGTTCAGGTCTGCGGCCAATGCGACCTTTGCCTGTCGCCGCCGGAATCCATCGACGCCAGCCAGGCCGCGCAGAAGGCCCTGGCCGCCGTCCACCGCATGGGCGGGCGGTTCGGGCGCGGACGCCTGGTCGATCACCTGCTGGGCAAGACCAAGGACGTCACCGAGGCGGAGGCCAAGCTGTCGACCTTTGGCATCGGCACCGAGTTCGCCGCGTCCGGCTGGCGCGACCTGATCGACCAGCTGCTGTTCGAGGGCCTGTTGCGTGAGGACCCCAACGACAACCGCCCCCTGATCGGGCTGGGCGACGCCGAGGGCGTGCGCGCCGTCTATCGCGGCGACCGCCAGGTGGCCATTCGCAAGCCGTCGGAGGCGGCGGAGAAGTCGGACCGCACCCGCCGCAGACGGGAGGGCCAGACAGTGGTCGCCCCCGCCGACATGCCGTTGTTCGAAGCCCTGCGTGCCTGGCGCCGGGACGAGGCGCATCGCCAGAAGGTCCCGCCTTACGTCATTTTCCATGACGCGACGCTGGCCGAGATCGCCCGCGTGCGACCGACCAGTTCGGCGGCGTTGGGCCGAGCTGGCGGCGTGGGCCAGGGCAAGCTGGATCGCTATGGCGAGGCGGTGCTGTCGGTCGTGAGCGGCCACGTCTGACAAAAGTTTAAGTGCCGCTTCGGCGGGGACTGCACTACTGGCGGAACCTTGTTCCGCCCGAGGTCCCGATGCGATCAGTTCTTGCTATCCTGTTGTCCACCATAGCTTTTTCCGCGCATGCGGATGCGGTGGACGATCTCGTCCAAGCCCAGATGACCCGCAGCCGGATTCCGGCGGCTGCTGTGGCGATCGTCGAGGACGGGCGCATCACCAAGTTGCAGGGATATGGCGTCGCGGCCCTGGAATGGGCCGCGCCCGCCGACGCGGACACGCCGTTTCAGATCGCCTCGGGAACCAAGATCTTCACCGGCGTGCTGCTGATGCGCCTGGTGGAGCGGGGAGACATCCGGCTGGACGACACCCTGGACCGCTACTTCGACGACGCGCCGGAATCGTGGAAGCGGATCACGGTCCGCCATCTGGCCAACCACACCTCGGGCATATCGGACGATATCGGCCCGTGGCCGGACAAGACGGCGGATTTCGTGGCGACGGCCAAGAAGACCCCGCTGGCCTATCCCACCGGCGCGAAGTCCAGCTACGGCCTGGTCGATTTCGTCCTGCTGAGGGCTGTGATGGAGAAGGCGTCAGGCCTGGAGTTTCAGGCGCTGCTGGACCGCGAGATCGTCCAGCCGCTGGGTCTGACCCACACGCGTTTCAACGGCATGCGCAATGAAGGCCCCATGCGGGTCTCGGCGCCGATACCGGGTCGGGCCGTCGTCTATTCCTGGAAGGATGGAGGGCAGACCATCCGCGAGTTCCTCTATCCCGAACCCACCTATGCCGCCGGCGGGCTGTTCAGTTCGGCGCGCGATATCGCCAAGCTTTTCGCGGCCCTGGATCAGGGGCGGTACCTCAAGCCTGACAGCCTGACCCAGTTGATGACCCCGGGGGTTCTGAACGACGGTAGCAAGGGCGGCTTCGGCGTCGGATGGGTCGCCCGCCGCCTGCGCGGGCAACCGGTCGCCGGCCATTCCGGCGGCCCCGCCCTGGCGGATATCGTTCGCCTGCCGCAGGGCAAGCGCACAGTGATCGTCCTGACCAACCAGGCGCGCTTCTATCCGCTGCTGGCGGACGCGGTCGCCGGTCTGGACATGCCCCCGGCGCCGGCCACGCCTGTTCTGAAAGACGACGCTCCCCAGATCACCGCCCTGTTGGGGACGGTGCTGAAGGAGACCGCCGCCGGCACGCCCGACCCGTCGCGGTACAATGAGCAGGGCCGCAAGAGCGCCCTGCCTTACTGGCAGGGATTCGGCATGGGGTTCCTGGAAGCCGTGGGCGACTATCAGTCGGCGGACCTGATCGCGGAGCGGCGCGAGGGCGGCCGCCTGATCCGCACCTATCTGGTCCGCTTCGCCGCTCACTCCGCGCGCCTGCGTCTGGAGACCGATGCGGCGGGTCTGATCGAGGGGCTGTTCCCGGTGGGAGAAGACTAGGCGGCGGCGATGATCGGCGGGGCAAGGGGAACGCCCGTGACGGCGGAGTCCTCGGTCTGGACGATGCAGCCGTACCAGCCCAGGCCCTTGTATGTCTCGTAGCCGGGGGTCAGGGCGTATCCGATGGTTTTGCCTTCCGCCGAGTAGGAGCCCATGACCCCGTCCTGGGTGTTGAGGCGGAAAGTCTCGTCGAGCACGCCGCGATTGTCGGACGAAGCCAGGATGCGGCCCTTCTGGTCCAGCAGCATGACGCGTGACTTGGCGCGCTCCTCGGCGGTGAGGCGCACGCCGTCCACCACGGCCTGGGCCTGGGGACGCCAGTCGAAATGGATGCCCAGCACGCCGATCGGTTTGCCGCGAGCCTCGCCGTCCTGGCGGATGGCGGTGGCGTAGGTGGCGACCGGCGCATCGTTCAGGCTGCGGACCTTTTCGATGTCGCAGACCGCGAAGTCGTCGCCCGAAGCAGTGCGCATGGCGTTGCGGAACCAGGACGTTTCGGCCACCGACTGGCCGACGGCGTTGGGATAGAGGTCCGGACGTCCGGTAGAGATCACCCGGCCCTTGTCGTCACAGACCCACAGATCCAGATAGACGGTATAGGCGTCGAGAATGACCCGCAGGCGGCGGCTGGCGTAGGCGATCGCTTCGGGGCTTGGATCGGCGGCGCAGGCGGTGATGGCGCTGTCGGTGGCCCACCAGCGCACGTCGCAAGTGCGCTCATAGAGGTTGCGGTCGATGATCTCGATGGCGTTCAGCGCCAGGTCGGCCAGGCGCTGACCACGCAGATGGCCAAGGATCGAGCGGCCCACCAGCGTCAGCTCGTCCAGATCGGCGCGGACCTGGCTCTGCAGGGCCAGGGCGACATTATCGATCTCGGCGGCGATCTTCTTGAACTCGTCGGCGACGATGGCGAAGCCCCGGCCCGCCTCGCCCGCGCGGGCGGCGACGATCAAGGCGTTGATCGACAGCATCTTGGCTTCGCGGTTGATCATGGCGATCTCGCCGATCTTCTCACCGGCGACCGCGCTCAGGCGTTCGGAAAGGTCCAGGATACGTTCCGGACGCAATGTGACATCGGTGTCGTCGCTCATGACCCCCCCTAGGGTCGCATCGTTACAGACGATACTAGCGCGGGAGGCTGAGCCGAACCCGTGTCCACAAGGTTAACGACGATCGTTGGGAGCAAGAAAAGCGCCCTTGGCTTGGAGGGGCGCCTAAACATTGATCAGTTTTAAGGTGGAGGAGGGTCAAAAATCCTTCGACTACAGCCGTCGCGCGAGTGACAAGATGAATTCTAGCCCTATGCCTGCGACCGATTGGCCCAGTTGGATCGCCTGACGTTGTCGGGCGTTTACCTCGCGCATTTAAAGCGTCACAGTCAGGGTTGCACAAAGGGCATGTCCCGGAGCGCCGCGGAGCCGACTTAACATGAACCCGACCGATCAGGCCCTTTTCGACCTGGCCTATCCGGCCATGCTCGTCCTCGCCCCCTTCGTGTGGCTGGGCGGTCTGTATATCGTCTTCACCGTCAGTGCGATCATCGTCCGCAACGGCCGGCCCTTCCCGGGCGCCAAGGTTGTGGCGCGCCGCCGTCCGGCCACCGCGCCGGCCCCGGAGCTTACGCCGCAGCTCAGCAGCGTCTTCGCTTTCGCCAATATCAAGATCGCCTAGCGGCCAAGGCCAGGCGGGCGTCGCGTCAGACGCGGGGCATGCGCCCCGCGAACTCGCGCACGAAGCCGCCATCGCGATGGATCACGCTCAGGTCGTAACGACCCTGATCGGCTGGCTCGACCCGAATCTGGCGCGAGCCTGAGCCGCCCGTTTTCAGGCGAATGGGATTGGCGATGCCCGGCGCGCTGCGACCGCCGAAGCGGGCCTCCCCCTTCGCCGCCAGCATCAGACCCGGAGCGGCGAGAACGGCGCCGCTTGGGCCGATCAGCTGCACATCGAGCGCGGGGTCGTCCAGTGACAGATCACCGGCGAGGCGGCGGTGGAAGCCGTCCGGTCCCATGATCTGCAGGTCGTATAGGCCGTCCCGCAGCGCCCAGACGCCACTCAGGCGCTTGCCAGCCTCGACCGTGTAGCGGCGCGGCGCCCGATCCAGCCTGAGCCGGTCATAGACGTGGAACACCGCCCCCGCCCGCCCGTCGTTGATGAACTCCAAAGTGACGTCGCCGCCCGAACCGAAAACCCAGGCCAGATCGAGACGATAGGGCGACGGACAGGCCGGGCGCGTTCCCGGCGCCTGGGCCGGTATGCGGCGCGAAGTGGGAATGGGCGGCATGGTCAGCCCAGGCAGCGCCTTGGCCCGCACGGCGTCTGCCGCGATATCCGGGAGCTTCGGGGCGGCGGGGTCGGAAATCGCGAAGTCGAAGATCGAGGTCAGGTCGCCACATACAGCCCGCCGCCATGGTGAGATGTTGGGCTCCCTGACGCCAAAACGCGTCTCCAGAAAGCGGATCACCGACGTGTGGTCGAAGACTTCCGAGTTGACCCGGCCGCCCCGGCTCCAGGGCGAGACCGCGTAGAACGGCACCCGTGGCCCCAGGCCATAGGGGCGTTCCAGAAGATCGACGCGGTCCTTTTCCCGGTCGTCGGGGCTGCGGCGGTGGTGATACTCACCGACCGTATCGACGGTGGACGCTCCAGCCCAACCGCCCGGCGCGTCGGCGTCGCGCGAGGGCGGAGACGGGGGCGGCACGTGGTCGAAGAAGCCGTCGTTTTCATCGAACATGACGAGCAGCACGGTCCGCGCCCAGACTTTCGGATCGGCCGTCAGGGCGTCGATCACCTCGGCGGTGTAGGCGGCGCCCTGGGCGGGGCTGGAGGCGTCTGGATGCTCGCTGCCCGCAGCCGTCGCGACGACCCATGAGATCTGCGGCAGACGGCCGCCGAGCACGTCGGCGCGGAGCACGTCCAGAGCCGCGGTGGACAGGCCGCGCCTCGCCAGTTCCGGATCGGAACCCGGCTTCCCATCCATGGAATCCTGGAAATTCTTGAAACCGATCAGAGGGTTGTCGGTGAAGTTGTCAGCCATGTCCTGATAGACGAACCAGCTGATGCCCGCCGCCTGCAGGCGCTCCGGATAGGTCGTCCAGGTGTAGGGCGGGAGAACCTGGCTTCGGCTATCGTGGGAATTGGCGAGGGCGGGTCCGCCGCCCTGACCCGAGGGGTCGTTGGTCGCCGACCACAGGAACAGGCGATTGGGGTTGGTGCTGGACATGATCGAGCAATGGTACGCGTCACAGACGGTGAAGGCGTCCGCCAGGGCGTACTGGAACGGAAGGTCGGCCCGCTCGAAATAGCCCATCGAATGCAAGCCCTTGGCCTTGGCCCAAGATCCCATGCGGCCTTCGTCCCAGGCGTCCTGGGCGTCGGGCCAAGAGTGCGGCGTGCCTTCCACGCGCATGTGTTCGAACGTCTCGCGCGTCTTCAGCGGGAACGGGGCGACCAGGCGGGGTTGGCCGAGGTCGTCCTGGCCCAGTTGCAGCATGACGTTCCGTGGGGCTCCGTCGGCGACGGGCGCCACCGGCGCGGGGTGGGGGTCGCTGAACCCGCGGACGCCGTTCAAGGCGCCGAAGTAGTGATCGAAGGAGCGGTTCTCCTGCATCAGGATGACTACGTGGTCCACATCCATGATCGTGCCGCTGCGCCGGTCGGCCGGAATGGCCAAGGCCTTGGCGATGGCGGGCGGCAAGGACGCCAGGCCGGCGGCGCCGGCGGCCGCGGCGAAGAGGCGTCGGCGATCGATCTGGGTCATGGAAGTCATCCGGAAACTGATTCTACGCTGCACGCACCGCAGCGGTATGGAACTGAAAAAGGAGGAGGCCGGGGGCGAACCCCGGCCTCCAGGTCGGGGATGGATCAGAAGGCCTTGCGGACCGTGACAAACATTTGACGGGGCGCGGCGACCTGCAGGGTCTGGTTGTCGCCGCGGATGCCAAAGCCGTTGGAGTCGATCGTGGCCACGTAATCCTCGTCGAACAGGTTGGCGACGTTGAACTGGACCTCCAGGCCTTCGAGCAGCGGCGAGCCCGAGAAGCGATAGCCCACGGCCAGGTCGGCGACCGTATGCGACGGCACGTTCACGTCGTTCTCGTAGGAGAAGAACCGCTTGCTGACATAGGACAGCGACATGCGGCCGTAGAGCGCGCCGTTGTCGTAGCCCAGCTCGGTCTTGAACAGGTTTTCGGGCGTGTCGACCGTGGTCTTGCCGCCGGTCCGCGCGATGACGACGCCGTCGCCGTTGCGGGTATCGTCGTCATAGGTGGAGTCGTTGTAGGCGTAGGAGGCGAACAGCGACCAGTCCTCGGTGAAGTTCCACTCGCCCACGGCCTCGAAGCCCTTGGCGGTGACGCCGCCGACGTTCGACAGCGCCGAGGGATTGCCCTGGATCGCCGAGCCCTGGCTGACGCTGAACAGGCGATTCTCGAACGAGACATAGTAGACGGCCGCGACGCCCTGGAAGGTCGGGGTCTTGTAGCGCCAGCCGGCCTCGAAGGTCTTGGACAGTTCGGGTTTCAGCTTATTCTTGATCGCCTCGAACCCGGCCTGCGAAGCCGAGAACGGACCGGACGTGCCGGAGCTCGGGAAGGCGCGCATGTTCTCCGAGTAGCCGGCGAACAGCTGGCTGTCGTCGGTCAGGTCGTAGCTGACGCCCAGCTTGGGCTGGAAGTTGTCTTCAGCCTTGATCACGCCGGTCTTGTTGGGGCCGATGATGGTCTTGGCGCTGTTCTCCACCGACAGGGACTTGAAGCCCAGGTTGAGGGTCAGGGCCTCGGTCGGGCGCCAGGTTTCGCTGAGGTAGAATTTCCGCGTCTTGGTGTCGAAGTCGTATTCCCAGTCCGTACGGAAAGGGTTGCGCGCTGTCTTAAGGGTGTCGCGGTCAAAGACGGTGCGGCTGACGCCGTAGAAGCGGCGGGACTGTAGAAAATCATTATCCTCGGCCCAGAAGCCGGCCTCGATCTCGTGGTCGCCGAGGGTCAGGATCGCGCTGCCGATCAGGCCGTAGCGCTCGATTTCATATTCGGTCGTGCGGATCGAAAGCGGCGCGTCGTTGCTGGTCGCGCCGGCGACGCCATAGTTCGGAGACACCACGAATGGGGTGACCCACTGGCCGCCGCCCTCGTTCTGGTGCCCGTAACCCGTGAGCTTCACGGTCAGGGCGTCGGTGACCGGCATGTCGAGATTGAGCGCGCCGATCACGTCGTCGCGCAGGCCGGTGGAGTCGTAATAGGCGTCGTCCGGGCTGGTGATCTTGCCCGGATAGACCGTGCCGAAGGACGGGAAACGGCCAGCCGGGCTGGCGTCGCCACGGTTATGGGCGATCTCGGCCACCTGAATGGCCAGGGCGTAGTTCGGCAGGTAGTTGTCCCAGTTGCGGCCCAGGCGCTTGATCATCTCCAGGCTCATGTCCTGGTAGTCGGTCTCGCGGCGCTTGGACCAGTTGAGCCAGCCGCTCAGCGAGCCCTTGCCCAGCGGCTGGACCGCCTTGAAGTTGATGTGCTCGTGGCGTTGCGGGGCCGGGCCCTTCCACTTGTCGGTGGTGCTGTAGTCGTAGCTGAGATAGGCGCGGGCGCCCGTGGCCAGTTCGCCGCTCTCCAGCCGCAGGAAGCCGCGAAGGGTATCGTCCGAACCAAACCCGGCGACCGCCAGGCCGCCAAGTTCCGCGCCCGGATCGCGCGACTTGAACTCCAACGCGCCGCCCAGGTCGTTGGCCGAGGCCACGCCGAGCGCGCCTGCGCCCTGGGTCACTCGGACCTCACCCACGTTCTCGCCGGCGATCGCGCGGCTGATGTGCAGGCCGTTGTGATTGCCGTAGGTCATGTCCCCGAGCGGCACGCCGTCCAGGGTGAAGCCCAGACGGTTACGGTCGAAGCCGCGGATCGAGACCCGGGCTGACCATTCGTGGCCGCCCAGGGCGTCCGCCGACTGCAGATTCACGTTCGGCAGCTTGTCGACCAGCTTCAGCGGGCTGGCGCCGGCGACTTCCAGCTTGATGTCCTCGCCGGACACGGTCTGGACCTGACGGGCTTCGCCGCGGCCGAAGACGACGATTTCTTCGATCACAGCGGCGTCAGCCGCCACATCGGCCGCCAGTGCGGCGCCGGACCAGCCGAGAAGGACCGCGCCCAAGGCGGCGCTGGCGAGCAGATGAGACTTCATGGATTCCCCCAAAGTTTGATCGCGCCTCTGCGCGTCGGAGGGCCAAGTAGCCGAAACTCACAACAAGTCTGTGACATTGTGTTGTTATTTGTGGTATCTATTACACATCCACAGACATTTCCTCAAATCCAAACCGCATTTGTGGACTTCCCAACTTGCCCGACGGGAGCGAAGCGGCTCTAAATGCCGCCCGTCTTGGAGAGGTATTGCGCGTGAATTCCGGCGACCGGCTGCTTGAGATCCTTCGCCTGCTGCAGGTCACGCGGTCCTGTTCCATCGGCGAACTGGCCCGCCGGTTCGACGTGTCCGAAGAGACAATCCGCCGAGACGTCCGCCAGTTGGAGCAGGCCGGGCGGGTGTCGAAATTTCACGGCGGGGTGCGGCTGCCCGAAGCGCTGATCGAACCGCCGCATCAGGTGCGCCTTCAGGAAGAAGCGGGCGCCAAGCGGTTGATCGGCGAGGCGGCCGTGGGCCTGGTCGAGGATGGCATGACGGTGCTGTTCGATTGCAGCACGACCGCGCACTGGATGGCGCGCGCCCTGACCCGGCCACGCAGCCTGTCGGTGGTGACCAACGGGTTAGAAATCGCCAGCGAAATCCTGAACCGTGACAGTTACCGGCTGTTCCTGGCCGGGGGACGGGTCGATGTGGACTACCGCGCGACCTTCGGGCCGGACGCCATCGCCTATGCGCGGCGATTCACCCCCGACATCATGTTCGTCTCCACCGGAGCCCTCGACGCACGGCGTGGATTCATGGATTTCAGCTCTGACGAGGCGGACTTCAAACGGGCCCTTTTCGACCGGGCCCGGCGCGTGGTGGTGCTTTGCACCAGCAACAAGTTCGGCAAGGCGGGTGTCATGCACTTCGCGGACTTCGCGGAGGTCAACGACCTGATCACCGACGCCGCGCCGCCCAGCGACCTGCAGGCGGCGCTGGACGCGGCGTCGGTGCGCGTCACCGTCGCGTCAGGGGAGCCAGACCCAGAGCTTTGAGGATTGTCCGGCTGCTTGTGCGGCCGTCTTTCCCCATGCGCGGCGACCCAAAGAAGAATGGCCGGACTTTCGTCCGGCCATCTCGATTTAGACGTCCACCTCGGCGTCGAGGGCGTTTTCCTGGATAAACTCGCGACGGGGCTCGACCAGATCGCCCATGAGCCGGGCGAACATGTCGTCGGCGTCGTCGGCGTGGTTGACCCTCACCTGCAGCAGGGTGCGCGCCTCGGCGTCCAGGGTGGTCTCCCACAGCTGGTCGGGGTTCATCTCGCCCAGGCCTTTGTAGCGCTGGATGGCCAGGCCCTTGCGGCCGGCGTCCATCACCGCCTGGACCAGATCCAGAGGGCCGCGCACGGTCGTGGACTTGTCCTTGCGGCGGAACACGGCGGGCTTGGCGAAGGTCTCGGCCAGGGCGCCGGCGCGCTCGGCCAGACGGCGTGCGTCGGCGGCGTGTAGGGTCAGTTCGTCGATCACCAGGCGCTCGGTCACGCCGCGCTTTACACGGCTGAAGGAGAAGCCGCCCCCGGCGGCGGCGGGCTCGCCGCTCCAGGGGCCGTCGCCTTCCTCGGCATAGAGGTCCAGGCGGCTGGCGGCGCTGGCGACGTCCGGCCCTTCGCCGAACAGGCCGGCCAGGGCCGTCTGCTCGATGGCGAAGGCCGGAGCGCGGGCCGAGAGGCGTTCGATGTTGGCTTTCGCGCCGCGGGCGGTCTGGACCATCCCAAGCAGATCGCGGCCAGTCAGGCGCTCGCCCGAAGACAGGTCGAGCTCGGCGCCGTCCACGCCTTCGTCGGTGAGGAACGACTCCATCTCGGCGTCGTCCTTGAGATAGCGCGAGGACTTGCCCTTGGTCGCCTTATAGAGCGGCGGCTGGGCGATGTAGATGTAGCCGCGCTCGATCAGCTCCGGCATCTGCCGATAGAAGAAGGTCAGCAGCAGGGTGCGGATGTGGGCGCCGTCGACGTCGGCGTCGGTCATCAGCACGATCTTGTGGTAGCGCACCTTGTCGGCGTCGAAATCCTCGCGACCGATGCCGGCGCCGAGCGCCGTGATCAGGGTGCCGATCTGGTCCGAGGACAGCATCTTGTCGAAGCGAGCCCGCTCGACGTTCAGGATTTTGCCGCGCAGGGGCAGGATGGCCTGGTTTTCGCGGTTGCGGGCCTGCTTGGCCGAGCCTCCGGCGCTGTCGCCCTCGACGATGAAGATTTCGGACTTGGCCGGATCCTTCTCCGAGCAGTCGGCGAGCTTGCCGGGCAGGGAGGTGATGTCGAGCGCGCTCTTGCGGCGGGTCAGTTCGCGCGCCTTGCGGGCGGCTTCACGGGCGGCGGCGGCCTCGACGATCTTGCCGACGATGGCTTTCGCCTCGTTCGGGTGCTCCTCGAACCAGGTGGCCAGACCGTCCTGCACCAGGCCTTCGACGGCGGGGCGCACTTCGGACGAGACCAGCTTGTCCTTGGTCTGGGAGCTGAACTTGGGGTCCGGCACCTTGACCGACAGCACGCAAGTCAGGCCTTCGCGGGCGTCCTCGCCCGAGACGTTGACCTTCTCGCGCTTGGCCAGGCCCGAGCTTTCGATGTAGTTGCCCATCACCCGGGTCAGGGCGGCGCGGAAGGCCGCCAGGTGAGTGCCCCCATCCCGCTGCGGGATGTTGTTGGTGAAGCACAGCATGTGCTCGTGGTAGCTGTCGTTCCACCACAGGGAGAGATCGATCTCGACCTTGTCACGGCGGCCGCGAATGACGATCGGATCCTTCATCAGGCCGGTCTTGGCCTTGTCGAGGTGGCGCACGAAGGCCTCGATGCCGCCTTCGTAATGCAGGATTTCCTCGTAGGCCTCGGCCTCGCGGTGGTCGCGGAAATAGATCGTCACGCCGGAATTCAGGAAGGCCAGCTCGCGCAGGCGATGCTCCAGCGTCTTCCGATCGAACTCGATGAAGGCGAAGGTGTCGGTCGACGGCATGAAGGTGACCGAGGTGCCGGTCAGATACTCGCCCGCCTTGGGCCCTTCAGTACGAGTCGGAGAGTCGCCGGTGATCTTCAGCGAGGAGACCGCGTCCCCGCGCTCGAAGCGCATCTGGTGGGCCTTGCCGCCGCGATGGATCTTCAGCTCGAGATAGTCCGACAGGGCGTTGACGACCGAGACGCCCACGCCGTGCAGGCCGCCCGAGACCTTGTAGCTGTTCTGGTCGAACTTACCGCCGGCGTGCAGCTGGGTCATGATGACCTCGGCCGCCGAAACGCCCTCGCCCTCGTGGATGTCGGTAGGGATGCCGCGACCGTCGTCTGTGACGGTGGCGCTGCCGTCGGCGTTGAGGATCACCTCGACCCGGGTGGCGTAGCCGGCCAGGGCTTCGTCGATGGCGTTGTCCACCACCTCATAGACCATGTGGTGCAGGCCCGAGCCGTCATCGGTGTCGCCGATGTACATGCCGGGGCGCTTGCGCACCGCGTCCAGACCCTTGAGCACCTTGATGGAGTCCGCGCCGTATTCGCCGGCAGCCGTTTCGGTGTCGGTTTCGGGGACTTGGTTTTCGTCGGTCATCTACTGGTCCAGAACCGTCAGACCCGAGCCGTCCACGCGGACGCCCAAGGCCCGACCCTTGAGGTGGTCGAACAGCGCTTCGTCGGTGCCCGTCAGAAAAGCCTGGAGGCCCAGCGCCGTGATTTCGTCGGCCAGAGCAGCCCGCCGTTTCAGGTCGAGATGCGCCGCGACTTCGTCGAGTAACAATATAGGGTTTGGTGCTGATTCCGCACGCGAAAGTCGCGCCGCCTGGGCCAAAACCAGGTTCAAAATCAGCGCTTTCTGCTCACCCGTCGAACATTCGGCGGCAGGGCGGTCCTTTTCGGCGTGGACGACAGCAAGATCACCCCGGTGGGGCCCCGTCAGGGACCGTCCGGCGGCCCCGTCACGGGGCCTGGCGACGGCCAGGGCGGCGGCGAGACGGGCCTCGATCTCGGGTGATTCGCTTCCATTGGCGGCCATGGTCTCCCAGTCGCCGGTCAGGCTGAGGCGGGCCTGGGGAAACGGCCGGTCGCCACGGCTGTCGATCTCCTCCTGCAACGCCCGCAAGGTTCGCACGCGAGCGGCGGCCATGAGGGCGCCCGCCTGAGCCATCCGGGCCTCCAGGGCGGTCAGCCAAGCCTCGTCACCCACCGCATCGACAAGCAGGCGCAGGCGCTCGCGCTGGGCCTTGTCGTAGGCGCTGGCGTGGGCGGCGTGGACGGGCTCGGCCGCGAAAACCAGGCGGTCGAAGAACTTGCGGCGCTCGGAGGCCGCCTCCAGGAACAGGCGATCTTGCTGAGGGGTCAGCCACACAGGCCGGATGTGATCGGCCATGCGGCCCGGTGGTACGGGCTCGCCCTCCAGCCGCACCAGACGGCGGGCGGCTCCGGCGGTCTCAGTGCCGGTGCCGAGGCGCGTCTCGCCTTCGCTGTCGTCGACCACGGCGGCCACGGCCCAAGCGCGCCCGACCGCCTCGCCGGGCAGGCGGCGACCCACCTCGGCCAGGGCCGATCCGCGCAGGCCGCGGCCCGGCGACAGCATCGAGATGGCTTCCAGCAGGTTGGTCTTGCCCGCCCCGTTGGGGCCGAACAGGAACACGCTGCGGCCGTCGGCCTCCAACCGCGTCCTCTCATAGGAGCGGAAGTCGGTCAGGGAGAGGGAAAGAAGGGCGGCGCGGCTCACCCGGCGGGTTTTAGACCCAACACCTTCTGCAGGAACAGGGTTTCGGCTTCGCGGCGGCGGTCGCTGTTGACGCGCTTGAAGAAACCGTGGCCCTCGTCCTTGAACAGGACGTACCAGGTCTCGACCCCGTTCTGGCGCAGTTGAGCGACCACCTGATCCGATTCCGACTGCGGCACGCGGGGGTCGTTGGACCCCTGCATGACCAGCATCGGCTTGGTGATCTTCTTGACGTTGTTCAGCGGCGAGATGCGCTCGAACACCTTCTGCATCTTGGGGTCACGCTCGTCGCCATACTCGGCCCGGCGCAGGTCGCGGCGGTAGGTCTCGGTGTTCTTGAGGAACGAGGTGAAATTGGAGATGCCGTAGCGCTCCACACCGCCCGCCAGACGGTCCGAATAGTGGGTCATGACCGCCAGAGCCATGTAGCCGCCATAGGACTGTCCATAGACCACGACCTTGTCCGCATCGAGGGTCGGCTGGGTCTTGATCCAGTCCAGCAGGGCGCCGATGTCCTTGACCGAATCCTCGCGCTTTTCGGCGTTGTCGAGGTTCAGGTAGGTCTTGCCGTAGCCGGTTGAGCCGCGAACGTTGGGTACGATCACGGTGATGCCCAGCTCTCCCACCATCTGCTGGATGTGCTGGTTGATCGAGTTGTAGACCGGCCGCGACTGGCCCTCGGGGCCGCCGTGGATGTCGATAACCACCGGGGTCGGCCCCTTGGCGTTCTTGGGGCGATAGACCAGGGCGGGGATCGAGCGGCCGTCGAAGGACTTGAATCGCACCAGGGTCGGCTCAACCAGGCTCTTGGCGTCCAGGCCGCCGAGCTCGGACTGTGTCCAGCGCTGCAGCTTGCCTTCAAGGACGTCCCAGCTCCAGGCGTCGCTGGACGAGGTCGGCGTCGACAGCGAGAAGCCCAACTTGGAGCCGTCCTTGGAGAACTTCAGGTTCGACAGCACGCCGGCGGGAAGTTCCGGTTGCGGCAGGGCGCGGCGGGTGACGAAGTCACGGACGATGAGCTTCGAATAGCCGTCTTCATTGACCACATAGGCCAGGACGCGGCCGTCGTTGGAGAGGTCGAAGTCCTCGACGTCCCAGTTCAACTCGCCCGACAGATTGGTCTTCTTGCCGGTCGCCAGGTCGATCTCGATCAGGCGGGCGAAGTCGGAGCCTTCGTCCGACAGAATCAGCACCCGTTTGCCATCGGGCGTGAATTGGCCGCCTTGATAGGCGATGGGGCTCTTGGAGGCGCCCAAGGGCGTCAGCTTGCCGCTGGCGACATCGAGCAGCCAGCGGGGCGATTCGTTGATCGAGAAATAGCGACCCAGCAGCACCGTCTTGCCGTCGGGCGAGACGTCGATGGGCGACATGGCGCCCGTGCCTTCGAGGATGGTGCGACGACCGTCCGGCGCGGACGGGTCGAGCATGATGATGTCAGCGTCGGCGTCGCCCTTGGCCGAACGGCTCCAGACCAGGACCGAACCGTCGGCGGAGACGGCGGGCGACTGATTGCGGGTGCCGGCCTCGGTGATGGTCTTCACCGAGCCGTCGGCCTGGCGGACCAGAAGCTGGAACCACTCGTCGCCGCCGGTGTCCTTGGAGAGCAGCAGGCCCTTGCCCGCCGGCAGTGCGCCGGCGCTGGCCACGGGTTCATCGTAGAAGGTGATCTGGGTGCGGGCCGCGCCCGGCGCGGCGACGCTGTGGATCTGGTTGGTCTGGCCAAAGCGTGTGGTGACCAGCATCGAGCCGTCGGCGGCCCAGTCCTGGAAGTAGGCTGAGCGGACGTTCTGGTACTTGGCCAGGCCCTCGCGCACCGAGGCGGGAGCCTCGGGCACATTTTCCAGGACCTGATTGCCGATCTCGCGGCGCTCGACCGTCTGGGCGGACGCGCCGACGGCGACGAACAGGCAGAGCGCGGCCGCGCCGGCCAAAAGAGACTTTTTCACGATCAAACTCCCCCGCCCGCCCTTGGACGGGCGAGCTCGTTATGAACTCAGACCCGCAGCGGCATCAGCACGTAGCGCACGCCCGGGTCGTTCGGGTCGAGCACCAGGGTCGGGCTGGCCGGGTCGGCGAAGCGGAACTCGGCGGTCTCGGCGCCAATCTGGCCGCAGACATCCAGCAGATAGCGGGCGTTGAAGCCGATTTCGAAGGGCTCGCCGTCGTAGTCGACCTCGATCTCCTCGACGGCCTGGCCGGCTTCCATATTGCGGACGGTCAGGATCACCTTGCCCGGCTCGACGGCCAGCTTCACCGACCGGCTCTTCTCGGCCGAGATGGTGGCCACCCGATCGACGGCCTTGGCGAACAGACTGTTGTCGACCAGCAGGACCTTGGCGTTGTCCTTGGGGATGACGCGGACATAGTCGGGGAACGAGCCGTCGATGACCTTGGAGGTCAGGGCGGCGGCCCGGCCGAATTCCAGCCGCACCTTCTGGGGGCTGAGCTGCAGCTCGACGTTTTCGCCCGCGTCATCCAGCAGGCGGCGGATTTCGTTGATGGTCTTGCGCGGAACGATGACGCCCGGCGTGCCGGCGGTGCCTTCAGGCGCGGTCATCTCGGCCAGGGCCAGGCGGTGACCATCGGTGGCGACGGCGCGCAGCTTGGTCTCGCCGCCCTCGACCACCGTGTGGAGGTAGAGGCCGTTGAGGTAGTAGCGCGTCTCTTCGGTGGAGATGGCGAAGCGGGTCTTGTCGATCAGGCGGATCAGGTCGCCGGTATCGACGCTGATGCGGCCCGACAGGCCGTCGGACGACATGACCGGGAAATCGCCGGCCGGCAGGACCGGCAGATTGAACTTGGAGCGGCCGGCCTGGATCTGCAGGCGTGGGTCATCGCCATTGAAGCTGAGCGAAACATCGGCGCCGTCCGGCAGCTTGCGGACGATTTCATAAAGGGTCTGGGCCGGCGCGGTGATCTGGCCGGGCGTTTCGACCTGAGCGAAGCTCTCGTCGACGATCTCCATATCCAGGTCGGTGGCCGAGAAGCTGACCTGCTCGCGGTCGGCCGACAAAAGGACATTGGACAGGATCGGGATGGTGTTTCGGCGTTCGACGACGCTCTGCACATGCCCCAGCGCCTTGAGAAGCGCCGCCCGCTCGATCGTAAGCTTCATGTCTAGTCCGGACTCGTGAGGCCGCAGGAGCCCCCGCGCGGCCTATGGAAAGGACCACGGACATTAGCCGAACTTGCGGCCGAAGGAAGGGGGGCGACTTAAGGAAGAAGCAAGGATTTCGCTATGTCCGGGCCTTGCAACCGAATGGAGCCCGCTTATGTTATTGAGAGGCATTCTCAATAAAGGCTCGCAACCATGCGGCTCGCCCTGAAGACCCTGACCTACGCAAGCATGCACCTGACGGTGGCGGTCGCCGTCGCCTATGCCCTGACCCGCAACTGGCACGTGGCCCTGGCCGTCGGCATCATCGAGCCTATGGTGCAGACGGTGATGTTCAATCTGCACGAACGGGCCTGGACGCGCGCCGACAAGCGGCGCGCGCAAGCCGATCAGGCCCGGGTGTCGACCGAACCGCCTTCAGCGGTGGGTTCGGCGCTGGCGTAGGGATTGGCCGCCGCGGTCGGTTCGGCCGCGGTGTCGCCAGCCCCGGTCGAGCCCTTGGCGGCCACGACCACCATGGCCGGACGCACGAGGCGGCCCAGCAGTTCGTAACCGGTCTGCAGCACCTGGATGACGCCGCCGGCGGCGACCTCGGTGGAGGGTTGCTCCATCATCGCCTGATGCAGGTGAGGGTCGAACTTGGTCCCCTTCACCGGATCGACGCGCTTGAGGCCGTTGCGCTCAAAGGCGTCCAGCAGGGCCTTTTCGGTCATTTCGATGCCGACCAGGAAGGTCTTGGCCGGACCGTCCTGGGTCTCCTTGGGCGCAGCCGCCAGGGCGCGCGACAGGTTGTCGGCCACCCCCAGCAGGTCGCGGGAGAATTTCTGGATGGCGTAGGCGCGCGCCTCGTTCGCCTCGCGCTCGGCGCGGCGGCGGGTATTGTCGGCTTCCGCCGCATAGCGCAGCACCTGCTCCTTGAGCGAGGCGATCTCGGCCTTGAGCGCCTCGGTCTCGTCAGCGGCGATCTCGGCGCCGTCGAAGGCTTCTTCGTTCGCCGGCGTTTCTTCGTCGGTCATGGTCTCATCCGTCCAATAGCTTGCCCAGGACCTTGGCGGTGTAGTCCACCAGCGGGATCACCCGAGCGTAGTTGAGGCGGGCCGGACCGATCACGCCGATCGCGCCCAGCACCTTCTGCCGGCCCGTCATATAGGGCGCGGCGATCACGGCGGAACCCGAAAGCGAGAAAAGCCTCGTTTCCGCTCCGATGAATATACGCACGCCTTGCGCCTCGCGCACATTATCCAGCAGTCCGACCAGCTGTTCCTTCTGCTCCAGATCGTCGAACAGCATGCGGACCCGTTCCAGGTCCTCCATGGCGCCAGGCTCGGACAGCAGGTTGGCGCGGCCGCGCACGATCAGGGCGCGATCGGCGTCCTCGCCGCCGCTCCAGGCCGCCAGGCCGTCCTCAACCAGACGCGCGGCGGTCTCATCCAGTTCCCGGCGGGCGCGATCCAGTTCGCTGCGCATCTCCAGCCGGGTCTCGGCCAGGGTGCGCCCCGCCAGGCGAGCGGCGAGGAAGTTAGAAGCCTCGGTCAGGGCCGAGGGCGTCAGGCCGACGGGCCGACGCATCAGCCGATTCTCCACCGTGCCGTCCTCGAACACCATCACCGCCAGGGCTTGGTCCGAACCCAAGGCGATGAATTCCACATGCTTTACGCCCGCGTCACGGACCGGCGCCGAGACAACGCCCGCCCCGCCGGCCAGGCCGGACAGGATGGCGCTGGCCTCGTTCATCACGTCTTCGAAGGAGCCGCCCTTGGCGAACAGGCGCGCGTCGATGGTGCGCCGCTCCTCCTCGGCCAGGTCGCCCACCTCCAGCAGGCCGTCCACGAACAGGCGCAGGCCCGCGTGGGTCGGCAGCCGGCCGGCGCTGGTGTGCGGCGCGCCAAGCAGGCCCAGATGGGTCAGGTCCTGCATGGTGTTGCGGATCGAGGCCGGCGACAGATGCACCCCGCCCTTGGACACGGTGCGCGAGCCGACCGGCTCGCCCGTCTCAAGATAGGTCTCGACTACGTGACGGAAGATGTCGCGCGCCCGACTGTCCAGGTCGCTGAGGCTGAGGGTTGGGGCTGCGCCCGGCAGGAAGGTCATGGGACAAGATGTAAGCGCCGTGGACGTTCCGCGCCATATCTAGGATAAGCGGCCCCTTCCCCATCAGTGAGCCCGCCGCCATGCGCCCGTCCGAACGCACCCCCGACGCCCTTCGCGCCGTCACCCTGGAGACCAGGGTGAACCGCTACGCCGAGGGCTCGTGCCTGATCGGGTTCGGCCACACCAAGGTGCTGGTCACGGCCACGGTCGAGGAAAGCCTGCCAGGCTGGCTGCGCGGCAAGGGCCAGGGCTGGGTCACGGCCGAGTACGGCATGCTGCCCCGCGCCACCCATACCCGCGGCCGCCGCGAAGCCGCCGCCGGCAAACAGAGCGGCCGCACCCAGGAGATTCAGCGGCTGATCGGCCGCTCCTTGCGCGCCGTGGTTGACCTGAAGGCCCTGGGCGAACGCCAGATCACCCTGGACTGCGACGTGGTTCAGGCCGACGGCGGCACCCGCACGGCGGCGATCACCGGCGCCTGGGTCGCCTTGCGCCTAGCCACCCAGTACCTGCTGGACGAAGGCGTGCTGAAGACTGACCCGATCCTCGATCAGGTGGCGGCGGTGTCCTGCGGCGTGTTCAATGGCGTGCCCGTCCTGGATCTCGACTACGAAGAAGACTCCAACGCCGAGGCCGATTCCAACTTCGTGCTGACGGGCGCTGGCGACATCGTCGAGATTCAAGCCACGGGCGAGAAGCGCGGTTTCAGCCGCGCCGAGTTCGAGGCGCTGTTCGGCCTGGCCGAAAAGGGCATCGGCGAGCTGTTCGTGATGCAGCGCCAAGCTGCCGGCCTCTAATGGCCTAAAGGGTCGCCCGCCGTGGTCGAGATCATGTCCCCTCAGGATCTGGACGTGATCGTGCGCGTGGCGGGCGCGACGCTGCTGCTGGCGGGCGTGTTCATGCTCCGACGCGACGGCCAGCGCCGTCTGGCGGCCTACTTCCTGCCTCTGGCGCTCTGCCTATGCGGATTTCTGGCCGGCAACACGCCCGAGGCACCGCTACGAATGGGCGGGGCGGCGGGCTATGTCGCCAAATTCCTGGGCGGGTATGCGGCCGTTTTCCTGTGGTGGTTCTGCCTGGCGGTCTTCGACCGGGCCTTCCGCCCCCGGGGCGCCGTGCTGGCGGCGGGTCTTGTCTGGATCGTCATCGCCAGCGCCGATCGCGGCCTGTTCGGGCCGGCGCCGGAGGACATCGGCCTTTCCTGGGTTCTGGTGATCCTGGGCTTTGGCATGATCGGCCACCTGACCTGGCGGGTGATCAGCGACCGGGAGGGGGACCTTCTGGACCGCCGTCGCCGGGCGCGAATGCTGCTGGTGGTCCTGCTGGGCGGCCAGCTTATGGCCGACCTGGCGGTGGATGTACTGCTGGGCATGGATTGGCAGCCGCAGGCGTTCTCGATCACCCAGAACGCAGCGATGCTGCTGTTCACCTGCTGGCTGGCCTGGGTCGGGTTCGAGGACGGGCCCGAGCGGCCTGAGGCTCGTCCGCAGGCCGCGCCACGAACGGCCGATGACGACCGCCTCAAGGCGCGCCTCGATGCTCTGATCGAGGTTGAACGGGTTCACCTTGATCCCGAGCTGACCTTCGACGCCTTCGTGCGCCAGATGGGCGCGCCGGAGCGGACGGTGCGCCGGCTAATCAACCATCAGCTCGGTCATGATCATTTCCGCGGCTTCCTGAACGCCCAGCGCATGGCCGAGGCCCGCCGCCTGCTGGCCGACCCCGCGCGCCGGAACGACAAGCTGATCGCCATCGCCCTGGACAGCGGCTTTTCTTCCCTGGCGTCCTTCAACCGGGTGTTTCGCGATTTCGAGAACACCACGCCGAGCGCCTTCCGAAGCCGGGCGCCGACTTCTGAGGAACGACCGGCCGCCTTCTGAGAAGCAGGCCCGCCAAAGCCAAGCTAGTCATCGCTGCTGGATCGCAGCGGAGATGCGGACGTGAACGGACTAATCGGAATAGCGGGCGTCATCGGATTGTTGCTCGCGGCCGGCGCGGTGATCGGGCTGATGCGGCCGAGCCAGTTCAATCCCCGATGGCTGCTGACCGCCGCCGCCCTCGTGCTCGCAAACGATTTCCTTCTCACCCGAGGCTACGGCTTGCTGCCGGAGCTGCTTCCCGACGCTGCCTGGAACTGGCAGGGCAAGCTGCTGGCCCTGGCGGCGACACTGATCATCGCCTCGACGCCGGCCTTTGGGTGGCGCGCGGCCGGCCTGACCCCCGCACAGGCTCCCGGCAGCCTGAAGCCGGCAGCCTTTGTCTGCGCCATCTATCTGGGCTTCTTCCTTGTGCTGGCCATCGTCTTTCCTACCGAGCCTGCGTCGATGGAGACGGTCGCCTTTCAGCTGACCATGCCGGGGCTAGAGGAAGAGGCCTTCTATCGCGGCGTGCTGCTGCTGGCGCTCAGCCATGCCTTCCTCGGCCGGGTGAAACTGCTGGGCGTCGAGTGGAGCTGGGGCGCGATCCTGTCCTGCGCCCTGTTTGGTCTGGCGCACGCCTTCGGATTTTCGAAGGGTCAGTTTTCGTTCGACCTGCTGACCATGGCGCTGACCGCCCTGCCCTCGCTGATCGCGGTGTGGCTGGTGCTGCGGACCCGCAGCATTCTCTTGCCGATCGTGCTGCACAACTTCGGGAATGCGATCATGCTGCTGGTCTAGCTGAGGCCGCCCTGCAGTTCGGCTTCCTCGAAATCGTCGTCTGGCGGGCCGGGTTCGAAGACCACCAGATCGCCGGGCTGGCAACCCAACTCGCGGCACAGGGCGTCTAGGGTCGAGAAGCGGATCGCCCGCGCCTTGCCGGTCTTGAGGATCGACAGATTGGCGATGGTCACGCCCACGCGGTCCGCAAGCTCGGTGAGAGACATGCGCCGTTCGGCGAGGACACGATCGAGCTGAACGCGGATGGCCATGGGTTAGGCTCTGCCTGAAAACTCTAAATGGTCAGTTCAGCTTCGCGGCGAAGGCGGGCGCCTTCACGGAAAATTTCCGCGAGGACCAAAACGACCAGGACCGAGAACCATGCGGTCAGGTTGACGCCGCCGTCGATGCGGTTGGAGCCGGGAGCCAGCCAGGCGGCGAGCGCCCACAGCGCGTAACGCCCCAACTCCAGCGCGCCAAGCACCAGGCCTACAACGCGCATGCGGCGCACATTGTCGGGATGGAAGGGATCGCCGGCGGTGAGGGTGACGAAGATGCGGCGCAGACGCCCGACGATAACCAGCACCCCGCCCAGATAGAGCGAGCCGGCGGCCAGCACACCCGCCAGCAGGGGGCCCTTGGCGGTCACTTCGCGGCCATCGTCGCCGCTGATGTGAATGCTCTTGAGCAATTCGGGATTGAAGCTGAGCAGCAGGGCCGTGAGCGACAGCAGCGCCAGGAGGGCCACACCGGCCCAGAGGGCGAAATAGACGACGTCGAGGATGATCTTCAGAAAGCTCGATACCGAGCCCGGTCCCAAGGCGCGCATGCCTTATTCCCCCTAGACGTCCAACTCCGGGGTCCGCCCCGGAACCCGCCGCGCCCGCCGACCGATAGGTCGAGGCCAGGGCGGACGGCGAGAATGCCTTGCGTCGGCGAGGCTTGGAAGCCGCCGACGACAGTCCCTAGATCGAGCGGACCAGGAACATGGCGGCCGACAGGGGCAGGCTCGACAGCAGGACAGCGGTCAGGGCCGTCATGGAGAGGCGGTCGAGGGTGTTCATGAAGGAGGCGGAGGTCATTTTATTCGTCCTTGTGCAGCGCAACATGAAGCGGGCCAATCCCGCTTCGGTGAGGCCGCGACGGCCTCGTTTTCTGAAGCTGTACTTAGGACTTCATCGCCCTTCGATCAAGTTTCGCATCGAAAAACGATATTAAACCTTCGCAATGAAGTGAACGGTTTGTAATGCAGCGCAGCATTCACTCGACGGGTTCAGAAGCTTTCATCGAAGGCCGCCGCCGGACGCGCTCGTACCATTCGGTCAGGATGGGCCGGTTCTCGCGCCAGTCCAGCACCTTGCGGAAATCCAGATAGCCAAGCTGGGCGGCCACCGCGATCTGCCCAATCCCGAACCGGCCGTCGAATGCGTCGTCCTCCAGGCTGTCCAACGCGGCCAGGATAGCGGCGCGCTGGCGGGCGATCTGATCGGCGTGCTGTTCGGCCGCCGGTCGCTTCTCCTGCGCCACCACGCGCACGGCCGCGTCACCGATCCCGTCCGCCAGGGCCTGGGCGGTCAGGGCGCGCCAGCGGTCAGGGCCGGTGGCGGGGAACAACCGTCCGCCGCCGGCGATCTCGTCCAGGTACTCGCAGATCACGCGGCTGTCGAAGATGATCTCGCCGTCGCCGGTGACCAGGGTCGGCACCTTGGACAGGGGATTTTGGCCGCGCAGGGTCTCGTCGGTCCAAGGATCGACGGCCGCCAGCTGGATGCGGTCCTCCAGGCCGAGTTCGATCATGGCCACACGAACCTTGCGGGCGAAGGGCGAGGTGGGCGAGTAGAGCAATTGCATCGGAATAATCCTGGAGACCGGCCATGACCCTGACCCTCGCCCCCGGACTTAAGATCGTGGCCGCCACGCACAACCCAGGAAAAGCCAAGGAGTTGGCAGCCCTGCTGGAAGGCCGCTTCCAGATCGTGACCGCCGGGTCGCTGAACCTGCCCGAGCCGGACGAGACCGAGAGCACCTTCGTGGGCAACGCCCTGCTCAAGGCGCGCCATGCGGCCGAGCTTTCCGGCATGATATCCATCGCCGACGATTCCGGGGTCTCGGTCACCGCCTTGGACGGCGCGCCGGGCATCTTCTCCGCCCGTTGGGCCGGTCCGGAAAAGGATTTCGCCATGGCCATGAAGAAGGTCGAGGAGCGGATCGAGGAGACCGGATCGAAGGACCGCAGCGCCTGGTTCACCAGCGCCCTGGCCGTCTGCTGGCCCGATGGCGGCCCGGCCGTGGTCGTCGAAGGCCGGGTCGACGGAACCCTGGTCTTCCCGCCGCGCGGCGACAAGGGCTTCGGCTATGATCCGATCTTCATTCCGGAAGGCCAGGACCTGACCTTCGGCGAGATGGAGCAGGCGGCCAAGGACGCCCTCAGCCACCGCACCCG
The DNA here is from genome assembly GCF_027474405.1 of Caulobacter sp. NIBR2454. Classification (GTDB taxonomy): domain Bacteria; phylum Pseudomonadota; class Alphaproteobacteria; order Caulobacterales; family Caulobacteraceae; genus Caulobacter. Next base: position 3,647,408 of record NZ_CP114871.1, read on the forward strand.
CGCCTTCGAGAAACTGAAAGCCGCCCTGTTTTGAGCCAGCCGCTCGCCGTCTACGTCCACTGGCCCTACTGCGCGAAGGTCTGCCCCTATTGCGACTTCAACGTCGTGCGCGACCGGGGCCGGACCGACGAGCAGGCGGCCCTGGCGGCGGCGATCGTCGAGGATCTGAAGGGCTGGCGGGAGGCGACCGGGCCACGTCGCCTGACCTCGATCTTCCTGGGCGGCGGGACGCCGTCGCTGATGGATCCGGCCGCCGCGGCGCGGGTGATCGAGACAGCACGCGCGCTGTGGGACGCCGAACCTGATCTGGAGATCAGCCTGGAGGCCAATCCCACCGACGCCGAGGCTGACCGGTTCGAGGCCTTCGCGGCGGCGGGGGTGACCCGCCTGTCCCTGGGGGTTCAGGCGCTGGATGACGCGTCGCTGGCCTTCCTTGGCCGCAACCACGACGCCGACACCGCCCGCCGCGCGGCGCGCAAGGCGGCGGCGACTTTCCCGCGCCTGTCTCTGGACATGATCTACGCCCGGCCGGGCCAGACGCCGGAGGGTTGGGCAAAGGAGTTGAGGGAAGCGCTGGATTTCGGGCCCGAGCACCTGTCGCCCTATCAGCTGACCATCGAGGCGGGCACCGCCTTCGACCGCGCCGTGGGCCGGGGCCGCTTCACCCCGCCGGACCCGGATCTGGCCGCGACCCTGTTCGAGACCACCCAGGCGGTGCTGGAGGGCGCGGGTTTCGACGCCTATGAGGTCTCCAACCACGCCCGGGGCGAGGCGGCGCGGTCGAGCCACAACCTGGCCTACTGGCGGGGCTACGACTACGCCGGGGTCGGGCCGGGCGCTCATGGGCGACTGACCGGAAATGTCGGGCGCACCGCCACGGCCGCCGAACGCAGAATCGGCGACTACATCGAACGCGTCGCTCGCCAAGGAACCGGCTTTGAGTCCGAACACCTCACGCCGCTGGAGGCGGCGGAGGAGCGACTGCTGATGGGCCTGCGCATCGACGCTGGGGTGAGCTTCGCCGAGATCGCGGCCCTGGGCCTGGCGCCGGGTGACGAACAAATCCGGCACCTTGTCGCCGAAGGGCTTCTGGTCGCCGACAGCGAGCGCCTTCGGGCGACCCGCCAAGGTCGGCTGGTGCTGGACAGCCTGACCGCCGCCCTCATCGTCCGGGTTTTGGCCTAGGCCCTCGACCTGTTATGCGGGGGGCGATGGCCCAGCACCCGCCCCCGCCCGCCCTGTCGACCGCGCCCCTCGCGCCTGGCCTCTATGTGGTGGCAACGCCCATCGGCAATCTGCGCGACATCACCCTGCGGGCGCTGGACGTGCTGAACGCCGCCGATCTGGTGCTGGCCGAGGACACCCGGGTCACCGGCAAGCTGTTATCGGCCTACAACCTGTCCAAACGCATGGAGCGCTATGACGAGCACGCCGCCGAGCGGGCGCGACCCAAGGTGATGACGGCGCTGGAAGGCGGCGGCCGGGTGGCCCTGGTCTCCGACGCCGGCACGCCCCTAGTCTCCGATCCCGGCTACCGGCTGGTCAAGGAGGTGGTCGAGGCGGGCTATCAGGTGTTCCCGATTCCCGGCGCGTCCGCGGCCCTGGCGGCCTTGACCCTGGGCGGCCTGCCCACCGACCGCTTCCTGTTCGCCGGCTTCGCTCCGCCTAAGAGCGCGGCGCGGCGCACCTTCCTGTCCGAATTCGCCCCGGTGCGGGCGACCCTGATCTTCTACGAGAGCGGCCCGCGCCTGGCCGACAGCCTGGCCGACATGGCGGCTGTGTTCGGCGGCGACCGTCAGGCCGCGGTAGCCCGCGAGATCACCAAGCTGCACGAGACCTGCATCCGCGGAACCCTGGCCGAGCTGGCGGCGGACCCTAAGCTGGACAGCCCCAAGGGCGAGATCGTGGTCCTGGTCGGCCCCGGCGAGGAGAAGGCCGCCACCGAGGAGGACGCCGACGCCGCCCTGACCGAAGCCCTGACACGCATGGGTCCCGCAGACGCCGCGTCGGAGGTGGCCAAGGCCTTGGGTCTGCCGCGCCGCGAACTCTATCGCCGCGCACTGGACCTGAAGGGCGTCTGAGATGAGCCAAGTCCGGTCCGCGCGTGGCACGGCCGCCCGGCTTTCCGGCCGGCGCGGCGAGGCTCTGGCGGCGGCATGGCTGATGTTGAAGGGCTATCGCATCCTGGGCTTTCGCCTGGCCACACCCATGGCCGAGGTTGATCTGCTGGCGGTACGAGGCGCGGTCCTGGCGGTGATCGAGGTCAAGCAGCGGCGCACCCTAGACGAGGCGCTGGAGGCCGTAACCTTGGACCAGCGTGAACGCCTGCGCCGTGCCGGGGCCCACATAGCCGCGCTTCGGCCCGCGCTGCGAAACGCCGCAGTCCGCCTGGATCTGATCGCCCTCGCGCCCGGCCGCGCACCACGTCATATTCCCGACGCATGGGCCGGCGCGTGACGACCGGTTGAAGGGGATCATCGTGGACCGCGAAGCTGCGGAACAACTTCTGAGCGCCGCGGGGCGCGCTGGAGACGCGGACTTTCCGCTGTTCGAGGCGGCGCTCGCCTGCGCCGTGCATGACGACCCGTCGCGTGACCCTCAGCTTGCTCGCAACCTGGCCGAGGAAGCCGTCATCCGGGTGCAGGAGCGCCTTGAGCGCGAGAGTCCCGAAGAGGCGATCGCCGAAGCCCTGTCGGGCGACCTGCGCCTGTCCGGCGATCTGATCACCTATGACAACCCCGACAACGCCGACATCATCTCCGTCGCCGATCGCCGCAAGGGCCTGCCGGTGGCGCTGGGGATCTTCTACCTGCACGCCGCCCGCAAAACGGGACTGAACGTCCAGGGCGTCGATTTCCCCGGCCACTTCCTGCTGCGGATCGAGACCGAGGAAGGCCCGCTGGCCCTGGACCCATTCAGCGAGGGGCGCGTGGTTCTGCCCTCGGAACTGACCCGCCGCGCATTGCGCACCGGCCTGACGCCGGACGTGGCGGCCAAGCTGGACGTGCTGATGTCGCCGGCGCCCGACCGCAACGTGCTGATCCGCCTTCAGAACAACATCTTCGCCCGCGCGCAGGCTGCGGGCGACTGGGCGCGGGCGGAGCGTTCGGCCCTGCGCCGCGCCCTGCTCGACCCCACCGACCACCGCCCCTGGCTGGACGTGGCCGCCGCTCGCGAGGGCCAGGGCGCCCTGGCCGGCGCCCTGCAGGCTCTCGCCCAAGCTCAGTTCCTGGACGGCGGGGCCGCCATCGCCGCCCGCGCCCAGCGCGAACGCGTACGGATGCAGCTGAACTAGGCTTTTGGCGCCGCAACGCCTATCTGATCGGCCAAGGTCGATTTAGGAGCCGTCATGTCCCTGCGCGTCGCCGTCCAGATGGATCCCATCCATGGGATCAACATCGAGTCCGACACCACCTTCCTGATGATGATGACGGCGCAGGAGCGGGGCCACTCGCTCTGGTTCTACACCCCCGACCGGCTATCCATGGAGGACGGCCGCGTCTTCGCTCGCGCCCAGAAGCTTGAGATCAAGGCGGTGAAGGGCGACCACGCCAAGTTGGGGCCGGTGGAGGTCCTGGACCTGGCCGACGACGTGGACGTGATCCTGATGCGTCAGGACCCCCCCTTCGACATGCACTACATCACCGCCACCCATCTGCTGGAGCGGGTGCATCCCAAGACCCTGGTGGTCAACAATCCCGCCGAGGTCCGCAACGCCCCTGAGAAGCTGTTCGTCACCAGCTTCCCGGGCGTTCAGCCGCCGACCCTGATCACCGGCGACCGCGAAGCGATCTATGATTTCCGCGAGCGGCATGGCGATGTGGTGCTCAAGCCCTTGCACGGCCTGGGCGGACTGGGTGTCGTGCGGCTGAAACCGGAAGATCCCAACCTCGACGCCATGCTGGAACTGCATGGCATGGCCAGCCGCGACCAGGTGGTGGTGCAAAAATTCGTCCCCGCCGTCAGCAAGGGCGACAAGCGCATCCTGCTGATTGACGGCGAACCCGTCGGCGGCATCAATCGCGTGCCGGCCGAGGGTCAGGTGCGCTCCAATCTCGCCCGCGGCGGCACGGCCCATCCCTTCGAGCTGACCGCCCGCGACAAGGAACTGTGCGCCATCATCGGCCCGGAGTTGAAGGCTCGTGGCCTGCTGTTCGTCGGCATCGACGTGATCGGCGACTACATGACCGAGATCAACGTCACCTCCCCCACCGGCGCCCAGCAGTTGAAGAATTTCACGGGCATCGACGCCACGGCGGCCTTGTTCGAGCGCATCGAGGCCCTGGCGGTTTGACGATCCAAGCTTCGCCATTTAAACTTCACATGTGAAGGCGACCATTCGCCTCTTGCTGGGAGGCGGAATGTCGTTGTTCGATTTCGCAAAATTCGCGCCCGTCATGGTGAAGGCCAGCCCAGGCTCGGCCTCGGTGGACATCGGCGATCTCATCTCGCTCAAGGCCTCTCCCGGCCTGGCTTTCGTGCAGATCGGGTCGTTGATGCTTAAGGCCGGCCCCGGCGGCGCGTCTGTCGATTTCGGAGGCGGAAGCCTCTTTCCAGGCTCGCCCCTCGTGGGGCCGCAGGTCGTCCAGATGAGCCATCTGACTCCTGGACAGGTCCTAGCGACCACGGACGGCGCCGATGTGGTCCAGATCGGTTTGGCCCAAGGTGACATCGACCTGAGAGCCGGCGATGACGTCATCCAGATCGGCCAGCTGAGCGGCTCGCTCGCCGTCGGCGAAGGCCGGGACCGCATCACCATCGGCGATTTCCAGACCGGCGCGGTGATCAAGGATTTCCAGGTCGGCTTGGACACCCTGGCCTTCTCTGGCGCTTCCGGCGCGACGCTGGTGTTTTCTGGCGACCTGAGCGCCCAGGCCCATCTGGAGGACGCGCTTCGAGCCGCGGGCGAAGGCTCTTCCACGGTGGCCAATGTCGTATTCGCCTGGGGCGGCGATACCTATGTGGCTCATCACGACGGTCTTCAGTCGAACCTGATGAAGCTGGTGGGTGTGACCGGCCTGTCCCTGATGGGCGATCCCGCGACCGGCGGCCTTCTCCTCGGTTAAGCGGAGCCAGTTTAAGTGTGACGGCTAGGTGACTGAACGCCTTCACCTTCTTTATTAGTTCTCTTTTTGTTCTTGATCCGACCCGAACGCTCGTTATCCTTCTGTGGATAACTTTTAGAGGCAGCTGAATGGCCGCACGCGTGGTGACCGTGGCGTTCCAGGGTGTTGAGGCCCGCCGCGTCGATGTCGAGGTTCAGCTGACCGGCGGAGCCGTGATCTTCATGGTCGTGGGCCTGGCCGACAAGGCGGTCGCCGAGAGCCGCGAACGGGTGAGGGCGGCCTTCGCGGGCCTGGGCCTGGCCATGCCGGCCCGACGGATCGTCGCCAATCTCGCCCCCGCCGACCTGCCCAAGGAGGGTAGCCATTACGACCTTCCCATCGCCCTGGCGGTGATGGCCTCCATGGGCGTGATCCCGGCCGACGCCCTACAAGGCTGGGCGGCCATGGGCGAGCTTTCTCTGGATGGCCAGATCGCCCCGGTGGCTGGAACCCTGCCCGCCGCCGTAGCGGCCGGCGCCATGGGCCTGGGGCTGATCTGTCCCGAGGCCTGCGGTGCGGAAGCAGCCTGGGCCGGCGACACTCCGATCCTTGCGCCCCGCTCACTGATCGCCCTGATCAATCACTTCCGCGGGACACAGGTGCTGAGCGCGCCCACGCCCGGCCCCGTGGTCGAGGCCGAGGGCGCGCCGGACCTGCGGGATGTGAAGGGCCAGGAGAGCGCCAAGCGCGCCCTGGAGATCGCCGCGGCCGGGGGCCACAACCTGCTCTTCTGCGGTCCGCCGGGTTCGGGCAAGTCGATGATGGCGCAACGCCTGCCGGGCCTGCTGCCGCCCCTGTCGGCGGGCGAACTTTTGGAAACCTCCATGGTCCATTCGGTGGCGGGGCTGATCGCCAAGGGGACGCTGACCCGCAGCCGGCCCTTCCGCAGCCCGCACCACTCAGCCTCCATGGCCGCCCTGACCGGCGGCGGGCTGAAAGCCAAGCCGGGCGAGGTGTCCCTAGCCCACAATGGGGTGCTGTTCCTGGACGAGCTGCCCGAATTCAGCGCCCAGGCGCTCGACAGCCTGCGCGCGCCGCTGGAAACGGGCGAGGTGATGGTGGCCCGGGCCAACGCCCACATCCGCTATCCGGCACGCGTCCAGGTGGTGGCTGCGATGAACCCCTGCCGCTGTGGCCACGGCGGGGCGGGCAAGGGCGCCTGCGGCAAGGCTCCCAAATGCCAGCGTGACTATCAGGGACGGGTATCTGGTCCACTGCTGGACCGTATCGACCTGTCGGTGGACGTCCCGCCAGTCAGCGCCGCCGACCTGGCTCTTCCCGCGCCGGCCGAGGGCAGCGCCGAGGCCGCCGCCCGCGTGGCCGAGGCGCGGCGTCTGCAGGCGCAACGCGCGGCCAAGGCCGGCGGCGGCGCGCCGATCCTCAACTCAAGGGCAGAGGGCCGCTTCCTGGACGAGACGGTCGCCCTCGACGACCAGGGCCGCCAGCTTCTGGCCCGCGCGGCCGAGGCGGGCGGGCTCACCGCGCGCGGCTGGACCCGCACCCTGCGCCTTGCCCGAACCATCGCGGACCTGGAAGGCTCGCCCAGCGTACGCAGAGTCCATGTGGCCGAGGCTCTGATCTATCGTCGGGTCGGCGCGTTGGAGCCCGCGACCTGATCTATTTCGCGGCTGTCTTGGCCTCGCCCATGAAGGTCTTGTTGACGATCACCCATCGTCCATCGACTAGCAGCAGCGACATGTAGTCGGTGTAGCGCACCGTCGGATAGTCGAGCACGATCTTCGCCACGCCGGCGCCGCCGGTGACCTCGACGCTCTCGATCGTTCGCACGCGTTGCGCATCGTCGGGTGATGCGCGGCCAGAGCCGGCCCGCGCCGCATACTGGGCCGCCGTCTCGCGGAACACCTTTCCCTCGCGGATGCCGAAAAGCTCGGCTTGCGGATGGAAGGCGCGTTCAAAGGCTTCGCGACTGCCTGTCCGATGACCTTCCAGGTAACTTTCCAAAGGGGCGAGGACGGCCGGGTCGGCCTTGGCGGGCGCGACAGGAGCGGCAAGCGCCGCACCCGCCAGGGCCATCGAGAACAGGCCGGTCGTCGCGGCCAAGAACATGTTCATAGCTTCGGAGCTCCACGCGATTTCGCGCGGACCCTACCCACCAACGGCGTCGTCTCAAAAACAACGTTCTGTAATCTTTCGGCCCTCGGCCCCTGCGACATTCTGAAACAAGCTGAGCCAATACGGGCCGTTAAGAGGCCGGCGTTAGGATGCCTTGATGAGCAAGGTTCCTCCCAAGGGCGTCACGCCCGAGCAACTGGCCACCCTGAGCCATGAATTCCGCACGCCCCTGAACGGCGTGCTCGGGGTCGCGCGCCTGCTGGAGGGCACCCGGCTGACGGCCGAGCAGCGCTCCTATGTCACCGCCCTGCGCGACAGCGGCGATCACCTGTTGTCCCTGGTCAACGACCTGCTCGACTTCGCGCGTCTGGGGGAAGGCCGCGTGGAGCTGCATCCCGCGCCGGTCAATGTGGAGACCCTGCTGCGTCAGGTCTGCGAGCTGATGAGCCCCCGCGCCGACGAGAAGGGCATTGAAATCGGCTGGGCCGTCGCGCCCGGCGTCGGTGAAGTCATGGCCGATGAGGGCCGCCTGCGTCAGGTGCTGCTCAATTTCGTCGGCAACGGCGTGAAATTCACCGAGGCCGGCGGCGTGCTGCTGTCGGCCGAGCCATCCGACGGCGGGCGCCTGCGCTTCACGGTCTCGGACACCGGTCCAGGGGTCGCCCCCGCCGCTCGCGAAAAGATCTTCCAGCCCTTCGTCCAGGCCGAGACCGCCGGCCACCCCGGCGGCACGGGCCTGGGCCTGGCCATCGTCCGCCGCCTCGCCGACGCCATGGAGGGCGCGGCCGGGGTCGAGGGAGACGAAGGCTCCGGCGCCGACTTCTGGTTCGAGGCGGTTTTGCCCCCCGTGGGCGCGGCCGCGCCCGAAACCGCCCTCAAGGGCGTGACCGTGGCCGTGGCCTCGCCCAACGCCATCGTGCGTGAAGCCGCCGCCCAGCAGGTGGCCGCCAGCGGCGGTCGCGCCGTGGTGGGCGACAATATCGAGTCCGTCCTGCGCGCCGCCCCCACCGAAGCCGTGATCCTGATCGACATCGCCCTGTCCGAAGGACGCAAAGCCTTCGCCCCACCCCCCGATCGGGCCTGCGTGGTGTTGCTGCGGGCCGAGGAGCGCGGCCGTATCGACCGACTACGCGCCGATGGCTTCCTGGGCTATCTGATCAAGCCCCTGCGCCGCGCCTCCCTGGCGGACCGGGTGCTGGCCGCCAAGGCGGCCTTCGCCGGCGCCGGATCCTCGGACACGACCAGCCCGTCGCAGGAGGACGAACGCGTCGCCGCCGCCGCCGCGCCCGGCCTTCGGGTCCTGCTGGCCGAGGACAATCCGATCAACGCCTTGCTGGCTCGCGCCCTGCTGGAGCGCGAGGGCTGCAGGGTAGACCGCGTGGCCAGCGGCCAAGAGGCCCTCGCCGCTCTCGCCGCCGGCGCCTACGATCTGATCTTGATGGACCGGCGCATGCCGGACCTGGGTGGGGTCGAGGCCACGAAAATTCTGCGGGCGCGCGGCGTGCGGACGCCCGTAGTTGCCCTGACCGCCGACGCCTTCGAGGATGATCGCCGCGAATGTCTGGCCGCTGGCATGGATGATTTCCTGGTCAAGCCGATCAGCGCCGACGCCATGCGCGGGGTGCTGGCGCGCTGTGTGTCGGGCGGCTGGACGCAGGAGCCGGGTCGGGCCAAGTTCGCCTCCTGACGCGGAGGCGCGCATCGCCCTCCACACCGGGGAATGCGATGAGCGAGACGACCGAGACCAAGCCCAAGCGCAGCGTGCTGCAGGCCCTGGCGATCTATCGCGAGCGACGCAGCCTGGTGATGCTGGGTCTCGGCTTCGCGGCCGGCCTGCCCTACATGCTGATCTTCGACACTCTGTCGGTTTGGCTGCGGGATTCTGGCCTGTCCCTGGCGGTGATCGGCTTCTTCAGCCTGGCCACCCTGTCCTTCTCGTTCAAGTTCCTGTGGGCGCCGCTGATCGACCGGACCGCGATTCCCGGCCTGACAAAGCTCCTCGGACATCGCCGATCATGGATGCTGGTCTGCCAACTGGCGATCATGCTGGGTCTGTGGCTTGTTTCAGGCCTGAACCCCGCCCAGAACCTTGGCCTGATGGCCGTGGTCGCCGTGGCGGTCGGCTTCTTCACCGCCACCCATGACATCGTCATCGACGCCTGGCGGATTGAGGTCGGCGGGACCGAGGGGCAGGGGCCCCTGGCCGCGGCCGTCCAGTGGGGTTTCCGCGGCGCCATGGTGGTGGCCGGCGCCGTGCCGCTTTTGCTGGCCGAGCGGTTCGGCTGGAACATCTCCTACGCCATCATGTCCGCGGTGATGGTGGTCGGCCTCGCCGCCACCCTGGCCGCCCCGCGCGAGACCGCGCACGAAATCAGGCCGATCCCCACCGGCGACGTCAAGCAGTCCCCAGCCCTCCAGGCCGTGGAGTGGGCCGTTCGCCTGGCCGTGCTGCTGATCGGCGCGCTGCTGCTGGGTTCAGGCCTGGCGGGCGACGCCAGCCTCCTGTCTCAGTTCGTGGGCGGCGAGGCCCTGGCCGACGCCTGGACCGACAAGCAGTCGGGCGTCTGGCTGCAGCTGGCGAGCGTGGCCGCCGGCCTGGTGATCGTGGTCACCGCCGCCTGGCCGATCCCAAAGGTGCGCACCAAGCCGGGGGTCTATCTTTCCACCGCCCTGGGCGCGCCCCTGGGCGAATTCATGCGGCGCTACAAGGGCGTGGCCGGCCTAATCCTGGCGACCATCTGCCTCTATCGCGTGGCTGATTTCGTTCTGAACATCATGAACCCGTTCTATCGGGATCTCGGCTTCACCCTCACCGAGATCGCCGAGGTGCGGAAGGTGTTTGGCATCATCGCCTCGATGCTTGGCGTGGCGCTGGGCGGGCTGCTGGTGGCGCGGCTGAGCCTGATGAAGGCTCTTCTGATCGGGGCGTTCGCCGGGCCGATCAGCAATCTGATCTTCATCTGGCTGGCGGCCCAGGGCCATTCGGTGCCGGCCCTGTTCGTGGCCATCTGCCTGGACAACCTGGCGGGCGGCGTCGCGGGCACCGCCCTGATCGTCTACATGTCGAGCCTGACCACCACCGGCTTCACCGCCACCCAATATGCGATGTTCACCTCGCTCTACGCCTTGCCCGGCAAGCTGATCGCCTCGCAGTCCGGGCGGCTGGTGGAGTGGGCCGCGCGGGCGGCCGAGGCAGGCGGGCCGCTGGGCGCGCTCAAGGGCATGTTCGCCGGGCTCACCCCCGAAAGCTATGTGGCCGCCAGCGCCAAGCTGGGCGTCAGCCCGGCCGCAATGGGCGTGGGCTATACGGTGTTCTTCATCTATTCGGCGCTGATCGGCGTGGTGGCTATCGGACTTTGCCTGATGGTCGCGGCGCGCCAGCCCAAGGCTGTCGAGGTTTAGTCCGCCCGAACCTAGTTTGCGAGGCAGACCACCTGGGCGACGCGCAGGTCGCGGCGAAGGCTGTCGGCCACGCGGCCATAATTGTCGACGGTGATCGGCTCGCCCATGGCGAGCCCGCCGCGCCGCCCGCCGGCCAGCTTCAGGCTCTCGGTCACGGTCTCCGGCGCGGTGGTGTAGATGCGGCCACGGCGCGGGGCTTCGGCTACGGTCACGCCGATCACCCGGCCGGCGTTGTCCAGGGCCGGCGCGCCGGAAAGACCGGCCAGAGTCCCCTTGAGGGTGTCGGTGCGGCCGACCTCGGCCCAGACCAGAACAGACTCGGTGCGGGCGCCGCGACCCCGGACCACCAGACGCTCACGGCCCAGCAGGCGCGAGGCGGCCTCGCCCGGCTGGCCTTGCGGGAAGCCGGGATGGAAGGCGCGATCCCCCCGGCGCAGCGGCCGGTCCAGGCCCAGGGGCAGGGCGCCGGAGCCGCCTTCGGTGGTCAGGACGGCGACATCGGCCTTGGGATCGATGCGGACCTGCGCCGCGACGCCTCGGCCGTCACCCACCACGATGGCGGCCTGGCGACAGCCATCGACAACATGGCGGGCGGTCAGCCAGGTCCCGCTGTCGTCCACGGAGAAGGCGGTTCCCGACCCCTGCTGAGGCGCGAAGGGCGCGTCGACGACGATCTCGGGATCGAAGGGAGACGCCGGACCCAGCGGCACGCCTTCCTCGCCCTCCACGGGCGGCGGCGGCGGCGGCGCGTCAGCGCGCTCCTGACGGCCGAGCGCGGCGATCAGGAGCGCGAGGACCACCGCGGCATAGACCAGCCAATCGGGAAGTCGGGGAAAGTGCATGGGCGGCGCGGGCCGCTCAGCCCGCCACGGCGGCGGCGAGGATCAGGGCGGTGGCGATCTTGGCCCCCACCAACAAGGCGGCGGCCGCGACCTCGCCTTCCTGGATGCGCTGCGGCAGGCCCTTGAGGATCATGTCGGTCATGCGGAACACGAAGAGCTGGACGATGGTCGTCGCCGCGCCCCAAAGCGCGATGTCGATAGGCGAGGACGAGGCCCGCAGGCTGACCGCCAGCGGAATGGCCAGGCCGACCATCACCCCGCCCAGGGACAGGGCGGCGGCGGCGTTGCCGTCGCGGATCAGCTTGACCTCTCGATGGGGGGTCAGCAGGGCGTAAAGCACCGTCCCCAGCAGCAGGATGACCATGGTGATCCCCGCGTGAAGCAGGGTGACCGGAAAGCCCGTGGCGAAGGCCTGGATCTCAGGCGACTGAAGTTCTGGCGGCATGGACGCGACAATCCCCGAACGACGCTGACCGCACCGTTAACACGGCGGCGCTTCGAAGCGATGACGCAATTTATTCAGCCGCGGCGATCTCGGCGATCGGCTCGATTTCCGCCTTGCGGCGGGCGCTGGCGCGGACCTTCTCGCTCTCGGACTTCAGCTGACCGCAGGCGGCGAGGATGTCGCGACCGCGCGGCGTGCGGATCGGCGAAGCGTAGCCGGCGCGGTTGATGACGGCGGCGAACTTTTCGATTGTGGCCCAGTCCGAGCATTCATACGGACTGTTGGGCCACGGGTTGAACGGGATCAGATTGATCTTGGCCGGCACACCCTTCAGCAGCTGCACCAGGGCGCGGGCCTCGTCGGGGCTGTCATTGACGCCCTTGAGCATCACGTACTCGAAGGTTACCCGGCGGGCGTTGGAGATACCCGGATAGGCGCGGATGCCGTCCATCAGCTCCTTGATCGGGTACTTCTTGTTGAGCGGCACCAGCTCGTTGCGCAGCTCGTCATTGGTGGCGTGCAGGCTGATGGCCAGCATGGCGCTGGTCTTCTCGCCCAGAGCCGTCAGCTGCGGAACCACGCCCGAGGTCGAAACCGTGATCCGGCGGCGCGAGATGGCGATGCCCTCGTCGTCGCTGATGATATCGATGGCGGCCGAAACCGCGTCCAGATTGTAGAGCGGCTCGCCCATGCCCATGAAGACGATGTTGGATAGGCGGCGTTCCTCACGGTCGCTCGGCCATTCCTCCAGGTCGTCCTTAGCCACCTGCACCTGGGCGACGATCTCGGCCGCGGTCAGGTTGCGCACCAGGGGCTGGGTGCCCGTGTGGCAGAAGGTGCAGTTCAGGGTGCAGCCAACCTGGCTGGAGACGCACAGGGCGCCGGCCCGGCCCACGTCGGGGATGTAGACGGTCTCGACCTCGATGCCGGGAGCCATGCGGATCAGCCACTTGCGCGTGCCGTCCTTGGACACCTGGCGCTCGACCACCTCGGGACGCGAGATCACGAAGCGCTCGGACAGAGCGGCGCGCAGGTCTTTGGCCACATCGCTCATCTGGGCGAAGTCGGTGACGCCGCGATGGTGCATCCAACGCCACAGCTGGGTGGTGCGCATGCGCGCCTTGGCCGGCTCGACCACACCGCTCTCGACCAGGGCGGCCGACAGCTCCGCCCGGGTCAGGCCGGACAGGTTCTGAGGAAGCGAGGGCGCGTCGGCGCGCGCCGGTCGGGCGAGGTCGAGGGTGACGGTCACGGGAAAATCCAGATTTCGGGCAGCCTTATAGCAGATGGGGGTTAAGGCCGCAAAAACAGGCCCCTGCGACGATCAGAACGCCGCCGCGCTGATCGTTCCGTCGCCGCTCAGGGTCGCCCGCTTCATGCCCTGGGAGTGGAATGGCGTGGACACCGAGCCGTCCGCCGACACCGCGATCAGGCCCCCGTCGCCGCCCAGGGCCGCCAGTTCGGCGATCACCGCCTTGGTGGCCTCCTCCAGGGACTGGCCGGCGAAACGCATCCGGAAACCGATCTGGGCGGCGGCGGCCAGGCGGATGAAATACTCGCCTTGCCCCGTGCAAGAGACCGCCACATGGGCGTCGGCCCAGGCGCCGGCGGCGGGGATCGGGCTGTCGCCAACCCGGCCAGGCATCTTGTTGAACACGCCGGCGGTGGAGGTGGCGGCGGCCAGCCGGCCTTCGCCGTCGCGCACCACGCAGCCCACCGTGCCGTGGGCGAGAGCGCCCGGGGCGTGATTAGCCTCGAACTGGCCGGCATGGGTGAACCAGGCCTTGGGGTCATCGATGGCCTCAAGCGCCTGTTCGGCGGCGAAGCGTGCGGCGCCCGAGCCGGCCAGCATGACGTGCGGCGTGCGGTCCATGACCGCGCGGGCGGCGGTGATCGGGCTCTTGAAGCCTTGCAGGGCGGCGACCGCGCCGGCCTTGCCGCTCAGCCCGTCCATGATGCAGGCGTCGAGTTCATATTCCCCAGCCAGATTGGGGGAAGCGCCGCGCCCGGCGACATAGAGGCCCGAAGCCTCAAGAGCGACCGTCGTCGAGGTGGCGACGTCGAGCGCCGTAGCCCCCGCGCGCAGGGCGTCGCGGGCCTGTTCGACGAGGCCCTTCATGTGGGCGATCTCGCGATCGTAGTTGCGTCCCGGCTTGGCGCCCGCGCCGCCATGCAGCGCTAGGCTCAAACATTTGTTCGACATTGGCCTTCCTTCCCTTGGGTCCGGTGCGATAGCGTCCCTTTCGAACAAAAAGAAGTCGGAGACGCGATCATGAAGGCGGTGTTGAGCCAATCGGTGGGCGGGCCAGAGACCCTGAAGCTCGAGGATCTACCAGATCCTACCGCCGGCGCGGGTCAGGTGGTGCTGGATGTGAAGGCCTGTGGGGTCAACTATCCCGACGTGCTGATCATCCAGGATATGTACCAGTTCAAGCCGCAGCGACCCTTCGCGCCGGGCGGCGAGGTGTCGGGCGTGGTCAGCGGGGTGGGCGAGGGCGTGTCGCACCTGAAGGTCGGCGACCGCGTCCTGGCCAGCACCGGCTGGGGCGGCATGGCCGAAAAGCTGCAGGTGGACGCCGCGCGGGTGGTGCCCATCCCGGACACCATGCCGTTCGACGAGGCGGCGGCCTTCCTGATGACTTACGGCACCTCCTATTACGGCCTGAAGGATCGCGGCCACATCAAGCCGGGCGAGACCCTGCTGGTGCTGGGCGCGGCCGGCGGCGTCGGCCTAGCGGCGGTCGAGCTGGGCAAGGCCATGGGGGCCAAGGTGATCGCCGCCGCGTCCAGCCAGGAGAAGGTCGATCTGGCCATCTCGCGCGGCGCCGACAGCGGCGTGGTCTATCCCACCGGTCCCTTCGACAAGGACGGCCAGAAGGCCTTGGCGCAGTTGTTCAAGGACGCCTGCGGGCCCAATGGCTGGGACGTGGCCTATGACGCGGTCGGCGGCGACTATGCCGAGGCGGTGATCCGGGCTTCCGGCTGGAACGGCCGCTTCCTGGTGATCGGCTTCCCGGCGGGCATTCCCAAGGTGCCGCTGAACCTGACCCTGCTGAAATCCTGCGACATCGTCGGTGTGTTCTGGGGCGCGGCGGTGGCGCGCGATCCCAAGGGCCACGCCCAGAACGTCAAGGAGCTGATGGCCCTCTACGCCGACGGCAAGATCAAGCCGCACGTGTCCGAGACCTTCCCCCTGGCCAAGGCCGGGGACGCCATCGCGCACCTGGCCAGCCGCAAGGCCATGGGCAAGGTGGTCGTGGTCACCGAGTAGAGCCATCGGGTGGCGAGGCCGCGTCAGACGGCCCGCCGCCCATCATCGCCAAAGGGAGGAAACCATGGCGGGACGTCTGGACGGCAAGGTCGCTGTCATCACCGGCGGCTGTTCGGGCATCGGCCTGGGCACGGTGGAGCTTTTCGTGGCGGAGGGCGCGAGGGTCATCGCCGCCGACATCCAGGACGAAAAGGGCGCCATGCTGGAAAGGCGGTTCCCCGACACGGTCCGCTACATCCATTGCGATGTGACCAAGGAAGATCAGGTCGCCGCCGCCATCGCCCTGGCGAAGTCGGCGTTCGGCGGGCTGGACATCCTGTTCAACAACGCAGGCCATGGCGGCTGTCCCACGGGTATCGAAGAGATGGACATCCCCGCCTGGGACGACACCTACGCCGTGCTGCTTCGCGCGCCGGCCATCGGCATGCACTACGCCGTGCCCCTGATGCTGGAGCGAGGCGGCGGCTCGATCATCAACACCGCCTCGATCGCCGGACTACAGGCGGGGTTTGGCCCCATCTGCTACTCGACCATGAAGTCGGCGGTGATCCACCTGAGCCGCACGGCGGCGGCGGAGCTGTCGCCGCAGAAGATCCGGGTCAACGCCATCTGCCCCGGCCTGATCGCCACCTCGATCTTCGGGGCGTCGGTGGGCCTGCCGCGCGAGGTCGCCGACCAGATGGCCGCACGGGTGGCCGAGGTGGGACCGAAGATCCAGCCCATCCCCAAGGCAGGCCTGCCGGAGGACATAGCCAAGGCGGTGCTGTTCCTGGCCAGCGACGACAGCGTCTTCGTCACCGGAACGCATCTGGTGGTGGATGGCGGCATCACCATCGGCGGGCGCCAAAGCTGGGACAAGAAAGCCCCCTCGCCCCTGCTGGCGGCCATGGGCATGACGCCCGAGGAGGCCGAGGCGCTGCGCCTCGCCGCGAAAGCCGCGAAGGCCTAGACCTCCGCCCACATCCTCAGAAGGTTATGGTAGGTCCCGGTCAGGGCGACCAACGAGGGATCGTTGGCGCCCACCTGGCCGGCCAGGCGCTGAATGGCGACGTCCATGTCGAACAGCAGCGCCCGCTGGGCGTCCTGGCGCACCAGGCTCTGAATCCAGAAGAATGATGAGATGCGCGCGCCGCGCGTGATCGGCTCCACCCGATGCAGGCTGGAGGCGGGATAGAGGATCAGGTCCCCGGCCGGCAGCTTGACCTCATGGACGCCGTAAGTGTCGTCCACCACCAGCTCGCCGCCGTCGTAGTCCTCGGGCTCGGTCAGGAACAGGGTGGCCGACAGGTCGCTGCGGATACGCATGCCGTCGGAGGCGACGCGGATCGAATTGTCCACGTGATCGCCAAAGGTCTGGCCCGGCCCATAGCGGTTGAACAGCGGCGGAAAGACCTTCAGCGGCAGACCCGCGGCCACGAACAGCGGGCTCTTTTCCAGCGCATCGAGGATCGCGGCGCCGGCGTCGCGAGCGGCCTGCGAGGCCTCGGGCAACTGCAGATTGGCCTTGGCCATCCGGGACTGGCTGCCGGAGGTGGCGTTGCCGTCGATCCAGTCGGCGGCGTCAATCACCGCGCGCAGCCGGGCGACCTGGTCCTTGGTCAGAACTTGCGGGATGTGCAGCATCATGGCCGGACAGCCTTAAACGCCAATGGCCCTCAAATGAAGCGCGCCCCGTCCGAGGGCCATCGGACGGGGCGCATGAGGCGGCGTGGGAGGGAGCTCCGCGCCGCCCCTTAGACTAGTAGCGGACGTTCAGGGTCACGATGGCCTGGCGGCCGGCCCCGTAGTCCGCGTGATGAACGCCGTTGGTGCGGGCGATGTATTCCTTGTCGCCCACGTTCTGGACGTTCAGCTGCAGGTCCGCCCGGTCGTTGATCTGGTAGGCCGCGAAAGCGTCGAAGCGCCAGTAGTCCGGAGCGTAGATGGCGTTGGCGCCGCCGCCCGCGCCGCCCTGGTTGCCGCCGAAGCTCTTGGAGACGTAGTAGGCGCCGCCGCCGAGCGAGAGCTTGTCGAAGACCTTGTAGGTCGAGAACATGCTGAAGCTGTGCTTGGGCGTGTTGGCCAGCGGATCGCCGACATTGACGTTGGTGTAGGCGCCGCGAACCAGCTCGCTGTCCTGGAAGGTGTAGCCACCGAACACCTGCCACTTGTCGGTGACATTGCCCGAGACGCCCAGTTCGACGCCGGTGACCTCGGCCTCGCCGGCCTGCTCATAGACACCGGCCTGGACCTGGATTTGCGCGTTCTTGCGCTTCAGCTGGAAGACCGCGCCCGAAAGCTGGAGCTGATCGCGGAACAGCGACCACTTCACGCCGGCTTCGATGCTTTCGGTTTCTTCCGGATCCAAGACCGTCGTCGGGGCCTGGCCGTTGGAGCCGCCGCCCGTGCCGCCCGGGACCGCGTTCTGGTCACCGCCGGCCAGGGTGGGCGGGGTCGAGGAGGTGCCGAACGACACATAGACGCTGGCGTTCGTGACCGGCTTGTAGACCAGGCCGACCTGGTAGTTGAAGAAATCCCAGTTTCCCTTCGGCGGCGTGGAGGCGGTCTGGCCGGTGATCACGCCCGCGGCGCTGGTCGAGGACCGAGTGATGCCGGTGACGCCGTACTCATCGTAGCGAGCGCCGAGATTCAGCAACCACTTTTCGCCGAAGCTGATGGTGTCGAAGGCATAGACGCCGCCCGAGCGAGTGCGGCTGGTGCTCACCGCGCCCAGCGGGGTCAGGCCCGTCCAAGGATCGTTCGGGTTGGGCGCGAAGACGCGGGTGCAGTCGCCCACGCCGGCGTTGGTGACGTTGTTCGTGAAGCCCGTCGGGCAGGCCGAGCCGGCCGTGGTGTAGATCACGTAGGAGGCGTTGTCGTTGACCTCGCGGCTGACTTCAAAGCCGGTGGCGAAGCTGTGCTCGAGCCCGCCGGTGGTGAACTTGCCGTAGACCTCAGTGACGTTGGCGACGGTCTTGGTTTCGTTCCAGCGGCTCTTGGTGCCGCGCTTCATCCACCATTCGCCGGCCACGAACTGGGCCGCGCCGCCATCGCCCGGGTTGGTGACGATGTAGTCGTTCACCGTCTCGCTGTAGCGGAAGACATTGCGGATCGAGATGCGGTCGTTGAAGTCGTGCTCGACGAAGAAGGTGCCGATATCGGCCGAGGTCTTGGCGAAATCGCGGGCCGTCAGGCCGTAGAAGGCGTCGCGACCGACAGGCAGCACGCCGCTTTCGGTACGCGGGTAGCCCGGAACCTTGGTCATCAGCGGCACGCCGTAGTCGGGCATGTCGTCGCTTTCCAGATGGTAGTAGCTGGCGGTGACGCGGGTCTCGGTTCCCAGGCCGTAGGACAATGCGCCAAGGAAGCCGAGACGCTCGAAGTCCACCACGTCCGGACGGCCGGGCGTATTGCCTTGCGTGCCCATGATGTTCAGGCGGATCGCCGAGGTGGCGCCCAGCTGGTAGTTGGCGTCGATCGCGCCGCGCAGATAGTCATCAGTTCCCGCGCGGGCCGAACCGGTCACGAAGGTTTCCAGGCGCGGCTTCTTCGTCGACAGGTTGATGCTGCCGCCGCCCGAACCGCGGCCGTTGTAGGCGCTGTCGGGGCCCTTCACGACCTCGACCTGCTCCAGGGCGAAGACTTCCCGGATCTGGCCGCCGGTGTCGCGCAGGTTATCGACGAAGATGTTGTTGCCGCTGCTCTGGCCGCGGATGAACGGACGGTCGGCCAGGGGCTGGCCGCCTTCGCCTGCGCCGAAGGTGATGCCGGGCGAGGTGCGGAGCAGATCCTGCAGCGAGGTCGCCGCGGTCTGATCGATGACCTTTTGCGGAATGACGGTGATGGAGCGCGGGGTGTCCACCAGGGGAGCGGTGAACTTGGGCGATTGCGGCTTGGAGCCGACGGCGGCCTCGATATCGACGCCCGACACTTCGGTCGGCGCATCGGCGGCGGCGTCCATTTCGGCGGCGAAGGCGGCGGGCGCCAGCGACAGGCCGGCGGCCCCGGCCACGGCGGCGACGCCCATGGCGCGCTTGGCTCGGGCGCGGACGCCGGAAGAGTTGATGTTACGCATGAAATTATCCCCGATCAGCTCGCATCGCGTTCCAGCGCTGCGATTGCGAGGCGTTCTTATTTGCAACACTTTCGCAATGCAATGATAATCATTCGCAGAACGAGGGCGGGCGGATCGCAACATCCGCTTTTCGGGCGCTTCGGAGCGGATTAGGCTCTCGCCTCATGTGGATGCCGCCCAAAAACAAGCTGCCGATCGTTGTCGCCGCCCTCGCCGTCTGCGCTGTGTGCGGATTTGGCGTCGGGGTTCAGGGCGCGTTTCAGCGCCAGGGGCCGCCGACGGTGGCCGCCGCGGTTCCCGATAGCCAGCTAGCCGCGCCGGCCAAGGACGCCGTCCCACTGGGCGCGCCGCTTATCGAGACCAAGAAGGTCGCCGAAAAGCCCAAGGAAGAGCCCAAGGAGGAGGAGGTCGTCGAGACCGCCGATACCGCGCCCGCCCCAGTCCCCCTGCCCAGCGCCACGCCGACGCAGACCGCCGCCCCGCCGCCCGCCGAGGCGGCGACCGACGCGACCAAGGCCCCACCGCCGGCTATTCCTTACTGATCGCCTCCCCCAGGCCCTGAACGCAAAACGGGCGGCCCATCGCTGGGCCGCCCGCTGTATTTCAGCTTCGGTTGAAGCGGAGGCTTAGGCTTCCGCGTCTTCCTTGGCGTCGGCCTTGGCCGACAGGTCTTCACCCGTCACCTGATCGACGACCTTCATCGAAAGCTTGGTCTTGCCGCGATCGTCGAAGCCCAGGAGCTTGACCTTCACGGTCTGGCCTTCGGTCAGCACGTCGCTGGGCTTGGAGACTCGCTCGTTGCTGATCTGGCTGACGTGAACGAGGCCGTCCTTGGCGCCGAAGAAGTTCACGAAGGCGCCGAAGTCCACGACCTTGACGACCTTGCCGTCGTAGATCGCGCCGACTTCCGCTTCCTGCGTGATCGACTTGATCCACTTCACGGCCGCTTCGATCTTGGCCCCGTCCGAGGCCGAGACCTTCACGGTGCCGTCGTCGCTGATATCGACCTTGGCGCCGGTCTTCTCGACGATCTCGCGGATCACCTTGCCGCCCGAACCGATCACTTCACGGATTTTGTCGGTCGGGATGGAGATGGTTTCGATCTTCGGGGCGAAGTCGCCGACGCTGTCGCGCGGGGCGTCCATGGCCTTGTTCATCTCGCCCAGGATGTGGTCGCGGCCGGCTTTCGCCTGCTTCAGAGCCTGTTCCATGATGGCGGGCGTGATGCCGGCGATCTTGATGTCCATCTGAAGGCTGGTGATGCCTTCCGAGGTGCCGGCGACCTTGAAGTCCATGTCGCCCAGGTGATCTTCGTCACCCAGGATGTCGGACAGAACGGCGAAGCCGTCGCTTTCCAGGATCAGGCCCATGGCGATGCCCGAGACCGGACGGATCAGCGGCACGCCCGCATCCATCATGGCCAGCGAGGCGCCGCAGACCGTGGCCATCGAGGACGAGCCGTTGGACTCGGTGATCTCCGACACCAGACGGATGGTGTAGGGGAAGTCTTCCTTGGCCGGCAGCATCGGACGGATGGCGCGCCAGGCCAGCTTGCCGTGGCCGATTTCGCGGCGACCCGGCGAGCCCATGCGGCCCGTCTCACCCACCGAATAGGGCGGGAAGTTGTAGTGCAGCAGGAAGGATTCCTTGTAGGTGCCTTCCAGGGCGTCGATGAACTGCTCGTCGTCGCCGGTGCCCAGGGTCGCGACCACGATGGCCTGGGTTTCGCCGCGGGTGAACAGGGCCGAGCCGTGGGTGCGGGGCAGGATGCCCACTTCGCCCAGGATCGGACGGACCTTGTCGACGGTGCGGCCGTCGATGCGCAGGCCGGTGTCCAGGATGCCGCGACGGACGACGTCGGCTTCCAGTTCCTTGAACACGCCGGCCAGCTTGTTGACGTCCATACCGGCCGGGTTGGTGTCCGACAGGCCCATGGCCGCGATCGCCTTCTTCTTGGCGACGCCGATGGCTTCCTGGCGGTCTTGCTTCTTCTGAATCTTGTAGGCGGCGGCGATATCGGCGCCCACGAGGCCCTTCATTTCGGCCTTGATCGCGTCCGTGTCTTCCGCCGTGAAGTCGAAAGGCTCCTTGGCGGCGTGTTCGGCCAGTTCGATGATCGCTTCGATCACCGGCTGAATCTGGGCATGGGCGAAGTTGACGCCGCCCAGGACCACTTCTTCGGTCAGTTCCTTGATCTCGGATTCGACCATCATCACCGCGTCGGTGGTGCCGGCGACCACGAGGTCCATGGCGCTTTCCTTCAGCTCGTCGAGCGTCGGGTTCAGCACGTATTCGCCGTCGATATAGCCGACGCGCGCGGCGCCGATCGGGCCCATGAACGGGGCGCCGGACAGGGTCAGGGCGGCGGACGCCGCGACCATGGCCAGGATGTCGGGATCGTTCTCGAGGTCATGCTGCAGGACGGTGCAGACGACCTGCACTTCGTTCTTGAAGCCCTTGACGAACAGGGGGCGGATCGGACGGTCGATCAGGCGGGAGACCAGGGTCTCCTTTTCCGACGGACGGCCTTCACGCTTAAAGAAGCCGCCCGGGATCTTGCCGGCGGCGAAGGTCTTTTCCTGGTAGTTGACCGTCAGGGGGAAGAAATCCTGACCCGGCTTCTGCGACTTGGCGAAGACGGCGGTGGCGAGGACGACGGTCTCGCCCATGGTCGCCAGCACGGCGCCGTCGGCTTGACGGGCGATACGGCCGGTTTCGAGGACCAGCGTCTTGCCGCCCCACTCGATGGTCTTGCGTTTGATATCGAACATTCTTGCTTCTTTCGGTTCCCGAAGACCCATTTCCTCGGGGGCGGACAGGGGCGGCAGGCCCGGCGGGCGTGGCGGAATCCTCTCCGGTCGACAGGCTGTCGAGGATTGCTTTGAACCCCCGATTATCAAGCCGGGGAACATCCCGGGCGCCATCATCCTAAGCCTGTCCAAGGGTGATGGCGAAAACTGGACCGCCCATCCCCGGCGACGGGAATGGGCGGCAAGGGATGCGCTTAGCGGCGCAGACCCAGCTTTTCGATGAGGGTCGCATAGCGACCTTCGTCGGACTTCTTCAGGTGATCAAGGAGCGACCGGCGTTGCGAGACCAGCTTCAGCAGGCCGCGGCGCGAGTGATTGTCCTTCTTGTGCGTCTTGAAGTGCTCGGTCAGGTTCGAGATGCGTTCCGAAAGGATCGCGACCTGGACTTCAGCGCTGCCCGTATCACCTTGAGTGCGGGCATGTTCGGTGATGAGCGCGGATTTGCGCTCTGCAGTGATCGACATCGGGTTGTCTCCGCTCAGGTGAGTTGGAAGACCCGCACCGGATTGAGCCGTCCGGCGCGCATCTCGCACAGGGCGACGATCTTCTCTCCGTTCATGGCGGAAACGGTGCGGTCGCCCAGCGTGAGCTGGGCTTTCAGCGTTTCTACCTGTCGGGGAACGAGAACGATCGGCCGTCCCTGGGCAAGCCGGAAGGCGTCTTCATCGGTCACGGCCAACGCCGGGATGTCGTCCAGCGCGGTCTCGACCGGAAGCAATGCCTCCGACAAGCGCGCGTCATAGTCGAAATTCTCAAGAGTTTCCAGTGTTATCGCCGTCGCCTCGGTGAACGCGCCCACCCGCGTTCGGCGAAGCTGGCTCACATGGCCGCAGGCGCCGAGGGCGTCCGACAGGTCGCGGACCACCGCGCGCACATAGGTGCCCTTGCCGCAATCCATCTCCAGCTCGACATGGTCGGCGTCAGGCGCGGCGACCATGGACAGGGCGTAGATGTTGACCTTGCGGGTCTTAAGCTCGAACTCGACCCCCTCGCGGGCCAGGTCATAGGCCCGCTCGCCGTCCACCTTGATCGCCGAATAGGCGGGCGGGACCTGATCGATCTCGCCCACGAAGGCCGGCAGGGCGGCGGCGACCTGCTCGGGTGTAGGGCGCACGTCGGACTGGGCCGTGGTTTCGCCTTCCCGGTCGAAAGTGGCTGTGGTGCGGCCCCATTCGATGGTGAAGCGATAGGTTTTGTCCGCGTCCATCAGGAACGGGACGGTCTTGGTCGCCTCGCCCAGGGCCAACGGCAGTATGCCAGTGGCCAACGGGTCGAGCGTGCCGGCATGACCCGCCTTCTGGGCGTTGAAAGCCCGGCGGACACGGCTGACCGCATGGGTCGATCCCAGATCGTATGGCTTGTCCAGATTGACCCAGCCGCTGATGGCGTCGCCCTTCTTGCGGCGGGCCATCCTAGTCTTCGTCCTCGTCGCCCAGCACGTCGCTGAGGCGGCGGATGTCCTGCTGAACGCGCGGGTTCGAGAACAGCTTGTCCATCTCGGTGGCGGCGTTGAAGCTCTCGTCGTGGATGAACTTCAGGTCCGGGGTGAACTTCATGTCGATGTTGCGGCCCAGCCGCCCGCGCAGAAACTTCGATACACGGTTGAGGCCTGCGACCACCTCGTCGGTCGGCGCGCCCGACACACCCGCGCCCAGCGGCTCCACAAAGCAGATGGCGTGACGCAGGTCGGGGCTCAGTCGAACCTCGGTGACGGTGATCGAGACGCCCTGCAGCGCTTCGTCCTGAAGCTCTTCTTCGCGAAAGACATCGACCAGGGCGTGGCGGATCAACTCGCCAGCGCGAAGCTGGCGCTGGGTGGGGCCCGTGGGGGCGCCCTTGTTCTGTTGGCGTTTCATGGGCTTTCGGACTGCTGGCCCGGCCGACGGGTCGAACGCCGGTCGCGGGGAGAATGGAAGGGCGCGCTTCTAGGCCCGCGGAGCCGACGTGTCCACCCTCAGCCTCTGGCGGAAGAACTCCACGACCCGGTCGCGGGCCTGCATGGTCGGGCCTTCGGGGTCGGATCGATCCAGATGCGCGGACAGTACCGAGTGGGGCGTGCGGCCCGTCCCTGGCCGCGCCGAGGCAGGGTCCAGCTCGATCGCCTCGAACCGGTCGCCGAAGGCCTTGCGATAGGCGTCGAACCGCGCGGCGGGCACGAAAGGGTCGTCTCGGAAGCGCAAACCAAGCAAGGACAGATCCTCGGCCTCGAACCGCTGTCGGGCGCAAGCGATCTCGTCCTTGGAGCAGCCCAGGGATGCCGCGCCCTTCTTGCCGAGCGGCAGGGACGGCTGTGACAGCACCGGGGCGATCACCGAAGGTTCGGTCATCATGGCCAGGGCGAAGCCGCCGGTGAAGCACATGCCCACCGAGCCCACCCCCGGCCCGCCGCACTCGGCATGGGCCTTGCGGGCCAGGGCGCGCAGCCAGTCGACGATGGGGCTGGAGCGGTCGGTGGCCCACACCGTGAACTCGCGTCGCACGCACAGGGTCTTGAGAATCACGCCGCGCGCATAGTTGGGCGTCACCGGCCGCCCTGGCTGGCCCATCAGGCTCGGGCAGAAGACGGTCATGCCGGCGGCCACCAGATCCTCGGCGAAGCGGATCACCAGCGGGTGCAAACCCGGAATTTCGTGGATGACGATCACCGCCGGGCCAGAGCCCTTTCGATAGACGTCGCGCGACCAGCGGCCATCGTCGAAGACGAAGTGTTCGAAGTCGTCCAAGTCACCGGAATCGTAGCCGGCGGCGTCGTCGAATTCTCCGGCCATCTTCACACCTTCGGGCCTGCCATGAACTGCTCGATTTTGCCGTCCGGGGTCATGCGCAAGCTGACCCACAGCACCTTGCCGGCATAGACGGCGTCGAAGCTGGCATAGGTCATGCCGCCCCGCTTGCTGCCCCCGGTTCGGCGTAGCAGGCGCAGCGGCCCCAGGGCCGAGAGCGAGGTTTGGTAGTCGGCCAGCACCTGCGGCGTGAAGAAGGCGTCGGCGTTGGGCGTCAGGCGCGAGCGGTCGATGCGGCCCGCCGCGGCATCGGCCAAAAGCCCGCGCATGATCGCCGCATCTTCGGTGGAGGGGAGAAGCAGAAACGCCAGCCGGTCGGCGATGACGCTCTGGGCCTGATTGTCCTCGGTGTTGACCATCACGCTCAAGGCCAGCTTCTCGTCTGGCCAGATGCGGTTGTCGGTATGCACTCCCGACAGCGCGCCGCCATGGCTCCACACCCGGCGGCCGTCCTGCACCGAAACGCGCAGGCCCAGTGCATAGCTTGTCGGCTGCCCGCTCTTGAGCACGCCGGGCTGGGTCAGGGCGGCGACCGAGGCCGGCTTGAGCAGGCTGGCGTCCATCAGGCTGATGTTCCACAGGGCCAGGTCCGCCGGGCGCATGGCCAGATGCGCGGCGGCGAACAGCCAGCCGGGACCTTCCTTGTCAGCGGGCCGCAGGGCGCCCGCGCCATAGCGCGTGTAGTTGGCCGCGTCGGGCGACTTGAGCGGCGCGCTGTCGTTCTCGGTCACGCCGGTCATGCGCAGCGGGTCAAAAATGCGCCGGCGCTGGAAGTCCATCAGACTCTGCCCGCTGACCTTCTCGACCACCATGCCGGCCACCACGAAACCGGTATTGGAGTAGCGGTACTCCGTCCTCGTGGGGAACTCGAGCGGCGTGCGGGCCCAGCCATTCAGAATGTCGTCGCGGCTGGCCGGCAGCTTCATGCGCGCGAAAACGAAGTCCTGCGGCCAGTAATCGGTATAGCCCGACACGTTGTTGAGCACGTCCCGCAGGGTGATGCGGTCACCGTCGGTGAGGTTGGGGACATAACGGCCGACAGGGTCGTCCAGGGTGAGCTTGCCGTCGTCGGCCAGCAGCAGGATGGAGGCGGCGGTGAACTGTTTGGAGACCGAGGCGATGCCGTATCGGGTCTCGGTTGTGGCGACGACCGGCGGGTCGAGCCGGGCCTGTCCGAAGGCGGCGAGGTGGGCGATCCGGCCGTCCTGAACCACGGCGACCGAGGCCGAGGGCGAGCCGCTTTCGGCCAGCACTTCGTTTATGATCGCGTCGATCTGGGCCTTTGGTATTTCGGCGACGGCTGGCGACGCGAAGGCCAGCACCGCCGACACAAACGCGTTTCGGAACACTCGCATCCCCGCCTCCGACCATCCGCCCGGAGCGAGGCTAACCCGTGTTCGATCAGAACCGCAAACTGCTGTCGAACGGTTCCTCGAAGGGGTCCGGACGCGATCCTGCCGGCAGACGCCATTCACCCCGGAAGGCGAAGTCCATGCTGGCGCAGGTCCGGGCCGGACCGCCGGCGGGATCGTCGCCCAGCACCTGGACCTTCAGGTCATAGCCATGGCGCAGCGTGCCCACTGCGAGCCACACGCGAGTCGAGCCGGGGCAGAAGGCGCGGACATAGACCTTGCCCTGGGCCTTGGAGGCGTCGATCTCGTAGAGGTCCGCCGGGATGATCTCGGCGCCCTTGAGCGGGCCTATTCCGGCCGGCTTGACCTCGGCGGCCGCGGGCACTGCGGTGGCCATGATCTTGCGAACCTTGCCGCCGCCCAGCAGGCGCGTCTCGAACAGAAAGGTCAGGCCCTGGCCGGTCAACCGCTTGGCGTCAGGCGAGACCGGATCATAGGAGAAGATGCGGGTCGCCGCGGCGGCGGGCGAAGCGAGGACGAAGGCGGCGATCGCCGCCAGGGCTAGACGTCTCATGGCAATTTCAACTCTGAGATCGCGCCGTCGAAGCTGACCAGCTTCCAGACCCCGCCCTGGTTGGCGAAGGTCAGCAGGCAGGGGCCTTTTTCACTCCGCGCCGCGCAAACACGGCCGCCGCCAATTGGGCGTAGCGCGCTGGCGATGGCCAGGCGGCCTGGGATCGGCATGGTGGGGCGATAGCCGTAAAACTCGGCGGCGGTGCGAAACACCGTTGGTCGCAGCAGAGCGTCGCCGGCCAGGTCGGCGACCGAGCGCGACAGCATGTAGCCCAGCGCCTTGAGCCCATCCGGAGCCCCGGACTGACGGGTCTGCTCGACGATGCGGCTTTCCAGCTGGCGCTTGAGAGCGACCTTGTCGACGTGCCGGTCGAAAGTCGCGCCGTCATTGTCGCGGATGGCGATCAGCAGGGCGTGAACGTCGTTTGAGGCGTCGACACGCGAGACCGTGGCGCAGGCGCTGAGCACAAGGGTCGCGATCAGAAGCGGAAGGACGAGGAGCTGTCTCATGTCGCTCTTTTAGCGGCGAGGCGCGCTAGGAGACAGTCCGAAGGCGGCGGTTTCTAGGCCGGTGGCCGGGCGAAGCGCCAGG
Organism: Caulobacter sp. NIBR2454; assembly: GCF_027474405.1. Taxonomy (GTDB): domain Bacteria; phylum Pseudomonadota; class Alphaproteobacteria; order Caulobacterales; family Caulobacteraceae; genus Caulobacter. The sequence continues at coordinate 3,674,710 of NZ_CP114871.1, forward strand.
CGGCGAGACCGATGGGCAGGCCAAAGGCGAGGGCGTGGACGAACAGGCCGAGCAGAACATGGAAAGGCTCGGTCGCGCGCTGGGGCGGATTGGCGCTGAGGGGCAGGACCACGGCGTTCATCACCCCGAACATGGCCAGACCGAATAGCGGCCCCCAGACGAAGGGTCGTTCAAGAAGCTGCGGCAGGACGCGGGTCGCCACCAGAACGAAGACCCCGGCGGCGGCCATTGCGATGGCGAAGTGCAGGAACAGGCCCAGCGCCGCCACGCCGGCCCCGCCCGCGAAAGCGCCCTTGCCCAGTAGTCCCGCGGCGATGCTCTTGAGGATTTGAACCGGCGTGACGCCACGGGGCGCCCATGACAGGCAGGCGGCGATTATATCGAATGTCCCGGCGGCGAGCCCGCCGACGATCATGGCGGTTAGGGGTCCGGACAGACGGCTCATGGGCTGGCTCCAGGAAACGAAGATGTCCTGGCGTAGGGCGCGGGCAGGGCGCGCCGCTTTCAAAAACCTGCGCTTCTAGCGCGCCAAGGCGTAGCGCAGCACGGTGGGTGGCGCGCCAAAGCAGCGCCGGAAGGCGGCGGTCATGTGGCTGTGGCTGGAAAAGCCGACATCGAGCGCCGTGGCGGTCAGGTCGCGCTCGCCCTCCTCCAGACGGTGAAGAGCCGCGGCGAGGCGCAGCCGAAGGCGATAGTCGCGCAGCGACCTGCCCGTCACGGACCGGAAGAGGCGAGCCAAGTGAAACGGCGAACAGGCGGCCTCCGACGCGATGTCGGACAGGCCCAGCGGCGCGGAGAGATCGGCCGCGATGAGGGCGCGCGCGGCGGCGACGCGCTTTTCGTCCCTGGCGCTGGGCGTGACGCCGGCCACTTCCTGGCGGTCGCGGGCCAGGCCGCCCAGCAGTTCCATGGCCGCTTCTTCTACGGTCAGGCGGTCGGCGCACAGGCGCGCGGTGCGATAGAGGCGGACGTGAGCCAGCTGAGTGTCGCTGCTGAGCGGCGAGGTCAGCGAACCGGCGATGATCGCCTCGTCCATCACCTCTGGAGCCGGTTCGAAGACGGTGCAGTCAAAGCCGTCGGGACCCGCGCCGGTCACCCAATACTCGTCGCCGGCGTAGTAGATCAGCCCTCCGGCCGGGTCGGCCACGTGGGCCCTGCCGCGCATCTGGCAGACATAGGCTCCCCGTCGCACCAGACCGAAGTCGGAATGGTCAACGCAGCCCGGCGCGCGGGCGCCGGCTTCACGGGTGGAGAAGTCGCTGATCTGGAAAAGGTCGGAAGAAAAAAGGGCCGCGTAGATAGTCATCCGCGCGGCCCTTCCATTTTTTGGCGTGTCGCCTAGAGCGACCGCTTCACTTCTTCGACGGTGAAGCATTCGATCAGATCCCCAGGACGGATGTCCTGGAAGCCTGCGAAGGCCATGCCGCATTCCTGGCCGGACGGGACCTCGTTGACCTCGTCCTTGAAGCGCTTGAGCGTCTGCAGGGTGCCGAGTTCGAGAACCACCACGCCCTCGCGGACGATACGGACCCGGGCGCCCTTGCGCACGACGCCTTCGGTGACACGGCAACCGGCGACCTTGCCGATCTTGGTGATGTCGAACGCCTGAAGCACTTCGGCGTTGCCCAGGAAGGTTTCGCGCTGGATGGGCGAAAGCATTCCCGACATGACGCCTTTGATGTCGTCGATCAGATCGTAGATGATCGAGTAGTAGCGGATCTCGACGCCTTCGCGCTCGGCCAGGTCACGGGCCTGCTTGGAGGCGCGGACGTTGAAGCCGATGACCGGGGCGTTGGCGCCCTTGGCCAAGGTGACGTCGCTCTCGCTGATCGCGCCGGCGCCCGACAGGATGATCCGCGCGCGGACCTCGTCGGTGCCCAGCTTGTCCAGCGAGCCGATGATCGCTTCGGCCGAGCCCTGCACGTCGGCCTTGATGACCAGCGGCAGTTCGCGAAGCTTCTTGTCCTGCAGCTTGGCCATCATGTCGGCCAGCGAGGCGCCGGCGCCCACGGGGGCCATCGACTTCTCGCGCTTCAGGCGGATGCGGTACTCGGTCAGCTCGCGGGCGCGGGCTTCGTTTTCGACCACGGCGAACGGATCGCCCGGCGACGGCGCGCCGTCGAGACCCAGGATCTCCACCGGGGTGGAGGGACCCGCTTCCGCCAGCTGTTCGTCACGCTCGTTCAGCAGGGCGCGCACGCGGCCCCACTGGCTGCCGGCCACGACGATGTCGCCGCGCTTGAGCATGCCGCGCTTGACCAGGACGGTGGAGACGGCGCCGCGGCCCTTGTCGAGCTTGGCTTCGATCACCACGCCATCCGCGATACGGTCCGGGTTGGCCTTCAGGTCGAGAACCTCGGCCTGCAGCAGGACGCGTTCAATCAGCTCATCCAGGCCTTGGCGGGTCTTGGCCGAGACTTCGACGATCTGGGTCTCACCGCCGAGGCTTTCGACGACGATCTCGTGCTGCAGCAATTCGTTGGTCACGCGGGTCGCGTCGGCGCCCGGCTTGTCCATCTTGTTCACGGCCACGATCATCGGGACACCGGCCGCCTTGGCGTGCTGGATGGCTTCGATGGTCTGAGGCATGACACCGTCGTCACCGGCCACCACCAGGATGACGATGTCGGTGATGTTGGCGCCGCGAGCACGCATGGCCGAGAAGGCGGCGTGGCCCGGGGTGTCCAGGAAGGTGACGCGATGGCCGTCCTTCAGGCGAACCTGATAGGCGCCGATGTGCTGGGTGATGCCGCCGGCTTCGCCCGCCGCGATGTCGCTGGAGCGCAGCGCGTCGAGGAGCGAGGTCTTGCCGTGGTCGACGTGGCCCATGACGGTCACGACCGGGGGGCGCGACTCCAGGTGATCGTCGATGTCCTCGGCGCCGATGAAGCCTTCTTCGACGTCGGCTTCCGACACGCGCTTGACGGTGTGGCCAAATTCGGTGGCCACCAGTTCGGCGGTATCGCTGTCGATCACGTCGTTGATCTTGAGCATCAGACCCTGACGCATCAGGAACTTGATGATCTCAACACCACGCGTGGCCATGCGGTTGGCCAGCTCCTGGACGGTGATGACGTCCGGGATGACGACTTCGCGGGCGACCTTCGCCTGTTCCTGAGCGCCGCCACGGCGCTTTTCCTTTTCGCGTTCGCGAGCCCGGCGGACCGAGGCGAGCGAGCGCATGCGGTCGGCGGACTCACCGTCGCCCGCCACGGTCTGGATCGTCAGGCGGCCTTCGCGACGCTGGGGCTGGCCCTTGGTGCGCGAGACGGCCTTGCCGGGCGCGCCCTTGCGACGATCGTCATCCTCTTCCGGGCGACGGTCGAGGTTGAGCGAGCCGGGACGCGGCGTCGAACGGGTGGCGCGCTGAATCTCGGGCGTGGCCGGAGCGGCCGGTGCGCCAGGACGGGCGCCGGTGCGCGGACCGCCCGGACGGGCGCCGTCACGAGGCGCCGGCTTGGGAGCCAGGGCAGAATAGCGAACCGTTTCACCACCGGCGTTGGCGCCGCCGGAGCGATCACCACCCTGACCGCCTTGCGGACGGTCGCCGCGATAGCCGCCGCCTTGGGGACGGTCGCCTTCGCGGGGCGGACGGGGCGCGGGAGTGAAGGTGGCGCCTTCGCGCGGGGCGCGCTGGTTGAACGGACGGTCTTCACGCGGCGCGCGCTGGCCATAGACGTTCTGCGGGCGATCCCCGCCGCCGGCCGAACGGTCGGGGCGATAGGTCGTGGTGGTCGGGCGGTCGTCGCGACGTTCGCGGCTCGGCTCGTAGGTGCGGGTTTGGTTCGCCGAAGGCGCGGCGGGCGCCGCGGCGCGAACAGTTTCGACAGGAGCCGCTGGAGCGGGCGTCGGGGCTGGGGCTGCGACCGGGGCGGCCGGAGTTGGCGCCGCGGCGACAGGAGCCGCGGGAGGCGGCGGCGCTTCGACCGGAGCAGGCGCGGGAGCCGGCGCCGCGGCGGCGGCCTTTGCGGCCTCGGCGCTGCGGCGAGCCTCGGCTTCACGGGCGCTGCGCTCGGCGGCGTCGCGTTCCTGCTGCTGGCGAGCCAGTTCAATGGCGCGTTGGCGCGCCTGCATCTCTTCAGCGGACAAGCCGCCGGCGCCGCCCGACGTGGGGGCGGGACGCGGCGCGGCCGGAGCCGCCGGCCGTGGGGCCGGGGCGGTGTCACGGCGTTCCGCCGGTGACGGTGCGGCAAGGTTGCCCCCAGCGGGCGCATGGCTGCGCGCGCGCTTGATCTCAACCGCCACCGTCTTCGACCGCCCGTGGCTGAAGCTTTGCTTCACCACGCCCGAACTGACCGAGCCCGTACGGGGCTTCAGGGTCAGGGGTGCCCGTCCGGGGCGGCCGTTTTCGTTCTCGTCGCTCATGCGTTCGCTTGACTACCCGCCGGCGTTCCGACGGACCCATAATTCCAAACACGAAAGGGACCGGGCGATTCCTCACCTAGTCCTTATCTACGGTTCCTCGCGCCAACTCGCCGTCCACTCAGGAGGAAGTAGCGGGCGGAAGCCTGATAACCGCAGGACTTCAGAAGTCCAGCGATCAGCGCCTCGCCCCGCAAGGAAGGCGGTATGTATCACATTCTCCCCGCCCAAGGCCAAACCCAATTCCTCCGACGTGAAAACGCCAAAAATCTTGGGTTCAGGCGAGGCCTTGCGGGCCTGATTTAGCATCTTGCGTCGACCGTCGGCGGCCCCGTCAGAGGCCTCGATCAGCCATGCCGCCCGTCCGGCGGCGAGGGTCGCAATGACCTTCTCGAAGCCAAAGGTAAGATGGCCGGCCCGGCGCGCAAGCCCCAGGCCATCCAGAACGCGCTGCGTCAAAAGACGCTCCACCTGCTCGACCAGGTCCGCCGGAACAGCCAGCTTGGTCTTGGCGGCGCGAGAGAAGAGTCCCTTCTTGGCCGCCGTCTCGATTGAGGCTCGATCAGCCGCCACCCAAAGGCCCCGCCCGGGCAATTTGCGCGCAAGGTCGGGCGTGACGGTTCCGTCCGGGGCCGCCACGAAGCGGATCAGGCGGGCCTCGTCCATCACCTCGCCGGTGACGATGTCGCGGCGCTCGCGATGCGCCTCGGCGTGGGTCCTGGGTGCGGTCATGAAACGGACCGCCCGCCTCCTTAAGGAAGCGGGCGGCTGAAATCCTCTTAGGCGTCGCGGGACTCGCCCTGGGCTTCGGCGTGCGCCAGGCGCTCGTCTTCGCTCACGGCGTTGTCCGGATCGAGGTCGGCGTCGTCGAGGCTGGCTTCGCCGGCCACGACTTCTTCTTCCTCATAGACCGGCTCCTCCGGGGCCTCGACCCAACCCATGACGATGCGCGCGCGCATGATCAGCGCCTCGGCGTCGTCAGGCGACAGGTTGAAGCTTTCCAGGATGCCCGGCTCGCGCACGCGCTCGCCGCCCTTGTTCTCGAACCAGCCGCGCATGTCGTCCGGCACCAGGCCCGCCAGATCCTCGACGGTCTTCACGTCGCCCTGGCCCAGGGCCACGGCCATGGGAAGGGTGACGCCCTCGATCTCGAGCACGCCGTCCTCAACACCCAGCTCGCGGCGCTTGGCGTCGTATTCGGCCGCTTCCTTGTCGAGGAATTCACGGGCGCGGGTCTGCAATTCTTCGGCGGTGTCCTCGTCGAAGCCTTCGATGGCCGCGATCTCATGCGGCTCGACATAGGCGACGTCCTCCACCGAGGCGAAGCCTTCGGTGACCAGCAGCTGGGCGATGACCTCGTCCACATCCAGCGCTTCCTGGAACAGGGCGGTGCGCTCGGCGAACTCGCGCTGGCGGCGCTCGCTTTCTTGGCTTTCGGTCATGATGTCGATCTGCCAGCCGGTCAGCTGGGAGGCGAGGCGGACGTTCTGGCCGCGGCGGCCGATGGCCAGCGACAGCTGTTCATCCGGCACCACCACTTCGACGCGCTCGTCTTCCTCGTCCATCACCACCTTGGTGACTTCGGCGGGAGCCAGACCGTTGACGATAAAGGTCGCCTCGTCCTCGGACCACTGGATGATGTCGATCTTCTCGCCCTGCAGTTCGGCGACCACCGCCTGCACGCGCGAGCCGCGCATGCCGACGCAGGCGCCGACGGGGTCGATGGAGCTGTCGTTGGAGATGACGGCCATCTTGGCGCGCGAGCCCGGGTCGCGGGCCACAGCGCGGATCTCGATGACGCCGTCATAGACTTCTGGCACTTCCTGCGCGAACAGCTTGGCCATGAAGCCGCCGTGGGCGCGCGACAGCATGATCTGCGGGCCCTTGGTCTCGCGACGGACGTCGTAGATGTAGGCGCGGATGCGGTCGTTGAGCTGGAAGTTCTCGCGCGGGATCGACTGATCGCGGCGCATGATGCCTTCGCCACGGCCCAGGTCGACGACGACGTTGCCGTATTCGACGCGCTTGACCACGCCGTTGACGATCTCGCCCACGCGGTCCTTGTACTCTTCGTACTGACGCTCGCGTTCGGCTTCACGGACCTTATGGGTCACCACCTGGCGAGCCATCTGGGTCTGGACGCGGCCGAATTCGAAGGGCGGCAGAATTTCTTCGGTCACCTGGCCGACGAAGGCTTCCTTGTCGGCCCGCTTGGCGTCGCTGATCGTGATCTTGCCCAGTTCGCCTTCCATCTCGAAGTCGTCCGGCACGACGGTGATGACGCGCTTGAGCGTCATTTCGCCGGTCTTGGGATCGATCTTCACGCGGATGTCGTGCTCGGCGCCGTAGCGCGAGCGGGCCGCCTTCTGGATCGCGTCCTCGATCGCCTCGATGACGATCTCCTTTTCGATCGACTTCTCACGCGCGACGGCGTCAGCGATCTGCAGGAGTTCAAGGCGGTTGGCGGAAATGCCGGTGGCCATGGATCAGTCCTCTTCACTCATTTCCGCATCATCGGCGGAAGAAGCTTGTTCATTTTCGATGCGGGCCGCCCTTTGGTCGGCCCCACGTTTCATCAGCACGTCGTTAAGGACGAGCTTGGCCTCGACCACCCAGGCGAAGGGAACCAGAGCGGTCTCTTCCTCGCCTTCCAGGTCGATGCAGATGTTGTCGTCCTCGACCCCGGTCAGGATGCCCTTGAAGCGCTTGCGGCCGTCGGCCAGACGATCCAGCTCCAGGCGCGCCTCAAGACCTTCATAGGTTTCGAAGTCCTTCAGGCGGGTCAGGGGGCGGTCGATGCCCGGGCTGGAGACTTCCAGCACGTACTCGCCGCTGATCGGATCCTGGACGTCGAGCAGCTCGGAGATCGCGCGCGACAGGCGGGCGCAATCCTCGACATTCATGTCGCCATCCGGCCGCTCGGCCATGATCTGCAGGCGCCGCTGCTCTTTCCCCGCCATCAGGCGAAGACGGACGATCTCGTAACCGACGGCCTCGGCCACCGGATCGAGCAGCTCCACGAGCTGGCGGTCTTCAGCGGTTCTCCCGCGCAAGCTTGACCTCTTTCAGCCAACAAAAAAGCGGCGGGCTTTCGCCGCCGCTCGAAAGCGCTATCCAGCGCTAACGGACGATGTTGCGATGAATATAGCGCCGGAGGGGCGGGAGAGCAAATCCCCCTTACAGCGGTCATTTCCGCCTTGCACGCAGGGGAGGGGCGGGACCACAAGTCGGCCACATGCTGACCGACCCCATCTTCTACGCCGTTGCGATACCCGCCGTGATCATTCTTGGTCTGGCCAAGGGCGGTTTCGCCGGGGTCGGGGTGGTGGCGGTGCCACTGATGACCCTGATCATGCCGCCGGTCCAGGCCGCCTCGATCATTCTGCCGATCCTGCTGGTGCAGGACGTGGTCGGGGTGTGGGCGTTTCGAAAGACGGTGGACTTCGAAATCCTCAAGCTACTGCTCCCCAGCGCCGCGGTGGGGATCGCTATGGGATTTTCCCTGGCCGCGTTCGTCTCTTCGGCGGCGGTGGAGCTGGCGGTGGGAGCGGTGTCGATCGTCTTCGCCCTGCAGCGTCTATGGGCCGAGCGTGCAGTGAAGGCTGCGGCCGAGATTCAGGGCACAAAAAACTCGCCGGTGCTCGGCGCGATCTGCGGCGTGGCGGCGGGCTTCACCAGCCAGATCGCCCACGCGGGCGGGCCGCCTTTCCAGATGTATGTGCTGCCCAAGCGGCTGGCGCGCGACCTGTTCATCGGAACCAGCGCGGTTTTCTTCGCGGTGGTGAACTGGATGAAGGTCCCGGCCTATTTCGCCCTGGGCCAGATCAACCGCGACAGCCTGAGCGCCGCCGGGGTCTTGCTGCCCTTCGCGGTCGCCGCCACCTGGGCCGGGGTGGTCCTGGTGCGCAAGGTGCCGGCCGAGGGCTTTTACCGCTTCATCTATGTGCTGCTAGTGATCGTCGGCGCCAAGCTGGTCTGGGACGGTGCGGCCGGCCTGTTCTGACCGGCCTCAGAGCATCGAGGGGATGACGCGGTCCGGCGGGCGGTGGCCGTCCATGAAGGTCTTGATGTTGACGATGACCTTCTCGCCCATGTCGATGCGGCCTTCGACCGTGGCCGAGCCCATGTGGGGCAGCAGCACGACATTGGGCAGCTTGAGCAGCTTGGGGTTGATCGCCGGCTCATGCTCATAGACGTCCAGGCCGGCGCCGGCGATTTCGCCACGGGCCAGCATGTTGGCCAGGGCCCCCTCGTCGATCACCTCACCCCGGGCGGTGTTGACCACGATGGCGTCCGACCGCAGCAATTTCAACCGGCGGGCCGACAGCAGGTGATAGGTGGCCGGGGTGTGCGGGCAGTTGACCGAGATGACGTCCATGCGGGCGAGCATCTGGTCCAGGCTTTCCCAGTAGGTGGCGCCCAGCTCGTCGGCGATACGCGGGCTGACCGGTTTGCGGTTGTGATAGTGGACCTGCATGCCAAAGGCCTTGGCCCGGCGGCCCAGGGCCTGGCCGATCCGGCCCATGCCGATGATCCCCAGACGCTTGCCCCAGATGCGGCGCCCCAGCATCCAGGTCGGCGACCAGCCGGTGAAGTCGCCGCTCTGGACGACATTGGCCCCCTCCACCACCCGGCGGGCGGCGGCCATGATCAGGCTCATGGTCAGATCGGCGGTGTCTTCGGTCAGCACGCCCGGCGTGTTGGTGACGATGATCCCGCGCGCATTGGCGGTGGCCACGTCCACATTATCGACCCCGGCCCCGAAATTGGCGATCAGCTTGAGCTGTTCACCAGCCCGCGACAGCAGCCGCGAGTCGATCCGGTCGGTGATGGTGGGCACGAGCACGTCGGCGCGATTCATGGCGTCGACCAGCTGATCGACGGACATCGGCGTGTCGTCGAGATTGAGTTCGGTGTCGAAAAGCTCGCGCATCCGGGTCTCGACCGGATCGGGGAGTTTTCGCGTAACGACGACTTTGGGCTTGCGGGCGGCCATCGGCGGTCTGAAAGAAGCTCTCTGCGCAGGAGTTATTCGGCCGTTCGGCCTTTTTGTATTCCTGACCAGTATCAGACGGTTTGCGGAGGGCAAAGCAAGGTGGCGTTCGGAAATGGCATGACCCAAGGGAAGGCGCGCAAAGCGGCGGCCCTGGCCTTTTCGATGGTCACAGCCCTGCTGCTGAGCGCCTGCCAGAAGGAGACCGAGGTCCAGAAGGGCCGGATCGGGCCTTCGGGCCTGCCCGTTCCGCGCTATGTGGCCCTCAAGTTCGACGAAGTGAACGCCCGCGCCGGGCCGGGCGAGGATCACAAGGTGCTGTGGGTCTATCGAGCCAAGGGCCTGCCGGTGCAGGTGGTGGCCGAAACCCGCGACTGGCGGCGCGTCTGCGATCCGCAGGGCGGCCTGGCCTGGATCAAGGGCCGGGTGACCGACGGCCGCCGCACCGTCATGCGCGTGGAAAACCAGCCCGTCGCCATGCGGGCCCAACCCCGGCTTGAGGCCAAGACCGACGCCTATCTGAGCGGTCAGGCCATCGCTTCATTGGACAAGTGCGAGGACGGCTGGTGCCGGGTAAAGGCCGGCGGCCGCAGGGGTTGGGTGCCGGAAAACGCAGTCTGGGGAACCGCGTCGAAAACCCAATGCCGTTGAGGCGCGTTGCATCAACGTGCTAGGGCGGGACGTTTCGGCGACATTGTTCGCCCCTGAAGAGATGGAATAATGACGGTCAGCGACCAACACGTCCGCAAAAGCGCCTACGACTTCGAGGAGTTGCTGGCCTGCGGCCGCGGCGAGATGTTCGGCCCGGGCAACGCCCAACTGCCGGTCCCGCCGATGCTGATGTTCAACCGCATCGTCCGCATCGAGGCGGACGGCGGGGCCTACGGCAAGGGCTATGTCGAGGCCGAGTTCGATATCGATCCGTCGCTATGGTTCTTCGACTGCCACTTCATCGGCGACCCGGTAATGCCGGGCTGCCTGGGCCTGGACGCCATGTGGCAGCTGGTCGGCTTTTTCCTGGGCTGGTCCGGGGCGCCGGGCCGCGGGCGCGCCCTGGGCGTGGGCGAGGTGAAGTTCACCGGCCAGGTGACCCCGGACGTGAAGAAGGTGGTCTACAAGATCGACCTGAAGCGGGTCATCATGCGCAAGCTCGTCATGGGTATCGGCGACGGTGTCATGGAGGCGGATGGCAAGCCCATCTATGAGACCAAGGACCTGAAGGTCGGTCTGTTCACCGCCGAACAGATGGCGTCCTGATCCAATCAACCGAACTGGCCGCAGAGCCGGAAACTTGGGTGGGAGAAGAGGAATAGATATGCGTCGCGTCGTGGTCACCGGTATCGGCATCGTCTCGTCGATCGGCAACAACGCCAATGAAGTGCTTGCGTCCCTGCGGGAGGCCAAGTCCGGCGTGCGCGCCGCCCCCACCTATGCGGAGCTTGGCTTCCGCAGCCAGGTCGAGGCCGCGCCGCAGATTGACTGGGAATCCATGGTCGACCGTCGCGCCGCGCGGTTTCTGGCCCAGGGCACGGCTTTCGCCCACATCGCCATGGAGCAGGCCATCGCCGACTCCGGGCTGGAAGAGTCAGAAGTCTCCAACGAGCGCACCGGCCTGATCGTCGGCTCGGGCGGCCCGTCCACCCAGGCCATTATCCAGGCCGCCGAGATCACCAAGGAAAAAGGCCCCAAGCGCATCGGTCCGTTCGCGGTGCCCAAGGCCATGAGCTCGGGTCCGTCGGCCACCCTGGCCACCTGGTTCAAGATCCGCGGCCTGAATTTCTCGATCAGCTCGGCCTGCGCCACCTCCACCCATTGCGTCGGCTCAGGCTACGAGCAGATCGCCATGGGCAAGCAGGACATCGTCTTCGCGGGCGGGACCGAAGAGATCGACTGGAGCCTGTCGAACCTGTTCGACGCCATGGGCGCCATGTCGAGCCACTTCAACGACACGCCCGCCGTGGCCAGTCGCGCCTATGACAAGGATCGCGACGGCTTCGTGATCGCTGGCGGCGCAGGCATCCTGGTCCTTGAGGAGCTCGAGCACGCCAAGGCGCGCGGCGCCAAGATCTACGGCGAAGTGGTCGGCTACGCGGCCAATTCGGACGGCTTCGACATGGTCGCCCCCTCGGGCGAGGGCGCCGCCCGCTGCATGCGTCTGGCCATGGCCGACGCCGGCGGTCGCGCCATCGACTATCTGAACCCGCACGGCACCTCGACGCCGGTCGGCGACAGTAAGGAGATGGGCGCGGTGCGCGAGGTGTTCGGCGACAAGGCGCCGCTGATCTCGTCGACCAAGTCCCTGACCGGCCACAGCCTGGGCGCCGCCGGCGCGCAGGAGGCGATCTACTCGATCCTGATGATGCAGAATGGCTTCGCGACCGAAAGCGCGCACATCGAGAACCTGGATCCGGAATTCGCCGACCTGCCCATCCTGCGCAAGCGGGCGGATCAGGCGATCGGCACGGTCATGTCCAACAGCTTTGGCTTCGGCGGCACCAATGGCTGCCTGATCATGAGCCGTCTGGACGTCTAGCGAACGCGAACGACGCTTTCCAAGCACGGCGCCTTGCTCCTAAAAGCGCCGTTCAACGACACCCATTCAAGGGACGCCGAGCCATGGCTGACGAATACACCTTCCCCAAGGGCGACCTCATGAAGGGCAAGAAGGGCCTGGTCATGGGCGTGGCCAACCACAACTCGATCGCCTGGGGCATCGCCAGCCAGCTGGCCGCCCAGGGCGCTGAGATGGCCTTCACCTATATGGGCGAGGGCCTGGAGCGCCGCGTGCGCCCCTTGGCCGAAAGCATCGGCGTCAACACCCTGATCCAGGCCGATGTCACCGACGACGCCTCCATGGACGCCGCCTTCGCCCAGATCGAGAAGACCTTCGGCAAGCTGGACTTCGTGGTTCACTCGGTGGCTTTCGCCAATAAGGACGAGCTGAAAGGCTCGTTCGTGGACAACACCACCCGCGAGGGCTTCCTGACGGCCATGAACATCTCGGCCTTCAGCTTCGTGGACGTGGCCAAGCGCGCTTCCAAGATCATGCCCGACGGCGGCTCGATGATCACCATGACCTATCTGGGGTCGGAACGGACCATCCCGAACTACAACACCATGGGCGTGGCCAAGGCGGCCCTGGAAGCCTCGACCCGCTACATCGCCCGCGACCTGGGACCCAAGGGAATCCGGGTCAACGCCATCTCGGCCGGGGCCATGCGCACCCTGTCCTTGGCCGGCATCAGCGGCGGCCGCGGCATGATCGCCCAGGGCCGCGCCTTCTCGGCGCTGAAGGAGGACACCTCGATGGAGGGGGTCGCCGGCTGCGCCCTGTGGCTGGTTTCGGATCTGGGACGCTCGACCACCGGTGAAGTGGTCCACGTGGACGCGGGCTTCCACATGATGGGCATGCCTGACGAAGTTGAGGCCTAAGGGGCGTAAGCCTTCACGAAACGATCGGCGGCCTCACGAGCGAGGCTGTCGATCTGCTCGGGCGACATGGGCGGATTGAGACCCAGCAGCGCCCGCAGCTGACGCTGGCCGCTGACCATCCCCGCGAAGAATTCCGCCGCCTGCTCGGGCTCGTCGACCGCCAGGCGGCCGGCCCGCGCCTGCTCGGCGAGATAGGCCGCCAGCTCCAGACGTGAGCGCAGCGGTCCGGCCTCAAAGACCTCTCGCGCCAGATCCGGCATCTCGCCCGCGCTCTGGATGATCGTCCGCAGAAACACAGGCGACTTGGAGTTGGCCAGGTTGAGGATGGTGCGGGCGAAGTCGGCCAGCACCTCGCGCGGCTCGGCTTGGGCGTCGCGGGCGTGGAGCGACCCGATGATCTGGTCCGACTTCTGGATGACCAGTGCCCGCACCAGCTCGTTCTTTCCGCGATAGCGGTTGTAGAGCGTCTGTTTGGACACCCCCGCCCGCCTGGCGATCACCTCCATGGGCGCGGCCAGGCCGCGCTCGGCGAAGACGTCGGCCGCCGCCTCCAGGATGGCTTCGGTCTTGGCCTCGTCTATCTGTCCGGCGACCCGGGGCATCAGTGCGCATCCGCCGGCGGCGCGGCGCCCTTGGACGGGGCCGCCAGCAGGGCCACGAAGGCGGCGATGAAGCAGCCCACGGCGAGCATGGCGAAGGCGTCGCCAAAGGCCAGGACAGACGCCTGTTTATACATCATGCCATACAGCGCCTTGAACGTGGCGCCTTCAGGATCCGCCACGCCCAGCTGCTGCATGCGCGCGGTCAGGCCAAGCATCATGTTCTGGATCTGCGGGTCGGAGGCGCCGACCTTGGACGACATGTCGCTGTAATAGAGCGCGCTTTGCTGGGTGATCGTCGTCGACAGCAGGGCCAGGCCCACCGCACCGCCGGTGTTGCGGAACAGGTTCACCAGACCCGAGGCGTTCTTCACCATCGAGGGCGGCAAGGTGCTCATGGTCACGGTCTGGGTGGCGATCATGGCGATCATCACCCCGATGCCCCGAAAGGCCTGAACGCCGGTGAACTCCCAGAAGCCCCAGTCGTCAGTAACCGTATGGGCCATCCACATGCCCCAGCCCGCCAGCAGGAAGCCGACGAACATCGGGATACGTGGGTCCATGGTCCGCACGATACGGCCTGCGATCGGGCCTGTGATGAACATCGAAAGGCCGGAGATGATCATGGTCGTGCCGATCTCCGCCGACGAGAAGTTGCGGATGCGGGCCAGGTACTGCGGCAGCAGGAAGGTGCCGCCGAACAGGCTGGCCCCCGACACGGCCGTCATCACGACGCCGATCACGAAGTTGCGGTTGCCGAAGGCCTTCAGCTCGACGATCGGCCGGTAATAGGTCAGCTGCCGCCAGATAAAGGTCGCCGCGCCGATCACCGCGACCACGGTCAGCCACAGGACGTAGGAGTCCTCGAACCAGTTCTCCTTGGCGCCTTCCTCCAGGACGAACTGCATGCTCATCAGGAAGATGGCCATCACCGCCAGGCCGAACCAGTCAAAGCCCTTGGCAAGGCTCGGGTCGCCCTTGTCGAAGTCGCCCCAGCGAGCCACGCCGAACAGAACGATGACACCGATCGGCACGTTGATGAAGAACAGGGCGCGCCAGTTGAACCACTCGGTCAGGTGACCGCCCAGGGTTGGACCCACGGTCGGAGCCAAGGTGACGATCAGGCCCATGATGACGCTGGCGGTCACGCGACGCTCTGGCGGAAAGGCGGTGAAGGCGACCGCGAACACCGTGGGGATCATGGCTCCGCCGATGAACCCCTGCAGGGCGCGGGTCAGGATCATCATATCGATGCTGGTCGACAGGCCCGTGAGGATGCTCATCACCACAAAGCCCAGGCACGAGGCCAGATAGACCGGCCGCGTGCCCCACAGGCGCGACAGGTAGCCCGAGAGCGGGATCATCACCACTTCGGGGATCAGATAGGCGGTCTGGATCCAGCTGACCTGATCGGCGCTGGCGCCGACCCCGGCCTGGATCTGCGGCAGGGACGCCGAGACGATCTGGATATCGAGAATGGCCATGAACTGGCCGATGACCATGGCGCCGAAGCCCAGGAAAAGCTTGGCCCAGTCGGTCTCGACTCCTGGCGCCGCGGCGGGGCGCCCGGCGGGAATGGCGGCGTCGCTCATGGCGCGCTCCTTGCCCCGGCCTTAGCGGCTGGCGGTCTGATGGACGGCGCCGGCGTCGGCGAAGCCTTGGCCGGACTTGTCGCGGACATCGACCTTCACCTCGACCGAAAGACCGGGGCGCAGACCGCCGGCGGCTGTTCCCTTACGCTCCACAGCGATGCGAACCGGCAGGCGCTGGGTGATCTTGGTGAAGTTGCCCACGGCGTTCTCGACCGGGATCAGGGCGAACTCCTGTCCGGTGGCGGGCGCGAAGCTTTCGACCTTGCCTTCGATCTTCTCCTTGCCGAAGGCGTCGGCCTTGATCTCGACCGGCTGGCCGATGCGCAGGCGTGCGACCTGCGTCTCCTTGAAATTGGCGACGATGTAGGTCTGGCTTAGCGGCACCACCGACATCAGGGCCTGGCCCGGCTGGACCAGTTGGCCAGGTCGCAGCGAACGGGCGCCGACCACGCCGGCGACGGGAGCGCGGATGACGGTGCGCTCCAGATCGATGCGGGCCTGCTGCACGGCGGCCTGGGCGGCGACCGCCTGAGCCAAGGTCTGGGCGCGGGTCGAGCCGAGGGACTCGGCGGTGCGGCGCTCGGCCTCCAGCGCAGCCTGAGCCTGGGCGACAGCGGCGTCGGACTGCACCGTGCTGGCGCGTTCGGTCTGCAGTTTCTGGGTCGAGACCCAGCCTTGCTTGGCCAGAGCGTCATAGCGATTGAGATCGGCGCGAGCGCGGCTGGCGTCGGCGCGGGCGCTTTCCACACCGGCCGCACGCTGGGCGATCATCGCCTGTTCGAGGGCGGCGCGGTCGTCGACGTTCCGTACGGCGGCGTCGAGGGCGGCGGCGTTGGCCATGGCCTGATCGAGCTTGGACTGGAAAGTGGAGGCGTCGATACGGGCCAGGACCTGTCCAGCCTGGACCTGCTGGTTATCGGCCACCAGGACCTCGGCCACATAGCCGCCGACCTGCGGGCTGACCTGAACCGTGTCGGCCTGGACGAACGCGTTGTCGGTCGCCTCGAAGTGCTGCTTGTCGATCCACCACATGCCGCCGCCGATGACGACAGCCAAGGCCGTCGCGCCGGCGACAACCATCGGAACCAGCTTTTTCTTGCGAACTTCGGCCATCGGCCCATCCCTCGGACGATCTTAACGCTGCATAGACGCAGCGTCAGTCGGGGCTTTAAACCCCGTTTCGCTGCGATGCAATGAAAAATGGACGCGTGCGTCCACTAATCAAGAAGCCATGACTAGGATTTTCGAACGGCGGGCGTCCGGGTACCGTGCGACCGCCCTTTCGGAGATGGTCCATGCGCCGCCTGCTGACCGCCCTGCTGCTTTCCCTCTGCGCCGCCTTCCCGGCCGCCGCCCGCGCCCCGCTGGACGACGCGGCGACGGCTTATGTGAAGCTGGTCCTGGGCGTCGGGGAGCATGAAGACGGCTATGTGGACGCCTATTATGGCCCCGCCGACATTCGCGAGGCGGTGAAGGCGAGCAAGTCCAGCTTGCCCGCCCTGGCGGCGGAGGCCGACCGCCTGACGGCGGTGGTGGAGGCGGTCAATCCCAAGACACTGACCGACATCGAGAAGAAGCGCCGCGCCTTCCTCGCCGCCCAGATCAAGGCCGTGAAGTTCCGCATCGGCATGATCAATGGCGCCAAGCCGAGCTTCGCCGAAGAGGCGCAGGCCCTGTTCGGCGTCAATCCGCCGCTCAAGCCCCTGTCGGCCTACGACCCGCTCCTGGCCAGGATCGAGGCGGTGGTTCCCGGCGACGGGCCGCTGGCTGATCGGGTGGACGCCTTCAAGATGCGCTACGCCATCCCCAAGGACCGGCTGGAGCCGGTGATGCGCGCCGCCATCGCCGAATGCCGGGCGCGGACGGCCGCCCACATCCGGCTGCCGGCCGAGGAGTCCTTTGTCCTGGAGTTCGTCACTGACAAGAGCTGGTCCGGCTACAACTGGTACCAGGGCAAGGCTCACAGTCTGATCCAGGTGAACACCGACCTGCCGATCTTCATCGACCGCGCGGTCGATCTGGGTTGCCACGAGGGCTATCCTGGCCACCACACCCACAACGCCCTGCTCGAGGACCGGCTGGTCAGGGAGCGCGGTTGGGTCGAGTTCTCGGTCTATCCGCTGTTCTCGCCCCTATCCCTGATCGCCGAGGGCGAGGGCAACTACGGCATCGACCTGGCCTTCCCCGGCGAGCAACGCACGGCGTTCGAGGCCAAGACGCTCTACCCCCTGGCCGGCCTGGATCCCAAGACGGCCGCCGCCTACGGAACTCTGCGCGAGGCGCTGAGCGGGCTGGGCGGCGCGCGCCTGACCATCACGGCCGACCTGCTGAACGGCAAGATCGACCGGGAGACGGCCATCGGCCTTATGCAGAAGTACCAGCTGGTCTCACGCGCCCGCGCCGAACAGAGCATCCGCTTCTCGGAAGGCTATCGCAGCTATGTGCTGAACTACGTCACCGGCCAGGAGATGGTGAAGGCCAAGGTCGAGCGGGCTGGAAGCGACCCCGCCGCCCGCTGGAAGGCCATGGAGGCGATCCTGTCGGAACCGACCCTGCCGTCCGACCTGCTGGACTAGCCCCGGCCGGTGGAGCCAAAGCCGCCGGCCCCGCGGGCGGTTTCTTCCAGGCTCTCAACTTCGCTCCAGGCGGCCTTGGCCACCGGAGCGATCACCAGCTGGGCGATGCGGTCGCCGCGGCGGATGATGAAGTCCTCTTCGCCGAGATTGATCAGGACGACCTTCACCTCGCCACGATAGTCGGCGTCGATGGTGCCCGGCGTGTTGAGGCAGGTGATCCCGGCCTTGGCGGCCAGGCCCGAACGGGGCCGCACCTGGGCCTCGAAACCCGCCGGCACGGCGAAGGACAGGCCCGTCGGGACCATGGCCCGGACGCCGGGTTTCAGGGTCATCGGCTCTTCGTCGGTCACCGCCGCCCGCAGGTCCATGCCCGCCGCGTGCTCGGTCTCATAGGCCGGCAGAGGCAGGCCTTCGGCGTGAGCGAGGCGGACAATGGGTATGGTCGGGGTCATGCAAGGGCCTTTGAAATGCGTTCGGCGATCTGGCGGGCGACGGCGTCCTTGGATGCGCGGTCCCAGCGTTCGGTTTCGGTCTTGGTAATGAGAAGCACGGCGTTCTCCTCGCCGCCCATGACGCCGGGCTCGCTGACGTCATTGGCGATGATCCAGTCACAGCCCTTGCGCGCCAGCTTGGCGCGGGCATGGTTCTCGACGTCGTTGGTCTCGGCGGCGAAGCCGACCACCAGTTTCGGCCGCTGCGGACCGGAGGCGGCCAGGCTCGCCAGGATGTCGGGGTTTTCAACCAGATGCAGGGCGGGCGGGCCGTCCTTGCCCTTCTTCAGCTTGACGCCAAAGGCCTCGTCCGGCCGCCAGTCGGCGACGGCGGCCACGAACACAGCCACGTCCGCAGGCAGAGCGGACTGGCAGGCCGCGAGCATCTCACGCGCGCTCTCTACATCCACCCGTTTCACGCCGACGGGCGCGGGCAGGCCGGTGGGGCCGGAGACCAGGGTCACCTCGGCGCCCAGCCGCGCCAGGGCGGTCGCGATGGCGTAGCCCTGCTTGCCGCTGGAGCGGTTGGTCAGCAGGCGCACGGGGTCAATCGCCTCCACCGTGGGGCCGGCGGTGACCAGGGCGCGCTTGCCGGCCAGCGGCCGATCGCCTTCCAGCAGACCCATCACGGCCTGAAAGATCACGGGCGGCTCGGCCAGGCGGCCTTCGCCGAACTCGCCGCAGGCCATGGCGCCTTCGTCCGGCCCCACAAAGGCGACCCCGTCGGCCTTCAACTGCGCCAGGTTCCGTTTGGTGGCGGGATGCTCCCACATGCGAACGTTCATGGCCGGCGCCATCAGGATCGGCGTGTCGGTGGCCAGCAGGGTGGTGGAGGCCAGATCGTCCGCCCGGCCCGTGGCGGCCTTGGCCATCAGGTCGGCGGTGGCCGGCGCGACCACGATCAGGTCGGCCGAGCGCGACAGCTCGATATGGCCCATCTCCGCTTCGTCGGTGAGGGAGAATAGCTCCGAATAGACCTTGTCCTCGGCCAGGGCCGACAGCGACAGCGGGGTGACGAACTCGGCGCCGGCGCGGGTTAGGATCGGCCGCACGGCCACGCCCGCCTTGCGGAGCAGGCGGGTCAGCTCCAGCGCCTTGTAGGCCGCTATGCCGCCGCCAACGATCAGAAGGACGCGCTTCTCGCTCAAGGCCAAGCCTCCCTGCGGGTTCGCCTGCGTCTTTAGGCGATGCCGCCCGCTGGACAAACGGCAAAGTTTGTTCTTACTTCGTTCCATAACACCCGTTTGGGTTGTAAATGCGGAGGAAGCGATGGTTCTGAGTGTGTTCTCACCGGCGAAGACAGCAATTTATGTGTCAGCGCTCGTTCTTGCGGCCTGCGACGGCGGCGCGACCGCGATCCCCAGCCGTGACCAGGCGACGACTTCTGGCCATACATCCGCGCCCGCAACCTACGAGCGGGCGGACGCGCGCGAGGCGCCCGTCCCCCAACTGGACGGCAAGCCCATCTGGACCGCCAGCCGCCGCTACACCGCCGAAGAGAACGTTCAGCGGGCTTTCGAGCGCAATGGTGAGGACTTCGGCGCCAAGAGCCCGGAAGATTTCGCCCGCATGGCCCGCGACTTCGTGGAGAACCCGCCCAAGGGGGTTCAGACTCTGAAGCGGGCCAACGGCGACGTCCTGATCTACGACGTCGGGGACAATGTCTTCGCCGTAGCGGCCAAGGACGGCACGCCGCGCACCATGTTCAGGCCGCGCGAGGGTGAGGCCTATTGGGCGGAACAGAAGACCAGGGAGGCTGAACGCTCCACTCGTCTGGCCCGTCGCGACCGCGGTCAGGCCGAATAGGCTCAGCCGAACCAGAGCGCGACGAGGAAGGCGACCCCGGCGGTCGCCGCTCCCACCGCGAACCAGACCAGGGCCGGGGCGCCGCGATCCGGGGCCACGACCACCGTCGTCTGGCCGCCCTCCGCGAGGCGGCGCAGAGAGCGCATGGCCGCAACCGCGTCGTCGACGAAGTCACGGACCTTGGCCACGGGCGAAAGCTCGCGGGTGATCCAGCGGCGCACCACCGGGTCTGCCGCGGCCCAAAGGTCGTGGCTGGGATCCAGGCGGCGGGCGACGCCCTCCACCGTGACCATGGTCTTTTGGAGCAGCACAAGTTCGGGGCGCAAGCGCATGTCGAACAGGGCGGTGATCTCGAACAACTGGGCCAGCAGGCGGCCCATGGAGACTTCGTTGGCCGGCCGGCCGAACACGGCCTCCCCCACAGCCCGCAGGGCCTGAGCGAAAGCGTTGACGTCATGGGTCAGAGGCACATAGCCGGCGTCGAAATGGACCTGAGCCACACGAACATAGTCGCGTTGCAGGAAGCCATAGAGAATTTCGGCCAGATACTTCCGCTCGGCTGGACCCAATCGCCCGACGATGCCGAAATCCACCGCCGTCAGGATAGAGGGCGCGGCCACGAAGAGATTGCCCTCGTGCAGATCAGCGTGGAAGACGCCGTGGTCGAGGGCCTGGGACAGAAAGGCGCGGATCAGGTTGTCGGCCAGCAGGGACCGGTCCAGGCCCGGCTGGTCGAGGGCGGCGGCTTCTGACAGGGCCAAACCCGTAGCCCATTCCAGGGTCAGGGCGCGTTTGCCGACGCCGTCCCAGACCACGGCCGGCGCGCGCATGTAGCCGTCGCGATTCATCACCTCACCCAGCTCGGCGGCGGCCGCCGCCTCCAGGCGCAGATCCAGCTCGAGCACCAGGGAGCGGATCACCGTCTCCACGAACAGCACCGGCTCCAGCCGGCGCGATGCGGGGGCGAAGCGTTCGGCCAGACGGGCGGCCAGGCGCAGGGCGGCGGACTCGTCGGCCACGCGACGTTCGATGCCGGGGCGCAGGACCTTCACCGCCACCTTGCGGCCATCCGGCAGGGTCGCGGGATGGGCTTGGGCGATGGAAGCGGCGGCGATCGGCGGACCAAAGCTGGTGAAGGCCTCGCTTACTGGGCGGCCCAGCGCCCGCTCGACCTCGGCGCGGGCGATCTCCAGGGGGAAGGGATCGAGGCGATCCTTCAGACGGCCGAGGTCTTCGGCGAACTGCGTCCCGAACATATCGGCGCGGGTCGACAGGAACTGGCCCAGTTTGATGGCCACGGGGCCCAGCTTCTCCAGCGAGCGCGCCAGGCGCTGACCGGGGCGGCCATACTTGGCCTCCATGCCCGAGAACAGGCGGATGAACCGGGCCAGCGCCTTGAGCGACGGCGGCAGGATCGGGTCGAGCTCGCGCGGGATGAGGGCGTCGGCGCGGGCCAGCGCCCAGCCGGCGGCCAGCAGCCGGAAGAAGGCGGCGATCTGGCCCATGCGGCTAGAGCTTCCAGCCCTGGTGCAGCGCGGCGACGCCGCCGATGAAGTTGGTGATGGTCACGCGGCCAAAGCCCGCAGTCTCCATCATGCCGGCGAAGGTGCGCTGATCGGGGAAGCGGCGGATGCTTTCGACTAGGTA
The DNA here is from genome assembly GCF_027474405.1 of Caulobacter sp. NIBR2454. Taxonomy (GTDB): domain Bacteria; phylum Pseudomonadota; class Alphaproteobacteria; order Caulobacterales; family Caulobacteraceae; genus Caulobacter. Next base: position 3,696,208 of record NZ_CP114871.1, read on the forward strand.
CTGATAGGCGTCGCGGTCCTTGGCGACCCATTCGCCGACCTGCGGGATCACCTTGAAAGAATAGGCGTCATAGGCCTTTTGCAGCGCCTCGGTGGTCGGGCGCGAGAACTCAAGGCACAGGAACCGGCCGCCGGGCTTGAGCACCCGGCGCGCGTCACGCAGAGCCGCGTCGATGTCGGTGACGTTACGGATGCCGAAGCTGATCACATAGGCGTCGGCGAAATTGTCCGGCAGGGGCAAGTGCTGGGCGTCGCCCACGGCCCAGGCCATTTCAGGCTCCGAGCCCTTTTCACGACCGGCGGCGATCATTTCGGCGTTGTAGTCGACCACGAAGACGCGTGCGTCGGGGCCGCCCCGGCGCTCCTGGGCGGCGCGGGCCATCTTGGAGAAGCGGCGGGCCATGTCGCCGGTGCCCCCCGCGCAATCGACGATCACCTCGCCCGGCTGAGGATTGAGGCGGGCGGCGACGGCGTCCTTCCACAGTCGGTGGACGCCCCCGCTCATCAGGTCGTTCATCAAGTCGTAGTTCTTGGCGACGCGGTCGAAGACGCCGCGAACGAGTTTCGGCTTTTCGGCCGGATCGACGTCCTGATATCCGAAGCTGGCGGAGCTCTTGGTCATGGCGGCAGCTTTAGACCGGCGGGCCCGCCGCGTCATCTATTAGAGACAAGGGAATTCATGCCCGAACTGCCCGAAGTCGAGACGGTCCGCCGGGGCCTGGAGCCCGTCCTGGCCGGGGCGCGGCTGAAGCGGGTCAAGGCCAACCGGCCCGATCTGCGCTTTCCCCTGCCTGACGGCTTCGTCCAGCGCCTGACCGGAGCGACCGTCCTGAAACTGGATCGGCGCGCCAAGTATCTGCTGATGCCGCTGGACCGTGGCGACACCCTGGTGGCGCACTTGGGCATGACGGGCCGGTTCGAGATCGAGGATCATGGCCGCACCGTCACGCCGGGCGAGTTCGTCGAGACCGTCCTGCCCTCGCAAAAGCACGCCCATGTGGTGTTCGAGACCGAGGCGGGCGTGAAGATCACCTATTACGACCCGCGTCGCTTCGGCTTCATGGACCTGATCCCCACCGAACAACTGGCCGAGCACCCGTGGTTCAAGGGCATGGGTCCCGAACCCCTGGGGCCGGATCTGGACGCCGAGGTCCTCGTGAAGGCCTTCAAGGGGCGCAAACAGGGACCCAAGACCCTGCTGCTGGACCAGCGTATCGTGGCGGGGCTGGGCAATATCTATGTGTGCGAAGCGCTGAACCGTTCCCGCATCTCGCCTTTCAAGTCGGCGGGCGGCATAGCCCGAAAGCGGCTGGAGCCCCTGGTGACCATCATCAAGGACGTTCTGGCGGAAGCGGTTGAGGCCGGCGGCTCGACCCTGAAGGACTTCGCGGCCACCGATGGGGCGCTTGGCTATTTCCAGCATCGCTTCCGGGTCTATGACCGGGAGGGCGAGCCGTGCCTTAATGACGGCTGCAAGGGCGTCATCGACCGGCAGGTGCAGGCGGGACGATCCACATTCTATTGTCCCGTGTGTCAGGTCTGATCGATTGGTCCGCTCCCTCGTCTCGCTTTGCGCGCTTTTCCTCGCCGCCTGCTCGCTTCCGTCCAGCGCCGCCGCCATGCCGCCGGTATGGATCGTGCGCGACGCCGACTCCGAGATCGTGATCTTCGGATCCATGCATATCCTGCCCCCGGGGGTGGACTGGCGGCCGGACGCGCTCGACGCCGCCCTGGCCAAGGCCGACGACCTGTGGTTCGAGCTGCCCATGGACGCCGCCAGCCAAGCCCAGGTGGGCCAAGCCGCTATGGCCCGCGGCTACCTGCCCGCCGGCCAGACCCTGACCGGGCTGCTCGGCCCCGCGGACGGCGCGCGGCTGCGCAAGACCGCCGAGGACCTGGGGCTGCCTATGGCGGTGCTTCAGTATCTGCAGCCGTGGCTGGCGGAGGTGTCCCTGGCCAACGCCATGTTCATGCAGAGCAGCGCCAGCAGGGCCGAAGGCGTGGAGACGGTGATCGAGCGCACGGCTCCCGCCTCGGCGGCGCGGCGTGCGTTCGAGACCCCAGAACAGCAGATCGCCATCCTGGCCGACACGCCCCAGGAAGCACAGGTCGCTTCCCTGCGCCAGACTCTCGATGAACTGGCCGAAGGTCCCGGCGCCTATGACGAGCTGGTCCAGGCCTGGGCCGCCGGCGACATCCGCACCCTGGAGACCGAGGCCCTGGATCCCATCCGCGAGGCGTCGCCCGTGCTCTATCGCCGCCTGATCGTCGATCGAAACACCCGGTGGATCGAGACGATCAAGGCCCGCATGGCCGGGTCAGGCGAGACGGTGATCGTGGTCGGCGCCGGCCATCTGGTGGGCCGCGACGGACTGCCCGCCCGCCTTCGGGCGCTAGGATTCAAGGTCGAAGGTCCTTAGACCTCGGCCGAATAATAAGCCGACATAATAAAAAGGAACCCGCCATGGCCTATGAGACCCTGATCGTGGAGATCTCCGACGGCGTCGCCCTGATCCGCCTGAACCGGCCGGACGCCCTGAACGCGCTCAACACCGCTCTGCTGGCCGAGCTAGGCCAGGCCCTGGCCGCCGCGGAGGCCGACGAGGCCGTAGGCTGCGTGGTGCTGACCGGCTCGGCCAAGGCCTTCGCGGCCGGGGCCGACATCAAGGAGATGGCCGGCCAGTCCTATGCGGACATGTTCAAGGCCGACTTCTTCACCGCCGGCGCCAATGCGATCGAGCGCTTCCGCAAACCGATCATTGCGGCGGTCTCCGGCTACGCCCTGGGCGGCGGCTGCGAACTGGCCATGATGTGCGACTTCATCATCGCCGCCGACAGCGCCAAGTTCGGCCAACCCGAGATCAACCTGGGCGTCGCCCCCGGCATCGGCGGCACACAGCGCCTGACACGTCTGGTGGGCAAGTCCAAGGCCATGGACATGATCCTGACCGGCCGGATGATGGACGCCGCCGAGGCCGAGCGCGCGGGCCTGGTCAGCCGGGTGGTTCCCGCCGACGGATTGATCGAAGAGGTGATGACCATCGCGCGCAAGATCGCCAGCCAATCGCCCCTGGCGGTGATGATGAACAAGGAACTGGTCGAGGCCGCGTACGAGACCACCCTGACCCAGGGGGTGAAGCTGGAGCGGCGACTGTTCCACTCCCTCTTCGCCTTCGAGGATCAGAAGGAGGGCATGGGGGCCTTCGTCGAAAAGCGGAAGCCGGCGTTCAAAGGCCGCTGATGCGCGTTGACCGGCGCTTGGCCTTCGGCTATATGCGCCCGCTCTGATTTGCCGCGCCCAGGATGCCAGTCTTGAGCGCTTGTCCGTTTGAAGGTCCAAAGCCCTATGGCCAATAATCCCGGCGCCAAGAAGGCGATCCGCAAGATCGAACGCCGCACCGAAGTGAACAAGGCTCGCCGCTCGCGCGTCCGCACGTTCCTGCGCAAGTTCGAAGACGCGCTCGCCGCTGGCGATGCTGGCCAAGCCAAGGCCGCTTTCGTTGAGGCTCAATCGGAGCTGATGCGCGCGGTGTCCAAGGGCGTGGTTCACAAGAACACCGGCGCCCGCAAGGTTTCGCGTCTGGCCGCCCAGCTCAAGAAGCTGGCGACCGCCGCCTAAAAAACAACCGGCGCCTTACCGCGCCCGGACTTTCTACGATTTTGAAGCCGGTTGGGCCTGTGGCCCGGCCGGCTTTTTCGCGCCCAAATCGGGCCCGTGCGACATAACGAACAGCGTAAGCTTAACCGGAAAATGGCCCCGCCCTTGGCGGCTCTAGCCCGCGCTTGAGTCAACAGAAATATCCGCGTCTAGCGGCAAGTTTTCCGTTTGACCGGGAGGGGCCGCTGAATACTCTGAGAGCTAAGACGACCTTCCATCCCAAGCGGAATGAGAACAGGCGGCGGCGGGCGCATATGCGTTCGGCGGTCGGGTTTTTGTGGCCAATTGGGTACGACAAGTCCGCCTGCGTGGGGGCGCGGCGGCTGTTGTTGGCGGAGGGCGGGATTTTGCGGTGGGGCTT